>NZ_JBIBEO010000001.1:988884-1344538 GCF_042902595.1 Streptomyces sp. NPDC012508
CGAGGTCGTCAGGGTCGACCGTCTCGGGCAACACGACGCCCTCCGGCAACCGCAACCCCAACTCCACCAACCTCGCCGCCACCACCTCAGGACGACGCACCATCCGATGGGCGGCCCGCAGCACGTGCCCCAACGGCACGACAAACGCCGAATCCAGCCACGGTCTCTCTTCGTCGGCATCCTCGCTGAGGATACGGAGGTCGTCAGGGTCGACCGTCTCGGGCAACACGACGCCCTCCGGCAACCGCAACCCCAACTCCACCAACCTCGCCGCCACCACCTCAGGACGACGCACCATCCGATGGGCGGCCCGCAGCACGTGCCCCAACGGCACGACAAACGCCGAATCCAGCCACGGATCCTGTCCGTCGATTTCCTCGCTGAGGATACGAAGGTCGTCAGAGTCGACCGTCTCGGGCAACACGACGCCCTCCGGCAACTCCAGCCCGAGCTCCATCAGCCTCGCCGCAACCACCTCAGGACGACGCCCCACAAGGTCGGCGAACCACAACACATGCCCCAGCGGCACGGATTGACCAAGCCGCACCCACTCGTCCTGTCGGATCGTGACCGACCGATAGTGGCTCCTGGAATGCCGTTGGAGAGCGAGCAATCTGCCGTCCGTGGGCTGCGCCAAGGGAATGCTCGTGGCAGCGGCGACAGACACGCCGGGGAAGAATCCGGCGGCCGCCCATGCCAGCGCGCGCCAGTCCGCGATGTACTCCGGAATTCGCTGAGCGCCGAAGCGCCTGTCGGTCGGATCCAGATCACTCAGCAGCTCGACGTCCGAGGGGAAGCAGCCGACAGCCGTGATGTCCATCTCGTGGCCGTGCACGGACCACGGCGCGAAGCCGCATGCCACCGCCGCCTCGGCCACGGCGTCCGCGAGGGGCGGCTGATGCTTGGCGAGCTCCGCGAGCCAACCGTGTTCCAGCACCTCAGCATCCGGCCCCATCAGCGCACCGATCTCCCGGTGGAGGAGATCGGTGACGTGCGACCTGTCGTAGGCGAGAGCGCGCCGTCGGTCCACAGTCAACTGAGGTGCGTACGGCCCGGTCAGGTTGACGACCGCCCCGAACAGGGACACGCCCATCCACACCCCGTCCGCCAGAACGCCCCCGGTCGTGCTGGTCCACCAGACGTCGGCACTGGAGGTGGCGTCCGCCGTCGCGCCTTCGGCCCGTTCCGCACTCTCGACGTGGGGGTCCGCGGCGCCCAGGGGCGCCACGCGGGAGAGCCGCCCGGGCTCCCACTCCAACCGTGTCGCCCCATCCGTCGCGGTGACCGCGTACTCGGAGATCCACAGCAGCCGCCGCAGCAGGTCCGTACAGGACGGCGCGTCGTCCGGTGAGCGGAGGTACAGCCGCACGGTGGTGAAGGCGTCGTGTCCGCGGCCCAGGTCGCGGATGTGGAAGAGAGAGCCCGGCCCCGCGATGTCGACCCGCAGCCGGTGGCCGGGGTGGCCCTCGTGGTCCAGCCGGCAAGTGGTCACCGAGATGTCGTCCGCGATCATGAAGTAGCTCAGGACACCGATACCGAAACGGCTGTTCGGATGAATCTCGATGCCCGCATCGCGCCAGGCCGCCTGCTCGTCGAGATACTCGGGCAGGTCGGCGAACCGCATACCGGCGTGCGAGAAGACCTCCCGCAGTTCACGCTCCCCCATGCCGATGCCGTTGTCCGTGCACTCGATGTAGGCCCGGCCCCGTTCGTCCACGCCCTGAACGAAGTGGACGCGCCCCGACCACTCGGCCAGATGAGCGTTCCCCCGCCGAAGATAGGCCGTGCGCGCACCGCGGTAGCGACAGGCGTCCAGGGCATTCTGGTACAACTCCCTGATCGCCAGGGCGGGATCGCCGTACAGCTGCTCGCCCATGAGGAGTTCCTGGATGCGGTCGTCCGCGAGACGGAAGCGCAGGTCCGTGGACTCGTAGGCGGGTCGGCCCTGAGCGTCGGCCGCCGGACGCACCTGGTCGGCCGTGGCATGCACGGGCAGGTCCTTAAGCGGAGCCAGTTGGGGTTCGCTACCGGCCTGGACGTCGATCGAACCGAGAACGGCGTCGAGCAGATCAGCCTGCTGCCGCAACGCGAGACCGACCGCCGGATGGCGGCAGGCGGCGTTGAGCACGCGGGTTCGGCCACGCGGATGCCAGACCGCCGTCTCGATCGTTCTGTGAAGCTCCGCCATGTCCACGGAGTAGCTGATGTCCAGGTGCTCCACGACGACATCGGGCAGCAGGACGGGGTCGATCGCCAGGTGGTGCGCCACGATGAGCAGCACGATCAGGAGTTGCTCCCGGATGCGCTGTTCCGCCTCGGTGGATCCCGCCAGTTGTCGCTCCGGCCGAACGGTCGCGATGTCGAACGAGGTCCGCAGCGAGCGCATCAGCGTCGAGAGCGTGTCCAGCTCGAACAGCTCGGCGACCAGCTTGCGATCACCGGCCGAGACGTTCTCGCTCATGAACTCCAGCGGACCGAGCAGCCCTTCCAGCACCTGATCGTGGAAGTCTCCAGGCTTCCTGGCCAGCCAGCGCCGGAACAGCCACCATGCGATGTCGTGTGTCGCGCCAGCCTTTCCGGACGAGAACGCCCGGCGTACCAGCCTCGGCCGCGTGGAGACGAACTGCTCATAGTTCGCACGCGCGGGAGACGGACAGGGGGTCGCTCCGAAGTTCGTGGGATCGGCTCCCAGCATGTCCACCGCCGCACGGTTCGCGCAGGCCTCGTAGAGGAAGGGAGCGACCACCAGCAGGGCGGCTTCCGCCGGTGAGAGTGCCAGCTTCTCAGGATTGAGAACCTTGGAGAGCAACCAGCCCATGCGACCGGTCATCCGCTCGGCGAAGCCGACGGGCCGCCAGGAGTCGCCCTGCAGCAAGGCTTCGTCGTGATCCGTCTGCTCGGCGACGTGCGCGATGATGGAGATTGCCGCCTCTCTCATGCCTTCGGCGGCACCCGGGCCGTCACCGATCTGCTTCCACGCAGGATGCTCCCGAGCGGCGGCCACCCAGGCGTGCTCTCCGGCCGCACCGGGATCGTCGCGATCCGGACGGTCGAAGAGGGCGAAGGCGTCGGTCTCCGTCTCGGTACGCACCCTGATCTGCTGCCGAGGAAGGTTGTGCTCGGCGGTCAGGGCGTCCGCCGCCATCTGCAGCTGTTCCTTCAGCTCGCCGAGTGTGCGTGGCCCGCTCTCGCTGATCACCACGGAGCTGAGCGCCCTCGAGAAGATGCTGAACGTGCTGTTGCCCGCCGTCGTGTAACGAGCACGCTCGCCGGGCGAGCAGGCGTACACATGGCAGTAGTGGCGCGCGCCGGCCCGATCCACCTGCATGTCCGACCAGCCGGCGGCGTTGACCGCCGCCATCTCCTTCAGGACGATGCCCTCGCGACAGGCATCCACGAAGACGGCGACATCACCGGCGCGGCTGCGTTCGACGTACGTGCTGAAGTCGAGCGAGAGGCACCTGCTGCGGAAGTCGTGAGACCGCGTCAAAGCGCCTTTCGGGACGAGGTAGTCCACGCCGTTGTGGTGAACACCGTGGCCACTCAGATAGAGAAGCAGCGTGTCGCCCGGGGCGGCGTCCTGGAAGAACTCCTCGACGGCGGAGTCGATGCTGTCGCGGTCGGTCTCCTTGACGTCGTGCACGGCCACGAGGTAGCCGGCGGAGGTGAGGGCCACCTCCAGTTCGGCCATGTCGTCCGTGACAAAGGGAAGGTCGTCGATCGCGTCGTCACGGTAGGCAGGTACGCCGATCAGAAGGGCGCGGAAGGCAGCGCTCATGGGGCTCGCCGTCCGCCCGTCACGAGCCGAAGGTCAGCGTGATCGCTCCCTTGGCACCGACCTGGGCCGACGTTCCCACGAGAGTGATGCCGCCGGTCGCCGTGATCTCGAACGACACCTGAGCCTGCTGCAGCGTCATGCCCCCCTCAGGGACCCGCACTTCACCGAGTACCTGCTGAAGGCCGTTCACCATGCGTTGCAGGTTCTCCCGCAGGACGGCGACGGGAATCGTGCGCACCGAGCCTTCGCCGGTGCCCCGTCCGAAGATCCCCTTCTCACCCGAGTTCGACGTCGCTCCGCGGTCATCGACCGTCACCAGAACGTCGAGCGACTCGACCGCGTTGTCGGCCCCGGCACCAGAGATTTCGACCGTCTCGAACACTGCTCCCCCTCGATGATCCGCACAGAAGATGTCACATCATAGGGGTAGTTCGCCCTCTCCGCAGGGCAGTTGGCGCAGGCCCGGTCACGAGGGAAACAGGGATGGCCGGGACAGCCGTACGGGCGGCGCGTGGGTATTGTTCGCGCCGTGGTGGCGGGGGCCGCCACCGGGACGGTGGGAGACGCACATGGCGTGGCGCAGGGACCGGGCGCGGATGGTGGCGGCCGGAGACGAACACCGGGTGACGCCGGCCGAACTCTTCTTCGACCTGGTGTTCGTGTACGCGATCACTCAGGTCACCGCCCTGATGGCGGCCGACCCGTCGGCGATGCGCGTGGTCGGCGCGATGATCGTGCTGGCGCTGCTGTGGTGGTGCTGGTGCTGCTTCGCCTGGCTGGGCAACGTCGTCCGGGCCGACTCCGGGGCCCTGTTCGCGGTGCTCGTGGTGGTGATGGCCGTCGTCTTCATCGTGTCGCTCGTGGTGCCCGAGGTGTTCGAGGACGCGCCGGGCGGCCTCTCGGCTCCGCTCCTCTTCGTGCTGTGTTACGGGGCCGTGCGCACGCTCCACCTCGTCTCGTACTGGATCTCCAGCCCCGACGACGCCGCCCTGCGGGCCACCCTGCGCCGCACCGCGCTGCTGTCCGTGGCGCCGCCGCTGGTGCTGCTGCTGATCGGCTCCGCGTACACCGGCATGGTCCAACTCCTGCTGTGGCTGGGCGCGGTGGTGATCGACTACGGCGGGATCTACGTCACGGGAGCCTCCGGCTGGCGGGTCAACTCCCCCGAGCACTTCTCCGAGCGGCACGGGCTGATCGTCATCATCGCGCTCGGCGAGTCGATCGTGGCGATGGGTGTGGGGGTGTCCGGCCTTCCGATCACGGTCGCGGTCCTGGGCGCCGCCGCGGCCGGTCTGCTGCTCTCGGCCGCGATCTGGGCGCTGTACTTCCGGCGGCTCGCGGAGGGGGCGGAGCACCGCCTCGCCGGTCTGGAGGGGGACGAGCGGACCCGGTTCGCGCGGGACGTGTACACCTTCCTGCACCTGCCGCTGGTCGCGGGGGTGGTCCTGTGCGCGCTCGGGATGAAGAAGGTCCTGCAACAGGTCGCCGACACCGGCCACTACGGTCTCTCCGAGCCGCTGCACGGCGTCGTGGCCTGGTCGCTGACGGGCGGGGTCGGCGTCTTCCTGCTCGGCGGCGCCGCGATCGTGCTGCGCACCTCGGGGCGCCGGCCGACGGTCCTCGCCGTGGGCGGGGTGTGCGCGCTGGCGTCCGGCGCGCTCGTCGGTCTGGTCCCGGCCCTGGTGGCGCTGGTGCTCCTCGCCGTCGGCCTGACGGCGCTCGTCACCCTGCACGGCAGGGGCGCGGCCGAGCGGAGCGCCCCCGGAGCGGGCTGAGGTGCCGCCGGCTCAGTACGCGGCGTCGCGGTGCTGGATGTAGCCGCGCAGCCTGGTGGTGTCGGCGGCCGTCCAGCCCTCCGGCGGGGCCACCGCCGCCCAGCCGTCCACGGCCCCTGCCCCGTAGCGGTGGCCGTGCGGTGCCTGCACGCCGTACGAGACGGCCATGTCGACCGAGGTCTGCCAGAAGGCGACGAAGGGGAACCAGTCGATCTCGGGCGTGATGTCCGGGCCGAGCGGGTCCGCGAGCCACGGGGGACGGTCCAGGAGGAGGTCCGGCGACCACCAGACGACCGGGTCGGAGGCGTTCTGCAGATAGACCGCTCGGGGCCACTGCCAGGGGGCCGGGGGCCGGGCGAGGTCGGCCGCCGGGAACTGCGCGAAGCGGACCCGCGCGCCGTTCTCGTACTGGGGGCGCCAGACGGGGCTGCCGGGGTCGCGGTCGCGGCGGATCTCCCGCGAGATCGGGGAGAAGTTCGGGGTGCCGAGCAGCAGGGCCCCGTCGGTGCGGGCGAGCAGGTCGTCCGGGCCGTCGAAGGAGGCCTCGATGGCGTACGCGCCGAGGCTCTCGCCGGTGACCAGGAGCTTGGGCCGCCGCTCGGCGGGGAGCGCGTCGATGCGGACGCGCACGGCCTGGACGAGTGCGCGGGTGGCCTGGCCGGCCTTCTCCTTGTCGACGAGGAAGGAGACCCAGCTGGGCAGGTACGAGTACTGGACGGCGACGATCGCGGTGTCTCCGCCGTACATGAACTCCAGGGGCTCGGCCACGTTGGGGTTGACCCAGCCGGTGCCGGTGGTGCCGGCGACGGCGAGCACGCGGCGGTCGAAGGCGCCGGTGCGCTCCAGTTCGCGGACGGCGAGCCGGGCCTGGGCGGCGAAGGGGCGTTCGTCCTCGAAGGCGGCGGGCAGCGCGGAGGGTATGTAGACCCGGACGGGGTCTGCGGCGGCGCGTCGTCCGCTCACGGCGGTGATGCGGGCGCGGGTGAGGGCGGAGCCGGTGAAGTTGCGGCCCTGGTGGCCGAGGTCCTCCCAGGGTATGAGGGAGCCCGGGCCGCCGGAGACGTATCGCGAGACGGGGCGGTGGATGCCGTCCTTCGTACCGCCGTTGGTCGCCTCCGCGATCCGGTCGGCGATGTCGACGACCCCCCGGTCGAAGACCACGTCCCGGACGCCGACGAGGACGGCGAGGGTGGAGAGCAGCGTCCCGACGGCGAAGGCGACGGGCTTGGGCAGCAGTCGGCCGAGCAGGCGGATCAGCTTGGCGGACCCGAGCCGGACGGCACGGGCGACGAGGAGGAGCGCCAGCAGCAGCGCGACCGCCATGAGCGCGATCATCGGGCTGTGCCAGGTCAGGGCGGGCGGCAGGCCTTGCAGGACCCGGAGCTGACGCTGCATCCGGGCGCTCTCGGAGATGAGCCACACCGAGAGGACCACGGCGATCACCCAGTACGCCTGCCAGCACCTGGCGCGGGTCCGCCCGCCGGGCCGGCGGCGCACGAGCGCCCGGAACAGCCAGGCGGCGCAGGATCCGAGCGCGTAACCGATGGTGGCGGTGATGCCGCCGACGACGCCCTGGAGGTACCAGGGGCGCGGGACCAGCGAGGGGGTGAGGGAGGCCCAGAAGAAGAGCGTGGCGGCACAGAGCGCGGTGAGGTCTGGCCAGCGGCGGATCAGGTACGAGGGGTCGGGGCGGTCCCAGTACGGGTGTTGGGCGACGGACACGAGCCGTGAGCCGAGGGCGTTCGGTCGGAGCGACGCGAGGCGTCCGGCGGGGCCGGCGGACCGATCGGGAGCGGTGTGCCGGTCGGTCGAGGTCATCGGCTCAGCCTCGTCCACCGGGCAGCGTTCCGCAATCGGCCCGCCGGCGCTCTCCTAGCCGGCCTGACGCTCGTCCCGGGCGGGCGCGGGTTCCGGTTCGCGGACCGTTGCGCGTTCCGACTCCCCGGGCGCGACACGTGCGTTGCGGGCGGCCTCGGCGCGCAGCAGGGCGCGCAGAACGACGAAGGGGTCGACGGGCATGGTGAAGCTCCTTGCGGTGGGGGGTGAGGGGCTGTGAGAGGTACGGGCCTCTCAGCAGCGCATCACCACGCACCGCCGGGCCTCGCCGCGCGGGCGGGGTACGGGTACGGGGGCGGCGGCCCGGATCCCGGCGGGAGCCGGGCGGGCGGCACGGGCGCGGGCGCGGACGTCGCCGTACCGCGAACGGAGCCGTCCGGGCCCCGTGGCCTCGGCCTCTGCGGCCTCGTGCGTCTCCCCGCCGAGGTCGGGCGCCGGACTCGCGGACGCCGGCCTGGCCTCCATGCCGGCCGGGCACACGGCGCCGGCGCCCACGCCGAACAGGGCGGCGAGCACCAGCGCCAGGACGAGCACCGCACGTCGCACCACACCCGCCTGAGCGGCGGGTTCGGTGCGGGGCACGGGGGCGGGGCTCATGGACTTGCGTACTGCCCCGGGACGGGCCCGACGTGCCGGTGAGGGCGGTGGATCCGCCCGGGCGGCCTACGCGCGCACGCCCGAATTCACGCGCTCGGACGCGCCGCCCGGAGCGATTCCGGCCGTGCCGGTGGCCGTGCCGTCGAGCGTGCCGTCGGGGGCGCCTTCGGACGTCTCCCGCCGCACCTTGCGGGCCGACATCCACGCGTACACGAGGACTCCGGCGAAGAGGAACAGCACGCCCTGGTAGACCGCCGCGTACCCGGAGCCCGCCACCAGCCACATGGAGAAGCCGAAGGCGGCCGCGGCCAGGACGCCGTCGCGGACCAGACGGCCGCGGTCGACGCGCTCGGAGCGGCCGGAGAGCAGGAAGTAGATCTGAGCGGCGGTGGAGAGGAGGTACGGGACGGTGGCGGTGAACGTGGTGACGAGGACGAGGATCTCGAAGACGCCCTCGGTGCCGACCGTGTAGTTGTAGACGGTCAGGAGCGAGGCGAGGACGACCGTCACGATCACGCCGACCGTGGGCACGCCGCGCCGCTTGTGGGCGAAGACCTTCGGGAAGAGCCCGTCGCGCGCCGCCGCGTAGGGGGTCTGGGCGCTGAGCAGCGTCCAGCCGTTGAGCGCACCGAGCATGGAGACGAGGGCCATGCAGGCGATGGCGGTGCCGCCCCACGAGCCGCCGAACATGGCGTTCACGGCGTCCGAGAACGGAGCCGAGGAGTCGACCAGCCGGTCGTGGGCGACCGTGCCGAAGACGGCGATCATGCCGAGGAGGTAGATCGCGGCGGCGCCCAGGGTGCCGAGGACGGTGGCCCGGCCGACGTTGCGCCGCGGGTCGCGGACCTCGCCGGCGCTGACGGCCGCCGACTCCACGCCCAGGTAGCTGAAGAGCAGGATCGCGGCGGAGGCGGAGACCGCGCCGATCGCGCCGCCGTCACCCGCCTGGAAGGGCCCGAGGTTGGCGCTGTCGAAGAAGAACAGCCCGCCGACGGCGACCAGGAGGAGCGGGACGAACTTGAGGACGGTCGCGATCAGCTGGACGGCACCGACGTAGCGGGTGCCGGCGAGGTTGGCGAGCGCCGGCAGCCACTGGAGCGTGAGCGCCGCGGCGATGGTGGCGGCCTTCGACTCGTGCACGGGGATCAGCACGTCGAGGTAGCCGACGGCGGCCACGGCGAGGGCCGCGTTGGAGACCCAGGCGGTGATCCAGTACGACCAGGCCGCGAGGAAACCGGCGAAGTCGCCGAAGGCCGCGCGGGCGTAGACGTACGGCCCGCCGGTCTGCGGGTGGCGGCGGGCGAGCCGGCCGAAGACGAGCGCGAGGGCGATCGCGCCGAGGGTGAGGATGCCGAAGGCGACCAGGCTGATCGTGCCGTACGGGGCGACGGAGGCGGGCAGCAGGAAGATTCCGCCGCCGATGATGTTGCCCATGACCAGGGCGGTGGCGATCGGGAGTCCGAACCGCCGGGTGTGCTTGTTCTGTTCCGCGGAGGTCTCGGAGGTGACCGTGGACCGGTGGGGGGAATCGACCGCGGACCGGTCGGACATGGCCGTGCTCATGGGGGTGGTGCGCCTCTCGTCGTGCAAACCCGGACATGGTCCGGTACGTGAGACGCCCCACCAAATCAGCTCTTTTTCTCCGGTACGACCGGGCCGTCAACCGGAAGAAACGCTTCCGCATCGCTGATGCGCGGGGAAATCTCCAGCGGCACCTGCGGTCCCGCGCACTCCCGCAGCCAGCGGCGCAGCACCTGGTGCACCTGCTCCGCGCCCACCAGTTCGCCCCCGTCCGGCACCGGCGCGGAGAAGTCCACGGGCGACAGCAGGAACGGGCGCCCCTGCTCGCCGCCGAGGCCGCCGTGCGAGCCGATCTGCTCCTCGAAGGCGTGGACGGTTCCCGTGGCGGGGTCGTACATCGAGTTGACCATGATGTCGGCGACGTGCGGGAAGCCGTCGGTGCGCCGGACCGCGTCCGCCGCGCCCGGCCCGAAGACCGCGAGCGGCCCGTCGTCGGCGAGTTCGGCGAGCGGCACCTCCGCCCCGCCCCGTCCGAGGACGACCGAACCGTGCTCGGCGCTCGCGACGAGCAGGAAGCCGACGCCCGGATGGTTGGCGAGGGTGCGCAGCAGCGCGGGGTGGCGGCGGTCGATCTCCTCGCGGGTCATCCGGTGCGGCACGCCCGGGAAGGAGACCAGCCCGAGGTTCCCGGAGGCGAGCACGATCGGCTCGGCCTCGTCCCGCACCTGCTCGCCCATCCGCTCGCCGTCCTCGTCCACCGGCCGGTGCAGGGCGCTGCGCAGCGCGTCACGTGCCGCGTCCCGGGCCTCCGAGCCTCCCCCAGACTCCGTCTGGGGGTGCCCCCAGGGGGTGTGCCGGACCCGGCGCGGCACGGGCAGCCCGCAGCCGGCGCGCACGAGATCCCGCAGGGTCAGTCCGTACACGCCCTCGAAGGTCGCGCCGGGGCTCTGGCCGTGGTCGGAGAGGAGCACGATCCGGTACGGGCGGGGCGCGTGCTCCGCGACCTTGGCGATCAGCGCGATCGACCGGTCGAGCCGGGCGAGGACCCTGTCGGTGTCGTGGCCGTGCGGGCCGGAGTGGTGGGCCACCTCGTCGTACGCGACGAGGTCGGCGTAGACGGCGGTCCGCCCGGCCAGCAGGTCCCCGATCACCGCGGCCACGACCACGTCCCGTTCCACGACGGTGGCGAAGGCCCGGATGAGGGGGTAGGCGCCGCCGCGCGAGACCCTCGGGGTCTGCTTGCGCAGCCGCGCCCGCGTCGACTGGGCCGTCTCGCGGACGGCCTCGGCGACGAAGGAGCCCGCGGTGCGGACGGCGTTCGCGGGGTCGGCGAAGTACGCGAAGTACCCGGCGCGGGAGCGGTTGCGGCGGCCACGGCGGGCGGCCATGGACAGGACGAGCGCGAGCTGGTCGGCGCCGCCGCTGAACAGATTGCCGCGCGAGGCGCCGTCGAGGGTGAGCAGCCCGCCGTCCCCGGTGCGGGCTATCGCCCGCCGCTGGAGCTCGACGGCGCTCGCGGGCCGGTTGGAGACCATCAGCCGGCCGGTGTCCTTCTCGTACCAGCGGAAGGCGGGCACGTCCTCGTTGGAGCCGTGCAGGATGCCGAGCTGGCTCGCGCCGGTCTGGCTCGACCAGTCGGTGCGCCAGGGGGTGAGCCGGTGGGTGGTGTCGAGCCAGCCGGCGACCGTCGGCATCAGGCCGTCGTCGACGGCGTCGCGGAGCACCCGGTGGCCGACGCCGTCGAGTTGCAGGAAGAGCGTGCCGGGGACGGGTGGGGGGTCTCCCCCTACGCCTGGCGTGGGGGGACCCTCCGTCACAGCGCGGGGGCGGGTGCGGGCGGCGAGCCGGTAGAGGCGGCGGCGGTAGGCGTCGTCGTCGCGAACGGCGAGCGCGGTAGAAGTCGCCGAGGCGACGGCCGACATGACCGCGGCGACCACGACGGCGGTCTCGGGGTCGGCGGCGCCGCGCCCGTCAGGGATCAGCCAGAGCGCTATCAGCAGCAGCGAGCCGTTGAGGAAGAAGACCAACAGGCCGAGAACCAGGGCCGGTACGAGCAGCAGCGCCCGGACGACGACCGGCCACACCAGCGCGCCGAGGAGGCCGAAGGCGCCGGCGCCCCACACGGCGGTGAGGGCGGTGCGGGTGATGCTGTCGCCGTCGGCCGACTGGAGTTCGAAGTCGGGCAGCAGCCCGGCGAGGGCCAGCATGGTCAGGGTGGACACCGCCCAGACCACGATCACCCGCACCAGGGCGCTTCCCGCGGTCCGCCAGCGGCCGGCGGTACGCCATCGCCCGTCACCCACGCGTGGTTCACCTTTCACCCGTTACCTGCCTCAAGCGTGGCACATCACCCAGGGGGCGCAGGCAGGGCGGGGTGGGGGCGCCAGGGGACACGTCCCGGGAGCCCCGGGGAGACCCCTAGCAGCCGTCGTAGCCGGCGGTGGGCATGGAGAGCCTTCGGTGCACGTCCGCCTTGGCCGCGGCGTCGTAGGACGGCTCGTCGAGGCCCGCGGTCTCCAGTCGTACGCCACGGCGCTCGCACTCCGCGACGAACCCCGGCAGATCGGTCAACGCCCGAGACAGGACACGTTCGTTGGGAGCGACGAAGAGGTCGACGTGGCCGTCGTCCACGTCCGCCCAGAGCACGGCGTGGTCGGGCCGGATCCCGTAGAAGAGCAGCTGTCTCGCCACGACGTACCCCTTGTCCAGGGCCCAGCGGGCGCACATGGCGTGCTGACTGCGCGTGTCGACCAGGAAAGGGTCGCTGTCGAGTTCCTCGAGCGGGGTGAGACTGGCGATCGCCGCCACCCGAACGTCGTCCATGGCCCGACCCTACTCCGATCCCGGGTGCCCGAGGAGGGCACCTCCGGGGCTCCCGCGGGACCTCAGGGCGGCGAGGAGTAGCCACAGGTGTGGCAGATCCTCCAGCCGTCCTGGGTGACGGCCAGGACGCCCCCGCAGCGCGGACACTGCGCCGAATTGCAGGTCGTCCCCATCGTGCTCACCGCGACTCCCATCCCCTTGCTGACGGATGGCTACCCCCGCGAACCACCGTAGACGCCCCGCGTCGCCCGCTCCGGACATCTACCCTCGTGACAAGTGGAGTGCCGAGCGGAAGGGCGGCGAGCCGGTGGAGGTCACCTGGTGGGGTCATGCCACCTGCACGGTCGAGGACTCGGGGGTCCGGTTCCTCACCGATCCGCTCTTCGCCCGCCGGCTGGCGCATCTGCGGCGCAGGCGGGGCGCGCTGCCGCCGCCCGAGGCCGAGCGTGCCGAGGCGGTGCTCGTCTCCCATCTGCACGCCGACCACCTGCATCTGCCGTCGCTCGCCCGACTGACGCCCGGAACGCGGCTGATCGTGCCGCGCGGCGCGCCGGCGGCCGTTCCGGGGCTGCGGCGGCTCGACGGGCGGGGTCTGCGGCTCACCGAGGTCGGGCCGGGCGACTCGGTGACGGTGGAGGGTGTGACGGTACGGGCCGTGCCGGCGCTGCACGACGGGCGGCGCCTGCCGGTGGGGCCGCACCGCGCCCCCGCGCTCGGGTACGTCGTCGAGGGGGAGGCGCGGACGTACTTCGCCGGTGACACCGGGCTCTTCGACGGGATGGCCGAGGCGGTGGGGCCGGTGGACGTGGCGCTGCTGCCGGTCGGCGGCTGGGGGCCGTATCTGGGTCACGGTCATCTGGACGCGGGGCGGGCGGCGCGGGCGCTCGCGGAGCTGTCCCCGGCCGCGGCGGTTCCGGTGCACTACGGCACGTACTGGCCGATCGGGATGGACGCGGTGCGGCCGCACGAGTTCCACGCGCCGGGCGACGAGTTCGTCCGGCAGGCGGCGCGCCTCGCGCCGAAGGTCGCGGTGCACCTGCTCGGTCACGGCGAGCGCGTGCGTCCCGAGGTCGCCCGGTGATCGACGCTCTGCTGCGCGCGGCGGGGGAGCTGCCGCCCGAGTCGACGCAACAGGCGATCGGCTACCCCTCGCTCTTCCTGCTGGTGGCGCTCGGCGCGCTGGTGCCGGTGGTGCCGACCGGGGCGATCGTCAGCTCGGCGGCCGTGGTCGCCTTCCACCAGACGGCTCCGTCGGCGCTGCTCTTCGTCTTCCTGGTGTCGGCCTCCGCGGCCCTCCTGGGGGATGTGGCGCTGTACTGGCTGGGGCAGCGCGGGGTCCGTTCCAGGAACGGCTCGCGGTGGCTCGCGGTGCTGCGGGGGCGGGCTGCCCCCGACCGGCTCGCTCAGGCACAGGAGAAGCTCGCCGCGCACCAGGTGTCGGTGCTGGTGCTGTCGCGTCTGATTCCGGCGGGGCGGATCCCGGTGATGCTGGCGTGTCTCCTCGCGGAGATGCCGCTGCGCGGGTTCGTACGCGGGGATGTGCCGGCCTGTCTGGCCTGGGCGGCGACGTACGGGCTGATCGGGATCCTTGGCGGCTCGCTGTTCCCGGAGCCGTGGCAGGGCGTGCTGGCGGCGGTGGCGCTGACCGTGCTGATCAGTCTGGCTCCGGCGCTCTGGCGGCGGGTACGGGGAGCGGCACGGCGCGGCGACAGGTCAGGGAGCGAGCACGCGTGAGGCCCCGACCGGGAGGTCCCAGAGGTCCTCGCGGGGCAGCCCGGCCCGCTCCCAGGCGGCCCTGACGCGGGTGAGCGGTTCGAGGACGGGCTCGGAGGAGAGCACGAACGTCGCCCAGTGCATGGGGGCCATCCGGCGGGCGCCGAGGTCCTGGAAGGCGCGGACGGCCTCCTCGGGGTCGGTGTGGACGTCGCTGAGCCACCAGCGCGGGTCGTAGGCGCCGATCGGGAGCAGGGCCAGGTCGATCCCCGGGTGACGTGCGCCGATCTCGCCGAACCAGTGGCCGTAGCCGGTGTCGCCGGCGAAGTACACCGTGCGGCCGGAGCGGTCGGTGAGCACCCAGCCGCCCCAGAGCGAGCGGCAGGTGTCGAGGAGGGTCCGCTTGGACCAGTGGTGGGCGGGGACGAACTCGAAGCGTACGCCGTCGAGTTCGGCCGCCTCCCACCAGTCGAGCTCGGTGACTCGGCTGAACCTGCGGCGCAGGAACCAGGGGCCGAGACCGGCGGGGACGAAGACCGGGGTGTCTCTGGGGAGCCGCTGGAGGGTGGGGGCGTCGAGGTGGTCGAAGTGGTTGTGGCTGATGACGACGGCGTCCACGGGCGGCAGGTCCTCCCAGCGGACCCCGACGGGGGTGATACGGGCGGGGGTGCCGAGGATGCGGCGGGACCAGACGGGATCGGTGAGGACGGTGAGGCCGCCGGCTCGCAGGATCCAGCTGGCGTGGCCCGCCCAGGTGACGGCGAGGGTGTCGGGTCCGGCGTCGGGCAGCGGGCCGGGGGCGAAGGGCAGCAGCGGGATGTCGCGGAGCCCTTCGGCGTCGGGGCGCACGGCGCCTTCGCGGGCGAGGCGCGCCATGGCGCGGACGCCGGGGAGCGGGGCGGTGAGCCGCTCGGTGAAGGAGCGGGGCCAGTCGGTCCGGATCCGGCCGAGGGGCTGAAGGACCGGGGAGGGGACGGGCGAGGGGGTGGGCGAGGGGGTGGGCGCGGAGATGGGGGTGGTCGTGGGGGTGGGAGCAGGCGCGGAGGTGGGGGTGGGCGCGGGTGCGGGCCCGGAGGTGGGCGAGGGGGTGGGCGCGGAGATGGGGGTGGTCGTGGGAGCGGGCGCAGGCGCGGAGGTGGGGGTGGGCGCGGGTGCGGGCCCGGAGGTGGGGGTGGTCCGGCCGTCGCGTACGGAATGCGGGGCCTGCGTCGGCCGTGCCGTCCGTTCCGTCATCTGCGGGCTCCGTTCTACGCGGTTCGTCGGGACGGTCGAGTCACCGGAGTTCCTCCAGGGCGGTTCCGAAGGAGCTCAACGCGCGGGCCACGTGCGGCAATTCCAGCGGGTTCGCGGCGGTGAGGGACTCCATCAGCTCCTCTTCCGTCGACCCCAGGAAGGCGCCGGTGTCGAAGCGCACCCGCAGGGCGCCGAGTTCGTCGCCGAAGCGGTGGCCGCCGGGGACGGGGGTGCCGAGCCGTCGGCCGAGGTGGTTCTCCAGCTCCATGGAGTCGGTGACGCCCCGGGCGGCGAGTCCGGCCCGCAGCGGTCCGAGATCGGCGTAGAGGTGGCGGCCGGCCTGGGGCGGCCGGGCGAGGGCGCCGGCGGTGAGGACGGCGCGGTGGGCTGCGGCGGCCACGCGCGCGTGGAGGGCCGAGGCGAGGGCGACCCGTACGGTGACCTCCTCCGGCTCGTCGAGGGCGTGCGCGGCGGCGGGGGCGACCGGACCGTCGACGAAGGCGCCGAGCGCGGTGAGGATGTCGAGGGTGCGGGCGCGGGGGTCGGTGTAGCGGTCGGCCCGGTCGGGGCCGGTGGGCGGGAAGCGGGCCACGGCGCAGGGCCAGGCGGCCGGGGCGAGGGCGCCGGACAGGTCGTACAGGACGGTCACGTCGTCGGGGCACATCTCGGCGGGGCTGAGGAGCACGGTGTCGTGGTGCCGGTGCAGGGTGTCGCGCCAGGTCTCGTCGCTGATGATGTGCAGCCCCTCGGCGACGGCGGCCTCGCACGCCTCGCGGACCAGCTCGGGCGGGGCGACGGTGGCGGTGGGGTCGTCGGCGACGGAGAGCAGCAGCAGCCGGGGCCGGCCGCCCTCGGCGCGGACCCGCCGGACGGTTTCGAGCAGGGCGTACGGGTCGGGGACGCCGCCGCACTCGGCGGGAGTGGGCACGTGGTACGCGGGGCGGCCGAGGAGCCGGGCCTGTGGGGTCCACCAGGCGGGGCAGGGCCGGGGCATCAGGATGTCGCCGCCGTGGGCGGCGATCAGGGCGAGCATCAGGGGCTGGGCACCGGGCGCGGCGACGACGTCCTCGGCGTGTGTCCGCAGCCCCCGCCGCCACCAGTAGCCACTGGCGGCCTCGCGGAGCACGGGCCCGCCGCCGGGGGGTTCGACGGCGGTGCGCCCCGCGGCGGCGGCCAGGATCGCGGCGAGCCCGGGCAGCACGGGCAGGCCGGGTTCCGGAGCGGGTGGTCCGTAGCGCACGGGGCCGCGCCCTTCCGGGGCCGTCTGCCGCATCTCCCGCACCTCCCGAACACCGGCCGCCGCCCCGTACGGCGCCTCAGTGCCCTTTATACGAAGGTTGAGGGCGATTCGCTGCTTCAGCGGGCGCCGGCCGCGCCGCCGGTACGGGGGTACGCGCGGAGGCCGAGGGCCCCCGCCCCGCCGGGACGCGTAGGGCTGTCCGGGTGAGGCGCGGGGGCGGGCACGGCCGAGTGACCCGCACCCGCTCCCCGTGGATCCTGGTGCGTCGTCTCGGCGGGTCCCGGGGGATCGCGTGCCGCTCAGCGGACCAGGACGCGTTCCAGCATCAGCTCGACCGCCGAGACGATCGCGTCCGCGTCGATGCCCGCGTCGTGGAGCTGCTCCTCCGGGGTCGCCGAGGTGGGCATGGAGCGGACGGCGAGCCGGGCAAGGCGCGGCACTCCGCCGTGGCCGTTGGCGTACGCCTCGGCGACCGCGTCGCCGATGCCGCCCTCGGGCCGGTGGTCCTCCACGGTCAGGACGCAGCCGGTCGTCCCCGCCGCGTCGTCGAGGGTCGCGGTGTCGACCGGCTTGACCGAGTAGAGGTCGATCACGCGGACCGGCAGCCCCTCGCTCTCCAGCCGGTCGGCCGCCTTCAGGGCCTCCGGCACGGTCACCCCGGCCGCGACGACGGTCGCCCGGTCGTCCTCGCCGTGGCTGCGGAGGACCTTGCTCCCGCCGACCGGGAACTCCTCGTCGGGCCCGTAGACGACGGGTGTGGCGCCGCGGGTGGTGCGCAGATAGCGGACGCCGTCCAGGTCGGCCATGGTCGCGACGAGCCGCGCCGTCTGGTGGGCGTCGCACGGGTAGAGGACGGTACTGCCGTGGACCGAGCGCATCATCGCCAGATCCTCCAGGCCCATCTGGCTCGGCCCGTCCTGGCCGATCGAGACGCCGGCGTGCGAGCCGACCAGGTTGATCCCGGCCCGGCTCACGGCCGCCATGCGGATGAAGTCGTGGGCGCGGGTGAGGAACGCGGCGAAGGTCGAGGCGTACGGGACGTAGCCGCGCGCCTGGAGGCCGACGGCGGCCCCGACGAGCTGCTGCTCGGCGATCCAGCACTCGAAGTAGCGCTCGGGGTGCGCCTTCGCGAACTTCTCGGTGCGGGTCGAGTCACCGACCTCTCCGTCGAGCGCGACGATGTCGCCGCGCGTCCGTCCGAGGGCGGCGAGAGCCTGTCCGTAGGCGTCCCGGGTGGCGACCTTCTCACCCAGCTCGTACGTGGGGAGGGACGGCGTGGCGGCCCCGTCCGACCGCGGCACCAGGGCGGCGGGCGGGTCGGTGACCCGCACGCTCAGGTCGCTGTGACCGCCGAGTTCGGCGATGGCGGCCTCGGCGTCCGGGAGGGGTTTGCCGTGCTTGCCCTCGCGGTTCTCGACGGCGGCCACGCCCCGGCCCTTGCGGGTGGCGGCGAGGACGGCCGTGGGCCGGCCGACGGTCGCGCGGGCCTCGCGCAGAGCCGCGTCCACGGCCTCGACGTCGTGTCCGTCGATCCGTACGGTGTGCCAGCCGAAGGCCTCCAGGCGGCTCGCGTAGGCGCCGAGGTCGTGCTGGTGGCGGGTGGGGCCGCGCTGACCGAGCCGGTTGACGTCGACGATGAGGGTGAGGTTGTCGAGACCGCAGTACGCGGCGTGCTCGACGGCCTCCCAGACGGAGCCCTCGGCCATCTCGCTGTCGCCGCTGACCACCCACACCTGGTACGGGACGCGGTCCAGGAACTTGCCCGCGAGCGCCATGCCGACGCCGATCGGCAGACCCTGGCCGAGCGAACCGGTGGCGACGTCGACCCAGGGCAGCCGGGGGGTGGGATGGCCTTCGAGGAGGCTGCCCGCGCGCCGGAAGGTCAGCAGCTCCTGTGCGCCGACGACGCCGGCCGCCCGGTACATGGCGTAGAGCAGGGGCGAGGCATGCCCCTTGGAGAGGACGAGCCGGTCGTTGCCGGGGTGGTCGGGGCGGTCGAAGTCGTAGCGCAGGTGCCGGGTGAGCAGGACCGCACCGATCTCGGCGGCCGACATGGCGGACGTCGGGTGGCCGGAGCCGGCCGCGTCGGTGGCTCGCACGGCGTCGACGCGGAGCTGTTGGGCGAGCGAGGACATCGTTTCGTACCGCATCGAAAGCCTTCCTCCACACGTGGCGGCGTCCGGTCGCTGGCGGGTTCCACACCGCCCGGGTACCCAGGCCTCCACGCCGTATGCCCGCCGGTGCCGCTCACGGACGGGTCGGTTCCGCGCACCCGGCGGATGCCCGCTCGCCCGATATCCACTCGCCGGGGACAGCGGCGGGCCTCGAGAATGCGGCGCATGTCCATCCGAGCAGCACTCCCCGCGGACGCGGCGGCGATCGCCGCCGTCCATGTCCGTTCCTGGCAGGTGGCCTATCGCGCCCTGCTCCCCCACGCGTACCTGGACGGTCTGGACGTCGAGGAGCGCACCGCCGTCTGGTCGGCCCGGCTGGAGGCGCCGGAGCCCGCCTCGGTGCTCGTGGCGACCGAGGCCCGTGGGCGGGTGGTCGGGTTCTGCGCCTTCCGCGCGTGGCCGGACGACGATCTCGACGCCGCCACGACCGGGGAGATCGCGGCGCTCTACGCGGCCCCGGAGGCGTGGGGCTCGGGGGTGGGCCGAAGCCTCCTCGCCGCGTCCGAGGAGGCGCTGGCGGCGGACGGGTTCTGCGAGGCGGCGCTGTGGGTCCTCGCGGACAACGCCAGGGGGCGGCGCTTCTACGAGGCGGCGGGCTGGCGGCCGGACGGCGCCGTCGTCCAGGACACCACGGCGGGCAGGACGCTCGACGAACTGCGTTATCGGCGCCCCCTGTCCGTCCGACCGACCGCCTGAACCGTCAGTCCGCATGGCGAGATACCCATCTCACCATGCGGCTGATGCGCGTACCGTGGCCGTATCCACTCACACCAGGGAGTCCGGTCATGACGCATGCCGCCGACGAGTCCAGGCCTCACGAGACCGCCGTCTACACCCATGGGCACCACGAGTCGGTGCTGCGCTCGCACAGTTGGCGCACCGCCGCGAACTCCGCGGCGTACCTGCTGCCCGAACTGCGGCCCGGCCTGGACGTCCTGGACGTGGGCTGCGGCCCCGGGACGATCACCGCCGATCTGGCGGCACTGGTCGCACCGGGACGGGTGACCGCGGTCGACGCCGCCGACGACGTCCTGGACAAGGCGCGGGCCGTGGCGGCCGAACGGGGAGCGGTGAACGTGGAGTTCGCGGTCGCCGACGTCCACGCCCTGGACTTCCCGGACGACTCCTTCGACGTCGTCCACGCCCACCAGGTGCTGCAGCACGTCGGCGACCCGGTGCGGGCGCTGCGCGAGATGCGGCGGGTGTGCCGTCCGGGTGGAGTGGTCGCCGCCCGGGACAGCGACTACGGCTCCTTCGCCTGGTACCCGGAGCCGCCCGCCCTGGAGGTGTGGCAGGAGCTGTACCACCGGGTCGCGCGGGCCAACGGCGGCGAACCGGACGCCGGGCGGCGGCTGTTCTCCTGGGCGCGGCAGGCGGGGTTCACGGACATCACGACGACGGCCGGGACCTGGTGTTACGCGACGCCGGAGGAGCGGGCGTGGTGGAGCGGACTGTGGGCGGACCGGACGACGGAGTCCGTCTACGCGAAGCTGGTGGTGGAGGGCGGCCACGCGACGCCGGACACGCTGCACGCGATCTCCGAGGCGTGGCGGGAGTGGGGCCGGCAGGAGGACGCCTGGTTCATGGTCCCGCACGGCGAGGTCCTCTGCCGGGTCCCGTGATCCTCAACTAGGCTCGTCCTCATGGAGATTCTCGGGAGCACTCTTCGTATCTGCGTCGACGAGCTCGAACCCGCCGTGGACTTCTACGAGCGGCTCACCGGCTCCCCCGCCCTCCGCTTCGAGCGGGGCGGGGTCTCGGTGGCGGCCGTCGGCTGCTTCCTCCTGATGAGCGGGCCGGAGGCGGAGCTGGAGGTCCTGCGCAAGGTCAGCGCGACCATCTCCGTGCAGGACGTGGACGCGGCGTTCACGGCGCTGGCGGAGGCGGGGGCCAAGATCCTGGCCGGCCCGGTCCCGACCCCGGTGGGCCGCAATCTGATCGCGGCCCATCCGGACGGTTCGGTCTTCGAGTACGTCGACCGGCGGTCCTGACCCCCGCCCCGCGGGAAGGGGCTCGGCTCAGGCGGCGGACGCACCCTGCCCGAGGGCCCGTTCCACCGATGCGTAGGTGATGCCGTGGTCCGCGAGGGCCTCGGCCACGACGCCCGGGCGGGCGGTCAGGGCGAGCAGCAGATGCTCGTCGCCGATCGCCTTCTCACGGCGTCCGAGGCAGATCCGCAGGGAGCGTTCCAGGACGCTCGCAGCCTCCCGGCTGAATGTGGGCCTTCCGAAACGCCGGGAACCCCCCTCGCGGTCGTCGGCGAGGGCGCCGGGCCCGTGGGCCTCCTCGACGCGGGCGACGATCTCCGGCACGTCGATGCCGAGACCCGCGAGCGCCTCCATGTCGGCCCTCGAGAGGCCGCCCCGCCGATGGGCGTCGGAGAGTTCCGCCTCCAGCGAGGCCCGCCGGTCGGTCGCACCGAGGGCCCGCAGCACGAAGGACGCCTTGGTCCCCTCCGCGTCGAGCAGCGCGAGCAGCAGGTGCTCTTCGGTGACCACGGCGGCGCGGTCGCGCCGGGCCCGCTCCACGGCCTCGATCACCGCGGCCCGGGCCCCTGCCGAGAATCGCTCGAACATCAATGCCTCCCGTACTTCTTGTGCACGGCCTGACGGCTCACGCCCAGCTCTGCCGCGATCTCCTGCCACGACCAGCCCTGGGCACGGGCGCTGCGCACCTGGACGGCCTCCAGCTGTTCGAGGAGCCGCCTCAGTGCGGATACGGCGCGCAGGCCGACCCGGGGGTCCCGGTCCCCCGCCCGCGCTGCGAGATCGGTTGCATCGGTCATGACGTCAACCTACGTTGACACCCCCGCCTTGTCAACCATGGTTGACAAGGCGGGTCGCTCCACCACCACGAACAGCCGGATTCGATATATCGCGGAACTTTCGGCCGGAAAATGATCACAATATGTGGGGACTGTGCACGCATGCGGAGTTCCTTTCACCACGCCGATCTGGAGTCACCATGACGCCTCCTCAACTCCCCGTGTCGCACACCGACCCGGCCGCCGGACCCGGCCCTGCCGCCTTCGACGCGGTTCCCGCGCTGGACGGGGAGCTGCGCTTCGATTCCGCCGCTCTCGACGCGGCGTCCACCGACTTCGGCCGCCTGGTCCACCGGCCGCCCGCCGCGGTCCTCAGGGCCGGCTCGGCGGAGGACGTCGCCACGATGGTGCGCCACTGCCGGGAGCGCGGGCTGCAGGTCGCCCCTCGCGGCCAGGGACACTCGACCAACGGTCAGGCACAGGTGGATTCCGGGCTGGTCATCGACCTCGGCTCGCTGGATTCCGTCGAAATCCGCGACGACACCGCCATAGTCCAGGCCGGGGCGCTCTGGAGCTCCGTGGTCCGGGCCTCCCTGCCCCGTGGCCTCACCCCGCCGGCCTTCACCGACTACCTGGAGCTGTCCGTCGGCGGCACTCTGTCGGCCGGAGGCCTGGGCGGGCAGATCGGCCACCACGGCACGCAGGCCGACAACGTGCTCGAACTCCAGGTCGTGACCGGGGAAGGCGAGATCGCGACCTGCTCCCCCACCGTGCGCCCCGATCTCTTCCGGGCCGCCCTCGGCGGCCTCGGGCAGTGCGCGATCATCACCCGCGCGACGCTCTCCCTGATCCCCGCGCCCCGCTCGGTCAGGTTCTACACCCTGACCTTCCGGAGCGTCGCCGAGCTCACGGCCCGGCAGGCCGAGCTGATCGGCGAAGGACGGTTCGACTACCTCATCGGTCAGGCCCGGCCCACCCCGGACGGCTGGATGTACAGGGTGGAGGCCGCCTCCTACGACGGATCCGCCGACGACGACGCCCGGCTCACGGACGACCTGGGGGCCGCCTCCGTCGAGGCCCAGGACGTCCCGTACTTCGACTTCGTCAACCGGCTCTCCGCGATGGTGGAAGCCTTCACGGCCATGGGCGAGTGGAAGCTCCCCCACCCCTGGTACGACGGTCTGCTCCCGGCCTCCACGGTGAACACCGTCGTCACCGACACGCTCGCCGGCCTCAAGCCGGAGGCCGTCGGAGCGAGCGCGGTCATCCTGCTCTACCCTGTGCTCACCACCAAGTGCCGCACCCCGCTCCCGGTCATGCCGGACGAGGAGATCGCCTACCTCTTCTCGCTCCTCAAGACCGCTTCCCCGGGCGCGGATTCCGCCGACGAGATGGTCGCCGCGAACCGGCGCCAGTACGACACCACGGTCGAGGCGGGCGGCTGCTGGTATCCCATCGGGTCGGTACCGCTCACCAAGGACGACTGGGTGCGCCACTTCGGCCGCTTCTGGGACGAGTTCGAGGCCGCGCGGCACCGCTATGACCCCGACGGTGTCCTCACCCCCGGCCAGCGCATCTTCTGACCGGGGGCCGTCGGCCGGGCCCTCAGGGACGCATGCGGAACTCGTAGAAGTCCGGCAGCGGCTCGTCGGTCAGGGCCGACCACACCTCGCCCAGGATCTCGGCGCCCTCCCTCAGGTCCGCCACCTCGAAGCCCTGGTCGAAGACCGCTCGGGCCTCGGCGGTCCGGCCCTCGGCGAGGAGGAGGCGGGCGTCCAGGAGGCGGAACGCGCCCCGGGCGCGCACCGGTTCCGGCAGACCGTCGTGGAGTGCGCGGGCCCGGGGCGCGTTCCCGGCCTCCAGGAGCGCGGTGAGGGCTTCACGGCCCAGGGCGGCGGTCACCACCTCGTCGGCGTCGGCGGGCAGGGCCTCGAAGGCCTCGACGTACCGCTCGGCGGCGCGCACCGGGTGCCCGCCGTCCCGGTCGGCGACGGCCAGGCAGTACAGCAACGGCCAGCGCATGCCGCCCTGCCGGAGCCCGCGTTCCCAGCTCCGCACGGCCTGGGCGAGATCGCCGGCGTGCCACTGCGCGAGCCCGAGGTGGTACTCGGTGAGGGGCTCGGCGGGTGCGGTCTCCAGCATGTCCCGCCAGTGGTCCGCGACCAGGGACGGGCCGGGCGCGGCGCCGTCGGCGAGGGGCGGCAGGACGCCGGTACGGAGAAGCTCCAGCCAGGGCTTCTGCTCCTCCCCCAGGGTCGACACGGGGAACGGCGTACCGGGCAGCTCATGTCCCGAGCAGAGGACTTCGAGAGCGCCCCAGCCCGACCCGGCGGCGAGGACCGTGGCCGGATCGGCGTCCGCCGGGCCTTCGCGCCACGCCTCGTACGCGGCCTCGACGGCAGCGCGCGGCAGCGCCGCCTCGAGGGACGACTCCACCTCCGCGCGGGCCGCCGACCAGTCCTCGCCGTGTACCGCCCCGGGCGCGGCGGCCAGCGGTCCGTACGCCTCCAGCCAGCTGAACTCCGCGCCGCCCTCCAGCTTCAGATGCTCCAGCTGGGTACGGGCAAGGCCCGCCTGGATCTCGGCGTAGCCGGGTGCGCCGGGCTCCGTGAGCCACTCCTGCCAGCGTCGTCCGCCCCGGGACGAACCCCAGAGGAACAGCTTGCGCCCGCGCAGCACGTCCGTCGACGTCTGGACGAGCCCCGCGCCGGTCTCGTCGACGGCGGCGATCCAGCGTCGCTGCGGGTCGCCGAGGTCGTAGAAGTAGTCGGCGGGCAGGGAGCCGCGGTGCGGATACGTGTGGTCCGCGCCGTTCTCGCCGGCGGGGGCGGCGACGCGGCGCAGGCCCCGCTCATAACCGTGGAACCAGGCCTCGTCGGCGGGGGCGAGGATCCGGCGGTCCTCCGGAACGGCGGTGTTGGACCACCAGTAGACGGGCGCGGACCGCTCGTGCGGGTTGCGGATCCGGACGCCGACATGGAGGAAGTCCGAGCCCTCGGGCAGCCATAGGTCGACCTGGAAGGGCAGGTCGCGCAGCCGCTCCCACTCCCACAGGCGGAGCATCTCGCCGCCGTCCGGGGACGGGACGATCGCGGCGTGCAGGGGGGCGCAGGAGAGGGTGGTGTGGCCGGTGGCGCCGATGTTCCACTCGATGCCACCGGCGAACCAGGCACCGTTGAGGGCGAAGGCGGCCGGCTGGAACACCGGGTTGCGGTGGACGAGTTCACGCCCGCTGGGCTTGTGGTGCAGGGAGTGGACGCGGCCCCCGAGTCCCGGCAGCACGGTCGCCCGCATCCGCTCGTTCTCGATGACGATCGCGTCGAGTTCGGTGGGCACGCGCTCACGTCCGTAGCCGTCGCGGACCGGGACCGGCAGCAGGGTGCGCAGCGGTGCGTACCCGAGCTGCCGGGCCATGTCGCGCGGCAGCCCTTCCGTGGCACGGGCGTCGACCGTCGGGGTCCCGTCGAGGGTTCGCAGGGCCGGCAGCGGGTTGTCCGGCCCCAACGGGGCGGCGGGCAGGGTCAGTACGGCACGTCGTACGGTCGTCATGTCGGCCATGGAACACGGCGGACGGGCGGCTGACCAGGGGGTCCCGCCGTTCAGTCCTCGGTGAGGGCGGCGACGACGATGTCCGTGAGCAGCGCTCCGGCCGTGCCGCCGGGGTCGAGATCGGGGTCGTAGATCGTGATGTTGAGCCCGACGCAGCGCTCGGAGCGGACCAAGGTCCGCAGCAGGGGCGTGAGTTCGTCCGGGAAGAGGCCCTCGGGGTCGGGGCTGTCGACGGCCGGCATCACGGCGGGGTCGAGGACGTCGGCGTCCAGGTGCACCCAGAAGCCGTCGAGCGCCGGGGCCTCGAACGCGGTGACCGTCGCGGCGGCGAGGTCGGCCGGGCCCCAGGCGCGCAGGTCGGCGACGGTGACGACGGGGACCTTCAGGGCGCGCAGTTCGACGAGTTCGGGATCGTCCTGGTACGCGTCACGGATGCCGAAGAGCCGGACGTCCTCCTCACGGAGATAGGGCCCGAGGCCCTCCAGGTCCGTGAGGTCCCCCTGGCCCCGGCCGGTCGCGAGGGCCAGCTCCTCGCCTCCCGCGGCGCCGACGCGGTCGGAGTTGCCGGGGTGACGGAAGTCCGGGGAGGCGTCGATCGCGGCGAGCCCGTAGCGGCCGATGCGGCGCAGGGCGAGGGAGGCGCCGAGCTGGATCGAGCAGTCGCCGCCGAGAACGAGCGGGAAGTCCCCGGCCCGTACGTGGTGTTCGATCCGGTCCGCGAGGGTGCGGGTGTACGTGGCGAGCGCGGCCGCGTTGAAGACGCCGTCGCCCTCCTGCCAGCCGCCCCGGTCGTAGCGCGGCGGGACGACGACTCCGCCCTCCAGCGCGCCGGTCCGCTGGACGATCCGGTTGTCCCGCAGGGCTCCGGCGAGCTTGTGGCAGCCCGGGACGGTGCCGGGGAGCGGCGGGCGCAGACCGAGGTTGGACGGGGCGTCGAGGGCCACGATATTCCGCATGCGCCTCATCCTCGCCGCCGTACTCTGGATCTTCAACGGTTTTGCCGAACGACGTGAGGACCAGGGGAATGAGCACCCAGCACACCTACCGGGTGATCGTGCGCGGCACGTTCGAGGGGCTCTCGGAGGAGAGCCGGGCCCGGCTGCTCGCCGAGGTCGACGCGCACGGGATGTCGGCGATGCGGTTCACCCCGGAGGGCTCGCTCGCCTACGACAGGACGCTGAAGCACTTCTCGTACCGTCTGGCCGTCATGTCGGACGCGACGGACGGCGAGGAGATGGCCGCAGCGATCGCCGAGGACCGGGCGGAGACGGCGCTGAAGGAGCTCGGGCACGGCTACGGCGAGCTCAGGTCCTCCGTCACGGACATGGACACCATGAAGATCAACTACAAGCGGTGACCGCCCACCGCTCGTGGTCCCGCCAGGCGCCGTCGATGTGGAGCATGGCGGGCGAGAACCCTTCGAGCCGGAATCCGGCCCGGAGCACGAGCGCGCGGGAGGCCGCGTTGCCGGGCTGGATGTTGGCTTCGAGACGGTGCAGCCCCAGCGGACCGAAGGCGTACGGGAGGAGCAGTCCGAGCGCCTCGCCCATGAGGCCCCGCCCGGCCGCGTGCGCGAAGGCCCCGTAGCCGAGGGCGCCGCTGAGGAACGCGCCGCGGACGATGTTGTTGATGTTGAGGAACCCGGCGATCCGGCCCCGCGCCTCGCGGTCGCACACGAGGAACCCGGCTCTGGCGGGGTCGTCGGTCATCGCCCGCGCGTAGGCGGCGAAGGTCTCGGGACGGTCGGGCGGGAAGAGCCAGGGGTGGTGCAGCTCCCGGCTCTCGCGCACCCGTGCGGTGAACTCCTCGGCGTCGTCGAGCGAGTAGGGCCGCAGGCCCACCCGGGAACCGGCGGTGAGGTACTGACCAAGATCGTCGGACATGCCCTCAGGCTACGGGGAGGGACCGGCGGTGGCGCCGGGGGTCAGCGGCGGGCCGAGGTGACCCGGGGCGGGCAGCTCTCGCCCTTCTTCACCACACCGATCACGACCGTCGTCCGGCCGTCGAGCGCCGCGCCCTCGGTCGGGTACTGCGTGCACACCGTCCAGTTCGGCGGCCAGAGCACCCGCCGGTCGCGACCGGCGACGTCATGGACGTCGAGGCGGGTGCGAGGGGCGAGTGCCGTGAAGACCCACCAGAGGCCCTTGCCGAGGAGGTCGGGCATCGGCCGGGCGTCCGCCTCCGCCGTCTTCTCCCCCGGCACTGCCTCCGCCGACGCGACCGCCACGGCCGCGAGCGCGACGACGGCGCCCGCGCCCAGGAGCGCCGCCCGCCTCATGAACACCGCCGGGTCGCCGTGTACCGGCGGGGCGTGAGGGGTCCGGAGCGCCGGGGGCCACCGGTGCTCGATGTCTCGGTGGGACTCATGCCCGGACCTCTCCTCCGTCGTACGCGCCCGCCCCCGTGGGACCAGGATGGAGGGATCCGGTCCGCACAGGGGCGGTGGAAGGGGCCGTACGGGTGAGGGTGCGGCCTCTCCCGTCGTGCCCGGTCAGTGGTGGGCGAGGACCAGCTGCGGCTCGTCGGAGTCCGCGTCCGCCGCGTCGGCCGGGTCGGGGCGCTGGATGAGCAGGGCGGTCACGACGCCGACGCCGAGCAGGGCGAGTGCCGTGTACATCGCGTGCTGGTAGCCCGCCTCGGTCGGACCGCCCGCGTCGCTGCCGGCCGTGATCATCGCGGAGGCCAGGGCGATGCCGAGGGAGGCCCCGATGCCGAAGCAGGCGCCGTTGAGCCCGGAGAGCGAGCCGGGCTTGTCCTTGGGGGCCGTGGTGACGGCGAGGCCGTTGAGGCCGGTCAGCATGAAGCCGCCGTAGGTGACACCGAGGGCCGCGAGCGCGGCGACGAGGATCCACTCGTTGTGCAGGAAGAAGGTGGCGAGGAGGAAGATCGCGAAGTTGGCGATCGCGCCGGTGACGACGATCTTGCGCCAGCCGATCTTCGGGCCGAGACGGCCGGTCAGCGGGGCGGAGATCACGCCGATGAGCTGGATCGGGGTGAGGAAGAGGACGGCGGCGGTCACGGCGGAGAGACCGAGGCCGACGCGGCCGTCCTGCGAGAAGAGCGGGATCGTCAGCGCGATGGCGCCGAAGGCGCCGCCCAGGGTGCAGACGGTGGTGAGCAGCAGCGGCCAGGCGCGGCGCGAGGCCAGGACCTCGATGTGAATGACCGGATTGGCGGCGCTCTTCTGCGAGACGACGAAGAAGACGAGCGAGGCGAGGCCGCCGAGCAGGAAGCCGAGGGTGAGGACGGAGGTCCAGCCCCAGGCGGCGCCCTGGGCGAGGCCGACGAGGACGCCGGTGAGGCCGAGCGCGAGGGCGACGATGCCACGGGAGTCGAAGCGGCCGTCGGCCGCGGTGGGCGGGACGTCGGGGACGTACCTCCGGACACCGATCAGGCCCGCGACGGCGATCAGGGTGGAGCAGACGAAGACGCCGCGGAAGCCGATGGTGTCGGCGATCTGGCCGCCGGCGATGGCGTCGACGCCGGCGAGGCCGCCGTTGACGGCGGTGATGATGCCCGCGGCCTTGCCGAAGCCGGCCGGGGTGAGCAGCTGGTTCAGGGTGAGGAAGGCGAGGGTGAACATCGCAGCCGAGATGCCCTGGAGGATGCGGCCGGCGATGAAGACCTCGATGTTCGGCGCGAAGACGCAGAGCAGGTTGCCCGCGATCAGGACGAAGGCGCAGACGATCATCATCGGCTTGCGGCCGCGCTGGTCGCTGAGGCGGGCGAGGGTGACCTGACCGATGGCCGCCATCAGGAAGAAGAGGGTCTGCGAGAGACCGGCGGCGGCCGTGGTCGTGCCCAGGCGCTCGATGACATCCGGCAGGGCGGGGCTGAGCATCGTGGCGTTGATCTGGTAGCCGAGGACGGCGAGCACCATCGCCAGGAGCATGGGCCCGCGGCCCTTGAGGTCGGATGTGGCTGACATGTGGGCCCCTTTGCCGTGGATGTCATATCGATGGACCGAGCTTGTCTGACAAGCAACGCCCAGACAGAGTGAGTTCTACGCGCGTCACACGTCAAGTCCCTTTGACCTGTGATTCCGAATACCGTTCACTTGCCGACAACCGGGCCAAGGAGGGGCAGTGGCAGTCAGCGGACAGCAGCGGCGACCGGTCGTGGTGCTCTACGAGCGGATCGCGGACGCCATCCACGACGGCACCTATCCCCCGGGCTCGACCCTTCCGTCCGAGCCGAAGCTCGCCGGCGAGCTCGGTGTCAGCCGGCCCGCCCTGCGCGAAGCCCTGCTACTGCTCCAGGAGGACGGCCTGCTCTCCGTCCGGCGCGGGGTCGGCCGGACGGTCAACGACCACCCGCCGCGCCGCGGCTTCGAGCACATCCAGCCCCTGGAGGAGCTGATCGGCGCGGGCACCCCGCTGCGCGTCCGGGCCCTGCTCCGGGCCGTGGAGGAGCCCACCGACTTCACCACCCAGCACCTCCTCGCCCCCGCCAGGGCCGAGCTGCGGTTCTGGGAGTCGCTGCTGGCCGGGGAGGGTGCGGCGGCCGCGCTCAGCCAGGAGTGGGCGGCGGCCGACGACGTGCTGGAGGCGACGCACCGGGACTTCGCCGAGGCGCTGCGCACCGAGCCGGCGCCCGAGCGGACGTCGATGCTGGCGGTGCTCGCGGGAGCCTCGCGCGGGGTGCCGCTGGGGGCGCACAGCAGCGTGACCGCGACCCTGCTCGGACAGCGCCGCGGTGAGCAGCTCGGCCGGCCCGCCGACACCCCGGCGGTGCTCGTCACCCAGGTGGTACGGGTCGGGGACACCCCGATCCTGGCGGCCAAGCACATGCTCCCCACGGGCGCCCCCGCGCTGCCGGTCCTCCAGTCGAACTGAGGGCCCGACCCCCGGAGGCGACGGCCGTCACAGCGGCCCGCCCCCGGCGTGGCGTACACTTCCGCGCCATGCACTTGTCTGACAACCCTGCCGCCCCGCTCAGCAGCCCGGTCTCCATACCCGTCGCCGAGTGGATCCGCCGCGCGCCGAAGGCCGTCCTCCACGACCACCTGGACGGCGGCCTGCGCCCCGCCACCATCGTCGAACTGGCCCGGGAGTGCGGCTACACCGCGCTGCCGACCGAGGACCCGGCCGCGCTCGCGGTCTGGTTCCGGGACGCCGCCGACTCCGGCTCGCTGGAGCGGTACCTGGAGACCTTCGCCCACACCTGCGCGGTGATGCAGACCCGCGAGGCGCTGCACCGGATCGCGGCCGAGTGCGCCGAGGACCTGGCGTCGGACGGTGTCGTCTACGCCGAGATCCGCTACGCCCCCGAGCAGCACCTGGCGGCCGGGCTGACCCTCGACGAGGTCGTCGAGGCCGTGAACGACGGCTTCCGTGAGGGCGAGCGCCGCTCGGGCGGCCGGATCACCGTCCGTACGCTCCTCACCGGCATGCGCCACACCGACCGGTCGCTCGAGATCGCGGAGCTCACGGTCGCCCACCGCGAGAACGGCGTGGCCGGCTTCGACATCGCCGGCGGCGAGATCGGCAACCCGCCGGCCCGCCACCTCCCGGCCTTCCAGCACCTGAAGCGGCACAACTGCCACTTCACGATCCACGCCGGCGAGGCCGTGGGCGCGGAGTCGATCCACGAGGCCGTCCAGGTCTGCGGCACCGAGCGGATCGGCCACGGCGTGCGGATCACGGACGACATCGCCGAGGACGGCACGCTCGGCCACCTCGCCGCGTACGTCCGCGACAACCGGATCGCCCTGGAGGTCTGCCCGACCTCCAACCTCCAGACGGGTGCGGCCAAGGACTACGCCTCTCACCCGATCGACGAGCTGCGCCGCCTCGGCTTCCGGATCACGCTCAACACGGACAACCGGCTGGTCTCCGGCACCACCATGAGCGAGGAGTTCCAGCACATGGCGGACGCCTTCGGCTACGGCCCGGAGGTCTTCGAGGAGTTCACGATCGCGGCGCTCGACGCGGCCTTCCTGCCGCTGCCGGAGCGGCGGCGTCTGATCGACGAGGTCGTCCGCCCGGGGTACGCGGCGCTCGCGGCGCGCTAGTCCGCGCCGGTGACCCAGGCGAAGAGCCCCCGTCCAGCGCTGGGCGGGGGCTCTTCGCGCTGTCGCGGCTAGGCCGGGACCAGAGGCCCTCGGGGGGCCGCGTCGAGGCCCGGCATCGGGTCGAACCGGGTGGGGTGGTCGAGGCGGGACGCCCGGTCGACCCGTGCCTCGATGTGGGCCCGCACCGCCGGCCACTCCTCGTCCAGGACCGAGTAGAAGGCGGTGCTCCGCACGGCCCCGTCGAGGCCGCGCGAATGGGCCCGGCGCACGCCCTCGCAGGTGGCGCCGAGCCGCTCGATGGCGGCCCGGGAGCGCAGGTTCCTGGCGTCCGCGCGCATCGAGATCCGCCGTACGCCCCACGCCTCGAAGGCGTGCCGGAGCATCAGCAGCTTGGCCTCGGTGTTGACGCCGGTGCCCTGGGCCCGGGGCGAGAGCCAGGTGTTGCCGATCTCGGCCGCGTCGGGCACCGAGGTGAGCGGATCACCGTGCGGGACGCCGGGCACCGAGGGCCAGACCAGCGGCCCCTGCCAGTAGTCCAGCTCCAGGAACCGTGTCGAGCCCACGATCCGCCCGTCGGCGGTACTGACGACGGCGAAGGGCAGCGCCCGGCCCATGGCCTGTTCGGCCAGGGCACGTTCGATATAGATCTCTGCCGCGTCCGGACTGTGGGGGACGGGCGTGAACGCGTACGTCGTACGGTCCTCGGTGCCGGCCGCGGCGATCGCGGCGGCGTGCTGTGGTGCGAGGGGTTCCAGCCGTACGGTGCGGCCGGACAGCACAACGGGAAGTGGCACGGGGCCTTCGGTCCTTCTGCGAGGAGGGAGCTGCGCCCCGCACCGACGTCACGGCACGAAGGCGGAGGCACAGTCTCCGTCCCACTGCCCGCGGAGTGGGAAAAGAACAGGTAAAGAACGCCCGAAGGTCGCGTGAATCCACCCTTCTGGCTGCTACCCCACCTGGCCCTTGACAACGGGCAGTTCCAGGACCCCGGTGTCGTCGGGTGCGGCGGTGACGGTCACGGGCTTGATGCCCCGGTTGCCGGAGTAGGCGTCGTCACTGGCCGCGATCACGAACTCCAGCCGGTGACCGGTCTCGTAGCGGTGCACGATGCCCGGGAGCTCCACCGTGAAGGGCCTGGTGACGTCGGGTACCCGCACCGGCGCCACGAGCCGGTCGACCAGGGTCTTCCTTCCGTCCGGTGCGACGTCGTAGACCTTGGCGAAGAGCACCAGCTTGTCGGCGGCGTCGCCGGAGCCCTGGACGCGTTCGGTCCTCGGGGAGACGACCCGGAGGGTGGCCCTCGGGGAGCCGACGACGTCGACGGGGGCCGTGAGCGGGGCGCTGGTCCAGCCGAGGTAGGTGCCCTTGACGTCGTACGGCTGGGGGTCGGGCAGTCCGATCAGTCCGGCGAGCGAGGACTCCGAGTGGCTCGTGGGGACGAGCCAGTTGCGGTACTCGCGCGAGCCCCTGGCGACCTTGGCGCGGTTGTCGACGAGTTTGCCGTCCCCGGAGAGGTAGAGCTTCTGACTGAGGGCCGGCACCCGGGCCGCCGTGCCGTAACCGCTCTGCCAGGAGCGGTGGTAGGCGAACTCCGCGCCCGTGTCGGTGCTCCTGTCGCGTCGCAGGTGGCGGTCGAACCAGGCAAGGACGCGCTGTCCGACGTAACTCGTCTCCAGATTGCCCTGGGCCAGGTCGAGTTCGCCGGGCGCCTGTCCCCCGCTGTGCCCCCACGACTGCCAGATCATCTTGGTCTCGACGCCGCGCGCCTGGAGCCGTTCGTAGGTGTCCTGGGCCTCGTTGAGGTTGAAGAGGCTGTCGGACCGGCCCTGGACGACGAGCGTCGGTGCCTTGACCCGGTCGAGGTACGAGACCGGGGAGACGCTCCGGGCGAAGTCCAGCATCTTCCTGGTGTCCGCGTCGTGGTAGCGCCCGGAGTTGAGCAGCCGGACGGTGTCACAGGCGTCGGTGACGAAGTGCAGACAGCGGAGGCTGTTGATGCGGGAGGGGTCGAGGGAGGGGACGAGCAGCGGCTGGCCCTCCCCCATCAGGTAGAAGCCGTTGGCCCACTGCCATTTGAAGACGCCCGGGGTGGCGCGGTCGGCGGCGTTGGGGGCGAGGGAGTAGGCGAGGTCGTTCCAGGTGATGAGCGGGACGAGCGCGTCGAGCCGGCGGTCGACGGAGGCGGTGGCGAGCTGGACGGCGCCGCCGTAGGAGCCGCCGATCATGCCGACGCGCGGGTCGCCCGCACCGTCCTGGGTGACGAAGTCCGCGCGGGTGCCGTCGTCGGCGGCGCGGGCGCCGCCGAGGAAGTCGACGAGTGCGGAGGCGGCCTGCCCGTCGATGCGGGGGTCGTCGAGGGAGATCAGGCAGCCGGATCGGCCGAAGCCGAGCCCGGAGTAGACGAGTCCGACGTAGCCGCGGGCGGCGAAGGCCTTCCCGATGGCGTCGGTGGATCCGTCGGCCTTGCTCCCGCCGAAGCCGTTGGTGGCGAGTACGGCGGGTGCCGGGTGCGCGGCGTCCACACCGGCCGGACGGTAGAGGTCGGCGTCGACCGTGCACGTCCGTCCGCCCGCCTCGACGGTGAAGGTCAGCGGTGTGACGGTGTACGCCCCCGCCTCGGCGCCGCTCGCGGGACCGGCGAGGGCGAGCGGCGCGGCGAGAGCCGAACTCGCGGCCAGAGCGAGGAACTTACGGGAGAGCGGTAGCGCACGGGACACGGACACGGGGCCTCCACGCTGAGGATACCGACTGGTAAGTACCGAACCGGGCCCATGGTGTGACACGTGTCAGATCCCGTCAACGCGCCTGACAGTGGGGGTTGACGGAGATTCGGTGAAGGTCGGAGGGGGTGGTCAGCTCAGCGCCGGTACGTCCAGCGTGAGCGTCGCCGCCTCCGCGTCCAGCACGCCCGGCACGCCCAGCGGGAAGGTGAGCGCCGTCTCGCTGTGGCCGAAGCCCAGCTCCTCCACCACCGGGACGCCGAGCCCGCCGAGGCGGTCGGCGAGGACCGCGCGGACCTCGTCGTAGGGGCCGCACTCCTCCCACGAGCCGAGACCGATGCCGGCCACCCCGTCCAGCCAACCGGAGCGCAGCAGTTGGGTGAGGATCCGGTCCAGTCGGTACGGCTCTTCCCCCACGTCCTCCAGGAGCAGCAGGCCGCCGCGGGCGGAGGGCCGGGCGTGCGGGGTGCCGAGCTCGGAGGCGAGGAGGCTCACGCAGCCGCCGAGGGTGACGCCGTGGGCCCGGCCGGGGGCCAGCGGGCGTGCGGTACCCAGGCCCAGGGTCCGCACGGACTCGGGCTCGAAGAGGGTGGCCCGCAGGGACTCCTGGGTGCGCGGGTCCTTGAGGAAGGTGGCCGCGGCAGCCATCGGCCCGTGCAGGGTGGCGAGTCCGGTGCGGACGGCGAACGCCTCGTGCAGGGCGGTGACGTCGCTGTAGCCGACGAAGACCTTGGGGCCCGCGGCCCGTATCGCCGCCCAGTCGATCACGTCCACCATCCGCTGGACGCCGTAGCCGCCCCGGGCGCAGATCACCGCCGAGACCGCGGGATCGCACCAGGCCTCCTGGAGGTCACGGGCGCGGCTCTCGTCCGTACCGGCGAGGTAGCCCAACTCCGGGTGGACGTCCAGGACATGGGGAGCGACGACCGGTTCGAGGTCCCAGCCGCGCAGGATGTCGAGACCCGCCGCGAGCCGCTCCTCCGGGATCGGTCCGCTGGGCGCGACGACGGCGACGCGGGCGCCGGGGCGAAGTCGCGGGGGACGGTGCAGCGGGGTCACGGTCACTTCTTCAGCTCCAGGAGCGGGACGTCGGGGCGTGCGATGCCGAAGGTCTGTGCGTACAGGGAGAGTTCGGCCTCCAGAGCCCGGATCATCGTCTCGGCCCTCCGGAAGCCGTGGCCCTCGCCCTCGAAGGAGATTCCGGCGTGCGGGATCCCCCGCCCGGCCATGCGCGCGAGGAACCTCGCGGCCTGCGCCGGCGGGCAGATCACGTCGTCCAGACCCTGGAGCAGCAGGAAGGGCGCGGAGATCCGCTCGACGTGATCGAGCGGCGAGCGCTCCTGGTAGCGGGCCGGCACCTCGGCGAGCGGGCCGACGAGCGACTCCAGGTACTGGGATTCGAAGTCGTGGGTCTCGTCGGTGGCCCAGCCCAGGAGGTCGAGGATGGGGTAGATGATCGTGCCGCAGGCGTAGACGTCGGAGGTGACGAGGGAGACGGCCGTGGTCCAGCCCCCCGCGCTGCCGCCGCGGACGGCGAGCCGGGCGGGGTCGGCGGTGCCCTCGGCGGCGAGCGCCTCGGCGACGGCGGCGCAGTCCTCCACGTCGACGACGCCCCACTGCTCGCGCAGCCGGTCACGGTACTCCCGTCCGTAGCCGGTGGAGCCGCCGTAGTTGACCTCGGCGACGCCGATGCCGCGCGAGGTGAAGTAGGCGATCTCCAGGTCCAGGACGAGCGGCGCGTGGCCGGTCGGTCCGCCGTGGGCCCACACCACGTACGGGGGAAGTTCCTGGCCGGGCGGGGTCCGGTCGGGGCTGTGCGGCGGGTAGATGTGGGCGTGGATCTCGCGGTTGTCGGGCCCGGTGAAGGTACGGATCTGGGGCTCGGGGTAGTACGACGGGTCGACGGGATCGTCGTGGGCCGAGCCGATGATCCGGGTCCGGCCGGTACAGGTGTCGAGTTCCACGACCTCGTAGGCGCTGCGCGGGCTGGCGGCGACGCCGACCACCCGGCTGCCGTGCACGGCGAGGGTGGCGGCCCACTCGGTCCAGGGGCCCGCCGCGTCGACGAGCTCGCCGCTCTCGGGGTCGAGTATGCCGAGCGAGGTGGCGCCCTTGCCGTGGATGACGGCGACGAGGCCGTTCTCCAGGGGCTGGAACCAGCTGAGCCCGATCTTCCACAGCGGTCCGCCGAACTCCTCCGCGCGAGGGCACAGCGCGACCGGCTCGCCGCCGGAGTCCGCACGGTAGAGGTTCCACCAGCCGCTGCGGTCGCTCACGTACAGCAGCTGTCCGTCGGAGGTCCAGCCGACCTGGGGCACGGACTCCTCCGGGCCGCCGGCCACGGGGCGGGCGCCCAGCAGGGTGCCGTCGGCGGTGACGTCGGCGAGCAGCACCTCCGTACCGTCCCAGGGCATCCGGGGATGGTCCCAGCCGAGCCAGGCGGCCTGCCGTCCGTCCGGCGAGAGGCGGGGGCCGGTGACGAACCGGTGCCGTCCGTCGGAGAGTTCCCGCACGGCGGTCCGGTCCTCGGCGGCCGATCCGTCGAGGGGTACGGCGGCGAGGACCCGGCGCACATCGGTGGGCCCTGGGCCGGTGAACTCCTCCAGGACGCACCAGACTTCGCCGCGCTCCGGACGGATCACGGGATCGACCCAGCGCAGTCCGCCGCCCACGGCGGAGACGGGCGTGAGCGGTCGTGGGCCCGTCCCGGTGTCCGGGCCGGCGTCGGGCTCGTACGCGTAGAGCCGCTGGTCGGCGAAGTGGCTGAAGACGACGAGCGGGCCGTCGACCTCGCGCGCCAGGCCCGCCCAGGGCTGTCCGCCGTACTCGATCACCCGGCTGCGGACGTTCCAGGGGGCGGGGAGCACCGACTCCTCGGTGCCGTCGGCCCGTCGGCGGACGAGCGCGCGCCGGCCGCCCTCGGTGGGGCGGGGCGCGGTCCACCACACCTCGTCGCCGACGACGCCGACGTACTCGGGCCGCCCGTCGTGGCGGGCGGCCAGCGCGGCGTCGATCGGGGAGGGCCAGGTGCCATAGGCGCCCGTGGGGACCATCGCGACTTCCTTTACGCGGACTTGACGAGACTCACTCGAACCCGACTGAAACTACGCGGACCTCAGATAGCGGTCGAGGACCCGGACGCCGAAGTGCAGGGCGTCGACCGGAACCCGTTCGTCGACGCCGTGGAACAGCGCGCCGTAGTCGAGCTCCGGGGGCAGCTTCAGCGGCGAGAAGCCGTAGCCGGTGATGCCGAGCCGGGAGAACTGCTTGGCGTCCGTGCCGCCGGACATGGAGAACGGGACGACGTGCCCCGTCGGATCGAAGTGCTCTACAGCGGCCCGCAGTCGAGCGAACGTGGACGAGTCGACCGGGGCCTCCAGGGGGACCTCCCGGTGGTGGAACTCCCACTCCACGTCCGGACCGGTGAGCCGGTCCATCGCCTCGGCGAACTCCTCCTCGCCGCCCGGCAGCATCCGGCCGTCGACGTAGGCCACGGCCCGCCCGGGAATGACGTTGACCTTGTAACCGGCTTCCATCATCGTCGGGTTGGCGCTGTTGCGCACGGTCGGCTCGACGAGGGCGGCGGCCGGTCCGAGCTTCTCCAGGAGCTGGTCGACGTCGAATCCGTCCGCGTTCACGTCGGTCTCGATGCCGTAGAGGGCGGCGAGTTCGGTGAGCGCGGCCCGTACGGTCGGGGTGAGGCGAACGGGCCAGGTGTGGGAGCCGATGCGGGCGACGGCCTCGGCAAGACGGGTGACCGCGTTGGCGGTGTTGACCTTGGAGCCGTGGCCCGCGCGGCCGTGGGCGGTGAGCTTGACCCAGGCGGTGCCGCGCTCGCCCGCGGCGATCGGGTAGAGCGTCATGCCGGGGGTCGGGTGGAAGCTGAACGCCCCGGATTCACTGATGCCTTCGGTGCAGCCCTCGAAGAGCCCGGGGTGCTCGTCGGCGAGGAAGCCCGAGCCGTCCTCGGCGCTCGCCTCCTCGTCTGCGGTGTAGGCGAGGACGATGTCCCGGCGCGGCCGGACGCCCTGGCGCGCCCAGGAGCGGACGACGGCGAGGACCATCGCGTCCATGTTCTTCATGTCGACGGCGCCGCGTCCCCAGACCACTCCGTCGCGGACCTCGCCGGAGAAGGGGTGGACGGCCCAGTCGGCGGGCTCGGCCGGGACGACGTCCAGATGGCCGTGGACGAGCAGGGCGTCGGCGGACGGGTCGGTGCCCTCGATGCGCGCCACCACGTTGGTGCGGCCCGCGGTCCGTTCCAGGAGGGTGGGTTCCAGACCGACGGCGGCGAGGCGCTCGGCGACGTACTCGGCGGCCGGCCGCTCGCGGCAGTCCCCGCCGCCCCGGTTGGTGGTGTCGATCCGGATGAGCTCGGAGGTGAAGGTCACCACCTCGTCGAGCGCCGTGGTGTCCGGGCCGCCCTGGGCAGGCTCAGCCATACTGCTCCTCCACCGCTGCGGAGACGATCGTGGTGACCGCCTTGAACGTGCGAATGCCCTCGTACATCGTCTCGCTGGTGTACGCGACCCTGCGCTCGCCGCTCCTGGCCACGCCCGGGACGACGGTGGCGGCGGCCGCCAGATGCTCGGCGTCGAACTCCAGCTCGACCGTGTACGGCCCACCGGGCACCGGCTCGTACCGTACGGCGAGGGCGGTGGCGGCCTTCGCGGCGGCCCGGATGTCGCTCGCCGTGCGCTGCGGGGTCCGGCACACCGCCGCGTACCGCGAGACATGGTCCTTGACGGCGACCTTGTGCGCCTCGGGCGCGTATCCGAGGGCGTCCTCGCAGGTCAGGTCGTCGCCGGTGACCAGGACGACGGGCACGCCGTACTCGGCCACCACATGGGCGTTGAGCAGCCCCTCGCTCGCCCGCTCGCCGTTCAGCCAGACGCCCGTGATGGAGTTGGCGAGGTAGGTGTGGGCGAGGACGCCTTCCGTGCCGGCGCCGGTGTGGTAGCCGACGAAGGCGATGCCGTCGACGTCGCCGTGCTGCACCCCCTCCACCATGGAGAGGGACTTGTGCCGCCCGGTGAGCATCTCGGCCCGCTCGTCGAGCTGTTCGAGCAGCAGGTTCCGCATGGTCCAGTGGGCCTCGTTGATGAGCACCTCGTCGGCGCCTCCGTCGAAGAAGCCCAGCACCGCGGCGTTCACATCGGAGGTGAACATGGTCCGGCACCGCTCCCACTGGGGCGTCCCCGGCAGCACGTCCGCCGGCCAGGTGACACCCGTGGCGCCTTCCATGTCGGCGCTGATCAGGATCTTCATCGTGCTCCCGGTCTCCTCGACGCAACCCCACCTTAAGTGCGAAAACCTTCGGTGCGAAGGAGGAGCGGGCAAAGAGCGGCAGGGGCTCAGCCGGTGGTGCGTGCCGCCCGGTCGCTCGTGGCCCAGAGGGAGCGGACGTGGCCCAGGTGCCGCTTCATGCACCGCTCCGCGCCCTTGGCGTCACCCGCGAGCATCAGGTCGAGGAGCTCCAGGTGCTCCTCGGCCGACGGGATCAGCTCACCGCGCTCGTCCAGCGCGGTCAGCCCGTACAGCCGGGACCGCTTGCGCAGGTCACCGACCGTCTCGACGAGGCGTTCGTTGCCGGCGAGTCCGAGGAGCGTGAGGTGGAACCGCCGGTCGGCCTCCAGATACCCGATGAGGTCGTGCTCCCTGGCGGCGCGCACGATCTCCTCGGCGACCGGCCGCAGCGCCTCCAGGTCCTCCCGGGCGGCGGTGCGGGTGACCCGGCCGACGACGGGGATCTCGATGAGCGCCCGGATCTCGGTGTACTGGTCGAGGTCGCGCTCGTCGACCTCGGTGACCCGGAACCCCTTGTTGCGGACCGGCTCGACCAGGCCTTCGCGCGCCAGGTCGAGCATCGCCTCACGGACGGGGGTGGCGGAGATCCCGAAGTCCTCCGCCAGGGTCGGCGCGGAGTAGACGACACCGGGCCGCAGTTCACCCGAGATGAGGGCTGCGCGCAGGGCATGGGCGACCTGGTCACGCAGCCGCTCCACGGAGGTGCTGAGGTCGCGGTGGGTCAGGTGCCCCATGGTGGCGGTGGTCCCTTCGTCCGGGTCTGGACCAGCTCCGTCGGTTCGGTTCTGGACCACCACCGTACAATGTCACGTTGTTTCCGCAGGTGACAGGGTGTAGGTGCGACTCGTCGCATAGAAGTCGAGCGCGGCCCGTCCCTGTTCGCGCGGGCCGAGGCTCGACTCCTTGGACCCTCCGAACGGCAGATGGAAGTCCACACCGCTGGAAGGGGCGTTGATCCGGACCATTCCGGTGTCGAGCGCGTCGAGGCCGTACAGGGCGGTGTTCAGATCGGCCGTGTGGACCGACGTGACCAGGCCGTACGGCACGGAGTTGGTGATCCGCACGGCCTGGGCCAGGTCGTCGGCGGGGAGCAGGGACGCGATCGGGCCGAAGACCTCCTCGTGCAGCAGCGGATGATCGGGGGCCACCTTCTCGACCAGCGTCGGCGCCGCGTACCAGCCGGGCCCCGCGGCGGGAAGGGTGCCGCCGGCGAGCGTGGGGAGCCCCTCCCAGGCCGCGGCGAGCCGGTCGCGGGCCCGCTCGTCGATGAGCGGACCGCAGACGGTGGCCGGGTCGGCCGGGTCGCCGACAGAGACGGTGCGCAGCGCCTCGGTGAGAGCCTCGCGCAGCGGGTCGAGGGCGGCGCCGACGGCGACGACCCGGCTGGTGGCGGTGCACTTCTGCCCCGCGTATCCGGCGATCGCGGCGGTGATGTGCGCGGCGGCCTGTCCGATGTCGGCGTCCGGCAGCACGATCGCCGCGTTCAGCCCGCCCATCTCGGCCTGGACCGGGACCCCCCGGGCCATGGCGTACGCGGCGACGGCACGGCCGACGGCGGTCGAGCCGGTGAAGGAGACGGCATCGGCTGCGGAAACGAGCGCGTTCCCCTCGGTCGCTCCACCGGGCAGAACCGTGAACACCCCTTCGGGCAGCTCCTTCTGGACGATCTCGGCCAGGCGCAGCGCGCACGCGGTGGCCTCGGGGGCGGGCTTGAGGACGACGGCGTTGCCGACGGCGAGGGCCGGGGCCGCCTTCCAGCTCGGGATCGCGAAGGGGAAGTTCCACGGGGTGATGAGCCCGGCCACGCCGTGCGGCCGGCGCCGGGTCAGGAGGAGTCCGGCCCCCGCGGCAGGTTCGTGAACGGCTCCGGTCGGCTCGAAGGGGGCCTGGGCGTAGTAGCGCCAGATCGCGACGGTACGGGCGACCTCCGCCCTGGCCTCGGTGAGCGGCTTGCCCACCTCCCGTACGGCGAGTGCGGCGAGTTCGGGCGCCGCGGCCTCGACGGCCGCCGCGACGGCACCGAGGGCCGCGGAGCGGGCCGCCGCCCCGCCGCGCAGCCAGCCGGTGTGGACTGCGCGGGCCCGTTCGACGGCGTCGGCCACCGCGAAGGCGCCGGGCATCGGGATCCGCAGGAGGACGTCGGCCGGATCGGCCGGGTTGCGGGAGGTGAGGACCGGGGCGCCGGTGAGATCCACGGGGTCGTCGCGGTCGGTGCGGTGGGCGATCACAGGAGGAAACCTCCGGGGAACGGGTCGTCCGGGTCGAGGAAGTACTGCGCCGTACCGGTGATCCAGGCCCGGCCCGTCACGGTCGGGACGACGGCGGGCACCCCGCCGACCTCGGTCTCGGCGACGAGCCTGCCGGTGAAGCTCGTACCGATGAAGGAGTCGTTGACGAAGTCGCGGTCGAGCGGCAGCTCGCCCCTGGCGTGGAGTTGAGCCATCCGCGCCGAGGTGCCGGTTCCGCACGGGGAGCGGTCGAACCAGCCGGGGTGGATGGCCATGGCGTGGCGGGAGTGGCGGGCATCGGAGCCGGGGGCCGCGAGATAGACGTGCTTGACCCCTTCGATCTCCGGCTGTTCCGGGTGGAGGGGGCGGTCCGGCGAGGCGTTGATCGCCTCCATGACGGCGAGTCCGGCCGCGAGGAGGTCGTCCTTGCGGGCGCGGTCGAAGGGCAGGCCCAGGTCGTCCAGGGGGACGAAGGCGTAGAAGTTGCCGCCGAAGGCGAGGTCGTAGGTGACCGTTCCGTACCCGGGCACGGCCACCTTGCGGTCCAGGCCGACACAGAACGCGGGCACGTTGGTGAAGGTGACCGACTTCGCGGCACCGTCCTCGACGCGTACGTCGACGGTGACCAGGCCCGCCGGGGTGTCGAGCCGCACGGTGGTGACCGGCTCGCTCACCGGCACCATGCCGGTCTCGACGAGGACGGTGGCGACGCCGATCGTGCCGTGTCCGCACATCGGCAGCAGCCCGGAGACCTCGATGTAGAGCACGCCGTAGTCGGCGTCGGGCCGGGTGGGCGGCTGGAGGATGGCACCGCTCATGGCGGCGTGCCCGCGCGGCTCGTACATCAGCAGCGTGCGGAGGTGGTCCAGATGCTCGATGAAGTGCAGCCTGCGCTCGGCCATGGTGGCGCCGGGGATGACCCCGACGCCGCCGGTGATCACACGCGTGGGCATGCCCTCGGTGTGCGAGTCGACGGCGTGGAAGACATGACGGGTCCGCACGGGCTTCCTTTCGCTGGGCGGGTGTGGTGGGCCGTGGCCGGTCGTGGGTACCGGTCAGTGGTGGCCGTCGGCCACGGCCTTCTCGGTGGCGGTCCGCACCCGGGCCTCCGTCTCGCCCGTGAGCGGGAGGCGCGGCGGACGGGTGGGGCCGCCGGGGAGGCCCACGATGTCCATGGACAGCTTGATCGCCTGGACGAACTCCGTCCTGGAGTCCCATCGCAGCAGCGAGTGCAGGGACTTGTAGAGCGGCAGCGCGGTGGCCAGGTCACCGGCGACCGCCGCGCGGTACAGCTCCGCGCAGGTGGCGGGGAAGGCGTTGGGGTAGCCGGCGATCCAGCCGACGGCACCGGCCACGGCCAGTTCGAGCAGGACGTCGTCGGCGCCGATCAGCAGATCGAGTTCCGGGGCGAGTTCGGCGATCTCGTACGCCCTGCGGACATCGCCGCTGAACTCCTTCACGGCGACGACGGAGCCGTCCTCGTACAGCCGGGCCAGCAGGCCGGGGGTGAGGTCGACCTTGGTGTCGATCGGGTTGTTGTACGCGACCACCGGCACGCCCGCCGCCGCCACGTGGGCGTAGTGGGCGCGTACGGCCGTCTCGTCGGCGCGGTAGGCGTTCGGGGGCAGCAGGAGCACCGAGCCGCAGCCCGCCTCGGCCGCCTGGTCCGCCCAGCGCCGGGACTCGGCGCTGCCGTAGGCGGCGACGCCGGGCATGACGCGCGCCCCGTCGCCCGCCGCCTCGACGGCGGTGCGGACCACGCGGGCGCGCTCCTCGTCGGTGAGGGTCTGGTATTCACCGAGCGAGCCGTTGGGGACGACTCCGTCGCAGCCGTTGTCGATCAGCCGGCGGACGTGTTCGGCGTAGGCGTCGTGGTCGACGGAGAGGTCGTCCCGCAGGGGCAGGGTGGTGGCGACCATGATGCCGCGCCAGGGGGTGGCGCCGGTCCAGGAGGTGCCGGTCATGTCGACGAACCTTTCTGTATGGTGTGACATTTTACTGAGCGATTCGGAGCGCCCACAAGGGGCCGTCCGTCAGGACTCCTCGTCGAGTGCGGCGAGCACCGACAGCGGGACCGGGACGGCCAACGGGCGGCGCTCGGCAGGGGGTTCGGCCGGGGCTTCGACGGTGCCGGCTCCGGCTCCGGCTGCTGCGAGGCACGCGACGGCCGTCCCGCACGTCCGGCCCTGGCACCAGCCCATACCGGCCCGGGTGAACAGCTTGACGGTCCGTGCGTCGCGCGCGCCGAGGCCGGTGACCGCCTCACGGACCTGTCCGGCGGTGACCTCCTCGCAGCGGCACACCTCCGTCTCGTCCGTCATCCACCGCGGCCACCCCGGTCCGGGCGCGTGGGCGGCGGCCATGACGTCCGCGAAGGCGCGCATACGGTCCCGGCGGCGGCGCAGTTCGCGGACCCGGCCTCCGGGAGCGCGACTGCCTCTGAGCCGGGCCGCCACCGCGAGGCCCGCCAACTCACCTTCCGCACGCGCAAGTTCCGCGCCGCCCACGCCTCCGGCCTCGCCCGCGGCCCAGAGGCCGCTCACCGAGGTCTCCTGGAGTGGGTCCAGGGTCAGGGCCAGGGTGCCGTCCGGCAGGCGGCGGGTGGTACAGCCGAGCGCCGTGGCAAGCTCGATCTGAGGGACCAGTCCGTGCCCGACGGCCAGCGCGTCGCAGGCGATCAGCCGGCCCGGCCCCGGTACGGGCCGCCAGTCACGGTCGAGCCGCGAGACGGTGACGGCCTCCACACGGTCGGTGCCGTGCACCTCGGTGACGGCGCTGCGCGTCCGGAGCCGTACGCCGTGCCGCAGCAGCGCGCCACCGTGGAGCAGCGCCTCGGCGGCCTTGCGGGGGTTCCTCGCGAGCGTCCGGGGGCTCCGGGCGTACCGCAGATATCCGGAGGCCTCCACCACCGCCGGAACCCGCGCACCGGCCGCGGCCAGCGACGAGGCGACCGCGAGGAGCAGCGGACCGCTGCCGGCCACGACCACACGCCTCCCTGGAAGCACCAGGCCCGACTTGAGCATGGCCTGCGCTCCGCCGGCCCCCACGACTCCGGGCACGGTCCAGCCGGGGAAGGGCAGTTGACGCTCGTACGCCCCGGTGGCGAGCAGCACGGCGCGGGCGCGGACCGTCGCGGGGCGTGCCTCGGCGCCGTCGGATCCGGTGACGGCGTGCACCGTCCAGAGGCCCTCGGGCGCCCCGCCGCTCCTGGTCAGGCTCCACACATGGTGTCCGGCCAGGTGGGTCACGTCGGAGTCCGCCAGGCGGCGGCTCAGGTCACGGAAGGCCGACCAGTCGTGGTGCAGGGCCTCGGGCCGGACGGCCCCCAGGGCCGGTGCAGGATGCCGGTAGAACTGTCCACCGGTCCGCGGGGAGGCGTCCACGAGGGCGACGGTCAGGCCGAGTCCGGACGCGGCGACCGCGCCGGCGATACCGGCGGAGCCCGCACCGACGACCGCGAGGTCGTACGTCTCGTCCCGTTCAGACCCCGAGGCGGTCATGGCCGTGCCCTTCCTGCGTGGTGATCGCGTCGCCGGGGCTGACGGGGACCAGGCAGGCCCGCCGGTTGGGCTGCCCGTTGACCGTGGCGAGACAGTCGTAGCACTGGCCGATGCCGCAGAACGCGCCGCGCGGACGGCCGTCCTTCCGGGTCGTGCGCCAGGCGAGGATTCCGGCCGCCCACAGCGCGGCTGCGACGGACTGCCCGGGCAGGGCGGTGATCGGGCGGCCGTCGAAGGTGATCTCGAACGGCGGGCCGGGCTGCGCCCCGACCAGGTCGGTGGGGGTACGGGCCACGGGGCCTCTCCTCTCGGGACGGGTGTGCGGGTTCAGGAGGTCACGGAAGCGAATCGCTCGGGCCTGAACGGCCCGATGTCGAGCGGAGGTTCGGCCCCGGTGAGACAGCGGGCGACGATCTGCCCGGTCACCGGCGCGAGTCCGATCCCGGCCCCCTCGTGGCCGCAGGCGTGCAGCAGACCGGGGACGCGCGGATCCGGGCCGATCGCCGGGAGATGGTCCGGCAGATACGGGCGGAAGCCCGCGTACGTCCGGATCGCCCGGACCCCGGCGAGCACCGGGAAGAGCTGGGTGGCCCCGGCCGCCAGGCGCCGCAGCACCTCGGTGGAGAGGGTGCGGTCGAAGCCCACGCGCTCCCGGCTGGCGCCGATCAGGACCGGGCCGGCCGGGGTGCCCTCGACCACCGCCGAGGTCTGCAGCGCGGCCGATCCGCTGGCCACGTCGGCCACGTAGTCGGCCGCGTAGACCTTGTGGCGCACCACGCGCGGCAGGGGTTCGGTGACCAGGACGAAGCCCCGGCGCGGCAGGACGGGAAGCTCCGCTCCGGCGAGGCGCGCGAGGTCACCGCCCCAGGTTCCGGCGGCGTTCACCAGGTTCGGGGCGTGGAGCTCGCCCGCCGGGGTACGGACTCCGCGTACCTCTCCCGAGGATCCGGTCAGGACCGCGAGGACCTCCTCGCCGAGCCTGAGCCGAACGGCCCCTCGGCCACGGCCACCGCCTCCGCTCCCGCTCGCCCCGCTCGCCCCGCTGCCTCCGCCCGCGCTCGCGCGCAGCAGGTGCGCGGCGGCGAGGGCGGGCATGACCTGGGCGTCCTGCGGATAGTGGAAGCCTCCCGCGAGGCCGGGCGCCAGGTGGGGTTCGAGCTCGTGCAGCAGCCCGGCCGGGACCTCCCTGGCATCGACCCCGGCGTCGGCCTGTCCGGCGGCGAACGCGCGCAGGGCGTCCATCCCGCCCTCCCCCGAGGCGACGACGAGACCACCCTTGGCTTCGTACTCGATTCCCGACGGCAGCAGTTCGGCCAGCTCCTGCCACAACACCCCCGAGAGCAGAGCGAGTTCGAGTTCGGGACCGGGCTCCTTGTCGGAGACCAGGAGGTTCCCCTCCCCCGCGCCCGTGGTGCCACCCGCGACCGGGCCTCGGTCGACGACGGTGACGGTGAGGCCGGCCCGGGCGGCATAGTAGGCGCAGGCCGCGCCGACGACGCCCGCGCCGACGACGATGACGTCCGAGCTGTTTCCCGTGAGCACGTCAGTAATATTTCACATTGCACAACGTTCGCCAAGACCTGCGCAGAAATCCGATGCCCCGGCCCCGCGCATCGCGGGGCCGGGGCACGGGGTTGTGGTGGGGTCAGCTGCGCAGCGGGCCCTCGCAGCTGTAACTCGACGTACCGGCGGTCTTGTTGGACCAGATCTCCACGGGTCCGAAGCTGCAGTTCATGTCGGCCAGGTTGGTGGAGGCCGCACCGGCCCGGTCCAGGAGGAAGTAGTCGACCGTCTCGGACATGTCCTTGAAGTTCTGGTCGTCGCTGGACCACCTGGTGAGGTTGGCCGTGATCCGGCCGGTGCAGGTGAACCTGCGCTTGCCCGGGTCGCCGTTCTCGACGCAGTCGGGCGTGTTGTACGTGGCGGTGGCGAAGGAGGACCTGACGGCGGCGAGCGTGGAGTCACGCAGCCGGTCGTTGGGCGTGTAGGTGGTGTTCGGGACGTAGAGGTCGTCGACCTTGGCGATCTGCGCGTCGAGGAAGCGGTCGTAGCCACGCTGGACGTAGGTGTCCGCGCCCATCCGGTGGCGCCAGGAGTCGTACGCCTGGACGTCGTTGTTGCGCAGGTGGCGGTACATCTCACGGAGCAGCGAGGGCTTCTCGGTCCAGAGGTACTCGAAGAACGTGCCGGCGTAGCTGTAGAAGCGGAAGCCGTCGCCGTCGTAGGTGGCGTTGAGGATCTGCTCCACGTTCATCCGCGGGTTGCCGCCCGCGGTGTCACCGATGATGCTGCGCACGAGCGACTTGCGGACGGCGATGCCGTTGTCGCGGGTCGCGCCGTCGAAGAACTCGGCCGTTCCCTCGTCCATCGCGGTCGTGCGGTCGCCCTCGTACCAGGGGCCCTCGCCGAAGAAGCCGGGGACGGCGAACCGGCCGTTGAGGTAGTGGACGTACTCGTGCCGGAACAGCTCCTCGAGGGTGAGGGAGGAGTCCTGCGGCACGCGGCGCTGGTACGTGTAGAAGGTGGCGCCCCGCTCGATGTAGATGCCTCCGTTGTTCGTGTCCATCCCGGTCAGGACGGGGTGGTAGTTCTCGTAGTCGGCGCGGGAGCCGTACAGCACGATGTTCAGGCTGGTGTTGGGGTCGCCGGCGAGCGGCTGCTCGGTGCCGAGGACCCGGTGGTACTGCGCCTTGACCTGCTTGCTCGCGTAGTACAGCTGGTCGACGGTGGCCCGGTCGAGACCGGTGCGGACCTTGATCGCCCCGTTGTCGTAGGTGTACGTGTAGGGGAAGATCTGCTTCTCGATGTCGTCCTTGCACACCCCGTACGGCTTGCAGGCCTCGTAGAAGTTGAGCCAGGAGACAAGGGTCGCCCAGGGCGCGCTGCCGGCGCCCCAGTCGTTCCTGACCGGGCCGATCAGTCCGCCGAGGTCGGCGACGACGGAGTCCTTCAGTCCCGCGATCTGGCCGAAGCGGCCGTACTCGCTGAGGGCGTCGCGGGTCACCCAGGCGTTGGCTCCGCCCTTGAGGTGGGTGTACCCGGCGAAGGCCTTGAAGGCGGCCCGGTAGGCGGGGTCGGCGGCCGCCGCCGCGTGGAAGGCGGTGTCCTGGTTGCCCGGGTAGACGCCGAGGTAGTTGACGGAGAGGGCGGCCAGTGCGGCGCCCGCCCAGCCGGCGTCCTGGTGGGTGGCCGGGCGGTCGGGACCCATGGTGGCGAGCACGTTCTTGATCAGCGCGAGCTGGTGGTGGCGCAGGCCCGGGGCGCTGGCGGAGTAGAGGGCCTCGCGCAGGGTGCGGGCGTTGCTCGGGGTGACGTCGAAGGTCCGGGCGGCGGCACCGAAGTCGGCGACGGCCCGGCGCATGGCGTCGACGGTCGGGGCGTCGGTGACGTCGATCTCGTCGCGTGAGAAGTCGTGGTAGGCGACGGCGTGCAGGTAGGTGAACATCTCCTCCAGGTGGGAGGAGTTCCGGCCGTCGTGGGCGGCGGCCAGGCTCGATATGCGGCGGGCGACGGCCTGGACGTGGGCGTCAGACATGACGGGCGTGAGCCGGGCGTCCCAGGTCCAGATGAGGCCGCGCAGACAGCCGTCGGCGGTGACGGCCGGGTCGGCGAGGAAGTCGGCGAAGGCGTCGGGAGCGAGGCCCGTGATCCCGTCGAGCGTGCAGGGGACGCCGGCCGCGGTGGTGGTCACGGCCGCGGCCTGGGCCCGCACGGTGGTGGCGGCGGGCGCCCGGCCGGGAACACGGCCGGTGGCGAGGCCGCCGGGGGCGGGGGCGGGCCCGAAGGTCTGACGAGGGGCGGCGGCGAGGTGCTCGACCTCGTCGAAGGGGTTCGCGTTCTGCCCGGCCTGGGGCGCGGCAGCGCCGAGCGCCCGGGCCGGGGCGGCGGGGGTGGTCGGGGAGTCCGTACCGGCCGCGGAGACGGCGGTCTGACCGGCGGAGGCCAGGAGGGTGACCGCTATCGCGGAGGCGAGCAGGGACGAGCGCACGCGTCTGTGGATGAACAACAGAACTCCTGCTGTAGGGGGTGGCCGTGGGGGGTGGAGCGCGAACTGCTGTGGTTCGCACGGCATTTGACGGAGGTTCACCATGCCGTGTGCGCTGTAACATAGTAATGTGAAATTGCACTGACAACCCCTCGGGTGGCATCAGTTCCCCGGCCCGCCCCCGGCCCGCCCACGGCCCGCCCTGGACGCACTCCCGGCCCGCACCGGACGCGAAGTGGGTCAAATCACCCCTGTGCGTGCGTATAGGCTTGTCGGCGCGTGTTGCCGACCCACCCCGAACCCCGTGCCGTCAGGAGACCCCTCGTTGACCACCGCGATCGTCGCCACCGAAGCAGCCCCGGAGGCCCACGAGGCCCACGAGGCCGACGCCACGGACTTCGTCGTCCAGGACGTGCCCGACGTGGTGGTCAGGGACGCCCGTGAGTTCGGGGCCTACGCCCGTACCGGCGGCTGGGCGTTCGCGCTGAAGGTGGCGCGCAGCGTGCGGCCCGGCGGACAGGCGGCGGACGAGTCCGGGGTCTCCGGCGCGAAGGTGTCGGCGAAGGCCTTCGCCGAGCTGGCGGAGTGCTCCCCCGAGCGCGTCATGCGGTACTACAAGGCCTGGGACATGGCCGCCGACGACGGCCTCGTCCCGCAGTTCGAGGCGCTGGTCCCGGGCGAGGACATCGAGCTGCCCGAGGCCGACGTCTGGCTGTCGTACTACTCCTCACGCTCCAGCGCCTCCTCCGTGCGCGGGCACGCGATCACCGCCGCGGCCGAGGCCGAGGGCATCCGTCCGACGAAGGCGCTGGAGGTCGCGGAGAACCCCACCGCCCTGCGGGCCGCGATCCTCGCCGACCCGGGCACGGCCGAGGCCGCGCGGGGCGCGCTGCTCGACCGGATGAAGGAGGACCCGGCGCTGCAGACCGAGATGGCCCGCGCCATCGCCAGGACCGACGAGCTGAAGAAGGCCGTGGCCGGCGAGGCCAAGGCGGCCGACCGGATCGCGTACGTCCGGCAGATCGCGGAGAAGGGCCAGATCAGGACGCCCGCCGGGCAGACGGTCGAAGCGCCGGCCGCGCTGCGCGCCGAGGCGGAGCGGCACCTCTCCCTGATCGACGAGCTCGACGACGCCGAGGGGGCGGGCGAGTGGGCCGGCGAGGCGTACGACGCGGTGAAGGGGATGGTCGCCGAGGCCGTCGAGGCGGATCCCGCGCTGCGCGTCCAGGAGCGCCGGACGAAGTTCTACAACAGCCTGCAGAAGGCGACGAAGGTCTTCGAGGAGCTGACGCTCGACGAGGTCCTGGAGGAGGACGTCGTCGAGGACGACATGCTCCAGCGCCTCGAAGCCCTTCAGGCGGCGATCAGCAGCTGCATCGACACGCTGCGCAGGGCGACCGCCGCCTCCTGATCTCCCCGGGCAGACCTCCGCGCGAAACGGGGGCTCCGCCCGGTGTCCCGAGCGGAGCCCTCCTTCCGGCAGTCAGTCCTCGTGACCGAGTTGCAGGTCCCGTTCGGTGCGTCCGCCGCCCGCCACCTGCAGCACGGTCGCGACCGGCGGATAGCCCGCCGCGATCACCGTGTACTCGCCCGAGGACAGGTCCACGAACCGGAAGGTGCCGTCCGGCCCCGTCGTCAGGGTGTCGACGACGTTCCCCGCCGCGTCGAGCAGCGTGACGCGCGCGTCCTCGACGGGCCTCCCCCACCCTCCCGGCGGGGGGACCCCCATCTCGCTGCGCTCCCCGCCCGCGCGCACCGTCCCGCGCAGCACCGCGCCGCCCGCCAGCTCGATGTCCTGGCGGGTCTCGCGGGAGGCCTGCACACTCACCGGCAGCGCCGCGGGCCGGAAGGCCGGAGCGCTGGCGGCCAGCGTGTACTCCCCCGCCACCAGCTCCGTGATGACGTAACCACCCTCGCGTCCGCTGCGGGTCGAGGCGACGACCTCGCCGCGTACGTCGGTGAGGGTGACCGCCGCGTCCCGTACGGGGGTCCCGTCGGCGGTCATGACGAAGCCGGCGAGGCGGCCCGCGCCGCCGAGGACGACGTCGAGTTCCACCGGCCGTTCGCCGACGGTGACGGAGACGGCCTGCGGCTGATGGCCGCCGGCCGCGGCGATCAGGACGTACGCGCCGGGCCCGGGGACGCTCAGGGCGTACCGCCCGTCCTCGCCGCTGCCGCCGCGGCCGATCTGGTGCCCCTGGACGTCGATGAGGGTCAGGGCCGCGCGCGGGACCCGGCTTCCGTCGTGGTGCTGGACCGTGCCGCAGACCGGGAGGCCCGCCGGGTAGCCGCCGGAGGCGGCGGGGGCGGCGGCCGCGCGGGCGCGCGGGACGGCGGTGGGGGCCTCGGGGGTGGGGGTGTGGTGGGACACCAGCGGTTGCTCCTTGAGGAAGAAGGCGAGGACGAGGCCGAGCACCAGGACCGGCACGAGGTAGAGGAAGATGCGCGGCATCGCGTCCGCGTACGCCTGGATGTAGGCGTCGCGCAGGGCGGGCGGCAGGGCGTGCACCGCCTGGGGGGTGATCGATTCGGCGGCGGGCAGCGGCGATCCGGCCGTACGGGGCAGGGAGTCGGCGAGGGCGTCGTCGAGCCGCGAGGCGAAGAGGGTGCCGAAGACGGCGGCTCCGACGCTGCCGCCGATCTGGCGGAAGTAGTTGTGGGCGCTGGTGGCGGTGCCGAGGTCGCCGGGGCGTACGGAGTTCTGGACGGCGAGGATCAGCACCGGCATGACCAGGCCGATGCCGACGCCGAGGACGGCCTGCCAGACGCTGTGGTGGAGGCGCGGGGTGTCCGTCTCCATCCGGGAGAGCAGCCACATGCCGACGACGGAGACGGCTCCGCCGAGCACCGGGTAGATCTTGTAGTGGCCGGTGCGGGTGATCAGCTGCCCCGAGACGATCGAGGCGAGGACGATCCCGCCCATCAGCGGCAGCATGAGCAGGCCGGACTCGGTGGCGCTCGCGCCCTCCACCATCTGCAGGAAGGTCGGCAGATAGCTGGCGGCGCCGAAGAGCGCGATGCCGACGACCGCGCCGACGAGGCTGGTGACGGTGAAGACCGAGTCGCGGAACAGTCGCAGCGGGATGAGCGGTTCGGGAGCGAAGTGCTCGACGACGAGGAAGAGCAGCGTGGTTGCGGCCGCCCCGGCGCCGAGACCGATGATGACCCTGGAGTCCCAGGCGTACTCGGTCCCGCCCCAACTGGTGAGCAGGACCAGGCAGGTGGAGGCGGCGGCGAGCAGGACCGAGCCGAGGACGTCGAGCCTGGCCCGGGTCTTCGGCCTGGGGAGCTTGAGCACCACGGCGACGACGGCGAGCGTGACGAGGCCGAAGGGCACGTTGAAGTAGAAGCACCAGCGCCAGGAGACGTGGTCGGTGAAGAAGCCGCCGAGCAGGGGGCCCGCGACGGAGGCGAGTCCGAAGGCGGCGCCGATGAGTCCCATGTACCGGCCGCGTTCCCGGGCCGGGACGATGTCCGCGATGATCGCCTGGACGCCGATCATCAGGCCGCCCGCGCCGACTCCCTGGACGGCGCGGAAGGCGATGAGCTCGTCCATGGAGCGTGACCAGCCGGCCAGGGCCGAGCCGATGACGAAGACCACGATGGCGAAGACGAAGACGCCCTTGCGGCCGAAGAGGTCGCCGAGCTTTCCGTAGATCGGCAGGCCGATGGTGGCGGTCAGGAGATAGGCGGTGATCGCCCACGACATCCGGTCCAGGCCCTGGAGTTCGCCGACGATCTTCGGCAGGGCGGTCGCGACGATCATCTGCTCCAGCGCGGCGAGCAGCAGCGCGAGCATCAGGCCGAAGAAGACGAGCCGAACGCGGCGGGGATCGAGGGCCCCGTCCCCGGCCGGGGGCATCGGCGCCTGGCCGGAGGGCGGATCGTCCGCGACGCGCGGTACGTCGTCCTTCGCCAGCGTGATCGCACCCACGTGCTGCTCCCCTCGTCACGACATCAGCGCCGCGCCATTCTTCGCATTGGGCGCGAAGCGGGGGCAAGTCGGACGGCACGGGAGGTCAGTTGCGCCCGGGGTGGTGAACGGGCCTGCGAGGCGGCGCACTTGGGGCGCTCATCAGCGCGTTTACGGAGAGCCCCGCAACCCCCGGGCGCGCGGGGCGCCGGTGCGGGGGTCGCGGGAAGACCACTCGAATCGGTGAGCGCGGGAGCGTTACTTCTCCACCTCGGCGGCGAGGTTGGCGAGGACGAGGTCGTAGATGCGGCCAAGCCCCTTGGGCGCGAAGGTCTTCTCGAAGAAGCCGCCGATGCCTCCGGCGCCGTTCCAGACGGTGGTGACGACGGCCCGGGACTTGCCCTCACCGGCGGGGGTGACGGTCCAGGTGGTGACCATGGAGGAGTTGCGGTCCTTCTCGACGAGCTGCCCGTCGGTGGGCTCGGTCACCTCCAGGAGGCAGTCGCGGATCCGCTTGCTGGTGGCCTGGAGCTTCCAGTGGACGAGGGTTCCCTCGCCGTCGCCGCCCTCGCGCACCTCGTACTCGCTGAAGTGCTCGGGCAGCACCTTCGCGCGCGTGCCGCTGTAGTCGGCCAGAGCGTCGAACACCTTCTCCGGGTCCGCCGCGATGATCCGCTCCGTGGTGGCCTCTACCTGCGCCATTGCACTTCCTCCAGCACTTGGTTCCTCAGGGGTGTGGCACCAGCCAACCACCTGGGCGCGGGCCTCCCAAATCCGGGCTCCCGAACCGGGTTGCAACGATCAAGGGAACACGTGTTCTATTCTGGGCGTACGGCTGAGGCCACTGCTACCGAGGAGGCGTCCATGCGCTGGGACAACCTGGGCGACGACCCCGCCGCCGCCGGGACCGCGCTGTTCGGTACGGACGCGGTCACCACCCGCACGTTCGACACACCCGAGTTCCGCGGGATCACCTTCCACGAGGTGCGGGCCCGCTCGATCGTGAACCGGGTGCCGGGCGCCTCTCGCATGCCCTTCGAGTGGACGATCAACCCGTATCGCGGCTGCACGCACGCGTGCGTCTACTGCTTCGCCCGCAAGACGCACAGCTATCTGGACCTCGACACCGGTCTCGGCTTCGACTCCCAGATCGTGGTGAAGATCAACGCGCCGGAGCTGGTGCGCCGCCAGCTCGCCTCCCGCCACTGGCAGGGCGCGCACATCGCGATGGGCACCAACGTCGACTGCTACCAGCGGGCCGAGGGGCGCTACGGGCTGATGCCGGGGATCATCGAGGCCCTGCGGGACCACGCCAATCCCTTCTCCATCCTCACCAAGGGCACCCTGATCCTGCGCGACCTCGATCTGCTCGTACAGGCCGCGCAGGTGACCGAGGTCGGCATCTCCGTCTCCGTCGGCTTCACCGACCAGGAGCTGTGGCGCACGGTCGAGCCCGGGACGCCCTCGCCCCAGCGGCGCCTGGACGTCGTCCGCCGGCTCGGTGAGCACGGCATCGGCTGCGGAGTGCTGATGGCCCCCGTGATCCCCTTCCTCGGCGACCGTCCCGACCAGTTGCGGGAGACCGTGCGCGCCGTCGCGGAGGCGGGCGCGACCTCCGTGACCCCGCTCGTCCTGCACCTGCGGCCGGGTGCGCGCGAGTGGTTCTTCACCTGGCTGCGGCAGCACCATCCGCACCTGGTGGGACGGTACGAGCGGATGTACGCGGCCGGGGCCTACGCCCCGACCTGGTACCAGCGCCGGATCACCCGTCAGGTGCACGAGCTGGCCGCCGAGTTCGGGATCGGGCCGGCCCACCGGGGCGCGCCGCGCCGGCTGTCCGTACCGGAGGAGCCCGCGCTCGCGGGGGCGCCCGAGCAGCTCACCCTCCTCTGAGGGACGGACGGCCGAGGGGCACACGAGGGAACCCGAAGACCTGAACGGATCCGACGGATCGCCTGATCGGGTCAACTCTGTGCGGAAGAGGTCCTTCCGCATGCGCTCCGGGGCACGGACGCCCTATGACCACACGCGCAGGAATGCTGATCGCCGCTGGGGCGCTGGTCGCCGGGACGGCCACCGTCCTGCCCGCGTCCGCGGCCCCACGGCCCGAGCCGACCCCCCGCCCGATCGCGCCGCTCGTCTGGAGCGGCTGTGCCACCTCGGCGTATCCGAAGCTCCAGTGCGCCACGCTCGAGGTGCCGCTGAACCACGACGACCCGGCCGGCCGGAGCATCACGCTCGCGCTGACGCGGATCCCGCACTCCGCGAAGGAGTTCCAGGGCCCCCTGCTCGTCAACCCGGGCGGACCGGGCGGCAGCGGCAGGACGCTGGCCGGGTTCGTGGCTGCCTCGCTGCCCGCGTCGGTGGCGGCGCAGTACGACGTCATCGGCTTCGATCCGCGCGGGGTCGGCAGGAGCGAGCCCGCCCTCGACTGCAGGCCCGGCCACTTCGACCCGGTGCGCCCCGACTCGCTGCCGAGCGGCGCGGAGGCCGAACAGAAGGGGGTCGAGCGGGCGCAGGCCTTCGCGACGGCGTGCGGAGAGAAGTACGCCGACGTCCTGCCGCACATCGACACCGTCAGCACGGCCAGGGACCTGGACGCGATCCGCGAGGCGCTCGGCGCGCCCCAGCTCAACTATCTGGGGTACTCCTACGGCACCTACCTCGGCGCCGTGTACGCGCGGCTCTACCCGGAGCGCGTGCGACGCTTCGCGCTGGACTCCGTCGTCAACCCCCAGGGCGTCTGGTACGAGGACAACCTCGCGCAGGACCTCGCCTTCGACACCCGCCACAAGGACTTCATGGCCTGGGTGGCCCGCCAGAACGCCACGTACAAGCTCGGTACGGACCCGGCGGCGGTCGAAGCCGCCTGGTACCGGATGCGGGACGCGGTGCGTGAGACCCCGGCGGGCGGCAAGGTCGGCCCCGGCGAACTGGAGGACACCTACCTGCCGGGCGGGTACTACGACGGGTACTGGCCGTCGCTCGCCGGGGCGTTCTCGGCGTACGTCAACGACAAGAACGCGGTCCCGCTGACCCGGGCGTACGAGAGCTACGCGGCGGCGGACAAGGCGGCGGACAACGGCTACTCGGTCTACACGAGCGTCCAGTGCCGGGACGCGAAGTGGCCGCGCGACTGGAACACCTGGCGTACGGACAACTGGGACGTCCACGCCAAGGCGCCCTTCGCCACCTGGAACAACGCCTGGTACAACGCGCCGTGCGCGTTCTGGCCGGTGGACTCGCTCACGCCGCCGGACGTCACGAACGACGAGGTCGCGCCGGTGCTGATCCTCCAGGCGACGGACGACGCGGCCACCCCGTACGAGGGCGCCGTCGCGCTGCGGCAGATGGTGCGGGGCTCCAGCCTGGTCGTCGAGGAGGGTGGCGGCAACCACGGGGTGTCGCTGGCCGGCAACGACTGCCTGGACGAGCACCTGGCGGCCTATCTGGCCACAGGAACCGTGCCGCGCGGTGACGGGCAGTCGGAGGTGGACGCGGTCTGCGAGGCGCTCCCGGAGCCGGTACCGCTCAAGGCCGCCCCCGCGGCCCGCAACGGCTCCGCCACGGACACCGCGGCGGGGGCCACGACAGGCGGCGGCACGGCCGGCGTGACGGGAGGCGCGGTCCTGCACGGGCTCCTCGGCCACGAACGCTGAGGAACCCCGCCACACGGGGGCCGGGCCGGACTGTCAGTGGCGTGCGCGAGGATGTCGGGCATGAGTACGCACCTGACCCATGTGCCCGCCCCCGACGGTGTCGCGGCCAGCCCCCAGTTCAGCCATGTCGTGTGGGGCACGGGCCGGTTCGTCGCGATATCCGGCCAGTGCTCCCTCGACGCCTCGGGCGCCGTGGTCGGGGCGGACGACCCGTGCACGCAGGCCCGTCAGGTCTTCGCGAATCTGCGCCGCTGCCTCGCCGCTGCGGGCGCAGGGTTCGAGGACGTGGTGAAGCTGACGTACTTCGTCACCGACGTCGCCCACCTCCCGGCCGTCCGGACGGCGCGGGACGAGGCCTTCGGCGCGGCGCCGCTCCCGGCGAGCTCCGCGGTCCAGGTCGCGGCGCTGGTCCGCCCGGAGCTCCTGATCGAGATCGAGGCCTTCGCCCTGGTCCCGGAGGCCGACGCCGGCTAGCGGGCGAGCCGGGCGAGCGCCTCGGCGGCCGCCCGGCCGAGGCGGGGGTGCGGGAGGGCGGCCTCCAGCGCCGGCAGGGCGCGTGGATCGCCGAGGGCGCCGAGCCCCTCGGCACAGGCGACGCCGACCCGCCAGTGCGGATCGTCGGACCCCAGACGCCGTTCGAGGACGGTGACCAGAGCCGGTACGGACTCGGGGGCACGCAGGTCGGCGAGCAGCCGGACCGGCAAGAGGGCGTAGGCGACGCGGAGTTCGTTGGTGGCGAGGGCGGCGGCCGCGCGCGCGGTGCGCGGGTCGCCGAGCCGGGCCAGGGCGTACGCGGCGGAGACGCAGCGCTCCGGGTCGCGGTGGTTGAGAAGCAGGACCAGGGCTTCGAAGGCGCGTGGGTCGCGGGCGAGGCCGAGCCGGAAGGCGGCGATCTCTCGGGCCCAGAGCGGTTGGCCGGGCGCGGTCAGGACGCGGGCGGACTCTTCGGGATCGTCGGTCGCGGCGAGTTCTTCGAAAGCCTTTCGGTCACCTTCCGCACCGTCGAGGATCTCGTCCCGCAATCGATCGATCATCGAGCAGAATTCGGGGTCCTGGGCGATATCCATGGCTGTCAGCGTATCCGCGATCCAGATCACATTTTCTGAACTCCCCGGGACTGGCGCCCTCGTTACCCGCCGGTTAATCTCAGGTGAGCGGGTAACCCCCGCATCCTCACAACGGCCTGGTGACGCAGCCGTCGTGAGATCGAGTTTGTCGGTTCGGCAGTTTTCGATGTGACTCCGGGACAGAGTCCATCGCCTTTTCCACGCGACTCTTCGCGCTTCCGTCGTGAACTCCTCGCGTTTTCCGTTCGCGACCCGTTCGCGCCCGCACGCGCTCCGCACGCGCCGCCTTCAGTCGTCACTCTTCCCTCCTGGAGTCCCCTGATGGACACCCCTCTCTCCACCATCGCCGTCGTCGGTCTCGGCACCATGGGCAAGGGCATCGCCGATGTCCTCGCCCGCGCCGGCCGCGAGGTCATCGGCATCGACATCAGCGAAGCCGCCGCGATCCAGGCCGTCGCCGCCCTGGAGGCGTCCACCGCCCGTGCGGTGGCCCGTGAGCGGATCACCGAGGAGGAGCGGCAGGACGTCCTCGCCCGCTTCCGCACCTACTCCGACCTCCAGGCGGCGGCCGACGCCGACCTCGTGATCGAGGTCGTGCCCGAGTCGTACGAGGCCAAGCAGGAGGTCTTCCGGGCCCTGGACGCCGTCCTCCGGCCCGACGCGATCATCGCCACCGGCACCAACGCGCTCTCCGTGACCCGGCTCGCCGCCGACTCCGCCCACCCGGAGCGCGTGCTCGGCCTGCACTTCTTCACCCCGGTCCAGGCCATGAAGCTGGTGGAGATCGTCTCCTCCGTCCTCACCGCGCCGCAGGCCGTCGAGGCCGTCACCGCCCTCGCGCACGACCTGGGCAAGGAGCCCGTCGCGGTCGGCGACCGTCCCGGCTTCGTCGCGGACGGCCTGCTCTTCGGCTACCTCAACCAGGCCGCCGCGATGTACGAGGCGAAGTACGCCTCCCGCGAGGACATCGACGCCGCCATGAAGCTCGGCTGCGGCCTGCCGATGGGCCCGCTGGCGCTGCTCGACCTGATCGGCATCGACACCGCCCGTACCGTCCTGGAGGCGATGTACAGCGAGTCGCGCGACCGGCTCCACGCCCCCGCCCCGATCCTCAAGCAGCTCAGCGAGGCGGGTCTCACGGGCCGCAAGTCCGGCCGCGGCTTCTACACGTACGACGCCGCCGGCTCGGCCACCGTGGTCCGCGACGCGCTGACCCCGCTGGAGAGCGCCGCCACCGGCGGCGGCCGCGAGGTCCGCTCGGTCGGCGTCGCCGGCTCGGGCACGATGGCCTCCGGCATCGCCGAGGTCTTCGCCAAGGCCGGGTACGAGGTCGTCCTCTCCGCCCGTTCCCAGGAGAAGGCGGACACCGCCAAGGCACGGATCGCCAAGTCCCTCGCCCGCTCCGTCGACAAGGGCCGGATGACCGGTGAGGCCCGCGACGAGACGCTGGCCCGGATCACCCCGGCCGGTTCGCTCGACGCCTTCGCCGAGGTGGACCTGGCCGTGGAGGCGGTCGCCGAGGACCTGGCGATCAAGCAGGAGCTGTTCGCCCGGCTCGACAAGATCTGCAAGCAGGGCGCGGTGCTCGCCACCACGACCTCCTCCCTGCCGGTCGTCGCCTGCGCACGCGCCACCTCGCGCCCGCAGGACGTCATCGGGATGCACTTCTTCAACCCGGCGCCCGCGATGAAGCTGGTGGAGATCGTCCGTACGGTCCTGACCGCGGACGACGTCCACGCCACGGTCCGCGAGGTCACCACGAAGATCCGGAAGCACCCGGTGGACTGCGGCGACCGGGCCGGTTTCATCGTGAACGCGCTGCTCTTCCCGTACCTGAACAACGCGATCAAGATGGTCCAGGAGCACTACGCGACCCTGGACGACATCGACGCCGCGATGAAGCTGGGCGGCGGCTACCCGATGGGTCCGTTCGAGCTGCTCGACGTCGTCGGCCTGGACGTCTCGCTCGCCATCGAGCAGGTCCTGCACCGCGAGTTCCGCGACCCGGGCCTGGCTCCGGCGCCGCTTCTGGAGCACCTGGTGGCGGCCGGCTGCCTCGGCCGCAAGACGGGGCGCGGCTTCCGCGAATATGCCCGACGCTGAGCCCTACGCGGGCTGGGGAGGGTTGCTGAGCCCCGGGGGTGCCCACGGCACCCCCGGCACGGGTCCGGGCGACCCTCCCCCACCTGGGCACACTCCCGCACTGATGCAGTACGTTCAGGACATGTCCAAGGCCGCAAAGTCACCCCGTGCCACGTCCACCTCCGACAGCCAGGAGAGTGCGGCCGGCACCCGTGCGGCCGCACAGCGGCTGAAGATGCGCCGCGAGCTGGCGGCCGCGGCCATGGAGCTCTTCGCGACCAAGGGGTACGAGGCCACGACGGTCGACGAGATCGCCGCGGCGGCCGGGGTCGCCCGCCGGACCTTCTTCCGCCACTTCCGCTCCAAGGAAGAGGCGATCTTCCCGGACCACGACGACACCCTGGTGCGCGCGGAGGCGGTCCTCAACGCCGCCCCGCCGCACGAGCACCCGCTGGACACGGTCTGCCGGGGCATCAAGGAGGTCATGAAGATGTACGCGGGGTCCCCGGCGGTCTCCGTGGAGCGGTACCGGCTCACCCGTGAGGTACCCACCCTGCGCGAGCGTGAGATCGCCTCGGTGGCCCGCTACGAGCGGCTCTTCACCCGCTATCTGCTGGGCCACTTCGACGAGCGCGACCACCACGACGGCAACGACGACCCGCTGCTCGCCGAGGTGGCGGCATCGGCGGTCGTCACGGCCCACAACCACGTCCTGCGCCGCTGGCTGCGGGCCGGGGGCCAGGGGGACGTGGAGGCGCAGCTGGACCACGCCTTCGCGATCGTGCGGGAGACGTTCGGTACGGGCATAGGAGCACGGCCGGTCTCGGCCCCCCAGACGCCCCAGACGGGCGCTCAGACGGCCGCACAGGCGCCCGCGGCGACCATGTCCACGGAGGGCGGGGTCCTGGTCGCGGTGGCGCGTACGGACGCTCCGCTCGACGAGGTCATGCGCACCATCCGGAACGCGCTCCAGCGCGACTGACCGCCGGTTTCACGACGAGGGCCGCCCCCCGCCCCCGGGGGGTGGCCCTCGTCCCGTTTTACCCCCACCTTCGATCGATCATCGCTCATGTGTGACCGGCAGATTGCATATGAGTGAAATTGTTGGCACGCAGTGCCTTGTCAGGTGACACGCGGTGCCATACGTTGATGTTGTCCGGGCGGCCGGCGCGCCGAGGCCTCCTCGTGCGCCGGCTGTCCCCACAAGCCATCGTGATTGTGCGCCCGGACGCCTGCGTCACAGGCAACCCTCAGCGCCCACCCGGCGCAGCCACCGCACCACCCGCCGAACCGACGGCACACCTCCACAGCAGCACTCCAAGACGTAACCCCTCAGTGCGTCCCGCCCGGACGCCGCACCGCCGGAGGCACCCCGTGAAGGACATCCTGGACGCGATCCAGTCGACGGACGCCACGTCCGCGGACTTCGCCAACATCAAGCTCCCCGAGTCGTACCGCGCCGTGACCGTCCACAAGGACGAGGCCGAGATGTTCGCCGGCCTCGAGAGCCGCGACAAGGACCCGCGCAAGTCGCTCCACCTCGACGACGTGCCGCTCCCCGAGCTCGGCCCGGGCGAGGCCCTGGTCGCCGTGATGGCCAGCTCCGTGAACTACAACTCGGTCTGGACCTCGATCTTCGAGCCGGTCTCGACCTTCAGCTTCCTCGAGCGGTACGGGCGGCTCTCCGAGCTCACCAAGCGCCACGACCTGCCGTACCACATCATCGGCTCCGACCTCGCGGGCGTCGTGCTGCGCACCGGCCCGGGCGTCAACGCCTGGAACCCCGGCGACGAGGTCGTCGCGCACTGTCTCTCGGTCGAGCTGGAGTCCTCGGACGGCCACAACGACACGATGCTCGACCCCGAACAGCGCATCTGGGGCTTCGAGACCAACTTCGGCGGCCTGGCGGAGATCGCGCTCGTCAAGTCCAACCAGCTCATGCCGAAGCCGGACCACCTGAGCTGGGAGGAGGCCGCCTCCCCCGGCCTGGTGAACTCCACCGCGTACCGCCAGCTGGTCTCCCGCAACGGCGCCGGCATGAAGCAGGGCGACAACGTCCTGATCTGGGGCGCGAGCGGCGGCCTCGGCTCGTACGCCACCCAGTTCGCGCTGGCCGGCGGCGCCAACCCGATCTGTGTCGTCTCCTCCCCCGAGAAGGCCGACATCTGCCGGGCGATGGGCGCGGACGCGGTCATCGACCGCAACGCCGAGGGCTACAAGTTCTGGAAGGACGAGAACACCCAGGACCCGCGCGAGTGGAAGCGCTTCGGCTCCAAGATCCGTGAGCTGACCGGCGGCGAGGACATCGACATCGTTTTCGAGCACCCGGGCCGCGAGACCTTCGGCGCCTCGGTGTACGTCACCCGCAAGGGCGGCACCATCACCACCTGCGCCTCGACCTCGGGCTACATGCACCAGTACGACAACCGCTACCTGTGGATGTCCCTGAAGCGCATCATCGGCTCGCACTTCGCCAACTACCGCGAGGCGTGGGAGGCCAACCGCCTGATCGCCAAGGGCAAGATCCACCCGACGCTCTCCAAGGTCTACTCCCTGGAGGACACCGGCCAGGCCGCGTACGACGTCCACCGCAACCTGCACCAGGGCAAGGTCGGCGTCCTCGCGCTCGCCCCCCAGGAGGGCCTCGGCGTGCGCGACCCGGAGATGCGCGCGAAGCACATCGACGCCATCAACCGCTTCCGTAACATCTGAGCCCGGGACCGTACATGACAGAGCGTCAGAAGGACCGGCCGTGGCTCATGCGGACCTACGCCGGTCACTCGACCGCCGAGGCGTCCAACGAGCTGTACCGGCGCAACCTGGCCAAGGGCCAGACCGGTCTCTCGGTCGCCTTCGACCTGCCCACGCAGACCGGCTACGACCCCGACCACATCCTCGCCCGCGGCGAGGTCGGCCGGGTCGGGGTCCCGGTCTCGCACCTCGGTGACATGCGCCGGCTGTTCCAGGACATCCCCCTGGAGCAGATGAACACCTCGATGACCATCAACGCCACGGCGATGTGGCTGCTGGCGCTCTACCAGGTGGTCGCCGAGGAGCAGGGCGCGGACGTCACCCGGCTCCAGGGCACCACCCAGAACGACATCGTGAAGGAGTACCTGTCGCGCGGGACGCACGTCTTCCCGCCCGGCCCGTCGCTGCGCCTCACGACGGACATGATCACCTACACGGTGAACCACATCCCGAAGTGGAACCCGATCAACATCTGCAGCTACCACCTGCAGGAGGCGGGGGCCACTCCGGTCCAGGAGATCTCGTACGCGATGTCCACCGCGATCGCGGTGCTCGACGCGGTCCGGGACTCCGGCCAGGTCCCGGCGGACCGCTTCGGCGAAGTCGTCGCCCGTATCTCGTTCTTCGTGAACGCGGGCGTCCGCTTCATCGAGGAGATGTGCAAGATGCGCGCCTTCGGCCGCATCTGGGACAAGGTCACCCGCGAGCGGTACGGCATCGAGAACGACAAGCAGCGCCGGTTCCGCTACGGCGTCCAGGTCAACTCGCTCGGTCTGACCGAGGCGCAGCCGGAGAACAACGTCCAGCGGATCGTCCTGGAGATGCTGGCCGTCACGCTCTCCAAGGACGCACGCGCGCGTGCCGTCCAGCTGCCCGCCTGGAACGAGGCGCTGGGCCTGCCCCGCCCCTGGGACCAGCAGTGGTCGCTCCGTATCCAGCAGGTGCTCGCCCACGAGTCCGACCTGCTGGAGTACGAGGACATCTTCGCCGGGTCGCACGTGATCGAGGCAAAGGTCGGCTCGCTCGTCGAGGAGTGCCTGGCCGAGATCGACCGGATCCAGGAGATGGGCGGCGCGATGGCCGCCGTCGAGTCCGGCTACCTCAAGTCGCAGCTGGTCTCCTCGCACGCCGAGCGGCGCGCCCGGATCGAGTCCGGCGACGAGAAGATCGTCGGCGTGAACATCTTCCAGTCGACCGAGGAGAACCCGCTCACCTCGGATCTCGACACGGCGATCATGACCGTCGATCCGGCCAACGAGGCCAAGGTCGTCGCGAAGCTCCACGAGTGGCGTGACAACCGTGACGAGAACCGGGCCCAGGAGTCGCTGGCGGCCCTCAAGGCCACGGCTGCCGGGGACGGCAACCTCTTCGCCGCGACCGTGGAGTGCGCGCGTGCGGGTGTCACGACCGGCGAGTGGTCCTGGGCGCTGCGGGACGTCTTCGGCGAGTTCCGCGCCCCCACGGGCGTCTCCTCCGCACCCGTCGCGGTGACGGCCGAGGAGGGCACCCCGCTGGCTCTCGTACGGGAGAAGGTGGCGCGGACGGCCACGGAGCTCGGCTCCGGGCGGCTGCGGCTGCTGGTCGGCAAGCCGGGCCTCGACGGGCACTCCAACGGGGCCGAGCAGATCGCCGTACGCGCGCGTGACGCCGGTTTCGAGGTGGTCTACCAGGGGATCAGGCTGACGCCCGAGCAGATCGTCAACGCGGCCCTCGCGGAGGACGTGCACTGCGTGGGTCTGTCGATCCTCTCCGGCTCGCACGCCGAGCTGGTCCCGGACGTCCTCGACCGCCTCCGTGAGGCCGGCGCCGTGGACATCCCGGTCATCGTCGGGGGGATCATCCCCAACGCCGACGCCGCAGAACTGAAGCGCGCGGGTGTGGCCGCCGTCTTCACACCGAAGGACTTCGGTATCACGGAGATCATCGGCCGTATCGTCGACGAGATCCGGAAAGCGAACAAGCTCGACCCCCTGGAGGTCCCCGCATGACCAGCCCCGTGAACCGACTCCGCCCGCGTCGCTCGTGTCTGGCGGTCCCCGGCTCCAACCCGCGCTTCCTGGAGAAGGCCCAGGGGCTCGCCGCCGACCAGGTCTTCCTCGACCTGGAGGACGCCTGCGCGCCGCTCGCCAAGCCCGAGGCCCGCCACACCATCGTCAAGTTCCTGAACGAGGGCGACTGGACCGGCAAGACGCGCGTGGTGCGGGTCAACGACTGGACGACCCACTGGACGTACCGTGACGTCGTCACCGTCGTCGAGGGCGCCGGCCAGAACCTCGACTGCATCATGCTGCCGAAGGTCCAGGACGCGCAGCAGATCGTGGCGCTCGACCTGCTGCTGACGCAGATCGAGAAGACCATGGGCTTCGAGGTCGGCAAGATCGGCATCGAGGCGCAGATCGAGAACGCCCAGGGCCTCAACAACGTCAACGCGATCGCGACCGCCTCGCAGCGTGTCGAGACCATCATCTTCGGCCCGGCCGACTTCATGGCCTCCATCAACATGAAGTCCCTGGTCGTCGGCGAGCAGCCGCCCGGCTACGACGCCGACGCCTACCACTACATCCTGATGAAGATCCTGATGGCCGCCCGCGCCAACAACCTCCAGGCGATCGACGGCCCCTACCTGCAGATCCGCAACCCCGAGGGCTACCAGGCGGTCGCCCGCCGCGCCGCCGCGCTCGGCTTCGACGGCAAGTGGGTGCTCCACCCGGACCAGGTCGCCGCCGCGAACGAGATCTTCTCCCCGTCGCAGGAGGACTTCGACCACGCCGAGCTGATCCTGGACGCGTACGACTACTACACCTCCGAGGCCGGCGGCAAGAAGGGCTCGGCCATGCTCGGCGACGAGATGATCGACGAGGCCTCCCGCAAGATGGCGCTGGTCATCTCCGGCAAGGGCCGCGCCGCCGGCATGGAGCGCACCACCAAGTTCGAGATCCCGGAGGCCTGAGTCCGATGCAGTTCGGCCGCACCTACGAAGAGTTCGAAGTCGGCGCCGTGTACAAGCACTGGCCCGGAAAGACGGTCACCGAGTACGACGACCACCTCTTCTGCCTGCTGACGATGAACCATCATCCGCTGCACATGGATGTGAACTACGCCGAGAACACGACGGACTTCGGCAAGAACGTCGTCGTCGGCAACTACATCTACTCGCTGCTGCTCGGCATGTCCGTCCCGGACGTCTCGGGCAAGGCGATCGCCAACCTGGAGATCGAGTCGCTGCGTCACGTGGCCCCGACCTTCCACGGCGACACCATCTACGGCGAGACCACGGTCCTCGACAAGACCCCGTCGAAGTCGAAGAACGACCGCGGCATCGTCTACGTCGAGACCAAGGGCTACAAGCAGGACGGCACCCTCGTGTGTGTCTTCCGCCGCAAGGTGATGGTCCCCACCGAGACGTACATCAAGGAGCGCGGCGGCGAGCAGCCCGGCCGCCCCGAGCTGATCGAGCCCGCGAAGAAGACGGAGAAGTAGCCATGGCCCGACTCGCCCAGACCGCCGGGCTGACGGATGTCCAGCAGGAGATCCTCAAGACCGTCCGGGAGTTCGTCGACAAGGAGATCATCCCGGTCGCGACCGAGCTCGAACACCGCGACGAGTACCCGCAGCAGATCGTCGACGGGCTCAAGGAGCTCGGCCTCTTCGGTCTGATGATCCCCGAGGAGTACGGGGGTCTGGGTGAGTCGCTGCTCACGTACGCGCTGTGCGTGGAGGAGATCGCCCGCGGCTGGATGTCGGTCTCCGGCATCATCAACACGCACTTCATCGTGGCGTACATGCTCAAGCAGCACGGCACCCAGGAGCAGAAGGACTACTTCCTTCCGCGGATGGCGGCCGGCGAGACGCGTGGCGCGTTCTCGATGTCGGAGCCGGCCCTCGGCTCGGATGTGTCGGCGATCACGTCGAAGGCGGTCAAGGACGGCGACGAGTACGTCCTGAACGGCCAGAAGATGTGGCTGACGAACGGCGGAACGTCAACGCTGGTCGCCGTTCTCGTCCGAAGTGACGAAGGACACCCCGAGGGCACGGCGCCCCACAAGTCGATGACGACCTTCCTCGTCGAGAAGGAGCCCGGCTTCGGAGAGGTCCGCCCCGGCCTCACCATCCCCGGGAAGATCGACAAGATGGGTTACAAGGGCGTCGACACGACCGAACTCATCATGGACGGACTGCGCATTCCGGCCAATCGGGTACTCGGCGGGACCACCGGCCGAGGGTTTTACCAAATGATGGACGGCGTGGAGGTCGGCCGCGTGAATGTCGCGGCCCGTGGCTGCGGTGTCGCTCAGCGTGCTTTCGAACTGGGTGTCTCTTATGCCCAGCAACGTCACACTTTCGGCAAGCCGATCGCCCAGCACCAGGCGATTCAGTTCAAGCTCGCCGAGATGGCTACCAAGGTCGAGGCCGCTCATGCCATGATGGTGAACGCAGCACGCAAAAAGGACTCCGGGGAACGAAACGACCTCGAAGCAGGGATGGCGAAGTACCTCGCCTCCGAATACTGCAAGGAAGTCGTCGAGGACGCCTTCCGTATCCACGGTGGATACGGGTTCTCGAAGGAGTACGAGATCGAGCGCCTCTACCGCGAGGCTCCGATGCTGCTCATCGGTGAAGGTACCGCCGAGATCCAGAAAATGATCATTGGCCGCCGGTTGCTCGAGGAGTACCGGTTCCAGGGTTGATTGTCGCTTTTGAGTCGGTTCGGCCGCGAAGAAGATCACACCCTGTCAACGTTCTCTGAGCGTTTCCGGCCGACCGACTCGGCTTCTGGCTTACCCAGTTGCGGCTCCCACCCGATAGCATCGATGGAAAGCCGCCGTCCCCCGTTGCCAGTGCGGCATCATCCGCTACGAAGGTCATCCATGCCCCACAGCCAAACCTCTGCACCTCGCGACAGCCTCGCCGGCGTACGCATCGCACGCGGAGCATCGCCGTGGCTTCTGCCGACCGTCGCCACCGCGGCGCTGAGCCTCGTGCGTGCGCGCCGGTCTCGGCGCGCCGCGGCCATCGCCGTGCCCACCACCGCTCTGGCGGCGGGCATGCTGTGGTTCTTCCGCGACCCCGAGCGCGAGATCGCTCAGGGCCGGGTCATCTCCCCCGCCGACGGTGTGGTGCAGAGCATCATGCCGTGGAAGGACGGACGCACCCGGGTCGCCATCTTCATGAGCCCGCTGAACGTCCACGTCAACCGCGCGCCGCTGGCCGGCACGGTGACGTCCGTGGAGCACATCCCCGGCGGGTTCGTCCCGGCGTTCAACAAGGAGAGCGAGAACAACGAGCGCGTTGTCTGGCACTTCGACACCGAGCTCGGTGACATCGAGATGGTGCAGATCGCCGGGGCAGTGGCCCGGCGCATCGTGCCGTACATCCCCCAGGGGACGAAGGTCGAGCAGGGCGAGCGCATCGGTCTGATCCGTTTCGGGTCACGCGTTGACATCTACCTTCCGGAGGGTGTGGACGTCGCCGTCGAGGTCGGTCAGACCACGACCGCGGGGGTGACTCGCATTGACCGTGATTGATCCCGACACCCGGGCCGCCGACTGGGTCGCCGACGGCGACGCGGAGGATGCCGAGGACGAGGAGATGCCGCTGTCGTTGAGGCTGTCCATAGCGGACGCCCTCACGCTCGGTAACGCGACGTGTGGATTCATGGCGGTGTACTTCACCACCACCGGGATCCTCATCCCGCACCTCACGGGCAGCACCGAGACCGGCATGGCGCGCAACAGCGCCGCCACCGCCGTGATCCTGATGCTGGCCGCGGCGATCTTCGACCTGTTCGACGGCATCGTGGCGCGCAAGCTCCGCTCGTCCCCGATGGGTGCCGAGCTCGACAACCTGTCGGACCTGATCAGCTTCGGTCTGGCGCCGGCCTACTTCGTACTCGTGTACGGCATGGTCACGCCCGGCGCGCAGCAGAAGGTCTCGGCGGTGGCCGCGATCGTGGTGCTGCTCGCGGTGGTGCTGCGGCTGGCGAGATTCTCCTGCGTGACCATGAAGGACGGCATGTTCCAGGGCATGCCGAGCCCCTTCGGCGCGCTGACGGTCGTCTCGATCGTGCTTCTCGAGCTGCCGTTCATCCCGACGCTCCTCGCGATCATCGGTGTCGCCTGGCTGATGGTGAGCCGGGTCGAGTACCCCAAGCCGCGGGGCATCCTCGCGGTGGCGATGCTCAGCTGGATCGTGGGCGCGATGGGCATGCTGGCGGCCTGGGCGTTCGACGCGCCGGGCGGGCAGCTGCTGCTCCAGACCGGCTGCGCGCTGCAGGTCGTGCTGGGCGCCGTGATCCCCCTCTTCGCGACGGCCCGGCGGGTGAACACCTTCCGCGACAACCGGCGTGAGAGCCGGGAGGCGCGGCAGGCGGAGGCGGCTCAGCTGCCGTAGGCGATACGTGTACGACGAAGGGCCCGGGTGCGGGAAGCGCCCGGGCCCTTCGTCGTGTACGCCTCAGGTCAGGCGCTTGTAGTAGAGCGTGGTGGGGCGCAGGGTCCCCGAGGGGTCGGCGGCGAAGTCCGGGATGGTTCCGGCACGCGTCCAGCCCGCCTTGCGGTAGAGCCCCTCGGCGGGGCTGTCGGTCTCGGTGTCCAGGATCAGGAGCGTGAGGCCTTCGCGCGCCGCGTGGGCCTCCGCGGCGGCCAGGAGGCGGCCGCCCAGGCCCTGGCCCCGGGCGTCGCGGTGGACGATCAGCCGGGCGATCTCGCCTCGGTGGCGGCCGTTCGCCTTCTCGGTCCGTACGAGCGTCACCGCGCCGAGGAGCTCGCCCCCGGGCCCGTGGGCCGCCCAGACGTCCCGTACGCCCTGGTGGGCCTCCTCGGCGACCGTGAGCCACCAGGCGGCCGCCTCGGCCGGGTCCAGGGGCGCGAGGAAGCCGAGGGAGGCCCCGCCGTCGACGGCGTCGACGAGGAGGGCGGCGAGCCCTTCGGAGGCGTGGGCGCGGATCGCGGGCGGGCCGAGCCGCTCGACGGGAGCCTCGAGGGCGGGGAGGGGGCGATCGGTGACGTGTTCGCTCATGGGCCGAGCTTCACACCCCTGTGTTTCCGGAAGGTGACACGTGCTTCGGGGCGGTGGCGCCCGCGTGCGGGAGCGCGCGCGGGAGCCCCGCCGCGCGGGGTGCGCGGCGGGGCTCCCGTACGCCTGGCTCAGCCCACCTTCGGGGTGAAGGCCTTCGCCGCGTCCGAGACAAAGGGCTCGCGGACCGTTCGCATCCCGCCCGGGACCGACTTGTCCGGCTGCAGGATGACCGACTCCCGCGAGGACGGGGCCTTCGGGTCGCTGAAGTCGTGCGTGCCGAAGCCGGCGTCGTACGCGTTCAGGGTCAGCAGCGCCTTGTCGATGCCCTCGCGGCTGAGGTCCTTGGCGTCGCACGCCTTCTTCAGCGCCTCGCCGAAGACGCTCGCCGCCGTCCAGCCCGCGACGATGCCGTTGTCGAGGCTGTCGCTCGGGTACGCGGCCTTGTAGTCGGCGACGAGCTTCTTCGCCACCGGTGTGTCCGCGCCGATCGGCAGGCTCGGGGAGGCGAACCAGTACATCTTCTCCAGCGCCGGGCCGGCCTGGGTACCGAGCAGCTGCGGCGCGAAGGCCGAGTTGTTGCCGATGACAGGTACCAGGAGCTTCGTCGCCGCCGCGACGCCGACGAGGGAGGCGGCCTGGCGCGGGCCCGCGCTGATGACGATGCCCTTGACGCCCGCCTGCTTGAGCGCCGCCACCTGCGCCGACATGTCGTTGTCCGTGGGCTTGATCTTCTGCTCGACGACCGTCAGACCCGCCTTCTCGGCCGCGTACTTCGAGCCCGCCAGCGCGTTCTCGCCGTAGTCGCCCTCGAAGTAGACATGGCCGAGCTTGTCGCCCGACTTCAGGCCCTTCTCCTTCACCAGGAAGTCGACGGCGTTGATCGTCTCGACGTCGTACGTGGAGCCGAGGACGCGGATGTACGGGGAGCCGAGCAGCGAGGCCGACCAGGCCTGCGGCAGCACCAGGCCCTTGTCCTGGCCGTCGACGCGCTGCTTGACGGCCGCGACGAACGGGGAGCCGATGAACTGCATGTAGCCGGCGACCTTGGGCTCCAGCTCGGTGTAGGCGGAGAGCGCCTTCTGCGGGTCGTAGCCGTGGTCGCGGACCGTCAGCTCCAGCTGCCGGCCGCAGATCCCGCCGGCCGCGTTGACCTGCTTCACGTACAGCTGCTGCGCCTGCGTGACGCTCTTGCCGAGCGTGGCGTACACACCCGTCATGTCGGTGAGAGCGCCGACCGCGATCGTCTTGTCGGTGATGCCCTTGCCGGACTTCACCCCGCCCGCGCCGGTGCCCTTGTCGTCGCCGCTCTTGGCCTTGGAGCTGCAGCCGGCGGCGGTCAGTGCGACGAGGGTGGCGAGCGCGACGGCCATGGTTCTGGTCGCCTGTCGTCGGTGGATCATCGTTCCTCCCCAGAGGAGTGCGAGGGTCGGTCGGTTCGCTTGGGTTTCCGGGTGGCCAGCCGGACCAGGCCTCCGGGCAGGAAGAGCACCACCGCGACGACGGCGGCGCCGTAGAGATAGCGGGCGGCCTCCCCCGGTGCGATCCCGCCCGTCCCGGGGGCGGAGACCAGGGGCAGCGCGTCGCTGTACCGGTTGAGGAGCTGCGGGAGGAGGGAGACGAAGACGCCTCCGACCACCGCACCGGCGACCGAGCCGAGACCGCCGATGACGATCATGGCCAGGTATTCGAGGGAGAGCAGCATGCCGAAGTACTCCGGCACGGTCCGCTGGAAGACCAGCGCGAGCAGGACACCGGCAAGGCCCGCGTACATGGACGACAGGACGAAGACGGCGGCGCGGTAGCGGGCCACGGGTATGCCCATGACCCCGGCGGCGATCCGGTGGTCCCGGATGGCGTTCATGGCGCGGCCGGGGCGGCCGCGGAGGACTCCGCGGGCGAAGAGGGCGCCCGCGAGGAGAAGGACGAGGCCGAGGTACCAGAGCTTCTCCGCGGATCCGAACGGCACCTGCGCGACGAGGAGTTCGGCGTCGTCGAAGGTGAGACCGAAGAGGCTGAGCGGGGGCACGGCCCGGCCGTTGAAGCCGCCGGTGAGGTCGTGCGCGTTGAAGAGGACGTGCTGGCCGATGAAGATCAGCGCGAGGGTGGCGATACCGAGGTACGCGCCCGTGAGCCGGCCCGCGATGGGGCTGAACACTCCGCCCGCCAGGCCCGCGAGGGCGACGGCGAGGACGGCGGCGAGCCAGCCCGGCAGGCCGAGCCCGCTGAGCCCGTCCGCCCCGTCGCCGGCGAAGGCGCAGTAGCCGTAGGCGCCGACGGCCAGGAAGAAGGCGTGGCCCATGGAGAGCTGGCCGGTGGCGCCGGTCAGCAGATTGATGCCGATGGCGCCGATCGCGGCGGCCATGGCGAAGAGCCCGGCCTGGAGCCAGAAGCGGTCCAGGTAGAAGGGGAAGGCGGCGAGGACGAGGCCGGCGACGGCCCATCCGTAGACACGGGGACGGGCGAGCGTGGCGGCGCCACGGCGGGTGAGCGCGTCAGACACGGGCCAGCTCCTTCGTACCGAAGAGTCCGGCCGGACGGATCAGCAGCACCGCGACCATCACCAGATAGGGGGCGAGGTCGCCGATGCCCCGGCCGAGGAAGGTCAGATCGCCCTGGTAGCCGGTGGCGAGGGATTCGGTGATGCCGACCAGGAGGCCGCCGACGAGGGCGCCGGTGGTGGAGTCGAGGCCGCCGAGGATGGCGGCGGGGAAGGCCTTCATCGCGGCGAAGGAGGTGGAGCGCTCCAGACCGGGGGTCGGGAAGACGGTGAGGAAGAGCGCGGCGACGGCGGCCAGCCCGCCGGCCACCGCCCAGGCGCCGAGCGAGACCCGGCCGAGGCGGATGCCCATGAGGGCGGCGGTCTCCTGGTTCTCGGCGGCGGCGCGCATGGCGACGCCCCAGGAGGTGTACCGGAAGGCGAGCAGGAACGCCGTGATGAGCAGCGCGGCGGCGAGGAAGGCCGCGATCCTGGTCTGCGCGAGGGTGACCGGGCCGAAGGTGACGACGGCGTCGCCCCAGGGGTCGCCGAGCGACAGGATGTCCGTGCCGATACGGCGGGTCAGCTCGGTGGCGAGCAGGATGTCGACGCCGATGGTCACGATGGCGAGGACGCTGTGGTCGGAGCCGCGGTAGCGGCGCATGACGAGGAACTCCACGGCCGCGCCGACCAGGGCCGCGCCGCCGATGCCGACGAGCAGCGCCGGCCAGAAGCCGATGTCGTCGTGGAGGACGGCGGTGAAGTAGCCGCCGGCGAGCAGCAGGGAGGCGTGGGCGAAGTTGACGACCTCGGTGGCGCGGAAGATCACCACGAAGCCGAGGGCGATGAGGGCGTAGATCGAGCCCAACGAGATGCCGTTGAGCAGGAGTTCGGCGAAGGTGGTCACTCGGCGGTCTCCTCTCCGAGATAGGCGCGGACGACCGCCGGGTCGTTCTGTACGTCGCCGGGGGCGCCGTCGGCGATCCGACGGCCGAAGTCGAGGACGGTGACGGCGTCGGCGAGCCGCATCACCACTCCCATGTCGTGTTCGACGAGGACGATGGAGATCCCGAGGCTGTCGCGGACGCCGGCGATGACGGCCGCGGTACGACGGCGCTCGTCGGCGGTCATGCCCGCGACAGGCTCGTCGAGAAGGAGCAGCTTGGGCTCCATGCAGAGGGCGCGGGCCAGTTCGGCAAGCTTCTGCTGCCCGTACGGAAGCGATCCGGCGGGCTGACCGAGCTGCTTCTCCAGGCCGACGAAGGCGGCGATCTCCCGGACGCGGGCGCGGTGGCGGGCGTCCTCGCGGGCGGCGGAGGGCAGCCGGAGCCCGGCGGCGAGGAAGCCGGTCCGGGTCAGGCGGTGGCGGCCGAGCATCAGGCTGTCCTCGACGGTGGCGCGGGGCGGCAGCGCGAGGTTCTGGAAGATGCGGGCGACCCCGAGGTCGGCGATCTTGTGCGGGGGCAGGGCGGTGAGTTCGTGTGCGCCGAAGCGGACGCTGCCGGAGGTCGCCTTGTAGACACCCGAGAGCACGTTGAAGCAGGTCGACTTGCCGGCGCCGTTGGGGCCGATGACGGCGTGGACGGTGCCGGGGCGGACGGTGAAGGAGACGGCGTCGAGGGCGGTGAGCCCGGCGAAGCGGACGGTGACGTCACGGACGTCGAGGGCGGGTACGGACACGGCGGGGGTACGGTCCGCCCCGGCGCCGGCCTCGGCCGCCTCGCCGGGAGGCGGGAGCTGGTTCATCGGTTCTCTCCACGGGACTGCGTCGGGCGGGCGCCGTCGGGCCGGGCGGTGGGCGTCGTCATCGGCCGCCCTCCCAGCGGGAGAGCACGGGGTGGGCGGTCGTGGCGGTCGCCGCGTCGGCGGCGGCGTCCTCGTCGACGACGCCCAGATAGCGGCGGCGTACCTCGTCGGAGGCGGCGAGTTCGGCGGCCGGGCCGGAGAGGGTGACCTCGCCGACCTCCAGGACGTACGCCACGGAGGCGAGCCGCAGCGCGAGCGCCGCGTTCTGTTCGACGAGGAGGACGGCCGTGCCCTGGGCGTTGATCTCGCGGATGGTGTCGGCGATCCGGGCGGCCATGAGCGGGGCGAGGCCGAGCGAGGGCTCGTCCAGGAGCAGCAGCTTCGGCGAGGCCATCAGCGCGCGGCCGACGGCGAGCATCTGCTGTTCGCCGCCGGAGAGGAGACCCGCGCGCTGGTGGGCGCGTTCGGCGAGGACGGGGAAGAGTTCGTGGACGCGTTTCAGGGCCGCCGCCTTCGCGGCGCGGTCGCCGCGCGCGCCGAGTCCTCCCGCCCGCAGGTTGTCCTCGACCGTCATCCGGGCGAACACCTGCCGGCCCTCGGGCACCTGGGAGACCCCGGCGGCGACGACCCGGTCGGGCGCGAGCCCGCCGATCGGGCGGCCACCGAAGCTCACGGTGCCGGAGACGACGGCCCCGCCGTGGAACGACAGTGTGCGCGAGACGGCCCGCAACAGCGTGGACTTTCCCGCTCCGTTGCCGCCGAGGACGGTCACGACGCCGCCCTCCGGCACGGTGAGCGACACCTGCCTCAGAGCGCGTACCGGCCCGTACCCCGCCGACAGGTCCGCGACCTCGAGGGCGAGTGCGGTCCCTCCCATGGTTCCCCTTCCGTGGCCCGTTCAGTGGCGCTCACCCCAGCACCGCGGCGGCCGTCCGTCCACGTGCGGCGGCCGAAACGCTGCCGGTGACCAGCGGGCGCCGGGGTGGGTTGTGCACGCGCACAACACCGCGTGTCAGGGGCCTGTCGGGACGGGGGCGGGGGTGGCATCCTCCGGGCATGGGACGGCGCAGACCGCGGACCGGTGACGACTGGAAGCTGCTTGCCGAGGCGTGCACGGCACTTCTGGAGCGGCTGCCGGAACTGGTGGACGAGCATCTGAGGGACCTGCACGAGTACGAGCCGGCGTACGGCCGGATCGTGCCGTACGACCAGCACTGGCAGGAGGCCCACGAGGCGATGCGGATCGGGATCGAGATGATCTCGGCGCCCCGGGACTCGCCTCGGCGGGATCTGGAGCACGCGGACGAGATGGGGCGGCGGCGGGCCGAGCAGGGGATGCCGCTGGAGCTGGTGGTGCACGCGTACCGGCACGCCGGGCATCTGGTGTGGGACGCGCTGATCGAGGAGGCCTCGGCGTTCCCGCCGCGCCTCGCCGCGCTGACGCAGTCGGCGACGATCGTGTGGTCGGCGGTGGACGCGCAGGCGGACACGGCGTCGGAGGCGTACCGGTCGACCGAGCTGGAGCTGCGGCGCCGCACGGACGAGCAGCTTCAGGCGCTCCTCGACGCGCTGCTCCAGGGGCAGCGCTCGCCGGAGGTGACCTCGCAGGCCGCGGCGGGCCTGGACCTGCCGGAGCACGGGCGGTATGCGGTGGTGGTGCTGCGGCACGACCGCCGGGAGGTGCCGGAGCCGTTCCACCGGCGGGTGCAGGGGGCCGGGGTGCGGTTCCTGTGGCGGATGGGCGCGGACTGCGAGATCGGCGTGGTGTCGCTGGCGGAGGGCACGGGCCTGGACGCGCTGTCGGAGCTGCTTCAGGGGCGGTGCCCGGGGCCGGGCGGGATCAGCCCGGTGGTGACCGGTCTCGCGGAGCTGGGCCGGGCGCGGAGGCTCGCGGAACTGGCGCTGCGGACGAGTCCGCCGGACTCCCGGCAGATCGTCCGCCTGGACCGCCGGATGGCGGGCGCGCTGGTGGTCGGGCAGCCGGAACTGGCCGGGCTGCTGGTGGCGGACGTCCTGGGCGGCCTGCTGGAGCTGGATCCGGCGGACCGGGCGGTCCTGCTGGAGACGCTCGACGTCTGGCTGGACTGCGAGGGGTCGGCGGGGCGGGCGGCGTCGCGTCTGTACTGTCACCGCAACACGGTCTTCAACCGCCTGCGCCGCCTTGAGCAGCTGACGTCCCGGTCTCTGTCACGGCCGCGGGACCTGACGGAGATGACGCTGGCCTTGGACGCGTTCCGCCTGACGGCGCCGGGCTGAGGGGCGCCGGGGGGGGCTCCCCCACCCCACCCCTTCCCGAAACCCTGCCGGGGGCGGGTGGGGGCTGATGCGGGGTCCGCACCCCACCCCCGAAGCGCGGCGGCTTCGCGCCGTCGGGACGGCGTGGCCCGTTGGGCCGGGGGCCTTGCGACGGGAGGTGCGGACGACCCCTCTGCGCGCGACGGGCCGTTGGCCCGCTGCCGCGCCAGGTCGGCAGCTTCGCGCCGTAAGCCCGGCCCGTCGGACCGCGTCCACCCAGGGCCGGGGCCCCGCGACGCGGACACGGACGACCGCCTCGCACGCGACGCCCGACCCCGTCGGCCGTGGCCGCGCCAGGCCGGCGGCTTCGCGCCGTACGCCCGGCCCTTCGGACCGCGCCCCCACCCACGGCCGGGAGCCCGCGACGCGGGCACGGACGACCCCCTCGCGCGCGACACCCGGACCGTCGGCCCGCGGCGACCGCTTCGCGCGGCGGCCCGCCGAAGCCCGGGCCGTTGGCCCGGGGCCCCGCCAGGTCGGCAGCTTCGCACCGTACGCCCGGCCCGTCGGACCGCGCCTCCACGCCCGCGACACGGGCACGGACGACCACCTCGCGCGCGACGCCCGGGCCGTTGGCCCGCGACCCCGCCAAGTCGGCAGCTTCGGGCGGCGGGGGCGGCCCCGGCGGGCCGGGCCCGCCGGCAGTTGCCGGTGTGGCTAACAAGAGGCGTGGGGTGCACCCCGGCCTCGCCGCGCCTCCAGGGGCGTGGGGGTTCACCCCGGCCTGGCCGCGCCGGGGCTACGCCAGGAAGTCCCTTGCGATGTTGGACGCCACCTGTTCCAGGAGCGGGCCCGCGTTGGCCATGGACTTGGACGGTTCCGGTTCGAGGTCCGTCAGGGGGTAGGCGCGGCGGATGCCTGCCTTGCCGAGGGCCTCGGGCGGGAGGGCCAGGCGGCCGCACACCGCCACGACCTCCTTGCCCGCCGCTCGCGCCGCCGCCGCGACGCCCGCCGGGGCCTTGCCGTGCAGCGTCTGCTCGTCGAGCGAGCCCTCACCCGTGATGACGAGCGTGGCCCGCTCCAGCGCCGGGGCGAAGCCCAGGACGTCGAGCATCAGCTCGATGCCGGGGCGGAAGCTCGCGTCCAGACCGACGAGCGCGCCGTACCCGATGCCACCCGCACCGCCCGCGCCGGGCGCGACCGCGCACTCGGACGCCTTGGGGCCGATCGCCTTCTCAAGGACGGTCACGAAGTGCGCGAGCGCCGCGTCCAGCGTCTCGACGTCCTCCGGCGTCGCGCCCTTCTGCGGGCCGTACACGGCCGGAGCGCCCTTCGGCCCGGTGAGCGGGTTGTCGACGTCGCTGGCCAGGATCAGCTCGACCGAGGCGAACCGCGGGTCGAGGCCCGACAGGTCGGCGGAGGCGAGCGAGGCCAGCGCGGCTCCGCCCGGTCCGACCGGCTCGCCCGCGCCGTCCAGGAAGACCGCCCCGAGCGCGGCCAGCATCCCCGCGCCACCGTCCGTCGTCGCGCTCCCGCCGACGCCGAAGACGATCGTCGTCGCGCCCGCGTCCAGCGCCGCACGCAGCAGCTCGCCCGAGCCGTACGTCGTCGAGGTCAGCGGCGCGAACACACCGGCCGGAAGCAGCTGGAGGCCAGAGGCCTCCGCCATCTCCACGACCGCCGTGGTGCCGCGCAGCGCGAACGCCGCCGTCACCGGCTCGCCGAGCGGCCCGGCCACCCGTACCTCACGGCGTTCGAAACCGGCCGCCACCGCGGCCGCGACCGTACCGTCGCCGCCGTCCGCAACCGGCAGGGTCTCCACTTCCAGCTCCGGGACGACCCGTCGCAGACCTGCTGTGACCCGCTCCGCGACCTGTACGGCCGTGAGCGAGCCCTTGAACTTGTCGGCCGCGACGAGTACGCGTGCGACCTCAGTTACTGCTCCGTCCGTCACCTTGCATCCCTTGCTTTCGAACGTGCAGTCGCGCCGAGCCGACCCTATCCGCACCCCCCGACACCGTGCCACCCCCTGATAAGACGATATTTCGCACCATAAGGGTGCCATCCGAGCGCCCGGACGCGTCGGCGCGCGCCGGGACGGTGGATTCGGTACACCGGACGTATGGCGCTCACGCACGGCGAACTCGCCGACCGCATCCTCGGCGGCTGGACGGGACGGATCGCCGGGAACATGCTCGGCAAGCCCGTCGAGCGGGGCGACCACTGGACGCCCGAGCACATCGACCGGTACCTGCGGCTGACGGACGCGCTCCCGCTCACCGACTACCTGCCCCCGCCGCCCGCCGACGTCGCGGGGTTCGAGCTCCGGCCCGAGTGGCCGCATTGCGTGCGCGGGCGGATCGACGGAAGCTGCCGGGACGACGACATCGACTACTCCATCCTGGGCCTGCACCTCCTGGAGACCCGCGGTTTCGCCTTCACGACCGAGCAGGTGGGCGAGCTCTGGCTGCTGCGGCTGCCGTACCTCCAGACGTTCACGGCCGAGCGGACCGCCTACCGCAACCTCGCCAACGGTCTGAGGCCGCCGCTGACCGCGACGTACGACAACCCGCACCAGGAGTGGATCGGTGCGCTGATCCGGGCGGACGTCTACGGCTGGACCTCCCCCGGCGACCCGCGCCGCGCCGCCTCGCTCGCCCGCCGGGACGCGGTGCTGTCGCACACGGGAAACGGCGTGTACGGCGCGATGTGGGCGGCCGCGCTGATCGCCGCCGCGTTCACGGCGCCGGACGTGCGCTCCGCGCTGGAGACCGCGCTGGAGCGGATCCCGGCGAGCAGTCGCCTCGCCCGCACGGTGCGGCACACGATCGCGCTGTACGAGTCGGGCGTGGACTGGTCGGACGCCCTCGGCGAGCTCGCGGAGCGGACGAGCGGGCTGGGCTGGATCCACACGGTCCCCAACGCGGCGGTCCTGACGGCCGGACTGCTGTACGGCGGCGGGGACTTCACCACCACGATCACGCTGACGGTCCGCGGCGGCCTGGACACCGACTCGAACGGGGCGACGGCGGGCTCGGTGGCCGGGGTGCTGTGCGGGGCGGCGGCGATCCCGCCACAGTGGTCGGAGCCGCTGCGGGACCGGGTGCGCAGCGCCGTGTTCGGCTTCGACGGGGTGCGGATCGGCGAGTTGGCCGAGCGGACACTCCGGCTGGTTACGCTGACGGAATGACGACGACCGACTACGCCACGTACATCGCCGGCCTGCCGCGTGTCCTCGCCGGTGCCGCCACGCTCTTCCGGGACGCGGCGGGCCACGTCCTGATCGTCGAGCCGAACTACCGCGAGGGCTGGGTGCTGCCCGGCGGCACGGTCGAGTCCGACACGGGCGAGACGCCCCGTCAGGCGGCGCGCCGCGAGACGGCGGAGGAGATCGGCCTCGACGTGGCGCCGGGGGCGCTGCTCGCGCTCGACTGGGCGCACGGCACGGGGCGGCCGCCGATCGTGGCGTACGTGTACGACGGCGGGGTGCTGTCCGACGAGCAGCTCGCGGCGATCCGCCTCCAGGAGGAGGAACTGCTCTCCTGGAAGCTGATCGAACCCTCCGAGGTGACCGCCCATCTCCTGGGGACCCTGGGCCCACGTGTCCTCGCGGCCCTCGACGCCCTCGGCTCAGGCCGTGGCCCCGCCGAGCTGGAGAACGGCCGCCCCGCGGTCGGGTGATGTGTTCTTCGGCTCCGCCGGACGGTCGAAGAACGAGGTCACCATGACGGAGGCGAGCACGAGCCCGATGACGACCAGGAGGACGGCGACGATGATGGTGTAGAGGCACCCGAGGGTCAGGATCCGGGCGCGTCTGCCGGGATCCCCGGACATCTCAGGCCGCTCCCCCGCCGCCGTCCCCGCCGCCGCCCCGCATGCCGCTGCCATCCCCTATGCCGCCGTCGCCGCCTCTCGCGCCGAAGCGGGCGAGCAGGTCGGCCAGGTCCGGCGGCCAGAGGGCCTCGTCGGACGCCGCCAGCTCCTCGGGGCTCCACCACCGCCCGAACTGGATCTTGTCCTCCGCGTGCGCGGCCGCCAGGTCCCCGGCGGGCGCGCGGCGCGGCCCGTACGCCACGTAGATGTGTTCGTGCTGGCGTACGGGAACTCCGGCGCGGGTGAAGTCGTGCTCCCAGGTGCAGAGCAGCGCGCCGGGCTCGATCCCCTCCCAGCCTGTCTCCTCCCGCAGTTCGCGTACGGCTCCGTCGCGCGGGCTCTCCCCGGGTTCGAGGCCGCCGCCGGGCATGGCCCAGTGCACGCCCACCTCCTCGTTGTCGTAGCGGAAGAGGAAGACGGCGCCGTCGGGATCCAGTACGGCGACACGGGCGGCGCGTCGAGGGGTGCGTCGTGGCGTGCTCACCGGCTCAGCCCTGCGGGGGTTCGGTCGTCAGCGGGTTGCCGCCGCGGGGTGGGGCCTCGGCCTCGCGTGTGGCCACGCGGGCCTCCGTGCGGTGTCCGCGGGCTATGTAGTCGCGGACGACCACCTCGACCGCGTCCTGCGGGTTGTTGACGCCCGCGAGGACCATGACTTCCACGACGAGTTCGGCGTCGAGTTCGATGTTCACCTTGGCCATGGCGCGAAACTAGCACCCGCCGAAATCGGCTCGCGGTGGGTTCGTCGGGCTGCATACGCTCGTCGTATGACTCTCGTGGCGATTCTCACCGGGGCCGGGGTGTCCACCGACTCCGGGATTCCCGACTACCGCGGCCCGCAGGGGCTCTGGCGGCAGGACCCCGAGGCGGAGAAGCTCGTGACGTACGAGTTCTACATGGCCGACCCCGAGATCCGCCGCAGGGCCTGGCGGATGCGGTGGGACAGCCCCGCGCTCAAGGCCCGGCCCAACGCGGCCCATCGGGCCGTCGCCGAGCTGGAGAAGGCGCCCGGGGTCGCCGTCCGTGTTCTCACGCAGAACGTGGACGGGCTGCATCAGCTCGCCGGGATGCCGGACCGCAAGGTGGTCGAACTCCATGGCACCGCGCGGTCGGTGGTGTGCACCGCGTGCCACGCCCGGACCACCATGGCCGAGGCCCTGGCGCGCGTGGAGGCGGGCGAGGAGGATCCGCCGTGCCTGGAATGCGGCGGGATCCTGAAGTCGGCGACGGTCATGTTCGGGCAGCGGCTCGACCCGGTGGTCATCGGCGAGGCGATGTCGATCGCCAAGGCGGCGGAGGTGTTCATCGCGGTCGGGACGAGCCTGCAGGTCCAGCCGGCCGCCTCGCTCGCGGGGATCGCCGCCGAGCACGGGGCCCGGCTGATCATCGTGAACGCCGAGCCCACGCCGTACGACGCGCTCGCCGACGAGGTGGTGCGCGAGCCGATCGGCACGTCCCTGCCCGCGCTCCTGGAGGGCCTGCGCTGATGACCCGGCCTGAGCCCTCCGCCGAAGCTCGCCGCTAGAAGAGCGCGTCCGGTTCCGCGCCCGACTCGAAGGCCAGCAGCCGCCGTTTGCGGCCGAGCCCGCCGCCGTATCCGGTCAGCGAACCGCCCGCCCCGACGACGCGGTGGCACGGTACGACGATGCTGACCGGGTTCTTGCCGTTGGCGAGGCCCACGGCGCGGGATGCGCCCGGGTTGCCGAGGGCCTCCGCCAGTTCGCCGTACGTGCGCGTCTCGCCGTACGGGATGGTGTGGAGCCGCTCCCAGACGCGCAGCTGGAACGGGGTGCCGATCAGCTTCAACGGCAGGTCGAACTCGGTCAGTTCACCTGCGAAGTACGCGTCGAGCTGACGGATCGCCTCGCCGAAGGGGCGCGGGTCCGGCTCTCCGAAGGTCTCCTCGGCGGGGCGATGGCGCTGCTCGGTCATATGGATGCGGCTCAGCTCGCCGTCGACCGCGACCAGGGTCAGCGGGTCGTACGGGCTGTCGATGACGGTGTGCCGGACGTCGGGCATGGCGGGACGACTTCCTTATGCCGGGAGGTGGTTGATCGGATGGCTGTCGGTGGCCCAGAGGTACTGGACGGCGTACGCGCGCCAGGGCCGCCATCGCGCGGCGCGGGCGGTCAGCGCGGCGGGCGTGGAGGGCAGGCCGAGCCCCCCGGCGGCGCGGCGGACGCCGAGGTCGCCGGGGAGGAAGGCGTCGGGGTCGCCGAGCGCCCGCATCGCGATGACCTCCGTGGTCCAGGGGCCGAAGCCGGGCAGGGCGAGGAGCCGGGCGCGGGCCTCGTCCCAGTCGGTGGCCGGGCCGAGACTCAGTGAGCCGTCGGCGAGGGCCTGGACCAGCGTGAGGAGGGTGGTGCGGCGGCTGCGGGGCAGTGCGAGGGACTCGGGGTCGAGGCCGGCGAGCGCCTCGGGGGCCGGGAAGAGGTGGGTGAGTCCACCCTCGGGGTCCTCCACGGGGACACCGTGCGCGGTGACGAGGCGGGCGGCGTGCGTGCGGGCGGCGGCCGTGGAGACCTGCTGGCCGAGCACGGCCCGTACGGCGAACTCGGCCGCCTCGACGGTCCTGGGCACGCGCCGCCCGGGCGCCCACTCCACCAGCGGCGCGAGCAGCGGGTCCGTGCACAGCTGCTCGTCGACGGCGACCGGGTCGGCGTCGAGGTCGAGCATCCAGCGGCAGCGGCTGATGGCGTGGGTCAGATCGCGGGGGTCGGTGAGGGAGAGCCGGCAGGCGATGTGGTCGGGCCGGGGAGTGAGGGCCACGATGCCGTGTCCGTGCGGGAGGGCGAGGGTCCGGCGGTAGGCGCCGTCCCGCCACTCCTCCACCCCGGGGACGGCGGTCGCGGCGAGGTGGCCGAAGAGGTTCGAGGGGTTGAGCGGGGAGCGGTACGGCAGCCTGAGCGCGATCACGCCCGGGGTACGCGGGGCGCCGTCGGCGGCCGGCGACCGCGCGGCCCTGGCACGCAGCTCCCCGGGGGCCAGCGCGAAGACCTCGCGGACGGTGTCGTTGAACGTACGGATCGAGGAGAAGCCGGCCGCGAACGCGATCTCGGCCATCGGCATCGGCGTCGTCTCGATGAGCAGCCGCGCGGTCTGGGCGCGCTGGGCGCGGGCCAGGGCGAGCGGCCCCGCGCCGAGTTCGGCGAGGAGCTGGCGTTCGATCTGGCGGGTGGAGTAGCCGAGCCGGGTGGCGAGGCCCGGGACGCCCTCGCGGTCCACGATCCCGTCCTGGATCAGCCGCATGGCCCGGGCGACGGCGTCGGCACGGACGTTCCACTCGGGGGAGCCGGGGCTCGTGTCGGGACGGCAGCGCTTGCAGGCGCGGAATCCGGCGCGCTGGCAGGAGGCTGCACTCGGGTGGAAGACCATGTTCTCGGCCTTGGGCGGCACGACCGGGCAGCTGGGACGGCAGTAGATCCGGGTGGTGAGGACGGCGGTGAAGAACACGCCGTCGAAGCGGGCGTCCTTCGAACGGACGGCCCGGACGCAGCGCTCGGTGTCGGTGTGCATGCCTCCATGGTCGGGGACCCGAGGGGGCGTCCGCTGGCGAGAAAACGACATGGACCTTCGGGGAGCGGGCCCTGCCCGGCCCCCCGCGACTCGCCCCGCCTCGATATCCCGCCGACACTGGAGCAGCATGGAAGAAGCGGATTCCCGACGCCGCCGGCGGGCCGAGGAACCGAGGAAGTGGACGGGTGAGTGCAGAATCCCTGACGCCAGCAGCTCCGACGACAGCCGAATCACCGAGAAGCACCCCATGAGCGGACGGCTTGGCCACCAGCCCAAGGGGCTGGGGCTGCGCAGCGTCGCCGGGCAGGTGTTCGCCCTCCAGGCGGTCATCGTGGTGCTGCTCGTCACCGTGGGCGCGCTGGCCCTGATCTTCCAGGCCCGTTACGACACGGAGCGTGACGCCCGGAACCGCTCGCTCGCCGCCGCGGAGGCCTTCGCACACGCCCCGGGTCTGGTGGACTCCCTGCGCGCCCCCGATCCGACCGCCCTGCTCCAGCCGCGGGCCGAGAGCGTTCGGCTGGCCTCCGGTCTCGACTTCCTCGCCGTCATGACGCCCGACGGCATCCGCTACACGGACTCCAGGCCCGAGCTGATCGGGCAGCGCTCCACCGGCGACTTCGCGCGCGCCCGAGGGGGCGAGTCGTTCACGGAGATCTTCCACGGGGAGCCCTCGGACGCCGTCCGGGCCATCGTTCCGGTACGTACGGAGGACGGCGACATCGTCGGCCTGGTCAGTACCGGCATCGAGATCGAGAACGTCGGCAACGTGGTCGAGGACCAGCTGCCGCTGCTGCTCGGCACGGCCGCGGGCGCCCTGGTGCTCGCGGTGGGCGGCGCGGCGCTGGTGAGCCGGCGGCTGCGGCGGCAGACCCACGGCCTGGGCCCGGTCGAGATGACCCGGATCAACGAGCACCACGAGGCCGTGCTGCACGCCGTGCGCGAGGGGGTGCTCATCATCGACGCGGACCTGCGGCTGCTGCTCGCCAACGACGAGGCCCGGCGGCTGCTCGACCTGGCCCCCGACGCCGAGCAGCGGCATGTGAACGAGCTGGGCCTCGATCCCCGCACCGCCGCGCTGCTCTCCTCCGGACGGGTCGTCAACGACGAGGTGCATCTGGCGGGCGACCGGCTGCTCGCCGTCAACGTGCGTCCCACGGCGCCGTATCGCGGCCGGCCCACCGGCACCGTGATGACGCTGCGTGACTCGACCGAGCTCGCCACGGTCTCGGGGCGGGCCGAGGTGGCCAGGGGACGGCTGCAGCTGCTGTACGAGGCGGGGGTGCGGATCGGCACCACACTGGACGTGGTGCGGACGGCGGAGGAGTTGTCGGAGGTCGCCGTTCCGCGTTTCGCCGACTTCGTCACGGTGGAGCTGCTCGAGCCGGTGCTCCGGGGCGAGGAGCCGTCGGGCGCGTTCACCGAGATGCGCAGGACGGCGCTGACAGGCTTCCGCGCCGAGCATCCGTTCCAGCCGGTCGGTGACCTGATCCGTTGTGTCGTCCCGACCACGCCGATGGCGATGGCGCTGGACAGCGGTCGCGCGGTCCTGGTGGAGGACCTGAACACGGCGGACGGCTGGCGGGCCCAGGACCCGGAGGGCGCGGCCGAGGCCCTCGCGTACGGGTTGCATTCGCTCGTCGCCGTACCGGTGCTGGCCCGGGGTGTGGTCCTCGGGATGGCGAACTTCTGGCGTGCCGGGACGCAGGAGGCGTTCGGGGAGGAGGATCTGACCTTCGCCGAGGAGCTGACCGCGCGCGCCGCGGTCTCCATCGACAATGCCCGCCGGTTCACCCGTGAACACGAGATGGCGGTGACGCTCCAGCGCAGCCTGCTGCCGCGGATCCTGCCGGACCTGTCCGCCGTGGATGTCGCGTACCGGTATCTGCCCGCCAAGGCCGGGGTGGGCGGGGACTGGTTCGACGTGATCCCGCTGCCGGGCGCGCGGGTGGCGCTGGTCGTCGGCGATGTCGTCGGGCACGGGCTGCATGCTGCGGCGACGATGGGGCGGCTGCGTACGGCGGTCCACAACTTCTCCACCCTGGATCTGCCGCCGGACGAGCTTTTGGGCCACCTCGACGAGCTGATCGACCGCATCGACCGGATCGACCGCGGATCCGAGGGCGAATCGGCGGGCGGCTCGAGCGCGGAACGCGGTTCCGGTGCAGGCTCCGGCTCCGGCTCCGAGGCGAAGGCCGGTACGGGACTCGCCGGTCCTGCGGAGGGCCGCTCGGCGGAGGACCGCTCGGCGGCGGGCGGTTCGGCGGCCGGCGGTTCGGCGGAGGGCGACGAGGGGCGCGAACGGATCACCGGTGCCACCTGTCTGTACGTCATCTACGACCCCGCCGACGGCCGGTGCATCATGGCCCGGGCCGGGCACCCGGGGCCCGCGCTCGTCCACCAGGACGGCCGGGTGGAGTTCCCGGAGATGCCCTCCGGGCTGCCGCTGGGGGTCGGCGGGATGCCGTTCGAGACCACGGAGCTGTACCTGCCGGAGGGCAGCCGTCTGGTGCTGTTCACGGACGGTCTGCTGGTCGACCGCGACCGGGACTTCGACACCGGTCTCGCACTCCTGGGCGAGGCTCTGGCCACCACAGGACGCAGTCCCCAGCAGGCCTGCACGGACGTCCTGGCGGCGCTGCTCGTGCCCGCCCCGGACGACGACATCGCGCTGCTCGTCGCGGACACCCGCCGGCTGGAGGCCGCGCGGATCGCGGAGTGGGACGTGCCCGCCGATCCGGCGCACGTCTCCCGGGTGCGCAACGCCGGCGCCGAGCAGCTCGCCTCCTGGGGCCTGGACGGCATCGCGTTCACGGCCGAGCTCATCCTGAGCGAGCTGATCACCAACGCGATCCGGTACGGCGCCGAGCCCATCCGGGTCCGGCTGCTGCGCGACCGCCGGCTGATCTGCGAGATCTTCGACGGCAGCAGCACGGCGCCGCACCTGCGCTACGCGGCGACCACCGACGAGGGTGGCCGCGGTCTGTTCCTCGTGGCCCAGTTCGCCGAGCGCTGGGGTACGCGCTACACCGAGCGGGGCAAGGTCATCTGGGCGGAACTGCCTCTGACCACGCCGGACTCGGAGCTGCCGGCGATGGTGGTGCCGGACCTGGACGCGCTGGAGGACCTCGCCTGGTGAGCCGCCGGCCCCCAGGAGTCACGCCTCCCGGAACCCCCGGAGGTCGCGGCCCCCAGGTGGTCACAGGGACGTGCGGGCGAGGAGGACGGCCACGTCGTCCCCCGGGGCGCAGGGCAGCAGCTGCTCGAGGATGTCGTCGCACAGCCGGCTGAGCGGCTGTTCGAGGTGGAGCAGCACCTCGGCGAGCCGGTCCATGCCCTCGTCGAGGTCGCGGTCCCGGGACTCGATGAGGCCGTCGGTGTACAGCACCAGCAGGCTGCCGGGCGGGAGCAGGAGCTCCTCGGTCCCGAAGTTCTGCCCGCCGGTGCCGAGCGGGGTGCCGGGCGGCCCCTCCAGGAAGGTGATCGCCCCGTCGGCCGTGGCCACGGCGGGTGGCGGGTGACCGGCCCGGGCGACGACGACGCGCCCGGTGGCCGGGTCGTGGACGGCGTAGAGGCAGGTCGCCATCTCGTCCTCCCCGACGTCGGCGACGACGTCGTCGAGCGAGCGGAGCAGCTCCGCGGGGGGCACGCCGTGCCGGGCGAGGGTCCGTACCGCCGTACGGAGCTGGCCCATGACGGCGGCCGCGTGGATGCCGTGGCCCATGACGTCGCCGATGACGAGCGCCGTGCGCCCCTCGGGCAGGGCGATGACGTCGAACCAGTCGCCGCCGACGTCGTGGTCGCTCGCCGGGAGGTAGCGGCCGGTGAGCTCCAGGCCGTCGACCGTGGGCAGGGCGTTGTTGGTGAGACTCCGCTGGAGGGTGAGGGCGGCCTCCCGCTGCGTGGTGTACATGCGGGCGTTGTCGATGTTGAGGGCCGCGCGGGCGACGAGTTCGTCGATGAGGACGAAGTCCTGCTCGTCGAAGGGTTCGCGCTCACGCAGCCGGGTCACGGTGACGGCGCCGAGCACCGTGCCGCGGGCGACGAGCGGCACGAGGCGCGCGGAACCGGTGTTGGCCTCGAAGTAGGCGCGCAGGGGTTCGGTGCGGGGGTCGGGGAAGAGCGCGGGGAGGTCGGAGTGGTAGAGGTTCAGCGGTTGGGCGTCGGTGATGACCTGCTCGTACACGGTGCCGAGCGGGATCTGGAAGGTCTGGCCCGGGGTGAGCAGCGCGGTGGGGGCGGTGGGGTCGGGGAAGACGGCCGCGAGCCGGCGCAGCAGTCCCTGGGTGGCGGCCGCCTCGTCGGGTTCGAGCACGGATTCGAGCAGCTGTACGTCGGCCGAGTCGGCGAGCTGCGGCACGAGGACCTGGACGATCTCCTCGGCGGTCTGGAGCAGGTCGAGGGTGGTGCCGATCCGGGTTCCGGCCTCGGCGAGGAGGGCGAAGCGGCGCCTGGCCCGTTCGGCCTCGACGAGGGCCCGCTGCCCCTCGGTGATGTCGATGAGGGAGGCGATCAGGCCGAGCCGCCGGCCGGAGCCGTCGAGGAGCGGGGCGTACGAGCAGGACCAGGTCCGGTCGTGGTCGGGGTCCGCGGGGGTCCGGCCGGTGCGGCGTACGTCGACGAAGGCCCGGCCGCTCTCCAGGACCTCCCGCATGGTGGCTTCGAGGGCGGCGGCGTTGACGCCGGGCACGACCTCGGTGAGCCGCCTGCCGACATGCTCGGCGGCCGGGACCCCGTTCATCCGCGCCAGGGCGTCGTTGACGCGGATGAAGCGCAGGTCGGTACCGAGGGTGCCGAGGCCGATCGGGGACTGGGTGAAGAGGCTCTGGAGCGCGGCCAGCGAGTCCCGCATGCGCAGGACCTCGGAGGTCTCGACCGCGATGAGCATGGCGCCCGGCCGCCCGCGGGGGTCGGCGGCGGGGACGATCCACATCTCCATGGTCACTTCGTGACCGTCGCGGTGCCGCACCGGAAGGGTGCCCACGACGGTCTCGCCCGCCTGGACGCGCCGGGTCAGCTGTCCGGCGAGTTCCTGGTTGGCGTCGGGCACCAGGATGGGTGTCGCCACCTGCCCGAGCACGTCGTCCGGGCGGTATCCCAGTAGGTCCTGGGCGGCGAGCGACCACTCGACGACCCGCCCGTCGGAGTCCTCCCGCCACAGGGCGATCGGGAGGAGTTCACGCAGGACACCGGCGTAACCGATGGCCGCCGGTGGTCGCTCCGGCGTCTCACTCGGCGACTGAGTAGTGTCCAACGATCCGACCTAACCCCGGGGGGTGTCTTCCTACCCGATCACCCTAGCCGAGCCCTCGACGCGGGGCGCTGCGGTACGGCTCCGGACGGTGGGTGCGCGCCGTGGGCCAGGGGGTTCCGCCCTTGGCGACCCGCCGGTAACTTGGCGCCGCCCACTCCCCCACCGCCTGGCAGGTACGAGATGCAGAGCTTGTTACGTATGGTCCGCGGCGCCCTCCTGGTGGGCGCCCTGCTGGCGCCCGCCCTGCCGGCTTCCGCCACGGCGCAGCCCGGTCCGCTGCCCGGGCCCCGGTCCGCGACCGCCGCCCCCGACTGGACCCCGCCGCTGTCCACCCGCGGACGGCACATCGTCGACGCCGACGGCGACCGCTTCCGGCTGCGCTCCGCCAACTGGGACGGCGCCCAGGGCTCCTGGAACGGCTCGGGGGACATCGCGGATCCGGCCAACCACCACGCCGGGCAGAACGCCCACGGCATCCCGATCGGCCTGGACCGAACCCCGCTGCCGACCCTCCTCGCCGACTTCCGCGCCCTGGGTCTGAACAGCATCCGGCTCCCCTTCTCCAACGAGATGCTGCGCGCCACGGCTCCCGTGCCGGACCTCGCGGTCGCAGCCAATCCGGCCCTGCGCGGCAAGACCCCGCTCCAGGTCTTCGACGCCGTCGTCGCCGCCCTCACCGCCGGCGGTTTCGCCGTCATCCTCAACAACCACACCGTGACGACCCGCTGGTGCTGCGCCGTGGACGGCAACGAACGCTGGAACAGCAGCGGGCAGTCCACGGCCCGGTGGGCCGACGACTGGGTCTTCATGGCGAAGCGCTACCGCGCCAATCCGCGCGTGGTCGGCGCCGACCTGTACAACGAGGTCCGCCGCGACATCTGGGACGACCCCAACTGGGGGCTCGGCGACAACCACGACTGGCACGCCGCCGCGCAGGAGGCAGGCGACCGCATCCTGGCCGAGGCGAACCCGGACCTGCTGATCGTCGTCGAGGGCATCAACTGGCAGGGCGTCCCGGTGGACGGCTTCCCGCACGGCCGCCCCACCCTCACCCCGGTCCGTACCCTCTCGCACACCCTGGTGGTGTCGGACAAGCTCGTCTACTCGGCTCACTTCTACGGCTACACCGGCCCGAACCACAGCGGCGCCACGGGGATCGGCGAGACCAGCGACCTCCGCTACCAGGACTTCACCCGCGAGCAGCTCCGCCAGGTCGTCCACGACCAGGCGCTGTACGTCTCCGCCGAGACCGGCCGGCACTTCACCGCCCCGGTCTGGGTCAGCGAGTTCGGCATCGGGGCCGACGAGACGAACAGCCGCCCGCGCGACTGGTTCCGCAATCTGACCGAGCTGTTCACCGACGCCGACGTGGACTACGCCTACTGGCCGCTGGTCGGCTGGAGCGGCGGAAGCGGCGGGGACAGCTGGGCGCTGCTGCGGTACGACTCCGAGGGCCGGCGGACCGGTGTCCTGGACGCGGGCGACTGGCGCACCCCGCTGTGGACCGGGCTGACCGACGCGCCCGGCCGCACCGGAGCCGTACCCGCCACGCCCGCCTGGTACCAGCTGACCACCGACCACCGCGACCACAACGCCTCGCTGCGTGTGCGGGCGGGCGGGGACTGGGACAGCGGCGCCCGCAAGGCCGTCTGCCCGGACGGCTCCCGGCTGGCCGGGCTCAGCCACACAGGGGGCCGCGGGCTGTGCGCGAGCTCGGCGTTGCGGGCCGGCACCGGCGGCCACACGGTCGTCCGCGACGAGTCGCACGTCCCGGCGGGCGGCGACTGGGCCAACGGCTACACCAAGTTCCAGTGTCCGGCGGGCCAGTTCATGATCGGCTACAGCGTGCGCGGCGAGCGGGTCTCCGCAGCCCTGTGCGCTCCGGCCCGTGCGGCGCTCCCGGCGGGCGGCGGGCGGACGGTGTGGTTCGACCGGGGTGACGACCGCCCGGCGGGCGCACCCGGTGGCGAGTACGCGAGCGGCCACTACAAGGGCCAGTGCCTGCCCACCGAGTACGCGGCGGGCATCGCCTTCACCACCCGGTTCGGCTCCCGGCCCTCCCCGGCCGCCGTGCTGTGCCGTCCGGCACCCCCGGAGGCGTAGGCCCGGACACCCCCTAGAGCGCGGGAACGGCGCGGGGCGTCTCCAGAGCGGCGGCGATGCCCTGCGCCAGGAACGGGATCCGGTGCGCGCAGACGCCCGCGATGTTGATGCGGCCCGCGTTCGTGCCGTAGATGGCGGACTGCCGGCGCATCCGGCGCATCTGCTCCGGCGTCAGCGGCAGCATGGAGAACATGCCCTTCTGGCTCCGGAGCGAGGCCGCCACCTCCGGGGACCCGAGGGCGTCCAGGTGCGCGACGAGGTCCGCCCGGTTGGCGGTGATCCGTCCCCGCATGGCGTCGAGTTCCTCGCGCCAGACGGCCCGCAGCCCCTGGTCCGCCAGGACGGTCGCGACGACGGCGGCGCCGTGGTCGGGCGGCATGGAGTACATGACGCGCGCGGCGTTCTGCAGGGCCGTCTCGACGTGCCGGAGCGTCTGCCGGGAGGGGCCGAGGACGATGGCGCACCCGGTGCGGTCGCTGTAGAGGCCGAAGTTCTTGGAGCAGCTGACGGCGATCAGCACCTCGGGGAGCCGGTCGGCCAGCATCCGGGTGGCCCACAGGTCGGCGTCCAGGCCGTCGCCGAGCCCGTGGTAGGCGAGGTCGACGAAGGGGACCCAGCCGTGCTCCGCGGCGAGTCCTGCCAGCGCCTCCCACGTCGCGGTGTCGGGGTCGATCCCCGTGGGGTTGTGGCAGCAGCCCTGGAGCAGGACGACGTCGCCCCGCCGGGCGGCGCGCAGGTCGTCGAGCATGCCGTCGCCGCAGCCGTACGTCCGGACCGCCAGCCCGGCGCCCTCGAGTATGGGGCGGTGGTTGACGTACGCGGGGTCGCTGATCCACACCGTGGTGCCGGGCCGGGTCTGGCGTACGAGGTCGGCGACGAGACGCAGGGCCCCGGTGCCCGCCACGGTCTGGACGGCCGTCGCGCGCGAGGTCCTGGCCTCGGTGCCGAGGACCATGGAGAGCATGGCCCGGTTGAAGGCGGTGTGGCCGGAGAGTCCGCGGTACTCCTTGGAGTCGGAGCGGTCCGCGAGGCGTATCTCGGCCTCCTTGACCGCCGCCATGACCGGTGTGACGCCGTTGTGGTTGCGGTAGACGCCGAGGACGAGGTCGAGGCGCTCGGGGCGGGGGTCGGCGGCGTATTCGGCCGACAGGTCCCACAGCGGGTCGACGGGCGGGGCGGCGAGAAGCTCAAGCATCGGCGGAGACCTTGGTCGGAGTGCGGGGGCGGCGGTTGGCGAGCGCGACGCCGAGGGTGATGAGGGGGACGCCGACCACGACGGGCAGGGTCGGCGACTCGTCGAGGAGGGGTATGGCGAGCAGGACGACGGCGACCGGGCTGAGGCTGCCGACGACCGAGCTGCGCTCCGGCCCGAGGCGGCGGATGGCGAACGCGTACAGCAGTCCGGCGCACAGTCCGACGCCCAGGCCCTGGACGACGAGGAACAGCGCGATGTCACCGCCGGCCGCGTGGGCGATTCCGGTGGGCAGGACGCCCGTCAGGACCAGGAGGGCGATGACGGCGAAGGAGGGCAGGCAGAGCAGTCCGATGGACCCGACGGGGTCGAGGTCCACTTCGCGCAGGCCCACGGTGTACAGCGCCCACAGGCCGCTGGCGACGAGCAGCGTTCCGGCGCCGAGCAGGACGTCCGCGTCCAGAGCGGCCGTGTAGCGCCAGACCAGGGCCGCGACGCCGGCCACGATCAGGGCGAGGCCGGCCGACTGCGTACCGCGCGGGGCGCTCTTGCCGCCCGCGACCATGAGGGCGGAGACGAAGAGGGGCACCATGCCGGGGACGATCGCCCCGACGAACGCGGCTGAGGTCAGCGAGCCGCCGTACATGGCGGCGAGGAAGAACGGGACCCCCGCACCGCAGATGATCTTGACAGCGGGACCGGGCCGGACGGCGGCCAGTCGGCGCCTGCGCCGCCACAGGGCGGGCGCCAGGACGACGAGCGGCACGCCGAAACGCAGCAGGGCGGCGTCGGCGGGGAGCAGTGTGGAGGTGCTCAGGGCCCGGGCGCTGAGGGCGAAGGCGGCCCAGATGGCGACGGTGAGCAGCAGGGCGACGAGGCCCACGGCCTGCGGCGAGAGCGTTCCCGTTCGGAAGGGTCCGGTACGAAGTCTTCCGGTCCGGCCGACACCGTGTGTCGGCTCCACGGGCGGTGCCCCCGCCGTCCCTATCCCGCCCACCGAAGAGCCTTCCGTTCGCCACTGCTGTTCCAAGCAACGCTAGAGCTTTCGGCGGGGCAGCCGATTGCCAGTTATGCCCTCCAGCCATAGCGTGGGAGCAGAATCTGCCAGAAACGGTGAGGGAGCAACGTTGGACGCGGTGGACTTGCAGATCATCCACGAGTTGCAGCAGGACGGCCGGCTGTCCAACCAGGATCTCGCCGACCGGATCAGGCTCTCGCCTTCGCCGTGCCTGCGCCGGGTGCGCCGGCTGGAGGAGGCGGGCCTGATCCGCGGCTACACGGCCATGGTGGACCAGGTCGCCTTCGGCCTGCCGATCACCGTCTTCGTACGGATCCGGCTGGAACGCCATACGGCCGAAGCCGTCAACGTCTTCGAGCGGCACATCGGCCTGATCGACCACATCCAGGACTGCTATCTGATGGCGGGCAGCAGCGACTATCTGCTCAGGGTCGTCATCGAGAGCCTGGAGGCGTACGAGGCGCTGGTGCGCAACCGGATCCACGCCATCCCGGGCATCGCGTCGATCGAGTCCAGCTTCGCCTTCGGCAGTGTGAAGCAGTCCAGGATCTATCCCCGTCCTGGCGCGCCCCTCAAGTGAGACTCAGGCGGGGGCTCGGGGAGGCTCGGTGGGGGGCTCGGGCGGCTCAGGTGCGAACGGCGGACTCGAAGGCCGCGTACGCCGTCGCGTCGAAGAGCACGAACCGGACCTCGTCCACCGCGGTGGCGGTGGCCCGCACCGTCTCGACGGCGATGCGGGCGCCGTCGTCCATGGGCCAGCCGTAGATCCCGGTGGAGATGGCAGGGAAGGCGACCGTACGGGCGCCCAGTTCGTCGGCCACGCGAAGCGACTCGCGGTAGCAGGAGGCCAGCTGCTCCGAGCGGTCCTCCTCCCGCGACCAGACCGGGCCGACGGTGTGGATCACCCAGCGCGCGTCGAGCCGGCCCGCCGTCGTGGCGACCGCCTGGCCGGTGCGGAGACCTCCGCCGTAGTGGCCGGCGCGGAGCTTGCGGCACTCCTCCAGGATGGCGGGGCCGCCGCGGCGGTGGATGGCGCCGTCGACGCCGCCTCCGCCGAGGAGCGAGGAGTTCGCCGCGTTGACGATGGCGTCGACCTGCTGCCCGGTGATGTCGCCACGGACGAGGACGAGGGTCGGTTCCGTACTCATACGGTCATCATCGCCCCGTCGCGCGCAGCCTGCGCCAGACCGCCTTGGCCGCGTTGTGGCCGGACATGCCGTGCACGCCGGGCCCCGGCGGGGTGGCGGAGGAGCAGAGGAACACGGCCGGGTGCGGGGTCGCGTAGGGGAAGAGGGACAGCTTGGGGCGCAGCAGCAGCTGGAGGCCGCGGGCCGCACCGCAGGCGATGTCGCCGCCCACGTAGTTGGCGTTGCGGGAGGCGAGTTCGGGAGGACCGGCCGTCGCGCGCGCGAGCACCCGGTCGCGGAAGCCCGGGGCGAAGCGCTCGATCTGACGCTCGATCGCCTCGGTGAGGTCTCCCTCCCAGCCGTTCGGCACATGACCGTAGGCCCAGAAGACGTGCTTGCCCTCGGGCGCGCGGCTCGGGTCGACGAGGCTGGGCTGCGCGGTGATGAGGAACGGCGTGCCGGGGGCCGTACCGGAGGAGGCCTGGTCCAGGGCGGTGCCGATCTCCCGCATACCGGCCCCGACCTGGACGGTGCCGGCCTCGCGGGCGGCCTTCGCCGTCCAGGGCACGGGTCCGTCGAGCGCGTAGTCGACCTTGAAGACGGCCGCGCCGTACCGGTAGTGGTCGTAGTAGCCGCCGAAGCCCGCGATCCGGGCGAGGGCTGTGGGTGAGGTGTCGAAGACGTACGCGCGGGCCGGCGGCAGGTCGTCGAGACGCTTGACCTCGTAGTCGGTGTGGACCGCGCCGCCCAGCGCCTTGAGATACGCGGTGAGGGCGTCCGAGATCGACTGGGAGCCGCCTCGGGGCATCGGCCATCCGGCCTCGTGCGCGGCCAGCGCGAAGACGAGACCGACGGCCGAAGTGGCGAACCCGCCCAGCGGGGCGATGACATGGCCGACGAGGCCGGCGAAGAGGGCACGCGCCTTGTCGTCCTGGAAACGGCGCATGAGCCAGGTGGACGGCCGCATCCCGTCGATGCCGAAGCGGGCGAGTGTGACCGGGTCCCGGGGCAGGGCGGTGAGGGGCAGGGACATGAAGTCCCGTGCCAGGGTGTCCCACTTGCCGAGATAGGGGGCGACGAGGCGGCGGTAGGTCCCGGCGTCGCGCGGCCCGAGGGACGCGGCGGTCTCGGCGACCGACCGGGAGAGCACGGCGGCCGTACCGTCGTCCCAGGGATGGGCCATGGGCAGCCGGGGGTGCAGCCATTCGAGGCCGTACCGGTCGAGCGGCATCGTCTTGAAGACGGGCGAGCCGATCCCGAGCGGATGCACGGCGGAGCAGGGGTCGTGGCGGAAGCCGGGGAGGGTCAGCTCCTCGGTCCTGGCGCCGCCTCCCACGGTGGACTTGGCTTCGAACACGGCGACGGAGAGGCCCCGACGGGCGAGCTCCACGGCGGCGGTCAGTCCGTTGGGGCCCGCCCCCACGACCACGGCATCGAGCATCGATGGCACCTTCGGACTCCTTCGTCAGCCGATGGCCAAGGCTCCCAGGATATTCCTGGCCCGCAGCCGCCCTCACTCCCCCCGCAGCAGTGTCCGGATCCGGTCGGCGGTGGCCTGGTCGCGTGCCGCCGTGAACGGCAGCGCGTTGCCTCCGGTGATTCGGAACGGCTCGCCCGCGAGCGTCGTGTGCGCGCCGCCCGCCTCGGCCACCAGGAGCAGCCCGGCCGCGTGGTCCCAGGCGTACTCCCAGGAGAATCCGACGGCGTCGAGAAGGCCCCGGGCCACGTCCAGATACTCGAGTCCGGCCGAGCCGCAGGGGCGCGGGCGGACGCCCTCCGTGTCCAGGCCGAGCAGGGCGCGCTTCTGGTCGTCGGTCGTGTAGTCGGGGTGGGAGGTGGCGACCGTCAGGACCGCGCCGGGCGCCGGCGAACCGGAGCGTATCGGCTCTCCGTTGAGCGTGGCCCCGCGTCCGCGCACCGCGATCGCCATCTGGTCGAGGGCGGGCGCGAACGTCCAGGAGGCGAGGATTTCGCCGCGTCGCGCGAGCGCCACGAGGGTGCAGAATCCGGGCTCTCCGCGCACGAACTGGCGGGTGCCGTCGACGGGGTCGACGATCCACACCGGGGCGTCGCCCTGGAGCGCCTCGTAGACCGCCGGGTCGGCGTGGACGGCCTCCTCGCCGACGACGACGGAGCCGGGCAGCAACGCCGTCAGGGACGCAGTCAGATGCTCCTCCGCGGCCCGGTCGGCGATCGTCACCAGGTCGTGCGGTCCGTTCTTCTCGACGATCTCGTGTGCGGCCAGCTGCCGGTGGCGCGGCGTGATCTCGGCCGCGGCCGCCTTGCGGACCGCCTCCTCCACCTCGGTCGTACCGCCGGCGAGGACGTGGTCAAGGAAGTCTTCGATCATGTGTCCAGCTAAGCACGGCACTCTGACATTCCGGGAGACCGTCCCTTAACCCGCCGTTTCCCCACGGAGTACGCTTTGGACCGGTTCACCCCTTACGGGGAGTCGGGGAGATCGGGGCGAGGGAGGGTCCGTGCACGGCGAGTACAAGGTTCCCGGCGGAAAGCTGGTGGTCGTCGACCTGGAGGCGCGTGACGGCGTCCTGACGGACGTCCGGGTCGCGGGCGACTTCTTCCTGGAGCCGGACGAGGCGATCCTCGCCATCGACCGCGCCCTCGAAGGCGCCCCCGTCGACACCGACGCGTCGGGGCTCGCGGCCCGGATCGACGCGGCGCTCCCGCCGGGCACGGAGATGTACGGGCTCACCACGGAGGGCATCGGGGTGGCCGTCCGCCGGGCCCTGGCGCACGCGACGGACTGGACCGACTACGACTGGCAGCTCATCCACGAGCCGCCGCAGTCCCCCGCCCTGCACATGGCCCTGGACGAGGTCCTCACCGCCGAGGTCGCGGCCGGCCGCCGCCCGCCGACCCTGCGGGTCTGGGAATGGGGCGCGCCGGCCGTGGTGATCGGCAGCTTCCAGTCCCTGCGCAACGAGGTCGACCCGGCGGCGGCCGAGCGGCACGGCATCGAGGTGGTGCGCCGGATCAGCGGCGGCGGCGCGATGTTCATCGAGCCGGGCAACACCATCACCTACTCGCTCTCCGTCCCCGGCGCCCTGATCCAGGGGCTCTCCTTCACCGACAGCTACGCCTACCTGGACGACTGGGTCCTGGGCGCGCTGGGCGACATGGGCGTCAAGGCCTGGTACCAGCCTCTGAACGACATCGCGACGGACGCCGGCAAGATCGCGGGCGCTGCGCAGAAGCGGATGGTGGCGGGCGAGGGCGCGGTCCTGCACCACGTGACGATGGCGTACGACATCGACGCCGACAAGATGACGGACGTGCTGCGGATCGGCCGCGAGAAGCTCTCCGACAAGGGCACGAAGAGCGCGAAGAAGCGGGTGGACCCGCTGCGCCGCCAGACGGGCCTGCCGCGCGAGGCGGTCATCGAGCGCATGATCGGCTCGTTCCGGGACCGGTACGGCCTGACGGAGGGCGGGGTGACGGCCGAGGAGACGGCGCTGGCGAAGGAGTTGGCGGCGTCGAAGTTCGCGACCGAGGAGTGGACGGCCCGGGTCCCGTAGGTTCCGGCCGACTCAGGCGGACGGCTCAGCCACCGACTCAGTCGAACGGCCGAGCGAACGGCTGAGCCGCACGGCGCAGCCGAACGCCTCAGCCGGCCGACGCGGCTCCGGCGGTGTGCGGCGGACGGTGGGCGAACCACTTCTGGTCGTCCTCCAGTTGGGCCGCCAGGGAGATCAGCAGAGGTTCGCTGCCCGCCGGGCCGAGGAGTTGCGCGCCGACCGGCAGGCCGTCCGGCGTGAAGCCCGCAGGGACGTTGACGCCGGGCCAGCCGAGGACGTTCCACGGCCAGGCGTAGGGACAGGCGGACGCCATCGTCAGGTCGGTGCGCCAGGCCGGCATCGCGTCGAACGTGCCGATCCGGGGCGGAGGTACGGCTGTCGTCGGGGCGAGCAGCACGTCGTAGGTGTCGAACAGCGCGCCGATCCTGCGGTGCTGGTGCGCCTCGCGGCCACGCGCTGCGCGCAGGGCGCGGCCGGCGAGGCGGCGGCCGCTGCGCGCGGCGCTGCGGGTGCGCGGGTCGAGCAGCGCGGGCTGGGGGTGCCGGTCGGCGTACTCGGCGATCCCCGCGGTGGCGCGCGGCAGGAAGCTCAGCCCGATGAGCCCGTACCGCGGGCGTGCCTCCTCCACCGTGTGGCCGAGCCCGGCAAGCGCTTCGGCCAGATCGGCGACCGCCCGTCGTACACCCGCGTCGAGCGGGTTGTACGTGGCGGTGAACGGCGCGCGCCAGGCGAGCGCGATCCGCAGCCGACCGGGCGCGCGGCGCGCCGCCGCCGAGGCGTCGACGACGGCCGGCTGGAAGCGGTCGGCGGGATGCGGCCCGGCGACCGCGTCGAGGAGCAGGGCGGCGTCGCCGACGGTCCGGGCGAGCGGCCCGTTGACGGTCAGGCCCTGGAAGCAGTCGTCGTACGGGTGGACGGAGACCCGGCCGCGCTGCGGCTTGATGCCGACCAGATGGGTCCAGGCGGCGGGTATGCGGATGGAGCCGGCCCCGTCGGAGCCGAGGGCGGCGGGCACGACCCCGGCGGCGACGGCCGCGGCCGATCCCCCGGAGGAGCCTCCCGGGGTGTGCCCGGTGTTCCACGGGTTGCGGGTGGCGCCGAAGGCGTGGCCTTCGGTGAAGGGCCACTGGCCCAGTTCGCAGGAGTTGGTCTTGCCGACGATCACGGCTCCGGCGGCCCGCAGCCGCCGCACGGCCTCGCCGTCCTCGGCCGCGTCGGGGATGTCCCCGGCGCAGCCGAAGCGGGTGGGCAGTCCGGCGACGTCGGTGTCGTCCTTGACGGCCATGGGCACGCCGAGCAGCGGCAGCCTCTCGCCCGCGGCCAGCCTGCGGTCGGCGTCGGCGGCCTCGGCGAGAGCGGCCTCCGGCCGGACGCAGCGGAAGGCGTTGAGGGTGGGCTGCGTGGCCTCGATCCGGTCGAGCGCGGCCTGGACGAGCGCGGTCGAGGTGACCGTACCTTCGGCCAACTGCCGCGCCTGTTCGGCCAGTCCGGTGTGGTCGCCCGTGGTCACGGCAGCCTCCTCCTCGTTCGCCTGCCGGAACCCTACTGGAGCGTAACTTCTCTGTCACCACCCTGCCGCCGACCCGGCCCACCGCGCATGAGAGCCATGTAGAGCAGCAGGGAGGCGGCCAGACCCACGGCCCAGCCGTAGTCGGCGAGCGGCTTCAGGAAGGGGATGAGCCCGTCCTCGGGGAAGGGGCCCTTGCCGGGCGCGGAGTGCGAGCCGCCGATCGCGAGGACCCCGCCGACGGCGAACGCCAGGACGGCGGCCGGGTTCCAGCCGCGCCGGTACCAGTACGGGCCGTCCGGCCGGTACAGCCCGGCCAGGTCGAGGACGGTCCGGCGGACGAACCAGTAGTCGGCGATGAGGATGCCCGCCACCGTACCGAGCAGTCCGCCGACCAGACCGAGCCAGGTGAAGATGTACAGCTCGGGCGTCTCGGTCAGCTTCCACGGCATGATCAGGACGCCGACGACACCCGTGATCAGCGCTCCCGTACGGAAGTTGACGATCTTCGGGGCGAGGTTGGCGAGGTCGTACGCGGGTGAGACCACGTTCGCCGCGATGTTCACCGAGATCGTGGCGACGAGCACGGTCACCAGGGCGAAGAGCAGCCCGAAGACGTTGTCCGCCTTCGCGGCGAGCGCGACCGGGTCCCAGACGGGCACCCCGTACACCGCCTGCGAGCCGGAGGTGACGAGCACGGAGAGCAGCGCGAAGAGCGTCATCGTCGTGGGCAGCCCGAGGGTCTGACCCCAGATCTGTGCCCGCTGCCCGGCGCCGAACCGCGTGAAGTCGGGGATGTTCAGGGAGAGCGTCGACCAGAAGGCGATCATGCCCATCAGGGACGGGAAGAACACCGGCCAGAAGTCGGCTCCCCAGCCCAGCTTCGACGGCTGGTCCAGCAGCGGCCCCAGCCCGCCCGCCTTGTCCGCGATCCAGACCAGCAGTACGAGCGCGCCGACGATGACGAACGGCGCGGCCCAGTTCTCGAAGCGGCGCAGTGCCTCCATCCCGCGGTAGATGATGGCGAGTTCGAGGATCCAGAAGAGCACGAAGCAGAGCCAGAGCGTCCAGGGCTGGCCGCCGACCCTCGCAGTGTCGGACCAGCCGCCGAAGACCTTGTCGAGCAGGATGAAGATGCCCTGTCCGCCGATCCAGGTCTGGATGCCGAACCAGGCGCAGGCGACGCCGGCCCGGATGAGGGCGGGCAGATTGGCCCCGCGCAGCCCGAAGGAGGCGCGGGCGAGAACGGGGAAGGGGATGCCGTACTTGGGTCCCGCGTGCCCGGTCAGGAGCATCGGCAGCAGCACGATCACATTGGCCAGCGCGATGGTGAGGACGGCCTGTTTCCAGTCCATGCCGAGGGCGACGAGCCCGGAGGCGAGGAGCCATGAGGGGATGTTGTGGGCCATGCCGACCCAGAGGGCGGCGAAGTTGTACGTGGTCCAGCGGCGCCGTACGACGGGGACGGGCAGCAGGTCGTCGTTGACGAAGCGGGGGTCGGCGAGGACGGTGCCGGGCGGGAGTTCGACGCGACCGTCGGGCGTCGCGGCGCCTGCGTCGAGGGACCCGGATGCCCCGGGTGCTCCGGGTCTTCCCGAGGGTGCGGTTGCGGTCATGAGCGGCGGAACCCTTCGTTCGGGGACGGAACGAGGCCGTGCGGGCGTGGGGTTCTGAGCGGCCTGAGGCGGCCGAGGAAGTCTTCGACGATAACAGCGATGCCACCGGCCGCCCTAGAGGCAGGAAGGCGACGCTCAGGCCGGGTGGCCGGGAGAGAAGTCCACCACGTCGCTCAGACGGATCACGCCGGGCCCCGGGTCCCCCGGAGGACTCTCGGCGACGGGCGCTAGAAGGAAGCCGACGTGGTCTCCGCCTTCCAGACGCGCCTCCACCCGGCCGACGAACCAGGCGACGCAGTCGTCGAGGACCGGAACCCCGGCGTACTCCGACGGCGAGTAGGAGGCGCGGGCGAACTTGTCGACGCGGTCGCCGGTCTCCTCGCCGAACAGCCGTGCCGTTTCCCGGTGTTCGTCGCTCAGGACGTGAACGGCCAGGTATGCGCTGCGGCAGGCGACCCGGTAGGTGTGGTTCTCCTGTGACAGCCAGGCCATGAAGCGGGGCGGGTCGATGGAGCACGGGGACGCGAACCCGACGAGGCAACCGGCCCGCTCGCCGTCCGGCGCCGCGGTCGTCACCACGTACATGGGGTAGTCGAGCAGGTCGGTGAAGTTGTCCAGGTCGGTCACGGTCGACTCCCCCTGCCGTGAAGACCGTCGGGCTCGGTGGCCGACGGCGCGAGAGCACCCGCGCCGGTCCCTGTCTCCCCGAAGCCATTGCCCCGCCCCGGCCTCTCCCGGTAGAGGGCGGCGGCGAGCAGCCCTGTGCCGGCCTGCGGGCGATGGGCACCGGGCAGCGTGACGAGCCGCTCGGGCCCGTACCTCGCGGACGGGGCGGTAGCGGACACCGAAGACCTCCGACGGGAGTGGTCGATCAGCACGGCGGCTTCCCCGAACCGGGGAACATATCCATGAGGTCAGAAGCCGATGTCCGCCGCGCGACGCACCCGCGCCGACATGTTGCGCTCCATCATCCGAAGCGCCGCGCGGGCGAGGTCTTCGTGGATGTGGGCGACGGCGTCCTCGGCCACCGTCACCGACAGGTGCCGGATATGGGCGTCCAGGGCCGAGTAGAGGATGCACTGTTCGGTCACCTGTCCGCAGAGGACGAGGTGGTCGATGCCGAGCGTGCCGAGCAGGTACGCGAGCGGCGTCTCGTAGAACACCGAGTGGCGGGCCTTGACCACGAACAGTGAGTCCTCGTCCGGTTTGACCGGTTCGACGAGGTCGGGGCGCCGGCCCGAGAGAGCGCTGTCGAGGATCTCGCCGTGGTGCGACCGCCATTGGCCGAAGTTGTCGTTCGCGTAGATCACGGGGATGCCGCGCTCGCGCGCGCGCCGCACCAGGGCCACGACGACGGGGACGATCTCGGTCACGGACGGCAGAAGAAGATCGGCATCGGCGTGCTCGTACGTGTTGAGCATGTCGACCACGACCAGGGCGGTCTTCGTCATACCCCCAACCTCGCAGACGGTCCGGCCGCCGACGGTGCGGCGATGCCGTGCGGTGGGCCGAGTGGCGCAGAGTCCGTGGCCGGACGGGCGCATCCCGGGGGAATTTCAGGGCAGGCGCGCGGTGTGGGACGACTACCTGGCGCCGGAGGCTCTCCCTCGACGTCATGCCGTCGCGACGCTTGGGGGTAGGTGATGAAGAGCCTGACGCTGGGTGTCGAAGAAGAGTTCATGCTGGTGGACCGCGACAGCCGGGCTCCGGTCAACCGGGCGCCCGCCGTGCTCCGGGCGGCGAAGCCCGCGCTCGGCGAACTGGTCCAGACGGAGTACTACGACGCCCAGGTCGAGATCTGTACCCGCCCCGCGACGCGCAGCGAGGACGTACGCGAGCAACTCGCCCGGCTACGGCGCGTGGTCAGCGCCTCCGCCGAGGCGTCGGGCTGCCTGCTGGTCGCCGCCGGGACTCCGGCGTTGCCGCCCGACGAACCGCTGACGGTGACCGACACCCGCAGATACCGGCTGATGGCCCGCCGCTACGCCCCGCCTCAGACCGCGTCCTACACCGGCCTCGTCTGCGGCTGCCATGTCCACGTCGGGTCGCTGCGCCGGGATCAGGCGCTGAGGCTGGCCAACCACATGCGGCCCTGGCTGCCGGTCCTGCAGTCCCTCGCCGCCAACTCCCCCTTCTCGTTGCGGAAGGACACCGGATTCGACAGCTGGCGCGCGGTCGAGCACGCACGCTGGCCGACGGTCGGACCGCCCCCGGTCCTCGACGAACGGCGCTATCGCGAGGTAGTCGGCGGGCTGATCGGGACCGGGGTGATCCTCGACGACCGGATGGTCTACTGGCATGCCCGGCCCTCCGAGCACGTGCCGACCCTGGAGGTCCGGATCGCGGACGCCAACGCCGACCTCGACGTCGTGGTGCTGTTGGCGGCTCTCGTCCGCGGCCTGGCCGCCACTCTGCTGCCCGAGGCGGAGTCCCACGCCCCGCCGCCGGACACCCCGTCGAGCCGCCTGCTCCTGGCCCATCGTCTCGCGGCGGCACAGGGAATCACCGGGGTCGGTCTCGACCCCGTGAGCGGCGAGGAGCAGCCCGCCGAACGGCTCGTGGAACGGCTCGTCGAGCGGGCGGCTCCAGGGCTGGAGTCGGCGGGGGACATGGAGCTGGTCGAGAGCACGTGGCGACGTATCCGTACGGACGGGAACGGCGCGGCGCGCCAGCGGGAGGTCCTCCGCCGGCGGGGCAGCCTCGAAGACGTCGTCGACGCGCTCGCGGCGATGACCGCGGCTCCCTGACACGGAGCACCGAGGCTCCTTCGCATGACGGAGGGATTGAACCCCCGCAGGACGGGCAGCCGAGCGGTTGGCCGGAGATGTCCGGTCTGAGCAGTGAAGGAGGAGACTCGTGAGCATGGTGAAGGAATCCATCGAAGTCGATGTCCCGCTGCGCCAGGTCTACAACCAGTGGACGCAGTTCGAGGAGTTCCCCAGCTTCATGGAGGGCGTGGAGACCGTACAGCAGCTGGACGATCAGCACTGCCACTGGAGGACGAAGGTGGCGGGTGTCCAGCGGGAGTTCGACACCGAGATCGTCGACCAGTTGCCCGACGAGCGGATTTCCTGGCGCACGGTCAGTGGCGACGTACACCAGAAGGGTGTCGTCACGTTCCAGCAGATCGACCCCGCGCACACGCGCGTCAGTCTGGCCATGGACTTCCAGCCCGAAGGCATGGCGGAGAAGACCGGCGACGCGCTGGGCATGCTCGACCGGCGGGTTAAGGGCGATCTGAAGCGGTTCAAGGGCTTCATCGAGGATCGCGGCCGGGAGACCGGCGGCTGGCGCGGCCGGATCACCCCGGCGGAGAGCGCCGCCATGACGGATCCGGCCGGTGCGAGCGGCACCACGGCCATGGGCGAGGCACGCATGACCGATGAGGGGGCACCGCCTCGCCAGGGCTATGCGGACAAGCCGCCGACGCCGGGGGCCGGCCGGATGCCGGTGGACCCGGACGACATGCGGCACGGCTGACCTCGCGGGCGAACCCGCTCGCCTCGACAGCTGAAGGGTGGCCGCCGACCCCGCGGGGTCGGCGGCCACCCTTCCGTGCGCTGCGCTTGGCGCCTTCCGTGCACTGTGCTTGTCGTGGGCCGCGCGCTCTGCTTGTCGTGGACCGCCCTTGCCATGGGCTGCCCTGCATGGGTTCTCCCCCAGGCGTCAGGGCTCCCCTGGGCGTTCAGGGCCTCTCCCCCGCGCCTCCCGGGCTCTCCCCCGGGCCGTCACGCCTCGCCGTCGCGCCGCCTGGTGTCGCGGGCCCGGCCGGATCCGCCGCCTCCCGTCCCGGCCGCCACACGATCCTGCGACTCGGCGGGGGCGGCCAGCAGGGCGAGGAGGCCGGCGATCTCGTGCCCCGCTTCGGCGGGGTGGCGGAACTGGGCCTTGGGGTTGATCTCATAGCGGTTCCGACGGCCGTCCGACGCCCGGGTGCGAGTGACGTACCCGTCGGCCTCCAGGTCGGAGACGATCGCCTGCACGGTTCTCTCCGTCACCCCGCACTCGGCGGCGACATCTCTCAGCCGGATCCCCGGATCACGGGAGAGCATCAGGAGCACCCGAGCGTGATTGGTCAGAAAGGTCCAGCTCGGGTGGTGGCGTGCGCCATCTGCCATGGCATTCCTCTGCCCATCTGGACGCGGATCATTCACTATACGTCCTGATTTTCACGTATTCCTTGACGTATATCGGAGGGGCGCGCACCATTACGGGTGAGAGCTCCCCCGGAATCCGACCGGCCCCGGGCGGCACCCCCGCCCCCCGCGATCCTGCTGGAGGTGCGCGATGACCTCCGACGCCCGCCACCACGCCCCCTGTGGGGTGTGCGGATGCCCGACCGGCCCACGCCCGTACGAAGGGCGCGCACCTGATTCGTCGTACGTCGACCCCGACGACCCCCTGCACGACGGCCAGCGACCCTTGTCGGCCTGCAGCGTCGAGCACCTCGCCCTCCTCGTGAACGAGCTGAGAGGACGCCCGTACCACGACGCGGAGCTCTGGTTCGCGAAGATCTCCCGCACCATGGGCCGGCACCACCACGGCATCAGCATGGCGGACCTCAGCCAGGAGACCGGCCTCGACCTGGAACAGCTCGAAGCCGGGGCTCTCTGGATCACGCACCTCCCCCACGCCCCGCGCTCCGCGAACCGCAACCGCGGCGCAGCCTGACCTGCGACATGGCGCGGTGGTCCGCACGCCGCCCCGACTCGGCGGACGTGCGGGAAGGCCTGCTTCCTCGGACAATGGCTCGTTGGTGGCCCAAGCGCTGGCCTTTTGCCGAGCCGCCCCGGTTGGGCATGGAACGTCCCGTCCAGCAGGGACGCCGGCACAGAAGGAGACCGTCATGCTGATCAGCCACGCCATCGAGGACGGCGTCCTGCACGTGACGTTTCTGCGCGACCTCGATGTCAGCAGCAGGGCGGCGGCCTCCCTGGAGACCGAGGCGCTCGTCCACGCCCACCGCCCGCGACACGTACGCGTGCAGCTGCCCACCGCGGACCCCTCAGCGGCTTCACTGAGCGCGCTCACGCGAGCCCGGCGGCTGTGCGAGCACCTGGGCATTCCCCTCACCGTCGTCGGCCCCGCCCGGCCGGCCACGCCCGACACGGGCCCCGCACCCTCGGGCGCCGCTGCCTGATGCCCGCCGACGAGCGGTACGACGCCACTCCGTACCTTCCCTCGCGGGGCGGGATCCCCGCACACAGGAAGGCCGCGGCGGAGTGCGAGGGCTGCCCGCTGTACCGGGACGCGACCGCGACGGTGTTCGGCCGGGGCGACCCTCACGCCCGGATGATGCTCGTCGGTGAGCAGCCCGGCGACCGCGAGGACCTGGAGGGTGAGCCGTTCGTGGGCCCGGCGGGGCGGCTGCTCTCGCGCGCCCTCGCGGAGGTGGGGATCGACGAGGCGGAGGTGTACCTGACTAACGCGGTCAAGCATTTCTCGTTCACCCGCAAGGGCCCCGGGAAGCGCCGCATCCACAAGGCACCCAGCCTCCGGGAGACCCTGGCCTGCCGGCCCTGGCTGGAGGCGGAGCTCCGGCTGGTCGCACCGGAGATGGTCGTGGTGCTCGGCGCGACGGCCGGCCGGTCGCTGCTCGGCCCGACGTTCCGGGTCGGCTCGGACCGCGGGGTGGTACGGCCCCTGCCCGACGCGGACGGGATCCGGTGCGTGGCCACGATCCACCCCTCGGCGGTCCTGCGCGCCGACGACCGGGACGCGGCCCTCGCCGGCCTGACCGCCGACCTGCGGGTCGCGGCGCGCGCCCTGTGACCAGGCGCGTGGGCACGCGCCGGTTACGAGCCGGGTGGCTCGCAGCCCTTCGAGCAGGGCGGCCAGGTGGTCACTCGATGACCGCGGTGGCCTCGATCTCGACCAGATGCTCGGGTACGTCCAGCGCCGCGACGCCGAGCAGCGAGGCGGGCGGTACGGGGGTGACGCCCAGCCTCGCGGTCGCACGGCCCACGCCTTCCATGAGCAGCGGCATCTTGTCGGGGGTCCAGTCCACGACGTAGACGGTCAGCTTCGCCACGTCGTCGAACGAGGCGCCGGCCTCGGCCAGCGCGGTGGCGACGTTGAGGTAGCACTGCTCGACCTGCGCGGCGAGGTCACCCTCGCCCACCGTGACGCCGGCGGCGTCCCACGCCACCTGTCCTGCGACGAAGACCAGCTTCGAGCCGGTCGCGATCGACACCTGCCGGTAGGCATCGACCGTGGGCAGTCCGCTCGGGTTCACCAGGGTGATGGCCATGTCGCCCGCCTCCTTGTCACGCGAGCCCCGGCGGGGGCTCGGTCTCTTGTGGTTACTTGGGAACCGTAGGAGAGTGGCCCCTGACATGGAAGAACGCACTTTTCGGTGACTGGGGAACCTCATGGTGACCAAGCAGTTCAAGGGCTCGGCCCAGGACACGGACCTGGCACGCGCGGACTCGTTGGCGCGGGAGATCTTCTCGGACGTCGCCAACAAATGGGCGCTGCTGATCATCGAGTTCCTCGGTGAACGCACGCTGCGCTTCAGCGAGCTGCGGAACGAGGTCGAGGGCATAAGCCACAAGATGCTGACCCAGAACCTGCGCATGCTGGAGCGCAACGGCCTGGTCCGGCGGACCGTCCACCCCACCGTGCCGCCGCGGGTCGAGTACGAGCTCACCCAGCCGGGCCGGGCCCTGCGCAGGACGATCGACGGACTGTGCGACTGGACCCACGAGAACCTCGGCCACATCGAGGAGTCCCGCCGCCGCTTCGACGCGTGACGGATCGGCTCCCCTGCCGCCCCGGCCCGGACCGGCCCTGCTCGACGGTCCCCCCCGTCACTCCGCGCCGAAGGTGATCTCCCGCTTCAGGATCTTTCCGGTGGCTCCCTTCGGCAGCGCCTCCACCAGCTTGATCTCCCGCGGGTACTTGTACGCCGCCACCCGCTCCCGGACGAACTGCCGCAGCTCGTCGGCCGTCACCTCCGCCCCGGGACGGGTCGCGACAGCGACCGCGACCTCCTCACCGAGGGTCGCGTGGGGCAGGCCGACCACCGCCGCCTCGGCCACGGCGGGGTGCTCGTACAGCACCTCCTCCACCTCGCGCGGGTAGACGTTGAATCCGCCGCGGATGATGAGGTCCTTCTTCCGGTCGACGATGTAGTAGTAGCCGTCCTCGTCGACGCGTGCGAGGTCGCCGGTGCGCAGCCAGCCGTCCTGGAGGGCCTCCGCCGTGGCCTCCGGACGCCCGAGGTAGCCCTTCATGACGTTGTGGCCGCGCACGCACAGCTCACCGACGCCGTCGTGCACGTCGATCAGACGCAGCTCGACGCCCTCGATCGGGGTGCCCACCGAACCCGGCTTGCGCGGGCGGTCCAGGTGGTTGAAGCAGGCGACGGGCGAGGTCTCGGACATCCCGAAACCTTCCAGGACGGGCGCGTCGAAGGCCTTCTCGAAACCGAGCAGGACCTCGACGGGCAGGGACGCGCCACCGGAGAGGCAGAGACGCAAGGTGGCGGTGTCGTACGCCTCGGGCAGCGCGGTACGGGCGGCGAGCAGCGCGGCGTACATCGTGGGCACTCCGGCGAAGACGGTGACGCCCCGCTCCTGGAGGGTCCGGAGCGCGTCGGCAGGGTCGAAGCGGCCCGTCAGGGTCAGCCGGGCGCCCGCGACGACGGCGGTGTTCATGGCGCAGGTCTGGCCGAAGGTGTGGAACAGCGGCAGGCAGCCGAGGATCACGTCCTCGGGGGTGAGACGGATCAGCGAGCGCGCGGAGATCTCGGCGTTGCGCAGCAGGTTGGCGTGGGTGAGTTCGGCGCCCTTCGGGGAGCCGGTGGTGCCCGAGGTGTAGAGCAGTACGGCGGTGTCGTCGTCCGCGCGCGGGAGCAAGGCGGCCGGCTCCGGATGCTCGGCGAGCAGTTCGGTGAGTGTCCCGGCGGCGAGCGGGACGACGGTCGTCGCGGTGCCCTCCGCTCCCCGTACCGCCTCGGCGGCACACACCTCGTGGGCGAACAGCAGCACCGCGCCGGAGTCGCTCAGGTAGTGGGCGACCTCGCGGGACTTCAGGAGCGGGTTCATGGGGACGGCGACGGCGCCGGCCCGCAGGATGCCGTAGTAGAGGGCGGGGAAGTCGAGGCTGTTGGGCAGCATCACACCCACGCGGTCGCCGGGGGCGACGCCGCGGTGGGTGAGCAGGGCGGCGACGCGACCGGAGAGGGTGTCGAGTTCGGCGTACGTGAAGGCGGTGTCGCCCAGCTCGACGGCGGTGCGGTGGCCGTGTTCGAGGGCGGTGCGGGGCAGGATCTCGGCGAGGTTCATGGGACGGCTTTCGGGTAGGTCCGAGGGACGGTCGGGGCGGGCGGGCGTTGGCCGGCAGGCGGGCGTACTCGCCGTGCCGGGGGGGGCGCGGCGGGTCAGCCGCGCAGGGCGGAGGCGAAAAGGGCCGGAAGCCTGGCGGCGGAGGGCGCCGCGGTGAAGCGGGTCAGCCGCTCGACGGTCGTCAGGGCGGTGCGGTTGGTCACGAAGTACGGAGGCCGCGGAGACAGGGACGGCGAGCCGGTGAACAGGCCGCGCGGGGCGGGGGCGAACGGTGAGCGGAGCACCGTCTTCTCGATGTCCTCCAGCAGATACGCGTTGTGTACGAACCCGATGCCGCTGCCGATGTCCTGCCGGGTGTGACCGGGGTACGCGCCCCAGGGCGTGTACCCCAGCAGGAAGCCGAGGGCGCACCAGGCGTTGACGCCCACGGTGCCGTAGCGCAGCCCCTCGATCGCCGAGTCCACGGCGGCGCGGTGGGCGCGCTCGGTCCTGGGGTGGACGATGAGCGTGGCGCCCAGGGTGCCGGGCAGCCGGTCGTTGGCGAAGTTCACGGCCTCGCGGAGGAACGCGTCCGCGTCCGCCCCCGGAAGCCGGACGACGCCGAGCGCGCTGCCGAAGACCTCGTCGGTGAGCAGCATGTCGTCCACGCCGGTGAGATCGGGGACGAGGACCCGGCACCTGCCGTCACCGAACACCTCGGCTTCCGGATGAGCGGCGAGGACCGCGTCGAGCCTGTCGTCCGCGCCCGGGTAGTAGTCGGCGCGGGGCGGCAGTTCGCGCAGCAGCCGGCGGATCTCGTCGAGCAGCCGGTCGCTGCCGTCCCAGTCGCGGGGCAGGATCAGGATCTGGCTGGCGACGCAGTTGTGGCCGGAGTTGTTCATCTTGCTGGTGACGATGTGCTCGGCCTGGTACCGGAAGTCGGCGGCGCTCCAGTCGCCCGGCGCGCCCGGCGCCACGATGCACGGGGTGACACCGCCCAGTTCGCTGCTGAAGGGCTTGTCGTTCAGGGGCGTGTCGGTACGGCGGCGCTCGGCGGCCCGCTCGTCCGTGCCCCACACGATCGCGTCGTGCGTCCTCTCACTGCCGGTGACATGGATCGCGTCGACATGGTCGTGACCGGCGAGATGGCCACCCACGTCGGCTCCTCCGTCGGCGAAGCGCACCCAGCCCCGGTCGACGAACTCGCTGAAGACCTGCTCGAAGTGGGGGCGGAGGTAGTCGTTGACCGGGTTCATCTTGGCGATGACGGTCTGCCCCTCGGCGTAGAGCTTGTGCAGGATGTCGAGCGGGGTGATGGCCGCGACGTTCCCGGCGCCGAGGACCAGCGCGACGGCGGGGCGTCCGGCGCGTCCGCGGTACTCCCCGGCGGCCCGGTCGACGACCTGGCGCGCCGTGGTGCCGGGCGTCGTCCACACCTGTGCCGTGGTCCCGTTCTGCAGCAGCGCGTCCCAGCCGGTGGCGGGGAAGACGTCCACGACGGCACGTCCGTCGCGCTCGCGCACGGCGCCCGGGTCCACGGGTGACTTGCCCGCGGCGATCCGGCGCAGGACGTGCAATTGGGCGCTCACTCCCTGGGCGAGGGCCCAGGGGGCGCCGATCCAGTCCTCGGCGGTCCACGGGGAGCCGGGGGCGAGGCCCTTGGCCGCGGCGGAGTCCGCGACCATCTCCGCGGCGCGCGAGGCGATCCGCGGCAGCATGCGTTCCAGCAGACCGATCCGCTCGGCGATCGGCGTGGCCGCCCAGGTCTCGGCGCCCGCGCGCAGATCGGCGACGGCGCGGTCGAGCGGGGCGGTGTCGAGGTCCACGGCGGGCGTGGGAGTGGAGGGAACGGGGGCAGGGGTCATGGTGAGGTCAACTCCTGGTCGGCGACGGGGTACGAGGACGACGGATCAGGCGCGGAGCCGGGCGCGGTCGCGGGCCGGGTCGACGAGCGTGGCGGAGAGCAGCCCTCCGACGAGGAGCATCGCGCCGGTCACGATCACGGCGTTCTGATAGCCGCCCGGACCCTGCCGGTCGACCATCACACCGACGATGGCCGGCGCGGCCAGGCCCGCCGTGGTGACCACGGCGTTCATGACGCCGAGGGCTCCTCCGGCCCGGCCCGGAGGGGCCAGTTCGGAGACGGTGGTGGCCGCGACGGCGGCGTACGAACCTCCGAGGCCCATGCCGACGGCGAGCAGCGCGGTCTTGGCGCCGCTGCCGTCCACGAGCGGCACGCCGAGGCACGCGAGCGCGCCGAGAGCGAGAGCCGCGCCACCGACGCCGCCGCGCGCCCACCGGGTGCTGACGCCGCGCCGCATCAGCCATCCGGTGATGCCGGCCTGCGCCAGCAGGACGACCGCGCCCATCACCCAGGGCAGGACCACCAGGCGGCCGGCCTCGGACGAGGAGTAGCCGAGTCCGTTGCGCAGGTACGACGGCAGCCACACCAGCATGAGCGCCACGGCCCAATAGCACGTGAAGTAGGCGGCGGTGACGGCGAGCCAGGTCGGAGTGGCGAAGATGCGCCGGTACGGAACCCGCTCCCCGGCCGCTTCGGGGGCGGGAGCGCCGGTACGGGCCTCGGCGGCATCGCCGTGGGCACGTGGTGCGTCGGCGGTCCGGTACGTTCCGGTCCCGCCGAAGAAGTGCCAGACCGCCGCCCACACCAGGCCGATGGCGGCGAGCACCCACAGCGCGGTGCGCCAGTGGTGGTGGTCGATGACCCAGGTGAGACCGGGGGCAGCGGTGATCACACCGAGGGTGATTCCGAGCGTGACCAGGGCGCCCGGCAGATTGCGCCGGTGGTCGGGGAACCAGCTGAACGCGGTGTGCTGGGCGACCGGGAAGGCCGGCCCCTCGGCGGCGCCGAGCACGATCCGGGAGCCGACCAGCAAGGCGAGTCCGCCGCCTATGGCGGGCGGTACCTGAGCCACCGACCAGAGCAGGGCCATGACCAGGATCACCGTGGTGGGCCGCACCTTGTCGGCGAACACCCCGACCACGACAGCGGCGACCGAGAAGAGCAGGAAGAAGGCGCTGTTGGCGAGCCCGAACTCCGTCGCGCTGAGGTCCAGATCGGCGCGGATCTCGTCGGCCGCCAGGCCCAGCACCGACTTGTCCGCAAAGTTGATCATCATGAAGACGACGAGCAGGCCGGTGACGGCCCAGGCGCGGGACCTGGTGCCGCGGTCTGCCGACGAGGGATCACCGAGCGGCGTCGATGTGGTGTCAGCGGCGGTCACTGAACCTCCGGAGGGGTGCGGCCGGCGTCGTTGCCGGGCGGGGAGGGCGGGGAGGGAAGGAGGGCGAAGGAGTCGGGAATGCAGGGGGCGGGAATGCCGGAGGCGGCAGCGCCGCAGGCGGGGACGCCGGGGGTCAGGAGAGGGGAACGCCCTCGATCGCGACGCGTTCCATGACCCGCCGCCGCGGGTAGTAGTCGTTGATCGCGTAGTGCTGGGTGGCGATGTTGTCCCAGATGGCGATCGAGTCGGCCTCCCAGTGGAAGCGGATCTGGTATTCGGGAATCCGGGCCTGCAGCACCAGCTCGTCCACCAGCTCGCGGCTCTCGGCGTCCGACAGGCCGACGATGCGGGTCGTGAAGGGCTCGTTGACGTAGAGCGTCCTGCGGCCGCTGCGCGGGTGGCGCACGGCGACCGGGTGCTCGACCTGCGGCCAGTTCTTGCGGAAGGCCGCCTTCTGCGCGTCGTTCATCAGCGCGCCCCAGCTGGGCTCCCAGTCGTGGACCGCGGTGAGGCCCTCGATCCGCTCCTTCAGCTCGTCCGAGAGGTTGTCGTACGCGGCACCCATGTCCGCCCACATCGTGTCGCCGCCCGCGGCGGGCACCTCGACGGCGCGGAGCACCGAGCCGAGGGCCGGGTTGACCATGAAGGAGTGGTCGCTGTGCCAGATGTTCTTGTTGCCCTGGGCCTTGGCGTCCTTGGCGAGCCTGGAGACGCCGACGTGCTCGGTGCCGGGGAAGAACGGGTTGGGCTCGGGCGGCCCCCAGACACCGGCGAGGGCGAGCTGGTGCTCGGCCGTGAAGCCGGTCTGGCCGCGGAAGAAGACGACCTTCCACTCCAGGAGCGCCTGCCGCAGCTCCTCGGCGAGGTCGTCCCCGATCGCCCCGGTGAGGTCGACGCCGCCGAGGACGGCGCCGAAGTGCGGGGTGAGCGGAGTGACGTCGAGGAGGTCGTACCGGGTCTCCGGGGTCCCCGGCGATGTGCGGTCGAGTACGCGTACCCCGTAGTGCATCAGGGGCTTGTCGAGGACGGGCTTGGGGTCGGCAACGGTGGTGTCCATGGTCCCTCCGAACGGCTCGAAGAATCGTTACCGGGAGTATCGATATCCAGAGTCGCCCTGGCAAGGGTCTGCGGCCATGAATTCAAAACCGCCAGTAACGAATATCCGTCCGGGGAGGCCGGCGGGAACGCCCCGTCAGTCCGGGGCCCCGACGGCGCGGCCGATGAGGTCGACCACCGAGTCGACCAGCCGCTCGTCGGGCATACGCAGTTCGGCGACCATCCGGAAGACCAGCGAGGCCGCCACCAGCGTCACCGCCGCGTCCACGTCGATCCCGGGCCGCAGTTCGCCCCGCGCCATTCCGCGCTCGACGATGTGCCGCATCTCCCCCGTGACGCGGGCGGTGTACTCCCCGTACGCGCCACGCTCGGAGCCCGGGTCGGCCGCGGCCGCCATCACCCCCGCCAGCAGCCTGTCGATCCCCGGCTGCCGGTACGCCTCAAGGCGCGCCATGAGGACCGCCCGCAGCTCGGCGCGGAAGTCCCCCATGTCCGGAACGGTCAGCGGACCGACCCGCGACTCGGCGGCGGCGATGACGAGATCCTGCTTGGTGGACCAACGCCGGTACATCGACGGCTTGCTGACCCCGGCCCGGGTCGCCACGGCGTCCATGGTGACCGCCCCCATGCCCTGCTCGGCCACCAGCGCGACCACGGCGTCCAGGACCGCGCGCGTGACCCGCTCCTCGCGCGGCCGCCCAGGACCACGTCCGCTGCCCCGCCCCGCCTGCTCGTCGACCATGCCCCGACCCTACGGGGCGACGGCGGCCGACCCCCACACCGGCCGCACGGACCGACGCCAGGTCCGGTACCCCGAACCGCACCGGCCCCCACCCCGGCTCTGGCGTGAAGGTCTGAACGGTGATTCACTGCTTCCATGGCCTACCGCAAGACGCCGGCCGAACTGGCGCGGCTCCGGGACGCACGAGAGCACCTGGTCCAGCACGCCACCGACGTCGTGGCCGAGGTGGGCTGGGCGCAGGCCTCGGTGAGCGCCGTCGCAGCCGCGGCCGGCATCGCGGCCGGCTCGGTGTACCAGCACTTCCCGTCGAAGGCCGCGCTGGCCGTCGAGGTCTTCCGGCGCGCCTCAGGCCGTGAGGTCGAGGTGCTCGGCGAGGTGCTGCGCGGCCCGGGCGACCCCGTCGAGCGGCTCACCCACGGCGTGGAGGTGTTCGCCCGGCGCTCCTTCGAACGCCGCGGCCTGGCCTACGCCCTGCTGGCCGCGCCCGCCGAGCCCGCCGTCGGTGCGGAGCGCCTTGAGTTCCGGCGCCGGTACCGGACGCTGTTCGCCGAGGTCGTGAGCGAGGGGGTGGCCGCGGGGCTGCTGCCGCCCCAGGACGCCCAGGTCACCGCCGCCGCCCTGACCGGGGCCATCGGTGAGGTCCTGGTGGACCCCCTCGGCGCACCCGGCGGGAGCTCTGCCGAGCAACTGATCGCCGAACTCACCGCGATGTCCCTGCGCTGCCTGGGCGCCGACCGAGCGCCGGCGAACTGACCGCCCGTACCAGCACCACCCGGCCACCTCCCCCCGCCCGTACCGGCACCACCCGACCACCTCCCCCCGGCGCCCGTACCGGCACCCCACCGCCTTCCCCCGCGCCCGCTCTTCCCCACGACTCCGGAGGACACGCCCATGACCACCACCGAGGACACCCGGCCGGTCAGCAACCCGACCGCCCGCACCCACGAGGTGACCAACCAGGCTCCGCCGCTCGTCGGCCACGACGTCGCCGAGGACCCGGTCCTGCTGGAGGGCGTACGCCGTGAGGGCGCCGAGTGGTACCTCGACGACCTGCACCGGATCGGCCGCCGCACCGGCAGCGAGGAGGTCCAGCGCTGGGCCGAGGAGGCCAACCGCCACGAGCCCGTGCTGCGTACCCACGACCGCTACGGCCACCGCGTCGACGAGGTCGACTTCCACCCCGCGTACCACTCCCTGATGGACGTCGCGATCGGCGAGGGTCTGGCCGGCGCGCCCTGGGCGGACGAGAGGCCCGGCGTCCATGTGGCGCGCGCGGCGGGCTTCATGGTGTGGAGCTCCGCCGAGGCGGGACACGGCTGTCCGGTGTCGATGACGTACGCCGTGGTGCCCGCGCTGCGCAACGCCCCCGAACTGGCCAAGGAGTACGAGCCGCTGCTGACCAGCCGGGTGTACGACCCGGTGCTGAAGGCGCCCGGCACCAAGCGCGGTCTTCTCGCCGGGATGGGCATGACCGAGAAGCAGGGCGGCACCGACGTCCGCGCCAACACCACGACGGCCGTACCGGCGGCCGACGGCAGTTGGCGGCTGCGCGGGCACAAGTGGTTCACCAGCGCCCCGATGAACGACCTCTTCCTCGTCCTCGCGCAGGCCCCGGGCGGTCTGTCCTGCTTCCTCGTCCCGCGCGTACTGCCCGACGGCAGCCGCAACACCTTCCGGATCCAGCGGCTGAAGGACAAGCTCGGCAACCGCTCCAACGCCAGCAGCGAGCCCGAGTTCGACGACACCGTGGCCTGGCTGGTCGGTGCCGAGGGCAAGGGCGTGCGGACCATCATCGACATGGTCACCATGACCCGCCTGGACTGCATCCTCGGCTCCGCCTCGGGCACGCGCGCCGCGCTCGCCCAGGCCGCCCACCACGCCCGCCACCGCTCGGTGTTCGGCGCGAAGCTCGTCGACCAGCCGCTGATGCGCAATGTGCTCGCCGACCTGGCCCTGGAGTCGGAGGCCGCCACCACGCTCGCGCTGCGGGTCGCGGGCGCGACCGACCGGGCCCACCGTGGCGACGCCGGCGAGCGGGCGTTCCTCCGCCTGGCGACGGCGGTCGGCAAGTACTGGGTGTGCAAGCGCCAGCCGGCGGCGGTCGCCGAGGCCCTGGAGTGCCTGGGCGGCAACGGCTACGACGAGGCGTCCGGCATGCCCCGGCTGTACCGGGAGGCCCCGCTCAACGGCATCTGGGAGGGCTCGGGCAACGTCAACGCGCTCGACGTGCTGCGCGCGCTGCTCCGTGAACCGGAGTCCCTGGAGGCCTTCCGCGCCGAGGTGGAGTCGGCGGCGGGCGGGGACGCCCGGCTGGACGCGGCGTGGCGGGAGGTGCTGGGCGAGCTGGCACGGCCGGAGGACGCCGAGTTCCGCGCCCGGCGTCTGGTGGAGCGTCTCGCCCTTGTCCTTCAGGGCTCCCTGCTCGTACGGCACGCTCCCGGACCGGTGGCGGACGCCTTCTGCGCCTCCAGGCTGGCGGGCGACCGGGGCCTGGCCTTCGGCACGCTGCCGACGGGCACGGACCTCGCCACCATCCTCGAACGGCTCCCGGCCGGACTGGGGTGACCCGGGGCGGGTCGGGCGCGAGAGGGGGGCGGCTCTCGTAGGCATGGGCCGCACCCCCGCCGGACACCCCCTAGGGGTTGAGGACCGGGATGATGTCGGAGCCGTACGCGTCGATGGTCCGCTCACGCGCGTCGTGCATGTTGTAGACGGCGAACTGGTCGACGCCCAGTTCCCGGAGCCTCCTCAGTTTCTCGATGTGCGCCTCGGCCGGGCCCAGGAGGCAGAAGCGGTCGACGATCTCGTCCGGGACGAAGTCCGTGGAGGGGTTTCCGGCGCGGCCGTGGTGGCTGTAGTCGTAGCCGTGCCGGTCCTTGATGTACGCGGTGAGCGCGTCCGGGACCATTCCGGAGTGCTCGCCGTACTTGGCGACCAGGTCGGCGACGTGGTTGCCGACCATGCCGCCGAACCAGCGGCACTGGTCGCGTGCGTGGGCCAGGGCGCCGGGTGAGTCGTCGGTGGTGACGTACGCGGGGGCGGCGATGCAGATCGTGAGCGCCTCGGGGTCGCGCCCGGCGTCCTCGGCCGCCTTGCGGACCGCCTTGACCATCCACTCCGTCAGGAACTCGTCGGCGAGCTGGAGGATGAAGCCGTCCGCCTTCTGCCCGGCGAGCGCCAGCGCCCTCGGGCCGTACGCGGCCATCCAGACCGGCAGTTTCCCGTTCCGTACCCAGGGGATCCGGATCGGGTTGCCGTCCACGACCGCCTCGCGGCCCTCGGCGAGGTCACGGATGACGTCGATGGCCTCGCCGAGCCGGGCCAGGGTGTTCGGCTTGCGTCCGGCGACGCGCATCGCCGAGTCGCCGCGGCCGATCCCGCAGACGGTGCGGTTGCCGTACATCTCGTTGAGGGTGGCGAAGGTGGAGGCGGTCACCTCCCAGGTCCGGGTGCCCGGGTTGGTGACCATCGGGCCGACGTGCAGCTTCGTCGTGTGTTCCAGGATGCGGCTGTAGATGACGAACGGCTCCTGCCAGAGCACGGCGGAGTCGAAGGTCCAGCCGTAACGGAAGCCGTTGCGCTCCGCCCGGCGCATCAGGCCGACGACCTCGGAGCCGGGCGGGTCGGTCTGCAGGACGAGTCCGAAGTCCACGTCGTTCTCCTCGTTCAGGTACTGACCGGTTCAGATGGTCGCCGGTCCGGGTGATCGCTAGTTCAGGTACTGGCAGGTGGATCGCGGGGTGAAGGCGCCGTGTCCGGCGCGGCCGGTGAACTTCCGCTGGTCGATGACGAGTTCGCCGCGCGAGAGGACGGTCTCGACCTGGCCGGTGACGGTCCTTCCCTCGTACGCCGAGTAGTCGACGTTCATGTGGTGGGTCTCGGCCGACAGCGTCTGGACGGTGTGCGGGTCGTAGATCACGACGTCGGCGTCCGCGCCCGGGGCGATCGTGCCCTTCTGCGGGTACAGGCCGAACATCCGGGCCGGGGTGGCGCAGGCGATCTCGATCCAGCGACGGCGGCTGATGTGTCCGTCGACGACGGCCTGGTGGAGCAGGTCCATGCGGTTCTCCACGCCCGGGAGGCCGTTGGGGATCTTCGAGAAGTCCCCTCGGCCCAGCTCCTTCTGGCCGACGAAGCAGAAGGGGCAGTGGTCGGTGGAGACCACCTGGAGGTCGTTGGTGCGCAGCCCGCGCCACAGCGCCGCCTGGTGCTCCTTGGGCCGCAGCGGCGTCGAGCAGACGTACTTGGCGCCCTCGAAGTCCGGCTCGGCGAGGTTGTCGGTGGAGAGGAAGAGGTACTGGGGGCAGGTCTCGCCGAAGACCGGAAGCCCCTTGTCCCGGGCCGCCGCCAGCTCCGCGACCGCCTCCTCCGCCGAGACGTGGACCACGTACAGCGGCGCCCCGGCGACCCGGGCGAGCTGGATCGCCCGGTGGGTGGCCTCGGCCTCCAGGAGGACCTTGCGGACCTCGCCGTGGTAGCGGGGGTCGGTCTCGCCACGGGCCAGGGCCTGTTCGACCAGGACGTCGATCGCGATGCCGTTCTCGGCGTGCATCATGATGAGCCCGCCGTCGTCGGCGGCGCGCTGCATCGCGCGCAGGATCTGCCCGTCGTCCGAGTAGAAGACCCCCGGGTACGCCATGAACAGCTTGAACGAGCTGACACCTTCCTGGACGAGCCGGTCCATCTCCTTGAGCGTCGACTCGTTCACGTCCGACATGATCATGTGGAAGCCGTAGTCGATGGCGCACTGTCCGTCGGCCTTGGCGTACCAGGCGTCGAGCCCTTCGCGCAGGGAGCGGCCGACGCTCTGTACGGCGAAGTCGACGATGGTGGTCGTGCCGCCCCAGGCGGCGGCCCGGGTGCCGGTCTCGAAGGTGTCGGAGGCGAAGGTGCCGCCGAAGGGCAGCTCCATGTGGGTGTGCGCGTCGACGCCGCCCGGGATGACGTAGCGGTCGGTGGCGTCGATGGTGCGGTCGGCGGTCCAGCCGGCGGCCGCGTCAGAGCCGTGCGCGGCGAGCGCGGCGATCCGGCCGTCCTCGATCAGGACGTCTGCGTGGATCTCGTCGGCAGCGGTGACGACGAGGCCGCCGCGGATGAGGGTTCGGGTGCTCACGGGTGTCCCCCTGGCTGGATACGGTGAACTACAGGGAACGGAGGGCCTGTTCGAGGATGTCCGCGCCCTCTTCGGCCTCGGCGACGGTCAGCGAGAGCGGTGGGGCGATCCGCAGCGAGCTGGTGTTGTGGCCGCCGCCCTTGCCGATGAGCAGCCCGTTCTCGCGGGCGGACTCCAGGACGGCCGCGGCGGCCGCCGGGTCGGCCTCGTCGGTGCCCGGCCGGGTGAGTTCGATGCCGATCATCAGACCGCGGCCGCGGACCTCCCGCACGGCGTCGATACCGGCGCCGACGGCCCGCAGCCGCTCGATGAGCAGGCCGCCCACGCGCCGGGCGTTGCCCTGGAGGTCGTGTTCGAGGAGATACGCGAGGTTGGCGAGGCCCGCGGCCATGGTGACCGGCGAGCCGCCGAAGGTGGAGATCGAGTTGGCGTCGAGACAGTTCATGATCTCGGCGCGGGCGACGACTCCGCCCACCGACATGCCGTTGCCGATGCCCTTGGCGAAGGTGAGGATGTCGGGCGGACCTGCCTGGCCGTGCGCCTGCCAGCCCCAGAAGTGGTCGCCGGTGCGGCCCCAGCCGGTCTGCACCTCGTCGGAGATCCAGAGGATGCCGTGCCGGTCGAGGACGCGGCGGAAGGCGGCGTAGAGCCCGTCGGGCGGGGAGGTGAAGCCGCCGACGCCCTGGATGGGTTCGGCGATGAGCGCGGCGACGTCCCGCGTGTGGCCGAGCAGGTCCTCCAGGTCGGCCACGCACGCCTCGAGGAAGCGCTCGTCGGTGTACTGCGCGTACGGCCCGCGGGTGCGGACGCCGCCGTGCACGTACAGCGTCTGGAGCGGGGAGAGGCTCGTCGGGGACCAGGCGCGGTTGCCGGTGATGCCGACCGTGGAGAAGGACCGGCCGTGGTAGCTGTTGCGCATCGCGAGGAGCTGGTTGGAGCGGCGGTACGCGGTGGCGAGCAGCAGTGCCGTGTCGTTGGCCTCGGTGCCGGAGGTGGTGAAGAAGACGCGGGCGTCGGGGATGCCGGAGAGGCCGGCGATCCGCTCGGCGAGCTCCACCATGGGGCGGTTGAGGTAGAGCGTGGAGGAGTGGATGATCCGGCCGGCCTGCTCGGCGACGGCCTTGGTGACCTCGGGCACGGCGTGGGCGGTCATGGTGGTGAGGATGCCGCCGAAGAAGTCGAGGTACCGGGTGCCCTCGGCGTCCCAGACGTGGCGGCCCTCGCCGTGGGTGATCTCGATGGGGTCCTTGTAGTAGAGGGCGACCCAGTCGGGGATCACGGCGCGATGGCGGTCGTAGAGGCCGGTCACGGCTGCACCAGCCCGTCGTAGGCGTCGGGTCGGCGGTCGCGGTAGAAGGCCCACTGCTGCCGGACCTCCTCGATGAGACGGAAGTCGAGGTCGCGGACGACGAGTTCCTCCGTCTTGTCCGAGGCGGCCTCGCCGACGAACTGGCCGCGGGGGTCGACGAAGTAGCTGGTGCCGTAGAAGTCGTTGTCGCCGTACTCCTCGATGCCGACGCGGTTGATGGCGGCGACGAAGTACTCGTTGGCGACAGCTGCGGCCGGCTGTTCGAGCTGCCAGAGATAGGACGAGAGGCCTCGGTGCGTGGCCGACGGGTTGTACACCAATTGGGCGCCGTTGAGTCCGAGTTGGCGCCAGCCCTCGGGGAAGTGGCGGTCGTAGCAGATGTAGACGCCGACCTTGCCGACGGCGGTGTCGAAGACCGGCCAGCCGAGGTTGCCGGGGCGGAAGTAGTACTTCTCCCAGAAGCCCTTGACCTGGGGGATGTGGTGCTTGCGGTACTTGCCGAGGTAGGAGCCGTCGGCGTCGATGACGGCGGCGGTGTTGTAGTAGAAGCCGGCGCCCTCGACCTCGAAGACCGGCACGACGATCACCATCCCGGTCTCCCGGGCGAGCTCCCGCATCCGGTTGACGGTGGGCCCGTCGGGGACGGGTTCGGCCCAGCGGTAGTGCTCGGGTTCCTGAACCTGGCAGAAGTAGGGGGCGTTGAAGACCTCCTGGAACCCGATGACCTTGGCGCCCTGCCGGGCCGCCTCACGGGCGTGCTCCTCATGCTTGGCGATCATGGATTCGGTGTCGCCGGTCCAGGTCGCCTGGACGAGTGCGGCGCGTACGACGTCGGTCATGAGCTGCTCCTTCGGCACGGCGTCAGAGAGCCTCTACGCACGTAGACGCGGTGCGTAGGAGGAGAACGTAAGCCCCGTCACACCCCGGAGCAAGACCACCGCCGTGAACCGCCGGAGTCGATCATGTTTCATACCCAAGTGGTCCATGTCGGACACGCACCGACACGATCGGATTGGCGTACGGGCAGTTGTCACCGGTCGCGCGGGCTGCGCGGATCCGGTCAGACGCCCGCCAGACGTGCCACCCGCAGGGCGTGGAGCAGATCACGTTCGAGGGCGGCGGAGATCGCGGCGGCAGCGGCACGGAGTTGGGGGATCAGACCGTGCGGGTCGGCGGCGGCGAGACGGGCGGCGTCCTCGGGCGTTCGGACCCGGAGGAAGGCCGTGAGCAGGGCGTGGGCCTCGCGATGGTGACCCTCGGCGTGCAGCGCGGCGCACGCGCCCGCCAGTTCGCCGACCGGGCGGGAGACTCCCTGCCGCAGCAGCCGCTCGCAGTCCTCGGACCGGCCCGCGTCGGCGAGCGCCCCGGCGACGGCGGCGAGGCGTTCCGGCGGCAGCAGGGCCGCCTCCCACAGGAGCGTGGACCAGTCGGGGCCGAGGCCCGCCCGGTGCAGCTCCGCGGCGAGCGCCGGGAGCCAGGCCGGAGGCCCGGCGACGGCCTCGCAGAGCAGCGCGTGGGCCTCGCCGCTGCGGCCCTGGGAGCGCAGCCGCTGGAGCGCGTAGACCGCGTTCCCGGCCGCGCGTGCCGCATCCTCGGCGACCTCGCCCGCAGCCGGACGGGGAGCGGGGGCGGGAGGCGCCTCGGCTCCGCCGAAGCGGGCTCCGCGGGGCGCCGCGCCCGCCGTCGGCAGATCGGGTACGGATACGGGGGCCGGTACCGCCTCCTCGCCCTCCCCGTCCCCGCCGAGCCAGGCGTACCGAGCGCCGCGCGGCTTCCGCCGGGGCGCGGGCGAGGGGGCGGGAGCGGGCGCGGACCCAGCGGCGGACGCGGACGCGGACGCAGGACCGGGGGCAGGGGTGGACCCGGACGCGGGACCGGGGGCAGTGGGCGTCGGCCGCCGGTCGTCGGCGAGCGCCGCGAGGCGCGCGGTGAGGTCCGCGATCCGGGCGGTCGCCCGCGCGTGGTCGTCCCGGGCCCAGGCCAGTTCGCCGCCGATCCGGTCGGCGTCCGGCCCGCCGCCCTGCGCCCCCCTCAGTGCCGCGTCGAGTTCCTGGCCGCGGGTCTCGGCGTACCGCCGCTCGCGCTCCATCGCCTCCAGGCGCCCGCGGAGCACCTCCGCCCCGCCCGGCCGCCGGTCATGGGCCGCGGCCGCCGCGCCGTGCAGGGCTTTCGCCCGGGCGGCCTGCGGCCCGAGGGGCGACTCGCCCAGGTCCTGGAGCAGTGACTCGACGACGTCCCAGGGCAGGATCTCCGTACCGTCGAGGCAGGCCCGCAGGCCCTCGGGGTCGCGGCTCGCGAAGACGCCATACCACCCTTCGCCCGGCACCAGGCTCGCCGCCAGACCTCTGAGGTAGCGCGCGAACGCACCGACCTCCGCCGGGAGTTGATATACCGTCATATCGTCCGCACCGCCCGCGCACTCGACTGGGCCCTTCCGGTCCGGGGGTATTCGACCTCAGTCGTGTTACGGGACGGCTACGGACTGTTTTCGTCCGGTGCCCGCTCGGGTGGCGAACGGGTCAGAACCGCACCGCTATCCCGGTGTGCGGCCGCTTGCCCAGCCGGGCGATCATGGCGGGCCAGTCGACGAGCCAGAACTGCCAGGTGTACTTGCGCGAGAGCAGCTTCCGCACCCGCCGCAGCTCCTCGCCCTCCAGGAGCCGGCCCTGGCCCTCCAGGCGCACCGCGCCCTCCTCGACGTTCCCGCGCAGGTCGCAGACGGCGACCACGGTCCGCGGGTCGTTCCGCAGCCGCTTCACCTTCCAGGAGTCGGTACGGGTCCAGGCGTACAGCTCGTCGCCCTCGACCGCGTACCAGACGGGGGTCGCGACGCCCGTGCCGTTCCGGCGGAAGGTGGTCAGACTGACGTAGCGGCCGCGCCGCAGCTCCTCGGGAATCATGCCGTCGAGACTAACGTCGCCCGTAGGCCACCCGGGCCGCGGTGACCTCCGGGACGTGGGCGCGGGCCCAGTCGCAGGCGGTGTCGAGCGGTCCGATGAGCGAATGGCCGAGGGCGGTCAGCGCGTACTCGACGCGTGGCGGGTTCTCGTCGTGGACGGTCCGGGTGAGGAAGCCGTTGCGCTCCATGGCACGCAGGGTCTCGGTGAGCACCTTGGGGGTGATCCAGTGGAGCGGGACGCGCAGCTCGGAGAAGCGGCGCGGCCGGCCGTCCTCCAGGCAGCGGAGCACCATGCCGGTCCACTTGTCGCCGACGCGGAAGGGCTGCGCGTGGTCGGCGCACGCCGGATCGTCGAACAGATCGGGCGCGAGGGGCTCCTGCCCGGCCGAGGCCACTGCCGCGGCTCCCGCCGTGGCGTCGGTCATGCGTCCGGTCACGTACTCGTTCATGCGTCCGAAGCTAGCCCAGTACCTTTGAAGTAACCAGGCACCCCCGTCCTACGGTCTGCCCATGAGCCAAGACACGAAGAACATCATCGTTTTCGGGGCGGGCGGACGGGTCGGCCGCGCCGTCGTGACACGGGCCGCGGCCCGGGGCCACCGGGTGACCGCAGTGGTGCGCGAGCCCGCCAAGTACCAGGATCTGGGTGGCGGTTCTGTCACGGTCGTACGGGGAGACGTCACGGATCCGGTGTCGGTGGCCACCCTCGCCACGGGCCACGACGCGGCGGTCAACGCCTCGGCCCGCCTCGATCTTCCCTCGGAGCAGTACTTCACGGCGGCGGCGAAGGCCCTGCTCACCGGTCTCGGCGAGGCGGGGGTCCGCCGGCTGCTGACCCTGGGCATCGCGACGACGCTGGAGACCTCGCCCGGAGTCCGACTGATGGACGCGCCCGAATTCCCCGCCGAGTGGCGGGCGTTCGCCCAGGGACACGTGGCGGAGTTCGAGCTGCTCGCGGGCGCGGCGGGGCCTGAGCTCGACTGGCTGATGGTCGTCCCGCCGCTGGACCTGAACGCGGAGGCCGAGGTGACCGGCGCGTACCGGACGGCGGTGGGCACGGTGCTCGACGGGTCGGGGCGGATCGCCCACGCGGACCTCGCGTCGGCGATCGTCGACGAGATCGAGCGGCCGCGCCACAGCCGCGTCCAGCTCGCCGTCTCGGCCTGAGACGACGCGGCGTCGGGCGCCGTCAGACAGGCGCCAGGGCGCACCGGGTGACGAGTTCGTCCATCGAGAGGCCGAGGACGCCCGCCAGCGCCGCGACCGTGAAGAAGGCCGGCGTCGGGGCCCGGCCGGTCTCGATCTTGCGGAGGGTCTCGGCGGAGAGTCCGGCCGTCGCGGCGATCTCGACCATCGAGCGGTCTCCGCGCGCCTCGCGCAGGATGCGGCCGAGCCGCTCGCCGCGCTCGCGCTCTTCGGGGGTCAGGGGTGTGCGCACCATGCCGCCATACTAATACCGGTATAGTAATTGGCATGGTGGAGATCAAGACAGAGGAATCCCTGCGGGCCATGCGCGACGCGGGGCGGGTGGTCGCCGAGGCGCTGGCGGCCGTACGGAAGAAGGCGGCGCCCGGGGTCACGGGGAAGGAGCTGGACCGGGCGGCCCGGGAGGTCCTCGCGGCGGCCGGAGCCGGGTCGCCGTTCCTGGACTACCGCCCCGACTGGGCGCCGGTGCCGTTCCCCGCGGTCGTGTGCGTGTCGGTCAACGACGCGATCGTGCACGGCATCCCGGGCGACGACCGCCTCTCGGACGGGGACCTGGTTTCCGTCGACTGCGGGGCACTCCTCGGCGGCTGGGCGGGCGACTCCGCCGTCAGCTTCACCGTGGGCCGGGCGCGCCCCGAGGACACCCGGCTGGTCGACACGGCCCACGCCGCGCTGGAGGCGGGCATCGGCGCGGCCGTCGTCGGCAACCGGATCGGCGACATCGCCCACGCGATCGGCCGGGTCTGCCGGAGCGCGGGTTACGGCATCCCCGACGGTTTCGGCGGCCATGGCATCGGCCGGGCCATGCACGAGGACCCCGGCGTACCCAACGAGGGACGCCGGGGCCGGGGCATGCCGCTGCGGCACGGCATGGTCCTCGCGATCGAACCGATGCTGATCGGCGGCGGCGGGGACGACCACTACACGGCGCGGGACGGCTGGACGATCCGTACGCTCGACGGCTCCCGTGCCGCCCACGCCGAGCACACGGTGGCGATCACGGACGACGGCCCCCGGATCCTGACGGCCTTGTAGGGGCGACGACGGCGGGGCCTCCCGTACGGGGAGCCCCGCCCCTCTCCGTACGGACCCCCCCGCCCCTCTCCGTACGGACCCCGCTTGCCCTGTCCCTACGGACCCCCTGGCCCTAGCCCACCGGCCGCACCACCATCGCCGAGCCGCCGCCGCGCCGCTCCTTCTCCGCCGCGGCGACCCAGCGCCCGTCCGGCAGCCGCTGGACGCCCGTCGCCGCGCCGATCTCGGGGTTCTGCCGGAAGCCGTGGCCGATGGCTTCGAGTTCGGCGCGCAGCGGGCTGTTCCACAGGCCCGGTTCCAGCTCCGTCGTCGACTGGTTGCGCTGGCTGGCGCGCGGGGCCGCGATGGCCTCGACGAGCGGCAGGTCCCGGTCCACGACACCGGTCAGCGTCTGGAGCACGGTGGTGATGATGGTCGCCCCGCCCGGGGAGCCGAGCGCGAGCACCGGCCGGTCGTGCCGGTCGAGGACGATCGTCGGGGACATCGAGGAGCGGGGCCGCTTCCCGGGGCCGGGGAGGTTCGGGTCGTGGACGGCCGGGTTCGCCGGGGCGAAGGAGAAGTCGGTCAGCTCGTTGTTCAGCAGGAAGCCGCGGCCGGGGACGGTGATACCGCTGCCGCCCGTCGACTCGATGGTCAGCGTGTACGCGACGACATTGCCCCACTTGTCGGCCACCGTGAGGTGCGTGGTGTTCTCGCCCTCGTACGTGGTCGGCGCGGCCGTCCCACCGGTCGCGCACGCCGCCGGATTACGCGGGTCACCGGGCGCGAGCGGGCTGGTGAGCACGGCGTCGTCGCGGATCAGGCACTCCCGGGAGTCGGCGTACCGCTGCGAGAGCAGCTCCCGTGTGGGCACGTCCTCGAAGGCCGGGTCGCCGACCCAGCGGCCCCGGTCGGCGAAGGCGATCCGGCTCGCCTCGATGAAGCGGTGCAGATACCCGGCCCGCGAGGCGGCGGAGAGGTCGGTGCGCTCCAGGATGTTGAGCGCCTCGCCGACGCTCGTTCCCCCGGACGAGGAGGGGGCCATGCCGTAGACGTCGAGGCCGCGGTAGGAGACCTTCGTGGGCCGGCGCCGCTCGGTCTCGTACGCGGCGAGGTCACGCTCCGTCAGATCCCCGGAGCGGACCACACGCGTGGCTCCGTCCCGCACCGGAGGCTTCCGGACGGTGTTCACGATGTCCCGCGCCAAAGGCCCCCGGTAGAGCGCGCCGACGCCCTCACGGCCCAGCTTGTCGTACGTACGGGCCAGATCGGGGTTCTTGAACGTCGACCCGACGACCGGGAGTCCGCCGCCCGGCAGGAAGAGATCCGAGGAGGCCGGGAAGTCCCGGAAGCGGGCCTCGTTCGAGGCCGTCTGGGCGCGGAAGGTGGCGTCGACGGTGAAGCCGTCACGGGCGAGACGCTCGGCCGGTTCGAGGAGGGTGCGCAGCGGCTTGGTGCCCCAGGCGTCGAGCGCGGCCTCCCAGGTGGCGGGGGTGCCGGGGGTGCCGACGCCCCGGCCGCTGGTCATGCCCTCCTCGAAGGGGATGGGTGCGCCGTTCTCCACGAACAGGTTCCTGTCCGCCGAGGCGGGGGCTGTCTCGCGGCCGTCGATGGTGCGGACGGTCCGGGTCCTCGCGTCGTAGTGGACGAAGTATCCGCCTCCGCCGATGCCCGCGGAGTACGGCTCGGTGACACCGAGGGCCGCGGCCACGGCGACCGCCGCGTCGACGGCGTTGCCGCCCTTGCGGAGCACCTCGATGCCGACGGCGGAGGCGTCGGCATCGACGCTGGCGACGGCTCCGCCGTACCCGACGGCGACGGGTTCCTTCACCGGGTGCGGGGGTGGCGCGGAGCCGGCCGGTGGCGCCGCGGCCCCCACCGAGAGCACCGTCGCGGCGACGGCGAGCAGAGAGACCTTCCGAGCGGTGGAGCGTCGCACTTGTACCTCCAGTCAACGACCGTCCGCGCAGCGTAACTTCCGTCCCGCCTTCTCGTCAGGACCGCCTCGAACAGCGGTGCGCCGTGCCGCTAGCATGCGCCCCCATGAATGAAGACCTGCGCAATGTCGTGCTGGGGGTCCTGGCGACCGGGGTCAGCGCCTCACTGGGCTGGCTGGCCCGGACGTACCTCTGGCGCCGCAAGCTCCGGCGCAAGCAGGCGTTCTTCGGCCTGGCCGACGGTTCCGCGTGTCTGCTGGTGGTGAACCGCAAGGCGGGGAGCGACCGGACGGTGCACAACGTCGACGTGTCGGCCCTGATCGAACTGTCCGCCCTGATCAAGGACTGCGGGGCGCGGCCGGAGATAGTGCAGCACGACGAGGCCCGGCAGGGTCTCGGGGATCGCGCGGAGTTCTGCGTGGGCGGACCGTACTCGAACCGCCGGATGGCGGCGCATCTCTCGTCCCTGCTGCCCGGCCTGACGATGAACGCGGAGCAGGAACCGGCTGCGGACCGCGGCATGTTCACGGTCGGGGGCGAGGAGTACCGGCTCGTGAACGGCGCCACCGAGTATGTGGTCCTCGCGCGTCTCACCGGGGGCGACGGGGGACGGCCGGTCTTCCTCTTCTGCGGGCAGGCCGCGGTGTCCAACCAGGCGGCCGCACGTCATCTGGCCCGGAACCACGAGAAGTTGGCACGGAAGTACGGCTCCGGACCCTTCGTGCTTCTCCTCAAGGTCGTCAACTCCGATGCGTACGGCCCCGATGTGGTGGAGCTGGTCGCCGATGTCACGCGGGCCGCCCGCACCGGCGCCCCCGCTACCGCACCCGAACCGGCAGGGTCTTGACGCCGTTGATGAAGTTGGAGACCAGTCGCCGGGGCGGCGCGGTGAGCGCGAGGTCGTCCAGGGTGTCGCGTACCTCCTCGTGGAGGACGCGGAGCTGAAGCCGGGCGAAGTGGGCGCCGAGGCAGACGTGCGGGCCTTCGCCGAAGGAGACGTGCGGGTTCGGCGACCGGTCCAGGTCGAGGCGGTGGGGGTCGGTGAAGACGCGCTCGTCGTGATGGGCGGAGGCGTGGAAGACGACGACCTTGTCCCCTGCGGCGATGGGCCGGCCGGCGAGTTCGGTGTCGCGGGCGGCGGTGCGGCGGAACGTGAGCACGGGCGGGTGCCACCGCAGCAGCTCCTCGACGGCCCGCTCGACGCCGGCCTCGCCGCTCCAGAGCCGCCGCCGTTCGTCCGGGTGTTCGGCGAGGGCGAGCAGTCCGCCGGGGGCGGCACTGCGGACGGTGTCGTTGCCGGCGACGGTCAGCAGGAAGAAGAACATCTCCAGCTCGGCGGGGAGGAGTTCGGAGGTGGCGAGGGTGGTCATGATGTCGTCGGCGGGGTTCCTCCGCTTGTACGCGGCGAGCTCCTGCGCGTAGCCGAACATCTCGGCGAGCATGGCGGGTGACCGGGGATTGACGGGCTGCCCCCGGTCGTCGAGGACGGGCGGCTCGTCGGGATCCTGGTAGGCGATGACCCGCTCGGTCCAGGCGAGGAGCAGGCCCCGGTCGCTCGCGGGCACACCGAGCAGGTCGGTCAGGTTGAGCAGCGCGTAGTCGTCGGTAACGGTGTGGACGAGATCGACCTCCGGGCCGGCGTCGACAGCGGCTTTCAGCAACTCGCGGGCGCGCGCCCGCGCGGTCCCGGCGAACCGCTCGATCCGCCCGGGCGTGAAGGCGCGGCTGACGAGCCGCCGCAGCCGGCCGTGGTGGGGAGGGTCCTGGTTGAGCATCATCCGACGGATGAACGGCAGATCGGCAGGGTCGGGGTCCCGGATCTGGGTGGCGCCGAGATGTGAGGAGTAGTCGGCGGAGTCCTTGAGCACCCGTACGACGTCGGCGTGGCGCGTCACGGCCCAGAACCCGGGTCCGGCGGGCCAGCCGAGGACTGCGTACTCCTCCTGCCAGGCGACGGGCCGGTGGTCGCGCAGGACCCGGAAGGCCTTGTGCGGGATCCCGTCGGCGTAGATCCGCGGGTCGAAGACGTCGGGTACGTCGCTGTCGCTGTCCACGCCCCATAGCTTGGGGCGGCCGCCGCCGGAATTCCAGATCCCCGGGGCGTCACGCCTCGGAGCGGCTCCACAGGGTCAGGTCACTGCTGGTCGCGACGGCCAGCGTCCGCCCGGAGGGCGAGAAGCCGACGGCGCGCAGTTCCGACCAGGTGGAGTGGAAGACGTGCCACCACTTCTCGCCGTGCGGGCCGGAGTGGGGCATGCCTCCGTCGGCGCTCAGCAGGACCCGTTCGTTCGGCCAGTCGGGACCGACGACCTCGACGTGCCAGCCGCCGGAGGCGGTGGAGTGCAGCCCTCCTCCGTACAGCCCGGCGATCCGCACCCGCGTGCCGGCGAGCGGCCCGAGCCCCGGGCAGGAGAGGTCGGGCCCGTCGGGGAACTCACCCTCCTCGGGCTCGGGATGAGGGTCCCGGGCGATCCGCTCGCCGGTGGTGGCGTCGAACAGCCCGTGCCCGGCGTGGGAGACGACCATCACGAGGTCCTCCCCGCTCTCCGGGTCCACCCCGAACCCGATCCCGACGAGCCCTCCGACGGCCGCGCACGTGTCGAAGACGGGCCGCCACGGCGCGGGCGCGGCGACCTGAGGGGCGGCCAGAATCCGGTCCCGCAGCTTCTGTTGGTACGGAGTGAGTCCCGGCACTGCCGAGCCGTGGGAGGAGGAGGTCATGGCGCCGATCACGTGGTCGAGGGGTGGTGGGCGGAGCCCATCATGCAGGCCCGCGGCCCACCGCCGGGAGGCAGGGTCGCCCATGTCACATCCGACATCGGCGAAATAGTGCATGTATGCGGAACCGATTCCGGCCGCCGGCACTCTCTCCCCGCGTAAGAGATCACCACCGGAGGTCGTCCCTGTGAACCGCATACCCGTGCCCGCCCTGCTCGTCACCGCCGCCCTGACCCTGGGGCTCTGTGCGTGTTCCGGCGGATCGGGTGGAGCGGGCGGCCCAGGAGGAGATGACAAGCAGGCCGCGCCGAAGACGCGGATCTCGGTGAACCTGACCGGCGACCGGGCGCGGGCCGGCGAGCCGGTGACCGTCACCCTCGCCGAGGGTGAGCGGCTCGAGGAGGTGAGCGTCACCGACTCCAAGGGCGCGCGGCTGGAGGGGAAGGTGTCGGCGGACGGGAAGAGCTGGACCTCGTCCCGGAAGGTCACGCCCGGGACCGCGTACGCCGTCGAGGCGCGGGACGCCGCCGGGGGCAGCGCGAAGGCCGCGTTCACCACCGCCGCCCCCGACAAGGTGAACAAGCTGACCCTGGCCCCGGGGAAGAACACCACCGTCGGCATCGCCCAGCCGCTCTCGATCGTCTTCGACCACCCGGTGAAGAACAAGGCGGACGTGGAGAAGCACCTCAAGGTCACCACCTCGAACGACACCGAGGGCTCCTGGGGCTGGATGCAGGACTGGTCCGGCAAGGACCGGGTCGACTGGCGGCCGAAGGAGTACTGGAAGTCCGGAACGAAGGTCACTCTGGACGCCACGCTGAGCGGGATCGACTCCGGCGCCGGCGGCTGGTTCGTCCGTGACTACACGACCACGTTCTCGATCGGCCGGAACCAGCTGGTCAAGGTGGATCTCGACAACCACCGGCTGACGCTGCTGCGCGACGGGCAGACCGTCAAGAACGTGCCGATGTCGGCCGGTACGCCGGGCGGCGAGAAGGCTTCCTGGCGCGGGAAGACCGTCCTGATGTCCAAGGAGGGCACCATCAACATGCGCTCCGAGACCGTCGGCCTCGGTGACGCCTACGACAAGATGGTCGACTACTCGATGCGCCTCACCTGGTCGGGGATGTACGCGCACGCGGCACCGTGGAACGCCGCGTACTTCGGCAGCGCGAACAAGAGCTCGGGCTGCATCGGAATGAGCGACGCCAACGCGCGCAGTGTGTACGAAGCGGTGCAGGTCGGCGACCCCTTCGAGATCACCGGCTCGGACGCGAAGGGGACGCAGGCGCTGAACAACGGCTACGGCGAGTGGAACCTCTCCTGGGCCGAGTGGCAGTCCAAGAGCGCCCTGCGCTGATCTCACGTTCAACAATCGTTACCCTCGCGTAACTTACCGACCGGTTACCCCAGGTAAGCCTGGCCGGTTACCGTCGGGTCACTTTGCACTGTCCCCACCAGTGACACGAGTGAGGAGTGACCCGTGCGTACACCTCTCGTCTTCGCCGTCTCGGCCGCTTTGGTGGCCGGGACGGCCCTCGGGCTCGCCCCCGCCGCCCACGCCGCGGAGTCCGGCACGTCCGTCCGCTTCGTCGACATCGCCGGCGAAGGCGGCACCGTCCTCAAGGCCAATGTCGTCACCCCCGCCGGTGCCGACGGCTCGGCCCGCTACCCCGTGATCGTGCTCCCCACCAGCTGGGCCATGCCCCAGGTCGAGTATCTGGCGCAGGCCAAGAAGCTCGCCGACTCCGGCTATGTCGTGGTGAGTTACAACTCGCGCGGCTTCTGGCAGTCCGGCGGCGAGATCGAGACCGCGGGGCCGAAGGACGTCGCAGACGCCTCCAAGGTCATCGACTGGGCCCTCGCCCACACCCCCGCCGACCCGTCGAAGGTCGGCATGGCGGGCGTGAGTTACGGCGCCGGCATCAGCCTCCTCGCTGCCGCGCACGACGAGCGGATCAAGGCCGTCGCGGCCCTCAGCGGCTGGGCCGACCTCATCGAGTCCATCTACAGCGGCCGCACCCAGCACGTCCAGGCCGCCGGGCTGCTCGGCGGAGCGGGTTACCTCACCGGCCGGCCCGGCCCCGAACTCCAGCGGATCCTGGGCGACTTCCTCTCCTCGAACCTCGCCAAGGAGGGGGAGATGATCGAGTGGGGCAGGAAGCGCTCCGCGGTCACCTACCTCGACCGGATCAACGCCAACGGCGCCGCGATCATGCTCGGCAACGCCTGGGGCGACACGATCTTCCCGCCCAACCAGTACGCCTCCTTCTACGAGAAGCTCCAGGGCCCCAAGCGCCTGGAGTTCCGCCCCGGCGACCACGCCACCGCCGAGGCCACCGGTCTGCTCGGCCTGCCCAACGACACCTGGACCAGCGCCCACCGCTGGTTCGACCGCTACCTCAAGGGCACCGACAACGGCATCGACCGCGAGCAGCCCGTCCGGCTCAAGTCCCGTTCCACCGGCGGCTACGAGGGCTATCCGGACTGGAAGTCGGTCGGCGCGAACGAGCGGAAGTTCGCGCTCGGCGGCACCCAGCGGATCTGGGCGAACGTGGACTCCGGCGCCAACGGCGGGATCGTGCTGCTCTCCAACCTCCTGGACCAGCTGCTCAAGACCCCGCCCGTGGCCTCGGTCCCCCTCCTCCCCCGCGCCTTCGCCGGCGTGTGGCAGTCCGAGCGGTACGGCACGCCCCAGAAGGTGCGCGGCACGGCCAAGGTGCACACCACGGTCACCTCCACCAAGGAGAGCGGCACCCTCGTCGCGTACCTCTACGACGTGGGCCCGCTCGGCCTCGGCAAGCTGGTCAGCAACGCGCCGTACACCTTCCACGGCAAGACGCCCGGCACACCGTTCGGTGTCGACCTGGAGTTGTTCTCCACGGCCTACGACGTGCCCGCCGGACACCGTCTCGCCCTGGTCGTCGACACCGTCGACCCGCTCTACATCGAGCACAACCCGACCGGCGCGCAGCTGACCTTCTCCTCCCCGGAGACCGACCCCTCGTACGTGTCGGTCCCGCTGCGGGCGGAGTGATCACCGGCTGCTGCCGGGCGGGCTTGGCTCCCTGCGCGCTGCTGCGCGGCGGCCGAGGCCCCTCGGAGGGGCCCCTACCCGGCAGCAGCGTCCCTGGTTCGGCCGGAGCGTGTCGACGGCCTGTGAGTTCGCCGGCAAGTTTGGCCGCGTAGCCCATGAGGATCGTGTCGTCGGTGGTGACCGCGTCGACCTGGCAGGTGAGCAGGTTGTCGACGCAGACGGAGTACGTGTCGTGGGCGACGAGGTCCGCCTTCGGATAGTCCTTCTCCATCCGCTGGTACGGGGTCGATCCGGCGGCCGAGCAGACGCGCCGGCCGTCGAGGTCCTGCGGCCCGTGGATGTCGTTCTCGTCGATGCATACGAGGAGCGACTCGCCCGCCGTTGACGTCACGAAGCTCGATCAACGGATCGGCGACCGCCATACGCTCCCCTGCCCCCTTCTCGGCTGTGTCGAGGTCAGCGCAAACTATCCAGCCCGAAAAGGGACTTCACACTCGACACGCATAAAAGCGGCATAAGCCGTATTTACTGCAAGGGGGTGGCCGGCGTGGCGGCGCGTGGGAGCGCCGTGGCGGGGAGGCTCAGAACTCGGCGGCTTCCCCGTACACCTGCGAGAGCTGGGGCGATCCGGTCATGGCCCAGTCGAGCCCGGCCTCGACCACGTTGATCTCGCGGCCCGAGGCCAGCCGCACCACCGGCTGTCCGCCGGGCCACACCTGCCATCCGGCACCCGGCACGTTCCGCACGATGACGGTGCCCAGATAGAGCCCGGCGTCGTTGCCCAGCCAGGGCAGCTCCTCCGGGTCGTCGCGCCAGCGCGGCGGGAGCTGGTCGAGGGCGGCGAGCGAGCGCGGGGTGTCGTCGAGGGTCACCCCGGCGTCCTGGACCCGGGCGCGCAGCAGCTCGCACTCGGCGAGCAGCTCACCCACGCCCTCGGGGTCGCGGTCGAAGGCCGCGGCCAGGGGGTGCTCGGCCTCATGCCGCTTGCGCCAGTTGTCCAGGAACGGGATGTTCATCCGAACAGCGTCGCATTTCACCCTCCCGTGGCACCACCCGGCGCGCGGAGATCATCCGCGTCGGGCGGCGCCCCGGCGACAGGCCGTGACGTCGGGGCGTCATGGTCGGCCATCACGGTCGACCGGCCGTCCTGGTCCGGTGGCGGTCCTGGTCCGGTGGCGGTCCCGGCCCGGTGGCCGTCCTGGCCCGGTGGACGTCCCGGTCGGCTAGAGGTCCAGGTCGACGACGACCGGGGCGTGGTCGGACGCGCCCTTGCCCTTGCGCTCCTCGCGGTCGACGTAGCTGTCCTTGACCGCGTCGGCGAACGGCTTGTTGCCGTACACCAGGTCGATGCGCATGCCCCGGTTCTTCGGGAAGCAGAGCTGGCGGTAGTCCCAGTACGTGAAGGGGTGGTCGTACTTGAGCGGGCGCGGGACCACGTCCGTGAGGCCCGTCTCGCGCAGGCCGGCCAGCGCGGCCCGCTCCGGGGCGGTGACGTGCGTGAGGCCCTCGAAGGCCGCCCGGTCCCAGACGTCGTCGTCGGTCGGCGCGATGTTGTAGTCGCCGAGGACGGCGAAGGGGCGCGCGGACGCGGCGTCCTCGGCGACGGCCGCCTGGAGCGCCTCCAGCCAGCGGAGCTTGTACGCGTAGTGCTCGTGGACGACCTCGCGGCCGTTCGGCACGTACACCGACCAGACCCGGACCGGTCCGCAGGTCGCGGAGATGGCACGGGGCTCCTCCAGCTCCTCGTAGGCCGGCCCGCCGGGCAGGCCCATGACGACGTCCTCCAGGCCGACCTTGGAGAGCAGGGCCACGCCGTTCCACCGGCCGGTGGCGTTGACCACCGACTCGTACCCCAGCTCACGCAGCTCGTCGGTGGGGAACTGCTCGGCGGTGCACTTGGTCTCCTGGACGCACAGCACGTCCGTGCCGGTGCTCTCCAGCCAGGCCAGGAGTCGAGGCAGGCGGGCGGTGATCGAATTGACGTTCCAGGTCGCGATGCGCATGAGCGCAAGCCTAACGGCGGGGTCCGACAGCCACCGTTCCCGCTGCGTTCCCGCGCCCCCGGTGGATCACAGCTCGGTGGAGTCCCCTGGGGTCAGCCGGCCGTGGTCCGTGCCCCCGAGCGCCCCGATCTGCCTGTCGTAGATCGGCCGGGCGAGGTCGGTGAGCAGGGCGTCGTGGATGTCGAAGGCGCGGCGCGGCTTGACCTCCCGTACGTAGTCGATGACCTCGGAGATCTTGTTCCAGGGGGCCATCACCGGGAGCATCAGCGTGTCCACCGGGTGGTCGGGGACGGTCAGCGCATCGCCCGGGTGGAAGACCGCGCCGTCCACGAGGAAGCCGACATTGGTGATCCGGGGGATGTCGGGGTGGATCACGGCGTGCAGCTCGCCGTGGACCTGGAGGTCGAAGCCGGCCGCGGTGAAGGTGTCGCCGTTGCCGACGGTGTGGACCCGGCCCGGGAAGGCGGCCGAGAGCTTCTCCGCGACGCTCCGCAGCGTCCAGATCTCGGCCGCCGGGTTGGACTCCAGGCCGGCCCGCAGCCGGCCCTCGTCGAAGTGGTCGGGATGCTCGTGGGTCACGAGCAGGACGTCGGCGTCGACGGCGGAGTCCTCTTCGCTGAACGCGCCCGGGTCGATGACGAGCGTCCGCCCGTCCTTCTCGAGACGGACGCAGGCGTGCGACATCTTCGTCAGCTTCACAGGACTCCCCCTCACGACGGGCCGTACCGGCCAGGTCAGCCTACGCCTGAGGCGTCGTCTCCTCCTTGATCACCCTGCCGACGACGCGCAGGGCGCTCTCGGCGGCGGGCAGCCCGCAGTAGACGGCGGTCTGGAGGACGACCTCACGGAGCTCGCCGGGCGTCAGCCCGTTGCGCAGGGCGGCCCTGGTGTGATCGGCGAGCGCGTCCAGGTGGCCGCCGGCGATCAGGGCGGTGAGGGTGACACAGCTGCGCGTACGGCGGTCGAGGCCTTCCCGGCTCCACACCTCGCCCCAGGCGTAGCGGGTGACGAGGGCCTGGAGGTCGGCGCCGTACTCGTCGGTCAGCGCCTCGTCCACATGGGCGTCGCCGAGGATCTCGCGGCGGAGCTTGATGCCCTGGTCGTACGGGTCGGGCCGCCCGGCTTCCGCGAGCTCGCCCGCCGGCTCGGCGGGCGCGATCTCGGCGACGGGCTGGACGGGGGCGGAGACGGGCGGCATCGCGAGGGCGGGCACGGCGCTCTGCGTGTCGTGCACGATCCCGGCGAAGTGGCTGGTGAGCAGCTCCGTGACGGCGGCGGGCTGCTCGACGGGGGCGAGATGGGAGGCGCCGGGGACGACGGCGAGCCGGGCGTCGGCGATCCCGGCGACCAGCGTGCGGGCCTCGGCTGGGCCGGTGACCTGGTCGTCGGAGCCGACGAGCACGAGGGCGGGGACGCCGATGCGGCCGAGGGCCTCCCGTACGTCGAAGACGGCGAGCGCCTCGCAGGCGCCGATGTAGCAGCCGGGGTCGGTGGTGCGGACCATCTGTACGGCCCACTCGACGATCGCCGGCTGCGCCGCGCGGAAGGCGGGGGTGAACCACTGCTCGGGTGCCGTACGGGCCATGGGTTCGAGGCCATGGGTGCGGACGATCACGCCGCGCTGGCGGAACTCGTCGGCGCTGCCGAACCGGGGCGAGGCGGCGACCAGGGCGAGCGAGGCGACCCGGTGGGGCGCCCGCAGCGCGAGGTCCAGGCCGACGGCGCCGCCGATGGAGCAGCCCACGTAGCCGAAGCGCTGCACGCCCAGCTCGTCGAGGGTGGCCAGCAGCCGGTCGCCGAGCTCGGCGACGGAGGTGAAGGGCCGGGCGGGTGCCCCGCCGTGCCCCGGCAGGTCGAAACGGACGATGCGCCACTGACGGGTGAGCTCGGGTATCTGCCGATCCCACATGTGCCAGGTGGTGCCGAGGGAGGGTCCGATCACCAGAACGGGGGCGTCGTCGGGGCCGTCGATGCGGTATTGCAGGGTGTTCGTCGGTGTCTCACTCACCCGCCAGACCCTCTCATCTCGCGCCGTCTCCCCCAGCGCCGGGTCGAACCTTCTGCACTCCGGGCCGGAGAACCCGCAGCGGCTGCTCGAACCGACCCTCGCGCGATACGGATATCTTCCAGGTCAACTGATTCCGGAAGGACCGCCTCCATGAATGTCAGACGCGCGCTCGTGGCCACCGCGCTACTGCTGCCCGTCCTCGCCGGATGCAACGGGAAGACCCCCGCCGCCTCCGCACCCGATCCTTCCGCGTCCTCCGTTCCGGCCGCTCCGGCTCCTCCAGCCACCGTCTCCGCCTCGGCGTCGCCGTCCCCGTCGGTCGGTGCCTCGGCCACCGCGACCCGCACGGCGAGCCCGTCGGCCACCGCATCGCCTACGACCGCCACGACTCCGAGCCGCAGCCCGAAGCCCCCGGTCCCGACCCACCTCGGGCTGTCCGTGTCCGCCAAGGGCGGTGCTCTGCGCCTGGTCCGCGGAGGGGCCGCCCAGGAGTTCACGGTCACGCTCCGCAACGGCAACACCCATGCCTACCGGCACCTGCTGCTCGCATTCCAGATGGAGCTTCTGCTCGGGGAGCCCGGGGACACCGCCGCGACCGGCCCCGACTTCGTGCTGGAGCGCCGGGACCCGGTCACCGGGGTCTGGCGCCAGGTCGCCCTGCGTATGGCCAACGACGCCATGTACTACCCGGGGCTGAAGGGCGGCACTCCGCTGGCACGCGATGCCGTACGAACCGAGCGCTACCGACTCAGCGCACCAGCGGCCGGTCCGACCGGCAGCACCCCGGTCATGGTCGAATTGGTCGACACCGACACCGACGCGCGGGTCGCCTACCACTACCTCCCGATGACCGCTGCCCGCCGCTGACGCCACGGGGAACAGCCGCCCACCAGCACATTCAAGAGCGGGGCAAGGTTCCCCCACGGACCCGCAGCCAGTGTGGTTTCCGGCGAAGGCGCACGGCCCTCGCCCGCCGTGTGCAACGGCGTCGAGAAGGGAAACCTCCATGAAGCGATCGCTTTCCGTACTGCTGGCCGCCTCTGCCGCGGCCGTCGGTCTCATGGCCGTACCGGGGACGGCCAACGCCGCCGGCGGCTGCAAGACCATGAGCGCCCCCGGCGGCGGCTCCGCCTACGTGTGCAAGCACTACTACTCGCAGGGCGGCGGGCTGTACTACGGCGACTTCTCCGTGAGCGGTGCCTCCTCCCGCGTGTACGCGCAGGCCTACTACGACGGCAATGTGCAGACCGTCACCTCGCGCGGCGGGAGCACCAGCGGAGGCTTCAGCGACGTCGCCAAGTTCCACGTCCGGGTCTGCAACAGCGGGTGCAGCGCCTGGTTCTGACCGGCGACGGGCGGGAGGGGCAGCCCGGGGGGGGGCCGGGATGCCGGGCGGGCGCGGGGGGGGAGCGGCCGCCCGGCACCCTCGCCCCGTGCCCGCGGGGGTATCCCCCTCGTCCTACTCGTCTCCGAGCGCCTCCAGGCGGTCGCGCACGTCCTCGGCCTCGGCTGCGCGGTCCTGGGACCGGTACAGCTCGAGAGCCCGCTGCCAGGCGATGCGCACGTCCGCGTACTGGTGAAGGGCTCGATGGGTGTCACCCGCGTTGACGAGGGTGTCGGCCTCGTTGGCGGTGTCGCCGACCTCTCGGAACAGCTCCAGGGCCTGCCCGTAGTGGTCGAGGGCGTCACGGTACCGGCCTGTGTGGTGGGCGATGTAGCCCAGGCTGTCCAGGGTCGAAGCGCCGTGAGCCGGGAGGCCCTGGACGCGGAACAGACCGAGGGCCTCCTCGCAGTGGGTGCGGGCTTCCGCGTACAGCCCCAGCTGCGCGTGCATCCAGCCGACCGCGTTGAGCTGGTTCGCCTGCCAGAGAGGATGGTTCACCTCCTGGTAGAGGCGCAGGGCGTGCTTCGCGTGGTCGAGAGCGCGCGCGTTGTCTCCCTGCTCCTCCCAGACCCGTCCCAGCGTGCGGTAGATGTGCGCCCGCCCGGCGATGTTGCCGCTGCGCTCGGCCAGGGTGAGGGCGTGGCGCAGATGGTCGAGCGCCTGCGCGTGGTCGCCGGCGCGGGCGTCGGCGAATCCGAGGCGCCAGTGGGCGAGCGTCCTGGCGTCGTCGCCGTCGTACTCGGCTGCGGCCAGGGCGGCTTGCCACACCGTGACGTACTCCTGCAGACGATGCCTGCCCAGGTGGTAGGAGATGAGCGTCCACGCCAACTGCCACACGACCCGGTGGCGCCCGAGGGCAGCGGCATGTGACTGCGCGGCCAGCAGGCAGTCGTGCTCGTCGTGGAACCACCGGAGCGCCGCCGCGGTGTCGTCCGGTGTGACGGGGCTGCTGCCGGCGGCTGGAGCCTCCGGCTCGGGCCGGAAGGGTGTGTACGGGCCGTCCAGCAGAAGGTTGGCGGCGAAGGCGCTGTGAAGGTAGTGGTCCAGCAGCCGGACCTGGGCGGACGCGGACTCCTCGGAGGGGATGGCGTCGGCGAGCTCGGCCGCGTACAGACGGACGAGGTCGTGCATCCGGTACCGCCCCGGACGGTGCTGCCGTAGGAGGTGCGCGCCTTCCAGCTCGGCCAGCAGCACCCGTGTCCGGGTCGGGGGGAGTCCTGCCAGGCCGGCGGCTGCCGCCAGGCCGAGGTCCGGACCCTGCGCCAGGCCCAGGAGGGAGAACAGGCGGCCGGCGGCAGGGGTGAGGGCCCGGTGGGAGGCGGCGAAGACCGCGCGCACGTTCACCGTCAGGTCACCGGGATCGAGTGCGGTGAGGCGGTCGGCCGCCCGGACGAGTTCCTCGGCGAGGACGGCGAGCGGGAAGTCGGGGTGCATGGCGGCGCGGGCGGCCACGATGCCGAGGGCGAGCGGCAGTCCGGCGCAGTGCTCCACGAGAGCGGCGACGGCTGCGGGCTCGGTGGTGGTGCGCTCGGCGCCCAGGCGGCCTACCAGCAGCGCGTGCGCCTCTGCCGGGCTGAGGACGTCGACCGGCAGAAGGCGGGCGCCGTGTGCCGCCATCAGGGCGGACAGACGGTTGCGGCTGGTGACGAGGACGGCGCAGGAGGGACTTCCGGGCAGCAGCGGGCGCACTTGTTCGGCGTCCCGGACATCGTCCAGAAGGATCAGCATCCGCCGGTCCGCCAGGAGGCTCCGGTACAGGGCGGCCTGGGCCCCGGGGTCGGTGGGCACGCGGTCGCGGGCGACGCCCAGGGCTTCCAGAAACCCCCGCAGGGCCGTGTCCGGGGGCACGGGCGGCGTACGGGGGTCGAAGCCGTGCAGGTTGATGTACAGCTGCCCGTCAGGGAACCGCTGTGTGTTCCGGTTGGCCCATTGAGCGGCCAGCCAGCTCTTGCCGACCCCTCCTGGACCGCAGATCACCGTGATCGCCAACGTGCCGTCCGGCCCGTCCGCCAGGGACGTGGTGAGCTGTCCCAGCTCCTCGTCGCGTCCTGCGAACAGAGCTGGCGGGGCCGGCAGTTGACGTGGCACCGGGGAGCCGGGGCCGGTGGAGGCTCGGGCCGGGACGGCGAGGGAGGCGTCGGCGGCGAGGATGCGCTGGTGCAACTCCTGCAGCGGCCTGCCCGGATCGATGCCCAGCTCTTCGGCGAGGGTGCGGCGGGTGTCCTGGTAGTGCCGTAGGGCGTCGGCCGGGCGTCCGGAGTGGTGGAGGGCGAGCATGAGCTGGCCGGCCACACGTTCGTCGAGGGGGTGCGCCGTGGCGTGTGTGGTGAGGTCGGCCAGAAGGTGCGCGTGGTGACCGTGGCGGAGGGCGATGTCGTTGCGGTCGAGTTCGGCGGTGAAGCGTTCGTGGTGGAGGGTTTCGCGCAGTGCGGTGAACCAGGGTGTGTCCAGGGTGCTGAAGGCCGGTCCGCGCCAGAGGTGGAGGGCTTGGTCGAGCAGGGAGGCCGCGCTGTCGTCGTCCTGGGTCCGACGGGCCTGTGCGACGAGGTCGCGGAACCGGTGCAGGTCCACTGCCGAGGTGACACTGGTGAGTTGGTAGCCACTGGGTTCACGGCGGATGCGGACTTCGTCACCGTCGGCCGACTCCAGGGCCTGGCGCAGGCGGGAGATATAGCTGTAGAGCGTGGGGCGCCAGCGCTGGGGTGGCCGGTCACCCCAGATCCGGTCTCCGAGCCGGTCGATCGAGACGGTTCGGTTGGCGTCCACGAGCAGCGCGGCCAGTACGGACCGCTGCCGCAGATGCCCGAGGTGGACGGGCCTGCCGCCCACGTGCGCTTCGATCTCGCCGAGTACCGCGAACTGTGTCCTCACCGCATCCCGTTTCCGAAAGCCGCTTCGCCGGTGATCGCTTCAGACCACTCTGATGCGGCGGTTCGCCGACCGCTGCCCTTTTGGGCGTGGTTGACCGAAAACGGGATGCCGGACGTGGAGTCCGCCGTCCTGGCCGGACTACGGCTTCATCGGCCCCCGTCCGTCGCCGTGGGGAGGAAGCTCTGTGACGGACTGTTGTCACAGGGCCGTTGGACCAGTTGGACGCCGGTCGTCGTGGTGGCGCCGGCGGTCAGGCACTTGCCGCTGTGGCGGGCGACGAAGTGGTAGGTGCCGGAGGGTTCGCTCACCGGCAGCCACTGCTGGTTCGTGCCGCCCGCGTAGGACCAGAGCTGCAGCGGCGCACCGTCGGCGGTCGACCGTTCGGCGACGTCGACGACCTGTTGCGGAGCGTTGCGGACCCCGATGCGGGTGTAGCCGTCCGTCGTCGGGGTGAAGCGGAACTGCTGGGCCTGGGTGCCGTTGCAGGTGTACTGCTGGACGGCCGTGCCGTTGGCCGTCCCCGCCGCGCGGGCGTCGACACACAGGCCGTTCGCCTGGGACGCCAGCGTGTACCAGGAGTCTCCCGGGAAGGGGCCCGGCGGGGTCGTGGGTCCGGTGCCCGCGAGCCACGTGAGGCTGTCGAGCAGCAGTCGGTTCTGCGTGGGGCTGGCGAAGGTGGAGGACAGGCGGGTGTTGTTGCTGTAGTTCATGGCGTTGTGGCCGAAGTTGGCGTACAGCATGCGGTACTGCGTGTTGGTCCACACGAGGGGGTAGTCGCCGCTGTACCAGGACTGGTTCGGGTCGGTACCCAGCGGGAAGCTGACCGGGTCGACCGAGGCGAGCACCTTGATGGACGGGTTGGACCGCAGGTTGTTCGACCAGCTGTACCACTCGCTGACGGCCGAGGTCCACGTCGTGGGCAGGCCGGCCACCGCGGGGTGGGCGGCGTTCTCGGTGCGCATGACGGCGGTGGTCGGACCCCAGGTGTTGGAGCGGAAGTTCCCGCTGCCGAGGAACTGGTTGTAGTACCAGTTCCAGCCGGAGGCGTTCGTCGTGAACGCCGCGACATGGAAGCCGAGCCACGCGCCGCCGCCGCGCATGTACCGCTCGAAGCCGGCGCGCTGGGCGGCGCTCTGCGGGGCGTCGTCGAGGAAGACGACGACGTCGTACGCGTCCACGCCGCCGTTGGCGAGCAGGTTCCAGTCGGTGGTCGCCGTGTAGCCGAAGTTCCGGGCGGCGGCGGTACGCGGGAACCAGTCGTTGGCCTCCTTGACGAAGTCGATGTGGGCCGCGTCCCAGGTGCCGTTGTAGAACGCGATCACGCGGAAGTCCGGTGCGGCCGGCGCCGCCTGGGCGGGGGCGCTGCCCACGCCGAGGACGAGCGCCATGAGGCCGAGGAGTCGGAGCAGGAGTCGGTTCACGGGTAGCTCACCAGGTTCGCGACGTCGGTGGAGGAGTTGGACGGGCCACCGCGGTCGTTGACGATGTGCCGGATCGTGCCGGTCCCGCCGAGCGAGACGGTCACCATGTTCCGGAAGCGGACGTCGGGACGGTTGGGGGCCTCGATGGCGTGCTCGGCGGCGACGCCCGGGTTGACGTTGAAGAAGCAGTAGCTGCCGAGTCCGTAGGCCTGGTGGCTGGTGACGGAGTCGGCGACCTTGTAGGCGGCGTAGCCCTGGGTCGTGCCGTTCATCCAGGCGGCCTGGTTGGGCGGGTCGTACGGCATCTCGTTCTGGTAGAAGTACGTGCGGCCCCGGTTGCCGTTCCAGACGGTCTGGTGCTTCTGGTAGTGCTCGACGAACAGGCCGTACATCGTGACGTCGTCGCCGTTCACGACAAGGCCGGTGTCCGCGGTGTTCGTGTTCCAGCCGACGCCCGTGCCGTGGTCCGCGCGCCACACCCACAGGTGGTCGCCGATGACATGGTCGCTGTTCACGACCAGGCTGGTGGTCGCCTTGCCGACGGCCGCGCCGCCGACCCGGAAGTACACGTCGTGGAGCGAGGTCGGGTTCGCCGCGTGGGAGGCGGACGATCCGGCGGGCCCGAGCTCGAGCAGCGTCGGCGAGTTGACGGTACCGGCGTCGAAGAGCACGCCCGCGATCTTCACCCCGTCGACATCGGCGACGGTCATGGCGGTGATGCCGTTGTCGGGGACGAAGGTGGCGAGGCCGAGGCCGAGGACCACGGTGTCCGGGCGGGTGATCCGCAGGGTCTGGTTCAGGTGGTACACCCCGGGGGTGACCAGCAGGTCCTTGCCGGCGGCGAGGGCGGCGTTCATCTGGGCCGCGGTCGCGCCCGGCTTCACGACGTGGAAGCGGTCCATGCCGAGCTGGGTTCCGGCGGGCGGACCCCCGGCCGCCCAGCTGGTGCCCGTGGAGTCGTTGCGCGTAGGGGGCACGACGACCTTGTAGGCGCCGGCCGCGTCCACCGTGAGGAAGGGCTTCTCCCGTACGACCGGGGAACGGTCCACGGTCGTGTACGGAGGGTTGGGGAAGCTCGTGCCGGGAACGCCCTGGCTCCCGACGAACACCATGTTCCAGTTCGACCCCGTCCAGGAGCCCAGCTGCGCGTTGCGCGTCAGCCACTGCTGCTGCGTGCCGGAGCGCACCTGTCCGTCGATCTTGGAGTCGGCCATGAAGCCGCCGCTGGACCAGCCGCCGTCGCTGAGTTCCAGGTTGCCGCGCACATGCATCCGGCGGTACGCCGAGGCCTGGGACACGGCCCAGCGGTCGGTGCCGCCGGTGGGGTTGACGGAGAGGTTCTCCGCGCCGCGCCAGAAGTTGTGGGTCGCGTTCTGCGGCGGGAACCAGTCGGCCTCCACGTGCACGGCGCCGTTGATCGTCACGGAGTCGGGCGACTGGCCGAGCCCGAGGACCTGGGTGTAGAAGCCGACGTTGACATCGTTGTTGTACGTGCCCGGCTTGAACAGGACGGCGTACCGCTCCGACCCGAACTGGTTGGTCTCCTGGCGCTGGAAGATCGTGTTCAGGCGTCCCTGGATGGTCGCGGAGGGCATCGACGGATCGAGGACGACGACATTCGGGCCGAGGTCGACGTCGCCCGGAGCGGTGCCGACGGGGGTGATCCGGAAGCGCTGGGCGGCCGTGCCGTTGCAGGTGTACTGGACGAGCTGCACGCTGTCGGCCGTGGACGCCGCGGGGACGTCGAGGCACTTCCCGCTGTTGCGGTTGACGAGGCGGAAGTCTCCGCCTCCTTCGTCCACGGCCCGCCACTGCTGGTTGAGACCGCCGCCGTAGGTCCACAGATGGACGGCGGCGTTGTCGGCGGTGGAGACGTCGCTGACGTCGACGACCTGGGCGGAGTCGGCGCGGCTGCCGATCCTGACGTGGCCGTCCGAGGTCGGCGCGACGGTCCACTGCTGCGCCGTGGTGCCGTTGCACGCGTACTGCTGGACGGCGGTGCCGTTGACGGTCGCGGCGGCGCGGGCGTCGAGGCACTTGCCGCTGCCGGAGTTGACGACGGTGACCGTGCCGGTGGGGACCTCCGCCGCGGCCACGGCCGGGGATTTGGCCGTGGATTTGGCTGTGGATCCCGTGGGGACGTCCGTCGGGACCGCCGCGGCGGAGCCGGGCGAGAGGGCGACGAGGGCCGAGCAGAACACCGCGCCGGCGGCCAGGGCCGCTCCGAGGCGGTGGGGACGCGGGCGGGCGCGGGCGGGGCGCCGGGGTCCGGCGTTCCGCGGAAGGGCGGGCATGGGACTCCTTGGGGGGGGAGGGAAGGAAGACGTACGGGAAGAGCCGCGGCCGTCGGTCAGCCGTTGTAGGCCGCGAGGATCCTGGTGAACTCCCACGCCTGCTGGCCGATGCCGGAGCAGGTGTCGGCGCCGCCGCCGGTGCAGGGCCGGTCGCGGTTGACGGACCAGAAGGTCAGTCGGGCCAGGTGGCGCTGCTGCGCGTACGCGAGGATGGTGCGGAAGTCGGCCTGGGTGATGGTCTCCCCCACGTCCGTGACGCCGTTCATCGAGGAGATGCCGGTGTGGCGGTAGGCCTGGTCGTCGCTGTAGCCGTACGCGTTCTTCACCGCGGTCTTGAGTCCCTCGGCCGCGCGGACCGACAGGGTGCCCATGTTCTGTCCGTTGCCGCCGAAGTTGAACGGCATGATGGTCCAGCTGTCGACCGCGAGACCGGCCGCGGCGGCGCGGTTGACGAGGCTGGTGTCGGGGCCGTTCTGGCCGGTGCCGAAGGTGATGTACACCTTCAGGCCGGGGTTGTTCGCCTTGACGGTCTTCAGGGCGTCCACCGTGCGCTGCTGGACGGTGGGGCTGTCGTAGGCCGCGGCCTCGATATCGATGTCGATGGCCTTGAGACCGTACGCGTTGATGACCTTCTGGTAGGCGGCGGCGAGCTCACCGGCGCTGGCGCAGGAGCTCTCCAGCTTGTTGCCGCTCCATCCGCCGAAGGAGGGTATGACGTCGCCGCCGGCCGCCCGGACGGTGTTGACCGTCTGCTGGTCGACGCCTCCGGCGAGGGGGCGGCTGCCGTCCCACTGGGGGTTGCAGTAGCCGTTGCTGAGGACGAAGGCGAGCGTGAACCACTTCACGCCGGTGGCGTTCATGACCGTCGTCGGGCTGGGAGGGCTGCCCCAGCCGTTGTACAGGTACGGCGCGACGGCCATGTTCCCCCCGGGGGCCGGTCCGGTGCCGCCGGCCGGAGGAGCCGTCCACTTCTGGTTGGCCGCACCGGTGCACGTCCAGACCTGCAGCCGGGTGCCGTTGGCCGAGCTGTTGCCCGTGGCGTCCAGGCACTTGTCCGCCTGCGGGTTGACGATGTCGCGGGCCGCGGTCACCGTCCAGCGCTGGGCGGCGGAGCCGTTGCAGTCCCAGAGCTGCACCGTCGTCCCGCTCGCCGTTCCGCCCGAAGTCACGTCCAGGCACTTGCCGAGGGCCTTGACGGTGCCGTCGGCGCCGACGTCCCAGTTCTGGGCGGCGGTGCTGTTGCAGTCGTAGAGCTGGACGGGGGTGCCGTTCGCGTTGCTCGCGCCCGCCACGTCGACGCACTTGCCGCCGATCCCGGTGATCGTACCGGCGGCTGCTTCGGCGGGGGCGTCGGTGGCGACGGTGACACCACCGGCGGCGAGTGCGAGTGCCGCCACGGTGAGTGGCAGGCGGATCCGGTGCATGGGGGGTCCTCTCGGGTGGGGGGTGGCTCGTCGGTGGGACACATCCGGGCCCCGCGGCCGGTGCCGATCGGCCGGGTGGAGGGGTGGTGCCGCGGAGCCGAAGGGCGGTGATCCACACCGCAGTTCAAGAACGTGAACGTCATCCCACTTTCTGATCGGCGAATGTAAAGGTCTGAACCAGGCACGTCAAGACTCGGCGCATTCAGACGTTGAACGCACAACGCGCCTCCCTGAGGCGGGAGTTGGGATTCGCGGGCTGTTGACGTGAAGTCTTGACGACATGTGTGCGTGGTTGTTGATTACCGGACGCCCGGCGGGCACCTTGTGGGGAGGCAGCGCACAGCACTGAACCCCGCGCGGACACGCCGCACGGGGTTCAGGGGCGTCCTGAGCCGGAGGCCTCCCGGCGCTGCTCAGGAGTGGAGCAGGTTCTGCCAGTTCTGCGGGACGCGGTCGGCCGGTCCAGGGGCCGCCTGGTCGGCCGGGTGGCCGTCAGGAGGGGCCAGGGCGGGGCCGGACTTGTACAGGTCGTCGGTGGCGTAGTTCCAGTACCACTCCTCGCCCGGCTCGAAGCTCTGCACCAAGGGATGCCCGGTGGACTTCCAGTGGGCGGTGGCGTGCTGGGCCGGTGAGGAGTCGCAACAGCCGATGTGGCCGCACTGGGCGCAGCGCCGCAGGTGGAACCACCAGCCGCCCCCCGCGTCGCACTCCGCGCAGCCGGTGCCGCTGGGCGGGGTGCTCGGGTCGATTCCCTCGATCTCGGTCATGTGGGCTCCTCGGCGATCGTGGTCCCGGTCATGGACCCTGTCATGGTCTCGGCCGCGGTCTCGGTACCGCTCTCTGTGTCGCTCTCGGTACCGCTCTCGGGGGCGGCGGTCAGCGGCAACAGCACCTGGAACCGGGTGTCGCCCGGGACGGACTCGACCTGAAGGCTGCCGTGGTGCTTGTTGACGACGATCCGCCAGGAGATGTCGAGGCCGAGACCGGTGCCTTCGCCGACCGGCTTGGTGGTGAAGAAGGGGTCGAAGATCCGGCTGCGGATGTCGTCGGGGACCCCGGGGCCGGTGTCGCGGAACTCCACGAGCAGCCGGTCGCCCTCCCGGGCCGTGCGGACCGTCAGCGTGCCGTCGCCGTCACCGTCGCCGCCGGTGCTCGCGATCGCGGCCACCGCGTTGTCGATGAGGTTGGTCCACACCTGGTTGAGCTCCGCCGGGTAGGCGGGAACCTCGGGGAGGGAACGGTCGTACTCCTTGACCACACGCACCCGGGGACCGATCTTCCCGGACAGCATCAGCAGCGTGCTGTCGAGGAGTTCGTGGACGTCCACCTCGCGGTGCGCGGCCCTATCGAGCTGCGCGTACTGCTTGGCCGCGTCCACCAGATGGGAGATCCGGTTGGTGGAGTCGTCGATCTCGTCCATCAACAGCTCTGTCTCCACCGTGTAGTTGAGCCAGCCGACGGCCCCCGGCAGGATGTCCTCGGCCACGGTCGCCGCGACCTGCTCCAGCCAGTCCGTGTCGAGGCCGGCCTGGACGAAGGTCGGCGCGATCCGCCAGCCCTCCGGGATGCCGTGGTCGTCGAGCCAGTCGGCGAGCTCGTCCTCCCGGTCGGACGCCTCCAGAGGGCTCAGCACCGGTGCCTTGGCCACACGTTCGGCGGTGCGTTCCTGGATCTCGATGAGCGAGGCGAGCGCCTCCCGGGAGTACGGGCCCCTGGCGATGATCGCCAGTTTGTGCCGCATCTTGCCGACCCGCTCACGCAGTGCCGCGGTGGCGCGTACGGCGGCCGCGGCCGGGTTGTTGAGCTCGTGGGTGAGTCCGGCGGACAACGATCCGAGCGCCAGCAGGCGTTCTCGCTGTCCGACGGCGCGCTGCGTGTTCTTGGAGCCGAAGAAGAGCCCCTCCAGCAGGTGCGCCGCCATCGGGAACCACTCCTGCATGATGTCCGCGAACGACTGCGCGGGCAGCACGAAGAACCGGGTGGGCTCGGTGACCCGCATGGAGTTGTTGTACGTCTGCGGCACCCGGTCGCCCAGGTACGCCTGCATGGCCCCCGCGTACACGCCGCGCTGCGACGTGCGGCTGACCTCCACGTCGTCGCCGCCGACCCGGCGGTACAGCACGACGGTGCCCTCGATCATCACGTAGAAGCAGGTGGCCGGCTCACCCTCGGTGTACACCGGGCCGGGCTCGAACCGCTCCACCCGCCCCTCGGCGCACAGCCGGCCGAGCTGCTCCGGGGTGAGCTTCTCGAACAGGAACAGCGAGCCGATCTCGTGCGGGTCGCAGGGCATGGCCGGCGCGCTCATGACCGCTCCCGATCGCTCATGACTGCTCCAGATACCGGTGGACGAGCATCACGGCCATGGCTCCCTCTCCGACGGCGGACGCGACGCGTTTCGCGGACTGGGCGCGTGCGTCGCCCGCCACGAACACACCGGGCACACTGGTCTCCAAGTGGTACGGCGGCCGGTCCAGTTCCCACTCGGCCGGTGGCCGCCCGTCCGGCGTGAGGTCGGGTCCGGCCAGGATGAAGCCGTGCTCGTCGCGCAGCACCGTGCCGTCGAGCCAGTCGGTCAGCGGGGCGGCGCCGATGAAGACGAACATCCACTGGGCGTCGACCACCTCGTCCTCGCCGGTCACGGCGTCCCGCAGGGTCAGCCGCTCCAGGTGGTCCTCACCGTGGGCGGACTCCACGACGGTCCGGGCCCGCACGGTGATGTTCGGCGCCTCCTCGATCTGCTGCACCAGGTAGTACGACATCGACGCCGTCAGGGACTCCCCCCGCACGAGGAGCGTCACCGACTTCGCGCCGCGCGCCAGGAACACCGCCGCCTGCCCGGCGGAGTTCGCGCCGCCCACGATGTACACGTCCTGGCCCTCGCAGGCGGACGCCTCGGTGAGGGAGGAGCCGTAGTACACCCCGCGGCCGGTCAGTTCGTCGCAGCCCGGCGCCCGGAGCTGCCGGTAGGACACACCGGTCGCCAGGACGACGCTGTGCGCGGCGACCGCCGAGCCGTCGGAGAAGCGCACGACGCGCGCCGTGCCGCCGGCTTCCAGCCCCGTGACCTCGCGCGCGGTGAGGATCTCGGCACCGAAGCGGGTCGCCTGGCGGCGGGCGCGATCGGTGAGCTGCGCGCCGGAGACGCCGTCCGGGAAGCCCAGGTAGTTCTCGATGCGGGAACTCTGACCGGCCTGTCCGCCGGTCGCCGAACGCTCGACCAGTACGGTCCGCAGCCCTTCGGACGCGCCGTACACCGCGGCGCCGAGCCCGGCCGGGCCGCCGCCGATGACGACGAGATCGTAGAAATCGGCGGCCGGCGTGGTCGCGAGCCCCACGTGGGCGGCCAGCTCCGGCGCCTCCGGCTCGATCAGCACCGCTCCGTCCGGCGTCAGGACGAGGGGCAGCCGATGGCCGTCGGCACCGGCCGCTTCGAGGAGCCGCTGCCCTTCCGGCTCGTCGGACGCGTACCAGCGGTACGGCACCTGGTTGCGGGCCAGGAACTCCCGTACGCGCGAGGAGTGTGCCGACCAGCGGTGGCCGACCATCTTGGTCTCGGGCACCGGCCGGTAGTCGCTGGAGCGCCAGGCGGTGAGGAGATCGTCCAGGACCGGGTAAAGCTTCTCCTCCGGCGGGTCCCAGGGCTTGAGCAGATAGTGATCGAGATCGACGATGTTGATCGCGTCGATGGCCGCGTTGGTGTCGGCGTAGGCGGTCAGCAGGACGCGGCGGGCCCCCGGGTACACGCCGAGGGCCTGTTCGAGGAACTCGATGCCGTTCATCTGCGGCATGCGGTAGTCGGCGAGGATCACGGCCACCAGATCGCCCCGCAGCTTCAGCTCGCGCAGCGCCTCCAGCGCGGAATCGCCGGACTCGGCGCGTACGATCCGGTACCCGCCGCCGTAGCGGCGCCGCAGGTCGCGGGCGATGGCACGGGAGACCCCCGGGTCGTCGTCCACCGTCAGGATGACGGTCCGCGCTGCGTCGGTGGCCGGTGCCATGCTCCTCCGCCCTGCCTGCACGGGACAGCCGGCACGACCGAGCTGCCCGCCGGCTCCCGTCCATCGTATGTTCCCCCGCACGGGAACGCTCCGACAGACGGTGCCCGTGCGCCCCAGGTGACCTGGGAGGCGATCTCCGGCACGACCGCGGAAGGCCCCGCTCCGTCAACGGGGAAGGCCTCCCTAGTCTGAACGGGTGAGCCGGAGAGGGCGACTGTTGACCGTCACGACAGGGCTCCCGGCCGGTGCCGCCACGCGTGGCGGCCTGTCGCACCCTGCGCCCGGCACGCCTGAACCATGACTACCGATTCCGCGCGATCCGGCCGATGACGAGAGCACATGTCCGGAGCGGGCCCCCGAGCCGGTGATCTCCCGGCGCGCACGTCCCCCAGTGGCCGGCGACGGGCGACGGAGCGGGGAGTCGTGCCCAACAGGCCGTCGGATGCGGTCAATACCGTGCGTTTGCGGTGCGTGTCATTGCAGCGGTCGATCAATTGTGGGCCCAGGTCGGTCAACGCGGAGGTTCCCGTTCCAGCAAGGTCACATGGCGTACCCGAACTGACTATTCTCCCCTGCGTGTTGCGCTGCGCTCACAACGGGTCACCGTGCGTTGTGTCGCGGACGGATGGAGCCTGGCCGTAGGGAGGCGAGAGCACCGATGCGATCTCGTACCGACCCGTCGGGGGCACCCATGACAGCACATGTGCCCGGCCGCACGACGCCCCGACCGTTCCCGCCGGCGCGCCGCACCACCCCCAGTCCACTCATTCCAGACTGTTTAGGGACCCTCGATGGTTCGTACAGCTTCAACCCCTGGAGGCCTGCCACGTGCAATGGCTCCGGCATGGCTCATCCCTCCCAGTGTTCTGGCCGGAGCCTGCGGCATAGCGCTGATCTTCGTCCCCGCGCAGATACGCACACCGGTCCTCTGGTGCGGCCTCGTCGCCGTCGTCCTGACGGCGCTCACCTCGGCTGAGACGGCGCGCCGCGCGCGCTCGGCGGAGGACGCCTGGCACGCACGGGCGACCGCCGATCTCCAGCAGTACTACGCGCAACGCGAAGCCGCCCTGCTCGGTCGCCTCTCCGATCAGCGGGCCACCACGGTATGGCTCGCCGAACAGCTCCTCCCCGCAGCCGTCGCCCGGCTCCAGAAGGGGGACCCCGCCTCGGAGATCCTGCAGGCCGTCACGTTCGGGGACCACATCGACAGCGAGTTCGCCGACGCGCTCCGCGCGGCTCTGCGGACACTCCTGGAGGCGGTGGAGGCCGAGGAGCACACCCGGGACTCCTCGCAGCAGGCGATGGTGGCCATCGCGCGACGGGTCCAGGCCATCGTGCACCAGCTGGCCAAGGACCTCCACGACATGCAGATCCTGCACGGCACGGATCTCGTGGTCTCCCACGGCCTCCAGGCCATCGACCACCGCAACGCCCTGATCGGGCGCCTCGCCGCCAGTGTCGCGGTGCTGGGTGATGCCCGGCCCGGCCGCCAGTGGTCGAAGGCGATCCCCCTCTACGACGTCCTGCGGGGAGCCATGTCCCGCATCGTGGACTATCCCCGCGTGCGGCTGCAGTCGGTGACGGAGGTGGCGGTGATCGGCCAGGGAGCCGAGCCGCTGATCCACCTGCTCGCCGAGCTGCTCGACAACGCCACGACCTTCTCGCCGCCCCACACACCCGTCGAGGTGAGCGCGAGCGAGGTGCCGTCCGGTATCGCCATCGAGATCGAGGACCGTGGTGTCGGACTCACCGAAGAGGTCCGCCACCGCATCGACCGCGTGATGGCACAGGCGGCGACAGGCCTGGATCTGGCCGACCTCGGCGAGGCGACCCAGCTCGGCCTGCCCGTCGTCGCGCGGCTGGCCCGCGAGCACGGCCTCGACGTCGACCTGCGCCCCTCCGCCTACGGAGGAGTACGGGCGGTCGTGCTCGTACCGCGCCGTTTGATCACCACGGTCGAACAACCTCCGCAGAGACTCCAACAGTTCGCGCCGAAGCGGACGGGCGGACCGATCGCGCCGCATCGTACGGGCGCGCCGATCGTGCCGAGGCCGATGATGACGCGCGAGACCGCAGGGGATTCCGGCGAGGTCAAGCAGACCGTCAACGGGCTGCCGCAGCGGCGGCGGGAGTCGCCCGTCCCGACACCCGTCGTCCGTACGACCCCCCAGCCCCCCGCCGCTCCGGCCTCCTCCGGAAGGGCCGGCGCTGCCCGGCAGCCCGGCCTGATGTGGGAGGCGTTCAGCGGCGAGAAGAGATCCGGCACCGACCCGTCCATCCCGACCAGCGAGCCATCAGATGAGGATGAGTAACCGTGACGCCACTGCCCAACATGGACTGGATGCTCAAGGAGCTCGCGGCCAGCGTCCCGTACGTGCGACACGTGGTCGTGCTGTCGTCGGACGGTCTGTGCATCGGTCAAGCGAACACGGAGACCGACACCGCTGACGCGATCGCCGCTGCCTGTTCGGGCATGCAGAGCCTGGCGAAGGCCATCGCGCAGAAGTTCCCGCACGGAGACGGCTCGACGCGCATGGTCGGGATCGAAGTCGACGGCGGATACTTCTCCCTCATGGCGGCGGGACCCGGGGCCTACCTCGCGGTGCTGGCCGACGAGGAGGTGGACGCGGGCCTGCTGGGCGACCGCATGCGTACGCTCGTGCTCCGGATCGGCCAGCACATGACCAGCCCGCCACGGGATGACGTCGGGCAGGCGATGTGACATCAGAGCACCAGGATCCATGGGACGAAGGCAGTCCCGTTCCGCTTTACGTCATCTCCGGTGGCTCGGGTTCCTCGGCCAAGGCGTTCAACCTGGTCACCCTCATCACATCGAGGTCCGCACCCGAACCCGCCATGCAGCCCGAGCAGGCGGCGATTCTCGCCATGTGCCAGTACCCGCTGTCGGTGGCCGAGATATCCGCGTATCTGAGTCTTCCGTTCAGTGTCCTCACGGCGTTGCTCTCCCGGCTCGTCGAGGACGGGCGGGTCGAGGCCATCGCCCCTGTTCCTGTCGCTGCGGTCCCCGAACTCGGCCTTCTGGAGGCGGTGATCCATGGACTACGTAATCTCTGACGCACCCGCCGCCGGCCCCCGCGGCACGGATGTGCTTCTGCCGCACGGCGCCAGGGGCGTCAAGGTCGTGATCGTCGGCGGCTTCGGCGTCGGCAAGACGACCATGGTCCGGGCGGTGAGCGAGATCTCGCCTCTGACCACCGAAGAGACCATGACCCAGGCCGGCGTCGGGATCGACAACAACCCCGGCGCGGAGGGCAAGAACACCACCACCGTCGCCATGGACTTCGGCCGGATCAGCATCAACGAGGAGCTGATCCTCTACCTCTTCGGAACGCCGGGCCAGGAGCGTTTCTGGTTCCTGTGGAACGGCATCTTCGAGGGCGCGCTCGGCGCTGTGGTCCTCGTCGACACCCGGAGGATCGAAGTCTGTTTCGAGATCATCACCCGTCTGGAAGACCGCCGCGTGCCCTTCATCGTGGCTGTCAACACCTTCCCCGAGGCGCCACACCATCCGGTGGCCGAACTGCGCACCGCGCTGGCCCTCAACGAATCCGTGCCCATCATCACCTGTGACGCACGCGAGCGGTCGTCCAGCCGCGACGCCCTGCTCTCGCTGATGGGCTACCTGTGCACCCTCGCCGCCGCCCAGGAGTCCGTATGACTGTCCCGCCCACCGACCACACCACGACGGAACCGGGGCTCGTCCCGCCCCCGGGCTGCCCCGCCCACACCGCCACGGGAGCCGAGGGCGTGACCCGGCTCCACGGTCCCGATGCCGTGAACGACCCCATGGGCCTGTACGAGAAGCTGCGTGCCGCCCACGGTCCGGTGGCGCCCGTCCTGCTCGAAGGGGACGTACGCGCCTGGCTCGTCCTGGGGTACCTCGAGAACCGCGATGTGGCCACCCGCTCCACCCAGTTCTCCCGTGACCCCCGCACTTGGCACGGCTGGACGAGCGGCGAGATCGACGCCGAGACCTCGCCGCTCGTGCCGATGATCGGCTGGCGACCCGACTGCGTGTGCGCGGACGGTGAGGAGCACCAGCGCCTGCGGGGCGCGGTCACGGCCGGCCTCAACCAGTTCGACCTGCGCGGAGTCCGCCGCCACATCACCCGCTTCGCGCACCAGCTCATCGACGAGTTCTGCCAGAAGGGCAGGACGGAGCTGGTCGGCGAGTTCGCCGAGCCGCTGCCCATGCTCGTGCTCACGCACCTGCTCGGGATGCGGGACGAGGACGCTCCCAAGCTCGTCCATGCCGCCCGGGACCTCTTCAAGGCCACCGAGACGTCGCTCGCCAGCAACGCCTACGTGCTGGAGACCCTCGAGCAGCTCGTCGCCGCCAAGCGGGTCCTGCCCGGGCAGGACATCGCGTCCGTACTGATGGCGCACCCGGCCGGCCTCAGCGACGAGGAGGTACAGCACCACCTGCGCCTCATCCTGCTCGCGGGCTACGAGACGACCGCCAATCTCATGGCCAACGTGCTGCGGATGACGGTCACCGACCCACGGTTCCGCGGGTCGCTGGCCGGCGGTCAGATGACCCTGCCCGAAGCCGTGGAGCAAGTGCTGTGGGACGAGCCGCCGTTGATGGTGTGCCCGGGCCGCTGGGCCACGGGTGACACCTCGCTCGGAGGGCAGGAGATCAAGGCGGGCGACATGCTGCTGCTCGGCCTGGCCGCCGGCAACGTCGATCAGGCAGTCCGCCGGGATCCCTCGACCCGGGTGCACCACAACCGCGCCCACCTGTCCTTCAGCGCCGGTGCCCATGAGTGCCCCGGTCAGGACATTGGCCGTGTCATCGCCGACACGGGCATCGACATCCTGCTCACACGGCTGCCCGACATCAGCCTGGCCGTCCGCGAGTCCGAGCTCACCTGGCGTTCCTCCACCTGGTCCCGGCATCTGACGGCGCTGCCCGTGAAGTTCGCCTCGCGCGTTCCGGAGATCCGCGAAGTGTCGGCGCCTCTGCCGGTACCGCCGCCGCCGAGCAGTGCCATGCCCTCGGCACCCCGGTGGCCGGAATCCGCACCTCGCGCCTCGTGGCGGACCCGGCTGAGGCGGTTGCTGCGGATGAGCCGGTCCTCGTAGGGCGGGTCGGAGCGGAGCCCACGGCCGAGGGGCTGCCGGACAGCGTGAGCCGGCAGCCCCTGCGGAGGCGGGGGCGGGCGCCTCGTGCCCGTACCGCCCAGGCCCTCCCTCATGACGCCGGGAAGCACCTCTCCAGGGCAGGCGTGGGGGAGGTGGGTGTCCGTTGCTCCGGTATGGAGCCGCCCATGGGGGCGTAGCGGGGTGCGCCGGTGTACCAGGCGTGGAGACCGGACAGGAAGCTGCGGGCTCCGCCGAGCCACGCCTCCAGCTCCGTCTGTTCGCCGTGGTCCAGTCCGGCTCGCTGGACGAGCGGCGGCAGTTCGCTCCGGACGAGGTGCTCGAAATGGCGCAGCCGCGCCGTCACCAGATCGGCGGCGGCGTCCATCGCCTCCTGGACGTTGATGCCCAGGGAGGTTCCGAGGACGACGACGAGATTGTTGACGTCGTGCTCGTCATGGACTTCCCGCTGGTAGGAGGCGATGTCGTTCGCGAGGCCCATGTAGTCCATGAACGCGTCGAGCAGGGCGCAGACGGTCCGGCTGCGCCGGATCCGCTCGGGGATCCGCGCGCCGGTGGAGAGTTCGACGGAGTACGGGGCGGTGTACGCGGCGAAGCTCTCGCGGCGGAACTGGGCGTACTCGATGAGGTCCGGGACGCGGCCGGTGAGGCTGTTGGCCAGTTCCTGGACTCCCGCGTCGATGTAGCGCGCAAGGGCCCCGTTGAGCGCCGGCCGCCAGTGCGCGAGGCTCGGCGGGAACAGGTGGTGCTGGAGGTCGGCCAGACCCCGTTCGACGGCGTTGACCGGTTCCGGCAGCCAGGCGCCCGGCTCCTGCGGCAGGAAGGCGTGGAGACGGACGGTGAACACCTGCGCGCCGACGAGGTCGCCCGTCTGTTTGAAGGCGGCGGCGAAGTAGTCGTCCCAGGCCAGCGCCCAGAGGTTGAACCGGTGGTTGAGCCGGAGGCCGGCGAGCGAGGCGTCGGGCAGCGTCCAGGCGGTCAGCTGGTCGACGGCCATGGCGTGGAACTGGGACCGGGTCCAGATCGGCCGGCGGGCCGTGGGTACGTCGCCGCCGGCCAGCATCCCCGTCTCGCGCGCCCACGTCTCGGCCTCCTCGCGCAGGGCCGGCAGGTACGGGTTCACCCGCACCGGGAACGGCATCCGCAGGAGGGGAAGTTCGATGTCCTGCACTGTCATGGGATCCCTACCTCCCTTTCGGCGCACATCGGTGTGCGGACCACGAGCGCGAACCGGCCGCCCAGCGAAGACAGCTCCGGATGAGGGGAGTTGACGACATGTCAGTGGGCGTGTGGTGGCACCCACCGCAACAGGCGAGGACGTGGACGCGCTGCACATTCGAGAGTCGTGTCGGCCGGCCGGCCGGGTGCCGGAGCCTGACGAGCTGCTACCGCCATGACGACGGGCGACGGGCGGTTTCCGGTCAATTGGCGCTCCAAACCTTCCCAGCGAGGTCGGCCGACAACCCCGGGCGGCCCTCCTCGGCCACGATCAGAGCAGGTTTGTACAGAAAGAAACGATCCCTCTGTTCGGAATTGGCTCAAATTCGATCCCAAAGCAGGCCATGATCGACCAAATCCCGCCAGCCGCGCGCCACCTCCACATCGAAGAGACGGAGGGCACAGTCGGAGCACGGGGCGGTGCCCGACCGGCCGGACCGCGTGGCCGACGACCGCCGGCCACGCACCCCAGCCAACCTCCGCGCCCCGGTGCGCTCTGCGTCCACGAGGCCAAAGACCCGGCTCTGCTGTGGGGCGACGGCGCAAGGACGAGGCGAATCAGTCGGAGTCGCGCGCGATGTCCAGGGCGAGTGCCTGGAGGATCGCGTCGGTGGGTGCCTCGGGGGCTGTCCGGTCGTACGCGTCGGCGACGGTCTCGAAGGCCAGGACGAAGCCGTTGATGAGGGCGCTCAGTGGTTCGGAGAGCTGGCTCAGCACGGCCAGGCTCACCTCCGCCGCGTCCTCGGTGGCCGGGACGAGGAATTGCGTCGGGATCACCTCGCCGAGCAGGTCGGAGACGTAGTCCGTGCCTACACCGCCGCGCAGAGCCGTGAGTGCCGCGATGGCCTTGAGCTGAATCTCGTTCTCGGTCATGTGCCGAGCGTAGGAGGAAGGGGCGCCGACCCGGTGAAGGCGTTGCCCGCATCGCATACCCAGCCAGGCGGCGAGCGTGACGGCCTGGCGAGCCTGCGCCTTCACCGGACCGCGCTGGAGTGCGCCGCCGCCGGCGGGGAAGGCGCGAGTCAGCCGGTGTGTGGTCGCCGCGGCGAGCGGGGACAGAGGGATGTCTGCGGGCACGGGTGGCCATCCGGCGTTCGGGGTCGCGACCACCACCGGAACGGCCGTATCACCCGGTTCGAGACGAGATGACCTGCAGCCTCACGCACACCACTTCGACCGAGGAGGGCACCATGGGACACGGCGGTGACGTCATCAGCGAGCTGACCACCGACCACCAGGAGGTCGAGGATCTCTTCCGGGAGATCGAGAGCCTTCCCTCCGGGGACTCCCGCAGGAAGGTCGCCGCGGACAAGGTCACCATCGAGCTGGTCCGGCACTCCGTCGCCGAGGAGGCGTACCTCTACCCGGCCGTACGCGAGCATCTCCCCGACGGGGACGCCCTCGCGGACAAGGAGCTCGAGGATCACGCCGCGGCAGAGCGGATCATGAAGGAGCTGGAGAGCTGCGACGCCGACGACCCGCGCTTCGACGCACTGGTCGGCAGGCTCATGACGGAGATCCGGGAGCACGTGGCCGACGAGGAGGGCGACATGTTCCCGCGGCTGCGCGCCACGTGCCCGTCCGAGCCGCTCGCCGAACTCGGCGAGAAGGTGCGCGCCTCCAAGGAGACCGCACCGACCCGCCCGCACCCCTCCGCCCCGGACACGCCGCCGGCGAACACGCTGCTCGCGCCCGGGGTGGGCCTCGTCGACCGGCTCCGCGCCATGATGAGCGGCCGCGGCAGGGACGCCTGAGCCGCGCGGGACGTTCCCGGCTTCGGTGCCGCGGCCGTCAGCCCTCCACGCCGGTCGCCGTGTGCGCGGCGCCGACCGGCTTGGATTCCGGGGATCCGGGCTGACGGAGGTAGACGGACAGGATGACCATCGCGGCGACGGCCAGCAGTGTGAGCGGCTGGAGCCCTTCGACCGTGAGCTGCTCGCTGAACTCCGCCTCGACGGCGCCACGCGGGGCGCCGTCAGGGAGCTGCTGGCCTGGAACCCCTGGGAACACCGCTGCTCGGTGTCGCTACCCGGAGGAGGGAACCCGCCGCAGGCAGCGGCGGACGGTGGGCGGGCGTCAGCGGCGGGAGTCCCCCAGGTCGCGGTCGGCTTCGGGGGTGGTCCATGAGTCGTCGCGGGCGGCTGTGGTGTTCGTCTGCGTGGGGTCGCCGGTCGGCCGACGTCGGCGCGCGACGCGACGGCTGCCCCACCAGAACGCGCCGATGAGAAGTGCGACGACCACCACGCCGATGACGACGGCGAAGACTACGGCGTTGGATCCTGCCGATGCGGCGAGGGCAGGTGTCGCTGTGATGGCGGTGGTTACGGTCATGATCGCCTCTCTGGAACGGGTCCGGGTGCTGCGCCCCGCGTCTGTCCCGTACCGGCGTCCGCAAACGCCGCCGGGCGGGTGTCCCCCCTGTGCGTCGGCCCCGGCGGTTGTTTGGTCCTCCCGGAAGGGGAGAGTCGCCGAGTCACGAGAACGCCGGTGGCACCGCGCGTCGAGGTCGGACGTGCGGAAGGCGCGGAGAGGGCCCGGAACGGAGGCAGTGCCATGCGCGACGACAAGCCCGAGACCCTGTCGGGACCGCTGCTCACCGTGTACCTGAACGACCACCTCACAGGCGCGGCGGCCGGCGTACGGCTGATCCGGCGCATCGTCGAAGGGCGGCGCCACACGGAGTCGGGGCCGGCCCTGGACGCCTTGGCGCGCCAGATCGAGGAGGACCGGCGGAGCCTGCGCCGGATCATGCGCGACCTCGACGTTCCCGTGAGGCCCCTGCGCGAGATCGTGGGCAGGATCGGGGAGAAGGCGGGACGGCTCAAGCTCAACGGCAGGCTTCTCTCCCGCTCCCCGCTCAGCGACGTGGTGGAGCTCGAAGCGATGCTCCTCGCCGTCGAGGGCAAGGCGGCGTGCTGGCGGATTCTGCGCACACTTGCCGAAACCCGCTCCGGTCTCGACTCCGCGGACCTCGACAGGCTCCTCACTCGCGCGGAGGCCCAGTCCCGCACCCTGGACGACATCCGGCGACGCCGCTCCGCCGAGGTGTTCGGCGCGGAACTGGCCCCACCGGTGGCCGAGGAACGTCACCCGGTTTCCGGCTCACGGCCCGGTTGAGGCGGTCACGGGCCGGCGGCTCCGCGTCGAGGCGCACCCCGACGCGGCCGGTCAGGCCCAGGTTCGGGAGCACCCCGCCGGGGCGCGCCCGGACGGGGCCGGTCAGGCCCAGGTTCGGGAGCACCCCGCCGGTCGGCAGCCGTCCCGGTTCCAGCGGCCGCTCCGGCACGTGCGTCAGCTCCGAGCGCCCATGACGCCATGTGGCGCGATCTGGCGCCACAGTGACTTGCTCTGGCGCCAGATTGGTGCCACCATCGTGCTCACGGACCCGACCCGCCAGGTCGAGCAGTTCCGTCGCACGTTCACGGTCCATGTCAGCGACCGCTGTTGTCGCGCTCACCCCGTGGCGCCATGCATGGCGCCGGAGGGGCCATGTCTCCACGGAGGACACCTTGCAGCACGAACCGTCGGCCCACACCGAGCCCGTCACGATCCCCACGCAGCGCGCCGCCGGCTGCCCGTTCGACCCGCCCGCAGGACTGGCGGAGCTGCGCGAGGCGAGCCCGCTGACCCGGATGACGTACCCCGACGGGCACATCGGCTGGCTCGCCACCGGTCACTCCATGGTCCGCGCCATCATGGGCGACCCGCGCTTCAGTTCGCGGTACGAGCTGTTGCACTACCCCTTCCCCGGCGGACCCGAGGGCCCGCTGCCGCCCGCCCCGGTCGGCGACATGACCGGGATGGACGCGCCCCGGCACACCCGCTTCCGGCGGCTCCTGACCGGCAAGTTCACCGTCCGCCGGATGCGGCTGCTCTCCGACCGGGTCGCGGAGATCACCGCCGAGCACCTGGACGCGATGGAGCGGAGCGGCCCGGGCACCGACCTGGTCGAGGCGTTCGCGCGGCCCCTGCCCGCGCTGATGATCTGCGAGCTGCTCGGTGTCCCCTACGCCGACCGCGAGCGCTTCCAGAACCACGCCCACACACTCATGTCCAGGGACGTGACGCCCGAGGAGCAGTACGCCCCGTTCACCGGACTCCAGGAGTACATGGCCGAGTTGGTCGCGGCCAAGCGCGCCGAGCCCTCGGACGACCTGCTCGGCGACCTCGCCCAGGACTCCGACCTCACCGACGAGGAACTCGTCGGCGTCGGTGGCTTCCTGCTCGCCGCCGGGCTCGACACCACCGCCAACATGATCGCCCACGGGACGTTCGCGCTGCTCACCAACCCGGCCCAGGCCGACGCCCTGCGTGCGGATCCTGACCTCGCCCCGCAGGCCGTGGAAGAGCTGATGCGCTACCTGACCGTCGCCCACACCGGCATCAAGTCCGCGCTGGAGGATGTCGAGGTGGAGGGCCGGCTCATCAGGGCGGGCGAGAGCGTCACCCTCTCGCTGGAGGCCGCCAACCGTGACCCGGAGCGGTTCCCCGACCCCGACCGCCTCGACGTGCACCGAAAGGCCACGGGGCATCTGGGCTTCGGGCACGGCATCCACCAGTGCCTCGGACAGCAACTGGCCCGCGTCGAGATGACGGTGGCCCTGCCCGCGCTGCTCAGGCGGTTCCCCACGCTGCGTCTGGACGTGCCGGCGGAGGAGGTGCCGCTGCGGACGAACATGAACATCTACGGTGTGCACCGGCTGCCGGTCACGTGGGAAGAGAGCTGATCCGATGGACGTCCACGTCGACCGCGACCGCTGCCTCGGCGCCGGAATGTGCGCCCTGACCGCCCCTCAGGTCTTCGACCAGGACGAGGACGAGGGCCTGGTCACGCTGTTGAACGCCCGGCCGCCGGGGGAACACCACGCGGCCGTCCGCGTCGCCGCCGGTGTCTGCCCCGCCTCGGTCATCACCGTCACGGAGCAGGGTTCCTCCCCCGCCGCCTAGCTACGGCGCCCCGGGTGCCGGTGCGGGCAAGGGCGAGTCGTCCATGACACCGTCTCGTCGCACGAGTAGGTGGACGACCTGGTCACATCGCTCTCGCACGGCGCCGGCCCGACGGAACACCCGTCGGGCCGGCTCGTGCGTGTGCGGTCCGCCATCGGTCAGGGGCACGGAGGGTGGACCGTGCGGTCAGGGTGTCGTGGTCGACACCACGTACACCGTGGGGGCCGCCGGGTCGCTGAGGTCGACGGTGATGTCCTCGTCGGGGCGTGGCTTGTCCCGGCTGACGGTCGTGCCCGACCAGGTTCCGTCCGCCGGGAAGTCCCAGCCGACGATGTCGGCGTCGCGTTCGCTGACCGTGACCTCGCCGGGATCCAGCTCGGAGCGGCTGGAGCCGATCTCGTTCAGGAAGGCGTCGAGCCGTCCCGCGCTCGTCGTGAAGCGGACGTACAGCCGGCTCGTCTTCCAGTTGCTGGTCTCGTAGTAGGCGACGCCCGTGCTGCCCGGCGGGATCGGGACCTCGAAGATGCGGCGCTTCATCAGCGAGGGCCAGCTCTCGCGCAGCCCGGTGGCGGAGGACTCGCGCTCCTTGTCGCGGCCGCTGTCGCGGCTCTGCCCGGCGGAGATCACGAGGTATCCGGCGGGGATGCCGACGAGCAGCACGATGATGATCGCCGTCAGCCAGCGGCGGCGGATCATGTGGCGCCGGTCCTCCGGCATCTTCGTGCTCTGTTCGGGAGAGGTGGTCGGGGAGGGGACGGTCATGAAGGCGGGTCCTGGGTGGTGCGGGAGGAGGTGCGTGCCGCGGGGCCGTTGCGCAGGGCCTGCGCGTAGCGCTCGTACCGTTCGTACCGCTCGACGCGGCGCCGGTTGGCGCGGCGGAAGCGCCGGGCGACGAGCCGGGCGAGGTCGGCGGCGCCGACCATGCCGGCCTCGGGGCCGAGCTGGGCCTTGGCGATCCGGGCCTCGGGGCGGTAGCCGCGGCCGGTGAGATGGCGCCGGAAGGCGTCCCTGGCCGGGCCGATCAGCAGGTCGTCGGCGGCGCTGACGCCCCCGCCGATGACGAAGCAGGAGGGGTCCAGGGCGGCGGCGAGGTTGGCGATGCCGACGCCGAGCCACTGGCCGATGTCCTGGAGGAGCTCGACGCACATGGCGTCGCCCTCGCGGGCCAGCTCGGTGATGAGCGGGCCGGTGATCTCCGGGATGTTGCCCTTGACCCGCTCGATGATGTTGTACGCGACCGGTGAGTCGGCGGCGGCCAGCTCACGGGCCTCGCGGACCAGCGCGTTGCCGGAGCTGTACTGCTCCCAGCAGCCGCGGTTGCCGCAGGGGCAGCGGTGTCCGCCGGGGACGACCTGCATATGGCCGAACTCGCCGGCCACCCCGTACTTGCCGCGCTTGACCTGCCCGTCCTCCAGGATCGCGCCGCCGATGCCGGTGCCGAGCGTGATCATGACGAGGTGGTCCTCGCCCCGTCCGGCGCCGAAACGCCACTCGGCCCAGGCGGCCGTGTTGGCGTCGTTGTCGACCATGACGGGGACGGCGAGCCGGGACTGCAGCGAGTCGCGCAGCGGCTCGTTGCGCCAGGCGAGGTGCGGGGCGAAGAGGACGGTGGCGCGGTCGGCGTCGACCCAGCCCGCCGCGCCGATGCCGACGGCGTGCACGTCGTGCCGGTCGGAGAGGTCCAGGACCAGCTCGACGATGGTGTCCTCGACGACCTTGGGGCTCTTGGACTTGTCCGGCGTCTCGGTGCGGAGCTTCTCCAGGATCGTGCCGTCCGCGTCGACGACACCGGCCATGACCTTCGTACCGCCGATGTCGATGCCGACGGTGGGCACCCGGGGCGCGGTCAGGTGGGAGCGCCGTTCCCGGGTGCCGACGGTCCGCAGCACCGTGGCCCGTGCGGAGCCCCGGTTGGCGAAGTCGCGGTAGGTACTCATCGGCTCGATTCTGCCAGGTGCGGTGTCGGGGGGCCGTTACGAAGCGGTGGGGCGCTCCAGCTCGTGGCGCAGGTCCTCGAGCTCGCTGCCGCCCGCCATCTGGCGGGTCAGCTCGTCCAGGGTGACCGAATCCTTGGTGTGGCTGCCCGCCATGACCCCGCGCTTGAGCAGCACGAAACGGTCCCCGACGAGGTAGGCGTGGTGCGGGTTGTGGGTGATGAGGACCACTCCGAGGCCCTGGTCACGGGCCGCGGCCACATACTTCAGGACCACTCCGGACTGCTTGACGCCGAGGGCGGCGGTCGGCTCGTCCAGGACCAGGACCTTGGCGCCGAAGTACACCGCGCGGGCGATGGCCACGCACTGGCGCTCACCGCCGGACAGGGTGCCGATGGGCTGGTCGACGTCGCGCAGGTCGATGCCCATGCGCAGCAGCTCGGAGCGGGTGGTCTCGCGCATCAGCTCGACGTCGAGGCGCTTGAAGGGGCCGGCGCCCTTGGTGGGCTCGGAGCCGAGGAAGAAGTTCCGCCAGACCGGCATGAGGGGGACGACGGCGAGGTCCTGGTAGACGGTGGCGATGCCCAGGTCCAGGGCCTCGCGCGGGTTGGCGAGGGAGACCTCCTCGCCCTCGATGCGGAAGGTGCCGGCGTCGTGCCGGTGCAGCCCCGCGATGATCTTGATGAGGGTGGACTTGCCGGCTCCGTTGTCGCCGAGGACGCAGGTGATCTCACCCGCGTGGACCTCGAGGGAGACCCCCTCGAGGGCGCGGATGTTGCCGTAGTACTTGCTGACGTCGTCGAGCTCGACGAGCGCGGTGCCGGTGGCGGGAGCCGGTGCGGTGGACTCGGGGGTGGTCATTTGGTTGCCTCCACACGCCGGCGGATCCAGGCGTTCAGCAGGGTCGCGAGCAGGAGCATCGCTCCCAGGAAGAACTTGAACCAGTCCGGGTTCCACTCCGCGTACACGATGCCCTTGCTGGTCATGCCGAAGATGAACGCGCCGACCGCCGAGCCGATGGCGGAGCCGTAACCGCCGGTGATCAGACAGCCGCCGATGACGGCCGCGATGATGTAGATCAGCTCGTTGCCGACGCCTTCTCCCGACTGGACGACGTCGAAGGAGAAGAGCAGGTGCTGGCCGGAGATCCAGGCGCAGAAGGCCACGCCCATGTAGAGGCCGATCTTGGTGCGGAAGACCGGGACACCGACCGCTCGGGCGGCGTCGGCGTTGCCGCCGACGGCGAAGATCCAGTTGCCGAAGCGGGTGCGCAGCAGGATCCAGGTGGCGACGGCGACCAGGCCGATCCACCACAGGATGGTGACCTTGAGATCCACGCCGCCGATGGTCAGCTGGGAGGCGAAGAGCTTCCGGGCGGAGGGGAAGCCTTCCATGTCGGCGATCGACTTGGTGGAGACCGTGCCGCTGATCAGCTTGGTGAAGCCGAGGTTCAGGCCGGTCAGCATGAGGAACGTGCCGAGGGTGATGATGAAGCTCGGCAGTCTGGTGCGGGTCAGCATGAAGCCGTTGAAGACTCCGATGGCCAGGGTGACGAGCAGCGAGACGCCGACGCCGACCCAGACGTTCGCGGTCATCTGGTAGCTGAACATCGACGAGATCAGCGCCGAGGTGGTGACCATCACGCCGGCCGAGAGGTCGAACTCACCGCCGATCATCAGCAGCGCGACGGGCACCGCCATGATCCCGATGGTCGAGGCCGCGTAGAGGACCGTGCCGAGGCTGGAGGCGCGCAGAAAGCTGTCGGCGACCAGCGAGAAGAAGACGAAGACGGCCGCGGCGCCGACGACGGAGCCGAGCTCGGGCCGGGCCAGGAACTTCCTCAGCGGGGAGGTGCGCAGCAGCCGTTCGTCGACATGGTCGAGGCCGTCCCCCGTCGGGGCGGTCGCGCTCATCGGGTGCCCCGCTCCGTGTAGCCCTTCAGCGCCTCGGCGTCGTCCTTGGTGATGATCTGGGGGCCGGTCAGGACGGGCTTGCCGCCGCCGAGGACATCGGCGTTGTACTTGTACAGCCAGAGCAGGTCGACGGCCTCGTAGCCCTGGAGGTAGGGCTGCTGGTCGACGGCGAAGCCGAGGGTGCCCGCGGCGAGCGCGGAGGCGACCTTGGCGTTGAGGTCGAAGGTGTCGACCTCGGCCTCGGAGCCCGCGGTCTTCTTCGCCTGGACGGCGGCGTCCGCGAACGGCGCGCCGAGGGTGACGACCGAGTCGATGGCCGGGTCGGACTGGAGCTTGGCCTCGATGGAGGCCTGGACGTCGGGCATGTTGGTGCCGTCGACGTACAGGTTCTGCAGATCGCCGCCGAAGGTCTTCTTCGCTCCGGCGCAGCGCTGCTCGTGGCCGACGTTGCCCTGCTCGTGCAGGACGCACAGGGCCTTCTTCTTCCCGCGCTTGTCGAGCTCCTCGCCGACGGCCTCGCCGGCGACGGTCTCGTCCTGGCCGATGTGCGTGAGTGCGCCGAAGGCCTTGGACTGCTCGGAGCCGGAGTTGACGGTGATCACCGGGATGCCGGCCTTGACCGCCTTGTCGACGGCGGTCTTCATCGCGTCGGGCTTCGCGAGGGTGACGATGAGGCCGTCGACGCCCTTGGCGATGTACGAGTCGATGAGCTGGGCCTGCTGCTGCGCCTCGTCGCTATGGGCGTAGAGGAAGTTGATGTTGTCCTTGACGGCGGCCTGCTCGGCGCCGTTCTGGACGATGTCCCAGAAGGTGTCGCCGTCGCCCGAGTGGGTCACCATGGCGAAGGTCCACCGGGGGGTGTTCACGGCCGCTTTCCCCTGGGCGGCGGCCGCCTTGCGGGCGTCCTCCGCGCGCTTCCCGCCGGTGCTGCTGCACCCCGCGAGTGCGGCGGTGAGCGCCACCGCGAGCACGGCGCCGACTGCGGCGCGTACCCCTCCTGTCCGAAGCCTGGTCACGAGGCCGTGCCCTCCTTTGTGTCCTTCTGCGTGCATTGCAGTATCGGTCATGGGGATCGCGCGGTCGTCAGTGGGTCAGGGGCGGACCAGCAGCTGGAACTCGAAGGAGTACCGCGAGGCCCGGTAGAGGTGGGAGCCGAACTCGACAGCCCGCCCCGTGTCGTCGAAAGTGGTGCGTTCCATCGTGAGCAGCGGTGCTCCCTCCTCCTCGGCGAGCAGCTCCGCCTCGGCGGACGTGGCGGCGCGGGCGCCGACGGTCTGCCGGGCGCTGTGCAGAGTGATACCGGCGCCGCGCATCAGCCGGTAGAGGCCGGTCGTCGCCAGACTCTCCGAGTCCACGTCGAGCAGCCCGGGCGGGAGGTGGTTGCGCAGGTACGCCATGGGCTCGTCGTGCGCCGTGCGCAGCCGCTCCACGTAGCGGACGTCGCTGCCCTCCGGTACGCCGAGGGCGGCGGCGACCCGGGCGGAGGCGGGTTCGACGCGGTCGACGAGGACGCGGGTGGCGGGGCGCTGGCCCGCGGCCTCCAGGTCGTCGTAGAGGCTGCTGAGCTCCAGCGGGCGCCTGACCTGGCTGTGCACGACCTGCGTGCCGACGCCGCGCCGGCGGACCAGGAGTCCCTTGTCGACCAGGGACTGGATGGCCTGCCGGACCGTGGGGCGGGACAGTCCGAGCCGGGTGGCGAGGTCGATCTCGTTGCCGAGCAGGCTGCCGGGGGCCAGGGCTCCGTTCTCGATGGCCGCTTCCAGCTGCCGGGCGAGCTGGTAGTAGAGCGGTACCGGGCTGGTGCGGTCCACGGAGAGCGGTGGCGTGGCGGCGGACGACGACGACGGCTTGGACACGGACGGGAGCGTAGCCCGAGGAGATGATGACAGGAAGTGGTGAAGTCCGATTGTCCTGACAAATCCTTGACAGGGTGACCGTCCGGCACCACCTTGGGGCCATGCGTATCGGACTGATCGGAACGGGTCGTATCGGGGCCTTCCACGCGGGCGTGCTCGCCCGTCACCCGGAGGTCGAGTCGCTGGTCGTGGCGGACGCGGACCCCGACCGGGCGGCGCGGGTCGGCGGGGCGCTCGGCGCGGACATGGCGCCGACCGTCGACGCCCTCCTGGACCACCACGCCCTCGACGCCGTCGTCATCACCTCCGCCACGGCCGCCCACGCCGAGCTGATCACCCGCGCGGCCGGCGCCGGGCTCCCGGCCTTCTGCGAGAAGCCCATCGCGCTGGACGTGCCGGGCACGCTCGGCGCGCTGCGGGCGGTCGAGTCCGCGGGCACGGAGCTCCAGCTCGGGTTCATGCGCCGCTTCGACGCCGGGTACGCGGCGGCCCGTGAGGCGGTACGGACAGGGCGGCTCGGCCGGCTGCACACCGTACGGGCGGCGACCTCCGATCCGGCCCCGCCGCCCGCCGCGTATCTGCCGCTCTCCGGCGGCCTCTACCGGGACTGTCTGGTGCACGACTTCGACATACTGCGCTGGGTGACCGGGCGCGAGGTCGTCGAGGTGTACGCCACCGGCTCGGACGCGGGCCCGGCGATGTTCCGGGAGGCGGGCGACGTCGACACGGCGGCCGCGCTGCTCACCCTGGACGACGGCACGCTGGCGACGGCCACGGCGACCCGGTGCAACGGCGCCGGTTACGACGTACGGATGGAGCTGGCGGGCGAGCGGGACCAGATCGCGGTGGGCCTGGACGACCGGACCCCGCTCACCTCAGTGGAGGCCGGGGGGCCGCCCGCCCCGGTCAAGCCGTGGCCCGGCTTCATCGACCGGTTCGCGCCGGCGTACGAGGCCGAACTGGACGCGTTCGTAAGGCTGGTGCGCGGCGAGGCGGCCAACCCCTGTGACGGCCGGGAGGCCTTGGAGGCGCTCCGGATCGCCGAGGCGTGCGAGCGCTCCCGGCGGGAACACCGGCCGGTTGCCCTGGCCGAGATCCCGTCGTAGGGCCCTCGGCGGGATCTCGCCGCAGGGCCCCCGGCGGGATCCCGTCGTAGGGCCTTCCCGTCCTGGAGCGAGCCCGCCGGGCCCTCAGCCGGCCGCCGAGAGCACCGTCCCCTGCGCCACCGCGCACAGGGTCTCGGCGCCCTCGCCGTCCACGGTCAGCAGATCGCATCGCACCACCGCCTGCCGTCGCCCCGCGTGGACCACGCTCGCTCGGGCGACGAGCGTGCGGCCGCGCGCGGGGCGGACGTACTGGATGGAGAAGCCCGCGGTCAGAACGGCGGGCCCGAGCGCGGTCCCGGCCGCGAAGGTGAGCGCGTTGTCGGCGGCGTACGAGAGCACCCCGCCATGGGCGAACCCGTTCTGCTGCTGGAGCTCCTCGCGGAGGTCCACCTCCAGGGTGGCGCCGCCGTCGCCGAAGGCGGTGATCCGGGCGCCGACGAGCCGGCTGAACGGCTGGCCGTCCAGGACCTTCCGCGCCTGATCCAGGTCGAGGTGGGGGGAGGATGCGGTCATCGGGTCACCACCGGACCGGAAGGTGCCGTACACCGCGGACGAGCAGGCCCGGCATCCACTCCCACGGAGAGCCCTCGGGGTCGAGTTCCAGCCGCGGGAAGCGCTCCAGGAGTGTCCGGATCGCGATGGTGCCTTCCAGGCGGGCGAGGGGCGCGCCGAGACAGTAGTGGATGCCGTGTCCGAAGGCCAGATGGCCGCGCGGCTCGCGGCGGATGTCGAAGCGGTCCGGTTCCGGGAAGCGCTGCGGGTCGCGGTCGGCGGCCGCGAGGGAGACGAAGACGGGCGAGAGGGCGGGGATGGCGGTGTCCCCCACCGTGATCGCCTCCTTGGCGATCCGGAAGGTGGAGGACTCCACCGGCCCGTCGTAGCGCAGCCCTTCCTCGACCGCGCCGTCGAGCAGCCCGAAGTCGGCGCGGAGATCGGCGAGTTGGCCGGGGTGGGCGAACAGCGCCCGGATCGTGTTGGTGATCAGACCGACGGTCGTCTCGTGCCCGGCGACGAGCAACAGATAGGCCATGCCACGCAGTTCACGCAGTGACAGCGCGTCGCCGTCCTCGGCGCGGGTGGTGATCAGGGCGGACAGCAGGTCGTCCGAGGGCCGTGAGGCGCGCTTGTCCTCGATGAGCGCGTCCAGGTAGGCGCCGAAGCCCTCGACGACCTCCCGCTCGGGCGTCCCCCCGGTCGGCGCGACCAGCTCGTTCGACCAGCGGCGGAAGGAGTCGCGGTCGGCGGCCGGGACACCGAGGAGCTCGCAGATGACGGTGATGGGCAGCGGGAACGCGAAGGAGTCCACGAGGTCCGCGCGGCCGGCCGGTGCCATCGCGTCGGCGAGCTCGTCGGCGATCTCCTGGACTCGGGGACGCAGGGCCTCGACCCGCCGGCCGGTGAACTCGCGGGTCACGAGCTTGCGCAGCCGGGTGTGGTCCGGGGCGTCCACGGCGAGCAGGTTGGGGCCGATGAGTTCCTCGTCGACCGGGGTGACGCCGATGACGGAGGGCGACTTCGCCAGGCGGGGGTCGGCGAGCGCCGCGCGCCCCTCCTCGTGGCCGACGACGAGCCAGAACTCCCAGCCGTCGGGCATACGGACGTGGTGGACGGGACCGCTCTCGCGGAGCTTCGCGTAGTAGGGATACGGATTCGCGGTGAAGTCCGCGCCCCACTCCCCCAGTTCGATGGTGGACATCGCCTCAGCCTAGGCGGGCCCGTTCCCGTGCACTAAGCCTCCCCGTCGTCGAGGAGGCCCGCGTCGTGGACCAGGAGGGCGATCTGGACACGGTTGTTGAGGCCGAGTTTGGCGAGAATCCGGGACACGTGGGTCTTGACGGTCGGCACGCTCATGTACAGCGCGGCGGCGATCTCGGCGTTGGAGTGGCCGCGGCCGACGGCGACGGCGACCTCGCGTTCACGCTGGGCGAGTTCGGCGATCCGGGCCGTGGCGGTCGCGCTGCGGGACTGTTCCGGCTTCTGCGCGACATGGCTCATCAGCTGGCGGGTGACGGCCGGGGAGAGCACGGGGTCACCGGACGCGACGCGGCGGACGGCGGAGACGATCTCGGCGGGAGGGGTGTCCTTGAGGACGAATCCGGCCGCGCCGGCCCGCAGGGCGCGCACGACCTGTTCGTCGGCGTGGAAGGTGGTGAGCACGATGACCTCGGGGGCCTCGGGGCGGGCCCGCAGGAGTTCGGTGGCGGTGAGGCCGTCGACGTGCGGCATCCGGATGTCCATGAGGACGACGTCCGGGGCGAGGCGGGCGACGAGCTCGGGGACGTCGCGCCCGTCGGTGCCCTCTCCCACGATGTCGATGTCGTCGGCGCCGCCGAGCATGAGGGTGAGGCCCGCGCGGACCAGGGGGTCGTCGTCGACGATGAGCAGCCGGATGGTCATGAGGGCCACGGTAGCCAGGCGTGCACGGCGAACCCACCGTCGGGTGCCGGACCGTGGTCCAGGCGACCGCCCGCGAGGGTGGCGCGCTCGGTGAGGCCGATGAGGCCCTGGCCGGAGCCGGGGACGTGGGGCACGGGTCCGGTGGGGGCCGGGTTGCGGACCTCGACGGTCAGTCCGTCGCCGGGGCGGCCCCGCACGGTGAGGGTGACCTCGGCGCCGGGAGCGTGCTTCCGGGCGTTGGTGAGCCCCTCCTGGGCGATGCGGTAGACGGTACGGCCGGTGGCGGCGGGGACCGCGTCCGGATCGTCGATCGTGGAGTCGAGGACGACCTTGGCCCCGGCCTCGCGGGACTCGGCGACCAGCGCGTCGAGGGTGGCGAGCGTGGGCTGCGGCCGGTCGCCGTCACCGCCTTCACCGGGGGTACGCAGCACGCCGATGATCTGCCGGAGGTCCTGGAGCGCCTCGTGGGCGCTGTCGCGGATGACTCCGGCGGCGCGCGCGACCTGCTCGGGCGGGGCGTCGGGGCGGAACTCGAGCGCTCCGGCGTGCACGCTGAGCAGGGTGAGGCGGTGGGCGAGTACGTCGTGCATCTCGCGGGCGATGGCCTCCCGGGCGAGGCGCTGCGCCTGTTCGGCGCGGAGCTCCGCCTCGGCCTCGGCGCGCCGGGCGCGCTCGCGCAGGGCCTCGACGAGCTGGCGCCGGGAGCGTACGAGCATGCCCCAGGCGGTCATGAGCAGGATCAGGATGAGGCCGATGGCGATCCCGAGGATGGTGCCTGTGCTGGGGTCGGGCCGTACGAAGACCTGGGCGACGGAGCAGGCGGCGGCCAGCGCGCCGATCCAGGCGATCTCGCGGAAGGGCCGCCGGACGGCGACGCTGAACAGACTCACGAGGAACGCGCCGCCGGCGACGGGCGCGACGACGCTGAGCAGGGAGAGCGCGACGGCCAGACCGACGGGCCACCGGCGGCGGAGCCAGAGGGCGCAGCAGGCGGCGGCGCCGACGATCTGGTCGACGAAGGCGACGGTCTCGCTGTTGTACTGGTCGACGGCCTCGGCGGCGAGGAGCCCGATGAAGGCGGCGCAGAGGAAGAGAAGGCTGTCGACGACCCAGTCCCGTACGGTCCGCCGCGGCCTGCGTCCGGACGTACCGGCGGCCGTGGGGTCGGCCATGGCTGAGGGCAGCAGCCAGGCGTGCGGGTCCGTACGTGTCATACGCACCAAAGTACGCACGTCAGGGGCGCGCGGCCGGTCACGGAGGCCGGGAAGCTACCAAAGTCGCGCGGTCCGAGACTTCGGTAGCACCGACTCTGTCCCCTGGACCGACGCGGGCCTGTGGCGCTGGGAACCATGATCGGCCCATGAAGAAGTTTCTGGAGTTCGTGGGCGGTGTGGTGCTGGTCGGCGGCCTCGCGGGGGTGCTGCGCGAGCTGACGGGCTGGTTCCCGTTCATGGGGTTCACCCGGGCCCTGACGGAGAACGTGTCGTTCCTGGAGGACAGGGCGCTGTTCGCGAACATCGTCATCGCGGTCATCGGCTTCGTGATCGTGATGATCGCGGACACGAGCCGCCGCACGTGACGAGGGTCAGCGGGCGGCCTCGTTGAGGCGCGTGACCTCGGCGAGGTGCTCGGCCATGCGGTGGGAGACGGAGCCACTGGTGTAGAGGACGGCCCCGACGACGGCGAGGGGGACCGAGCCGCCGAGGACCGTGAGGAGCTCGGGCCAGTCACGTTCGTTGACGCACCGGCTGCTGCTCTTGTGCAGGTACTCGCTGGACCAGCGGGACTCGCACTCGTCGCTTCCGTAGCCCTCTTCGAGTTCGTACGGCGCGAAGATCAGCACAGCCAGCCAGATCCACATCAGGCCGGCGAGGGCCAGCAGCCCGACACCCCACCCCTGGGTGCGCCGGGCACGGCTCCGGAATTCTATGTCGTACGGCAGTGAACGCATGGGGCAAGAACCTACCGGGCGCTCTCGTCGGCCGCCCGGCGGCCCCAACTCGTGCCCGCCAGTACGAGGATGGCTCCCACGATGCCGAGCGCACCCGGGCGGTCGCCGGCGATCGCGATGCCCGCGGTGGCGGCCCAGAGGGGCTCCGTACCGAGCAGCAGGCTGACCCGGGACGGGGAGGTGCGGCGGACGGCCCACATCTGCACGAAGAAGGCGAAGAGCGTGCAGAAGACGGAGAGGAAGAGCAGCCCGGCCCATTCCCGCGGACCGAAGTCGAGCGCCACGGACCACGGGGACGCGCCGGTGCCGGGGAGAGTGGCGAGCAGGGCGAAGACGACGACGGCGGAGCCGAGTTGCACGGTGGTCAGGGAGAGCGAGTCGGCGCTCCGGACGGACGTGATCCGCGACATCGCCAGGACGTGCACGGTCCGCGCGAGCGCGGCGAGGAGCATCAGCAGATCACCGAGGGACGGTGCGGTGAAGCCGCCGCCCTGCGTCAGGAGCACCACACCGGCGACCGAGAGACCGGCGGCGGCCAGGAAGGCGCGGGGCATGGGGGTCCGGGTGACGGCCGCCTCGGCGAGCGGCGTGAGGATCATGGTGAGGCTGATGATCAGGCCGGCGTTGGTGGCGGAGGTGTGGACGACGCCATAGGTCTCCAGGAGGAAGATCCCGCTGAGGATCAGACCGAGGAGGCCAGCGCCGCGCCACTGGACCGCGGTCAGTGCCCGCAGCCCCCGCCATCCGGCGACGACGAGTGCGGGCAGGACGACGGCGAACCGCAGGACCAGGACGGCGACGACGGTGTGGGTGGTGGTGATGCCCTTGGCCGCGAGATAGCTGGCGCCCCAGACGACGGCGACGAGGAGGACCGGAAGGTCGGTGAGCCAGGCAGGGCGCGGGGCGCGCAAGGGCACGGAAGCGGCGATCGAGGACATCGTGGGCCTGCTCCAACACGTCGGGCGGGGTGGAGACTTCGGCGGCTCGCACGCGGGACGATCACCGTACCCGGAGAGACGGGTGGTGGCTACATGTTTCGCCTAGACGTAGCTGCCGTACTCGGGGCGGCCCGCCAGTTCGTACGTACTGATGGCGACGCCCGAGCCGGTGGTCCTGGACCCGACGTTGCGGAAGGCGGTGGGCCGGGCGCCGTCGAAGAGGTTGAGGCCGGTGCCGAGGACGACGGGGAAGACGAGCAGGTGGAGCGTGTCGATGAGGTCGGCGGCCAGCAGGGACTTGGCGAGGCCGCCGCTGCCGTGCATCTGCACCTCACCGTCGACGCGGTCCTTGAGGGCCGCGACCTCCTGGACGGCGTCGCCGCCGAGGACGGTGGTGCCTGCCCAGTCGGCCGTCGTGAGGGTGCTGGAGGCCACGTACTTGGGGAGGGCGTTGAGCTTGGAGGCGACGGGGTCGGCGGCGTCGGTCTGCTTCGGCCAGTAGCTCGCGAAGATCTCGTACGTACGGCGGCCGAGCAGGAAGGCGGCGGGCCGCGCGAAGACCTCGTTCATGAAGGCCCCGAAGTCCTCGTCGCCGTACGGGACGGACCAGCCGCCGTGCTCGAACCCGCCGCTGGGGTCCTCCTCCGGCCCGCCGGGTGCCTGGTAGACGCCGTCGATCGTCACGAACTGGGTGAGGGAGAGCTTGCCCATGGTCCTGCCTTTCGCTCGGCCGGGTCGGGATCCCCCGGTCCATCGTGTCTCACAAGCTCCGACTCCACCGCTCGGCGAAAGTCATCGGCGTAGGCATCGGCGTCGGCGTCGGCGTCCGATTGCCGCCAGCACCGGGACCGCCACCCGACTTTGATTGAACCCGCAACCACACGGTGCTTCTTACGGAGGTTCGGGATGTCCACGATGAACGGCAAGGCGGTCCTGGTGACGGGCGGCAGCCGCGGGATCGGTGCCGCGACGGCGCTGCGGCTGGCCCGGGAGGGCGCGGACGTCGCGTTCACGTACGTGGCGGGCGAGGAGCGGGCGAAGGAGGTCGCGGCGCGGATCGAGGCGGCCGGACGCAAGGCGCTCCCCCTGCGGGCCGACGCGGCGGACGCCGGGGACGCGGCGGGCGCGGTGGAGTGGGCGGCGGACGCGCTCGGCCGGCTCGACGTGCTGGTCAACAACGCCGGGGTCGGGGTGATCGCCCCGCTGGAGTCGCTGGCCCTGGCCGATGTGGACCGGGTCCTCGCGGTGAACGTACGGGGGGCCTTCCTCGCCGCGCAGGCGGCGGCCGCGCGGATGGAGCGGGGCGGCCGGATCATCACGATCGGCTCGTGCATGACAGCGCGCGTCCCGGGGCCGGGCGGCACGCTCTACACGATGAGCAAGGCGGCGCTGGCCGGGCTGAACAGGGCGCTCGCACGGGAGCTGGGCGGCCGCGGCATCACCGCGAACCTCGTCCACCCGGGCCCCGTCGACACCGACATGAACCCGGCGGACGGCCCGTACGCGCCGGACCAGGCGTCCATGACGGCCCTGGGCCGCTACGGCACCCCGGACGAGGTCGCCGCGACGGTGGCGTTCCTGTCGGGCCCGGGCGCGGCGTACGTGACGGGCGCGGAGTTCGCCGTGGACGGCGGCCACGCGGCGTAGGCCGTCCACCCCGACCGGGCAATGCCCCTCGCCGGCGACCACCCCGTGGGCCCGGCGAGTGAGCCGAAGGGCGCGCCGGGGGAACGGCCCCGAGCGCGCGGAGCCTCCCGAGGAACGAGGGAGGCGAGCACGGTCGGGGTCGTGAGCCCGGCTCGGGCGCCCGGAGGCGAACCGAGCCAGAAAAGAAGAGCCGCGAGGGCGCGCCGGTGCTGTCGGCCGGTGCGCCCTCGCGGGCCGGGCGGGGTGTCGTTACCCGCCCAGTTCCTGGTGGCGGGCCGTCAGGCGCGCCGCGCCCTCCTCGGTGAGCGAACCGAAGAGGCGGAGGCGGGAGATGCCGCCGTCGGGGTAGATGTCGATCCGGACCCGGGAGCCGACCGCCGGCGTGTCCAGCACGAAGCGGTGGTTGGTGTCGGGCTGGAGGCGGGTCCGGGGCAGGATCTCGGTCCAGTCCTCGGAGCCCTCGGCGGCGACGGACAGCGCCGCCCAGCCCGCGCTGTTGCCCTTGAGGTACGCGGTGTCGATCTCGACGGCGCGGATCTCGGACTCGGCGGCCAGGCTGTAGCGGATCCAGTCGTTGCCCTTGTCGCGGCGGCGCCGCGTCTCCCAGCCGTCGTCCATCTTGCGGGAGCGGCCCGGCTGGATGGTGTTGGTCGCCGGGGAGTAGAAGCGGTCGGAGGCGTCCTCGACCTGGCCGCCGTTCTCCAGCGCCGCGAGGTCGAAGGTACCGAGGACGCCCAGCCACTTCGGGTCAGGGGCGACCTCTCCGTACACACGGAGGCGCGCGATGCCGCCGTCGGGGTGCTGGTTGACGCGCAGATGCGTGAAGCGCTGCTCGACGTCGACGGCGAAGCCGTTGGCGGCGTGGCCGCCGATCGCGGTGCGCGGGACGAGCGTCGTCCACTTCACGTCGTCCGCGAGGAGCTCCTCGGGCGACGGGGAGCCGGCCACGGAGGTCGCCTCCACCGAGACGGCCTGCGGGTAGTTGCCGCGGAAGTGCGCGGTGTCGACGACGATGCCGCGGACGACACCGGGGGCACCGAGGCGTACGAGCGCCCAGTCGTGGTCGTCCTGGGTCGGGTGGGGCTGCTGGGCCGAGACGCCACGGCGGCGGCGGGTCTCCCAGCCGTCCATGATCTTGCCCTTGTGCCCGAAGTGCTCGGGGTCGAACTCGGCGGCCTCGGGCTTGAGCATGTTCTCGCGCTCGGCGAAGAACTCGTCGTTCGCGGCGATCACACCGGCGCCGAGGCGGCGGTCGGCCAGGTCCGCGTACTGCGTGAACGGGAAGTCCGCGGTGCGGTAGTCGGCGTACGGGTCACCGCCGCCGAAGGGGCTGGCGTCGCCGGTGAAGGAGGGTATGCCGGTCACGGTTCAGTGGGTCCTTTCGAGGAGACGGCCGGAGGGTTCGGCCAGGGTGCCGCGGTCGGCGATGCGCTCTCCGCGCAGCCAGGTGGACGTGACGACACCGTGCAGGGTCCGGCCCGCGTAGGCGGTGACCCGGTTGCGGTGCTCCAGCTCGGCCGGGTCGACGGTGAACGTCGCCTCGGGGTCGAGGACCGCGAAGTCGGCGTCGCGGCCGGCCTCGATCGCGCCCTTCCGCTCCAGGCCCGCGAGCTTCGCCGGGCCCTCGGACATCCAGCGGGCGACGTCGGTCAGGTCGTGGCCGCGGCGGCGGGCCTCGGTCCAGATCGCGGGCAGACCGAGCTGGAGGGAGGAGATGCCGCCCCAGGCGGAGGCGAAGTCCGGGGTCTTGAGGTCGGCGGTGGAGGGCGAGTGGTCGGAGACGATGCAGTCGATCGTGCCGTCCGCCAGCCCCTCCCAGAGAGCGTCCTGGTTGGCGGCCTCGCGGATCGGCGGGCAGCACTTGAACTCGGTCGCCCCGTCCGGGACCTCCTCCGCGGTGAGCGTGAGGAAGTGCGGGCAGGACTCGACGGTGATCGTGATGCCCTCGGCCTTCGCGGCGCGGATCAGCGGGAGCGCGTCGGAGGAGGAGAGGTGCAGGACGTGGACGCGGGCGTTGAGCCGGCGGGCCTGGTCGATCAGGTTCTGGATCGCCGTGTTCTCGGCGTCGCGCGGCCGGGAGGCCAGGAAGTCGGCGTACTTTCCGCCCGCCTTCTGCGGCGCCGCGGCCAGGTGGTGCGGGTCCTCGGCGTGCACGATCATCAGGCCGCCGAAGCCGGCGATCTCCGCGAGCGAGTTCGCCAGCTGCTCCTGGTCGAGCTCGGGGAACTCGTCCACCCCGGAGGGCGACAGGAAGCACTTGAAGCCGTAGACCCCGGCGTCGTGCAGCGGGCGCAGGTCCTTGACGTTGTCGGGCAGCGCGCCGCCCCAGAAGCCGACGTCGATGTGGGCCTTGGCGCGGGCGACGTCCTGCTTGATCCGCAGGTGGTCGACCGTGGTGGTCGGCGGGAGCGAGTTCAGCGGCATGTCGAGGAGCGTGGTGATGCCACCGGCGGCCGCGGCGCGGGTGGCGGTCCAGAAGCCCTCCCACTCGGTGCGGCCGGGGTCGTTCACATGGACATGGGTGTCGACGAGCCCGGGGAGCACGACGTCGTCGCCGACGTCCTCCAGCCGGGCACCGGCCGGTACCTCGGCGTCGTACGGCAGCACCGCGGCGATGGTCCCGCCGGAGACGGCGATCGACGCGGGCCGCGTCCCCTCGGGGGTGATGACGCGAGTCGAGCGCAGTACCAGGTTGACGTCCACCCGTACCCCTTTCCAGCAGAATTTCAACGAACTGTTGAAGGAGTCTTCACTCGGGACGACATGCCGTCAAGGGTGCACTTCCAGCATGACCCCGTCACCCGGACTCGCGCCGCCCCCCACTTGGATGTTTCCATGAAGTGGAATGGGAATTTCGTACAGTAGAACGTAGCTCCGCACATGCGGGGCGGAGACGGACGCCGCCGGGCAGCCGCCGACACCGGACAAACACCCCCCTGACCGGCCCGTACACCAGGACCGGGACCGTGTGTCCGACCGGACGGCCCGGTAGGCTGCTGCCTTGCCCGCCTGCCCCGAAAGGACCTTGACGTGCCGACGTCCAGCGCCAGCACCACCGACGCCGCCAAGCCCGCCGCCGCGAGCGGTGGCGTCCAGTCCCTCGAGCGTGCCTTCGACCTTCTTGAGCGGATGGCCGACGCCGGGGGCGAGGTCGGGCTGAGCGAGCTCTCCGCGAGCAGCGGGCTGCCGCTGCCGACCATCCACCGACTGATGCGCACGCTCGTGGCCTGCGGTTACGTACGCCAGCAGCCCAATCGCAGGTACGCGCTCGGCCCCCGCCTGATCCGCCTGGGCGAGTCCGCCTCCCGGCTGCTCGGCACCTGGGCGCGGCCGTACCTCGCGCGGCTCGTCGAGGAGACGGGCGAGACCGCGAACATGGCGCTGCTCGACGGCGACGAGATCGTGTACGTCGCACAGGTGCCGTCCAAGCACTCGATGCGCATGTTCACCGAGGTCGGCCGGCGTGTGCTGCCGCACTCCACGGGCGTGGGCAAGGCGCTGCTGGCCCACACCCCGGCGGACGAGGTACGCGCGCTGCTGGCCCGTACGGGCATGCCGGCGGCCACGGAGAAGACGATCACCACGCCGGAGGGCTTCCTGGACGCGCTCGCGGTGGTGCGGGACGCGGGCTTCGCGGTCGACGACAACGAGCAGGAGATAGGAGTCCGCTGCCTCGCGGTCTCGGTCCCCGACTCCCCGACCGCGGCGGCCATCTCGATCTCCGGCCCGGCGGGCCGGGTGACGGAGGCGGCGACGGAGAAGATCGTGCCGATCCTCCAGGAGGTGGCCCGAGAACTCTCGACGGCCCTGGCCAACACGGCGGGCAACGGCACCGCGTAACGCCTGCCCCGGAAGGTGTGGGCACCGTTCGGCTGAGGCGGAACGGGTGGACACAACGGGACGGCGCCCTTGCCGGGCCCATGTTCCCCGTGCTTTTACGGTGCCCGCGGATGCGGCGCCGTCGTGGGGGTTGTGCCCACCCGTTCCGCCCTGCGGAACGATTGCCCGCAACCGGTCAGGCCACGGCCCGGCTCGTGAGGCGGCCGTCCTCCACCTGGACCAACGTGTCCGCGCGCGTCGCGTGCGCCTCGTCGTGGGTCACCAGCACCGTCGCCGTCCCCCGCTCCCGCGTCAGCGCGACCAGCAGGTCCACCACCGCCCCGCCCCGCTCGTGATCCAGGGCGCTCGTGGGCTCGTCCACCAACAGCACCGACGGCTCGTTCATCAGCGCCCGCGCGATGTTGACCCGCTGCCGCTGCCCGCCTGACAGCTGGTGCGGGCGCCGCGCCGCCAGATCCACGAGGCCGACCGCGTCCAGGAGCGTCAGAGCCCTCTCCCGTACCGCCTTCGGCCTCGCCCCCGACAGATGCGCCATCACCTGCAACTGCTCCACGGCCGTCAGGGACGGCAGCAGGTTCGGCTGCTGGAACACGATCCCGATCCGCTCCCTCCGCAGCGCCGCCCGGCCCGCCGGATCCAGCGCCGCCGTCTCCGTACCGGCCACGACGACCCGCCCCCGGTCCGGGGTCACCAGCGTCGCGGCCACCGCCAGCAGGCTGGACTTGCCGGAGCCGGAGGGTCCGACGACCGCGGTCACCCGGCCCGCGGGCACCTCGAGGGAGACGGCGTCGAGCGCGGTCAGGCGCCCGTCGCCGTCGGGGTACGTCAGGGTCACGTCGTCCAGCAGCAGAGTCATCGGGCGCTCCCGAGCGCGGTCAGAGGGTCGACGGCGGTGATCCGCCGGATGGACAGGGCCGCGCCGAGGACACCGAGCACGATCATCACGGCCGCCGGCCCGAGCACGGTCAGCGGTTCGAGCACGAAGGGCACGTCGCCACCGCTGATCAGCACGCCGGCGCCGACCGCGAGAGCCGTGCCGAGCAGCGTCCCGGCGCCGAGCATGAGTACCGCCTGCCCCAGCGCGTCCCTCAGCAGGTACGGCGTCGAGGCGCCGAGCGCCTTCAGGACGGCCACGTCCCCGCTGCGCTGGATGGTCCACACGGTGAAGAAGGCGCCTATGACGAGCGCCGAGATGACGAAGAGGAAGCCGCGCATCAACTGCAGCGATCCGTTCTCGGCCTGGTAGGACCCTATGGCCGTGAGCGCCTCGTCGATCGTCCGCGACTCCGTGCCCAGCTCCTCGTCCCCGGCCCCCGGATCCACGTCCCCGGAGAGACGCAGCGCGACGACCGTCGCCTGCTCCTCCGGCGTCGTGCCGTCGTGCCCCAGCCTCTGCCAGTCGTCCAGCGCGGTCCAGACGACGGGCGTGTGGCTGTACGAGGCATCGCCCGCCACGGCCGCGACCGTGGCCTCCAGCGGACCGAGGCGTACGGCCCCGCCCACGCCGACGCCCAGTTCCTCCGCCGCGGACTCCGAGAGGACGACCCGGCCGGGCCCGAGCTTCCCGCTCCCGGGCGCCAGGCCCGCCGAGGGCTCGGTACCGAACGCGGAGACGGCCGCCGTACGGTCCCCCGCGGCGCCGTTGAGCGTGCGGATGCCCAGCGGCTGCGCATCCGTGACGCCGGGCCGCTCCGCCCACCGCCGCCACTGGCTCTCCGTCACCGTCGAGTTGGTGAAGGAGACCGACTGGCCGGAGGGCGGGGCGGCGAAGGCGAGCCGGTCGGCCGCCAGGCCCGTGATCGCCGAGATGTTCTCGCGCGCGAGTCCGGCGGTCAGCCCGGACAGCAGCCCGACGAGCAGCGTGATGAGCACGATCACCGTGCCCATCAGGGTGAATCGCCCCTTGGCGAATCTCAGGTCTCTCCATGCCACGAACATGCCGCCCAGCCTTCCGGGCCCCGGCGCCCGGCGGCATCGCGCCACGGATGGCTCCGCAATCAAACTTTCGGTTGAGTCCGGATTGTCTGCCCCCGCCTACGCTGGTCAGATCATGGATCCGCGTTCCCTCACCCCCGTCCTGCGTGCGCTGCGCCTCTGTCTGCACCTGCTGATGGCGGGACTGCTGGCCCTCGCGGCCGTCCGGGCGGACTCCGGCGCCGGTGTCGCGCTCGCGGTGCTGACGGGCGTGGTCTACGCGACCGGGTCCGCCGTCCCGTCCGTATGGGAATCGCAACGCGCCGCAGCGCTCTGGCTGACCGTGCTGTGCGCGTCCTGGCTGGCGCTGCTCTGGGCCACGCCCGACGGGCTGTGGGTGGCGTTCCCGCTGTACTTCCTCCAGCTGCATCTGCTGCCGGTGCGCTGGGCGCTGCCGGCGGTGGCCCTGACGGCGGGCGCGGCGATCTCGTCGTACGTACGCCATGGCGCGACGCTCAGCCCCGGTGTCTTCATCGGACCGCTGCTCGGCGGGGCGGTGGCCGTGGCCACGGTTCTCGGCTATCAGGCGCTGTACCGGGAGAGCGAGCGGCGCAGACGGATGGTGGAGGAGCTGATCGTGACCCGGGCGGAGCTGGCGGCGGCCGAGCGGCACGCGGGCACGCTGGCGGAGCGCGAGCGGCTGGCGCGGGAGATCCACGACACGCTGGCCCAGGGGCTCTCCTCGATCCAGCTGCTGCTGCGGGCCGCCGAGCGGGCGCTGCCGGAGGGCTCACCGGCCGCCGGGCACATCGAGCGTGCGCGGCGGGCGGCACAGGACAATCTGGCGGAGGCGCGGCGGTTCGTCCGGGCGCTGTCGCCGCCGGACCTGGAGCACGGCTCCCTGGCCGCGGCCCTGGAGCGGCTCTGTGAGCCGAGCCCCGATCCCGAGGTGGCGCTGCGGGCGCGCTTCACGGTGAGCGGGACACCGGTGGAGCTGCCGACGCCGTACGAGGTGGCGCTGCTCCGGATCGCGCAGTCGGCGTTCGCGAACACGGTGCGGCACTCCGCGGCGGCGCGGGCGGAGATCACGCTGTCGTTCATGGACGCCTCGGTGACGCTGGACGTCGTCGACGACGGCAAGGGCTTCGACCCCGCGCTGCTCTCGTCCTCCGCGGACGGCGGTTTCGGGCTGCCGGCGATGCGCTCGCGTGCGGAGTCGCTGGGCGGCGTGTTCACGGTGGAGTCCGCGCCCGGTCAGGGCACGGCCGTCGCCGTGTCCCTCCCCCTTCCCACTGGAGTGTCGACATGACGATCCGTCTTCTGCTCGCCGACGACCATCCGGTGGTACGGGCCGGGCTGCGCGCGGTCCTGGACACGGAGCCGGACTTCACGGTCGTCGGCGAGGCGGCCACGGCCGAGCGGGCGGTGGAGCTGGCGACCGAGCTCGCGGCGGCGGACGGGGTGGACGTGGTCCTGATGGACCTGCAGTTCGGGCCCGGGATGCACGGCTCGGAGGCGACGGCTGCGATCACCGCGCATACGGGTGGTCCGAGGGTCCTGGTCCTGACCACGTACGACACGGACGCGGACATCCTGGCGGCCGTCGAGGCGGGTGCCTCGGGCTATCTGCTGAAGGACGCCCCGCCGGAGGAGCTGGCGGCGGCGGTCCGTACGGCGGCGGCCGGCCAGTCGGCGCTGGCCCCGGCGGTGGCGCACCGGCTGATGGACCGGATGCGGACCCCGGCGGAGGCGCTGACCAAGCGGGAGCTGGAGGTGCTCCAGCTGGTGGGTGAGGGCCTGTCCAACCAGCAGATCAGCAAGGCGCTGTTCCTGAGCCAGGCGACGGTGAAGTCCCATCTGGTGCACGTCTTCGCCAAGCTGGGCGTCGACTCCCGTACGGCGGCGGTGGCGACGGCGACGGCGCGGCGCCTGATCCGCCGCTGACGGCCCTGGGACACGGGCGGGCGGCGCTCCTGTCTCACGCGCTGTCTGCGGCGCGCCGGATCGCGTCGAGCGCGCGCGTCACGTCGTCGTCGGTCGTGGACCAGTTGCTGACCGAGATGCGCATGACCCGCCTGCCGTGCCAGGTGGAGCCGCTGATCCATGTCGTACCGTCGTCGAGGAGCCGGGTGAGGACCCGTTCCGTACGGCCGTCGTCGCCGAACTCGGCGCAGACCTGGGTGAAGACCACGTCGTTGAGGACGGTGGCGCCGTCGATCGCGGCGATGCCGGCGGCGAACGCGGAGGCGTGCCGGCACAGCCGCTCGACGAGGTCGGCCACGCCTGACCGGCCGAGGGACCTGAGGGCCGCCCAGACGGGGAAGGCCCTGCCGCGCCGGGAGAGCTCGGGGACCTTGTCGATGGGGTCGCCGAGTTCGTGCTGGATGAGGTAGTCGCCCCGTAGGCCCATGGCCGCCCGGAGCGCGGGCGGATCGCGCACGATCGCCAGCCCGCAGTCGTACGGGACGTTCAGGGTCTTGTGGGCGTCGGTCGCCCAGGAGTCGGCCTGTGCGCAGCCCGCCGCCAGGTGGGCGTGGCGCGGGGAGGCGGCGGCCCAGAGTCCGAAGGCGCCGTCGACGTGCACCCAGGCGTCCGCCTCGCGCGCGGCCCGGATCGTCTCGGGGAAGGGGTCGAAGGCGCCGGAGTGGATGTCCCCGGCCTGCAGGATCACCAGGGTGGGGCTCCGCCCTCCGGCCGCCAGGGTGTCCCGGAGCGCGTCCGGCCGGATGCGTCCCTGGTCGTCCGCCGCCACCAGTTCCGGCCTCCCCAGGCCCAGGTAGCGCAGCGCCAGGTCGACGGCCATGTGGCGGTGCTCGCCGGCGACGACGCGCACGGCCGGGCCGCCCGCGAGTCCCTCACGGGCGACGTCCCCGCCGACGCGCCGGACCACCTCGTCGCGCGCGGCGGCGAGGCAGGTGAAGTTCGCCATCGTGGCGCCCGTGGTGAAGCCGACGGCGCTGCCGTCCGGCAGCCCGAGCAGATCGAGCAGCCAGGCACCGGCGATCTCCTCCGCCGCCGCGTAGGCGGGCGTGACGGTGCGCATCACGCAGTTCTGGTCCCAGGCGCTGACCAGCCAGTCCGCGGCCAGCGCGGCGGGTTCGCCGCCGCCGACGACGAAGCCGTAGAAGCGTCCGCTGGGGAAGGCGGTGAGCCCCGGTTCACAGGCCGTGGCCAGCAGGTCGACGACGTCGGGGGGCGGGCTGGGGCCTTCGGGCAGTGCGGTACCGAGCGCGCGCACGATCTCGTCGACCGAGGCGCGGGCGGGGACCGGGCGGTCGGACAGGCTGGCCAGCCATCGGACGGCATGGTCGTACGCCTGGCGGAGCGCCGCCTCGCGCGCGTCCATATCTCGGACTATGGGACAGCCGCCGCCACCCCGCAAGCCGCGGCCGCCCCCGCCACGCCGGCCATGTCACGCCGGACCAGGTCACGGCAGCTCGCGCGGAGGCTCCCCGAAGAGTTCGACGGCCCGGCGGACGCTCGTCAGTCCGTTCGACAGGGCGCTGACCGAGCCGATCGAGCCGGCGATCAGGAGCAGGGAGCGGCGCAGCCTACGGACCTCGGGGACTCCGCTGACGGCCATCGCGTCCAGCGCGGCGAGCTCGTCCTCGGCGATGCCCCGGTCGGTGAACTCGACCGGATGGCCCGCCAGTTCGCGCCGGAGCCGGGAGACGGCGGCACGCAGCTCCACCACCCTCGGGTCCACGCCGCTGCCGGTCGTCACACGCCTCTGCCCAACGCTACGCAACAAAGTTCTCCCCCTCGCACGACACTGTGCGCCGGACTCCGCCGTCCCCCCTCGCGCCCTGGGCGACCACCGACCCGACCTGTGCAACGGTGGTCGGGCGCCCGGAGTCGCGAGCAAGTTAACGCCATCGCGCGCCCGGCGCGCCACTGTGCGGACACAATTCAGGCGTCCGTGTCATGCGGTATGCAGTCAGCATGACGAACACACGGCAATCCACCCCTCTCGTGGCCGGTCTGCTCCTCGCCGCGGGCGGCGGCCGACGTCTGGGCGGCCGCCCCAAGGCGCTCCTGACCCACCGTGGCCGGCCGCTGGTCGAGCACGCGGTGCGCGTGCTGCGCGAGGGCGGCTGCGAGGTGATCCATGTCGTCCTCGGCGCCTCGGCCGACGCCGTACGGGAGCGGGCCCAGCTGCCGGGCTGCGTCCTGGTCGACAACCCGGAGTGGGCCGAGGGCATGGGGTCGTCGCTGCGGGCGGGTCTCGCCTCGCTGGCCGCCGAGGCGCTGCCGGTGGACGCGGCGCTCGTGTCGCTCGTCGACCAGCCGGGGATCGGCGCGGAGGCGGTGGCGCGGGTCCTGTCGGCGTACCGCTCGCGCGACTCCCTGGCGGCGGCGTCGTACGACGGGAAGCGCGGCCATCCGGTGCTGTTCGGCGCGGACCGCTGGGCGGGGATCGCGGCGGGGGCGCTGGGCGACCAGGGCGCGCGGGACTACCTCAAGGAGCATCGGGATGCGATCACGCTCGTGGACTGTTCCGATGTGGCCGAGCCCTACGACATCGACACGGAGGCGGATCTGGCGCACCTTGAGTGAAGGGTGTGGCACTGAGCGCCATGTTCTGTCGATCCGGAGAATCTCGACATCAACAAACCATTGAACTTCCACCATGAGGAAACTAGTATCCACTGTTCAGAAGCGCCTGATCCCCTGACGGCGCTCCGCGGCCGTATCTCGGCGCTAGCGGCACTCCGTGCCGACCCGTGACGCCCGGCGGCCGCAAGGCACCGCCCGTGAAGCCCGCTGAAGGAAGTGACAGTTCATGTCCGCACCAGCGCCGTCCCCCCTGGCCGTCGTCGAAGCCGAGCCCCTGCCGAGGCAGGAGGAGGTGCTGACCGACGCGGCCCTCGCCTTCGTGGCGGAGCTGCACCGGCGGTTCACCCCGCGCCGGGACGAGCTCCTCGCCCGCCGGGCGGAGCGCCGCGCCGAGATCGCCCGTACCTCGACCCTCGACTTCCTGCCGGAGACCGCCTCGATCCGCGCGGACGACTCCTGGCGCGTCGCGCCGGCCCCGGCGGCCCTGAACGACCGCCGTGTCGAGATCACCGGCCCGACCGACCGCAAGATGACGATCAACGCGCTGAACTCGGGCGCCAAGGTCTGGCTCGCGGACTTCGAGGACGCCTCGGCCCCGACCTGGGAGAACGTGATCCTCGGTCAGGTCAACCTGATCGACGCGTACACCCGGAACATCGACTTCACGGACGCGCGCTCGGGCAAGTCGTACGCGCTCAAGGCGGCCGACGAGCTGGCCACGGTCGTGATGCGGCCGCGCGGCTGGCACCTGGACGAGCGCCACCTCACCTTCGAGGGCCGCCCGGTCCCCGGCGCACTGGTCGACTTCGGCCTGTACTTCTTCCACAACGCCAAGCGCCTCATCGAGCTCGGCAAGGGCCCGTACTTCTACCTCCCGAAGACGGAGTCGCACCTGGAGGCCCGCCTCTGGAACGACATCTTCGTCTACGCGCAGGAGTACGTCGGCATCCCGCAGGGCACCGTCCGCGCCACCGTCCTGATCGAGACGATCACGGCCGCGTACGAGATGGAGGAGATCCTCTACGAGCTCCGCGACCACGCCGCGGGCCTCAACGCGGGCCGCTGGGACTACCTCTTCTCCATCGTCAAGAACTTCCGTGACGGCGGCGCCAAGTTCGTCCTGCCGGACCGCAACGCGGTCACGATGACGGCCCCGTTCATGCGGGCGTACACCGAACTCCTCGTCCGCACCTGCCACAAGCGCGGTGCGCACGCGATCGGCGGCATGGCGGCCTTCATCCCGTCGCGCAAGGACGCCGAGGTCAACAAGGTCGCCTTCGAGAAGGTCAAGGCGGACAAGGACCGCGAGGCGGGCGACGGCTTCGACGGCTCCTGGGTCGCCCACCCGGATCTGGTCCCGATCGCCATGGCCTCCTTCGACGCGGTCCTCGGCGACAGGCCGAACCAGAAGGACCGGCTGCGCGAGGACGTCTCGGTGGCGCCGGGCGACCTGATCGCGATCGACTCGCTCGACGCGAAGCCGACGTACGAGGGTCTTCGCAACGCCGTCCAGGTCGGCACCCGCTACATCGAGGCCTGGCTCCGCGGCCTCGGCGCGGTCGCCATCTTCAACCTGATGGAGGACGCGGCCACCGCCGAGATCTCGCGCTCGCAGATCTGGCAGTGGATCAACGCGGGCGTCGAGTTCGAGCACGACGGGAAGACCGTGAAGGCCACCCCGGAGCTGGCCCGCCAGGTCGCCGCGGAGGAGCTGGCCGCGATCCGCGAGGAGATCGGCGAGGAGGCCTTCACGGCAGGCAAGTGGCAGCAGGCGCACGACCTCCTGCTCCACGTCTCCCTCGACGCCGACTACGCGGACTTCCTGACGCTTCCGGCGTACGACCAGCTGATCGGCTGAGCTCCCCCGACTTCGGCCGACCCGCACAGCGGCCGAACAACACGCGGTGACTCCGCGAAAACGGCTCCGCCCCCGGTGAACGCACAGCACCGGGGGCGGAGCCGTTCCTTCGCCCGGGAGGCTCCCCCTCCGGAGAATTTCTCTCGGGAGAGTTTCGCTCCGGGGAGTTTCGCTCCGGTGTGTTCCACAGGGCACGTGACGCAACCGAAACCGACCCCTACCTAGCGGTAACAAGCCACGGCATGTCAGATTCCGCATGCCACCGGCCGGCGGCTGTCCCCCACTCCTCTGCACCGACGCAGGAGAACACCGCCATGCCCAGAACCCCCCACCGCACGGTCCGAAGATCCCTCGCCGCCGCCGCGTCGCTGATCGGCCTCCTGGCTGCCGGAGTGAGCCCCGCCGGCGCCGCCCAGGGCGCGGGCCCGACCGCCGTCGTGTCGATGGGTGACAGCTACATCTCCGGAGAGGCCGGACGCTGGCAGGGCAACAGCCTGACCACCTCCGGCAGCCGGAACGGCACCGACCGGGCGTGGACGGGGAGCGCGTACGACCCCTCCCGGGTGTACGGCGCGACGGCGGCCAACGGCTGCCACCGCTCCGACTCGGCCGAGGTGAGGAGCGCGGGCGGGATCGCCTCGGCCCTGGTCAACCTGGCCTGTTCGGGGGCGACCACCCGGAACGTCTTCCGCGCGTCGAACGGCGGCGTGGCGTACAAGGGCGAGGCACCGCAGGCCGACCAGCTGGCGGCCGTCGCCGCCTCCCACGACGTCGAGACGATCGTGCTGTCGATCGGCGGCAACGACCTGGGCTTCGCCGACATCATCCGGAGCTGCGCGACCGACTACATCGTCTGGTACTCGTACTGCCACGACGACCAGCAGGCCGCGGTCGACGCGAAGATCGACACCGTGATGGCGAACGTCGGCAAGTCCGTCGACGAGATCCGCGCGGTGATGTCGGGCGCGGGATACGCGGCTTCCGACTACCGGATCGTGCTCCAGTCGTACCCCTCCCCCATCCCGCGCGCCTCGGAGAACCGGTACGGCGAGAGCGGCTGGAGCCGTACCAACACGGGCGGCTGCCCCTTCTGGAACCTGGACTCCGACTGGGCGCGGGACACACTGGTCCCCCAGGTCTCCCAGCGGCTCAAGGGGGTCGCGGCGAACAAGGGGGCGCAGTTCATGGATCTGCGCGACATGCTCCAGGGGCGTGAGGTGTGTGCGAAGACCAGCAAGCTGGTCAGCGCGACGGTGCCGGCCTCGGCCGCGACCAGCGAGTGGGCGCGGTGGATCGACCCGAACGAGACCCAGGGGCCGATCCAGGAGAACGTCCACCCCAACCACTACGGCCAGTTGGCGCTCGGCCGCTGTCTCGCGCTGATCCACGCACGGCCGAGCGGCGACTTCTCCTGCCGCAACACGACGGGGACCGGCGCCTCCGGCATGTATCTGACGGCCGTCTCCTGACGGTCGCGCAAGCCCCCCACGGGGATCAGCGGGCGCGGCGTCCGCGCCGACCGCGACGCCGCGCCCGCTCGCTCGTCCTCCTGGTACCGATACCGAGGCGGGCACGGGTACCGGGAAGCGCGATGCCGAGTTCGCCGAGGGTCCGCTCCGCGCGGTACGGGTCCGCGGCGGCCATCTCCCCGACCAGGGCGTCGACACCGCCCGGCCAGCCCTCGGCGGCGGAGTCGAGGATGGCCCGCCCGGCGGCCGGGCGGCGGTGGACCCGGTCCAGGATCAGCACGGCGCGGGCGGACAGCGGCACACGGGCCTCGTCCGCCGGCTCGCCCCGGGCGCGCAGGACCCCGCAGGCGTACGCGCCCATCACCGGGTCGTCCAGGGCCTCGCGCAGCGCCTCGACGGGGGCGGCGGCGGGGTCGAGGAAGCCGAAGAGGGCGCGGGTGTAGGCGGCCTCGAAGGTGCCGGCGTTGACGGTGCCGAGGGCGTCGATCAGCGCGGACCAGGCCTCGACGGTGTCGCCGTGCGCGTGCAGCCACTCGGCGAGGACGCGGGTGGCGGCGGAGGCGGACCAGCCCTCGGCGGCGGCGATCACGGTGGGGGCGTCCCAGGCCGCGGCCTCCTTGGCGTCCGGCGCCGCGACCCAGCGCACCCGCAGCAGGTAGTGGAGGACCTCGACGCCCCAGGGAGTGAGGCCGAAGGCGTCGCCGGTCCGGAAGACCATGCCGGTGCGGGCCAGCCGGTCGACGGTGTCGGCCATGGCCCGCGCGGCGGGTTCGAGGCGGGACCTGTCCTCGTCCGTGACGGGTGATCCGACGAGCCGGGCCAGCTCGTCGGCCGGCGGGACCCGGTACTCCTCGGGGGCCGTCGCCGGTACGAGGACGGGCGCGTCCTCCAGCCGGGGATCGACCGGCCAGTCCTCGAACTCGGCGGCGCGGCGGGCGACCGACTCGGCGCAGGAGCCCCGCTGGTAGAGCGCGTACAGCAGATGCGCGGCCTCGCCGTCGAAGAGACCGCCCTCCTCGCCCTTCATCTCCTCGACCGCCGCGGCGAGCAGGTCCGCGCCGGCCTCGACGGACCGCTGGGGCTCGTGGGCCTCCATGGGTGGGGGCGGCAGCGGGATGGTGGAGTCGCCGTAGTAGTTCAGGTGCTCGTCGAGGAGGGTGTCGGCGAGGACGAGGTGCGGGAACGCCTCCGGGCCGGGGGCGAGATGGGCGTACGGCCCCGCGAGCGCGCCCGAGAGCCCTTCGGCGGTCCACCGGTCGACCAACTGACCGCCGAGCTTGGCCACGCCGTGCGCGACGTCCGCGTCGGTCAGCAGCGGTCCCGCGGGCGAGGGCTTCTCCGCCTCCCGTACGTACGCCCCGGTGAGCGCGTCCGCGAGGAGCATGTCCGCGAAGTCGCTCCGGTTCATCAGGTCCGCCCGGTTGAGCCCGTCGGGCGGCCGTACGCCGTCGTGTCCGGCGAGCCAGGCCCGTACGGCGGCGGGGTCGCCGGGATCGGCGCCGTCGGCCCGCAGCAGCGAGGCGTACCAGCGCTGCCAGGTGTAGTTGGCGGGGTCGGTCATGGCCCGTTCGAAGTCGGGCACGATGTCCTCGATCGCGGCCACGATGCGCGCCTGCCGCTTTCCGTTCAGCCGCCCGGCCTCCCGCACCCGCTCGGTGAGCGCGACGAGCACGGCGGGGTAGGCCGCCAGCTCCTCGGGCGTTGCGAACACGAACGCCGGCGCGTCCTCGACGAGCAGCCGCCGCACCAGCTCCACGCTCGGCTCGGGCAGCCCGCTCCGCCGGTCGGCCCCGCGCAGGGCGAGCAGCGCGAGCACGGCGTCGGCGGCGCGTACGGACGAAGGGTCACGGAGCTCCGGTGTTCCGTCGAGGAACGCGTCGAGCCCGGTGTTGGTGAGCACGGTCCCTGCCACCTTTCCCAGGGTAGTTCCGGCACGGGCCGGACGACGAGGCCTGGGGCGGCGCCGTCATGGGACGACAACGGTGCGCTGGGCCGAGAAGTCACCCCAGGTGCCGTCGGGGAGGCGGGCGCGGAGTTTGACGCTGTAGCGGGTGCCCTCGGTGGTGGGGACCGTGAAGGTGTAGGTGGCTTCGGCGGGCGGGGGGTCGGTGCCCCAGATGATCGTGGTGGCGAAGGCTTCGTTCAGGAAGAGCTGGTGTTCCGTGACCGGGGCGCCGGTGCGGGGCGGGGTCCAGGTGAGGGTGATCTCGCCCTTCGCGGCTTTCGCCGTGAGGTCGGTGGGGGCCGTGTTGGGGGCGGCGCCGGGGGCCGGGGCGGTGGTGAGGTCGGCGGGGGCGCTGTCCGGGGAGGAGTTCTCGGCGGCGTCGCGGGCGCGGACGGTGAAGGAGTAGACCGTGCCGGGGCGCAGGCCGGTGAGGCGGGCGGTGGTGGCCGTGCCGGGGACGGTGTGGATCCGGGCGTCGGCCTGGTAGATGTCGTACGCGGTGACCTTGGTGTCGTCGCGGGCCGGGGTCCAGGTCAGGGTGGCCGCGTGGCTGCCGTCGGGGGTGGCGCGCAGGGCCTGGGGGGTCGAGGGCGCGGCGCGGTCCTGGGCGGTCGCGGCGAGGGTGGTGGCGGGGACGGTCGCACTGTGCGGGGAGCGGTTTCCGGCGGCGTCGCGGGCGCGGACGGTGAAGGCGTAGGGGGTCGCGGGCGTGAGGTTCACGATGTCGGTCATGAGGGTCGTCGCGGGAAGGTCCTTGACCTTGCGGCCCTGCTGGTAGACCTCGTAGCCGGTGACGGCCCGGTCGTCGGCGGCCGCGCTCCACATGACGTGGACGGTGCTGGCGCTGCCGGCGGACGCGGTGACTCCGGTGGGGGCGGTGGGGCCGCGGGTGTCCTTCTCGGGGCCGCCGGAACAGGCGGTGAGAGCGAGGGCGGCGACGGTCAACACGCTTGCGGCAAGCGGGCGTTGCACAGGAATGCCTCCGTCCGTCGGAATGGTCCAGACCTGTATCCCACGACGTGGAGGCACCCGGCAAGGGGTCGTTGTCAGTGGGGTGCGCTTCACTGAATTCGTCACTCTCCGTGACCGAATGAGGGGGAATCATGACGGACCGTACGACCTATGTGACGCTGACCGGGCTGCGCCGGCGGGGCTGGACCGACCCGATGGTGCGCGATCTGCTGGGAGCGCCCGACGTGCAGGGGCGGGACCCGCGGCGGTGGTCCCTCGCGCCCGTGCGGCTGTACCTGCTGGCGCGCGTGGAGGCGGTGGAACGGACACCGGAGTTCGCCCGGTGCGCGGCCGCCTCGGGCCGCCGCTCCTCCGCGGCGGAGGCGGGGGCCGAGGCCCGGCGGCGGGCGGTGCTCGCCGCGATCAGGGCGGAGCCGATCGAGGTGCCACGCCTCCCCGCCGCCGAGCTGGAGCGACGGGCGGTGCGCCACCGCCACCTGCTCGGGGCCCGCAGCCCCGGCGGGGTCGCCGCCGGGGCGCTGGTGCGGTGGCAGGTGAGCTATCTGCGACACGCGCTGTCGCGGTACGAGTACCTGCTCGACGGGCTGTACGGGTCGACAGGCCGGGCCGAGGCCGAACGACTGCTGCGCCGCAGGGTCTACGAGGCGATCGCGGCGGCCTATCCCGTACTGGCGAAGGAGTGCGGACGTCGCATCGGCACGGACCGATGAGTTCCGACGTCCCCTGCGGTCTTTGTTTGCATGGAGAACACGGAGCGCATCGACCTGGGAACGGCCGCGGAGCGGGTGGCACGGCTCGCCGAGGGCATCGGCGACGAGCGGCTCGGGGACCCGACGCCCTGTCCGGAGTACGCGGTACGGGAGGTGCTCGCGCATGTCGCGAGCCTGAGCGTGGCCTTCCGCGACGCCGCCCGCAAGGACTTCGGGGCGACGACCGGCACACCGCCCGGCTCGGTCCGGCCGGTCCTGGAGGACGACTGGCGTGCGGCCCTGCCGAAGGCGCTGAACGAACTGGCGGCGGCCTGGCGCGAGCCGGGCGCCTGGGAGGGGGACACACAGGCGGGTGGCGTCGAGATGCCGGCGGCGGTCATGGGCATGGTCGCGCTCGACGAGCTGCTGATCCACGGCTGGGACCTGGCGCGCGCGACGGGCCAGGCGTACGAGGTGACCGAGGAGGAACTGGCGGTGTCCGAGGCCCTGCTGACGCCGGAGGAGGGCGCCCCGGCCGAGGGGGGTTTCTTCGGCCCCGTCGTCCCGGTCCCTGACGACGCGCCCCTGCTGGACCGGGTGGTGGGCCTGAGCGGCCGGCGTCCCGACTGGCGTCCGCCGACGTCCTGACCGGCCAGGAGGCGGGCTTCGGCTGTCCGGGTCGATCGTGCGGGAAGGGGTGAAGTGACGATCAGTGGGGGGTGGCCGGGGTGGCGGTCAAAAGGCGCGCGAGCCTGCGGCAGGCCGCCGGTATCGGGGCGATCACCGGCGTTTCGAACCGGGCGCGCAGGGAGTCGGCCGCCTCGCCCAGGGGGCCGCCGCCGATGACGACGGCCCGGGCCCCGTCCCGTACGACGCACTCCTGGACCGCGAGCGCCAGGCTCTCGCGGAGCGACTCCGGGTCGGCGGACAGCGCCTGGGGGTCTCCCCCGGTCAGGCGAAGGCCGGTGAAGCGGTCGGAGAGGCCGAGGGCGGCGACCCGCTCGACGATGGACTCCGCCAGCAGGGGTGTGGTCGTCGCGATGCCGAAGCGCCGCCCGGAAGCGGCGGCCTCCAGCAAGGCCGCCTCCCCGATACCGACGACCGGCACCGGCACCGGCACCGGCACCGGCCCTCGCGCCAAGGCCAGGGACAGCGCCCGCAGGTGCGCCAGTCCCGGGTCGCCGAATGCGCCCACCAGCAGCGCCCGGCAGGTACCGGAGGCCAGGGCCCTGCCGCCGGCCGCGGCCACCTCGGGGGCGGCGGCGCGCAGGGCGGCCGGGTCCGTGAGCATCCGCGGGCCACGCGCCACGGTCACCCCTCGGACGTCCGGTCCCAGCGTCCGCCGGGCGATCGCGGTCATCATCCCGGTCGTGGACGTCGAGGTGTTGGGGTTGATCAGGACGACCGCCGGCGCCGCACCGCGGCCGGCGGAAACGGCGAGCTCCCTGGACCCGGTGACGTCCACGCGTGCGCCGAGGTCCGCGGGTACACGCACGACGCCGGTCCCCGCGTCACACGCGGGGACCGGCTCGTCGGACGGAGAGGGCGCGCTCAGTGGACGTGCGCCGCCTTCGCGCCCCGGGTCTCGGAGATCTCCTCGCCCGGTTCCATGGGTGCGGTGACCGTGTCCTCGTCGCCGCGCCTGCCCAGGTGGTTGAAGACCAGGTTCAGCAGGACCGCCGCGACACAGCCGGTCGAGATGCCCGAGTCCAGGATGATCTTCGCGGTCTCCGGGAAGGCGTGGTAGAACTCCGGCACCGTGATCGGGATGATGCCGACGGCCAGCGAGACCGCCACGATCAGGACGTTGTTGTCCTTCTCCAGACCGGCCTTGACCAGCGTCTGGATACCGCTCGCCGCGACCGACCCGAAGAGGACCACGCCGGCGCCGCCGAGAACCGGCCGCGGGACGACCGAGATCAGCGAGGCGGCGACGGGCGAGAGGCCCATCAGGACCAGGACACCGCCGCCGCAGGCGACCACGAACCGGCTCCGGATCTTCGTCATCGCCACGAGCCCGATGTTCTGGGCGAAGGCGCTGCACATGAAGCCGTTGAAGAGCGGGCTGATGGCCGAGCCGAGCGTGTCGGCGCGCAGTCCGGCCGCGATGGTCTTCTCGTCGGCCGGCCGCTCGACGATCTCACCGAGCGCCAGCATGTCGGCGGTCGACTCGGTCATCGAGACCAGCATGACCACGCACATCGAGATGATCGCGGCGAGCGCGAACTGCGGGGCGCCGAAGTGGAACGGCGACGGGAAGCCGACGACGGATGCCTCCGTCACCGGGCTGAAGTCCGTGACCCCGAACGGGATCGCGATGAGCGTGCCGATGACCAGGCCGACGAGAACCGCGATCTGCTTCAGGAAGCCGCGGGTGAAGCGGCGCAGGACGAGGACGACCACGAGCGTGATCGCCGCGAGCGTGAGATAGGTCGTCGAACCGTAGTCCTTCGCCGCCGGATTGGGCCCTTGGGCCCAGCCGAAGGCGACCGGCAGGAGCGAGACACCGATGAGGGTGATCACGGTGCCGGTGACGACCGGTGGGAAGAAGCGGACGAGCTTGGAGAAGTACGGGGCGGCTATGAAGCCGAGCACACCGGCGACGATGATCGCCCCGAAGATGATCGGGAGCGCGTCGGCCTTGTCGTCCGTGGTGTCGACGATCGCCAGCATGGGCGCGACACCGGCGAAGGTGACGCCGTTGACGAAGGGCAGCCGGGCGCCGATCTTCCAGATGCCGAGCGTCTGTAGGAAGGTGGCGAGCCCCGCGGTGAAGAGGCTGGCTCCGGTGAGGAAGGTCAGCTCGCTGCCGGACAGTCCGACGGCCGCACCGACGATCAGGGGCGGGGCGACGACCCCCGCGTACATGGCGGCCACATGCTGCAGACCGCTGGTGAACATTCTCAGGGGCGGCAGAGTCTCGTCGACCGGATGCTTCTGGTCTTCGGTGTCGGCGCTGGCGTCTTGCGCATCATTGCGAAACCTGGGCTTGGTGGCCACGGAGGTTCCTCCGGTCGGGTAACACGTCGGCGGGGACGTGGGTGTCATGGAGGTGGTGCAAAGCGGTGCAGGTCGTGCGCCTCACGGGTGCGGCTCATGAGGAAGTGGGGGGTGCTTCTTCGTTCTTGAGAAATGCGTCGTGTGCCCGGGGAGGCGGGGAGGCTGACACACGTCGACCGTCCGGGGGGTGCCGTACCTCTTTTCGTACGGGCACCCCCCGTCCAGCCGGCCACGGACCCCGCTCGGGTCCGCGGCGACCGACCGAGGGCCGTCCCCCTCGGTCGGACTCCTTGGGGAGGTCAGCTCTGGGCCGTGATCCGGGCCAGGCGCTGGGCCTCCGCGCGCGCGTCGCGGGCGATCGCCTCTTCGTCCGCGAACAGCAGGCGGTTGTTCTCCACGATCTGCTTGCCGTTGACGAACGAGGCCGTCACCGGGGCGGCGGCACCGAACACGATCGCGGTGACCGGGTCGGCGATCGAGGAGTGGCCGAGGCCGTCGATCTTCCACAGCACGAAGTCGGCGAGCTTGCCGGCTTCGAGCGAGCCGATCGAGTCCGCGCGGCCGAGGACCTGGGCGCCGCCGAACGTGCCGAGGCGCAGGGCCTGGCGGGCGTTGAGCGCGGCCTCGCGGTGGGCGCCGAGGCGGTTGATGAGGAGCGCGTTGCGCAGCTCGGTGTGGAGCTCGCCCGACTCGTTGGAGGCGGTGCCGTCGACGCCGAGTCCGACCGGGACGCCGGCGCGCAGCATGTCCGGGACGCGTGCGATGCCGGCGGCCAGACGCGCGTTGGAGGACGGGCAGTGGGCGACACCGGTCTTCGTACGGGCGAAGGCCTCGATGTCGGAGTCGTTCATGTGGACGCAGTGCGCCATCCACACGTCCTCGCCGAGGAAGCCGGTGGACTCGAAGTAGTCCGTCGGGCCCATGCCGAAGAGTTCGTGGCAGAACTTCTCCTCCTCCACGGTCTCCGAGCCGTGGGTGTGCATGCGTACACCGAGGCGGCGGCCGAGCGCGGCGCCCTCCCGCAGCAGTTCGGTGGAGATCGAGAAGGGGGAGCAGGGGGCGACGGCGACCTGGGTCATCGCGTCGAAGGAGGCGTCGTGGTACTTCTTCACCGTCTCCTCGGTCGCCGCGAGGGCGCCCTCGGTGGTCTCGACGGCGAAGTCCGGCGGCAGGCCGCCGTCCTTCTCGCTGCGGTCCATCGAACCGCGGGCGAGGGTGAAGCGGACGCCCATGTCCTGGGCGGCACCGATGATGGCACCCGACAGGTCGCCGGAGCCCTTCGGGTAGACGTAGTGGTGGTCCATGGCGGTGGTGACACCGCCGCGGGCCATCATGGCCAGCGAACCCTGGGCGGCGACGCGGACCATGGCCTCGTCGATGCGGGCCCAGGTCGGGTAGAGCGCGACCAGCCAGTTGAAGAGGTTGTGGTCGGTGGCCAGGCCCCTGGTGATCCACTGGTAGAAGTGGTGGTGCGTGTTGATCAGGCCGGGCGTCACCAGATGACCGGTGGCGTCGATCCTGCGGACCACGTTCTCCAGGCCCTCGGGCGCCTTGCCGGCGCCGATGGACTCGATCTTGTTGCCGGCGACGACGAGGTACCCGGAGGCGTACTCGGTGTCGTTGGCGTCCACGGTCGCGATCGCACAGTTCTCGATGACGATCCGCTCGACTGCTGCCGAAGGTGCTGCCATGGCGGTGCTTCCTTCATTCCTCGGGAGTGGTGTGGGCACGGCAGGACCCTAGGAGGATTTGAGTGCCGGGGCCGGGTGACGGCTCCGGGTGCCGAGATGGTGGAAGAACAGATTGAGCGTGACCGCGACGAGCGCTCCGGCGCTGATGCCGGAGCCGAGCACGGTCTGCGCCCAGGCCGGGAAGTCGGCGTAGAAGGTGGGCGCGGCGAGCGGGATGATGCCCGCTCCGAGCGCGACGGCCACCAGGATGATGTTGGAGCTGTCGTCGAGTCCGGCTTCCGACAGGGTACGGATTCCGGAGACGGCGATCGAGCCGAAGAGGACGATACCGGCACCCCCGAGGACCGGCATCGGGACCATCGACACGACCGCTCCGAGGACCGGGAAGGCGCCGAGGACGAGCAGGGCGCCACCGGCGACGGCGACGACGTAGCGGGAGCGGACCCGGGTCAGCGAGACCACTCCGACGTTCTGGGCGAAGGCCGAGGTGGGGAATCCGCCGAAGACGGGGCCCATGAGCGTGGCGATGCCGTCGGTCCGCAGGCCGCGGGTGATGGTGCTTCCGTCGCTCCTGCGCTCGCAGATCTCGCCGAGGGCGAGCATTCCGGCGCTGGACTCGGTCATCAGGACCAGCATCACGATGCACAGGGAGAGGATCGCGGCGGGCTGGAACTCCGGTGCGCCGAAGGCGAAGGGGGCGGGCAGGGCGGCGACGGGCGCCGCGCGCAGTGCGGTGAAGTCGGCCATGCCGAACGGGATCGCGGCGAGCGTTCCGATGAACAGGCCGAGCAGCAGGGCGATCTGCTTGACGAAGCCCTTGCCGAAGCGCTGGAAGAGCAGGATCACGACGAGCGTGAAGGCGGCGAGCGCGAGGTACTTCATGGCGCCGAAGTCGGCGGCTTCCTTGTTCCCTCCCTGCGCCCAGCTCACGGGCACGGGCATCAGGGTGACGCCGATCAGGGTGATCACGACGCCGGTGACGAGCGGCGGGAAGAAGCGGAGCAGGCGGCCGAAGAAGGGCCCGACGGCGAGGCAGAAGACACCGGCGACCATCACCGCGCCGTAGATGGCGGGGAGTTGGTGGCCGGGGGCGCTGGTCTCGGCGATCGCGAGCATCGGGGCGATGCCGGCCGACGAGGCGGCGTTGACGAAGGGGAGCCGGTTTCCGGCGAAGCGGCCGGCCCCGAGGGTCTGGAGGATGGTGGCGCAGCCGGCGATGAGGAGGCTCGCGGCGATGAGCCGGGTCATCCCGGCGGCGTCCAGGCCGACCGCCTGGCCGATGATCAGCGGAGGGGTGACCACGCCCGCGTACATCGCGGCGATGTGCTGGAGCGCGGCGGGAACGAGCCGCGAGGCGGGGAGCTTCTCGTCCACCGGGTGGATCTCGGTCGAGGTGACCGCCGTGACGACCGGCTGAGTGGCCGCCGCGATGACCGGCGCCGTGGCCGACGAGGTGACCGAAGCCGTGACCGGCGTCGTGACCGAAGTCGTGACCGCCGTGGTGGCCGACAAGGTGTCCGACGGGGTGGAACAAGGGCCTTCGGCAGGTGCCGGCCCCGTTGCGGGCTGTGCCATGGGTACGTCCCTCCGGTGGTGGCGGCCCCCGCCCGACTGCGGGCGGGCGGGGGCGGCCACGCGGTGCCGCCTAGAGGTTGGTCATGTCGACCGGGATCTGCGCCGTGGCTCCGTCACGCAGCACCGTGGCCTCGATGAGGCCGTAGGGGCGGTCGGCGGCGTAGTAGACCTCGTTGTCGTTCTTGAGCCCGAAGGGCTCCAGGTCCACCAGGAAGTGGTGCTTGTTCGGGAGCGAGAAGCGGACCTCGTCGATCTCCGAGCGGTGGCTGATGATCCGGGTGGCCATCTGGTACAGCGTCTGCTGCAGCGAGTACGAGTACGTCTCCGCGAAGGCCTGGAGCATGTGCTTCCGCGTCTGCTCGTAGGACTTCTCCCAGTTGGGCATCCGCTGCTCGTCGTCGGTCCAGTTGAACCGCCAGCGACCGGACACCTGCGTGGCCAGGATGCGGTCGTACGCCTCCTGGAGCGTCGTGTACTTGTCCTTGATGTAGCCCCAGAACTCCGAGTTGGTGGAGTTCATGACGATGAGGTCCTTGAGGCCGGAGATGATCTCCCACTTCTCACCGTCGTAGGTGATCTGGGTGACGCGGGTCTCCTGGCCCTTGCGGGCGAAGGAGTGGTTGACCTCGTCGGCGCCGATGAACTTGGAGTTGGCGTCCGAGGTCGCGATGCGCTCCCAGGAGTACTCCTCGATCCGGATCCGGGCCCGGTGGATGGGCTCCTGGCTCGTCACGAAGTGGCGCGCCAGGTGGATGCCGAACTGCTCGGCCGACTCGATCCCGTACTCCTTGGCGAAGGCGTACACGGTGTTCTTGGTCGTGTCGGTGGGCAGGCAGTGGGCGTTGGAGCCGGTGAGGTGGACGTCGTCGAGGTCGCCGGAGAGGGCGACGGAGACGTTCAGGTCCTTGATGTGGTGGGTCTCGCCGTCCCGCGTGATCTTGACGACGCGGTTCTCTGCTTTGCCGTACTGGTTCTGGCCGAGAATCGTGGGCATGTCTGCTAGCTCCCTCGGTAAACGGAGTAGCCGAACGGGTTGAGCAGCAGCGGTACGTGGTAATGCTCGCCCGGAGTCACCGCGAAGGTGATGGTCACTTCCGGGAAGAACGCGCCGCTGTCCCTTACGCGGGGGGCGTCCTGCTGCGCCTCGGCTTGCTTCTTGTTGAAGAAGTACGTCTCGGTCTCGAAGTCGAGACGTACGTGGGTGGTGCCCTCCGGCAGCGCCGGCAGGTCCTTGCAGCGCCCGTCCGCGTCGGTGGCGGAGCCACCGAGCGGGACCCACTGCGCGTCGGAGCCGCTGCGGGCCGCGAGCGTGATGGCCACGCCCTCGGCGGGGCGGCCGATGCTGGTGTCCAGGATGTGGGTGGACACCGAAGCGGTGGTGTCGGTGCTCATGCGTTCTCTTCCTCGTTCTCTGCGCGCTCTACGAGACGGGTCAGCCTGATGCGGTTGATCTTGCCCAGTTCGGTGCGGACGATCTCCCGCTCCTGCTCGGGCGAGTTCTCGATCCGCTCACGGACCGCGTCGCGCATCTGCTCACCGGTCTTGCCGGTCGCGCAGATCAGAAAGACATGACCGAACCTGTCCTGGTACGCCAGGTTGAGTTCGAGCATCTCCGCCTTGAGCTCCTCGGAGGCACCGGCCATCCCGCTCTGCTCGCGGGAGGAGGTCGGGTCCCCTGCCTTCGGACGACCGATCGGCGGGTGGCCCGCCATCGCCTCGGCCAGATCCTCCGCGGTCAGTTCGGCCATGGCGGCGTCGCTGGCGAGGAAGAGGGCTTCGACGGTGGCGTACGGGCGCTGGGCGAGAATCTTGCTCCCCCACGCCGAGCTGGAGCACACCTCGTGGAGCGCGGCGACAGCGTCGCTGTCCGCCGAGGTGTTGAACCGGGTCAGACCCGGTGTCGTACCTGAAGTCACGGGAAGCCTCCGTGGCTGTTTTTCGCTGTGCGTCGGACGGGCTGCGGATAGCTAACGCCCTCCCGCAACACCACGTCAACACTTTGTTGAAAACTCGGTGACACAAAAGCCGTCGTCCCGACATCTGGACGACGGCCTGTGGCAACGCATGATCAACTAGCCGTTCTCGGCGGCCTTTTCCCTGTTCAGGGCGGTCTCCCGGTTCAGGTAGTTGTACACGGTGAAGCGACTGACACCCAGTGCCCCGGCCACCGTCTCCACTCCATGACGTACGGAGAAGGCGCCGCGCGCCTCCAGCATCCGGACCGCTTCCTGCTTCGCCTTGCGGTCGAGTGAGGCGAGTGGCGTCCCGTGCCTGCGCTCCATGGCGGCAAGGATGTGGTCCAGCGAGTCCGAGAGCTGCGGAAGGCGTACGGCGATCACGTCCTCACCCTCCCAGGCGAGCACCACGTCGTCGGGCTCGGCCTGCTCGGGGCCGAGTATCTCGGCGCCCATCGCGTCGACCAGCGGCTTGACCGCCGCAACCAGGGGGTGCTCGCTCACGACTCCTCCCCGATCACGTTGACCTGGAGGGAGACACGGGTCGCGCCGGCCGCCAGCGACTTGCGCAGCAGCGCGTCGACGGCGGTCAGCACCTCGTCGGAGCCGCCCTCCGCCGTATTGCCGAACGGGCCGACGTCCACCGCGTCCAGCTCCGCCGCCTGAATGACCTCACGAGCCACGACCGCGTGCTCCGGCGCCTCGTCCAGGTCGAAGGGCTCGGTCGTGAACTCCACTCTCAAACGCACCATGGCCCCACGCTACTGGCCGGAACGGCACCGACGGCAGCCCTGAGCTGCCGGACCCTCTTGACAAGTGCGCGGCTCCCCTTGCAACATTCCGTCAGACAGAAAGTTACTTCCGCAATACGGAAGGAGCGCCGCCCCTCATGGGATACACGGACCAGCGCTTCGATGTGAACCTGTCGATCCTCTTCACGGAACTCCCGCTTCTGGAGCGTCCCGCGGCCGCCGCCGCGGCGGGCTTCACCGCGGTCGAGCTGTGGTGGCCCTGGATCGACACCGCCACCCCCGCCCAGAGTGAGCTCGACGCTCTCAAGCAGGCTCTGGACGACGCCGGCACCCAGCTGGTGGGCCTGAACTTCTACGCCGGGCAGCTGCCGGGTCCCGACCGCGGCGCGCTCTCCGTGCCCGGTGAGGAGTCGGACCGCTTCCGCGCCAACATCGAGGTGGCGGCCGACTTCGCCGCCTCGGTCGGCTGCAAGGCGCTCAACGCGCTCTACGGCAACCGCGTCGAGGGCGTCGACCCGCAGGTCCAGGACGCCCTCGCCCTGGAGAACCTGGTCCTGGCGGCCCGCGCGGCCGACCGGATCGGCGCGATCCTGCTGATCGAGACCCTGAACAAGCCGGAGTCGCCGCTCTACCCGCTGGTGAGCGCCCCCTCCGCGATCGAGGTCGTCGACAAGGTCAACGCGGCCACCGGACTCGGCAACGCCAAGTTCCTGCTCGACATCTACCACCTGTCGATGAACGGCGAGAACGTCAGCCAGGTCATCGCGGAGTACGCCGACAAGACCGGCCACGTCCAGATCGCCGACACCCCGGGCCGTGGCGCGCCGGGCACCGGCGAGCTCCCCCTGGAGCAGCTGCTCGACGAGCTCAAGAAGGCCGGTTACGACGGCTGGGTCGGCCTGGAGTACAAGGCCGCCGACGCCGCCGCCTCCTTCGCGTGGCTCCCCGCCGAGGCCCGCGCGGCCCGCTGACACCGGACGGGGGCCGACACCCCCGTCCGCCCGAGCCGGGCGTCAGTCCCCCCTGACATCGCACAACCCCGAGAGGTACCCCCAATGAGCAACCTCCCCAAGATCGCGTGGATCGGTCTCGGCATCATGGGCTCGCCCATGTCCGAGAACCTGATCAAGGCCGGCTACTCCGTCACCGGCTTCACCCTGGAGCAGGACAAGCTGGACCGCCTCGCCGCGGCCGGCGGCACCGCCGCCGCGTCGATCGCCGAGGCCGTCAAGGACGCCGACGTGGTCATCACGATGGTGCCCGCCTCCCCGCAGGTCGAGGCCATCTCCTACGGCCCCGAGGGGATCCTGGAGAACGCCAGGCAGGGCGCGCTGATCATCGACATGTCGTCGATCACCCCGCAGACCTCCGTGGACCTCGCCAAGAACGCCGCCGAGAAGGGCATCCGCGTCATCGACGCCCCGGTGTCCGGCGGCGAGGCCGGCGCCATCGAGGCCGTGCTGTCGATCATGGTGGGTGGCGAGCAGGCCGACTTCGACGAGGCCCTGCCGATCCTCGAGACCCTCGGCAAGGTCATCGTGCTGTGCGGTCCGCACGGCTCCGGCCAGACCGTGAAGGCGGCCAACCAGCTCATCGTCGCCGTCAACATCCAGGCGTGCGCCGAGGCCGTGGTCTTCCTGGAGAAGTCCGGCGTGAACCTCCAGGCTGCCCTGGACGTCCTCAACGGCGGCCTGGCCGGCTCCACGGTCCTGACCCGCAAGAAGGACAACTTCCTGAACCGGGACTTCAAGCCCGGCTTCCGGATCGATCTGCACCACAAGGACATGGGCATCGTCACCGACGCCGCCCGCAACGTCGGCGCGGCCCTCCCGGTCGGCGCCGTCGTCGCCCAGCTGGTCGCCTCCCTGCGCGCGCAGGGCGACGGCGGCCTGGACCACTCGGCCCTGCTGCGCGCCGTCGAGCGCCTCTCCGGCCAGCAGGTCTGACGCAGGTCCACCCCATGACTTCCGGTCGGCGGCGGCGCTGACAACCTGTCCTGTCGCGCCCAGGCGCCGCCGCCGCCCGGAACACCCTCCTTCGTTTTCAACAAACTGTTGACGTTCGCTTCAGCGGCTCCTTACGCTCCTGACACCGTCACCAGTGCAGCTCCCGTACGGAAGGTCACGATGTCGAAGCGCGTGCTTACGACCGAGTCCGGCGCCCCCGTCGCCGACAACCAGAACTCCGCCACCGCCGGCGTCGGTGGCCCCATCCTCCTCCAGGACCAGCACCTCCTGGAGAAGCTCGCGCGCTTCAACCGTGAGCGGATCCCGGAGCGCGTGGTCCACGCCCGCGGCTCCGGCGCGTACGGGTACTTCGAGGTCACCGACGACGTCACCGGCTTCACCAAGGCCGCCTTCCTCTCCGAGGTCGGCAAGCGGACCGAGACGTTCATCCGCTTCTCCACCGTGGCCGACTCGCTCGGCGGCGCGGACGCCGTCCGTGACCCGCGCGGCTTCGCGCTGAAGTTCTACACCGAAGAGGGCAACTACGACCTCGTCGGCAACAACACCCCGGTGTTCTTCATCAAGGACCCGATCAAGTTCCCCGACTTCATCCACTCCCAGAAGCGCGACCCCTTCACGGGCAAGCAGGAGCCGGACAACGTCTGGGACTTCTGGGCGCACGCCCCCGAGGCGACGCACCAGATCACCTGGCTCATGGGCGACCGCGGCATCCCGGCCTCGTACCGTCACATGAACGGCTACGGCTCCCACACCTACCAGTGGACCAACGAGAAGGGCGAGGCCTTCTTCGTCAAGTACCACTTCAAGACGAACCAGGGCATCCGCTCCCTCTCCGCCGACCAGGCCGCCGAGCTCGTCGGCAAGGACGCGAACTCGCACCAGACCGACCTGCTGCAGGCCATCGAGCGCGGCGTGAGCCCCTCCTGGACCCTGTACGTCCAGGTCATGCCGGCCGCCGAGGCCGCGGACTACCGCTTCAACCCGTTCGACCTCACCAAGGTGTGGCCGCACGCCGACTACCCGCTGCAGCGCGTGGGCCGCCTGGTCCTCGACCGCAACCCGGACAACGTCTTCGCCGAGGTCGAGCAGGCCGCGTTCTCCCCGAACAACTTCGTCCCCGGCATCGGCCCCTCGCCGGACAAGATGCTCCAGGGCCGCCTCTTCGCCTACGCGGACGCCCACCGCTACCGCCTCGGCGTCAACCACACCCAGCTGCCCGTGAACGCCCCGAAGGCGACCGAGGCCGACAACTACGGCCGCGACGGCTTCATGGCCACCCGCAACGGCCGCCGCACGGACAAGAACTACGAGCCCAACTCGTACTCCGGTCCCTCGCAGACCGACGAGGCGCTCTCCGCCCCGCTGGCGATCCACGGCTGGACCGGCGCCCACGCCGCGCCCGAGCACGCCAAGGACGACCACTTCTTCCAGGCCGGCGAGCTCTACCGCCTGATGTCCGAGGCCGAGAAGGGCCGTCTGGTCGCCAACATCGCCGGTGGCCTGTCCCAGGTGTCCCGCGAGGACGTCATCGAGAAGAACATCGCGCACTTCGCCGCCGCCGACGCGGACTACGGCAAGCGCGTGGCCGAGGCGGTCCGCGCCCTGCGCGAGGACTGATCCACGGCGGTATCCAGACCGCGTACGGCACATGACGGGAGGTCAGATGCCGTACGCCGTCCGGACCGACGGCCCGGATGAGGGGTGGCCGGCGGTACGGACAGCGTGAGGACCGCGGCGGCGACGAGCCAGTGCGGTGGTAAGGGCGGACCAGGCCCCTTCTTGACCTGAAGGAAGGGATCCCGGTCCATCCGTCGCCGTCGCCGCGGTCCCAACGCCCCACCTCCCCCCAAGACTCCGCCCGGCGGCGCGAACGTCCTGTCGCGCCAGCCTCGCACCGTCGGGCGGGCACAACGAGAGCGCGGAACCAGGTTTACGGTCCCTGGTTCCGCGCTCTTTCGCGTACGCAAGGGCCCTCTTGCACACCGTCCGGGAGCCCTCTCGCGCCCGTGTCGAGTACGGCGTCCCAGCGCATCGTTTCTGCGGTGAAGATCCACACCCGCTCGGGCGAGCGCACCGCGATTCGCCCCTCGTGCGCCCCTCCCCCGCCGCTATCCAGTCGCACGTGATCAAGAACCTGGTGCGGGGCCTGACCCCGCTCGCGCTCATCCTGTCCCCGCTCGCCGTCCCCTCCCCCGCGCTGTCGGCGAACGTCGTCCTCTTCCCCGACGCCCTCGCCGACCTCACCGAGGCCTCCGAGGACCCCGCCGGTTACAAGGTCTCCGCCTTCCGTCACTGGAACGCCGGCCTCGACCCGGCGGACGGCTGCGACACCCGCGGGGAGGTCCTCCTGGAGGAAGCCGTCGACGCACCGAAGACCGGCACCGGGTGTGTCCTGACGGGGGGCAGGTGGACCTCGTACTACGACGGCCAGACCGTCACCGACCCCGCCGCGCTCCGCGTCGACCACGTCGTCCCGCTCAGCGAGGCCTGGGAGTCGGGCGCCTCGGCCTGGACCGCGGCCCGGCGGGAGAAGTACGCCAACGACCAGGGCTCGCCCGGCACGCTCGTCGCCGTCACCGCCCGCAGCCAGAAGGACAAGGCGGGCCGCGACCCCGCCGACTGGGTGCCGTCGGCCTCCACGCAGTACTGCCGCTACGTCGCCGAGTGGGTGGGCACCAAGCTGCGGTGGGGCCTGAGCGCCGACAAGGACGAGGTGGAGGCGCTCAAGCTGTTCGCTGACGGGCCGTGCGAGGAGACCGTCGTGGTCCGCTCGAAGGCCCCTCGGTGAGGGCGAGCGTCAGCGTGACGGCGAGCGAGGCGACGGCGAGCACGACCATCGCCGTACGCGGCGAGGTGTACTGGGCGACAGCGCCCGCCAGCGCCGCGCTCAGCCCCTGGAGCGCGAGCATGCCCGAGGTGTGCAGCCCCAGGGCGTGACCGCTCAGCTCGTCCGGTACGAGGGCCATCAGCCGCTCCTGGTACAGCAGGCTCGCGCCGTAACCGACCGCCGAGACGGTCACGGCAACGAGCGCCCAGGGCAGCCCCGGATCCAGCGCGAAGCACAGGAACGGGGCCGCGAGGAGCGCCTGGAGCGGGGCGGCGAGCCGGGCGCGCAGGCCGCTCGGCACAAACCTGCCGACGGTCGCGTCCCCCGCCAGCATCCCGAGCGCGCCGCAGGCGAAGAGCAGCCCGGCGTGCTCGGGGTCGTACGGCACGAAGAGCGATTCGCAGCCCACGATCAGCCCGTTGGGCACCCACAGCGCGACGTACACCCGGCGGCGGGCGCGGGAGGACCAGAGCCGCCGGTTGGTCCGCCAGGTCTCGGCCGCCGAGGGCCGGCCGGCGGCACGCGGGGCGCGCCGGGAGAGACCGGAGCGGGCCAGGAGGGCCGCGGCGAGGTGGAGGGCGGCGCCCGTCAGGACGCTCCCCCTCGGTGAGAGGACGACGATGAGCAGGCCGCCGGCCGCGAACCCGGCGATCTGGCAGGCTCCGGCCGCCATGTTCATCACGGAGCGGCCCAGCAGATAGCCCTCGCGGGGCAGGATCTCGCCGAGGAGTCCGTAGCGCACGCCCCCGCCGACGGATGCGACGAGCCCGTGCGCGAGCAGGATCGCGAAGACCGCCCCGACCGGCAGGCCGGGGACGGCCGTCGCGGCGCTGCCCACGGCGAAGAACAGCGCCATCCCGGCGAGCGCGGCGCGCGGCGGGAGCCGGTCGGCGGCCGAGAGGAGGGTGACGGCGCCGAGGAGCTGGGCGAGCGAGGGCCCGAAGAGGGCGAGGGAGGAGAGGAGCGGGGAGCCGGTCCGGCTGTAGACGAGCGTGGCAAGGCCGAGGCCGGCCACCGTCTGGGCGGCGACCTGGACGGAGCAGGTGAGGAAGAGCGGGGTGAACTCGGGCGTACGGAAGAGCTCGCGGTAGCTGCGCATGCGGCGGAGTCTGCGGGCGCCGATGCGACGGCCGTTACTGTTTCGCGGAGGAGCGAAACAAGGGGCGGGGCGGATCATGGGCTGGTGGCAGATCGACGCGGACGCGCTCGCGGGAAGCAGGTTCATGCTCTCGCCGCTGGCCGAGACCACCGCCGCGCTCCAGACGCTGGACTTCACGATGGCCGCCCATCCGGGCGAACGGGCGTGGCTGGAAGCCCATCTTCCCGCTTACCGCGCCCGGTTGGCCGCCGACCCGGTCGACGCGCTGCTCGTGTCCGCCGCGCTCGGAACCACGTGGAACGCCGACTTCGTGACGCCCACCCCGCCGGGCGACGGCGAGCGGAGCTTCGAGGAGGAGCTGACCCGGGTCCGCGAGACCCCGCCCGGGACCGCCGTGGCGGACCTGGCGGTGTCGCTCGGCGGAGCGGTCCCCGAGCCGCTGGCCTCGGCGACCGATCTTCCCTACCGGATGGCCGAGTTGCTCACCTGGGTGTGGCGGGAGACGGTTCTGCCGACCTGGCCGCGGCGCCGGCGGATCCTGGAGGCCGACGTACTGGCGCGCACGGCGCTGCTGACCCGGGGAGGCTGGGCGGCAGCCCTGGACGAGCTGAACCCGGGCCGGACACGCTGGCTCGGTGACGGTCGGCTCCAGGTCAACTCCCGTGACTATCCGCCGCGTTCCGTCACGGGCGGCCAGCTGGTCCTCGTGCCGGTGACACCGAGCCGGGGATGGGTCTCCTGGGAGGGGACGGAGCGGTACGCGATCGTCTACCCGTGCGCGGGAGCCCTGGCGGGCGCGGACGCCCCGGCCGTTCCCGAGGCGCTCGGCGCGCTGCTCGGGAGCGCGCGGGCCGGGGTGTTGGTACGGCTCGAATCCCCCCTGTCCACCAGCCAGTTGGTGGCACTGACGGGGCAGGGTCTCGGATCGGTGGGGCGGCATCTGAAGGTGCTGCTCGACGCCCGGCTGGTACGGCGGAGGAGGGCGGGCAGGTCGGTCCTCTACGACTGGACGGAGGCGGGGGCCGCGCTGGTCCGGGCGCAGGGCGGGCCGGTCCGGGCGCAGGGCGCGCGGGCGCAGGGCGGGCTGTCGTGAGTGTGCGGGCACGGAGCGGCCCCCGCTCCGGTGCTCTCGGAGCGGGGGCCGGTACCTCTACGGAATGATCAGACCTTCAGGGCCTTGATCGCGGTCGGCGCGTGGCCGGGCTCCGTCGCGAGCTCCTCGAACTCGGTGACGTCGCTCATGTCGACCGTCTTGCTCATCGCGATGTTGGTGATGCGCTCCAGGATCGCCTCGACGACGACCGGGACCTGGAACTCGACGGCCATCTTCTTGGCCTGCTCCAGCGCCTCGCCCAGCTTGCTCGGGTCCTCGACGCGGATCGCCTTGACGCCCAGGCCCTCGGCGACCTTGACGTGGTCGACGCCGTAGACGCCGATCTCCGGGGTGTTGATGTTCTCGAACTCGAGGTTGACCTCGAAGTTGATCCCCAGGCCGCCCTGCGCCTGACGGATCAGACCCAGGTAGGCGTTGTTCACGAGGACGTGGACGTAGGGGACCTTGTGCTGGGCGGCGACCGCCAGCTCCTCGATCATGAACTGGAAGTCGTAGTCGCCGGAGAGCGCGACGACCGGGGTCTCCGGGTCCGCGGTGGCGGCACCGATGGCGGCCGGGATGGTCCAGCCGAGCGGGCCGGCCTGGCCGCAGTTGATCCAGTGGCGCGGCTTGTAGACGTGCAGGAACTGCGCGGCCGCGATCTGGGAGAGGCCGATGGTGGTGACGTAGCGCGTGTCCGGGCCGAAGGCCTTGTTCATCTCCTCGTAGACGCGCTGCGGCTTCATCGGGATGTTGTCGAAGTGCGTACGGCGCTGGAGGGTGGCCTTGCGCTCCTGCGCGGAGGCGGCCCAGGCGGAGAAGTCGGGCAGCTTGCCCGCGGCCTTCCACTCCTTGGCGATCGCGACGAAGAGCTCCAGGGCGGCCTTGGCGTCGGAGGCGATGCCGTAGTCCGGGGCGAAGATCTTGCCGAGCTGGGTGGGCTCGATGTCGACGTGGACGAACTTCCGGCCCTTGGTGTAGGCCTCCATGTTGTAACCGGTGTGGCGGTTGGCCCAGCGGTTGCCGATGCCGAGGACGAAGTCCGACTCCAGGAAGGTCGCGTTGCCGTAGCGGTGCGCGGTCTGGACGCCGACCATGCCGGCGGCCAGCTCGTGGTCGTCCGGGATGGTGCCCCAGCCCATCAGGGTGGAGATGACCGGGATGTTCGTCAGCTCGGCGAGCTCGACCAGCAGGTCGGAGGCGTCGGCGTTGATGATGCCGCCACCGGCGACGATCAGCGGCCGCTCGGACTCCAGGAGGAAGTTCAGGGCCTTCTCGGCCTGGGCGCGGGTCGCGGTCGGCTTGTAGACCGGCAGCGGCTCGTACGTCTCCGGGTCGAACTCGATCTCGGTCAGCTGGACGTCGATCGGCAGGTCGATGAGGACGGGGCCGGGGCGGCCGGAGCGCATCAGGTGGAAGGCCTGCTGGAAGACACCGGGGACCTGCGCGGCCTCCAGGACCGTGGTGGCGGCCTTGGTGACGGGCTTGGCGATCGTGGCGATGTCGACGGCCTGGAAGTCCTCCTTGTGGAGCTTCGAGACCGGGGCCTGGCCGGTGATGCACAGGATCGGGATCGAGTCCGCGATCGCGGAGTACAGGCCGGTGATCATGTCGGTTCCGGCGGGGCCGGAGGTACCGATGCAGACACCGATGTTGCCCGCCTTGGCGCGGGTGTAGCCCTCGGCCATGTGGGACGCGCCCTCGACGTGGCGGGCGAGGGTGTGGGCGATGCCGCCCACGTTCTTGAGCTCGCGGTAGAAGGGGTTGATCGCCGCGCCGGGCACGCCGAACGCGTTGGTGACGCCTTCGCGCTTGAGGATCTCAACGGCCGCTGCGGCGGCGGTCATACGAGGCATGGAGGGCTCCTGCTTCGGCCAGGCGGAAACGGGTGCGCCACCGACTCGTGGGCTCGTTTCCGTATTGCGGAAGTATTGTTCTACTATGTGGAAGCAATGTAGGTCGGGGGGTCGAGGGTCGTCAAGGGAGCGGGCTCGGACGTTGGCCGAACTCACTCCCCTTGCGTGGCGGATTGGTGGACGATGGGGGCGGGAAGACAGGGGGTTCGGCGTGGGGTTCGGTGTGGGTGACTCGGTTCCGGTGCGCTGCCCGGAATGCCTCCGTACGCAGCCGTACGCGGCACCGGTCTTCCCCTGCGCGTGCGGCACCCCGGTCGTGCCGCCGGTGATCGCCGGGGCGACGGGCGAGCCGGTCACGCACCGCAACTGGACGGACGAGTGGGTCACGGTCCGCTGCGCCGCCTGCGGCCGCGAGGACGAGTGGCCCCACCCGGAGCTCGGCTGCGCCTGCGGCACGGTCCTGCGCGTCCCGGTCCGCCCGCCGGACAGCGGTTCCGCGACGGGCGGGGGCGCGAGGACCGGGACGGGGACGGGGACGGGCCTGGGAACGGGCAAGGCGACGGGGACGGCGGCCGGTGGGGCCACGGGACGGAGCGCGGACGCCGAGGTGAGCTCCGGGCCGCGTGGCCGGGGCGCCGGCCCGGCCACGGACGCCGCGGTGGACGGACGGCCCGGGACGGACCACGGGACCGGCTCCGAGGCGCACGGCGCCACGGAATCGGCCCCCGGCGGCTGGTTCACGCCGAGGAGCGCACCAGGCGGTACGGGCGGTCCCGGCGGCACTGGCGGCGCTGGCGGCGCTGGCGGCTCGGACGGTGCCGGCGCCTCGGACGGTACGGGCGGCATGGGCCGCGCGGCCGGCGAGGACGGCGGCCTGGGAGGCAGCCCACACCCGCCGGCCGGGCCCTCCGAGAGCCGCGCCCACGCCACACCCGGAAACGGCGGGCACCGCACCTTCGCCGAGCGCTACCCCGCGCACGTCCCGCTGCCGCCCACCGCCCCGCACCCGGCCCCGCCGAGGCCGTCGTTCCGGCCCATGACCATCCGTACCGCACGGGACGCGGTCGCCACGTCCGCCGGGTATCTGCGCTGGCTGGGGTACCGGGACGTCGTCCAGCCCGAGGAGCGGACCGCGTCCGGCATCGACCTGCGGGCGCCAGGACTCGTCGCCCAGGTCGACCCGAGCACCCGCCCCGCCGCCCTGCGGGCCGTCGAATGCCTCTGGCTCAACGGCCTCAGCAGCTCGTCGGTGAGCGTGTTCTTCTCCCTCGCCGGCTACACCCCGGAGGCCCGGTCCCGCGCCGACGAGCTCGGCATACCGCTCTTCGTCCTCGACCTCACCGGCACGCCCCAGCCCGTCAACACCCCGGCCGACGAACTGATCACCACCGGCGCCTAGCCGCCGCCGGAGCGGACTGTCGGTGGGGCCCGCTACGGTCGCGGTCATGGGTAACCACTTCCAGACCGTCGTCGATCTCGACGCCACCGCCGCCGAGGCCCCCGTCCTCGCCCGGCGCGCCCTGGACTGGCTCGTCGCGGAAGGGATCGTCCGTGCCGAGCAGACCGACTGCGTCTTCGGCGCGCCCCTCGGGCATCCGCCCGGTCCGCACTGGGCCTCGGCCGTCGCCATCGAGGACTGGGAGCCGGGCGGCGGACTGCGGATCGAGGCCGGGCGCACGGTCTTCCACGGGGGCCAGGGCGAGGCCGAGTACGCGACGTGTCCGCACTGCGCCGCGCGCACCGCGTTCTACGGCGAGGAGTGGGACGAGGTGGAGGGCGCCTGGGAGCCCTTCGGCCGGGCCATGTCCACCTGGCACACCACGGGTTCGGCCACGGTCGACTGCGCCCACTGCGGACGGGCGGGCGAACTGACCGCCTGGGCCTGGGCCGACGACTACTACGCGTTCGGGCACCTCGGGTTCGAGTTCTGGGACTGGACCGAGTTCGCGCCCCGCTTTCTCGACGCCTTCGCCGCGGCGCTCGGCGGTCATCGTGTCGTCCGGGTGTGGGGAAAGCTCTGAATCGGGTCTCCGGCTCGAAAAAACCTCAGAATAACCTCAGATTTCGGCCATTCACGCGTGACGATCACCCTCCTCCGGGCACAACACTCTCGGGGGGTGAAGCGTCATGGGGGCGGACACGTGGTGGTTCATCGGCGCGTCCTGCGCGCAACTGCTGTGCGCGCTCGCCCTGTTGCGAACGCGCAGCCCGCAGCGGACCGAACTCCCCCCGCAGGCACTGGCGTTGCTCCGCGGCGGGCGGCAGGCCGCGGTCGTCGTGGCCCTTGTCGCGCTGCACCAGCGCGGCGCGGTCGCGGCCGGTCGCAAGGGAACGATTCGGGCCAACGGCGGCCCCGGCCGGACCCGTGACGCCGTCCAGCTGGGCGTGCACAGCTCGCTGCGCCGGGCCCTGGGGCTGCGCGTCCTGGCCTCTCAGCCCAGGGCACGGCGCGCGGTGGACGCGCTGCGGGCCGAGCTGGGCCGGGAGGGGCTGCTCCGCCCGCACGGACGCCTGACCGCCGCGCGCACGCTGCTCGTGACCACGGTGGCCACGGTGGTGGCGGGCCTGCTCGTCACCGGCCCGTCCGGCGCGGGACTCGCGCTCGCTCTGGCCCTCTCGGCCGTGCCGACCGGTGCGGCGCTCGCCCTGCTGTTCCTGCCGCCGACGACCCGCGCCGCCCGCCGGCTCCTCGCCGGGCTCCGTGAGCGGCACCCGTTGCCGACGCACCGGCGTGAGGTGACGGACGGCAATCTGGTGCTGCTGTACGTCGCCCTCTACGGTGACCCCGCGCTCGCCCTCTTCCTCCCCCGCTTCTCGCGCGACGGCGGACTCCTCGCCCGGGGTGGCGGTACCGACGGCTATGCGACCGGGCGCGGCTGGTTCGGCGGAGGGATCGGAGGCGGGTGGTTCGGCGGAGGCGGCGAATCGAGTGGCGGAGGCGGAGGCGGCTCGGACTGAGGGCGCGCCATACTCGTCGTATGCGCATCAGAGCGGCCGCACCGGCCGAACTCCCGCTGCTCCAGGACATCGAGCGGGCCGCGGGCGAACCCTTCCGTTCGCTCGGCATGGCGGTCATCGCCGACGACGAGCCCCTGCCGCTGGACGTCCTGGACGCCTACCGCCGGGCCGGTCGCGCCTGGGTGGCCGCCGACGAGGCCGACCGCCCGGTCGCGTACCTGCTGGCGGACACCGTCGACGGCGCCGCCCACATCGAGCAGGTCTCCGTGCACCCGGCCGCCGCCCGCCGGGGCGTCGGCCGCGCGCTCATCGACCACCTCGCGACGGAGGCGGCCGCGCAGGGCCTCACGGCGCTGACCCTGACGACCTTCACCGAGGTCCCGTGGAACGCCCCGTACTACGCCCGTCTCGGATTCCGCCCGCTCGCCGACTCCGATCCACAGCTCACCGCCGGCCTGCGCGCCATCCAGCGGGCGGAGGCCGCCCACGGTCTGGCGACCTGGCCCCGCGTCTGCATGCGCCGCGAGCTGGCAGGGGCGGGGGCGGCCCCCGCACCCCGCTCCGTCCCGCCGCCCGGGCGAGCGCCGGCCCCCGAGCGAGCGGAAGCCCCGGAGCGAGCACCGGCCCCGTAGCGCCTCTGCTGCGCAGAACCGGCGCGCCTCACCCGTACCGCTGTCGCAGCTCCACCTTCCGCACCTTTCCGCTCACCGTCATCGGGAACTCGGCGAGGATCTCCACCCGGCGCGGAATCTTGTAGTGGGCCAGCCGGTCGCGGCAGTACGCGGTGATGTCGTCCAGGCTCGGCGGGTCCGCCGGGTCGCGCGGGATCACGCAGGCGAGGATCTCCTCGCCGTAGCGGGGGTCGGGGACACCGACGACCTGGACGTCGGCGATCTTGTCGTACCCGTGGAGGAACTCCTCGATCTCGCGCGGATACACGTTCTCGCCGCCGCGGATGATCATGTCCTTGATGCGGCCGACGATCTGGACGTAACCGTCCTCGCGCATCACCGCGAGGTCGCCGGTGTGCATCCAGCGGCCCGCGTCGATCGCCTCGGCGGTCTTGTCCGGCTCGTTCCAGTACCCGAGCATCACGCTGTAGCCGCGGGTGCACAGCTCGCCGGCCACCCCGCGCTCCAAGGTGAGGCCGGTGGCCGCGTCGACGATCTTCACCTCGACGTGCGGCATGACCCGGCCGACCGTACCCGTCCGGCGTTCCAGGTCGTCGTCGCGGCGCGTCTGGGTGGAGACGGGCGAGGTCTCCGTCATGCCGTAGCAGATGGACACCTCCGCCATGTTCATCTCGGCGACGACCCGCTTCATCACCTCCACCGGGCAGGGCGAGCCCGCCATGATCCCCGTGCGCAGCGAGGAGAGGTCGTACGAGGCGAAGTCGGGGAGGCCCAGCTCGGCGATGAACATCGTCGGTACGCCGTACAGCGAGGTGCACCGCTCCTCCTGGACCGCGCGGAGCGTGGCCGCCGGATCGAAGGACGGCGCGGGGATCACCATGCAGGCGCCGTGCGAGGTCGCCGCGAGGTTGCCCATCACCATGCCGAAACAGTGGTAGAAGGGCACCGGGATGCAGATCCGGTCCTGTTCGGAGTAGGCGATCATCTCACCCACGAAGTAGCCGTTGTTGAGGATGCTGTGGTGGGAGAGCGTCGCCCCCTTGGGGAAGCCCGTCGTGCCCGAGGTGTACTGGATGTTGACGGGCTCGTCGCAGGAGAGCTCCGCGGGACGCAGCTCCCCCGGCGTACGGGAGAGCAGTTCGTCCCAGCTCGTGTCCCCGAAGTAGACGGCCTCCCGCAACTCCGGGCAGTTGTCGCCGACTTGCTCGACCATCGCCCGGTAGTCGCTCGTCCTGTGCGTGAGGGAGGCGAAGAGCAGCGAGATCCCCGCCTGCCGGAGCACGTACTCCAACTCGTGGGCGCGATAGGCCGGGTTGATGTTGACCATGACGGCGCCGATGCGGGCGGTGGCGTACTGGACGAGCACCCACTCGGCGCAGTTCACCGCCCAGATCCCCACCCGGTCCCCCTTGGCGACCCCGCTGCCGAGCAGCGCACCCGCCAACCGATCGACGTCCGCGCCGAACTGGGCGTAGGTCCAGCGGCGTCCGGTCGGGACGTCGACGAGCGCCTCGCGCTCCGGCCAGGTCGCGACGGCCCGGTCGAGGTTGGCTCCGACCGTGTCGCCGAGGAGCGGGGTGGGGCTCGCGCCGTGCGCGTAGGAGAGGCTCATGCGAGGTCCCCTTCCGCGTACTCCGTGCCCTCGCCCTTCGCCGTACGCTCGCGCAGCTCGATCCGGCGGATCTTCCCCGAGACCGTCTTCGGCAGCTCGGCGAACTCGATGCGCCGCAGCCGCTTGTACGGGGCGAGCACGGCGCGCGAGTGGGCGAACAGGGCCCGCGCCGTCTCCTCGCCGGGCTCCCAGCCCTCCGCGAGGACGACGTACGCCTTCGGCACGGCGAGCCGCAGCGGATCCGGGGCCGGGACGACCGCCGCCTCGGCCACCGCCTCGTGTTCCAGGAGCGCGCTCTCCAGCTCGAAGGGGCTGATCTTGTAGTCACTGGCCTTGAAGACGTCGTCGCTGCGGCCGATGTACGTGATGTAGCCCTCGGCGTCGCGGGAGCCGATGTCACCGGTGCGGTAGTAGCCGCCCGCCATCGCCTCGGCCGTGCGCTCCGGGTCGCCGTGGTAGCCCGTCATCAGGCCGACCGGGTCGCTGGACAGATCGAGGCAGATCTCGCCCTCCTCGACATCCGCCTTCCCGCTCGCCGGGTCGACGAGCGTGACCCGGTAGCCGGGGCTCGGGCGCCCCATGGAGCCCTCCTTCAGGCGCTGGCCCGGGCTGTTGGAGACCTGGACGGCGGTCTCCGTCTGCCCGAAGCCGTCGCGGATGGTGACGCCCCAGGCCCGGCGCACGGACTCGATGACCTCGGGGTTGAGCGGCTCGCCGGCCGCCACGACCTCGCGCGGCGGATGCTTCAGCTGCGTGAGATCGGCCTGGATGAGCATGCGCCAGACGGTCGGCGGGGCGCAGAAGCTGGTGACGCCGTGCCGCTCCATCTCGGCCATGAGGCGCGCCGGGTCGAAGCGCGTGTAGTTGTGGATGAAGACGGTCGCCTCGGCGTTCCACGGGGCGAAGAGGTTGGACCAGGCGTGCTTGGCCCAGCCGGGCGAGGAGATGTTGAGGTGCACGTCGCCCGGCTGGAGGCCGATCCAGTACATGGTGGCGAGATGGCCGATGGGGTACGAGGTGTGGGTGTGCTCGACCAGCTTGGGGCGGGCGGTCGTGCCGGAGGTGAAGTACAGCATCAGCGGGTCGTCGGCGCGGGTGACACCGTCGGGCTCGAAGCGGTCGGACGCCTCGTGCGCACCCTCGTAGGTGCCCACGGAGTCACCTTCGTACGAGATCCAGCCCGCGCGCTCGCCTCCGATGACGATCCGGGTGTACTCCCCCGGTACGTCGTCGAACTTGGCGGTGTCCTCGGCGCGCACGACGACGTGCCGGGCCCGGCCGCGCTCGACGCGGTCGCGGAGATCGGCGGGGCCGAGGAGCGGGGTGGCCGGGATGACGACGGCCCGCAGCTTCATCGCGGCGAGCGCGGTCTCCCACAACTCGGTCTGGTTGCCGAGCATGACGATGATCCGGTCTCCGGCCCGTACGCCTTGCGCGCGCAGCCAGTTGGCGGCCCGGTTGGAGCGGGCGGACATCTCGGCGAAGCTCAGCCGCGTCTCGGCGCCGTCCTCCTCGACGATGTGCAGGGCGGTCCTGTCGTTGCCGGCCGCGACGACGTCGAACCAGTCGAGGGCCCAGTTGAACCGGTCGGGGCGCGGCCAGGCGAAGCCTTCGTACGCCGTCTCGTAGTCCTCGCGGTGCTCCAGCAGGAAGTCGCGGGCGGCCCGGAACCTCTCCGTCGCGGTGGTAGCCGTCATATGTCCTCCTCGTTGCGGTTCCGGTCACGGACATCGTGTAATCAGTGACCCAGGTCTCACTACCCCCGTTCGGGGGTGAAGGAGTGGTCGCGTGCCTGAGCGGATCGAATCGGCGGAGCTGCGCGCGGCGCTGCTGCGGATGCGCCGCACCACCGGCCTCGCGGTCGTCTTCGGCGGTCTGCTGCACGACGGTCGCCGGCTGCGGATCGCGGAGCTGAACGGAGCGCTGACGCCTGCCCTGCGCGGCCTCGCCATCTCGGCGGGAAGCGGCCTGGGCGGGAAGTGCCTGGCGCTGTCACGGCCCTGCGCCGTCGTCGACTATCCGTCGGCGCGGCACATCACGCACGAGTACGACGGTCCGGTGTCGGCGGAGGGGCTCCGCTCGGTGATCGCGGTGCCCGTCGTCGTACGCCGGAAGGTGCGGGGGGTGCTGTACGGGGCGCTGCGGGACGCGCTGCCGCTGGGCGACCGCGTCTTCGATGCGGCGGTGTCGGCGGCCCGGGACGTGGAGCAGGCCCTGGCGGTACGGGACGAGGTGCGGGATCTGCTGACGGGCCCTGGGGCGGGGCTGGGGCTCGGGCCGGGCGCGGGGCTCGGGGTGGGGCCGGGGCTCGGGGTGGGGCGGGGGTCGGTGCGGGGGCTCGGGTCGGGGTCGGTGCGAGGGTCCGGGTCGGGGTCGGGGTCCGGGGCGGGGTCGGGGTCCGGGTCGGGGTCGGGGTCCGGGGCGGGGTCGGGGTCCGGGTCGGGGTCGGGGTCGGGGTCGGGCGAGGTGCCGTCGCCGTCGTGGGAGGAGGTCCGCCAGGCGCACGGCGAGCTGCGCGAACTGGCCCCCCGGATCACGGACCCGGAGCTGCGGGCCCGGCTCCTGGCGGTGTGCGGCCGTCTGGAGACGGCCTCGGCGGGGCCGGAGCGCCCGCCGGGCGTGTCGCTGACGCCGCGCGAGCTGGACGTCCTGGCGGCGGTGGCGTCGGGGGCGACGAACGCGGTGGCGGCGCTGAGACTGGGACTGCGCCCCGAGACGGTGAAGGGCTACCTGCGCTCGACGATGCGCAAGCTGGGAGCTCACACCCGCCTGGAGGCGGTGGTGGCGGCGAGGAGGGCGGGGCTGCTGCCGTAGGGAGCGCTGGGCGTGAGCGGCTGTCGCCGGGGGGGCGCTCTGCAGGACGGGCCGGTTACGCGTCCACGACACCGAACGCCACCCCGAACGGAACGCCACCCGCCCCCATCACCCCGGATCCGGCCAACCGCTCGGCCTCCTCCGTGAGGGCGGCGCGGTGGGCCTTGGTGGTACGGCCGAAGGGCTGGACGGTCATCGTCGTGCGCTCCTTGGTCTCCTCCAGGCGCCACAGTCCGGCGACGAGACCGTCGAGGAGGAAGACCGAGAAGGCCTGGTTCCCCTTCCACGTGCGGTTCCTGGCCTCGGCGGAGACGAAGCGGGTCCGGTCGGCGTGGGAGAGGAGAAGGTTGTCGTACTCGGGAAGGAAGCGCGGCGGGGCCGGCGTCTCCGCGTCGGGCCGCGGGGCGTCGGGGAGGTCGAAGAGTTCGACTCCGTGCTCGTCCTGGAAGGTGAGGAGCTGGGGGCGCAGCCGCTCGAAGGCGTCGCGGAGCCGGGTGAGGCCGCACCAGGTCTGCATGTCCTTGACGGAGGCGGGGCCGAAGGCGGAGAGGTAGCGGAGGACCGTCGCGTCGGGGGCGGGGGTCGGCTCGGCGGGGCGGCCGAGCCAGTTCTCGGCGGTGGTGAGACGGACCTGCCCGCTCCGGCGCCAGAGGCCGCGCGGGGTGACCTGGACGAGCGGCAGGAGGCAGCGGGCGGCGACCGAGAGCGACTGGGGGTCGGCGTCGGGCCAGTGGACGAGGAGGGCCTCGCGGATCTCCTTGGGGGTACGGGGCGCCTCCTCGACGAGCTCGCGGGAGAGGACGGCGAGGCGGTCGAGGTCGACGCCGTCGAGGCCCTTGCGGAACATGGTGAGCTCGCGGTCGCGGGCGGCCTGGACGAGGGGCCGCAGGGTGAGGATGTCGTCGTCGGTGTGGGTGTGGATGGTGGAGCGCATGGTGACGATCCGGGCGACCTCGCGGGACTCCATGAGGTCGGAGAGGTGCTCGGGCCGGAAGCCGACGAGCCGGGCGGCGAGGGCGTAGTACGGCGGCTTGGTGTTCTGCGCCTGTAGCCCGACGAGGTGGGAGACGGCGTCCTTGGCGGAGATCGCGGCAGGCTCCAGAAGGAGCTGGCGTGCCAGCGTGGCACGGCCCAGGGCGCGGGCGGAGAGGACCGGGTTCGTCGAGCTGGAGGCCATGGAAGCACGCTACCCGGACTTGCGGACAGTAACGGTCCGCAATGCGAAGCCGGCCTGCACGGGCTGCCACTGCCGCCGAGCTACGCCGATTCACCCCGTATATCCTGCCGGGGAGCCACTGGCCCCGATCATGCAGACGGAGATGGACCCCACGATGTCGGAGCGTCGCCCCCGCGCAGCCTGGCGCCGCCAGCCGGAACCGCCGGCGGCGCAACGCCCGGAGCCGCAGCCGTCCGGACCCGGTTCCGAGGCGGCGGACCGGCCGAGCGTGGTCCAGGCGACCCTGTACCGGGACGGACGCAAGGTGGCCTCCCCCGCGACGCTCGCGGACACGTTCCGGCAGCTGCGCGAGCACCCGGACGGCATGGCGTGGATCGGCCTGCACCGACCGACGGAGTCCGAACTGCACTCGCTGGCAGGCGAGTTCGACCTCCATGAGCTGGCGGTCGAGGACGCGCTGGAGGCCCACCAGCGCCCGAAGCTGGAACGGTACGGGGACACGCTCTTCGTGGTTCTGCGCGCCGCCCGCTACCTGGACGCCCAGGAGGAGGTCGACTTCGGCGAGCTGCACATCTTCGTGGGCCGGGACTTCGTGATCACGGTCCGCCACGGAGCGGCCCCGGACCTCTCGGCGGTCCGCCTCCGCATGGAGGAGGACCCGGACCTCCTGGCCCTGGGCCCGGAGGCAGTCCTGTACGCGATCCTGGACGCGGTCGTGGACGGCTACGCCCCGGTGGTGGCGGGCGTCCAGAACGACATCGACGAGATCGAGACCGAGGTCTTCGGCGGGGACCCGGCGGTCTCGCGCCGCATCTACGAACTCTCCCGGGAAATGGTCGAGTTCCAGCGCGCCACCCGCCCCCTGGTGGGGATGCTGCACGGCCTGATGGCGGGCTTCGCGAAGTACGGCACGGACGAGGAACTCCAGCGCTACCTCCGCGACGTGGCCGACCACGTCACCCACACCAGCGAACGCGTGGACGGCTTCCGCCAGGCCCTGACGGAGATCCTGACGGTGAACGCGACACTGGTGACACAGCAACAGAACGCGGAGATGCGGGCGTTGGCGGAGGCGGGCTTCGAACAGAACGAGGAGATCAAGAAGATCTCCTCGTGGGCAGCCATCCTCTTTGCACCCACCCTGGTCGGCACCATCTACGGGATGAACTTCGAGGACATGCCGGAACTGAAGTGGGCAGGCGGCTACCCCTTCGCAATCCTGCTGATGGCAGTGGTCTGCGTGAGCCTGTACGTCATCTTCAAGAAGCGCGACTGGCTGTAGACAGTCGGCAAGAGCCCCTGATCGAATTCGCTACAGCGAACGTCTCCGCGGGGTCAATCCGGGGCCCTGGGGAGAATCTGGGGAGAATGCGCAGTGCCAGGGAGCGAGCCGCGCCTCTCCCACCTGCTGCTCCACGCGTTCCGTGCGCTTCTGCTTGGGTCGGACAGCCGCTGTTTACCGTCACCGAGAGTGCTGGCGAGCACCACGCCAGCGCTTCCCTGGGAGCCGCCGAACGGCCCGCAGAGCATCCACCACACCGGCGTGCCCTGGACCAACTCCATCGGCTCCTGCGAGTGTCGAGTCACCCGTGGCGATTCTGCTCCCGTCGCCCTGGGCAGCGCGAAAACAAGCAACCGTTGAGGAAGCTCCTCAGCGACCGTCTCGGAGACTTCGTGCTGGTAAGCCATACGGCTGGCCAACGGGCCTGCAATGCTTCTCGGATGACCAGCAAGAGCAGGGGGCGTAGCAAGCGGGCCCAGGTCCCCGTGCCTGTGCAGCAAAGCGAACCGAACAGCGGACCTGGCGAGGCCTTGTGGGTGTCGACGCGTTCGGGAGCACGCGCCGGCCGTGGGTTCCACTACCAAGACGCTGTAGGGGCGTGGCTGTGCGGCCGCATTCTGTCCGGCGCCCTCGACTCCGATCGCATCGTCCCGGAGGGCCTGGAAGACCTCTCGTGTGATGGACCGACACCCTGGCACGTCCAGGTGAAGTCCCGCCAGGAACGGATCGGCGACTTCACCGCACCCGAGGTCGCCGAGCACCTCGTCGCCATGGCCCTGGCGCACGCGAAGCGTGTACAGGCTCGACTGGAGGGTCGGCCCCTTCTTGTCCTCGAGCGGCCGGTTGAAGGGGAATGGTTCACCCAGTGGGGCGACCCCTTGAGTGACCTACCGCGAGGCCACCGGTTGCTACAGGCATTCAACGCGAAGGCCTCGAAGGCCGGCCTGACCAAAGATGAAATCGACGCATGGTGCAATGCCGCCAGTCTCTACGTCTTGCCATGGCGTGCCGCCGCCGACGACACCCGCACCGCTGTAGCCCAACGGCTCGGGCTGCTGCCGGTAGCTGCGGAGGCAGTCGTGCTGGCCCTGCGCAGCGCCGTCGCAAGACGGGCCGATGCCAACGCTGAGACGACCCTGTCGGGAGCGGCAGGACTGAGTCGAACGAACATTGCAGGGATTGCGACCGAGGTCGCGGAAACCATCGACCGTGCATCGCTGGAGGAGGCACTGGCCACGGGCCTCTGCGAGCCTGTCGACTTCGACCGGCCGCTCCAGGCCGCCGGCTTCCACGAAGGCGTCAACGTGCAGCCCGGCCACATCACTGCCGGGCTTCCGGCCCCCAGGCCTGTCCTGACCGGGCGGGTGGCGGATGCGATCCATCGGGGGCAGAGCGTCCTCGTGACCGGCCCGTCGGGCATCGGCAAGTCCGCCGTGATGTGGACGGCTGCCTACGTGACCAGACACGTGCTCTGGTACCGCATCAGGCGGCTCCAGGCGGACGATGCGGTCCCGCTCGTAAGGCTTGCGAGGGCGTTGCAACCCACGACCCGCTCTCCGGTCGGATTCGTGGTGGACGGCATCGGTATCGGAGCGGCCGAGGCATGGGATGTCCTCTACCGCGAGCTCGCCCCGATCCCCGGTGTCCTGCTCCTCGGCTCGGTCCGGAGCGAGGACCTTCTGCCCCTCCGAAGCCGGGTCGACTGTACCCAGATCGAGGTCACCCTCGATGAGGAGGTCGCCGAGCAGATCCACGCCGGGTTGTCGGCCACCGGCACCACGGCTGCCGCGCATTGGCGGGAAGCGTACGACGCGGCAAACGGCCTGACCCTGGAATTCACGCATCTACTCACCCGCGGACGCAGGCTCTCGGATGTCCTGTCAGAGCAGGTCGAGCGGCGCGTGGCCGAAGGACGCCAGGCAGAGATCGAGATCCTGGCCAGGATCTCGATCGCCCACCAGTGGGGCGTCGATCTGCCCGTACGGGCACTTCAGCAACAGCTGGGCCTTGGAGACACGGACCTTCGCACGGCGTTGTCCCGCCTTGCCGATGAGCATCTCGTCCACGAACGGCGGGGACTCCTGTCCGGGCTGCACCAACTGCGCTCGGCGCATCTGGCCGACGCCGTACACGCGATTCCGCCGCCGATCTTGGACGAGACCGTACTCGCGGTGATGCGCATACTGACGGACTCACAGCTTCAGCCGTTCATCGCCGGCGTCCTCACCGAACACCCCGTGCTGGATCCCGTCGTACTGGACCAGCTCGCGGTCGAACTCGGCCAGCGCCCCTCCGTAAAGGCGACCACCGGCGTTCTGCAGGCTCTACGGCTGGTCGACGTCAACCGCACTGCGGCCGACTGGCTCCGGACCCTCGACCGACACCGGATCCCACCCGCGTTGCGCCGCACCACCCTTCAGTTCGCGCTCGTGGACGGGGACCTGCTGCCGCAGCTCAAACCCGAGATCGCCGCGGCCATCACCGAGATCCGAGCGGCGGATACCTCCGGTTCGCCGCTGCGCAACGCGCTCGTGGAACGGCTCGGCAAAGCAGCGATCTGCCTCCTCCTGTCCCAGTGCGAGGAGCCCGTCGAATCCCAGCGGTTGCTCGCCGTCCTTGCCGGGACTGGTCTGGATCTCGCGGGTGGGCCGAAGGTGCTCGCCGATTCGCCATTCGGCCAGCTACTCGCCAGCGCACCGGTCGATCTCCTCGGGGACATCCTCTCCACAGCCCGGACCGCATCGGTGCCCCTGGCCGAACAGCTCTTGCAACTCGCAGGCGGGGAGGAACGTGTGCTGGACACCCTCGTGGCCCGTTCACCGTGGGTCACTGAGGCGTCCATCGTCGATCGCGAAGGGAGCCGGGTCGCATACGCCCGTCTCCTCCACGTATCGGACCAGGCACGACCGGACGCCGAACAGGAGGTCAGGGAGCTCGGGCGGATGCTGCTGCGCTGCCTTCCACAGTGCGAGAGTGCCGACATCCAAAATCTGCTACCCGGTGGGCTGCCCCTGACCATTGGTGACTTCACCAGCGGGGTCAGCCTTCTGAAGCGGCAATACGACAGATCGCCCGCCACGGTGGCGTGGACTCGCACCCGCACACTGATCGGCGCAACGGTGGCTGGCCATACCGACTGGACCACCCGCACCGCAACCGCAGCCTCCTCACTCCCCGTGCTCCACCAATACCTGACGGATCTGACCCAAGCCTGGTGCGTCGGTCGCGGTCGACCCAAAGAGGTCGAAGGCCTACGCACGACGCAGGCAGCGCTACTGGACTGGGCCGCGTCACTGACGCTCCCCGTCGACACTTCGTTCCTGTCCACGCTCCCCGTCGGCGACGACGTTCCAGGAGGTGGAAGCGACCACCTGCAACACCTGGTGAACGGGATCGCCGAGAACCTCACGCGAAGGCTCGCCGACCCCAACGGGTATGCAGCGCTCGCCAGCTACGTCGGCGACAGCCTGCCAAGCCTCGCCATGCAGGTGCGGGATGAGGAGCGCTGGCACCTCATCGGCCAGGACCCTCCGGATGTCCTCGATCACCTCGTGAGGAACCTCGCAGACCTGCATGCCGTTCTGGCCGAACTCGCCTGGGGCACCCTCGGACACAAGGAGCTCAGGGCCGCGGCGCGATCAGGACCATCCGCGCAGGCACTCTCTCGGGCAGCAGACCTTGCCCGCCGAGCCGCCGGCGCACGAGCAGAGGCCCTGCCCCTGAAACTCCAGTCCAGCGCCAGGGCAGCAGGGATCCGCATCAGCGTGTACACCAGACCTGTCTCAGACGCGGACTCAACGGAGTGGCCTGCCGCGGAACTTGCGGTGGGTGTGGAGCTCGCCGAACTCACTCAGTGGCCGACGGCAGTGGAACAGCTGTGCTCGCTGCTGAAGCACGATCCCGGCTCCCAGGGCAGCCGCAGGGCCGTCCTGCTCGTTCCCTTTGTCGACGGCAAGCCAGTCAGGCTCATGGCGCAACAGCTTCAGACGGCCCTGTGGCCGGGGACCGGCCTCTTCGACGCTTGGAGCACCGAGCTTCCTGAAGGACACCCGACCCCACTCACCGACGCTGCCATCGACGCCCACCAGGCCCTCCAATGCCTCTCCGGGCTGGCTCACCTCGCGACGCTCAGGGACACAGACGCGAGGCACCAGAGCACCGCCGACGAGGCGATGGCGCAGTTCCAACAGGCACGCAGCGTGGTTGGTGGACTACGCCAGGGGGATCCGGTCATCGCTGCGATCCTCGACTTCCTCGACACCCTCGCTCGTCGGGTGGAGAGAGAGATCGCCGAGGGCCCTGCCTTCCAGGACTCTGGCGTGGCGAACCTCGCTAGCGCCATCGCCCAAGGGGCGACCGCGCATCCAACAGAGGACTACCTCCAGCTGGACGGCATGACGGCCATCACCCTGCAATGGGACCTCGACCCCGACCATGCGGCGCGTCTCCTCGCTGCGACCGACGGTTGAGGGCATCGGCGGGTCGAGGTGGTTCGTCACCCTTCGGTGAGAGCGGTAGTGCTCCGGTGCGACGAAACCAGGTCCTCAGGTACGTACTCGGGCACCGTGCCGAGTAGTGCGTCGATGGCCGCGCGGCCCTTGCCGCCGGCCTCCGGCATGAAGTGGGCGTAGTGGTCGAGGGTGATGGTCGGACTTGAGTGACCGAGCCACCGGGCGAGCGTCACGATGGACTCCCCCGCTTCGAGGAGGACCGAGGCGTACGTGTGCCGGAGCACGTGGAAGCCGTCCTTGCGTGAAGCCTTCCACCGCGCACCCTTCTCCCGTACGGGAATGATTCCGGCCGCGGCGAGGGCCGGCTTCCAGGCCTCGTCGTTGAAGATGTTGGCGCGGATGGCGTTGCCGTACGTCGTCGTGAGGACGAGCGGGAAGCTCTGCTTCTCCCGGTCGGGCTCCGGTCCGCCCCAGGGGAGCTCGACGTCGACCGCCGGATGGTCGGGGAAGTACGCGGCCAGTTCCGCAGCCACCGAGCGGGGCATGTCGACGATGCGCGTCTTGCCGCCCTTGGGCAGGGCGAAGTAGAGGCGCCCGGAGAGAAGTTGCACCTGTCTGCGCACTCGGATGACGCCGCGTTCGAAGTCGATGTCCTTCGGCGACAGCCCGAACACCTCTCCCTGGCGCAGCCCACACCCCAGCGCGACGACGACCGCGATCCGGTACCGAGGATTGATCACGTCCCGTACCCGCTGCGCCGTTGCCAGCGGCCACGCGTCACGATCCTCGTCTGGGGCCTTCGGCCAACGCACCGTCTTGGCCCGCATCGGGTTGCGGACGAGGCGCTTGTCGTCGATCGCGGTCTCGAAGATGTTCGATAGAGAGGTGAGGATCTGCCGGGCGTACCGTGGAGAGCATTCGCCTTCGAGCGTGGCTATGTAGCCGCGCAGGACGGTCGCCGACACGTCGCGCAGCGCCACCGCACCGAGGTGCGGAAGGATGTGGAGTCGTACACGCTCGTCAACTCGTTTGACCGTGCCCGGCGCGCCGCGAACGCCGGCGCGCCAGTGGCGCGTGACGAAGTCCGTCAAGGTGATGGAGCCGTCGCGCGGGTCGACGAACTCGCCCCGCTCGCTGTCGGTGCCGGACCGCCGGAGCCACCCCTTGGCGTCCTCCAGCACATCGAACGACATGTCCCGGACGCCCGGGATTCCAGCGACACGATACCGAGACCCCTTGCCGTAACGGGTCGTACGCTCACGCTTCCCTGTGACGGGATCCTTCTTCTTTTTGATCCAACGGTCTTCGATATAGCCAGCCAAAGAATTCCTCGGGGTAAGGGTTGGGCGTAGGGCGGGTGGTAAGGCCGGGTAGATCGGTCAGGCCGTGGCCGAGTACCCGGCACGGCGCTGCGGGGCGGCATTCACCGGATTTAGGGAAGTGTTACTACGGGAGTCCGCCTGCTCTTGTTCCCGGATCCACTCGTCAAGGGTTTCGATCCGGTACATCACGCGTCCGCTCCGCCCCATCCGAAAACTCGGCGGACCTTGGCGACGGTGCCGCCACACGTAAAGAGTGGCGGGCGACAGCCCCAGGTATTCGGCGGCTTCACGCACGTTCAGAAAACCCCTCCGCAGCGGCGACACGCGGGGAGACATGCGGACATTCGCCAGCAATTCACTGTCACAAGCAGCACTTCGCACGTATCGAAACCTTCGGGGCCTTCCGTCGACAGCCTGTGGCGACGGACATCGGGCATGACGAGTCCGCCCCCACTTGCTGTCAGGCAGGTGGAGCGGACTACTTCTATGGTCTGGAGAATCCCCGGTTTGGCTGACCGGGGATCGTCGGGTATAAGCCGGGGCGACGTCACCGCGCACCCCGCCGGACCTCTGCGTCGCGGGCTGGAGCAGGGCGAGTGGGGAGACACCGACGGCGGCAGCAATGGCGACGAGGTCATCCACGTCGCAGCGCCGGCGGGTGCGTTCGATGCGGGACAGGATGGTGTTGGTCATGGGGTGGCCGAGCTCGGTGACACGGGCGGCGAGCTCGCGCTGGGCGAACCCGCGCGAGGTGCGCAGGCGCTCGATGGCACCGGCGGTCCGTTCTCCGGCGGGACCGATTTCCGTAGCTCTTCGGGGCATGCGTCTGTTGTAGCTCGGGTTCCCGGGTTCACGTAATCGCGGAAGCCCAGACATGGGACTTTGGGGCTCGTTTCGCGGAGAACGAACTGATGATTCCCGCATAGGCAGCCATTGCGGAACTACGGCCCATCTCGGACCACAGAGGTGCGCACACCATCAGGGGCTCCGGACGGCGGAAACATAGATCGCCTCGTCTACCCCGGTCAATGGCTTTCGGGGTGCGATCTTCGCCGCTCTCCCTACGCCGTCGACTTTTTGGTCAACCGGGGATTCGCCCTTACTGTGAAGACGTTCGCGATCAGCGATGCGCTCTGACGCTTTTCGAGTGCGGATTCGCTGGACTTGCGCGGGCCGGGTGTGGCTGTCTTGGCCAAGCACCCCTGACAAAGGAATCGGCTCCCGGCGTTGCAGCGCCGAGAGCCGATGGGAGTCCCTTGTCCAAACCGCCCACTCCTGAACGGATCTGAGGAACGTCTATGCCCCACACTACGGCCGAAGCAGCCGTCCGCACACTCGCGCCCACCCCGGCATCGCCGTCCCAGCAGCAGGCGAAGGCGGGGCGATAGACATGGCACGCATCCGCACCATCAAGCCGGAAGCCTTCAGCTCCGAATCGCTGGCCGCCGTCAGCATCACCGCGGAGCGGACGTTCTTCGGTCTGCTCACCCAGGCCGACGACCACGGCCGGTTCCGTGACCAGTCCGCCGTCATCGCGGGCCTCTTGTGGTCCCTGCGCCCCGAACACGGCCCGATCGAGGTCGAGGACGACCTCACCCAGCTCGCCGGCAATGAACTCATCTGCCGGTACGAGGGCGAGGACGGAAAGCGGTACCTGCACATCGTGACCTTCTCCAAGCACCAGAAGGTCAACCGCCCCAGCGGTGTCCGACACCCGAACTGCCCCTACCACGACGGTGGCCGGGTGCCCCTGACTTCACCGCTGGCGCAGGGAGGGCTCCGTGAGGCGTCCGTGCACCATCAGGCACCCGCCCCGGAGCTCGCACGCACACCTCATGCCGCTTCAGCGAACCTTATATCCGCAGGTCAGGACGGGTTCACTGAACCCTCCGTGCAGCGTCAGGGAGAGGTGCGGGAGCCTGCGCCGAGCCCTCACGGTCCGGATCTAGGACCTAGGATCATGGATCTAGGATCTCCGTTGGGAGGCGCGAGCGCCCCCACCCCATCCCAGACCGTCACAGCCCAGCAAATGGTCGGCGAGTACGCCGCCGCATGCGGGAAACTTCCCCCGGAGAGCGTTCTGGGCCATGTCGGCCGGGAGATCAAGAAGCTGCTGCGCGAAGGCATCGCCCCCGAGCACGTCCGGGCCGGCGTCGAGCGCATGCGCGTCAAGAGCCTCCACCCGGGCCTGCTGCCCAGCCTGGTCAACGAGGCCATGAACCCGCCCCAGGCCACTGCTGGCGCCCGCAGAGCTCCACAGCCGTACACCAACCCCGTTGACGCCGAAGCCGCTTACGGAGGCCAGCTGTGACCGCCGCGACCCGCGAACCCCAGCGTGCTGGCACCCTGGCAGCCCGTCTCCAGGCCATTCTCGCTGCCAAGGGCATCGACCCCGACACCGCACCCGCCGGGCCCACGGTGGAGCCGGTGACCGCCCTGGAACTCGCCGACCGCCGCATCCCGCCCCGCTACCGCGAGGCACTCGCCACCCAACCCGAAGTCCTGGGCTGGGTGGAGGCGGTCACCCGCGCCGGGCGAAGCGGGCCGGCCGGTACCCGGGGCATCGCCTACGGTCCCTCGCTGCTGATCGCCGGAACCACCGGCATCGGCAAGACACATCAGGCCTACGGAGCCGTCCGCTCGCTGCTGGCCGCCGGAGTACGCCTGCGCTGGCAGGCAGTCACCTCCGCCGACCTCTACGCCCAGCTCCGGCCCCGGCCCAACCACGACCCCGAGCGGGAGATCCAAGAGCTCGGCCGGTGCCCGCTGCTGATCCTGGACGACCTCGGCGCGGCCAAGCAGTCCGAGTGGACCGAGGAGCTGACGTACCGGCTGATCAACCGCCGCTACACCGAGATGCTCCCGACCCTGATCACCACCAACCTGCCGATCGCGGAACTCCGCAACGCAGTCGGGGACCGCGTCGCCTCACGCCTGGCAGAGATGACCACCCGCGTCATCCTCACCGGCCCGGACCGCCGACGCACCCAGCCGTCGGGCTCCTGACCACCACGGTCCCCACCCGGGTCGGTCCCCGTCATCGTGGGGACCGAACCACTGACCCGAGCCGTTCGGGGGCCGTCCCCACAGTCCCGGTCCCGTCCCCATCACGGTCCCCAACCCGGTCCCGGTCCCCAAACTGACCCCGGTCCCGCCTGACAGCGCCCTCCCCCAGGAGGGGACCGACACAGTCGATCGGGGACCGTCCCCTGATTGCGCTGCGCGCGCCGGCCACCACGGGGACCGGTCCCCAACTCTGTTTCCGCAGGTCACCCCCGCCTGACGTCCCCCTACTCAGTGGGGACCGTCCCCACGGTCCCCACCATCCGGGACCACCCTGCGGCGGTTCGGGGACCGTCAGGTCACCACGTCGGGGACCGTCCACCCACGACTACGGGGACCGAGACGGGACCGGTCCCCCACACCCCTGCCGCCGGGGACCGAGCGCCTCCCCGAAACGGGGACCGTCCCCGCCCGGTCCCCGGACAGCACCGGCAGCGTCTCGCGTCACGAGCGAGCGGTCCCCAACCGGTCGACCCCGCCCAACAGCCCCTTCACACGACCAGCCTCTACCGCTTCAAGGACACGCATGCACAACCCACCGCACGATGGTCCCAGCCACGACGAGCACATGCCCTCGCTTCCAGCCTCAGGAGGAGCAAGTTGTACCCAGAGCATTGCTCCCGTCGGGAGCAATGCTCTGGGCGCCCCCGCCCCAGGGGTGGCGGGAGCAGACCGGCACCGGGGGGTGCCGGTCCTTCGGGACGCGGCCAAGGCCGGATCGCACCACGAATCGGAGGGACAACACACCTGCCACACACCCCGCTGCACGCACACCACCCCCACGACATCGCACGCGCGCCAGCGTGAACGCCTACTCGCCGAGAAGAAGCGCGTGCACCAGCCCAGCTGCCGCATGAACGACGACGAATTCCAGCTCCTCACCCACGCCGCGTCTGCCTGCCACATGAGCATCGCCGGCTTCCTCGCCCACGCCGCTCTGAAGGCCGCACGCGACCTCGAACACACCGAAGCCGAGATCGCCACCCATCGGGAGATGGCCAGAGAGCTGTTCGCGCTGCGCAGGGCCCTCGGCCAGATCGGAAACAACCTCAACCAGGTCGCCACCGTCCTGAACTCCGGCGCCGACGCCCCGCACGCCAAGGCGGTCCTCGACGCCGTCCAACGGACCGCCGAGCGCGTGGAGGATTTCACCCAGCGCTACTTGGAGACGGAGACTCCCGCCGGATGATCCCCCGCGTCCACAAGATGGGCACCCGCACCATCGGCCTGATCCGCTACCTCTTCGGCCCCGGCACCCACGAGGAACACACCGACCCGCACCTCGTGGCGGCCTGGGACAGCCTCGTCCCCGACCCCGGACGCAACCCGAAAGCCACTTACGCGGACCTGCAAAGGCTCCTCGACCAGCCCGTCGAAGCCCTGCCCACGTCACGGCGCCCCACCGAGCACGTGTGGCACCTGTCCGTACGGGCCGCGCCCGAGGACCCGGTCCTCAGCGACGAGCAGTGGGGCGACATCGCCCGCCGCATGGTTGCCGCCACCGGCATGGCCCCCGCGGGCGACACCGCCGCCTGTCGCTGGGCAGCCGTCCGCCACGCCGACGACCACGTCCACATCATCGCCACCACCGTCCGCGAGGACGGCCGCCGGCCCCGCCGCCACAACGAAGCCAAGCGCTCCCAGGCCGAAGCCCGTCTCGTCGAGGCCGACTACGGCCTGCGCCGCCTCAACACCGGTGACGGAACCGCAGCCCAGCGCCCCACCAGCGCCGAGCGTCACAAAGCCGCCCGCCACCAGCGGGAACGCACCCCGAGGGAGGAACTGCGCGAGAGCGTCCGACGCGCGGCGGCCGGTGCCCGGAGCGAGGAGGAGTTCTTCGGCCGCCTCACCCATGCCGGTGTCCTCGTAAAGCAGCGCGTGGCGCCGTCCGGGGACCTCCTCGGCTACACCGTGGCCCTGCCCGACGACCGAAACAAGCACGGTGAGCCCGTCTTCTACTCGGGGTCCAAGCTCGCCCCCGACCTCTCCTTGCCCCGCATCCGCGAACGCTGGACCCTGCCGGCAGAACCCTCCTCGGACGAGGTCATCTCACAGGAGCAGCCCGCCCTCCCGCCGGTGACCGGCCCGGCGTACGCCCGCCGCCGCGCGACCACGGCGACCTGGCAGGCGCTGCTGCTCATCGAGCACGGCGACGACGGCACGGCAGCAGCCCAGATCGCCGCTGCCGGCGAGGTCCTCGACGCGCTCGCCGGGACCTCCGCCGCCCACACCCACCGAGAACTCCGGGATGCAGCCTTCGCGTTCGAGCGGGCCTCGCGCTCCCACGTCCGCGCCGTACGCGGGCACGACCGCGCCCTGCGCCAGGCCGCGCACGACCTCACCCACAGCGGACCAGCCCTCGGCAGCGGAGAGGACGGCGCCACCACCGCCATGCTCATCGACACCGCGTTCTTCCTCGTCACCACGGCGGCGAACTGGCACGCCAAGAAGCACCACGCCCAGCAAGCCGAAGCCGCCCATCAAGCCGCCGAACACCTGCGCGCCGCCTACGAGATCGCGGCCGCCCATCCGATGTCCGTGCTCCACCAGCGGGGCCGCTCCCTGTCACTGCAGCGACGACAGGCAGCCGTACTACGCCAGGCGCTGCCCGAGATCGCCGAACAAGTTCTGGCCGAGCCGGGCTGGCCCGCCCTGGCGGCCACCCTCGCCGATACCCGGGCCGCAGGCCACAACCCGGACCGCCTCCTCGCAGAAGCCACGCGGCACCGGGAGCTGGACAGCGCCACCTCCGTCAGCGACGTCCTCGTCTGGCGTCTCCGCCGTCTCGCGCACCTGCCTGCCGATCCCGCAGCATCGCTCCCCCGGCGCGCGGCGACCACACAACCGGCTCCGAAGGTCGCGAACAACGCCTCCCGCCGCCGCTGACGCCCGGACGTGGCCGTCCCTACATAGCCGACGATCCCCGGTCAGCCAAACCGGGGTTTCTCCGGAGCATTGAAAACATCACCACCGGCCCCGTCCCGTAAGGAACCCCCGCATGCCCGAAACCGAACTGCGCATCGAAATCATCGCCCTGCTGTTGGACGCGGACTTCAAGCTCCGACCCGACACCAACACCTGGTCCCACAGTGACGGGCGCCCCTTCACACGGGCCGAACAGGTCACCGCCTTCCAGGCCACGCGCGCCGAACTCGAAGCCGTGGCAGCACTGAGCGCCCGCAACGCCGCGGCTGCCCTCGAGCAGGACACCGCCGTGGGGGCCCTCACCGAGCTCTTGTTCTCGTACTTCGCTCGGCACCCCGAAGCCCGCATGGTCATGGACGTACTCCCGCACATGACAGAGGAAGACCGCGCCGAGTACGAGCGCCTGTGCGCCATCGCCGCTCCGGATGGCGGCATATACCTCCCCTACGAAGACTGACGGGCCTGAACAGCACTCTGCGACCGGTGACCGGGTACCTCCCGGTCACCGGTCGCAGGCATTCCCAATGTGCAAATCCGGCAGGCCTTACCCACTGGCAGTCGCAGGATCAGTGGTGGGCGGCCCCTGCCGCCAGCAACGGAGCCAGGAGGTCAACGGCTTCCTCCCAGCGGAAGCGGTCGGCACCGCCGCCGGACTTCGGGCGGTGAGGCTCGTAGCTGCCGACCAGAACACCCATCTCGCGCAGCTCTGCGAGGCTCCGCTGGTACGCGCGATGGGCCGCAAGGGCGGTGTTCACGTAGGGCAGGACGGCGGTGGGGATGCCCATGCCCGGAGCCTCGCAGAGGATGCCGAGGGCGAGGTTGTCCGCGAAGCCGGCCGCCCACTTGTTGACCGTGTTGAAGGTGGCCGGGGCTACGGCGACCGCATCGGCGGGCGGGAAGGACCGTGCGTCGCCGGGCGCGCGCCAGGCGGAGCGGACGGGGTAACCCGTCCGCTCCTCGATCTCGGATACGTCGAGGAAGGGAAGCCCCTGCGGGGTGGCGACGACCCCGACGTCCCAGCTCCGCTCGTGCGCGGCATCGATCAGCTTGCCGACGTCGCCCGCGATCCCGGCTGCGCAGACGACGACGTACAGGAAGGGCTTGCGCTGCGGCTCGGTCACGCGGGTACTCCCAGTCGGCGGCTGAAGTGGTGGAGCTCTGGCAGCGTACGCCGACGGTCGCGCGCCGCCATGTCGGCGACCAGGTCCCGGACGGCTGGGCGTCGCACGTCCTGGGCTGCGCAGGTCTCCGCGATCCGCAGGGCCTGGTAGCCGTCGGCGAGGCGGCCCTGCTCCGCGTAGGCACGGGCGGCTTCCACCCATAGGGCGGCCCGGCGCTCGGGAACCGGGATGTGCCGGCGCATGAGCGGACGGGCGATGTCGATGGCGACGCCCGCGTCGCCGAAGGACACGGCCGCGCTGACCTCGTGGAGGGCCACGTTGGTGGGGCTGAAGTTGGCCCAGGCGTCGGGGTGGTCCAGGGCGACGTACTTCGCCACCTCCTTGGCCTCGGCCAGGAACTCTGCGGTGGCAGCGCGGTCCCCGGCCCTGCTGGCAGCCGTAACTCCGCGCAGTAGCAGCAACCCGAGCACGGAGAGGTGGTGGTGGGGCTGCCGGTCGTACGCACCGGTGAGTTGTGAGGCCGTGTGCTTGATCAGCGTGACGGCCTGGCCGGCGTGCTGTTCGCGGACCAGGACGTGCGCGTGGAGGCGGACGCTGGCGGCGAGGACGAGTGGATCACCTGAGCGTTCGGCCTCGGCCATCGCGCGCCCGACGGCGAGCCACGCCGTGCCGGGGTCTCCCTGCTTGAGCAGGAGGCTGGCCGAGGTCTGGTAGGCCGTGGCCAGGAAGCGAGGAAGCTCCTCGGCCTGCGGGGAGTCGGCGATGCAGTGCCGAAGATCGGCGATCAGGCCGGGAAGAGTCCGCTCCAACTCCGCGTAGTCGCAAGTGCTCCAGAGGCGCCGGATGGCCGTGGCCCGATTTCGCAGTTGCCCGGACTCCGGCGCTTCCGTCGTCGGAGTCGTCGGCATCCCGGGCAGGAGCGCCTGGACGAGCGCGGGGTGCGCAGCCGTCGGCGCGACCGAGGCTGTGAGCGCGGTGACGCTGGCGGCAAGGAGGGTACGGCGGCGCAGCATTTCTTCTGTCTCCGGGTCGTGGGGATCGGCTTCCGGGGCGGCCTCCGCCAGACCGAGTCGGGCCGGAGGAATGCGCAGGATGCGGGCGACGTCGCGCAGGACGCGGATGTCGTCCGTTCCGCGTCCGCCCTCCAGCCGGCTGATCTTCGACTGGTGATACCCCAGCTCGCCGGCCACGTCCGCTTGTGAGCGGCCCTGTAAGACCCGAGCCCGGCGGATCAGTTCACCGATCCGGTACACCTCGCCCTGCGTGTCGACCATCTCCGCCACGGCCCCTTCTGCCGAGACCGATCCTGCCTGCTCAACCGAGCCTAGCTGCAACGAACTTGCCCGCCATGCACAACGTGCATGAACGATGCAGGGGCTGCGCGGCCCGTCGCGAGGCCGCCTCCTGACCCGCTTGCCTGGTGGAACCGCACCCCTCCAGGAGGCTGCTCATGGAAGTGCACGAGGTCACGCTGGCCGTCACGAGTACGCCCGAGGGCGCCGCTCGTGCCCGGCACCAGGTGATGAACGAGATCAGGGGCTGGCGCACGGTCATCGGCACCGACGGCATGTGCGTGGCAGAGGTCGTGGCCGGCGAACTGCTGGCGAACGCCGTTCAGCACACGGGAAACGAAGCTGCTTCCGTAACCGCTCGCCTGCTCGGGAGCCGACTGCGCTTCGAGGTCCGCGACCGGAGTTCCGTCCTCCCCCACGCACGCCCACCCCGTACGGACACCGAGGACGGCCGCGGGCTGCTGATCATCGACGCCCTCGCCGACCGGCACGGCGTAGACCACAGCGCCGGCGGCAAGTCCTGCTGGGCCGAGCTCGATCTGTCCGTACCCACCTCGGTCACGCCATCCATCACGCAACCTCCCCTGCAAAGGAGTTGAACGCATGGCACCCCATCGAGCTCTTGCGACGAGCGCGGAGGTGATCGCCGTACGTCCGGGGAGTCCCCTCTCCGGTTCGGTCACCGTCGACGGCTCCAAGAACGCCGCCCTGCCGCTGCTGGCCGCCGCAGCAGCCGTGCGCCGGACCATCCAGCTGGAGAACGTCCCCGCCAGCGCCGACGTCCACTGGATGCTCACCTTGATCCAAGGGGCGGGCTGGCACGTCGCCCGAGCTGTGGGACGGCCCGACAGCGTGGTGATCATGGCCCCTGACGCCGTACCCGCGGAACCCGACCTGGCCCCGGCCGCACGGATCCGCGCGTCGTACTACCTGGTGCCCGCACTCTTCGCCCTACAGGGGAACGCCCGGCTGCCCTGGCCGGGGGGATGCCGGATCGGGGAGCGCGGCATGGACCTGCACTTCAAGGTGTACGAGGCGTTCGGTGACCGTGTCGCCGTCCATGACGAGGGCTATGACGTCGCGGCCGGTCGACCCGCCACCGGAACGGTCTCCCACACGTTGCCGTTCCGGTCGCGCGGTGCGACGGTCGTCGCCGTCCTGCGTGCGGTCGTCGCGGGCCGTGCGCTGCGCCTCGGTCGGCCGAACCTGTCGCCGGAAGTCCTCGCCGTGCTGGACGCCCTGCGCTCGGCGGGATGGGAGGCCCGAGCCGGCGAACAGGTCCTGGACCTGAGCCCGGCAGCGGCATCACCGGCCGAGGCTCCGGCTTGGCGCGTTCCAGGCGACAAGATCGAGGCAGGCACCCTGGCCTGCGCCGTCGCCGCCACCGGTGGGACCGCGCGCATCGAGGGCGTCCAAGGTCGGGATGTGGTGCCGTTGCAGGCAGCCTTGCAGCGGCTGGGCATCCCCACCTCGGTACGGGAAGACGTCCTCCTGGTCGACGGGAGCGCCGCCCGGCCCACGGGTCGTCCCCTTCGCGCCATCGCCACACTCGCCACCGGCGGCCTGGACGCCGATTTCGAACCTCCCCTGATGGCACTGGCTCTCGGCCAGCCCGGGACACACCTGTTCGCCGACTCCATCAACCCCGGCCGCCACGGGAACCTGCTACCCCAGTTGGCTCGGCTCGGCGCGAAGATCGAGGAGATCTCCCCCACCGAATGCCGGCTGACCGGCCCGCAACGCCTCACCGGAGCCGGGGTAGAGGCCACCGACATCCGCACCGGCTCCGCGCTCATGGTCGCCGCCCTGACCGCCCGCGGCATCACCACCCTCGGCGGAGTCGACCAGCTCCGCCGCGGCCACGCCGACCTGCCCGGCAAGCTCCTCCACCTCGGCGCCGACATCTGCGAGGTCGCGCCATGACCACGGCCCGTTCCCTAGGACAGATCATGGCCACCACCGACGTCCACTCCGCCCTCGGCGCCGATGGCCCGCTGCTCGGGCACCTCCACCAGGCGCGCACAGACAGCCTGCTGGTGGACTGCGGTGACTTCTTCGAGGGCACCGGGTACTACCGCCTCGGCCGGGGCTCGCTCGAACGGGACATCCTGCTCGCCCTGTACGACGTCGTCGCTCCCGGGAACCACGGCTGGCCGCACTACTTCGAGCCCGCCCTCCACCGGCGGACCGTATGCGCGAACGTCGTCGAGGACTCCACCGGCAACGCGCTCTTCCGACGTCTGCGCATCGTGGACATCGCGGGCCGAAGGACGGCCGTCACGGCCGTGATCGGCCAGCAGGCATTCAAGTCGATCCCGGTCGGACAGCGGTCCGGCCACCGCGTCACCGATCCAGTCCACGCCCTGCGCGAGCTGATGCTCGCGCGCCACCACGAGGTCGACTCCTGGGTCCTCCTCAGCCACTCCGGCTTCGAGCAGGACCTCCAGCTCGCCGAGGCGTGCCCCTTCCTCGACGTGGTCTTCGCCGGCCACTGCCACAGCGAACACACGGGACCCGAACGGGTCGGCAGCACCATCGTGCTCAAGGGCCAGGAACTCGCCGTCGGCTACGCAGTCGCCGAGCGCTCCCCCGAAGGCTGGGTCGGACGGACCGCCCATTTCCCCGACGCCTCGAGATCCGTCCTACCGACCGAGTTGGCCTCCGTCCGTCAACAGATCGCCTCCATCGACGCACAGCTGGCCGAGCCGCTGGGCCGTCTCGTCGCGCCCTATCGGAACAGGCCGCTCGACCGCCACGCTCTGCTCCGCGAACTGGCCGACCGGCTGCGCAGCGGACTGGGTAGCGAGGCCGTCGTCCTCAACGAGACCGCCGTGCGCACGACGCTGCTCGGCGAAGTCCTCACCGCCGGAGATCTGCTGGCCATCGAGCCGTTCGACAACAGCCTGGTCGAGGCCCAGGTCGCGCCAGCCTTCCGTAACGACCCCGCTGCACTGCTGACCCACCTCACCGAGCCGGCGGGACCCCTGATCACCTCCCCCGATCCGCTTCCCGCCGGCCTGGCGAGCGTGCTGACCACCGACTACCTCGCCGACACCTGTCTCGGCAGCCGAGCCCAGCCCTCGGGCCTCAGCCTCGGCTCGGCGATCCGGAGCATCCTGACCAACGGAGACGACCAGTGATCCTCACCGGGCACGAGATCACCTCCGCCTCGAAGGACGGACGGCTGCGCATCTCCCCCTTCACGCCGACCCAGGTCAACCCGAACAGCTACAACGTCCGCCTGGGCGGGACCCTGCTCACTTACACCGACCAGGTACTCGACACCCACCGCCCGAACCCCACCCGCCGCACAGAGATCGGCGACGACGGCCACGTCCTGCAGGCCGGCGAGCTGTATCTCGGCCACACCCTGGAGGAGGTGGGATCCGACCTCTTCGTCCCCCTGCTCTTCGGTCGCTCCTCCGTCGGCCGGCTGGGGCTGTTCGTCGAGATCACCGCACCCATCGGCGACATCGGCTTCCACGGCCAGTGGACGCTGATGCTCACCCCGACCCGCCCCGTGCGCGTCTACGCCGGGATGAAGATCGGGCAGATCATGTTCTTCGTCTCCGAGGGCGCCATCGACCTGTACGAGGGCAAGTACCAGGCGGCCTCCGGGCCCCAGCCTTCCGCGTACTGGCGTGACCTCGACGCCACGGCGGTGACCCCGTGATCCTCACCGGACCAGCCATTGCCGCCGCCCGCGAGGCGGGCCGCATCACCATCGACCCGTACGACCCGAACCGCCTGTCCCCCAACGCGTACGACTGGCGCCTGGGCAGCACGCTCCGCGTCTGCGAGGGCGACCTCGACGCCGCCAGTCCCACCGCCTTCTCCGAACTCACCCTCCCCGACGACGGCTACGTCCTGGAGCCGGGCCACCTCTACCTCGGACACACCCTGGAGCGGACCGGCTCCGAGACGTACGCCCAACTCCTCAACGGCGACCGGACCACCGGCTCCCTCGGCATCTGGGTCCACGTCTCCGCGCCGCTCGGGCACCAGGGCCATGCGATCCGCTGGACCCTGGAGATCCGAGCCACCCGCCCCGTACGCGTCCGGCCCGGCATGACCTTCGGCAAGCTCGTCTTCCTCCGCACCCACGGCTCCCCCGCCAGCTACCAGCAGCACGGCCTCAAGTACCGCACCAGCGAGGGCATCGAGACATCACGCCTTTACGAGGAGAACCCTGGAGGCCGCCGGTGAACCGCGTTGTCGCCACCGCCCTCGACCTGCCGTTCCCCAGCCCCGGCGGGAGCGTCGAACTCTTCCTCGACCTCTACGCCGGCACCCAGCCCGCCATCCCCTCCCGCGCCTTCATGCTCGCCCCCGACGGCCCCCGACCCCGCACCCCGGCCGGCATCGACCTGCTGCACGCCGCCGGCAAATGCCTCGACGGCCACGCCTTCAGCCGGTACGTCACCAACCTGCGCCACGCCATGACGGCCGCCATCGACCCGCACCAGATCAGCGTGCTGCACCTGCACCACCTGGCCTTCGGCGCCACCCCCGCTCTCCTGCGCGCCCTGCCCGCACACCCCCGGATCGCCTTCGTCCACGGCACCGACCTCCTGCACGCCGAGAACCACACCACGCAGCTACGCGTTCTCCGCGAGACCGCCTCCGCTGCCGACGCGATCGTCGTCCCCACCGGCGCCATGGCCGACCGCCTGCTCAAGCTCGCCCCCAAGACGGACAGGCGCAAGATCGAGAAGATCCCCTGGGGCATCCCCGACCACCTCCTCACCGGCCCACCGCCCCGGCCCGCCCGACGGCCCACCAGCCACCTGCGGATCCTCTTCGCAGGCCGCCTCAGTTCCGAGAAGGGCCTCGAACCCCTCCTCCAAGCCGTCGCGGCCACCCGCTCGGTCGAGCTGAGCATCGCCGCCCCGCGCGCCCAGTTCCTCGACCTCGCCCCGGTCATCCGCCAGCTCGGCGTCCACGTCCGCTACCTCGGCTGGTTCCGCCGCCCCCAACTCTGGGAGGCCTTCGCCGACCACGACGTGCTCGCCGTGCCTTCCACCACCCTGGAGGCCATGGGCCTCGTCGCCCTCGAAGCCCAGGCCTGCGGACTCCCCGTCCTCTACCAACCCGTTCCCGGACTCAGCGAAGCCCTCTCCGGCACCGGACTGGCCACCGACTTCACCAACCCCACCACCGCCGCCCACGACCTCCACCGCCTGCGCGCCACTCCGGGCCTCCAGGAGATGCTCCGCGCATCCGGCCGCACCAACGCCGCCCGCTTCCCCCTCAGCGCCACCGCCACGGCCATCGCCGACCTCGGCCGGCAGCTCGCCTGACACCACCCGTGGCGCAGCCGGCACCGCCCCGGCCGCGTCACTAACCTGTCCAACGGACCACCCGCGGGCCCACGACGATCGGGAGACCATGACCCACACCACCGACCGGATCGAAGACCTCCTCCAGACCGGTGTCCGCGACGAGGTCTACCCCGGCGCGGTGTGGGCGGTCGGGAACGCCGACGGCATCGAGGCCAGCGGAGCCGTCGGCCTCCTCGACCCCGACCACCCGGACGAGCCGATGCGGCTGGACACCGTCTTCGACGTGGCCAGCCTCACCAAGGTCCTCGCCGTCTGGTCCACGATCGGCACCCTGGTCGAAGAGGGAAAGCTCCAGCTCCACACCCCGCTGGGCACCTTCTGGGACGAAGTCGCAGGCCACCCCCTAGCCCGGGCCACGGCCCACCACCTGCTCACGCACACCGCCGGCCTGCCGCTGCGCGCCAACCTGAAGAACCTCTACGGCACCGACCCCCAGGACATCCGCGACGGCGTCCTCCACGAGGCCCTCCACCGCCCGCCAGGCGAAGCCGTCGAATACACCGACCGAGCCGCCCTCGTCCTCGGCTACCTCGCCGAGCACCTCTCTGGCCAGCCCCTGGACCAGCTCGCCACCGACTGCATCTGGCACCCCCTGGGCATGACCCAAACCCGCTTCGGCCCGCTCCCCGATGCCGAGGCAGTCCGCTGCGCCCCCACCGAGTACGACGAGACCACCGGCACCCACCTCAAGGGCACCGCCCACGACTTCTCCGCCCGCCTCCTCGACGGCGTCTGCGGCATCGCCGGCACCTTCTCGGCCCTCGACGACCTCACCCGCTTCCTCCGCCACATGCTCAAGCCCACTCCGGCCGCCTTCGGACCCAGCTGGATCAAGGAGTCCCTCCGCATCCAAACAGGCGGCCTCACCCCAGCCCGCGGCCTCTTCTGGCACCCCACCCCCGGCACCGACCCCGCTGAGGACATCTGGGTCCACTACGGCTTCACTGGCACCGGCATGTGGATCAGCCCAGCCCGGAGCAGCTGGGCTGTCCTGCTCACCAACAAGGTCTACTTCACCCGCGACCGCGGACCATTGACCGAGATCCGGAACAGGTTCAGAGCCACTCTGTTCGCCTAGCCAAGTCCCTTGGCGCGCCGCGCTACGGTGCCCCGCAACATAATCACGACGATGCCGAACGACGTAGCCGAGCAATGCCTTGCGGGTCCAGGTACAGCAGCACCGAACCTCCCACTCGAGGCTGGTCAGCGACCGAGCGCAACGGCCAGGAAGGCCGCGGTGATCGCCGGTAGCAACATGACAATGGCGTACCGCACGCAGCGGTTCTTGGCTCTGGCGATCCTGCTGGTCTCCCTCAGCGCACGGAGTAGCCGGGGCTGTGGATCTGAGCCGTCCCGCCTGAGCCCAGCCGACAAGTCGGCGCGCGTCTCTGCACGCACCACGTCTTCGTAGTATGCGAGGAGGCCGTGCCTCTCGCTGGCTCTCGCCCCACGCCGCGGGGCGAGAGCCAGGAGCAGGAAGACCAACGCCCCGGTCGTGGTGGCCGCTGCCGTCCACCACAAAGGGACGGCCCACAAGACATCGAGGGGACGCCGTACGAGAAGGAGCCCGAAGAGTGTTCCCCCAGTAGCCAGAAGAATGGCTGCCTTGCCGTCAGCCCGGCCGATCTCCAAATAGTTCTGCGCGATGAGTTCTCGCGACAGAACGACCACGTGGTCCGCGCCCGAAGCAGGGCGTTCAGGCCGGGTTCTCAATTGGGCGAGGCGAGACGCTAGAGCCCACATCACGGCGCCCCTCCGTGGAAGCCGTTTATGCCGCTGTGCGGTACACCCGCGTCACCGATCCTGCGCAAGACCTCATCGCCCTGGGGTACGCCGACTTCGCTGAGGAGGCGCGCCAGGTTCACCCCGACGAAGCCCCGGTCCTCCTTCGTCAGTCCCTGGAGCGTTGCGGCCAGCGTCCGCTCCCATCCGTCCCGCTCGGTGAGCAGCTTGTCGTGCGCGACCGTCCAGTCGAGCACCTCTCTGGCCTGGTCGGGATGGTGGAGCAGCCAGAGCGCCGCCAGGCCGACCGGCCCACCAGCCACCACCTCGCGGTAGAAGCGGTACGCCTCGCGATGGGCCTCGCCGAAGCCCGGCGGAAGGAGGAGCTCGGCAGGATGGTTCGAAGCCGGTAGGAGGCCGGCTGGAGGGTCCAGGAACCAGTAGGTCAGGCCCGCCCCGTCGATGTTCCGCGGCTGACCGGGGGGCTCGACCTGAGCGGTCCCGTACAGGGTCGGCGGCTGTCGAAAGGGATCAGAAGCACCCGGCAGTCCGGCACTTCCACGGATGGCCTGGTCGATCAGCCGACGCGCGGCGTCCTCCGTCAGACCGCTGCGTGCCGCGACCACCGGATTGCTGACGTTCCAGGCGACTTCGTAGCGCGCTCGCGAAGGCGTTGATGTCGCAGGACCCCGGCGTGTCACCTCCACCACGGTCCGGCGTTCTGCCAGCGAGACCCACCCGATCGAGTCGAACTCCCTTCGGAAGGCCGCCCCGATCGACGGTCGGGGGTATCCCCAGATGTCTCCGCCCCGGGGCGGCTCGAGGCGGTCCGCTTCCTGATCCGAGAGGAAGACGAGCGCGCGGTCCGAAGACGATCCGAACCGTTGCCGCAGCAGCAGCCGAACTGGTGAAGACCTGACCGACGTAAACAGTGGCCTGCTCATGACGCACTCCTCCTTCGCGATGTGTTCGTGTGATCTCGGTGGCGCCCCAGTAAGAAGCGGATGACTCCCCGACGATGGCGAGCGGTACGGGAGAGCTCGCTTACCACGAGGTCGAAGGCGGTCCTCTGGAACATGTCGGGGTCGGCTTCGACCCGCCCAAGCCCTTGGGCCACCGCTTCGTACGTGGCCGGGTCGTCAAGACCCAGCACGACGAGGGCAAAACCCTGAGCCGGGTGGCACTCCAGAATGCGGGCCAGGCTCATCCGGACCGCACCCGGTGTACCCGGCTGAGGGAACGTCGAGAGGGACATGGAGTGGATCACGTGCACCGCCAGCGTGTGACGTGGTGTTCCCTGGCCGTCTCCCAGCCACCTCGTCACCGCCGCCAGGACCTCGATGTGGTTCGCCTGCTCGGTGAGGAGGGCGCCCAGCGCGAAGGAGACGGCGGAACGCAGTTTCGCGTCCAACTCGGGAGAGGAGCCACCGAGGACGTTGTCCAGGAGTTTGAGTGCCGCGGCCGGCCGGGCGAGACCGTAGCTGCCCCCGCAGGTCTCGGCGACCGTGCAGCGGAGAACTACGGATGACCGGCTGCTCCACCGACGCATCTGCTCCTTGACCACACCGGAAACCAAGGGGTACTGGACGAGCTCTCCCAACGCCACCGCGACCAGCCGTCGGCGCCAGCGGTCCTCCGAGGAGGCGAATCGGTCCAGCTGAGTCAGCACGCCGGGGCCGGTGGCATGCGCGAGCACCCGGCCGATCGCCTTTCCAGCTGCCAGATCGAGGCCCGGCTGATAGTTCAGCTGCTCCAGAGCTCCCCACAGCGCCGCCGGCATGCCTTCGAAGTCCAGCCAAAGGTGGCGAAGAAGTGTCGCCGAGCGGTGCCTGCCCGAGAAGACGATCGGCTGCACCGGGTATCGAAACCGGTCCGCGGGAGAACTGCGTGGTGTCTCCGGGCGTGCACCGATGGCTTCGAGCCGGTCTTCGAACGAGGGGCCGAGGATATCCGGCAACTGATCGTCCGGGGCCTGGCTCTGCCCCGTCTGGGCAGCACGTGCACCGAGCAATGGCCGCATCGCGGTGGCGAACTGCTCGATCACCGTGCGGTCCTGTCCCGGGAGCAGAGCGACGGCCGCCATCAAGGAGACCTTGTCGGCACTGTGCCGAGCCTGAGCGAGCGCGGACCGGGCGGCGGCCTCGGTGCCGGTCAGGAGTTCCTCGAGCACGGACCCGATCGGTGCCGACGTCTTCGCGGCCTGCCGCAACCCCTCCGCCAGGTCGACGGCGTCACCGGGCAGTGGATGGGTCGAGAGGTAGTCAGTGGACTCGGGGGAGGCCAGGTGCTCCAGTGCGGCGTCGAGTTGCGGGCTATCGAGCCCCCCTTTGGCAGCCACCAGCCGTAGTCGCCTCTCTGCGACCTCGTGCGGTCCGGGTGCGGCATGTGCTTCTTCCCACCGGCTGGCGTCTGGCGGCAACCGGGCATCCTGCGCCATGGTGACGACCAGGTGAGCCCCGGCGCCGTGCAAAGCCTCGGCCAGGCCCGTCAGCCGCACTTCGTCGAGCGCCCAGGCCGAAGCCGCCGGCAACCCCTGTAGGAGGTACCCGCGGCTGGCCTTCGGCCGCCATGCCGACAGATCCGCCATCGCATCCAGGCCCGTGACACCGTCCTCGCCGTGCCTTTCAGCAAGAAGGGCGAACGCCGCCGTGCCGGCGCCCGTTCCGGCCCTCGCCCTGAGCAGCACGATCCGGCTGTCCAGCGCCTTCCGGCAGCGTACGTACGACGGCGGTTCGACGAATCCGTGCAGCCGGTCGCGCACCTCCTCCGCCGGATAAGGCCCCTCGCGCAGGCGCGGTTTGAGGATTCCCTCGATGGCTTCGTCGTTCGACGCGGCGATGTGCAGGAAGTTGAAGTCGCCTCCCACGTTCCCCATCAACGCAACTCCGCTGTCCACCCGTTGGTGGCCCTCACGGAGGGAGCCCTGTTGCCCGGTCCCCGGTCCAGACGGATCGGACTGATCGGCGTCCGGTTGGTCGTCCGGCTCGGCGGCCGGTCCAGGTCCGGCGTTCACCGGTGGTCCCCGTCACCGGTCCGCTTGTCACCCGCAACGTTGTCTCCGCTGCCCCAGTGCTGGTTGGTACCGCGGTACGTGGTCGCGGGCGCGGTATAGGTGAAGTCACGACCGACGTTGCCCATCACTGCGGCTCCTTCCCCGACGTGCTGGGAGTTCCCGCGGTACTCCGTTCCGGAACCCTTGTCCGGTGCCACGGCGGGCGCAGTCGGCACCGCGCCTATAGTTTCCTCACGCGGCTGGATGCCCGCCCGCACGAGGTTCCCGGAGGGCGAAGGAACGTACAGCCAGGCCCGCTGCGAGAAGTTCTTGCCTTCGACGGTGGCGGACACTTCGACACACCGGTCGGGGTGGAGCCCCGTGTAGGCGCCCAGCACGACGTCTTCGTAGACCCGTTCCGAGACGATTGCGGCGAGGTGAGTCACCTCCTCGCTTGCCGCGGCGAGGATCGCCTTGACCGGACGCGAGTCCAGGAGCCGGTGCATGTCGTTGCGGGCCGTACCGTTGCCGTCCCCGGGCTCGCCCCCGTCGGGCAGCGGGCCGACGTGGATGCTGGCCCGGAGCCTGATCCGCGGACCGACGGCCTGCCGGTTGTACGAACCGAGCACGTCGTCCAGAACGCCCAGGAACGGCCAGAGCACGAAGGGCAGGTGCACCGGATCGAACCCGAAGACGACGCCGTCCCCCGTATTGGCGGGAAAGCGCTGGGCATCGCGCAGCTGGTGCAGGCCGGCCCGCTCCAGGGCCTGGTCCACCAGCTGGGGAATGAGCTGGCTGACCGGGCCGTGTTGAGCGGCCGGCAGGCCGGTGAAGTCCTTCGCGTCAACGGCGAACAGGGCGCGGTAGGGCGGGAGCGGTCGGCTTTCGGCGTACGGGACAGGCATGGGTACAGACATGCGGGATCTCCTCACGGATGGTCCGGTAAGCAGCCGTAGTCGGGCTGCTTCGAGGTTCCATCCGCGCCGCTCCACCGAGTGCACAGTGCTGGGCGCACAGGATGTGTCCCGGGTCACAGGCTGCCGTCCTCAGTCGGCCGCCGCCCAGCGCTTCAGGGCTTCCACGTCCCTGATGACGATCACCCGCCGCGCCGTTTCGACCAGCCCGACGGCCCGCAGCTGCCCCAACCCGCTGATGACCGCATTGCGTGTGACACCGATCGCCTGCGCGACCTCTTCCTGGTTCAGTCCCGTTAGCCGGACGGGGCTGCTCCCGGGCATCTGATCAGTGAGCACGGCCAGCCTCAGCAGCGTGCGCGCCAGTCGCACGACCAGGGGCATGGTCTGCAGTTCACCTCGGTGGAGGTCTGACTCACGCATCCTGGCGAGTGCCTGGCGCATCAGATGGATGACCAGTCCGCGTTCCTCGACAAACCGCACGAAGCGCTCGGCGTCCAGGACGACCGCAACACAGGGCGTTAAGGCGACAACGTCTGCCGTGCGTGAAGTTCCATTGAAGACCGAGACCTCGCCAAGGAGGTCCCCCGGCCCTCGGAACGCGAGCCAGGTCTTGGCACCGTTGGGCTCTCGGCACACCACTTTGGCTAACCCGGAGGTGAGGGCCAGGAGGTGTGTCCCGGGCGAACCTTGCCGCAGCATCACGCTGCGCTCCGGAAACATCCTGGTCACGCCTTGACTGCGCAGGTCACGCCAGACTTCATCGGACAGCACGTGTCGCCTTCCCGTCACGCCCACACCGGTGCACATCGGACCCACGAGTTCTACGCCGATGTGTCAGGCGGCATCGACGATCAAGTGACGTTGGCCGAAAGCAATCGTGAAGGTCCAGCTCAGCTCGCCGCTCGAACGCAGGGGCCGGTGCCTGCTCTTGGTAAAGGCCGACAACGGCTCGTCGTAGCCCATCGGTGACCCGCCGTGCTTCTCGATGGGGGATCTCGGGCCGCGTGCCAAAGCTCTCCAGATCAAACCATGCACCGCACCGCCATCGGGGCGGCCAGGTGAGTCTGTTCATGACGGACCACCTACGGCGCCGGACCACGACTAGTGACCGAATCGATCGCTCAGCAGTTGTCTGGAGGTGGGGATCCAAGAGAGGCGCATTGGCGTGCCGGCACCGCGAGACGCCAATGCGCGGAAGGTGATGGTGGCCCAGCGCAGCCGAGACACGGCGCCGGAGCTCGCCTTGCGGCGTGCCCTGCACGCATTGGGCTTCCGATACCGCGTGAACCTGCCCATCCCTGGGATGCCGCGGCGCCGTGCCGACGTCACCTTCACTAGGTGGCGGACCGCAGTGTTCGTCCAAGGCTGTTTTTGGCACGCGTGCCAAAAACACCTACACGCGCCGAACCACAACTCCGAGTGGTGGAGCCAGAAACTTCAGGGCAACGTTCTCCGGGACGAGGAGACCGACGCACATCTCTTACTCCTGGGCTGGCTGCCGCTGCGCATCTGGGAGCACGAAAGCGTAGATGGTGCTGTTGGCAAAGTAACGGCAACCCTCGCCGCTCGTGACCATCCCCTGGCCCTGCGGCTGCAGATCGAAAAGAACACGAAGTACCCGTCCTGCATCAGGAAGGATGAGAATCGCCCAGCAGCTGGCCACCGGTCGTCCGCGGCTGACCGGTGGACGTGACACCGTCCGCACCTTGGCGAATCCCCTCACACGCCTCCAGCAGCAGCCCACCTGCGGAGGACCACGAGAACGGTGGAGCTGCCCATCTTCCTGAGTGCCGGGACGGCTACTGCGAGGAGACTGATGCCCGCCTCTCCCTATCGGGCTGTTCATCGCTCCGCATCTAGGAACACGGAGCGTTGAAGACGCCTTCGCCAGAGTGACAACGCTACTGGCTTACCACGGCCATCCCCGCGCAATCCGTATCGGCGGGGGACAGAAGCGATCGGGCCGGGCGACCCAGAGGCTCACCATGGCCGTCTCCGGGCGCATCATGGAACCAGGACTCCTGGGCGATCCGCTCGAACGGCCCGGAATCACTTGCGGGCTGTGAGCTCGGCGAGGAGGGCCACAACCGTGGCGGCTCCCACGACAGCGGCACCAGCCTCTGGTGCGTACAGAGCCAGGACTGTGACGATCACACCGACCAGCAGAAGGACAGCAACACGCACACTTGCGGGTTCCATGGACATTCGCCTTCCGTACGGGAGAGAACGGGGATGTGCATCCAGCGTGTGTCCCTCACCGAAGACCTTGACGACCTGAGACGCCACCTGACAGCTTCGGCCAAAATTCCCCGCCGCCCGACATGATCTCGGCCGAGAATCGCAGATCTCGTGCATACCTGTCGGCCCGTCTGATTGACAGGATCTGACACAGGCCGACAAGGGGGAATCGCATGGCGGGTGTCCCGTCTTGGAGGAAGCCGGACCTACACGGGCGCCCCGTGCTCAAGAGGCTCAACGACGGCCTGCACGATCTACGACTGGACGCTGGGCTCCCGTCTGCACGAAGCATCCGCGACCGGATCGGGAAGGACGCGCAGGACTATTGGATCGTGAACCACCAGGCGGTGCTGGACACCTTCCAGAGGCCGGACCTCCCCAAGCTTGGCCGTCTGGAGCTCATCGTCGCCGTCCTGTCTGAGGACGCGGGTCGCGACGACCCCGACGGCGAAGTCAAACGGTTCAAGGGGCTATGGAAGCAGGCGTACGACGAGACGGTCGCGCAAGCATCCGTGCAGCCACCGACCGAAGCCGCCGCTTCGGGCGTCAGCGACGAAGCGAGAATCCCCACCGATCCTGTGGATGCACCTGCACAAGAGGCCGAAGAAGCGCATCAGCAAGGCACATCAGCCGATGAGGAGACGCCTCCTGACGTCGACGAAGCGGCTGCACGCGTCAACTACGCGGAGGAGTCCCTGAAGGGGTTGATCATCAACGCGGCGCAGGCCCTATGGGATGACAAGGATGCGTTGCGGGTCTTCCTCGGCATCGTGCGTCGCAGTGAGGGGTTCGTCAGGATGGCTGACGCAGTGTCCGAGCGCCGGCCGGCGAACGCAACATTCTACGGAGTCAGGAGCAGGGAGTTCGAGGTTGATCCTTCTCCGGCACGACACGAGCTTGTCATGCTGCACCGCCTTCTCAACGAACGCAGGATGAAGCTCGGCCTGTCGTTCACCGAGTTGGGGAATCGGACTGCTGTCTCGTCTGACGAATGGATCCGTTGGTATACACACAAGGAACTACCACGTCGTGACGCGATCGTGGCCTTCTCTCACGTAGCACGCTTGACGCTTGAAGACCACGTCCTCCTGCTCGGCCTTTGGGACGCTGCCCATGAAGCACTGGAGGCGCAGCGTCGCTTCGATGCTCTGCCGACACGGATCAGCTTCGAAGAGGCGTGGTCAATGCGAGAGTCGGCGACCCCGCGGACATGGGTGCTCGCGGGCGTCGCGGGGGAAGAGCAACGAGTCTGCGGCCCTGACCTGGCGACCGGAACTGCGCCGGCTTTCGTCGTGACAGGACCGCCGGGATCTGGACGATCGACTGCGCTGATGAACATCGCACTCTCGCTGCTCGCCGCTGGCACCCGCGTCGCGCTGGCTGCACCCAAAGCATCCCCAATGCGAGAACTGGCTGACCGAAGCGACGTATTGGCTTGCTGGGTGAGCGACGAACTCGGGAGCGAAGATCTGGAGGAGGTTCTGGCGTCGGCGTCCCCCGATGAACCGGTCGTCGTGCTGATCGACGACGCGGACGTCCTCGCCGAGTGCGAAGCGAGGCGTCTACTCGAGAGCCTGGTGCAGCACGGATTTCAGGAGGGTACGGCCCTGGTCGCGGCCCTCCGCGAAGACACACGCCATCTCCGCCTCGGCTGGCTCGGAGAAACGGTGAAAGCCCATCGTGGCCTTCTGTTGTCCCCGCAGGAACGGAGCACCGGCGATGTGATAGGCGTCAGGGTCGGCGACTCCGTCATCGGCCGGCCCATCGCCCCGGGCCGGGGCTGGCTACATCTCGGCGACGGCAAGCTAGTGGCTGTGGCCGTGCCGGGGTGATGCCGTGGCTTCGCCTGCTCGGCTCCACCTCGGCTGAACCGCAGCTTCTGGATCGCACGGCCTTCCACGGGGTCATACGGCTCCAGCGGGGCACACCGCGGCTGCGGGGCCCCGAGGGCAGGGGCCGACCAACGTCCCACCTTGGTACGGTCAGGGGTGTTCAGCGGTCCTCCACGATGAAGCACGCCCGTTCGTAGAGTTCGTCGAAGGTGATGACTTCGACGTCCTGAATCGACCGCCTGTACTGCTCGAAGGAGGTGATCTTCTCCGGGTTCGCCGCACCGCGCTCGGTGAACTCGCTGAGGGTTCCGATCACCAACACCTGTCGGGGGCGGGCGGTGGAGATTTCAATGTCGGTCGGGGCACCGTCGTCCTGGTAGAGCCTGTGTAGTTGGCCTGTGACCAGTCGTAGAGCCTTGTGGGCAGTTTTCTGCACCTGCGCCACGGCACCAACGACCTCCTTGGAGACCTGGTAGACGTCCGGAGGCCGGTACGGCGCACTGGCCAGCAAGGGGGTCATGTGGGTCTTGATCTCGCAGAGCAGCAGGCTACTGATGAAGCCCTTGGAACGCATGACGGCGTCACTACGCTTTCCCGCCCCAGTGAAGATGTTGGCGCCAGTCGTGATGCGCTCCAGTTTGCCGTCGTCGAGGGGTTCGCAGGCGACGAGGTTGAGGCCATACCCGAAGATCCATGGGTTCTCCTCGAAGAAGCTCTGCCAGACCGCCTCCGGCCCTGCCAGCTGGCCGCGCTCCTGCTCGAAGAACTCGGGGTCAGCCAGCAGATTCTTGAACCGCTGGAGTTGCGACTTGCGGTTACTGATTCGGCGAATGTCCTCATCAGTGAGGGTGCCACCGATGGCGGTCCTGACGGCTTCGAGGAGCGTCCTGCGGTCCTGGTCAGCGAGCAGGCGGGCCAACTCGGCCTCGTCGCCGACTGCCAGCCGTCGTCTGCCTCCCGGGATGTTCTCCAACCCCACACAGTTCTGTACGAAGCAGATGACCTTCCAAAAGTTCTCGTGGACATCGCTGGTGTCTACGAGCGCCTTGACGATCTGAGTGGTCTCGGTGCCGGGTATGACCTCCATGACCGCTGCCCTCGCGGCCTTGGCCTTGTCCTTCTTCCACAGTTTGATCCTCGGCGAGAGGACACCGTCCTTGTTGATGAGGGTGACGTTGCAGAGTGTTGCCACCAGCGGCCGGTCGTCGAGGAGGAAGTCAGTGACCATCCGCCCCGTGTGGGTGTCGTAGAAGTAGGAGAATCCGTCGCCTCGGACTTCAAGGTCGGCGAAGTCCTGGCGTGTGACATCGAATTCTGTCGACGGGAAGCTGATGCGGAAGCCACGAACGACCTGGGGATCGGGCTGGGCCGTACGGCTGCTCCAGTCCTGCGGGATGGCTGGGAGCGGCCCTATGTCGCCCTCGACCACGAGGGACTGGACATCTGCGCGGCGGAGGCGCGTGAGCACGGCTTGCAGCCGCTGCCAGATCGCGTCAGTGACCGGTTTGGCGAACGCAGGCAGAAGCACGGAATCCACCATGAGGACAGCTTCGTACGTATCGGCCGTCCAACCATCACCAGGCATAGGGTGGTAGAAGCCACCGTCACGGCGCAGCGTCAGAACTGCCGGGCGGAGCAGGTCTCGGGCGGCTTCCTCTCCGTCACGATCGAGGAGGCTGTACGTCTGCCCGAGAACGAGGTCGAGTTTGCCGGTGTCGTCGTCATCAAGGGGAAGCGAGACCAGCGGGCCGGTGGCCTGCGTGGGGACCGGCGTGTAAACGGGCCGGCCCGAGAGGAACTCGAAGGCTCGGAGGGCCCAGCCGTCGGGTCCAAGGAGGTGGTTCAGCCTCTCGGCACGTTGGGACGAGTGGTCGACATCGGGCTGTGCTTCTGGATGGACGAGCCGCGCCAGGAAGGCGAGAAGCACCTCGTCGGGACCGTCCAGGAGTTGGAAGCGAGGATCTTCGAAGATCCAGTCGTCGAGCCAGTCCAACGGATTGTTGACTCGGTGCTGGACGATGTCGTCACGCGCCGTCGTGAACCTGGAGTCTGTCGACAGCAAGCTATCCAGGTCGTACAGGCTCTCCAGGAAGTCGATCTCGTCGAGCCGTCCCCACCAGGGGCCGCCCTCGCCATGCAGATAGTCAAAGATGCCGCGTCGCGTCACCGACGTGATCCTCGGCTTACTACGCGGCGTAGGGAAGGGTTCGGACTGAGTCATGCACCCAGGATGGACGTTCTTCGGTCCACCACGGGGGCTGTTGGAGACTCTTGAACCTCATGACTTCAATGGGTGCCGGCGTTATGCAGAGCTCCCGCGACTCTTCTCCTCTCCCCCGTACCTCAGGCGCATGACGAAGTCCCGAATGACGACGGGTGCAGGCGCCCGTTCGGACAGGACTTCGAGCAGATCGGGGCGAATCACGACGGCACAGCCGGTCGTCCGTGGCCAGGCCAGCTGGTAAGAACTCCTTTCATACTCGGTGCGCCAGCAGATGAGCCGGAGAGCCGGTCCGCCGTCGTCCTCCAGGGTCAGGGGAACCCCGGGCCGCAGGCTCAGCGCGGCACGGAGCCACCAGCCAGGTGTCAGCGTGAGGTCGGGCAGTCCCAGACCGTGAGCGGCGTCCCCCGCCGCGAGCATGTCGCGGTCGACGCCAAGCAGCGGAAGGCCGCCTTGTGGAAATCCCGGAAGAGGCTGTTCCGGCCCCTCGGCCCATTCCTCAAGGTCACCGTCCGAGAACGGAGGAACGCCCAGGTGCCCCTGGCTCCCGCGGCCCAATACCTCCGGGCCCGAGAACCTCAGGCTGACCAAGCCGATCGTCCGACTGTGCGGCGACAGGAACCTACGCCTCTCCACGGAACCGAGGATGTACCAGCCGGTCAGCGGCTGGCCGCTCAGGACCTCCGCTTCCGCCAAAGGCCGTACGGAAACGGTCTCCGCACATGCTTCGGCCGCCGAGCCGACTGGATCGTCCGGGCCGGGCGGCATCCGAAGGCTGGGGCGTGGCCAGCGCGCTGCCTCAAAGGTCAGGGAGACAGACGGACTGTCCGTCAGCGCGGTGGCCAGTCGGTCCTCCCAAGCGCGCGGGTCGGACACTCCCAGACCGGCTGAGAGACGGTGAGCGCGGCTGCCTGCCGCCGTCCTCTGGACCGCCTCTTCGACTGCCTCCTCGGTGGCCAGGTAGGCGTCTGGCAGCAGTTGTTCGTCGGCGCCCCGGTAGGCACGGAGCTGGGCCGTGCACCTGCCCTTCGTGCGCTCGCTTCCAAGCCTGCGGCGGGCGTCGGCCAGGACCGCCCGGGCCAGCCCCGGCTGCAACTGCTCGGCTTCGTACAGCCGCGCGCCGGCCAGTTCTCCTACGAGCCCTTCCAGGGTCTGATCGTCCCGGCCGTCTTCCACTCCGGAGGATGTCCACAGGCCGCTCGGATACTTCAACGAATCCGGATTCGAAGGCCCGATGGGGATGTCCCCCGCGTCAATGAGCAGTCGTCGCGCAAGAGCCCTGACGGTGAGCAGAGGTCCTCGGGCCAGCGCTTCGAGCGCTTCCTGGCAGTGCTCCACGACGGGCCGGCTGGCCGCCCCCTGCTCCTCGAGCAGGCACAGCAGCCAGGTCAGGGTCGCCGGATCGGACGCATGCTCCAGCACCAGGGCGACAGCGGGTGCCGCTGTCTGCGGACGCAGAGAGACAAGAGCCCGCGCGGCGATCAGCGACCTCCGCTTGGCCTCGCGTCCCGCATGGGCCAGCCCCGCCAGCGCTGCGGTCGCGAAGGCGCAATCCAAATTCCCGCGTACAGCTGCGCCAGTGTCCCGGCTAGGAGCGTGGTAAAGGTGATCAGGGTCGTCGCTGTCGTGGACCCGGGGTGCCCTGCCCTCGATCACCGCCGCCGCTTCGTCCCACAGCGCGAACCCCAGATCAAGGGAGCTGTGCTCGGGCAAGCTGACGGCTTGGCGGATGAATGCGAGGATCAGCGCCTGCGTGACACCGTGGGTACCGTACCGGCCGGTGCCCACGATGGCTTCCGCCTCTTCTGCGACGATACGGAAGGTGAGGGCCGGATCGATCTGCGCGGCTCTGCTCAGGGCGTCGAGGGACGTCTCCCCGCCGAAGTTCAGCCACCCGCCCTGCCCGCGTGTCCGCACCCAGGTCAGTGCGTATGCTTCGGCGGCCAGGCCGTCCTGGCCATGCCGTTCGAGTCCCTCCGCGATCTGGCGCAGGAGAAGGGGGCCGTCGCGGAAGTCGAACGGCCCAGCGATGGCCCGCAGGACTTGTGCGGCCTCATCGACACGTCCTTCGCTGGCGAGGCCGAGCAGCCGGTAACCGACGAGGTTCGTCATACAGTCGAGGTCCTGCTGTGGTGTACCGGCGCCGTAAGGCCGCAGACGCCATTCCCTCAGTGCCCGGATCAGACCGACAGGACCACTGGGTACGGGTGAAACGACCAAACCGGCCAGCAAGTCTCTGGCCCTGGGTGGCCGCGTTGGCCTCGGCGGACCGCTCCAGCGCCCGGAGTCCCTTGCGACCGGCAGGTCGGGAAGGGACTCGATGCTCGGGGCACCGGCAGATTCGGCCGCGTTGTTCAGCGCCGCGACCCGTCGCTCGTCCAACGCCTTCATCTCGTCACCGTTGGAGGAGTCGTAGCGCACCTGTCGCTCGTCCGCCCGGCTCAGTGCACAGCGGAGCAGCTCAGACACCCCATCAGGCATCGAAGGGCCGGCCGTCCGCACGAGCCGCTCCAGCACCCCCGCGTCCCCTTCCAAGAGCGGGCTGTCCAGCGTGAGGCGAAGCGCCGTTGCAACAACCGGATCGGCATCGTCCCTCCATCTGTGCCAGAGGTCCTCGCGCGCGCCGTGGAGGAGGTCGTTCGGGCCGTTACAGTCGCTGAGGAGCCCGGTGGCGGCGAGCTTGGCGAGAGCCCGAGGATCTGCCCCGGCCAGTACACTCCACCACCGCGGCCGCGCAGCGCGGGTCTCCTTCCCGTCAGTGTGGAGGACCAGGCGTTCACACAACGACTGCAACTGCGCCACCCGTGCCCTGCCACGGGCCGGGTCGGCGGCGACCAGGGCGGGCAGGGGGTCCAGGACCTCGTAGATGGTGATGTCCTTGTGCCAACCGTAGGCCGCTAGGAAGCGGCAGGCCTCCAGCCAGCGTGCCTCCGCCCCTGCGGGATCGCCCACGGCAAGGGCGAGGCGCGCGTGGATGAGGAGGTACCCGGCCAGGTCGCTGTAGTAGCGTCCGCCGGCCTGGTGCTCGAACTCGCTCCGGATGGCCTCGTCCACACTCGCCCGGCGTGCGGGCGTCGCGTGCTCGACGGCGATCGAGAGCAGTACGTCGGTGGGCATCGGCCCGCCGAGTTCACCGCGCAGGGTGGTGCTGATTCCCCGGCTGACGTCGGTGAGCGTGTCCCATGCCTGCGACCAGTCCTCGTCGGACACGAGCATGGCTGCCCGGCGTACAGTCCCCTCGACAAGCGGGTGGATCGCGTAGAGGTCACAGGCACGCGGATTGCCTGCGAACGGCCGGAGGTCCTCTGTCAGGAGCCTCAAGGCTTCCACCGCCAGACCGGACCGGAGGCCTGCCGCCGCGGATTCGGCGCGTACTAGGGCGATCGCGAACCGCAGCCAGCAGGGGTACCAGCCGGGCCCTTGGATGAGCGCCTCCGCTGCGCCCAGCACCACGGGATCGGCCCCCGCCCCAACCGCCAGCGCATCGAGCCACTGGGCAACTGCTTCAGGACTCCAACGGACGCGCTCCTGCTGTACGTCGCGGGTAAGGGAGAGCAGCATGTCGCGCCGGGCTGGGGACCCGGCTCCCGCCAAGTCTCTGGCAATGTCGTCCGCAGAGGCCCCCAGCGCCAACAGCCGGTGCGCCGTTCCGGGCAGATGCCCCAGACTGGCGGCCTTCCGGGCCCACTGTGCTGCGCTGCCCGGCTGTCCGGGGACCGCACCGGTAGCGATCTGCTCGGCGAATGCGAGACACATCGGGCCCCCCGCTGCGAGTCGCGGTACCAGGCCAGTGACGGCATCGGCTCCCTCGGTGTCGAGCAGCACCTTCATGACGACATCGGCCGCTGCCTGGTCACTGTGCTCATCGAGCCACTGGGCAACAGCGTCCGGGGACACTGGCGCGCCGAGTCCGTCCTGCCCCGACCCCTCCTCTGTTTCCCGGCACGCCGCGGACAGTCGCAGTCGGCCGCGCAGCCAGGCCAGACTGACGGCCCGGTCGGAGTCTTCGCCGTATGAGGTGTTGTCGGACTCGTCCTCGTGCTCGAGTGCCGTCATATACGCGCGCCAGGGTGCTACAGCACCCGCCGCATCGAGAGCCGCGCACATCTGCAGGCCCGCCCGGGCAGGCATGACCGTCCGGCCATCGTGGAGGAGCCGGTCCGCCATGCTCTGGGCCCCGATCAGGGCAATCGGTACGTCGACGAAGTCCACCAGCACTGAGTCGTAGCGCTCGCCCTCGTATGTATCCGCTGCCCGGGCGAGCTCGACGCAGCGCACCACGAGCGGCCAGTCGCTCGATCTGGCGGCGCAGCGCAACCCCGTGGCCAGGTTGTCCCTGATCGCCGAGGCCGGGAACGCGGCCGAGACGGCACGGGCAACGAAGTCCCGGCCAATGTGGCCGAGCACCTCTGTGTCTCGCCCAGCCTCGGCGAGGATGCGCAGGAGTCGGCGGAAGGCTCTCGGGTCCTCGAACAGTCCCTTCCCGGACAGCCATGTGGCGATCAGGTCCAGCGTTGACTCCAGGGCGCCGTGATGGTCCTCGTACCCCAGGCGCAGGTAGCGGGCAAACGACTCGTGGTAAACGCGGACTTCGCCGTGCCCGGTCCGCTCAGAGAGCACCGGAGCCAGGACCTTCAGCGCACCGTCGATCCGGTGGTCCCGGTCCGGAATGATCTGCCCAAGCTCGTCTCGGGTGACCGGCATGCCGAGAAGGGCAATGATGTCCGCGACGACATCCGCTTCGGCGCCGAGGGTCTCGTAAAGGTGCGCGTAGTAGTCCTCTAGTGAATCGCGGTACGGAGGGAGTGCCCGGATGGTCGCCGCGGCGTTCGTGACAACCTCAGGGCGGAGAGCGACCTCACGACAGAGGTACGTCGTGTACAGGGCGTTCCCGCCCGAGCGTTCCTGTATCGCGTGGAGGAAGTCCGTGACGTCCCGGGCATCGGTCAGGAGTGCCTCGGTGCTGCTTCCCGCCCTCGGGATGAGCCCGAGCCGCTCGGCCATGCTGCGGAAATCTTCCGGCGCGAGCGGCGGTACGGCTAGGGTGGCTGCACCTGCCTGCCTGAAGGGGGCGAGATGGGTCCCGGGCTGGCTGAGGACGATGAGCACGCTGCCAGTCGGAAGCGGCAGCGAGCTGAGTACCTCGGCGAGCGCCAGGGATGGGTCCGTTCTTCTGGTCCTCCCGCCGCGTACACGGGTGACGTGGTCCAGCCCGTCCACGATTAGGGCCACCCTCCGGGCGGGATCCTTGCGTAGGGCGGCCGTCACCGCGTTGGTCAGCGCCTCCTCGTCGGCGGCGAACCGCGGGCGCTGTTCGTGGACAAGTCCCGGATCCGCCTCGGCCAGCCGGCCGAGCAGGCTGCCGAAAACCGCCTCGGTCATCACCCGAGTCAGCTGGTCACCGTCGGCGTCGCCCAGGTAGCAGTAGTGTTCGGCGACCAGCCATCCGTCACGGGTGAGCTGTTCAACCAGTTGCTGGCACGCCCAGGACTTTCCCTGCCCCGGCGGGCCGGTCACCAACAGAACGCCCCCATCGGCTGCGGCGGTCCCGGAAGCCTCCACCAGGGCACCGACCGCATCGGGCCGCGCCACTTCCAAGGTCCGGTCGACGGGATGCGCACGACGGACGGCGCCAAAGTCCTGACGCAGCTGGGCCCGGCGTAGTAGCTCCTGTGACGTGACTTCGATGCCTCGCTGACGAGCTGCCCGTACCGTGCGGATCAGCGCCTCCGCCACGTCGACGGCCGAGCGCCCCTCGTTGGGGTGGATCCCCGCGCCGAGTTCGCGGCGCACCCGTTGGAGAAGGAGCTGCTCGGCCGCCCCCGGCCGCTGGAGGTCCATCGTCATGGGCGGCGCGGCAAGCTCCACCACCAGGTGCTCGCAGAGCCACTCCAGGTCCTCCCTGGACACGGCCGTGTCACCTTCAGTCAGGAACCCGAAGACGTTTCCGGCCTTACGCCTACCCTGTGCCGGCAGCTCGACCCCCTGCCAGAGTGCCTTGGCATCGAACCGCATGAGCGTCGTGTTCATGCCCGCCAGAAACGGCGCGTCGGACGCACGTGCGGGCACCATAACGTTGCGCAGTACGGCATCGTCCGGGAGTGCGTCTCGCATCACGATGCGCAGCCGGACCGTACGCGCGGAGGCCCCCGGCCCGTCACGATCGGCGACGGCTGCCGCCACGAGACGATCCAGCTGCAGTCCACGGCTGTCTGACGTGAACGTGCTGTAAGCGAGGGGGTGATCGTCGTTGTCTGAGTGCTTGAACTGGGTTCGCTCACGGCATCCGTCCGCTCCGATGACTGTGAGGTCGTCGAAGCGGTCGTCCGGCACCAGTTTCTCGTCGACGTGCACGGCGACGATCCCGCCCAGTGGCAGATCCACCACGCGACAGGCCTCTAGCAGATCCTGGTACTCGTACCCGCGATGCGCGGCAGTCAGGTCACCCATGTCGTGAGCATTATCTCCGGTCGGACCCTACCGGAGGGAGAAGTTCCGAAAGTTACGAGGCGACCTCTGCAGTCGGGGCAGGAAGTCAGGAGTCCAGCGAAGCGTGGGCATGCTCTGCCCCAAGGAACCACTGCCGCCACCGCTGGTCGACACCAAGGCCGAGAGACACCCCGTCATGAAGGGCCGCCACACCCAACCTCATGCACCGCCAAGCGGCCGCCCCGCTCCTGCCTCGCATTCACTACGCCGCGTAGCCTGCCTTGACGTGCGAATCACGGGGTCCCGACAAGCGGCACTAACCCTTCGAGGACCACCCCCGCTGGGGAGAATCTGGGGAGAATGAAGCCTCTTTGGGGAGCGGCTGGGGAGAATCGGCCGCATCAACGAGCAGCACGGCGAAAGGACTGGAAAGGCGGATCGTCGCAGGTCAGACGGCCTCCACAGTCGATTTCCGCAGGTCAGCGGTGTGAGGGTGACGTCTTCAAGAAGATCTCCGCCTGGGCCGCCATTCTCTTTGCACCCACACTCGTCGGAACCATCTACGGCATGAACTTCGACACCATGCCGGAGCTGCACTGGACGGGCGGATATCCGTTCGCGATCGGCTTGATGGCGGTTGTCTGCACCGGTTTGTACGTGATTTTCAAGCGGCGGGACTGGCTCTAGGAAGCGATCGATCCCGCTCATGCCGCGCGCATGGTTTGCTTCTGCACCCCCTCCACAAACCGTCCATTTCGGGGTCTGGGGAGAAGCGGAGCGGCTAACAGCGGGACGACCTCGACGAGTTGATCGCCGACTCGACGAAGTCAACGGCCCCGCCGATCCCGAGGCTGTGGCCGCCAAGAGGGCCAAGCTCACCGGCGGTACGTCCTCCGATGCCGGAGCAGCCGCGTGAGCGGCGCGCTCGTCCTGGACAGCGAGGGCCTGGCCAAGGCCGTGCAGCGCGACCGTGAGGTCCACGAGTGGCTCACCGCCGCCCGTGACGCCGACATACCGGCGATCACCTCGGCCGCGGTGCTCGTCGAGGTGATCCACCCCCGGATCGACGACGCCGCCTTGAGGCGGACGCTGTCCCGGCTGCGGGTCGAACCGGTCACCCAGGCCGTCGCCCAGTCCGCCGCCGTCGCGCCCCTTCGATCCGTTACGCCAGCGCCGGCACCGCTACCGCTACTTGCGCTCGCGCGGCCAGGTGGGCAGGCCTTCCGGTCCGAGCCCGGCCCGAGCGAGGGGTGGCACCCCGACCGGCCCGGTCCCGCCCCTGTCGTCGCGGAGGTCGGTCGGTCAGCTCGCCGCCCGTACCGCGTCCCTGATCAGGTCGGCGACCCGTGTGGGCTCGGAGAGGACGACGGCGTGGGAGGCGTCCGGAAGTTCGACGACGACGGCGCCGGCCCGTGCGGCGCCGAAGCGCTGGACCTCGGGGCTGATCGTGCGGTCCGCCCCGGCCACCAGGGCCCATGACGGTTTGGTCCGCCACGCCGCCGCGGACGCGGTCTCGGTGAAGGCGGCCGTGGCGAGCGGGCGTTGGGATTTTGCCAGGACGCCGGCGACGTTCTCGGGCACGTCCGCCGCGAAGACGGAGGGAAAGGCCGACTCCTCGATGGTGACCTCGACCGCCGAGTCACCGTCGAGGAGCGGGTACGTCCACTCCTTCAGGTTGCCCGTCACGGGGGATTCGGGAAAGCTCGCCTGGAGCCGGCCCAGGCTCTCGCCCTCGCGGGGCACGTAGGCCGCGACGTAGACCAGCGCGACGACGTTCTCCGCGGTGCCGGCCACGGTGATCAGCGCACCGCCGTAGGCGTGGCCGACGAGTACGGCCGGGCCGTCAACCTGCGCGAGGACGGAGGTGAGGTAGGCGGCGTCCGACGTCAGCCCCCGCAGCGGGTTCGACGGAGCGATCACCGGGATACCGCTGCTGCGCAGTTCCGAGATGACTCCTATCCAGCCTGTCGCGTCGGCGAAGGCGCCGTGCACGAGGACGACGGTGGGGTTGGTCATGCGAGTTCTCTTCTCGGTGTCGGGCCACGTGGGGGGCGTCGTCACGACGGTCTGAGGGCGGCCCGGAACCCGGCAAGAGGTCCGTGCGACTGTTGCTCACGGTAGAGCCGTGGAAGTAGCACCTCTTGTACGTGCGCGCATCCGCGCTGTCATGACGGCGCACACGCGGCTCAGCGCCTTCGCTCGTCCTGGGCGTCGGCAGTCGTCGGTGCGAAGGCCGAGGTCGCCAGCGCCTGCCATTCGCTGGGGCTCATGCCATAGGCCCCACGGAAGGTGCGGCTGAAGTGCGAGGGGCTGCTGAAGCCCCAGCGGTGGGCCACCGCGGCCATGGTGATTCTCCGGTTGGAGCGGCCCAGTTCGAGCCGGCAGAACTCGAGCCTGCGTTCCCGCACCCATTGGCTCACCGTGCTGCCGTCGTTCTGGAAGAGCTTCTGCAGGTACCGGACGGAGATGTGGTGGGCGCGTGCGATCGACTCCGGTGAGAGGTCCGGGTCCATCAGATGTTCTTCGATGTAGGCGCGAATACGGGACAGCATCTCGTTGACGGTCCCTGACGCGTCGTCGGCCTCGTCCGTCGTGTCCGCTTCGAGGAGCTCCATGACCAGGACGGAGAGGAGATGTACGGCCGTCCGGGCACGCCGGTCCCCGATCGCGGACTGACGGAACTCCGCCTTGGCGGCGAGGGCGGTCAGGAAGTCGGACACCAGCGCCCCCACCCCCTCCCCGCCGCGCACGGGTACGCCGAGCACCTGGTTCAGTTCCGACTCCGAGACGCCCAGATAGCAGCGGGGCACGCGGAAGAAGATCATTCGGCAGTCTTCGCCGAACTGCAGCAGGTGCTGTCGGGCCGGGTCACAGAAGACCAGGTCGTTCGGCTCCAACGGGGTCTTGGCACGCTCGTGGACGACGGTGACGCGCCCCCGGACATGGACGCCGAGGTAGACGTGGTTCCGGTCACTCGTGCCCGGCATCTCGGAGAGCACCTGGACCAGCCACCCCGAGCGGGAGGAGGGCGAGGTCGCATCGGGCGCTTGCCGGGGCACCCGTTCGGGCGCACGTGACATCAGTGAGAGGGTCATGGGAACTCCAAGCCGTACGGTTCGGGCGGGCGGCGGGCGAGTTCAGGCCAGGCTTGCCGGCTCCTCGGCCAGGAACTTGTCCACCACGGCGTTGAAGGCCGGCGGGTTCTCCAGGAAGGGGAAGTGCGAGCTCGCCACGTCGGAGGCGAAGACGTGCAGGCGTGCGCCGGGAATCCGTTCGGCGACGAAGCGCTGCGAATCGGGGTGCACATGGCTTCCCTCGCAGCCGATCACCAGGGTCGGCACATCGATCCGGGGAAGCACGTCTCGCCAGTCCTGCGCGCAGTGGTCGAACAGCAGCGGTACGCCCGCGTAGGCGGGTGTCGACCGGATCTCCTCGCCGACGAAGGCCAGCACCTCGGGGTCGGGCTCCCCGGAGAACATGCTGCGCACGAAGTCGGCGCGGACCGTGTCGCCCTCCGGCCCCGCGAGGGCCGCACCCAGGTACAGCAGCCCCGACACGTCGAAGATGGCGCCGGAGTCCCGCTGTTCCCGCTCGGTCATCCAGGGCACGGCGGCGACCGCCGCGGGCTGGTCGACGGCGACCAAGCGCCGGATCCGTCCGGTCCCGTACTGGTCGATGAAGCTCCACCACACCGAGGCACCCATGGACCAGCCCAGTGCGTCGAAACGGTCAAGCCCGAGATGGTCGACGAGTTCGAGCACATCGCGGGAGAGCCGGGCGATCCGGTAGCCGTGACGCGGCTTGCCGGATTTCCCATGGCCTCGGAGGTCGACGGTGACGACGCGACGGGAGGGCGCCAACCCCTCGATCTGGTGACGGAACATCGCCTGCGTCTGCCCCCAGCCGTGCAGCATCACCAGCGGGACGCCCTCGCCGCCGGTGTCCTGGTACGCGAGCCGTGCGCCGTCCGTCGTGATCAGTTCCTTCATGACCTCTCCCCTGGTCAGAGGCGGTACATCGTTCCCGCCCGTCCCGAACATCATCGAATGGGGCCCGCCGCCCGCACCACCGCGAGCTGTAGGAATCGGGCCGTGGATCCTCCTCGCTTTGTCGAAGCGAGTCCGTGGTCAGACGGCCCCGTCGCCGCCCGGGGCGAGGAGTTCCTCGATCCTGAGGCCGAGGTGCAGAGTGAGCCGGTGGGCGCCGTCGTCGAGGTCGAGTCCGGTGATCTCCTGAATCTGGCGCAGGCGGTAGTAGAGCGAGGTGCGGTGGATTCCCAGCGTGTCCGCGGTCCGGGGAATCGATCCCGCGTGTTCGAGGAAGCAGCGCAGGGTGTCCCGCAGGCGGTCGCCGCCATGAGTGTCGCTCAGGGTACGGAGCGGCTTCGGGACCAAAGACGCGTTCAGGGCGTGCTCGGGGAGCTGGAGCAGCACCGCGAGCTCCCCGAGCAGCTCCCAGTTACCGGCGCTCTTCAGGGTGGGCAGTCGGCGTGCCGCGCGTGCCGCCACGAGCGCCTGCTCGTACGACGTCCATGCGTCGTCCAGGCTGGGGTGCCGGCCGCCGACGCCGATCACGGGGTCCGCCGACGGGCCCAGGAAGGTGCGGAGTTCGTCCAGGATGCGAGCGGACTGTGCGGTGACCTCGTCCTGGCCGGGTGGGCGGTCGCGCAGCTGGAGCAGTGTCGCCCGCTCCTTGCCGATCGCGATGAGGCCCTGGGCCGAACGCGTCTGCCGGAAACCCTCCAGTGCCCCCCACAGGGCCGCCTCGGACTGCCGCACGAGCTCGGTCGCGCAGCTCAGCTGGACGACGGTGACCAGGACGTGCTCGGCTGCTCCGAGCAGTCCGATTTCCTTGCCTCGCCGCCGTGCGGTGGTACGGGCGGCGACGTCGGTGCCGACGAGTTCGAGGACGAGGTCCCGCTCGTCGGCCTTCCGGGTGTCGGTGGCGATGTGCTCTCCGTGCATCTGCGCGGCCATGGCGTCCGCGGCCCGGGCGATGGCACGTGTCTCGTGCTCTGCGAGCGTCTTCTCGGGCACGACCACCAGGAGCAGTCCGAGGAGATGCCCGCGCTCGCGCAGGGGCACGACATAACGGGGCAGCAGTCCGAGATCGTCACGGCCGTCGATGAATCCGGCTCGGGACCACTGGGTCACGCCCTGGGCGAGGACGTAGCGGATGGTCGCGTTGTCAGCGCGGCCCTGCAACAGGGTGCCGATGCGGACCGGGTCCTCGTCGCCGAAGTGGCGGCTCGTGCAGACCATGCGGACCAGCGGGTCGTCGACGGCGACGGACCGGCCGAGCCGCTCCGCGAGCTCGTCGACAAGCTCCTGGAGCTCGGGGCTGCCGGGGCGGGCTCGCTGGAGCCTTACGGTCATGCGCTGTTCCTCTCTCGACCAACGGTTCCCCGCGAACTTCTCCATTCCGCGGCTCTTGATCATTCTGAGGAAGCGACGACGTCGGCACATCACACGAATCGTCCATTGCCATGACACCCACGGGGGATACGAAGCGACTACTCTCCGCTGTCGCGATGCTTCACCAGCCGGGTCAGCTCCACGCGCGAGGTGATGTCCAGCTTGGTGAAGGCCCGGCGCAGGTGCGAACTCACCGTGTGCGGCGAGAGGGAGAGGTGCTCGGCCACCTGTTGGTTGGTCAGCCCTCGGGCCACGAGCCGTACCACTCGTATCTCCGCGGCCGTCAGCTCGGGCCATGCACCGGAGAGTCCGGCCGTCGAGGGCCGGCGGCGGACACCAGCGGCCCGCAGGCGCCGGCGGACGCGTGCGAGGTCCCGCTCGGCGCCCGCTCGCGCGTAGAGCGCGAGGGCCGTGTCGAAGTACGGCACCGCTTCGGACGTGCGGGTGGCCGCCAGCTTGCGTCCGGCGTCCTCCAGCGCCGACGCCCGGGCCAACGGCCGAGGACAGTCCTCATACAGCCGGACGGCGCGTACGAGAGGGGCGAGGTCGTTGTCGAGGAGCCCCCGGGCGTGCGCGGCGGTGGCGGCGAGGAACGTGAGGTCCGGGTTGAGCACGGCCAGTCGCTCGGCCAGGGCGACTGCCTGCGCGGCCCGTTCGTGCGCGCCGGCACGCAGCGCCAGGCGGACGAGGACCGGGGCGTCGGCGGGGTCGACCAAGCCGGCGTAGGCCGGCCGGTCCGCGGCGGGCGACGTCATCACCTCGTCGAGTTCGGCCATGGCACGGTCGGGCCGGCCTTCGAAGTCGGCCATCAGTGCCAGCATCCAGGAGCCGAAGTGCCGGACGACGGGTGCGCCGTCGCTCCGCATGCGCCTCGCCTCCGCCGCGTACGCTCGTGCGGTCTGCTGGTCGTTGGTGTGGAGAGCGACGCGCATCATCACGTACCGGAGCGTGACATCGGCGAGGTTGCCCGGGCCGAGATCGTCGGTCGTCGCGGACGCGGCTTCGGCGTCGGCCCGGGCGTCCGTCAGCCGTCCGGCCTCCAGAAGGATGCGGGAGCGGGTCATGAGCCACATACGGGTGGCCGCCGTACGGCCCTGCTCCCTGGTGATCCGTATGCCGTCCTCCGCGGCGGCGAGCGCCTCCGCGGAGCGTCCGGTGGTGTTCGACAGGAGAGCGTGCCACAAGGCCTCCGGAACCCACAGCGAGGTGCTGACGCCCAGGGCGTCGGCCAGCGCGGCGGACCGCTCGGCCTGCCGGAACGCCTCGGTCAAGTCCATGCGGTGGAAACTCACTGCCGAGCGGACCGTCGTCAACGTGGCCTCGGCGGAGCGGTCCCCCGCTGCCGCTGCGGTCTCCCACGCCTCTGCGGCGACCTGCTCGGCCGCCGAGTGCTCGCCCGCCATCGACAGGCCGACAGCGAGCATGGCGAGCAGTCGCCCCCTCACGTCCACGGGGATCCCGGGAAGTGCCGCCCCGGCGCGGGCCTGCCGGACCGCCTCGGAGAAGTCGAACGGTACGGCGAGGCGTGCCAGGGCAAGGCGTATGCGCGCCTCGTCCTCAGGTCCGAGACCGCCGGTCGCCCGGGCGGAGGCTCCCAGCTCACGCGCCTGGGCGGCCCGGCCCGTCTGCCAGAGCAGCGGGATCGTCTCGGCGATGACCCGCGGCCGCTCCGGAGCGTCCGCCGTGGTGAGTTCCAGGGCCTTGAGGCTGCGTTCCGCAGCGGGTCCGGGAGCGGTGGCCGCGAGTTCCGCCGCGGCAGCGCGCAGCCGGTCGGCCTCCGCCGCGTCTCCCGGCCCCACTCTCCCGGCCTCCGCCGCATCTGCCGGTGCTCTTCCGGCCGACGGCCCGGGACGCTCGACGGGGGAGGCCGCGCTACCCGGCGGCAGCTCGGCGGCTTGACCACGCAGGGCCTGACGCAGGGGCAGGGGGAGGCCGGCTTCCACCGCCTCACGGATCAGGTCGTGGCGGAAGGCGAGGCGATCGCCGCTTTCGGTGAGCAGCTCGGCGTCGAGGGATTCCCGTACCGCTGTGATGAGCGCCGCCGGGGACCTGCCGAGCAGTTCGGCCAGCAGCGCGACGGTGACCGGGCCGCCCACGGCGGCCCCCGTCTGCACCAGCTCCCGTGCCTCGCCGGACAGTTGGTCGAGGCGGCGCACGACAGAGGGCAGTTCCCGTGGGGCGCGGAGTCCGGCCGACAGCTTGGCCGTGCCGTTCTCGATCGTCACTGCCTCCCGCAGCGAGCCGAGCAGCTCGACCAGCAGCTGCGGGACTCCTTCGGCGCGGCGGGCGACGCGGAGGACGTCCGGGTCGGGAGCGGCGCCGAGGACGTCTTCGGTGATCCGTGTGGTCGCCTGGTCGTCCAGCGCTCCCAGCGCCAGCTCGTGTGCGCCTGCCTGCCGGATCCGGTCCAGGGTCGTGCGCACTCCCGACGGCACGCTGCCGCCGCGCACGGCGACCAGCCACAGGATGGCGTGCGCCGAGAGTCCGGCCGCGAGGGTGTTGAAGGTGAGAAGGGTCAGGTCGTCGCACCACTGGAGGTCGTCGAGGACGACGAGCAGGGGGCCGTTTCGAGCCGTCTCCCTCAGGCGGTCCCCCAGTTCCTGGAGCAGCCAGAAGCGCTGGCCGGGCGTCGTGGCGAGGTCCCTGAGACGGACGGCGCCCGACAGCGGTTCCTCGCCGGAGAGCAGACCGTCGAGGAGCGGGCCGAGCGGCACGAACTGTTCGTCGGGGTCCGCCGCTCCCTCGAACACCCTCGCCCCGCGCCGCCTCGCGGCTGCCGCGGCCTCCGCGAGGATCCTGGACCTGCCGATGCCGGCGGGGCCTTCGACGCGGATGATCCCGCCTTCGCCCCGGTCGAGCGCGTCGAGCCGCGCCTGGATGAACGCCAGTTCGGCGTCCCTGCCGCGGAGGGGCGTCCGTACACCCTCGAGTTCCTCGGGCACGGTCCTTGTCGTCGCTCGGTTCACGCTCATACGGCGGAACAGTATGAACCACATGAACCACCCCGCCGTCGCCCGCCCCAGGTGCCCGTCTCAGTCGAAGCGCAGGTCGGCGAGTTGCCGTTCGAGGACGGTGACGTCGTCCTCTGGCTCTTCACTGACCGGGCGCGCCGCCATGAGCGCGGCGAGCTCGACGCCGGCCCGGCGGACGCGGCCGGGCAGGCCGTCGGTGTACTCGTCTCCCCCCGAGCCCCAGTCCTCGGAGGCCGCGAACACGGCGGTGGGGACGACGACGGCGCGGAGATAGGCGAAGAGCGGGCGCACGGCGTGCTCAAGGACCAGGGAGTGGCGGGCGGTACCGCCCGTCGCCGCGATCAGGACCGGCTTCCCGGAGAGGGAGTCCGGATCGATCACGTCGAAGAAGGACTTGAAGAGACCGCTGTAGGAAGCCGCGAACACGGGAGTCACCACGATCAGGCCGTCGGCCGCCGTCACCGCGTCGATCGCGGCGCTCAGTCGCGGCGGCGGAAAGCCGGTCACGAGGTGGTTGGCGATGTCGCCGGCCAGCTCCCGCAGCTCCACGACCTGGGTCGACGGCGCCTGCCCCCGGGCGGCGAGTTCGTCGCGGGCCGCCTCGGCCAGCCGGTCCGCGAGCAGGCGGGTGGAGGAGGGGGTGCTCAGCCCCGCGGAGACGACGATCAGCTTCATGCGGCGGACACCTCCCGGACGGCTCGAAGGGACGCGTGCGTGGGAGCCTCCGGCAGGTCGGCCGGACGCCCCTTGGCGAATTCCCTCCGCAGCACGGGCACGACCTCTTCGCCGAGGATGTCCAGCTGTTCAAGGACGGTCTTCAGGGGCAGGCCCGCGTGGTCCATCAGGAACAGCTGGCGCTGGTAGTCGCCGACACTCTCCCGGAACGACAGGGTCCGCTCGATGACCTGTTGGGGAGAGCCCACCGTCAGCGGGGTCTGCTCGGTGAAGTCCTCCAGCGACGGGCCGTGGCCGTACACGGGAGCGTTGTCGAAGTAGGGACGGAACTCCCGTACGGCGTCCTGGGAGTTCTTGCGCATGAAGACCTGTCCGCCCAGGCCTACGACGGCGTCCTCCGGCCGGCCGTGGCCGTGGTGCGCGAACCGGCGCCGGTAGAGCTGCACCATGCGCCTGGTGTGGTCGGCCGGCCAGAAGATGTTGTTGTGGAAGAAGCCGTCCCCGTAGAAGGCGGCCTGCTCCGCGACCTCGGGGGACCTGATGGAGCCGTGCCAGACGAAGGGCGGGACGGCGTCCAGGGGCCGCGGCGTCGAGGTGAAGGCCTGGAGCGGCGTCCGGAACGTGCCCTCCCAGTCCACGACGTCCTCGCGCCACAGCCGGCGCAGCAGCGCGTAGTTCTCCTTGGCGAGGTTGATGCCCTGGCGGATGTCCTGGCCGAACCACGGGTAGACCGGACCGGTGTTGCCGCGCCCCAGCATGAGGTCGACCCGGCCGTCGGCCAGGTGCTGGAGCATCGCGTAGTCCTCGGCGACCTTCACCGGGTCGTTCGTGGTGATCAGCGTCGTGGACGTGGACAGGATCAGCTTCTCGGTGCGAGCGGCGATGTAGCCGAGCATGGTGGTCGGCGACGACGGTACGAACGGCGGGTTGTGGTGCTCACCGGTCGCGAAGACGTCCAGGCCCACCTCCTCGGCCTTGAGCGCGATGGCCACCATCGCCTTGATGCGCTCGCCTTCGGTCGGCGTGCGACCGTTGGTGGGGTCGGGGGTCACGTCCCCGACGGTGAAGATGCCGAACTGCATGGGGTGTCTGCTCTCCTGAGCTCGTCCGGTTCCCGCGCCGGGGAACCGGGGGCCAGGGTGGCGCCGGGGGCTCCGGCGTCACCCGGCGGGTCAACGGTGCGGCGTCACTTCGCCAGGAAGGCGAGGAGGGCGGTGTTGACCTCCTCGGCGTGGGTCCACAGCAGACCGTGCGGGGCGCCCTCGATCTCGACGTAGTCGGCCGACGGGAGCGCCTTGTGGAACGGGCGCGCCGTGCCCTCGGCCGGCAGGATGCGGTCGGCGGTGCCGTGCAGGATCAGGGTCGGCACGTCGACGGACGGTATGTCGGCGCGGAAGTCGGTGTACCAGGTCGCCGGCGCGGCGGACGCGGCGAAGGAGCCGCCGCGGGCCGCAGTGTTCCAGCTGTTGCGGACGGCCTCCTCGCTGATGCGGGTGCCCAGGTTCTCGTCGAGGTTGTAGAAGTCGTTGAAGAAGGCCGTGTAGTAGGCGTAGCGGTCGGCCTTGACGGCGGCAACGACGCCGTCGAAGAACTCCTTCGGGGCGACGCCGTCCGGGTTGTCGTCGCTCTTCAGCAGGCAGGGCTCGAGCGAGGCCAGGAAGGCGACCTTGGCGACACGGCCGGAGCCGTACGCGGACACGTAGCGGGCGACCTCGCCGGTGCCCATGGAGAAACCGACCAGGACGGCGTCCTTCAGGTCGAGGGTCTCCATCACGGTGTTCAGGTCGGCCGCGAAGGTGTCGTAGTCGTAGCCGATGGTCGGCTGCGAGGACCGCCCGAAACCGCGGCGGTCGTACGTGATCACGCGGTAGCCGGCGTCGAGCAGCGCGGCGCTCTGGCGCTCCCAGGAGTGGCCGTCGAGCGGGAAGCCGTGGATGAGGACGACGGGCTGCCCGGCACCCTGGTCCTCGAAGTACAGCTCGATGGGGTTGGTGTTCTCCTGGCCCACGGTGATGTACGGCATGGGGATGCTTCCTCGATTCGGGTCGGCTGGTCCGCGCGTCGAAGCGGCGCGGTATGCCCGTCACGCTAGGACCGGTCCTGCACCTCCTGTTGCCGTACCGCGCACCACACCTTGCACGGGGGCGCAGAGGTCACTCAGCCGCCGGTGGCTGTTCCGGCGTCGCCCTCCGCAAGCACGATCCGGGCCAGGTGGACCCTCGAGCGCACCGAGAGCTTGCGGAAGATCGACGCCAGATGGGTGTTGACCGTGTGCGGGGAGACGACGAGGGCCTCCGCGGCCGACCGGTTGGTGTGGCCTGCGGCGATCAGCCGGGCCACCTTGCGTTCCGAGGCCGTGAGCGCGTCCCAGCCCTGGCCGGGGCGCGGCCGGATGCCTCCGGTGCGCCGGCCGGAGCGGCTGGTGGCCCGTTCCAGATCGGCCCGGACCCGGTCGGCCTCGACATCGGCCCCCGCCTGGGCGTAGATGTCGTGGGCCCTGGTCAGGGCGGGTGTCGCAGCGGGGTCGCCTGCCGCAAGAAGAGCGCGCCCGAGGTCGGCGGATGCGGCGGCGAGGGGCAGCGGCCGGGGGCCGGTGATGAGGACGCGGACCGATCGCTCCAGGAGGCCGTGGACGGCGTTCACCAGGCCGGCCGCGTGGGCGGCCGTCCCCTGTGCGGTCGGCACGGAAGGGTTGCGGGTGGCGTGCTCTGCCGCCTGGGCCGCGAGGTCCTCGGCCAGGTTCCGGTCCCCGCCGCGCAGGGCGATCCGCACGGCCTGGACGACATGGGGGCGCAGGAGCCGCCATCGGAAGAAGGGGTGGTCACGCTGCACGGATCGGACCAGTTCGGCCGCTGCCGCGTGGTCGCCGTCGGCGTCGGCGACGACGGCCTCGAAGTACTGGTGCGTGGCGTGGTTGCCCGTGTTCGGGCGGTCGGCCACGGTCGCCCGCACGACGTCCAGGTGTTCCCAGACGGCTTCGCGGTCGCCGCGCAGCATCGCGAGGAGGCCGCGGTTGACGCGGATGTTGACCAGGTTGCCGGGCAGGTGGAGGTCCGCTTCGAGACGCTCGGCGGTGACGAGGTCGGCGTCCGCGTCGTCGAGCCGGCCGAGCCCCATGTTCAGGGTTCCCTGGGCCCAGATCAGCATGGCGGGGCGCAGGGGAGCGTCGCCCGCCGTCCGGAGCAGTCGCCGTACGGTGTCGAAGTCGTCCATGTGTATCCGGGCGACGGCCTCCTCGGGCAGGAAGGCCGTGTCGAACACGCTCAGCACCGTGTGGTGTTCGACGGCGGCGGCGCAGTCGCCCGCGTTGAGGGCGATCTCGCCGAGGCCCCACAGCGCGAGGACACGGGCCTCCCGGTCACCGGACCGCTCCGCCTCGGCGAGCGCCCGTTCGCCGGTCTCGCGAGCGGCCCCGAGGTCGCGCCCGCGGGACCGGGCGAGGGCGTGCCGGGCGGTGAGCCGGGCGCGGATCGTCGGGTCGGTGACGGCGGCCAGTGCTGCCGTCGACCGTCGGATCAGCTCGTGGATGTCGTCGAGGTGCCACAGCGTGTCGCCGAGTACGGACTGCAGACGGGCGAAGACATCCAGGGGCGGCTGCCGGGCGAGCAGCGTGTCGCCGGTATCCCGCGCCTGAGTGTACCGGCCCGCGCGGGTCAGCGCGACGATGGCCCGTTCTCCCACGTCGAACGCCATGGGTGCATGGGGCGGTACGAGTTCCAGGGCGCGTACGGCCAGGTCGGCTGCGAGGTCGGGCATCACGGCGATCACGTCCGTGGCGGCCGTGCCGAGCAGCCCGATCGCCTCCTGGTCGCCGGGTTCGGCGCTCTTCAGCAGATGCGGGACCGCGTCGGTGGAGCTCCGGCCCGCTGCGACGAGCCGGCTCGCTGCCTCACGGTGGAGCGCCCGGCGTACGGAGGGGGCGAGATCGGCGTACACCGCTTGGCGGAGCAGGTCGTGGCGGAACAGGAGTCGTTCGCCGTCGTCGTGGAGGAGGGCGGCCGCGATCGCCTCGTCCACTTCGGCGCTGAGTCCGGAGGCGGGCCGGCCGCACAGGGCGGCGGCGTCCGCGAGCGAGAACGCGCGGCCGAGGACCGAGCCGATCCGCAGGAAGTGGAGGGTGTCCGGCCGGAGGTCGGCCAGCCGGTCGCGTACACCGAGGACCAGCCGCTCCGGCGGCTCCGGCGCGTCCGCGCCCGAAGCCGCGATGCCCGTGAGCATCTCGGCCGCGAGGAAAGGGTTGCCTCCCGCCCCGTCGAGAAGTTCCGCGACCTGCGTCGGCACGTCCCCGCCGAGGACGTCCCGTGCCAGCTCGGCCAGGGCCGTGTCGGACAGCGGCCGGAGGGGGAGGGTCGTCGTCCGCGGCCCCTGCCCGTACAGTTCCGGGTCGATCCTGCCGGTGAGCAGCCAGAGGACCGGGGAGCTGAGCAGCCGTGCCGGCATGACACTCAGGGCGAACCGGCTCAGCGGGTCGGCCCATTGGACGTCGTCGACCGCGATCAGTACGGGTGTGCCCGCCGAGCGTTCCTCGATCAGCTGGGCCAGTCGTTCGACGAGCCAGATGCGCTGGTCGTGATGGCCCGCGAGGTCTGCGAAGTCCGTGCTGGACAGCAGCGGCGGGTCACCGTGCAGGAGGCCGGAGGCCAGTGAGGCGAGTGGTGCCAGCTCGTGCAGTTCCTCGGCGCGTCCATGGCTGACGACGAACCCGTGAGCCCGCGCGATCGAGACGGTCTCCTGCAGCAGTACGGTCTTCCCGATCCCGGGCTCGCCCAGGAGCAGCGCGATCGCTCCTCCCTCGCCGTCGCGCACCGCCTCGATCAGGGCCCGCAGCCGCTCCAGCTCGGCTTCACGGCCCCGCAGCCCGGGCCGGCTCAGCACCGCGCTCCCGGGCACCGCCATGCCTTCTCCCTCGGGCCGGTCGGGGCTCATCCCTTGACCGATCCGGCGAGCAGTCCCCGTGCGAAGTGCCGCCGGAGGCAGATGAAGACGAGCAGCGGGACGAACGCCGTCACGAAGGCTCCTGCGGTGAGCCGCTGCCACTCGTTGCCGTACGTCCCGGCCAGGCTCGCCAGTCTGACCGTCATCGGCGCGGTCTCGGCCGTTCCGCCCGACAGCGTCAGTGCCACGAGGAGGTCGTTCCACACCCAGATGAACTGGATGATGGCGAAGGAGACCAGGGCCGGGCGGGCCAGGGGCAGCACGATCCGGAGCAGCAGCGCCCCGTGCGAGGCCCCGTCGACGCGGGCGGCCTCGATCAGGTCCCGGGGCAGCCCTGCCAGGAAGTTGTGCAAGAGGAACACCGCGAACGGCAGCGCGAAGACCGTGTGGGCGAACCAGACCTGGCCGAAACGCGCGGGACCGGTGAGGTTCCACGCGGGCAGGAACAGCCAGCCCTGGGAGAACAGTTTCAGGAGGGGGACGAGCGCCATCTGGAGCGGCACGACCTGGAGCGCGAAGATGCCGACGACGAGCGCGTCCCGCCCTCTGAAGTCGATCCACGCCAGGGCGTACGCCGCGAAGAACGCCAGCACGAGCGGGAAAAGCACCGAGGGAAGCGTGATGACGACGGAGTTGACGAAGTACTCCGCGAGCCGCCCCGACCCGTTCCCGCCGCCGGACAGCACCTCGCCGTAGTTGTCGAGCGTGAGGTGCGGCGTGCCGAACACGGTCCACCAGCCTGTCGTCTTGATCTCCTCCTCGGGGCGGAACGAGGAGAGCAGCAGGCCGAGGGTCGGTGTCGTCCAGAGGACCGCGATCACCACGGCGATCGACGTGAAGGCGCGGGAGGCCAGACGCTCCCGGACGCCGTTCACGCTGCCCTCCGCTGTGCCCGGACCTGGTGGGCGACGAAGGGGGTGACGAGGACGAAGAGGAGCACGGCGAGTGCCGCACCGCGGCCCGTATCGCCGTAGCGGAAGGCCTGGTCGTACATCTCGTGGGCGATGACGCCCGTGTCGAACTGTCCGCCGGTCATGGTCTTGACGATGTCGAAGGCCTTGAAGGTGCCGATCGCCTGGGCGAGGACCACGACGAGCAGAGTGGGCCTGATCGACGGCATGGTGATCCGCCAGAAGATCTGCCGGGGGGACGCGCCGTCGAGTCGGGCCGCCTCGGTCAGCTCTCCGGGAACGGCCCTGATCGCGCCGGCCAGCAGGACGGCCGCGAAGCCCGCCTGTGTCCACACCATCACCACGATGAGGAACAGGACGTTCCAGGGAGTGTCCACGAGCCATTGCCTCGGCTCACCGCCGAACGCGACGACGAGCTGGTTCAGCAGCCCGATCTGCCCGGCTTCCGCGGGACGGTAGGCGTAGACGAACTTCCAGACGACACCCGCGCCGACGAAGGAGATCGCCATCGGCATCAGGACGAGGGACAGCGCGAACGCTCTGATCCGCGACCGTACGACGGCCGCCGCGTAGAGCAGACCGACCGAGGTTGCCAGCAACGGCACGAGCACCACCCACGCCAGGGTGTTGCGCAGCGCCACCAGCGCCCGGGGGTCGGTGACCATCCACACGTAGTTGTCGAAGCCGGCCCACGCGTCTCCCCCGTTCTCCGTGAACGACAGCGCCAGGGTTCGCAGACCGGGCAGGAGGAGACCCACCGTGAGCAGCAGCAGCGCGGGGGCCAGCAGGAGAAGGGCCGCGGCCCTTCTCCGAACCGGTCCCCGGTGCAGCGCCAGCAGGATCAGGGAGACCACCGCCGCGAAGGCGGCGACGCCCTGGAGCAGGTACAGCAGCTTGGGCTGCTGGGCGACGACGTCGAACGACATCAGTGGCTCGGCCAGGACCGTTCGATGGAGTCGGCGACCTGCCGGGTGCTCGCGCCGCCGATCCAGTCGACGGATCCCTTCCAGAACGTCCCGGCGCCGACCGACGCGGGCATCAGGTCCGAACCGTCGAACCTGAACTGTGTCCCGGGGTCCTGGAGCAGCTGGATCGAGAGTCTGTCGACCGGGGTCGCGGCGTTCGCCGGATCCACGCCCCTGTTCGCCGAAACGAACGGGCCCTTCTTCATACGCGCGTTCGCGAAGTCCGCGGAGGCCAGATACTCCTGATAGGCCCGTACTTCGGGACGGTCGGCGAACGCCGCGGTGAACACTCCACCGCCCAGTACGGGGCGGTTGGCCGGGTCGGCCGCCGGCAGGAGGAAGGCGTAGACGTCCTTGTCCGATCCGATCTCGGTGCCCTTCGGCCACATGTCGGCATAGAACGAGGCCTGGCGGTGCATCGCGCAGTCGCCGGAGAGAATCGGTGTGCCGGCCTCCTGGAAGGAGATCGACGCCATCGAACGGGCCGGACCGAAACCGCCGTTGGCGTACCGGTCGTTCTTGAGGATGGACCCCACGGTGTCCATGGCCTTGATCACCCGCGGGTCGTTGAACGGGATCTTGTGGGCGACCCACTGGTCGTAAACGTCCGCGCCCTGCTGACGCAGCAGGACGTCCTCGATCCAGTCCGTCACGGGCCAGCCGGTCGCCTCGGCGGACTCGATGCCCGCGCACCACGGCTTGACTCCCGACGCCGCGACCTTCTCCGTCACGGCCACCAGCTCGGACCACGTGCGGGGAACGCTCAGTCCCCTGTCGCGGAAGAACTTCGGCGAGTACCAGACGAACGACTTCACGTTCGCGACCAGCGGCGTGCCGTAGAGGGTGCCGTTCACGGTCGCGTAACTGTTCCAGTCAGCCGACCAGCCCTGCTTCGCGAGGGCCACGACCCCGGCGCTCGCCGGCTTGAGCTTCCCTGCTCGCGCAAAGCGTTCCAGGAGCCCGGGCTGGGGGAAGAACGCCACATCCGGCGCACTCCCGCCGTCGACCCGGAGCTGGATCTGGGCCTCGAACTCCCCGTCCCCCTCGTACTGGACGTCGATTCCCGTGCAGTCCGCGAAGTCCGCCCAGGTCTCTTCGAACAGGTCGGCCTCCCGGTCCCGGTTCTCCGCGTAGACGGTGACCTTGGTGCCGGGGTGCTTGCCGTAGCTGGCGTACGGCCCACAGTCCACGGCGGTGTGCGACTGCGAGCCACTGTCCTGCGGAACACCGCAGGCGGTGGCGAGGGCGGCGAGGGCGATGACGGCGAGCGCGAGCCTCGCGCCGAACCTCATGGTGCATCTTCTCCGATCGCCCGCCGAAGGTTCCTCGGGGGCGATCAGAAGCTACCAGCGCTCGAACATCATCGACTAATCGTTCGATCCTGAACGATCGGATCAGTGGGCGGTGGACCGGGCCGCGTCCTGGATCAGCTCCGCCACGGCCTTGGGCTGGGCGAGCATGACCAGATGGGAGGAGTCGACCTCGACGGTGGTCATGCCGGCGCGCTCGTACCCGTAGCGCTCCACATCGGGGTTGATCGTGCGGTCGGAGGAGGCGACCAGGCCCCACGAGGGCTTGGTCTTCCACGCCGCGACAGGCGCCGCCTCCGAGAAGGCACGTGCGGCCAGGGGGCGCTGGGAGACGGCGAGCACCGCGGCGAGGTCGGGGTCGACGTCCGCCGCGAAGAGGGAGGGGAACTTCTCGATCTCCACCGAGACGTCGGTGCCGGTCTCGGTGGAGCCGGCCACCGGGAACGGGGTGTAGACGAGCGCGTCGGCGAGACCGGAGTCGGGGAAGCGGCCCTGCAGCTCGCCCAGGCTCTCACCCTCCTCCAGTGCGTATCCCGCGAGGTACACCAGTGCACGGACGTTGTCCTCCGCGCCGGCGAGGGTGATGACGGCACCGCCGTAGGAGTGCCCGACCAGGATCACGGGGCCTTCGACGGCGCGGATCACCGAGGCGATGTACGCGGCGTCGTCGACGAGGCTGCGGTTGGGCACGGCCGGGGCCAGCACCTCCATGCCGGCGGCTGTCAGTTCGGGGATGACGCGGGCGAAGCTGGAGGCGTCGGCGAAAGCGCCGTGGACGAGGACGACGGTGGGGCGGGCGTGTCGGGGCACGGGGGAACTCCTTAGTGCGTGATGGGGGATGCGGGAGGCGGATGTGTGGTGTTCGTGTGGTGATTCACAGGCCGAAGCGGGCGCGCCTCGCCTCGGGCACCAGGTCGGTGTACTCGGGGTGCTTGCCGATCCAGCCCCGGATGAAGGGGCAGTACGGCAGGACACGCAGCCCTCGGGCCCGAGCGTCGTCGAGGGCCCCGCGGGCGAGCAGCCCGCCCAGGCCCCGGCCGGCGAACCGGCCGTCGATCTCGGTGTGGATGAAGGCGATCTCGCCCTCCGAGAGGTGGTACTCGGCGAAGCCCGCGGTCTCGGCGCCGTCCTCGCCGGCGAGGATCTCGTACCGGGACTTCTCGGGCCGGTCGGTCACTCGGGGTTCCATGGGTGCTCCTGTGCGGTCGTGGTGTGACGGGGTGGGTGGGTGCGGTCAGAGCGTGCGGCGTACGCCTGCCTGGCGTTCCAGGTTGCGGAGCTGGACGGACAGGTCGCCTTCCACGGCGAGGTGGGCGGGGCCGCTGCGGCCGATGGGCAGGACCTGCTCGCTGCGCATGTCCTCGAGCATCAGGGCGAACGCCGTGTACATCGCGACGAGCGCCACCACGAGGCCGAGCGCACCGGACGTGCGCGTCAGCCATTCGGCGCCGGTGATGCCCGAGAGGCCGGTGGCCGCCCAGCGAGGGAGGGAGACCGCGAGGACGAGCCACAGCGCGCGCTTGGGCCGGGTCACGGCGGTCATCAGGGCCCCGAAGCAGAGGAGCGCCAGGTTGAACACGCCGAGGACCTGAAGGCCGTCGGCCGCGCCGCTGAGCATGATGAGCGAGTAGGGCAGCCAGCTGCCGGCGAAGACCGCCATCAGCGTCGCCGCGATCACGTCACGGGCACCGAAGGCCAGGAAGCTCACCAGGAGTTGCAGGGCGAAGGCCGGCAGCACGGTGAAGGCGACGGCGCTGCGGGCCGTCTCGTCGAAGATCCCGAGCTGCAGGCAGCCTGTCATCACGGAGGCGATGGCTATCGTGAAGAAGCCGAGCGGCATGGGTGAGGCGATGGGGCGCAGGTTGATCCGTGTCATCGACCGGAGGTCCGGTTCGAAACGGCGTCCCTGGGGCGCGTCCGGCGAGGCCGCCGGGGTGTCGCCGCTGTCGGCGGCGGGGGAGGCTGCGGACATCGGGTGGATCTCTCTTTCAGTGCTCGAAGCAGGGGTCGACGAAGGACGGCGTCCTGTCGGGGACGGAGCCGCGGGCGACGCGCCAGCGGCGGTGCTGCTCGGACTCGGCGACGGCCTCGGCCACGGACACCGCCTGTTGCGCACCGCTCCGGTAACCGCCGAAGTGGGCCACCGGGCTCCACTCAGGGCTCACCGGCGGGACTGCCTCGTCGAGGCCCTCGTACTCGGCGGTCGCGTAGACGATGCGGCCGCCGACGACGGTGAGGACGGACTCGATGTCGGGGATGACGGCCTCGGGCACGGTGAGGTAGTCGTCCGACAGGATCGCGAGGTCGCCGTAACGCCCCTCCTGCAGCACGCCCTTGACGTCCTGTTCGCCGGTGAGCTCCGCCCCGCCGCGGGTGTAGAGGCCGAGGGCGGTCTCCCGGTCGATCAGGTTGCCGGCCGGGTAGAGGGCCGTGCCGCCGACGGTGCGCCCGGTGACCAGCCAGTGGAGTGCGACCCACGGGTTGTACGAGGAGACGCGGGTGGCGTCGGTTCCGGCAGCGACGGTCAGGCCTCGGTCGAGCATGGCCCGGACCGGCGGGGTGTGGGCGGCAGCCTCGGCGCCGTAGCGGCCGAGGAACGCGGTGCCCTGGAAGGACATGCGGTTCTGGACGGAGAGGGCGCCGCCGAGGGCGGCGATCCGGTCGAGGCTGTCGGTGGAGACGGTCTCCGCGTGGTCGAAGAGCCAGCGGTTGCCGCCGGGGAAGAGCCCTTCGGCCGCGAGCTTCTCGAAGACGGCCAGGTCGCGGCGGATCGTCTCGTCGTAGGTCGCGTGGAGCCGGAAGCCCCAGCCGTTCTCGAGCAGCAGCCGGACGGCGCTCTCGAATTCGGTCTCGTAGCCGGCGGCGAGTTCGGGCCGGGGTTCGGAGAAGTTCTCGAAGTCGGCGGCGGCCCAAGTCAGGTTCTCTCCCGCGCCGTTGAGCCGGAGCCACTCGTCCCCGTCCCCGGGCTTGACCATCTCGGTCCAGCGCTTCAGGTCGGCGAGCTCCTGACCGGCCGTCTGCGGAAAGAGGTGGTAGGCGATCCGGAGGGTCAGCTCCCCCGACCGGGCGAGGTCGACGACCGTGGCGTAGTTGTCGGGGAAGTTCTGGAACCCGCCGGCGGCGTCGACCGCGGACGTCAGTCCGAAGCGGTTCAGCTCGCGCAGGAAGTGGCGCGTCGACGTCCGCTTGTCGGCCTCGTCGAGGGCCGGCGCCTTGGCCAGGGTCGAGTACAGGATGAGGGCGCTCGGCGCCGCGAGGAGCACGCCATTGGGTTCGCCGTCCCGGCCGCGGACGATCTGCCCGCCGCGGGGATCCGGGGTGTCGCGGGTGAATCCGGCTGCCTGCACCGCGGCCCGGTTCATCAGCGCCGACTGGTACAGGTGCAGGACGAAGACCGGGGTGTCGGGGGCGGCGGCATTCAGCTCCGCGACGGTCGGCATCCTGCGCTCGGCGAACTGCTCGGCGGTCCAGCCGCCCACCACCCGGATCCACTGCCCCTTCGGGGTGCGGCCGGCCTGCTCACGCAGCATCGCGAGGGCGTGTCGGAGGCTTCGTACGCCGTCCCAGCGCAGCTCCAGGACGTAGTTCAGGCCGCCCCGGATGACATGCAGGTGCGAGTCGTTGAGGCCGGGGATCACCCGGCGGCCGAGGGCGTCGACGACCGTCGTTCCCGGCCCGACGAGGTGGGCGAGGTCGTGGTCGTCGCCGAGGGCCACGACCCGGCCGTCACGGAGTGCGACGGCACGGGCCTCGGGGCGGTCGGGGTCACCGGTGAAGACCTTGGCGTTACGGACGAGGAGGTCGGCGTGCTCGTGTTCCCGACGCGGGGCGGGGACGAGGCCCGCCACCGGCATGTTCGTCGACGGCCCGGTCATGCGAAGGCCTTGCGCAGGATGTCGGTGGCGAGACCGATGGCGAGTTCCGCGGCTTGCGTCTCGCGCAGTGCGTTCAGCATCACGAAATCGTGGATGACGCCCTGGACGCGCAGGGCGGTGACGGGGACGCCGGCGGCGCGGAGCTTCGCCGCGTACGCCTCGCCCTCGTCACGCAGGACGTCGGCCTCGGCGGTGATGACCAGGGCCGGCGGCAGGCCGGTGAGCTGCTCGGTGGAGGCGCGCAGCGGGGAGGCGGTGATCTGGACGCGCTCGGCCTCGTCGGTCGTGTACTGGTCCCAGAACCACTTCATGGCGTCGCGGCGCAGGAAGTAGCCCTCGCCGAACCGGTGGTACGAGTCGGTGTCGAAGCTCGCGTCCGTGACCGGGTAGAAGAGGACTTGCTGGACGAGCGTGACGTCGCCGCGCTGCTTGGCCATGAGGGTGAGGGCGGCGCTCATGTTGCCGCCGACCGAGTCGCCCGCGACGGCGATCCGCGTGCCGTCGAGGTCCTTGTGGTGGCCCTCGCGGGCGACCCACTGGGCGACGCTGTAGTTCTGCTCGATCGCGACGGGGTAGCGCGCCTCGGGCGAGAGGTCGTACTCGGGGAACACCACGGCCGCCCGGGTGCCGACGGCGAGTTCGCGGACGAGCCGGTCGTGGGTGTGGGCGTTGCCGAAGACCCAGCCGGCGCCGTGGATGTAGAGGATGACGGGAAGCGGGCCGGTGGCGCCGCGGGGGCGGACGATCCGGGCGCGGACGTCGCCGGTCGGGCCGCCGTGGACGGTGACCCACTCCTCGTCGACCTCGGGCAGGGGGACGCCCTCACCGCTCTGGACGCCGTCCACGGCCTTACGGCCTTCGGCGACGGGGATCTGGTAGAGGAACGGCGGCTGGGCGGTGGCGTCGGCGAAGGCCTGGGCAGCGGGTTCGAGGATCGGTCGGTTCTTCATCAGGGGTTCTCCTTCTGGGGATGTACGGGAGGTCGCAGGTCGGGGGCTCAGCGGGTCGCCCGTACGGCGTCGAGGATCACGTCGGTGACCACGGCCGGACGGGAGACGGCCACGGCGTGCCACGCGTCCACTTCGGTGATGTGCGAGCCGGCGCGCCGGGCCATCCACCGTTCGGCGGCCGGCGGGATGTTCTTGTCGGCGGTGACGATCAGCGCCCAGGAAGGGATCGTCTTCCAGGCCGCTTCCCCGGCCTTCTCCTCCAGCGCGGCGGTGGCGACCGGGCGCTGGGTCGCGGCCATGACGGCCGCGTCGGCGGCGGGGACGTCGGCGGCGAACTGCCGGTGGAACTTGGCCCGTTCGATGACGAGTTCGGTGCCGGTGCCACCGCCGGGCAGCGGGTACGACCGCGGGTTCACGGTGTCGCCGAGGGTGGAGCCGGGGAACATGGCGGCGAGCTCGGCCGCGCTCTCGCCCTTGTCCGGGGTGAACGCGGCGATGTAGACGAGGGCCTTCACACGGATGTCGCCCAGCGCGGCGCCACTGATGACGGCGCCGCCGTAGGAGTGGCCGACCAGGACGACGGGTCCCTCGACGGCGGCCAGCACGCTGCGCAGGTAGGCGGTGTCCGCGGCGAGACCGCGCAGCGGGTTGGCGGGGGCCAGGACGGGGTAGCCGGCGCGCTGCAGCCGCCTGATCGTGCCGCTCCAGCTGGAGGCGTCGGCGAACGCCCCGTGGACCAGGACGATCGTGGGCTTGGGTCCGTGCCGGTCGGCGCCGGCGGCGGCCGGGCCGCTCGCGGGTTCGGCAGGTGTGGCGGGTGCGGCGCCCATCAGGGCGGCCAGCGTGGCCGGCAGGGCGAGGGCGAGGGTGCGCCTCTTGGGATGCATGGGGTTTCCCTTGTCGGGTGGTGAAGCATTCGGGTGCGCTCGGGCGGGCGGGGGTGCCTCGGTCGGGCAAGACCTCACCTCAGAGGCCGTACGCCTCCAGGAGCCGTAGCCAGATCTCGCTGACCGTCGGGAAGGCGGGGACGGCGTGCCACAGGCGTTCGAGCGGGACTTCTCCCACGATGGCGACCGTTGCCGTGTGGATGAGTTCGGTCGCCATCGGGCCGGTGAGCGTGCAGCCGACGACGACTCCTCGGGTCTCGTCGACGACGAGCTTGGCGAGGCCGCGGTAGTCGTCCGCGTGGAGCGCGGCACCGGCGACGTCGTCGATGCGGTACTCGACCACGCGTACCGCGAGACCCGCTTCGCGTGCCGCGCGTTCCGTGAGACCGACGCTCGCGACCTCGGGACGGGTGAAGACGGCCTGCGGGATGGCGACGTGGTCGGCTTCCGCGCTCCACGGCTGCCGGCCTCCGGTGACGGCCGGGCGCCCCGCGGCTCGCTCGGCGATCGCCGCCGCGCAGGCGCGGGCCTGGTACTTGGCCATATGGGTCAGCGGCGCACGGTGGTTCACGTCGCCGACGGCATAGAGCCAGTCGCCCTCGACTGCCGTGACGCGGCAGGTGTCGTCGACCGGGAGCCAGTCGCGTGCCGCCAGTCCGACGGAGCCCAGGCCGAGGTCCGCGGTCCGCGGGCGTCTGCCGACCGCGGCCAGGACCTCGTCGCAGACGAGGGCGGTGCCGTCGTCGGTGTCCACGGTCACCGCGCGGGTGTCCTCGTCACGGGCGACCCGGACGGCCGACACCCCGAAGCGGATCGTGACGCCCAGATCGTTCATACCCCGGGCGACCTCTTCGCCGGCGCAGGGCTCCCAGCCGGTCAGCAGGGTCTGGTCGCGGACGAGCAGCGTGACGGAGGAGCCGAGCGTGCGCCACGCGGTGGCCATCTCGCAGGCCACCACTCCCCCGCCGATGACGACGAGCCGCTCGGGCACCGCGTCGGCCGTGGTGGCCTGCCGGTTGGTCCACACACCGATCCGGTCGAGCCCTTCGACCGGCGGAAGGGCGGGCTCCGTGCCGGTGCAGACCACGACCGCGCGCAGGGCCCGCAGGGTACGGACCGTGCCGTCGGCCCCGGTCACCTCCACCCGGCGCTCACCGGCGAGCCGTCCGTGCCCCCGTACGAGCGCGATGCCCGCACCGTCGAGCCAGTGGGCCTGGCCGGTGTCGTCGCCCCGCCCGGTGAAACGGTCACGGCGGGCCAGGACGCGCGCCGGGTCGAGTGCTGCCGTGACCGCCTGCCGGGCCCCGTCGACCGACCGGGCCACCGCTCGGGCGGCGCCGGGTCGCAGCAGGGCCTTGCTCGGGACGCAGGCACGGTAGGAGCACTCGCCGCCGACGGCGTCGGCCTCGACGACTACGGCGGTCAGCCCCGACCGGACGGTCCGGTCGGCGACGACCTCGCCGCCCGGCCCGCCGCCGACCACGACGACGTCGTACGTGTCCTCCATCAGCCGTGCACCAGTGGGGTGTCCACCAGGTGTTCGGCCAGGAACCACACCTGCGCCTCGCCGGTGCGGATGACATCGGAGACGAGCAGGTCGGCGCTGCCCTCGTCGCCCTCCCCGGAGAGCCGGGCGGCGGCGTCCCGGGCGTCGATCAGGATCCGCTCGTGCGCGTCGAGGAGCCGCGACAGCATGACGGGCACCGGCTCGACGCCGTCCGGCGGCCGGGGTATCGCGGTCAGTTCCGCGACGTGGCGCGGGTCTCCGACGGCGACGCCGCCGAGGCTCTGGACCCGCTCGGCCAGCTCGTCCACGATGGCCAGTTGGGCCTCCGCGTGCTTGTCCAGCATCAGGTGGAGCGAGTAGAAGGTCGCCCCGCGCATGAGCCAGTGGTGCTTCTTGTAGAGGGAGTAGAGGATCTGCGTGTCGGCGAGGACGCGGTTCAGCCGCTGGCAGGCGTACATGCGGGTGTCGTGGCCGAGGCCGATCGGCAACTGCTTGAGCGTGCCGAACGCCTGGGTCTCGGCGCCCTTCTGGTGCAGCAGCGGCTGGCCGCCGCCGTGCGGGGTCGTGAGGGTGTCCATCGAGTGCTCCTGTTCGGGAGGGAAGGCGGGAAGGGCCCGGCCGCCCGGTCGGGGGTACGCGGGCGGCCGGACCCGGTCTGTGCGGCTCGCGCTCAGTGCTCGGCGATCGCCGGGGCGGCGGTCCGGTGCAGGACGAGCCGGGTGAGGAGGCCGCTGCCGAGACCGGCCACGAGCGCGAGGGCCGCCCACCACAGCGGGTACGGCGTGAGGCCGAGGGCCGCGTCGAGGGACCAGTCACCGGGTCCGGTGGCGGCGAGGGCGGCGGCGGTGCCGATGAGGACGAGCGGGTACTCGTACCCGTCGTTCTGCACCCAGAGGCCGTGGCGCCACTTCACGGTGAGGGCGACCGTCATGACCCCGATGACCCCGGTCGCGGCGAGCGGGGTCAGGAGGCCGGCCGCGAGCAGCAGACCCGACCCGATCTGGCCGCCGCCCGCCGCCAGGGCGGTGAGGGCACCGCCGCGGAAGCCGTCGGCGCGGAACTCCTCCGTACCGCCCTCAAGTCCCTTGCCGCCCAGGTGCGAGCTGATCTTCTGCACACCGTGGCCGGCGACGAGCAGTCCCACCAGCAGACGCAGGATCAGAATGCCGGTGTCCACAGGGGTCAGCCGGCCGCGTGCGCGCCGATGACGCTCTGCGCGTACACGACGCCCAGGCCGTACGCACCCGCGTGAGCCTTGACGATCTCCATGACCGCGCCGTACGTCTCCTGACGCGCCCAGTCGCGCTGCAGCTCCAGGAGGACCTGGACCCAGGTCACCGGGACGGCGCCGGCGGCGATCATCCGCTGCAGCGCGTGCTCGTGGGCGGCCGGGCTGACGCCACCGGAAGCGTCGGTCACGACGTACACCTCGTAACCCTGCTCAAGCGCCGAGAGCGCGGGCAGCACCAGGCAGACCTCGGTCCACAGACCCGACAGGATGATCTTCTTGCGCCCCGTCGCCTTGACCGCCGCCACGAGCGCCTCGTCTTCCCAGGCGTTCATGGTGGTGCGGTCGATGATCTCGTTCTTGGGGAACACCTCGGCGAGCTGCGGCAGCAGGGGCCCGGAGAACGACTCGGCGGCCACCGTGGTCAGAACGGTCGGAACGTCGAAAGCCTGAGCCGCCTTGGCGAGACCCACGGTGCTGTTGATGATCGCGGCACGGTCGCCGCTGCCGGTGCCGAAGAACATCTGCGGCTGGTGGTCCACGAAGAGCATGACCGAGTTGTCGGGCGTGAGCAGGTCCTTGCTCGGGGCGGCCTGCACCTTGGTGATGTCGAACATGAGGGTCCTCTCGAAGCAATCGGTATCGTGCCCGCCACGTCCGCGGCTCGGCACTTCTTCAAGCTACGAGCGACCCGACCGACCGCGTTGACCTCCTGCGCCCAGGGGTTGGCACGACAGCGCACAACCGGTCAAGGGCCAGAGCCCCGCAGTGTCACGGGCGCGAACGCGCAAGGTCGCGACGCCAGCACACTCGCCCCGAGACTCCTCCGAAATGGTGCGTAACCACACCCCAACCCAACGAAGAGCCGCCTCACCAGCGGAAACACCACCAGGAACGGGCCGCCGCTGGGGAGAATCCGGGGAGAATGAAGCCGCCTCGGGGAGCGGCTGGGGAGAATCGACCGCGCAGGACGGCGTCACGGTGAAAGCCCCGGAAACGAGCAAATTCGCAGGTCAGCCCGGCTCACACAGCAATCTGCGCAGGTCAGCGCGTTGTGGGCGACGACTTCAAGAAGATCTCCTCGTGGGCGGCCATCCTCTTCGCCCCCACGCTGGTGGGAACGATCTACGGCATGAACTTCGACAACATGCCGGAGCTCCACTGGGCGGGCGGGTATCCGTTCGCGGTGGTGCTGATGGCGGTGGTGTGCACGAGTCTGTACGTGGTCTTCAAGAAGAAGGACTGGCTGTAGGCGTCCTGCGGTGGCACCGGGCGGGGCCGGGTGCCACCGCGTTACCTCTCGGCGCACCGGCACCTGCGCACCGTGACCGTCGGCCCCGGGTGGCCCTGGTGGATGAAGGCGGCCCAGGCCGCCGGGCGGTGCAACTCCGGGCCGACGCCGGCCAGCGCTTCGAGCAGGTCGGCACTGAGCGACCCCGGGTTCACGCGCTCCGGGTCGAGCATCCACCGCTGCGCGCCCTGGAGCGCGTCGACGGGGGTCAGCCCCTCGATCGCCACGTAGTGGTGGAAGACGGCCATCATCAGCGCCGCGGCCGAGTCCCGAGTGGCCCAACGCGAGCCCACGACGTCCCGCGCGCCGCTCGCCACGAAGGCGGTCGTCAGGGTGAGCGCCTCGTCGTGGTCCCGCTTGGTCAGATCCGTCTCACATGCACTGAGCACGACCAACGGCCCGTCCGCGGCGTCCTGTTCGCCCGCCGAACGGTCGAGCAGCCGCGTGACGGTCAGCAGCCCCGCGTTCGGCCGTTCCGCCGTCCCGCCCTCCTCCGGCGCAAGGCGAAGCGCGGACGCGGTCGGGTTGGTGCCGGCCGAGCCGTGGCACGCCACGTGGAGGAGGGAGGGGCCGGCGGCCAGGGCGTCGAGGACGTCGTCCGGCGTGCCGACCGCCACCGGCTGGACGGGCGGTTCGTAGAACTCCCCGTACAGACGGGCTTCCGGATACAGAGCCTGCTGAAGCCCCGCCACCTCCAGTTCCACGTACGGCAGGGTCATGGTGGGGTCGGCGACCATGACCGGGCAGGCTGCCGGGGCTCGCCGGGCCCGCCGGACCGTGTTCAGGAACTGGCGGCCGGACGCCGCGTAGCTGACCACGACGATCTGGCAGACGTAGTCATGAGGGGCTTCGGCCGGCAGGCGCCCGGCGTGCCAGGGAACGATCCCCAGGCGGCCGCAGGGCACGAGCACGATCCTGGGAGGGCCGGGACGCTTGCGCCGGTCCTCGTTGGCGGCGAGCCGTTCCGCGATACCGCTCATCACCGGGATGATCACCGCCTGCGTCGACCAGTCGCAGAGTTCGGAGAGCGCCTCCTCCCAGTCCCGCGCGGCCGTGGGATCGCCGGGCCGCTCCTGGGACGCGGCCGCCGCGTCGAGATAGCGCTCCAGGGGCCCGCTCTCCTCCCGCGACAGCAGCGGCAACGCCCGTACGCCCGTGCCCATGTCAGGGCCCATGACGACCGCCATTCCGGGCGTGGTGCCCTCGCCGGCGATCAGGTAGACCAGCGCGTCCGCGTCGGCGGCGGCCACCCCGGCCGTGAGCTCGTCGACCGTGGGCGTACGGAAGAGGACTCCACCCGGCTCCCGGTGTGCCAGCGCCTCCAGGGCACGGCGCCGCAGAGAACTGGGCAGTTCCCTGGTGACGAAGCCGGGGGGCGCACCGCTCGGGGCTCCCGGTCCGGCCAGGGTTTCCGCTCCGTACTCAGCCGACTCGGTCCCGTCCCCTCCGCGCTCCGCCGCACGCCATTCCTCCGCGAGGCCGTGGTGGCCGCGGGATTCCAGCAGGTCGGGCACCGCCCGCGAGGTGGCCGCGGCCTGGAGCACCAGGGCCCGGCCCAGTTCCAGCGCGGCGACGGCGTCCTCGACCCGGCCTTCGGCGGCGGCCCATCGGGCGGCCGTCACGCCACGGTCGGCCCCGGAACGGGCGGCCAACAGGCCGTGGTCGGGGCCCACCTGGAGGACGACGTCGGCGGCGAGAGCCTGTAGCGATTCCAGGGCCGCGTCCGTGGAGGCGGTCCGGTCCGCCGGGTCGTCGGTGCGGCCGAGTCGGAGGCGGTAGTTCTCGGCGAGCTGCCACAGGGTGGGGAAGGCGAGCTGCGGCGACCCGCCCCTCCGGACCTCGTCGCGGACCTGTTCCAGTCCGCTGATCGCGGCGTCCAGATCGGCCGGGTCCTGGGTGGTGGAGTGCCGCAGGGTCGCCGTGAGCGCGGCGAGGTACCGGGTGCCCGTCGAGGCGTGAGGACCGGGCGTCGCGGGGGCGGGCATCAACTCCGGATCCTCGGCGAGCACGGCCCGCGAGGCTCGGAACGCCTCCCGGACGGCGCCGAGTTGTGCCTCGGGAATCCCGAAGTCCGTCGCGGAACCGGCCATGAGTGCCTCCTCCTGCTGTGCCAGGCCACGCACGACCATCTCGGTGTCGCCGGTGCGGTCACCGAGGGATCTGACCGCGGTGCCGTGGGCGAGCAGCACCAGACGGCGGAAGGGGTGATCGGGCGGCGTGGAACGTTCGAGTGCGTCCAGTTCGCCCATCAGGCGCCGGTACTCCTCGTCGCTCTCCACCTCCTCCTCCGCCAGGACTCTCAGGAGCAGCTCGTTGGCGCGGAACGCGACGGCGAGGTGATCCGCTCCAGGATGATCCGCCGCCCACCCCGTGAAGTACTCGCCGATCGGGTGCAGGTGACGGCGGGCCTCCTCGACGTCCACCCGGCTGCCTCCCAGGGGCCCCGCCAACTGGAGAACCATACGCATGAGGGCCTCGATCTCGGGGGCCCGCTCGTGCCCCGGCGGAAGGCTGTCGTGCTGCGCCCCCAGCTGCCGGAGCACCCGGCCGAGGTCCTCCGGGTCGCCGGTGCGCAGGGCTTCCTGCACACCCAGCAAGGAGGCCAGCCACGCGCCTACGACGACGGTGTCGGTCTCGTCCTCGGTCTCGTCCTCGCCCTCGGCAGCGGCGAACGTCTTCGGTTCGGAGCCCGGCCGGGGAACCGGATCCTCAGCCGGGTCCGGGACCTGCGTGTCGGCTTCATGTTGCATCATGCTCACCAGGGTCCGCAGGTGATCACTCATCGGCAGGTCGGGGGGCAGCAGGGAAAGCAGCCTGTCGGGGTCGGAGAAGTCACTCCCCGACATGTACGACCAAGCGTCCTGCATGCGCAGCAACTGCTCCTGGAGTTCGCGTGGCACCGGCATCCGCTGGATCTCTGCGGCCAGTCCCGCGATCCGAGCCACCTCGGCGGCAGCTTCCCCCCGCGTCGCGTGGTCGATCACGGACCAGATGTCCCCGTGCGGCTCGACAGAGCGGTTCGGTCCCGTTGATGGCGCCGGCGCCGCGGCCATCATCAGGAACATCGCCGCCCACTGCCTGTCCTCCTCCGCCATCCGTTCCCCGGCGGCCGTCGTCCCGTCCCTCACCTCCTCGAGCAGACGCCGGGCCTCTTCCGGGCCGTCCGGCGCGCCGTGCCCGGTGGCGTGCCGCATGGCGAGCACGCCGCCCAGGACGAGGGTGACCTTGCCGAGCATCATCCGGTCGTGGTCCAGGAGGTCCCGCAGCTGCCGGAGTTCGGCGGCAACGCCCTCGAACTCCCCGGCCGAGGCCGAACCCCCCTCCTTCCCTCGGCTGATCAACCGGGCTCCCCGCTCGGTCGCCTCCGCGGCCCAGGCCCGAAGGGCCCGGACGCCCCCGTTCTCCTCGTCTCCCGCCATGTCTTCACGCCCCCGTCCGTCACGGTGAAACCCGTCCCGTCGCACCGCGGCCCATGATGACCACAGCACGGCCTCCCCGGCACCCGATGGCCGGTCAACCCCCGTCCGTTGCCCGGAAATCGACCTGCGCGCGTCCCCCGTGCCCCCCCCACCCTCCCCCACGGTTCCCGGCGTCGGTGGTCGGCAACAGGGCGAAGGCCGGGCGATCTCCGGGCCCGCCCTTCACCCGGCGTACCCGCCCCTGCTTCGCTGACCTCACGGGGGAACACGGGGGAGCGAGGAGGGAGGCGGCGTGGACATCGGCGTGCTGACCGCTCTGCTGGTGGCAGTCGTCGGCGTCGTCGGGACGCTGATGTCCGCGCTGCTGACCCAGCGGGCGGCCGACCGCAGCCGACAGCGCGACCTGGAGCGGGCCGGGGAGGTGTGGGACCGGCGCACCGAGGCGCGGGAGCTGTGGTCGTGCTACGTGGCGCTCAACACCTCCGGTCGGCACTATCTCGCCGCACTCACCGACCTGTTGTACGCGCTGGGCCGAGAGGCCGAGCTGCCCTCGGTGCGCAAACGGCTCACCGCCGCGCGTGACCAGCATCGGGAGGTGTACGCGGAGGCGCAGATGCGGCTTCCTGAGCAGGTGCTCGACCACGCCGGCGCCGTCAGCCACGGCCTGGGGGCGGTCTACGGCATGGTCCGCCGTCTGGACGACGGTCTGGCACGTCCCGGCGACTCATCGGCCGCGGCACACGATGCCGTGGAATCCCTGTGGGTCCAACTACGGGACATGCGACGGGAGATGCGAGCCGATCTGGGTGTCTCCCGGCCGGACCACGGTCGTCGGCGGGGAGAACGGGGGGAGGTCGGGGCGGCGTCCGTCACGGATCGGCATAGTGGGATTGATCCAGAAGGTGTCGAGGGTCGCTGAGGTCGAGGCGGCCCGGTGCCGGCCGCTCGCGGCCCGGGAAGGTGGGTGTTCGGTGAATCGGGAGGAGAGCGGTGGCGTTCAGGGCCTGCGCGCCTGGGTGTCGGACGCCGTCGGGCGGGTGAAGACGCAGCTCCCCGGCATGGGAGGCGGCTCCCCGACACCACGGGCGTACGACGCATCGGTCGCCGAACTGGAGCAACTTGCAAGCCTGTTGGACCACGACGCCGCTCTGCGCAGCTCGGTCACTGTCTGGCTGGCGGGTGCGCTGACCTTACGGCACACGGTCGGTGGCGGCTCGGCGGCGGACCGGGAGCGTGCCGAAGGACTGCTGCGGGACGCCCGGGACGGAACCACGCCTCTCGGAGCCCTCGTGACCGAGGAGGACCGGCGGTGGGCGGCGCTGTTCCTGATCACCTGCATCTCACCGATCCAGTCGCAGCAAGGGGTCACCGGAGGGGCCCCCGACCTCTCCGGCTTTCTCGACTGGGTACAACGGGTCGGCCCCGCCGGGATGATGTCCGTGGCGTCGGAGCTGGGCACCCTGATGGACGACGCGGCCGAGCTGCCGTTGCCGCCGGAACTGCTCGCCTCGCTGCGTCAGGCGCAGGAGCTTCTCGTCGCCCCGTCCCCGCAGGGGTTGTCGGACCTGATGGCGGGCATGATGCCGCCCGGTGGTGGTCCCTTCGCGGATCAGATGCGCCAGATGATGGACCGGATGTTCGGGGCGATGACGCCTCCCGGCCCGTCGCCCACTGCGTCTTCGGGACCCGTGTGGGAGCGGGACCCGGGCCCGTCGCCGACGCCGGGCTCCGAGCTGGAGGGGGCACCGAAGTCCGAGCTCGAACGTGACCCCGAGCCCGAACCGGCGCCACGACCGGAGCCGACACCCCGACCGGACCCAGAGGCGACGCCCGGGCCCGGGCCGCAGCCCCCGCTCACCCCCGAGGCGCTACGGAACATGGTCGCCGCCCTGGACACCGTCAACGCGACCTCCGACGGGCTCGACTCCCTGCTGCGCAGTGGTGACCCGCAGGCTCTCAACGAGCTTCTCGGCAGGCTGCGTTCGGCGCAGGACCTGCCGCTTCCGGAGAGCCTGATGTCGACGGCCGCGCTGGAGAGCCTGCGGGCGACGCTGCTCACCGTCAGTCCGGCCGTCGGCGGCACCTACCAGGACACGGCCGCGGGCCACGCCCATATGAACACGGTCATCGGGCACCTGGAGAACATCCGCGGATCGCTGCCCCCCGGCGTGGGTGACCCCGCTGTCCTGGGCCGCGCGATGGACATCTGCTTCCGGGCGACGGCCGCGAGAGAGGCCGAGGACGTCGCCACGCTCCAGGGTCTCCTGGCCGAGGCCGAGGCCCTGGACACCGCGGCTCCCGAGGGCGATCCGCTCCGGTTCGCGGTCGACGCGGTACGCGGCGCGGTCCTCGGATCACTCGGCATGCTGACCCGGGACAAGGAGATGCTGGCGCGGTCCCTGCCGTACATGGAGCGGGCGTCGACCCTTGCCGGGGAGAGCGGCCTGCCGTTCGCCGAGGGGGCGGCTCCACCCCGCGTACAGGACATCCGTCTGCTCCAGGACGTCCTCACCGGACAGAAGACCCCTGTCCCCGACCACGTTCCACCGCCCCCGGACGCCTCGATGGACGATCTCTACTCCTCGGCCCTCTCGCTCGGCGTTCGCTTCGACCGCGACGGGGACCTCACGGTGCTCGACGCCCGGATCGAGGAACTCGAACGGCTCCGGGAGGGCGTACGGGAGGGCAGGGCACCGCGCGTCGCCGCGGACGCGCTGTGGCACCTGGCGGATTCGTACCATCTGCGCAACCGCCTCACCCGAGACTCCCCCGGCGAGGCCGACACCGGCTGCCTGGACGCCGCCGAGGAGGCGCTGTCCGCGCTCGCCGCCGATGTTCTCCTCCAGTCGGGGGCCGAGCACGGCCTGCTTGCCGCGCGTACCGGGGCGAGCCGCGGCGTACAGGCGGCGAGGATGGCGGCCTCGTACGGCATGCTGCCGCGGGCCGTTGCCGCCCTGGAGCTGGGCCGGGCCCTGGTCCTCCAGGGCGCCGCAGCCTCGTCGACCGTGCCCGAACGGCTGGAGGCCGCCGGGCGCCAGGATCTCGCGCGAGCCTGGCGGGAGGCGGCCGGCGCGCGCCTCGGCACGGAGGACGCGGGCGAGGTTCCGGGCCTCCTGCCCAGCACGCTGCGCCGTCAGGCCCTCGATGCCCTCGGCTACCGCCAGGAGGGCGGCCTGCTGGGCACGCCCACGCTCGGCGAGCTCGCGGACGGGCTGGCAGAGGCGGGTGCGGACGTCCTGCTCTATCTGGTGGCGGGCGACCACCAGGGCCCGGGGCTCGTGATCGCGGTGGGACCGCGGCTCGGGGCGGGCGCGGGCGCCCTGCCCCTGCTCTCCGACGTCGAGGACGGCCCGCTGGCGCGGTATGTGGAAGCGGCAGCGGCTCGCGACCTCGACCCGGGCGACGCCTCCCTCGCCCGGTCCTGGGAGGAGGCCCTGGAGGAGTTGTGCGGCTGGGCGTTCCAAGCGCTCGGCCCGGTCCTCGCCGGCATCGAGAAGCGGCTGGAGGCGGAGGACGACACCTGGGAGGACCGGCCGCTCCGCGTCGTCCTCGTCCCCTGCGGGCGCCTGGGCATCGTCCCGTGGCACGCCGCGCGCTTCCCCGCCGACGCCGCGCACGACCGCCTCTGTCAGGCCGCGGTCATCAGCTACGCGGCCTCCGGCAGCCAGTTCCTGCGCACGGTGGGACGGGCGCCGCGGGACCCGGCCGCCGCGCCCGTACTGGTGGCCGACCCGACCATGAGCATGTCCTTCGCCGACGCCGAGGTCACCGCCCTGCGGGACGCCTTCTATCCCCGCGCCCGGGTGTACGGCGCGCTCTACGAGGTGGAGACCGGCGAACTGCCGCCCGGCACGCCCGACGCCGTCCTGGGGTGTCTCGCCGACGACACCTCCCTGTTGCACGTGGTCTCGCACGGAAAGGCGGGGACCCGCCCGACGGTCTCGGCTCTGGACCTCGCGGCCGACGTGGAGGGCACACCGGCTCCGCTGACCGTGACACGGCTGCTCGACCGTGAAGGTCAACAGGGTGCTCAGGACGGGCCGTTGGTCGTGCTGAGTGCCTGCCAGACCGATCTGAGCAAGCGGGACCACGACGAGGCGCTGACCCTCACCACGGCGTTCGTCGCCGCCGGAGCGCGGGATGTCGTGGGCTCGCGATGGCTGGCCCCGGACGGCGCGTCGGCGTTGCTGATGGCGGTGTTCCACCACTACGTGGCCGTCGACGGGCTGAGCCCCGTGGACGCCCTGCGGGCCGCGCAGATGTGGATGCTCGACCCGCACCGTGAGAATCCGGGCTCTCTCCACGGCGACCTGCTCCGGGAGTCGGAACGGCAGGGACTGGAACGGACCTCGCTCTGGGCCGCCTTCATCCATCAGGGGCACCCAGGCGCGAGCACCACGCACACGGCAGAAGGGACATCATGAACGAGGAGGGCCGCGGACCGTCCGCGGAGTCGCTGCTCGCCCTGATCGGCGAGCACCGGGAGTCCATTCGGGCGGCGCTGGACGACGAACAGCACGCGCTGCTGCTCACCCGGCTGCGCGCCCTCGCCGAGGCGCCGCCGGACAAGGACATGGCCGTCCGCAGGGCGCTCCAGGGGGTGAGGCACGCTCTGCGACCGTTGCCGTTCGACCATCCGGCGCGCGCCGCGCTGGACGGTGTGCGGCTGGTCGCCGCGCCCCCGGGGCCGGCGACCGTGACGGAGGCGCTGGCGCTGGTCGATCTGCTGGCGGCGGCGCCGGAGCCCGCCCCGACAGCCGACCCGACGCTCGGTGTGACGCTCGGCGATGTGACGTCCGGCGACGACCGCACGGCCGCCGATCCGTTGCTCCGGGAGCCCGCCCTGTCGACGGCCGAGGCGACGGCCCGTTGCGGTGGCGCGCCGCCACCCGAACTGATCAGACTGCCGGACCCACCGCGCGGCGACCGCTTCCTGGAGTTCCAGTTCCCCGTGGGTGGCGGCACACCGCACCCGGTCGTCCTCAAGGTCAACCGGCTGCTCCTGGCGGACATCGACCCCCGGGGCGCCGCGTCCTGGTGGCTCGGCGGCAACAGTTGGCTGGGCGGGACTCCCGCGTCGCTCCTGGGACGGCTGCCCGACCACGAACTCGTCGGCGCCGCCACCACCCTCGTGGAGGGAGAGTGATGAGCCTCCACACGCGCCCGATCACGTTCTTCCCGATGACCGGGGAGGAACTCCGCCCCAACTTCAAGGTGATCCCGGCCGGCACGGAGTTGTGGCGGGTGCACAAGTCCAAGTACCGGCCTGACCAGTTCAACCCGCTCCTCGCCGACATCCACTTCGACGGCGGCCGCTTCGAGGGCACCCCTCTGGACCCGTACCACAGCCTGTACGTGGCCGACAGCGCCCTGACGGCCGTCGCGGAGAGCATGCTGCGCTCCGTGGCATGGAACGGCTCGAAGCGGACGATCCCTTACGCCGCCGCCCATGGCAGATCGCTGAGCGTGCTGCGTACGACGTGCGAACTGACGGTGGTCTCGCTGATCGAGGAGAAGGACCTGGCGGCCGTCCATCGGACCGCCGACCTCCTCGACGACGAGCGCAGTTACGCGAAGGCGCGGCGGTGGGCGAGCGAGATCCGGGCTCAGGCGCCCGAGGCCATGGGGCTGGCGTGGCAGTCGCGCCGGAATCGGCCCGAGAACTCCTTCGTGCTGTTCCACGACCGCTTCGACGGTTGCCACTGCGGGGCGCTGGAGGTCGTGCCGGAGCGTGGCTTCGCGGACCTCGGCTCCCCCGAGGGCATCGAGGAGGTGAACCGGCTCCTCGACCCGCTCGCGGCGGAGGTGTCGAAGCCCGTGAGATGACGCCTGCCCGGGCTGCCCGGCACCGGCTTGTCCGGCTGTGACGGGGGATGCCATCGTGGGCGCATGGCCTTACCGCTCCCTGACGACGTCGCACTGCTCGCCGAGTTGAAGGAGGTCAGGCGCGCCGGACTGATCCGGTTGCGGGGGCGTGCGCTGCCCGCCCTCGAGGCGGCGGCCGAGGCGATGGCGTCCGACGCCGCCCGGACACCCGGCGCTGCCGTCGAGGCGTTGCTGCGGAGCGCCGTGGGGCGCCTGGACGCGGGGACCCTCCGCACGGCCGCCGAGTACACCCTGGGGATCGCGCAGGGAACCCGGGACTGGCCGGCGTCCTCCCGGCGCGCCAGGGCGGCCTCGGTCTACGGGGTGAGCGTCGAGCGGTTCCGCAAGGACCAGGAGGTGATGGTCCTCGAGCAGGTCGCCGAGCACATCGTGCGGCTCACGGCGGAGGCGGCCAGCCGGGACCCGGGCGCCGCCGAGGACGAGAGCGGGGCGGGTACGCATCGGGTCGTGGAGATCCGGGCCGGGGACCGGCCCGTCCGGGTCACGCTGCACGTTCACCCCGTGGACCTGCTGCGCGACGTGGATGTGGTCGTCTCCCCGTCCAACGTCTACTTCGCGCTGCCCGAGGTGTACAAGTCGTCCGTCGCCGCGTCGCTGCGGCGGGCGGCGGCCGTGCTCGGCGTGACCGGAGACGTACTGGCGGACCCGCTCCCGGCGGAGCTGCGCCGGTGGGCCGAGCTGCACGGCACGTCGGGTCGGCCGGTGCGGCCCGGCACGGTGGCGACCACGAGTGCGGGGGCCTTGACCGGTCAGGGCATCCGGCGGCTCTACCACGCGGCGATCGCCGTGCCCCGGTCCGGGACCAACGACTACGACGTCCTGCCGGCCGATGTCACCCGGGCCGTGTCCCGGGCCCTGGCGGTACTCGCCGAGGAACAGGAGCACCACAGACCCCCGCTGCGCTCGGTGTGCTTCCCGCTCCTCGGCTCGGGCCGGGGCGGACTGCCGTACGACGTCAGCCTGAGCGCCATATGGGCTGCTGTGGAGGCGGAGTTGGCGCGCGGGGCGAGCTGGGACGTGCACTTCGTGGTGCGTACGCAGGAGGCGGCGGCACTGGTGGAGCGCATCCCGGCCGGAATTCGCCCGGCGCACGCCCGGAGGCCGACCGGCTGACCCGGTGGAATGGAAGGGCGCACAGGCGCGCGGGAGAGCGCGCGGGTGCGCCGCGCAGGGGAGGTGAGGGGGATCTTGATGTGGGTAATCTCTGCTGGTGCACCCGGACTTGACGTCGAGTCACCTAGCGTGGGCGCATGAGTGGTGGGATGGAGCAGTGGGGTCATGGGGCGCCGGGGCGGATCATCACCTGGCCCGCTCCCGACGCGTACGTCCTGGTCGACGGGGTGCTGCTGCGGATGCTCCCGGAGACCCCGGGGATGGCTCCGGGTACGGAGGTCGTCGTGCGCTACGACCCGGAGCGGCGGCGGCTCCTCGCACAGGCAGTGGATCGGACGGACGAGGGCGGGGCGGCCGGGGATGAGTGAGTACGGCTTCGGGCTGGCGCAGGGGTACGACGAGCGGCAGCCCGTGGTGCTGCTCCTCGACACGTCGGCCTCCATGGGACGTCCGGCGGAGAACCCCCGGATCGACGAGCTCAGCGAGGCACTGACCCGCTGGTTCGACGGGGTGCGGGCGGAGCCGAGGCTGCGCGCGCGGGTGGAAGTGTGCCTGATCACCTTCGACTCGCGGGTCAGGGTCTTCGATCCGGGGCCGGACCGGCTTGTGCCGGTGGAGGAGGCAGTGCCGGACCGGCTCTTCGTGCCGGTGGACCGGATGCGCCCGCCCCGGCTGGAGGCGTCGGGCCTGACCCGGATGACCGAGGCCGTCGAGACGGCGCTCGACCTGGCGCGCTCGCGCTACCGGACCTTGCAGGAGCAACACGTCCAGGTGCGCAGGCCGTTCCTGTGGGTGCTGACGGACGGCGCGCCCAGCGACGCGAACGGGGAGGCCATGGACCCCGCCGCCCTTGCCGGTACGGCGGCGAAGGTGCGCCTCGGCGAGGAGCGGGGCGAATGCGTGCTCCAGGCGATCGGCGTGAGCGGCGCGGATCTGGAGCTGCTGCGGGCCCTGACGCCCAAGGGCGCCCTGATGCTGGAGGGGCTGGACTTCGGGCGGATCCTCGATCTCCTGTTCCAGAGCTCGGACGTCGTCGACGGGAGGCAGGCCGCCGACGAGATCCACGGGCAGGTGGCCGACCGCGTGGAGCGGCAGCGGCGCATGCGTCTCCTTGAGGAGAAGGTCCAGTGATCGTGGCGGGAGCGGCGGTCCAGGGAACCGCGCACCTGGCCCGCGCGCAGTGCTGCCAGGACGCCTTCAAGGCGGTCGACCTGGGGACGGCGGCCGTGCTCGCCGTAGCCGACGGCGCCGGCGGCCGGGAGCGCAGCGCGCTCGGCGCGCACATCGCGGTGGACGCCGCCTGCCGGGTGCTGGCCGAGAACGTACCGGAGGCGGAGGACTCCCCGGAGGCGTGGTCGGAGTGGATCGCGGCGGCGGGCGCCCGCGTGGTCGAGGACTACCGGCGGGCGGTGGAAGGGGCGCTGTCGGCGGTGGCCGGTCCGGCGGAGCCGGTCGACACGGGCGCCCTGGCCGCCACGCTGGCCGCTGCGGTCGTACGGCCTCCCTGGGTGGCGTTCCTCTCGATCGGCGACTGCTTCGGCACCGTCCTGACCCGCGAGCCGGACGAGCCCGACCCGCAGGACGGGTCAGGCAGGCCCGGCGACCGTGAAGGGTCCGGCAGGCCCGACGAGCGAGCGGCATTCCGCAGGCCCGAGGAGCGAGCAGGACCCGACGGGTTCGACGGGCCCCACGAGCCTTCCGCGTGCGGCGACTCCGGCGATCCCGGCACGTCCGGCGAGCCCCCCGCGGCAGGTGACCCCTCCGCCTCCGGCGACTCCTCAGCGCGTGGCGAGCCGATCGCCGTCGGCGATCCCGGCGCGCCCGGCGAGCCCAGCACGCCCGGCGAGCCCCCCGCGTCAGGCGAGCCCCCCGCGTCGGGCGACTCCTCCGCCTCCGGCCTGACGCACACGTTCGGCGAGCGGTGCCATCTGGTGCTGCCGCCTCCTCCGCCCGGCGCACCGGAGACCGTGTTTCTCTCCTCGCCCGGGGCCACCCTTCGCCTGCGGTCGTTCGCGCTGTGGGAGCCGCGGCTCAGTGGCGTCGTCCTCGCGACCGACGGCTGCGCGCCCCTCACCCTCGACCATCCCTCCCTACATGAACTGCCGCCCGAGGCGGGCCCGTTGCCCGCCGAGCTGTTCTTCTGCGGGCTCGCCGCGACGCTCCGCGCCAACGGCGGTGACGCCGAGCCGTTACGCGCCCTGCTCTCCGGTCCCGACGCGGCTCGGACGGGCGACGACCTGACCGTGGTCTGCGCCCTGACGGAGGGCAGCTGACGATGGCCCTCACGGTGGTGTCCGGCAGCGGACACACATGGCGGCTCACCGAGCCGATCGGTACGGGCTCCGAAGGAATCGTCTACGGCGTGGACGACGCGCGCCCCTTGGTGGCCAAGCTCGTCCCCGCCCCGCCCGACCCGGCCGCCTACCGGCGCCGCATCGCCCGGCTCGTGCGGCAGCGCCGCGAGCCGCGTGCCGTCCGGCTGGTGTCCACGACACCCACGCGTGTGGCGTGGCCCCTGGCGGGGGTCCGGGCCGGCGGCCCCGGTGCCGACGGCGTGGACGGCTACGTGATGGCCGACATGCGCCACGCCCACCAGCCGTTCGCGCATCTGCTGACCCCCGAGGCCCGCGCGCGGCTCCTCCCGGACGCGACGTGGGCCACCGCGCTCGCCGCTTCCCTCTCGCTCGCCCGTCTCGTCGCCGACCTGCATGTCGAGGGCTACGTGGTGGGCGATCTGAAGCCGGACAACCTCTGGGTCGACGCGCTCGGCAGGGTCGGCATCGCGGACGTGGACTCCTGGCAGTTCACCGACGGCGGCGAGGTGTTCCCCGGCCGGATGGGCAGCCCGGGCCACACAGCGCCCGAACGGATCGGCGCCCCGGCGGGCACCGCCCCGGACCGGGCGTCCGACGAGTTCGTCCTCGCCGTCCTCGTCCACCAGTTGCTGATGTGCGGGCTCCACCCCTTCGCCGGGCATCCCGCTTCCGGCGGCGGCTATCTGTCGTACGACGACAACGTCCTGCACCGCCGCTGCCGCCTCCTCGACCGTACCTCGGTCATCCTGCCCCGTTCCGCCCCGCCCGTCGATCTGCTCCCGCGCCGTCTCGCCGCCCTCTTCCGGGCCGCGTTCGGCGGGGTGCGACCCGCTGCCTCGGCCTGGGCGGAGGCGCTCGCCGCGGAGGCGGACCCGGCCCGTCTGCGGACGTGCCGACGCAATCCCCTGCATGTGCACACCGCCGAGCGGCCCTGGTGCCCGTGGTGCGACCTGGCCGAACGGGGCGCCGACGGCTACCCCGCCCCTCGGCCACGGCAGGAACACGCTCTGCCGGACTCCCGGGCACCCCATGACGCGAAGGGCCCGCAGGAGCCGCAGGGCGCCGGCGACCCCTCGAACACGACGGACGCGACGGACGCGACGGGCAGGAAGGGGAAGGCCGGATGACAGAGGTGGCTGCGCTCTCGGTGGCGCGCATACTCGACCGCTGCACCGTCCTCGGGCCGGGGGCCCGGGCCGTGATCTGGGTGCAGGGCTGCCCGCTGCGCTGCCGGGGATGTGTGGCGGCGGAGACGCTGCCCTTCGAGGGCGGCACCGCACACGAGGTGTCCGAACTCGCCGACTGGCTGTGCGAGCTGCCCGGCATCGAGGGCGTGACCCTCTCCGGTGGCGAGCCCTTCGCCCAGGCGTCCGCTCTGGCCGCCCTGCTCGACCATGTCCGTTCGCGGCGGCCGGAGTTCACCGCGATGGCCTACTCGGGGTTCCGGTACGAGACCCTGCGTCGGGGCGAGTGGGACCGACGCGCCCTGCTGCGGCGCCTCGACCTGCTCGTGGACGGCCCCTACGTGGCCTCCGCGCAGCACGGCCTGCGCTGGCGCGGCTCGGCGAACCAGCGCCTCATCGCGTTGACCGACCGCTACGCGCATGTGGCGACCGAGCCCGACGCGAGCGCGGGCGTCGAAGTGTCCTTGGAGGCCGACGGATCACTGTCCTGGGCGGGGGTCCCGCCGACCCCCGGCTTCCGGGAGGGGTTTGAGGAACGACTCGCGGCTCGGGGGTTCGTCCTGCGCGCCGAGGCACGGAGGGAAGCATGAGCGGATCACCGAAGTACAGCACCGTCACGGTCGCGCCGGCCTACGCGCGCCTGGAGGCGGAGCGGCGCCGGGCCCGGGAGGCGGAACGGCGGCGTCAACAGGCGCAGCGCGCCAGGGAACGCGCCGAGCAGGCCGCCCGACGGGCCCGGGAGACGGCGGCGCGCCGGGAACGGGCCAGGGCGGAGGCCGAGCGCAGGGAGGCCGAGTCGGCGAACCGCCGGGCCGCGCGCGAGCAGGCGCACGCGCACCGGATGCGCCAGGAGCGGGCCGGCGCCGACGCGCGTCGGCTGGCCGAGGTGCGGGAGCTGCTGGACAAGGTGCGCGCGGACGCGTCCGAGGTACGCACCCTGCGGCAGCGTCTGGATGCTCTCCAGGCCGGCGTCGACCGGGCCGAGGACCTGGGCGGGGCGATCGAGGAGTTGCGCGGCCGGGTCGTCGTGCTCGGCCGGGAGGGGGAGGCGTCCGGCCGGGACACCGACCAGGGGGCCGTACTGGCGGGTCTGGAGTCACGGCTGGCCGCGATCGGGGCGGAGGCCCGGGTTCGGGACCCCGAGGGGCACCGGAGCTGTGTCGACCTGCTCGACGAGCTGCGCGCCGCCGCCGGCCCCGGTACGGAGACACGCTTCCGGGCCTTGCTCGGCACCGTGGAACACGCCCTCGGCCGCCATGCCACGACCGCCGGGGACCGGGCCGCCGAGGAGCTCCGCCGGGCCGAGCGGGCGCGCGAGGCCGAGCGGCAGGCGGAGGAACGCGCCGCCCGTGAGGAGGCGGACCGGCAGGCAGCACTGGAGGCCGAGCGGGAGGCCCACGAGGCGACGTCGACCGAGGCGGCTGACCGGCTCCACGTCGTACGGCCGTCCGTCAAGGCCGCGGCAGACGAGGCCCGGGAGCTCGCCGATCCGGCGCTGGCCGAGCGGATCGAGGCAGCGCTGACCGCCGTCACGGAGCCGCTCGCGGCCGGCGCGGCGGCCGAGGCGCTGACGGCGGTCGCGGCGCTGGAGGAGCTGCTCGTCGGCGTCGAAGCCCGCCTGGACGAACTGCAGCTGGCGTACACCCGCCGGATCGACCTGGCGCAGGCCCTGCAGGACGCCATGCTCGGCGAGGGCTTCGCCTTCACCGGCGGCGCCGAAGGGGACGGTCGCCTGCTGCTCAGCTTCGAACGGCCGAGCGGCGCGACGTACCGGACCACGATCGCCACCGATGAGGGCGGCACCCCGGTCCTCGTCTATCAGGTCGACGGCGAGCCCGATGTCACCCTCCGTCCGGATCCGGACGGCGCGGTCTGCGACCACACCGAGGATCTGCTGGAGCGGGTGCACGAGGCGATCGTCGAACGGGACGGCTTCGTCCCCGGCGAACTCACCTGGCAGGGCAAGCCGCCGGGGCAGCGGGGCAAGCGGCGTTCCGGCGCGGAGGAGTGGAGGTGGACCCGGTGAGCACGGTCGACTGGGCCAAGCGGGCTAACGGCGCCGGCGCGGGCGGCGCGGAGGGCCGCCCGCACGGGGACCGTCGCGACGGGTCGGCCCGGGACGGGGAGCCGGTCACCGCGGACGGCATGATGCCGCTCTGGGCGGTGTCCCTCGGCTGGGAGCTGCGGCGCGGGCGCCAGGTGATTCTGAACGGGCAGATCAGGGACCGCTGGTGGTTCGCCGACCGCCCCGCCTCGTTCCGCGAGGTGGTCGCGGGCCTTCTGGAGACACGGGGCGCGGAGGTCGTCGGGTGGTGGGACCCGGTGGGCGGGCTCACCTTCCCGCTGACGGGCCACGCGGAGCGCTTCGACGAGCTCCGGGAGGGGCGACCGGCGGAGCGGCCGGGAACGCGGGCGGGAGCCGGTGGAGCGCCGGCGGAGGGCTCGGGCGGCGCCCGGCCGCCGCACACCTCGGAGGACGCGCGCGAGGCGGGGGACACGCGCGACGTGGGGAACACGGAAACGCCCCCCGCCGACGGGCCCGGCTCGACGGCGCATGGCCGTCGCGGCGGCGAACGGGAACGCGGCCGGGACCGTCTGCTGGCTCCTCGCCAGTCGGGCAGGCCGCGTGCCTTCGAGGACGTGGTCGCCACCGTGCACCGCATGGCGGCCTCACCCGACGCGGCCACCGCGTTCGTCTTCGAGGACGTCGACCACCACCTCCCGCCCGGACAGCCCGAATCACAGCTGGGCTACCTGAGGCTGCGCGCCGCGATGACGGACGCCGTGACCCCTCGCTCGGCGACGGGACCGACCCCGCACGCGCGCAACGCGGTCCTGTGCGCCGTCGGCGATGTGGGCCGGCTGCCCGGCTGGTTCCATCTGGAGGACCCGAGGATCGCCGCGCTGCACATCGGCCCGCCCGACCCGAGCGAGCGCCGACTGTGGCTCGCCTGGCTGCGCCGGTACTTCAACGGAGCCCAGGAGTCCTCCCGCGCCGAGCTCGAAGCTCTTGTCGGGGCCACCGACGGCATGGCCGCCTGGGACATCGAATCCCTGGCCAGGACGTCTTGGCTGCGCAACGCGCCCTTGCGGAAGCCGGACAAGCTGCTGGAGCTGCACCGGCTCAACGTGAGCGTCGACCCGTGGACCCAGCTCGACCGGGAGACCGTCGCCGGCGCCGCCGAGGTCCTCGGAACCCGCGTGGTCGGCCAGTCCACGGCCGTGCGCGCCGTCGCCTCCGCCCTCCAGTCCGCCTTCGTCGGAGTCGACTTCGGCAGCTCGGGCAACGCCCGCCCCCGGGGCGCCTTCTTCTTCGTGGGGCCTACCGGTGTCGGAAAGACCGAACTCGCCAAGGCCGTCGCCGAGCTGATGTTCGGCGACCAGAGCGCGTACGCCCGGTTCGACATGAGCGAGTACCAGCAGGAGCATGCCGCCGAGCGCCTTGCCGGGGCGCCGCCCGGCTTCATCGGGCACGAGCAGGGTGGCGAGTTGACGCGTCGGGTACAGGAACGGCCGTTCAGCGTCCTGCTCTTCGACGAGATCGAGAAGGCCCACCCCAAGGTGCTGGACAAGTTCCTGCAGATCCTGGAGGACGGCCGGCTCACCGACGGACGCGGCCAGACGGCGTACTTCTCCCAGTGCCTGATCATCTTCACGTCCAACACGGGCGCGGAGCAGGTCCGGAGTCTGCTGGAGGAGCGGGACGAGCTCTCGTACCCGCAGCTGGAGGCGCACTTCACCCGGGCGGTGGAGGAGAAGTTCCGGCAGATCGGCAGGCCGGAGATCTACGGCCGGCTCAAGCCCGGGGTGGTGGTCTTCGACATGCTGCGCCACGAGCACGTGGTGCGGATCGCCGACCGGCTGCTGCGCCAGCTCGCCGAGTCGGTCCGGGAGCGTCACCGGGTGGAGCTGGTTCCCGACACGGACACCCTCCACCCGTGGATCGCGGAGCGGATGGCGGACCCCGAGCACCAGGCGTACGGAGGCCGGCAGATCCGTAACGAACTGGAGCTGGTGCGGTCGGCCCTCGTCAGCCATCTGCTGGCGCACCGCCCGGAGCCGGGCAGCCGGATCCGGGTCGGTGTCGGGGCCGACGGAACGGTACGGGTCTCCCCGGACGGCGCGGCGCCGTCCGCGAGCGAAGGGACCGGACGAGCATGATCGCCATCCATCTCGGGCACCGCTTCGGGCGCCTCGCGCGGGTCGGCCCCGACGGAGGACCGGTGGTGACCACGACCGAACTCGCCGGTGTGGACGGTGTCCTCGACCCTGGCCGGGCGCTGCCCCGGCTCGTCCCGGCCGGACCGGCCGATGCGGGCGCCCTCGCGGTGGAGCCGGACCGCTCGGCGGTGCTCGGCATCCCGGCGTCGGGCGGCCGGGAGGACGAGCTCCGGTACGCGGTGGAGCACGCCGGGCTCGACGTCGCCCGCGTCGTACCGGAGCCGGTGGCCGTGGCCCTGCACTACCGGGCGGTCGCGGAGGGCGTGGACCACACGGTCCTGGTCTGCGACCAGGGGGCGACGACGCTGGACCTGAGCGTGCTGGCGATCTCCCCCGACCTGACCGTGCACCTGGTCCGCGCCGTCAGCCTCCCGCTCGGCGGGGACCACTGGGACGAGGCGGTCGCCGTCGGTCTCGCCGGACGCCTGCCGGAGGGGGTCGATCCGATGCGTGCGGCGGAGTCCCTCCGTAAGGGGCTGGACGGCGCCGACCGGGCCACCGAGTCCTTCGAGGACCCAGCGGGCGCCCGCCACCAGGTGACCCTGGACCGGGCCGACTTCGAGCGGGCGGTGGCTCCGCTGCGGGAGCGCATGCTCGCCGCCGTCGCCGACCAACTGACCACCGCGGAACCGGCCGTGGACACGGTGTTGCTGGCCGGTGGCATGTGTGCCTCTCCCCGTGTGCGGGCCGAGATCGAGGAGCTGCCCGTCGCGCAGGGGCTGACAGTGCGCTGCGACCGCGCCGAACAGGCCGTCGTTCTTGGTCTGTTGACGCTGCGCGACTTCGGCATCCTCCGTGTCGTCGCCGGGCCCGCCGCACGGCCGGCGCGGGCCGAGGCCGGATTCGCCGGCTGGGGCGACCCCTACGCTCGCGGAGGCATCGGGCACCACGGGGACACCCTCTCGGACCCCGAACCGGGCAGCACCGTGGCCGACCCGGAGCCCGGTGCCGGGCGCTCCCGGGTCGAGGACCCCGAGCCCCTGGCGCGACAGAACACCTCGCCGGCCGATGCGGACACCGGACAGGCCGCCCCGGCCACACCGACCGGGCCGACCCCGGGGACGGCCACGGACGAGAGGCCGTCCCCCGCAGCGCCGTACGCCGGACCCCTGGGCCCGCCACGCACCGATGCCCCGCGCCCCGGCGCACCGGCCGCCGAGCCGCCGTCCACGCCGCCCTCGTACACCGATGCCCCGCGCGCCTCGCCACCGCCCTCGTACACCGAAACCGACACCGATCGCACGAGCACCAGCGGCAGCAGCACCAGCACGAGCACGAGCACCAGCAGCAGCAGCAGCAGCAGCAGCAGCAGCGAACCGTACGATCCTCCGGCCACGCCCCCGACGGGCTCTCCCCTCGATCCGCAGACCGTCTTCGCGCTCCCCGTCGACCAACTCCAGGCCATCCGGCGCGGCGACCACCTGCTCGTCCTGTGGGCATGGCCCGCCGGGGCCCTGAGCGCACGGGTCCGCTGGCGCCGTGAGGGAGGCGTCGCCGGCGCGGGTCCCGGCCACGGCGACGACGTCTGCCGACGCCGGGTGTACGAGCACGACGGGGGATACGACCTGGCCGTCGGCCGGGGGGCCGTCACCGTCACGGTGGAGGCCCTCGTCGCCGAGCTCGGCGACGGGTGCGAAGGAGCCTCGTCGCTGCTCGTCCCGCCCGCGCCGGCGCTCGTCTCGTACGAGCCCAGCGTGCGCCGCCGGCTCACGGGCCGGTCGGCGTCGGTCACCTTCTCCTCGGAGACCGGCTGCGACCTGCCCGAGGTCCGCATCGTCCACAGCCTCGGCCGGTTCCGCCCCACCAGCACGACCGAGGGCACCGTCGTGCACGAGGTGCCCGCCCAACGTCTCCCCGCCGGCACGCCCCTGACCGTGGAGTTCCCGCTGCCCGCCACGCGCGGCCCGTCCTGGCTGGTCTGCTTCCCGGCGGACGCGGGCACCGACACCGGCATCGACATCCGCCCGACGGCGCTGCACAGACTGCGAGTCACCTGATGGCCAAACGCCTCACCTGCCCCTACTGCTACGAGCACTTCGCCCCGCGCGAGATCCGCTTCCGCTGCAACACCCGGCTGAGCCGGACGGGCAAGCAGTGCGAGCGCAGCCGCGACCAGGTTCTCGACCAGCGCAAGGGTCCGCGCCGCAGCCACGACCTCGGCCCCGTCTTCGCGGCGGACGGGCGCAGGCCGACGGCGACCTGCGCGGACTGCGACGGCGAGACCACGTACCGGATCTGCCCGGTGTGCCACTCCGACCTGCCCGTCCAGTTCGGCATGGTGGACAACCGGCTGATCGCCATGGTCGGCCCCAAGGCGTCCGGCAAGACCGTCTACATGACGGTGCTGCTCCACGAGATGCGGAACCGGGTCGGCGAGGCGTTCGGTGCCGCCCTGATGGGTTCGGACGACGACACCATGCGACGCTTCGGCTCCGACTACGAGGACCGTCTCTACCGCGACAACCAGATGTTCCCCGGCACCCAGACCGCCTCCACCACGCTCAACCGGGTGGACCCGCTCGTCTTCCGCTTCGGGATGCGACGGCGCACTCTGCTCGGGGAGCGGCCGCAGCACACCGTCCTCTCGTTCTTCGACACCGCCGGTGAGGACTTCAGCTCCCGGGAGAACGTGGAGCTGAACACCCGCTATCTGGCGGGCGCCGACGGCATCGTGCTGCTGCTCGACCCGCTCCAGATGCCAGGCGCCCGCGACAACGCGCTGCCCGGGACTCCACTGCCGGGCACCGAGGGCCTGGACACCCCGATCAACGTCCTCTCCCGGGTCACCAACCTCCTGCTGGCTCCCCGCTCCGGTCGGTCGGCACAGAAGATCGACACCCCGATCTCCGTCGTCTTCTCCAAGATGGACGCCTTCTGGCACCTGCTCGACTCCGGGAGCCCGCTGCGCGACTACGCGCCCCCACGCGGCCGCTTCGACGTGGGTGACAGCCTCAACGTCCACGAGGAGGTACGCAGGCTCCTCAAGGACTGGGACGGCGTGGCGATCGACCATCTGCTGGACAACCACTTCACCCGCTACCGGTACTTCGGGGTCTCCGCCCTGGGCCGCAACCCCACCCCCGACGCCCGGGTGGCCCCCACCGGCATCCAGCCGTACCGTGTGGCCGACCCCCTGCTCTGGCTGCTGAGCGAGTTCGGTTCGGTGCCGAAGGCGGGCCGGGGATGACGCGGTTCGAGCAGCTCTACTACACCTCCTGCGAGCAGGGGCTCAGCGGATACTCCGGGTTCCAGTTCAACGCCGTCAGCGCGGGTGTCACCGCCGAGACCCGGCAGGCCGTGGAGGCACTGTCCGGGTACGAGCCACCCCGCGCCCTGGTCGAGTCGGACACCCCGGAGTCACTGGAGCGCTGCCCGGTCAACCTCTGCTACCGGCCCTACGACCGGGCAGGTCGTCGCGCCACGGCGGTGTGCGTCCGGTACGTGGGCCGTGACTCGGCCCGCCGCTTCGGCAACTACTTCGCCCACGCCCTGCACAGTGAGGACTTCACCGCGGCGGCGGAGGGAATGCTCCCGATCGAGTGGTGGAACTCGCCGGCCTGGACCAGCCAGGTGTCGCCGAGCACGGAGATCCCGGCGCTGGCGGCGCCGGTGCCGGGGCCGATGGGCGTCCGGGCCGTGAGCGAGTTCCTGCGCGCCCATCCCCACGCGGACCGGCTGCCGGAGCTGCTGGCCGCCGTCTTCGGCGCGCTCACCGACCACGGCTCGGTGGTGGTGGTCGACCATTCGACCGAGCGGATCGCGCACTGGTTCGCCGCGGTCTCCTACCTGCTGCCTCCCCCGCTGGCCCGTGGCCTCTCCTTCGCCACCTACGTCTTCCGGCCGGCCCGCAGCCGACTCCACCTGATCGGCACGGTGCCCGAGGCCCAGCTCACGTTCGGGCCGGACGACGAAGCGGCGTACACGGTGTTCGACTTCGCCCGGGGCATGTTTCCCGAGGTCCCCGTCGGCCCCCTGGCCGCTCTCCTCACCAGGGTCGGCGTCGGCTCCGTACGGCCCGTCTGGTCGTGGACGGCGGACTACGCCCGGGGCGGGGAGGAGACACCGGAGGACTGGCACGCCCCCGTCGCCGCCGCGGCGGCCTCGGGGAGCATCCCGCTCACGGCGGTCGACGCCCACGCGGTGATCGACTGGCTTGCCGACGCCGAGCACCTGGGGGCGCGGCGGGCGGCCGTCGCGGGGGACATCCATCGCGAGCACCGCGACCTGGACGACCGCCGGCTCGCCGCGCTGAGCGCCGCCGCGAAGGCCGGTGGCGACCTTGCGGTGCATCAGGAGATCGAGGGCAAGCTCCACGCGTCGCGGATGCGGGCCTACGCGGCGGCCTCCGCCGACGCCGTCGCGCCCGTGCCGATCACCGACCCGGTGGCACGTGAGCGGGCCACCGCCCTCTGGACGCGGCTGCTGCGCGACGGGACAAGGAACCCGCGCGAGCGGACGCGGCTGCTGCTCTGGGCCCTCGGCGCCGAGCTCCCGGTGCCGTCGGAGGTTCTGGCGGAGGAGACGCTCACCTTGGCCCGCGCGCTGCTCGGCGCCCTCTCCCCCGCCCCGAAGCTCCGTTCGGAGGTGATCGATCTCCTCGCCGTCCTTCCGGTGATGCGGAGATCCCTGGCCACGGCGGTGGAGGAGGTACTGGAGCAACGCGCGGGGCAGGAGCAGCTGTTCTCCCAGTTCCCCGCCGAACTGCTCCGGGAGGCCGACCTGGAAGGCCGCCCCCTGCTCCAGGAACACCGCCTGCGGGCGCGGGCCGAGCGCGAGCCCTCTCACACGGTTCCGATCATGTTCAAGATCCTCCGGATCCGAGGACAGTCATCACCCGACGAAGAGCTGCTGCGCAGCCTGTGGCGGCAGTCCACGCGCGCCTGGACCCATCTGGAGGCGGTGCGTATCGCCGAGGGGCTGCCCACCGAAGGCCCGGTGGACGAGGCCGTCGGGAAGTGGCTGGAACGCGCCCTGCGTCAGCCCGTGGAGGACGACGACGCACTCGAGTCCTGTCTCCACCTGTGCCGGCTGCTCACCCGTCCGAGCCGCTTCGCCTGGCTGCCGGAGGCAGCGGGAGAGTACGTGCAGATCACCCTCGGGCTGGACGACAGTCTTCATGATCTCCGCGAAGCCACGGAACTCGTCGACGCGTTCGCCGTCCCGAAGGCCGGCTCGTGGGCGGCCCCGGCCGCCCTCACGCGCCTCCGCCTGGTGCCCGCCATGCTGCGCCTGCCCGCCGACTTCGGCCGCCTCCGCATGCGACTGACGGCATTGAGCAACCGCGAGCTGGCCCTGTACCTGTCGGCCGTCGGCCGGACCGTGACACGCGGCGGGCAGATCGACGACATCGCGCTCGGCCATGTCGCCGCCGTCGTCACCCTGCCCAAGGGTGCGGCGCTCTCCCAGACCCACGCGGAGTGGGTCGAGGCGATCCGGACCCGCCCCATGGGGCGCTGGCCTGTCGCGGACCTGGAACGGCTGGAGCGAGCGGTCCGGCCCTACCGGGCCGACCTCGCCGAGCGGTATGCCGAGGACGTCGAGGCCCGGCGACGCGGCCCATGGAGCCTGCCGCGCAGCTTCCCGTTTCCCGGCCGCCGTACGAAGTCGCCCGCCCCACCCACTCCTGACACCGGGAAATCTCCCGGCTCCCAGGCAACCGAGAACTCCCGGAAGGAGAAGGGGCGGTGACCGACCATGGCTGAGATCATCACGTTCGTCCTCATCCCCGCCGTCTACCTCGTCGCGCTCGGCGCGTTCATCCCCTTCGTCCCGGCCATCGCCGCCCTGCGGGGCCTCGCCCTCGTGAGCCAGCTGCTCGCCCGGTACGGAACCACGGTGTTCGGCGTCCTGTACCGGCGCACCCCCGAGTTCCAGACGCTGCCGCCCTACCGCCCGCAGGACGAGGAGGTGAAGGCGTACCGCAACTACTTCTTCGGGCCCGGCTTCCGCGACCTGCGCCAGCTCCTCACACTGGCGCGGCGGTCGTACGCCACCACGGTCGGCGACGCGTTCCGAGCTGTGACGTCACGGCAGTTCGCCGCTCCGACGCGCTCCCGCGCGGTGACCGTGCCGTACGGCGTGGCGCTGTATCTGGGGCTCTGCCTGGGCGCCGTGCTGGCGCCGCCGCTGATCGGCCTGCTCCTGATCCTGCACGCGTCGGTACTGGCGCTCCTCACGGTCGGAGCCCGCCTCGTGGCGGGGATCCTCCGGACGGTCGACCGGGCGTTCCTGGCGATGAGACGTCTGCGCACCGGAATGCTCTGCCCCCATTGCTTCGAACGCGTGCCCTACCCGGCGTACGACTGCCCCAGCTCCACGTGCCGCCGCCGGCACATGGACATCCGTCCGGGGCGGTACGGCATCTTCCGGCGTCGCTGCGAGTGCGGACGGCGCATGCCGACGCTGCTGATGCTGATGAGCCGGAACTCGCGGCTCCAGGCGTACTGTGTCCACCCGCACTGCGGGAAACCGATGAACACCGACGCGGGCCACATGCGCGAGGTGGTGATCCCGCTGATCGGCGGGCAGGCTGCGGGCAAGACGCAGCTGATGGCGGCCATGCTCCTGTCCCTGGAGCACGCCGCGGCGAACGGCGGCCCGGCGCTGACCCTCGCCGACGAGGAGTCGGACGCCAACTACCAGGTGCTCCGCGAGGTGCTGCACATGCGGGGCCACACCCGCGCCACGCAGAAGGCTCTGCCCCGAGCCCACTCCTTCGTCCTCGGCCGCAACCGCTCCCAGCGACTGGTCCACCTCTTCGACACGGCCGGCGAGAGGTTCGTCGATCGCGACGACACGGACGCGCTGCGGTACGCGCGAGCGGCGCGCACCTTCGTCTTCGTCCTGGACCCGATGGCGGTCAAGGCCTTCTGGACCACCATGGAACCCGCTCCGGGTCCCCTGCTCGACCGCACCCTCGGCTCCACGGTCGATCCGGAGGAGGTCTTCGCCCGCTCGGTCCAGGCGGTGGCCGCGATGGGCGCGCCGCTGGACCGGTCCCGCCTGGCGGTCGCCGTGAGCAAGACGGACCTCCTCACCGAGCACGGCCTGGCACCGGCCCGCGCCGGGGACAGCGACGACACCCGGACCTGGCTCTGCGAGGTCCTCGGCCTGCGCACCCTCGTCCAGGCCATGGATCTGCACTTCCGGGAGGTCCGCTTCTTCCGCACAGCCGCCGTGGCGAACGACGAGGCGGGCGTGGACGCCAGCGTCACTGGGTTCGTCGAGTGGTGTCTCAGGGCCTGACCGGCAGGACGCGACCCGCCGCCCGGGCGTTCACGAGGGCCGCGTGCACCCCGGGTCGTGGTACCCCACCGGCCTTGTCACCGCTCCCTCCTGGTCGTGTTCGTGAACATCTCGTTGCCGGTGCCCCGTCGGGCGGCCGGTGTGCGGATACTGTCCGGGCGGTGGCTGAGGGGCGGGGAGCCGGGTGGAGTGGACGGTGTGCGCGGGGCTGGCCGCCGGGCTGCTCATCGCGGTGGTGACCGCGCCGGTCGGCGTGTCCGGGGCGGTGTTCCTGCTGCCGGTCCACCTGAGCGTCTTCGGGGTGCCGAGCCCGGCGATCACCCCGACGAACCTGCTGTTCAACGTGGTGGCCGGGCCGGGCGCCCTGTGGCGGTACCGCCGTGACGGCGCGCTGCGGGGCCCCCTGGCACGGCGGCTGACCGCCGGCACTCTGCCGGGGGTGGTGCTCGGCGCCGCCATCCGCGTCTACGCCCTCCCCGGCCCGGGGGTCTTCCGGTTGCTGATCGCCGCTCTGCTCCTGCCGCTCGGGCTCTGGCTGTGCGCCCGCACGCTCGCCCCGGCCCGCGACCGGCCGCTGTCCGCGGCGGAGCCGTCGCCGGTCGTCCTCACCACGCTGGCGGTGGGGGTGGGAGTGGTCGGCGGGATCTACGGCATCGGCGGCGGCTCGCTGCTCGGGCCGATCCTGGCCGCCCGCGGCCTGCCGATGGCCCGGGTGGCACCGGCGGCGCTCGCCGCCACGTTCGCCACCTCGGTCGTCGGCGCCGCCGCGTACGTGGCGCTGTCCCTGGCCAGTTCCGGTGATGTCGCCCCCGACTGGTGGCTCGGGCTGGCCTGCGGCCTGGGCGGACTGGTCGGCGGGTACCTCGGCGCCCGCCTCCAGCCCCACCTGCCCGACCGGGCCCTGCGCCTGCTGCTCGGCACGCTGGCCACGGCGATCGGCGCCCTCTACGCGACGCAGGCCCTGTGAGCCACCGGCCCTGCGCCCGCGTCTAGCCGGCGCTGATGGCCGTCACGTGCGTCGTGCCGTCACGCAGTGCGGTGATGCGGACCTGTCCCGCGGGGAAGGCGTCCCTCCCGTTCGGGCCGGGTATCTGGGCGAACGGTGTCCAGGAGCCGTCCGGCTTCCGCATGTTGTGCCAGATCCGGCCGTCGAGTCCGACCGCCACCACCTGGGCGGAGCCGTCAGGTGTCCCCGTGATGCCGATGGCGCTGGCCCCCATGGTGGCGGTGGTGACGCCCCGCGGGGGCCGGAATCCGGTCCAGGAGCCGTCGGGCCGTCGCAGCTGGTGGTAGACCTTCCCGTCGAGGCCGATCGCGAGGACCTGGGAGGAACCGTCGGGCATTCCGGTGATCGCCAAAGCGGGTCCGGCGAACGACGAGGCCCCGCCGTAGCCGGCCAGACGCCCCCAGGCCGTCCAGACACCGTCCCGCCCGCGGACGCAGTGGTACATGGAACCGTCCGTGCCGTAGCTGAGCAACTGGGCGGACCCGTCGGGCATGGCGGTGATCGACACCTTCGTCGCGCCCCAGCGACTGTTCGCCGTGAAGCCTCGCACCGTACGGAAGCCGGGCAGCCCGCCGTCGGCGCGACGCTGCTGGTGGTAGGTGGTGCCGTCCATGGTCGTCACCACGATCTGGCACGTGCCGTCCGGGAAGGCGGCGATGTCCGCCTCCCGGACGGTGAAGCCGGTCGAGCCGTCCGGACCTGCGACGCGCTGCCACGGCTGGAGCGTGGTCGAACCCCGTACGGTGGTCAGCCAGAGCCCGTTGTCGGGCGCGATGCCCAGCACCACGACGGAGCCGTCCGCCATACCGGCCGAGGCGCTCTGGACCCCCGCGAACGACGCTTCGCCGGCCGAGGCTCCCGGCAGCGGACGCATGCTGCTCCACGACCCGTCGGGGCGGCGCTCGCTGTGGAAGAGCGCGCGCCGCTCGACGTCGTACGGGGGCAGTTGAGCGGAGTGGAACCACACCGGGTTGGTGATGGCCACGAGTTGGTCCAGTGTGGTGGAGGCGGGCTTGAGCCGGCGCACCTCGGCCCGGGCGAACAGGGATGCCTTGCCCCAGCCGCGCCAGCGCAACTGCCCCCTGCCGGTGCCGTCGATGCAGGTCGCGGCCATGATGCCCCACTCCGTGTACAGCGTGGCGATGCTGTCCGGAGCGCCCGTCACGTTCAAGGTCACGTCGACCGTGTCGAAGAACGACAGGGGCAGCTCCTCACCCGGTCCCGCCGCTCTCCCTCCGCCGCGGGCGGTGAAGTCCAGGGCCACGGCGGTCGATTCGACGGCGTACGACCGGCCTCGGCGCAGCGCGTCCAGCACGGCGGGGGTCGACAGGCTGTCGGCGTACACCACGTTGTGGGGCCGGCCGACGGCGTCCGCGGGACTGTGGGCGTCGCTGTTGCCCACGGCGGCGACCCGCTTGCCGAGGCAGAGCATGACGTGCCAGGCGGCGATGTTGGCCGCGTCGTCCAGGGTCCACGGCCCGTTCCACACCTCCAGCGCGTCCACGCGGTCGAGGCCGAACTCCCAGAAGGATCCCGGCGCCGGGGTGAGCGGGTGGGCTGCGATCGTGAGGCCGCCCAGACTGTGCACGCGCCGGGCGTGGCCCTCGAACGCCCCCTGGTCGCCGTAGCGCCAGTCCACCCATTCGCCCTGGGGCAGGCCGACGGCCAGCCAGTGGCCGTGGCGCGTGGTGACCTCCTCGGCGTTGACGACCAGCAGATCGGTCGGGATGTTGCCGCGCCATGTCACGCCGGTGGAGCTGGTGTTGTGGTCGGACGTGGCGATGAAGTCCAGCCCCTCCTGGCGGGCGGCCGCGACGATCTCGTCCACTGTGCGCTGCCCGTCGGAGTGCACGCTGTGCAGGTGCAGATCGCCCCGGTACCAGCCGGGTCCCCGTCCGGCCACGGATCCGGGCAGGATGTCGTACGGAGTCGAGGGCAGTTGGTCTCCGCGGTGCAGGGTGACGTCGACCTGCCAGGCCATGCCGCCGGTGGCGCCGACGATCGGCCCCAGGACGACGGACCATCTCCCCGGCGCGACGGGCCCGGGTATGTAGCCGGGCGTGGCGTCCGCCGCGGAGAGGGTGAACCCCGACCGTGCGCCGCCCGACCAGCCGCGGAAGCGGGACGGATCGAAGATTCCGAGGTCCAGGATGCCGGCGGTGGCGTCGTGGGTGGTGGAGACGGAGATCCGTTGCACGCCGGCGGGGACGTCGAAGGCGACGTACGCCCACTGGTCGTTGCCGTACGGGGCGCGGCCCTTGTAGGTGGTCGTCACCGTGTCCGTGCCCGTGCCCCTGGTCGAGGCGTGGGCGATCGGTGCGGGAACCAGCGCGGCGGCTCCGCCCGCGGCCAGCAGGGTCCCTAAGCGGAGCAGGGACCTGCGCTCGACGTCCTGGCCGGGAGGCGGGCCGGGCACGGCGTTCGGGAGGTGTTGACTCGGCACAGTCGTGCTCTCCGTTCACGTGGGGTGGCGTGGAAGGGCGTTCGGGTGCGAGGACGTGCGGGGGCGTGCGGGGGCGTTGCGGGGACGTGCGGGGGCGGTGCCTTCGGACGCGGGCGGCGCGGACGGATCCGCGGGGGCGAGGGCGGATCAGCGGGGGCGAGGGCGGATCAGCGGGGGCGAGGAGGGACGGGGAACGGTCGCCGTCCCGCTCGGCGGGGAGAGCCGGGGGTCCCGCCCGGGTGCGAACGGGCGGGGAGCGGAGGTCCCGCGCGGGCGGAGACGGGCGGGGAGCGGAGGTCCCGCCCGGCGGCAGGGAGCCACCCGCGCCTAACGGTGTGCGCGCTGGGCCTCGACGATCTGTCGCACGGAGCCGTCGACGTCCGCTCGGGCCTGGACCCGCTCGGCGAACCCGGGGAACTGCCCGGCGACGGCGCTGAGCAACCGCAGCTCCAGCGGTGCCACGTTGACCTCGCACCGGTCGCGGCGGACCGCTCGTACGACGCCGTCGGCGACCTGTCCGGGAGTCACGGTCCTGATGCCCCTCGGCGGGGTGGCGCCCGTGGCCGCGAACATCCCCGCGTCGCGGACGAAGCCGGGCTGGACGAGGGACACCCCCACCCCCGTCCCTCGCAGTTCCTGGCGCAGGGCCAGAGCGAATCCGCGCAGCCCGAACTTCGTGGCGTTGTAGAGGGAGGTCGACTTGGTCGCAGCCTTGCCGGAGATGGAACCGACGAGCACGATGTGGCCGCGGCGGCGGCTCACCATGTGCGCCGCGAGCAGCCGGGAGAGCAGGACGGGCGCGCGCAGGTTCACGTCGAGGGCGCGGTCCAACTGCTCCTCGGTGTAGTCCAGAAGATCGCCGCTGGCGGGGAGGGCGGCGTTCGCGACGAGGACGTCCGCTTCGGCGCACGTCTCGGCGAGCCGGACGATGTCCGACCGCACGGCCAGATCCGCGACCACGGTACGGGCGCCACAGGCGTCCGCGGTGACCTTGAGGGCATCCTCCCTGCGCCCGGTGACCGTAAGACGGGCACCCTGGGCCGCCAGGCGCGCCGCAAGGGCTGAGCCGATGCCTCCGGAAGCCCCGGTGAGCAGAACGTTCGATCCGGATATGTCCATGATGACTCCCGCACGGCCGCCCCCTACTGTTCGTTCGAACGAACAGTAGAGATCGCTCTGCGACCTGTCCACACCCCGGACATCCCCAACTGCCCACCCACGCACGGGCGGTCGCGGCGGCCCATGGGGCAGAATGTCGACATGCCCCATGCCTCCGACACTCGCCAGAGCATCATCGACGCCGTACTGCGGATCATCGGGCAGGACGGCATCGCCGCCCTCACCAACCGGCGGATCGCCAAGGAGGCCGGAGTCTCCCTCGGCTCCGTCACGTACCACTTCGCCACCCAGCACGAGCTGTTGCGCGAGAGCCTGCTGCACTTCGTGGCCGAGGAGACCCGGCACTTCACGGAGCTCGCCGACGCCTGCTCCGACGAGCGCTTCGACATCGGGCAGGCTGCCGAGGTGGTGGCGCAGGTCGCGGGCGGCAACGCCTTCGACAGCCGCCACATCGCGCCGTTCGAGCTGTACGTCCAGGCCGGTCGCGACGAGCGGCTGCGTTCCGCCGCGGCCGAGTGCTTCGCCGCCTACGACCTGCTGGCCACCCGGATCCTGACCCACCTCGGCGCGGCGGACGCCGAACGCCTGGCGGGCGTGGCCGTCGCCCTGGTCTTCGGGCAGCAGCTGCGCCGCCTGGCCACCGGCGCCCCCGCCGAGGACCTCGTCGACACCCTGCTGATCCTCACGAAGTTCACCCCGACGCAGACCCCGTAGACGTCTGGGCGCCCGCACCCGTCGGTCGCGTGCGTCCGCCGCGGACCACGAGGCCCGCTCGAAGCAGCCGCCCATCGGGCGGCGGGCAGGGCGCTCAGTTCATGGCTGACGGCGGCGAGGAGCGCGGTCCGCATCCGACCGGAGGCGCGGACCGGCTCCACCTCCGCGACGGCTCCCGCGCGCCGGGCCTGTTCGCCCGCCACGCTGTCATGCGGGCGCTCCGAACAGGCCGGCGAGCATCCCGGCGGCGCTCTCAGGCGCGCGCACACTGAGCTGGAGGGAGTCGGGGGTCAGGCGCAGGGTGAAGTCGAAGAACGCGCAGCATCCCTGCTCGGTCGCCGCGAGGGCTGCGATCCGCCCGGCGAGGTCGGCGTCCGGCGGGAAGGACAGTCGCAGGCCGTCGTCGATGTCCTCGCGCCGCCCAGCTCGGGCGACGAGCGCCCGCCACTGTTCCGTGCGCTCACTCAGCTCGGTGCGGCCGAGTGTGCAGGCCACCGGAGCCTCCCGCCACACCTCCCCGCCCGCTACCGGATCGCCCGCAGCCGCATCGGCCGCAGCCGGACCTCCCGCGACCGGACCGTCCGCAGCCGAGTCGGTCGCAGCCGGACCGGTGGTCCCGGGGCGCGTCGGGGAGAGCGTGACCGGTACCGGCCCAGCCGCCGTCGCCGGCGGGGCGGACGTGCAGCCGCAGTCCGGTCCGCACGCACCGTCCGGTGCCGGCTCCCCCAGTACCGCGTGGACCCCGCCCAGCCGGTCGGAGAAGGCGCGCAACTCGGCGACCCTGCCGTCCGTCTCCCTGATCCGGTCGGCCACCAGGGACAGCATCCGGGCCCGGACCGAGGCGCACACGCCTTCCTCCCGGACCTCCAGCAGGTCGCGGATCTCCGCCAGCACCAGGCCCAGCCGCTTCGCCGACGTGATGAACACCAACCGGTCCACCGCGTCCTCGCCGTACACCCGGTACCCCGAGGCGGTCCGCCCGGCGCGCAGCAACCCCGCGGTCTCGTAGAAGCGCAGCGTGGTGGCCGGAACGCCGGAACGCTCGGCCAGCTGCGAGATGCGGTAGGTCGTCACACCTCCGACGGTAGACCTTCCACCCGACTCGAAGGTCAAGCCCCGAGTACCCCCGGCCGGGCAGGCTTCCCGGCCCCGGCCTCAGCCGGCCCGAGGGCCCTCCGCCCGCGCCTTCAGAAGTCGGTCCAGCTCCTCCCCCGCCTCCTCGTACCCCGCGTCGCAGATGCGCTGCAGTTCGCGCACGTCGCCGGTCGCGGACGCGCGTCGAGTGAGCAGGGACCCGGCGCGCGGGGATCCCTCGTCCAGCAGCTCGCTCAGCTCTTCGAGGTCACCGGCCGCATCGGCGAGGTCCGCCAGTCGGTCCAGGGCGGATTCGTTGCCCGCGTCGGCGAGCTCGCGCAGAGTGTCGCGGTCGATCTTCATCTCGGTCATGGCGCCATGGTGCGACCCTGCCCCAGGGGAAGGGTCAAGTGGCACGATGGCAGGGTGATCACCATCGGGCAGTTGGCGGGGTACGTCGGGGTGTCGATCAAGGCCATCCGCGTCTACCACGACAAGGGGCTGCTCCCCGAGCCCGACCGTGACGCGTCCGGCTACCGTCGCTACGGCGCCGACGACGCCATCGAACTGATCAAGATCCGTACCCTCGCCGAATCCGGTGTCCCCCTGGCCCGTATCCGGGCCCTGAGATCCGCGACCGACGAGGAGTTCCGGCAGGCTCTGCGCGAGGTCGACGCCGAGCTCACCGCGCGCATCGACCGCCTGCGGGCGACGCAAGCGCGTCTGCGCCGGCTCGCCGACGGGCACGTGGACCCGCTGCCCTCCGAGGCCGGTGCCTTTCTGGAGCAGCTCGCCCAGTGGGGGTTCACGCCTCGCTGGGTGGAGCTGCAGCGCGACCTGTGGATCCTCGTCTTCGCCACCCGCCCGGAACAGGCGAACACGCTCTTCCACGACCAGGCCGACAGCCTGTCCGACCCCGCGCTACGGCAGCTCTTCCTCGACTACGACCGCGCGCACGACCTCGACCCCGCCGATCCCCGTATCGACGACCTCGCCAACAGGGCCGTCGCGGCGACCCGGAACCGCTACGGGGCGGACGAGCTGCCCGGCCTCGACCCGGCCTCCGAGATCCCCGCCCTCGTCCAGGGCATGGTCAACGCCTCCTCCCCGGCCTGGCGGCGACTCGACGCACTCATCCGCGCACAGCTGGGCGCGTGACGACCGGCCGCGAGGTCCGCACTCACCGGGCGTGGAGCCGATCGGCCCCCGCTCATCGCAGCAGTTCGATGCCGATCGCCGCCATCAGGAGCCAGGCCGCGGCCCCCAGCAGCCACAGGGAGCCGAGGGCGACGCCGGCGGTGGCCAGGGCCACGCCCACGGCCCCGAGGGTGCGGGCAGCCCGGCGTACCCCGCCGTCGGTGTACCAGAAGGAGACCACCGTACGAGCATGTCGCCGGACCGCCGCCGGGGCGAGGTCCGGCCGGAATCCTGTCGGTTCCCTGATCCGCGTCCTCAGCGCGCGGGTGCCACCCGCTCAGCCTGAGGGTGCCCGCTCCGCGTGTGCGTGCCCCTCAGCGCGTGGGTGCCGCGGTCGCCCTGCGGTGCTTGAGGTTCACCGTCGAAGCCTTGGCCACCGCCAGGGGGTTCAGGAAGCGCAGCGGGCCGATCAGGCGGTTGGCGAAGAGGTGCATGTGCCGCGCCACCGATTCGTCCCGCGCCGCCGCCGAGAACATCAGCCGCTCCATGGGGTTGAACGGACGGGCCTTGGCGAAGTCGGCGGCCAGGTACTGGTGGCCGCGCAGCCGGCGAGCGTGTCGGCGGGCGTACACCGCGAGCGACTTGTCGAGGTCACCCCGCCCCGTCGCGGCCGGGGCGACCGCCTCGGCCAGCCATCGCGCGGACTGCAGAGCCCAGCCGCATCCCACTCCCCACAGGGGATCACCGGTCAGGGCGGCGTCGCCGATGAGCGCGACGCCCGGTGCGGTCGGCCTGCGGCTGTGCAGCGGGTAGTCGACCAGGCCGATGATCTTCGAGACGCGCTCGGCGGAGTCGATGGCCGGCGCCTCGGGCAGGGCGCGTACGAACTCGGTGAAGCTGCCCTCCAGGTCCTCCCGGAAAGCGGGCATCCGCTTCTTGTCCGGGAGCACCGCGAGGACCGTCACCCCGTCGTCGTTCGGGAACGCGTACGCCATGTCGGGCTCGAGGAACCACGTCTGTCCGATCCCGCCGGGCAGCGGCAGGTTCCGGAAGTGCGCGAGGTAACCGAACCGTGTGTTCTCGTGCTGCCGTTCAGGAACCCCGGCGAGCTTCGCGACAGTCGAGTCCTTGCCGTCGGCGCCGACCACCAGGCGGGCCCGGATCTCGCGCTCGCCCTCCGGTGTCGTCGCGCGCACCCCTACGGTTCGCCCGGCCTCCCCGACCAGCCCGGTCACACGATGCCCGAGGAGCAGGTCGACGCCCGGGGTCCCGGCCGCATGAGACCTGATCAACGGATCGAGGACGCTGCGCCGGATGTTGTACGCGTACGGGAGCTCGGGGCCCGCGGGCGCGGCCCTCGGCTCGATCCATCCCCAGCGCGTGTACCAGCGGGCCTCGCTGCGGACGGCTCCCGCCTTCTCCAGAGCGGGGACGAGGCCGAGTTCGTCCAGCACCGGGTAGGCGCCGGCGGTCATGGAGTGGGTGCACAGCACCTTGTACGCCTCGGGGTCCGAGCGGCGTTCCAGCAGGGCGACGCGGGCGCCGCGCCGGGCCAGCAAGGTCGCCGCCGCACTGCCCGCGAGGCTGGCACCGCTGATGACGACGTCGTAGTCGTGTCCCGCGCTCTCAGGCCTGGTCATGCGCTGATCGCCCCCTTCGGGTTGCTGCCGTTATGGGAGTTTTGCAGCGCCCCCGTGTCAGGCGCATGACCAAGTGTAGAGAACTGCCGTTCGGGTGAGGCGTGTTCAGGCCGCGGCGGACACGCCCGCCACCGGGCCCCGTTGGTGCTGTCGGCCGCCGTAGGGCAGCAGGGCCATTTCGCGGGCGTTCTTGATCGCGGCGGCGAGTCGGCGCTGCTGTCGGGCCGAGACGCGGGTGACGCGACGGCTTCGGATCTTCCCCCGGTCGGAGACGAACTTCCTGAGCAGGTCGGTGTCCTTGTAGTCGATGTACGTGATCCCGGCCGCGTCGAGCGGGTTGGGGCGCGGCTTGGTGGGCTTGCGGGGGTCGGGGCGGCGGGCCATGGCGGCTCTCCTCGTGCGGTCGGCGATCGGCTATAGGTCGTGATCGGTGATCGGTGCGGTGTGGGCGGGTCCGGCAACGGCGGCCGGACGGCGGTCGAGCGGACAGCCTGCGGCCGTACGGTGGCCAGGCGGCAGCCGTACGGGGTCAGGCCGCGTCCAGGAGGGAGTCGAAGGCCGCGGGCAGACGCTTCCAGGCCTCTCGGCCCGACGCGTACTCCGCGTCCGTCAGCAGGCAGGAGTCGAGGAGCCGCTCCAGGCCGTCCCGGTCGAGGCCGGGTGACGTGAAGACCAGGTGCTGGCAGCAGTCGCCGTGGTCGGGGTGCCAGTCCAGCGCTGCGGCTGCCCGGCGTACCGGCGGGACCATCTCCCAGGCCGCGTCGGGCAACGAGGCCAGCCACGGCCCCGCGCTCTCCACGCACAGGGCGCCGCCGGCCGCGTCCCAGGCGAGCAGCGTGTCCGGGCGGTCGGCCAGCCAGAAGCGACCGCGGCTGCGGGCAGCGGCGCAGCACAGGTCCTCGAGTGCCTGGTAGAGGCGTTCGGGGTGGAACGGCCGTCGGCGGTGCCAGACGAACGTGGCGACGCCCGCCTCGTCCGCTTCCTGGGGCAGGAGTGCGCACGCGGGGTGCTGCGCGGCCGCGGCGGCCTCGACGTCGAAGCCGGCGAACGCCGCGCGGGCGAGTTCGACGGAATCGGCCCGTACCCGACGTGCGGTGGGGTGCAGTTGGGCGAGGAGGGCGCGGTCCTCCTCGTCGGCCTCCTCGCTGTCGACGAGGGCGAGGACGGGCGCGTACTCCAGTTGGCGGGCCCATGTGTCGCCGACGGTGCGCCGGTCGGTGGGGGCGGCGGCGAGGCCGGTCTCGGCGAGGTCGTCGCCGTTGGCCAGGTACGGCAGGACGAGCGCGGGGTCCACGGCGGTCATCACGCTCGCCACCGTCAGGCGGCCCCCGCCGTGCGCGGCGACGACCTCCGCCATGGCCTTGGGTTCGACGGAGTCCCACAGCTCGACGACGGCGAGACGGGTCGCCCCGCTGTCCGCCATGCGGTGCAGCTCCGGGACGAGGTCCTCGCGCAGTGCGCAGCAGGCACAGTCGTTGACCAGCGGTGTCTCGCCTCGGGAGAGGGTGCCCGAGGCGTCGCGGACGGTACGGAGCACGGTGCCGTCGGCCGCTCCGGTCAGGTCGTGGTGCAGCGCCGCGCTCGCCGGGACGGCCCGCAGGAGGTGTTCGACCACCTCCTTACGGGCGTCGGCGTGGAGCCCGGCGACGATCACGACGGGGAGCTGGTGTGCGTGGTCCATCAACGGGCTCCGTAACGGCGCTCGAAGCGTTCGACCCGTCCGGCGGTGTCCATGACGCGCGCGGTGCCCGTGTAGAAGGGGTGGCTCGCGGAGGAGATCTCGACGTCGACGACGGGGTACGTCGCGCCGTCCTCCCATTCGACGGTCTTGTCGCTGGTCATGGTGGACCGGGTGAGGAACGCGGTGCCGGAGGCGGAGTCGCGGAAGACGACGGGCCCGTAGGCGGGGTGGATTCCAGGCTTCATGGCGGGATCTTTCGGGGTCGGTCAGGGCCGGGGTGGGACGGGGTGGATGCGGGGATGACGGGGGCCGTCAGCGCTCCTCGCGGAAGTCGACGTGACGGCCGGCGACGGGGTCGTACTTGCGGAGCACCAGCCGATCGGGGTCGTTGCGCCGGTTCTTGCGGGTGACATAGGTGAACCCGGTTCCGGCGGTGGAGCGGAGCTTGATGATCGGGCGGATCTCGTTGCGTGCCATGAGGCTAGTATATGGCAATGGTTTTCATTATCGATACGCGATGCGCATCGATGCTCAGCTCATCGAGAGAGGTGCACCACTCATGTCCGCCCACTGCCAGCTGACCGGCGCCAAGCCGGGATTCGGCAACTCCATCTCCCACTCGCACCGGCGCACCTCGCGCCGCTTCGACCCGAACATCCAGCGCAAGCGCTACTGGCTGGCGAGCGAGGGGAAGCACGTCCGTCTGACGCTGAGCGCCAGGGCGATCAAGACGGTGGACGTGATCGGCGTCGAGGCCGCGGTGGCCAGGATCCGCGCGCGGGGAGTGAAGGTCTGATGGCGAAGAGGAGCAAGATCGCGCAGAACGAGAAGCGCAAGGTGATCGTCGAGCGGTACGCGGCCCGCCGGGCCGAGCTCAAGGCGGTCATCCGCCGCCCGTCCTCCACCGCGACGGAACGGGAGACCGCGCTCGCGGAGCTGCGCCGTCAGCCGCGTGACGCCAGCGCCACGCGGGTACGCAACCGCGACGCCGTGGACGGCCGCCCGCGCGGCTACCTGCGCAGGTTCGGGCTCTCCCGGGTCCGCGCCAGGCAGCAGGCACACGCCGGCTTCCTCCCCGGCGTGACGAAGTCCTCCTGGTGACCCCGTCCCTGTGACGAGGCCGGCCTCCGATCGCCCCACCGCGTTCCCGATTCCCGCAGTGGGGCGACCGGGTCGGCACCCGGCGCCAGGACCTCCCCTCGCAAGGCGGAGGAGGGAGGCATGGCGGTGGGGGCACCTCCCGTGCCCGTAGGGCTACGGGGGACCATGCCGACCGACGACAACGCGGCGAGGTGCGGCACCAGGGCACGCGAGCCCGGCAAGATCCGAACGAGAGGCCCTAGGAGTCACCCAGCCACGACAGCAGGCGGCCCTGCGACCAGCAGCGCCCGACGGCTTCGGTGCGCAGGGTCGGCCCGTCGAACAGCGCCAGGCCGATGATGCTGTGGCCCGATGCGCGGCGATCGCCCAGCGTCGGGATCGTCGGCGCCACGCCCACGCCCTCCGCCGGCACCCAGGCCACCGCCCGGCCGGCCGCCTCCTCGTCGAGGCGGTGCAGGAAGCGCAGGCGGCTCTCGAGCGGGAAGCGCGACAGCGCCCACGTCGTCGTGACGACGGGCAGGGCGTCCGCCGGCACGTGCGCGAAGGCGTCGCGCATCAGCTCGATCGCGTCACCTCGCAACAGCAGCGGAGGCGCCGACGCGGCCAGCGCCGTCTCCGCCTCCAGCCTCGCGATCCGCTCCGGCTGATCCGGCCACACGCAGGCACGCAACCACCGGGCGTCATCCGCGTCCGTGACGTCGACCGGATCGACGTCGATGCCGACCCGGGCGACGACCTCGGGCAGCGCCCGCGTCGGGAGGGCCCGGTCTCCCACGATCGAAGCCGACACCTGCACGGGCGAGGACGGATCACCCAGCGACTGCCCGTTGCCGTACCTGATCCCGACGCGATCGACGGTGAGATTCAGCCCGGCCGAACAGCCCACGTCGATCAGCCCCACCTGGTGCGCGCCCGCCCGACGTGCCACCTCGGCGATGGCCGGGTACAGCACAGCCCCGCGACCCGTCTCATCGGGCCGTGGCTGACGGCAGGTGGCGACGGCCACGATGGCGTCCGTCATACGCAGCAGCGTGTCGATCGCCGCGTCGGCGGCGGCATCGCCGTCCGCGGCGGCGTAGGCCGCGGCCAGCTCCGGGGCGCGGCCGGCGAGGGCCAGGTCGTGCAGCGCGGCGAGGATCAGCGTGGGGTTCCGCTTGCGCGCGGGCGCCGCCTCGATCGCGCGCAGCGCGTCGTCGGACTCGCTGAGGGCGACGGCGACGCGCTCGTACAGCGGCGATGCCTTGGCTGCTTCGACCTCACCGAAGTGCCGGTACACCTGAGCGAGCGTGCGGGTCCTGCCGGCCATGGGAACGACCCCCGTCCTTCACCTGGTACGCGAGCGGCCGAGGACGCCTCGACCGGCTCGCAGGCTACTGCCTGTGGGGAACGGGGCCTGGGGGTACGGGACCCGCGGGAAACGGGGTTTGGGGGTAGGGGACCTAGGGGGCGACGGGGCCTGGGGTGAAAATGATTCGCGTGCCGTCCGGACGCGGCGGATCATCGGAAGAGTCCGCGCTCGCTGCGAGCCCGCTCCACCCAGCTGGGGAAGTCGTGATGACCACTGCCGCGTCCGGGCCGCCCGAGCCGTCCCGATCCTCCTCCGCCTCCGCCTCCGCCTCTGCCTCTGCGCCCCCGCCCGCCTCCGCATCCCGGCCCGAAGTCCGCGCGGCGGGCGGGGTGCTGCGGGGCAGCTGGGAGGCGGGAATGGCGGTTTTCCTGGGCATCCCGTTCGCCGAGCCGCCGGTCGGCGCGCTGCGGTTCGCCGCGCCGCGGCCGGTAAGGGGCCGGAGCGAGGTGCGGGAGGCTGTCGCGTACGGGCCGCCGCCCCCGCAGGCCGGCATGTTCGGCATGGACGCGCTGTCGCAGGACGCGCCGGGGGACGACTGGCTGACGGTCAACGTCTGGTCGCCCGAACCGACGGCGGGCGCCGGGCTGCCCGTGATGGTCTGGATCCAGGGCGGCGCCTTCGTGTTCGGCATGTCCGGACTCCCCGAGTACGACGGCGGCCGCCTCGCCCGGGACGGCGACGTGGTCGTGGTGACCTTCAACTACCGTGTCGGCATCGAGGGCTTCGGCCAGATCGAGGGGGCTCCGCCCAACCGGGGGCTGCTCGACCAGGTCGCCGCTCTGGAATGGGTGCGCGACAACATCCGAGCCTTCGGCGGCGACCCCGAGCGGGTCACGGTCTTCGGCCAGTCGGCGGGTGGGGGGTCGATCGCCGCGCTGCTTGCGATGGACCGGGCGGCCGGGCTCTTCCACCGGGCCGTCGTGCAGAGTGCGCAGGGCACGTTCTTCTCGCCCGGCCTCGCCGCGGACATCGCCACGGCCTGCGCCGCCGAACTGGGGCTACGGCCCACGGTGACCGATCTGTCCGGCGTTCCCCCGCACGAGCTGCCCGCCGCGAGCGACGCACTCGGCGCCACGATGGACCGGTGGGCCGAACGCTGGGGGCAGCCCGCGTACAGAACGATCCCCGTCTCCCCTGTCGTGGACGGCGACATCCTGCCCGTCACACCGTGGCAGGCCCTGGCCGTCGGCGCCGGCCGCGACGTCGAGCTCCTCGTCGGCCACACCCGCGACGAGCACCGTCTCTTCGCGGCGATCAGCGGCCTGCTCGGCGCGGTGAGCGAGGATCAGGCGGCAGCCGCCCTCCGTCTCCTCGCCCCGAGCCCGGACGGCGCCCGCCGGTATCGCGAAGCCTTCCCGGAGGCCGGCCCCGAGACGCTGTACGAACTGGTGCACTCCGACTGGCTGTTCCGCATGCCCACGCTCCACCTCGCCGAGGCCCAGACCGTCGCCGGCGGTCGCGCGCACGTCTACGAACTGACCTGGCCCGCCCCTGGCATGGGCGGTGCGCTCGGCGCCTGCCACGGCCTCGACGTACCGCTCGTCTTCGGCAACCTGGACCGCGGCCAGCCCGCCATGCTCATCGGTGAAGCACCCTCCCCGGAAGCGGAGGCCCTGTCGGAGCGCATGCGCGCCGCATGGACGTCGTTCGCCGCCCATGGCGACCCCGGCTGGCCGCCGTACGACACCGAGCGGCGACTCGTTCAGCTCTTCGGCACCGAGTCCGCTGTCACCGCCTACCCGGAGGAGTCCTCCCGCCTGATCTGGCAGGACCACCCGTTTCCCGCGCTGCCGCTGATCAACCGGTAGCGCGCACGGCATTCGTTCCTGCCTCGCCTTCGTACGGATGCTTCGAACGGATCGCCTACGATCGGCCGCGTGTGCGCTGACGTGATGGTTGCAGAGGACGACGAGAAGCAGGCCGAGCTGGTCAGGCGCTATCTCGAACGCGAAGGGCACTCGGTCACGGTCGTGGCCGACGGTCGGGCGGCGCTGGACAGGGTCCGGGAGCGGGAGCCCGATCTGCTGGTGCTCGACGTGATGATGCCGCGCACCGACGGGCTGGACGTCGTACGGGTGCTGCGCGGCGAAGCCCGGGAGCTGCCCGTCCTGATGCTCACCGCGCGGTCCACCGAGGACGACCTGCTGCTCGGTCTCGACCTCGGCGCCGACGACTACATGACGAAGCCGTACAGCCCGCGCGAACTGATGGCACGCGTGCGGACGCTGCTGCGCCGCACGGGCCGGGCCGGGACGCCTGACGCCGCCGACGACGGGCGGGTGCTGTCCGTGGGCACGCTGCGGGTCGACGCCGACCGGCACGAGGTGACCGTCGACGGGGCGCCCGTGGAGTGCACGCCCGGGGAGTTCCGGATCATCGCCGCGATGGCCGCCGAGCCGGACCGTGTCTTCACCCGGCCACGGCTCCTCGAGGAACTGCACGGCTTCGACCGCTACGTCAGCGATCGCACCGTGGACATGCACATCATGAACCTGCGCAGGAAGATCGAGCCCGAGCCTCGTACTCCGGCCCGCCTGCTCACCGTCTTCGGCGTCGGATACAAGCTGACCGACCCCGCGAAGGGCGCACGGCGTGCGTCGTCGTGACCGCGGGGCGCGCTCGCGGCTGCCGCTGCGCAAGAGCCTGCTCGGGCGCTTCCTCGGGGTCTTCGCCCTGGTCGCGGCCTGCTCGGTCGCGGCGACGGCATGGCTTGCCTCCCAGACCACCTCGGGGGCGCTGAAGCAGGAACAGGGTCAGGCCCTCGCCGACGACGCCCGTATCTACGACGCCCTGCTCGGGTACGCGGCGACCCACCCGCGGTGGGACGGTGTGGACCAGGAGGTCGAGGAACTGGCCTCCCGGTTCGGGCGCCGTGTCGCCGTCACCACCCACGACCGCGGGCCCCTCGCCGACTCGGCCGGCAGCTCGGGTCCGCAGCTGCCCACCCGGCCCTCGGCGGTCGTCGATCCGCTGTCCGTGGACAGCGCGCTCTCCGGCGCCGTGAGCGCGCGCGACGACGCGAAGGCGTCGACGGATCGCATCGACGCGCGGGCCGTCGGCCCCTTCCGGCTGCCGCCCGCGGAACGCCGTGAGCTGCGTGCGAAGGCGGATCGCCTGGTGACCTGTCTGCACCGCCAGGGCCAGAACGCCGAGGTGGCGGACGGCCCGTCGGGGCGCCCCCGCGTCAGTCAAGGCACCGCCTCCACCGGCTTCGTGGAGTCGGACGACTGCTCCACCGCCAGTCTCGACACCCCCACGGCGACGGAGGCCAAGGCCCTCGAAACCCTCACCAAGCTCGCCAACGCCTGCTTGAGCCGCCAGGACCGTCCGGCCATCACCCTGAACGCGGATCTGACCTGGTACGACGGACCACGGCGCCCGGCGTGGCCGGTGGCCGAGCCCGGGCGTCCGACGGTGCCCGTGCCCGATGCCGCACCGGTTCCCGCGCCGAGCGAGATCGACCGATCGGCCGACGAGGCCATCGGCTCCTGCGTGAACACGGCACGGCGCGAGCAGCTGAGCTCGTACGTCGCCCAGCCGGCGCTGCTGTTCATCGGCGACCCCGACCGGGGCAGCGTCCCCGGCTTCGACCTCTCCGCCGCGAGCACCGCCCGTATCGCGGGCGTGGCGGCCCTCGTCCTCGCCCTCACCATCGGCGTCTCGATCCTCACCGGACGCCGGCTCGTCCGTCCGCTGCGCGCGCTCACCGGTGCGGCGCAGCGCATGAAGGAAGGTGGCGAAGCCGCCCCCATCGCGGTGCCCGCCGACCATGAGATAGGTCAACTCGCCGCAGCTTTCAATGAACTGACGGAGCATCGGGCCCGTCTGGAGGCACAGCGCAAGGCGATGGTCAGCGATGTCGCCCATGAACTGCGTACGCCACTGAGCAATATCCGGGGGTGGCTGGAGGCCGCGCAGGACGGTGTGGCCGACACCGATCCGGCACTGATCGCCTCGCTCCTGGAGGAGGCCGTACAGCTTCAGCACATCATCGACGATCTTCAGGACCTCGCGCAGGCGGACGCCGGTGCACTGCGGCTGCACCGGGAGCCCGTCGACGTGGTGGAGCTCCTCGGCCAGGTCGCCGCCGCCCACCAGGCCGAGGCCGAGCGCGCCGGTGTCACCCTGGGCGTCGAGGCGTCCGGGCCGACGCCCGCGCTGACCGCGGACCCGGTACGGCTGCGGCAGGTCATCGGCAACCTGGTCTCGAACGCGGTACGCCACACCCCACGCGGCGGACGCGTCGACCTGCGCGCGTACGGCGAGGATCGGACGGGTGGCGCGGGTGGCGCGGGTGGCGCGGCTGACGAGGGGCGCTACGGTGCCCGCGACGGGTCGGTGGCGGAGGTCGTCGTGGAGGTCGCCGACACGGGCAGCGGGATCGCCTCCGACGATCTGCCGTACGTGTTCGACCGGTTCTGGCGCGCGGAGAGGTCGCGCAGCCGGCGCACCGGCGGCAGCGGACTGGGCCTCGCGATCGTACGCAAACTCACCGAGGCCCACGGCGGTTCGGCCACCGCCGCTTCGACCGAGGGCGTCGGCTCGACGTTCACGCTGCGCCTTCCGGCGGATGTACGGGAGGGGGCGGGCCGCTCGGACCGGGTCGCGAAGCTCTGACGGCAAAGCCACAGGGAGCTGACAGCTTTCTGACACGTTCCCGTGAGCATGGCGATCACCGGGCGCCCGAGCGAACAGAGGTGAGGGCGCCGGCCGTTTCCGTACCGAAGGGGAGCCACAGCCATGCCGTCTCACCGCAGTCCGTCCCGGCGCCGTCGCAGCCTGCGCGCCGCAGCCTTCACCACCGCCGTGATCGGCGGGGTGATCCTGCCCGCGACGTCGGCGTTCGCGGACGACAGTCCGTCCGTGGCGCCGTCGGCGCCGTCCGCCGCCCCGTCGGCGAGCGCCCCCGACACCACGCCCGAGTCCGGCTCCGTCACTCCGCGTCCCGTCCCGGACCGGACGCCGAGCGAGGTGGCGGCGCCGCGCGGCGGTGTCGCCGCCGGTGAGCGCGCCGACGGCCAACCCCGCCCCGTCGCCGAGCGGACCCCCAGCCCGGTCGCGGCGCCGCGCGGCGGCGTCGCCGCCGGTGAGCGTCCCGCAGGCCGGACGGGTGAGGACGTCACCACCGCCGTCGCCGGCTCGGCCGCCGGTGCGGCGCTCCTCGCGGGCGCCGGCATCGTCATGCTGCGCCGCCGAGGCGCTGCCCACCGCAACGACTGACGACCGACGCGTTCGTGGTGCCGTCGGCGACGGCGGCACCACGACTCCGCGTCGCGGGAGCACCCATGACCCGAACGACCCGCGCCGCCGGCCGACGCGCACGCGCCTGGCGGACGCGTGCCCGGCCCCTGCTGCTGTGCGCCGTCCTGACCACGACCGTCGGCGCCTGCGCCACCGACGGCGTCGAGGGCACGCCCCCGGCAGCGGCGACGCCCTCGCGCGCCGCCGCCCCCGCCGCCGAGCCCGACCCGATTCACCCGACCCGAGCCACCGGCACGAGGACGGTGCCGACCCGCGTGTCCATCCCCTCCCTCGGCATCGACAGCGAGCTGATGAGGCTCGGCCTCAACCAGGACGGCACCGTCGAAGTGCCGCCGGCGGACAAGGGAATGACGGCGGGCTGGTACGCCGGGAACCCCCGTCCGGGAGAGCCCGGCGCCGCGGTGATCATCGGTCACAACGACACCCGCTTCGGCCGGGCCGTGTTCCACGACCTCAAGCGGATACGCAAGGGTGCGACCGTCGACGTACGCGACAGCCGGGGCGGCACCGTGCGCTTCACGGTCACCGGCACCGAGACCGTCGACAAGGACGCCTTCCCCACCAGGAGGGTCTACGGGTCCACGAAGAAGCGCGCGCTGCGACTGATCACGTGCGACGGCGCGTTCGACGCGGCCGGCCACCCGGTGGACAACCTGATCGTCTACGCCGTCGCACCGTGATCCCGGGGCCGTCTACGCGGCGGGCTGCTGCTGGGTGACGCAGTGGATGCCGCCGCCGCCCGCACCGAGGCGGTCGCCTGACCGTGTCCGGGGGCGCGCCACTCCCCGCGCGCCCCGGCCCGCTCCGGCCCGGCCCGCCCCGCCCGGGCGCGGCCCGGTCCGCCCCGCCCGGCCCCGGCGGCGCGGCACTCGTCAGTGACCGGTGAGTTCGCCGGTGAGTCTGGCGTGGAGGTCCGCGCTCGGGGCGTTCAGGCCCGCGATCTCCACGGTCTTGCCGCGCTGGGCGTACTTCGCCTCGATCGTGTCGAGGACGGCCACGGACGAGGCGTCCCAGACGTGGGCCGCGGAGAGGTCGACGACGACCCTGTCCGGGTCGCCGGCGTAGTCGAAGCGCCCGACGAGTTCGTTGGCGGAGGCGAAGAACAGCTCGCCGGCCACCCGGTAGACCACCGTCGTACCGTCGGGATCCTTCACGGCGGTGACCTCGGCGTGGTGGGCGACCCTCCTGGCGAAGATCACCATGGCGGTGACCGAGCCGGCGACCACACCCACGGCGAGGTTGTGCGTGACGACGACGCACAGCACGGTGATCACCATGACGGCGATCTCCCCGACGGGCATCCGCCTCAGGGTCTTCGGCGCGACGGAGTGCCAGTCGAAGGTCGCGAAGCACACCATGATCATGACGGCGACCAGAGCCGCCATGGGGATGTCGGAGACGACCGGGCCGAAGACGATGCACAGCACCATCAGGAACACACCGGCCAGGAACGTGGACAGACGGGTGCGGGCGCCCGAGACCTTCACGTTGATCATCGTCTGGCCGATCATGGCGCAGCCGCCCATGCCGCCGAAGAAGCCGGTGACGATGTTGGCGATGCCCTGACCGATCGACTCGCGCGTCTTGCTGGAGTGGGTGTCCGTGATGTCGTCGACGAGCTTGGCCGTCATCAGCGACTCCATCAGGCCGACGAGCGCCATGGCGAAGGCGTACGGCGCGACGAGGACGAGCGTGTCCGTCGTGAACGGCACGTCGGGCAGACCGGGCACCGGCAGCGAGGACGGCAGGGCGCCCTTGTCGCCGACGGTCGGAACGGCGATCCCGGCGGCGACCGTGAGGGCGGTCAGGACGGCGATGGAGACGAGCGGGGCCGGGACCACCGTCGTGATCTTCGGGAAGAACACCATCAGGAGCAGGCCGGCGGCGACGAGCGGGTACACGGCCCAGGGGACGTTCCGCAGCTCGGGCACCTGGGCCATGAAGACCAGGATGGACAGCGAGTTGACGAAGCCGACCATCACCGAGCGCGGGATGAACCGCATCAGCTTCGCCACGCCGAGTACACCGAGGATCACCTGGAAAACGCCGGCCAGGATGACGGCGGCGATCAGGTACCCCAGGCCGTGCTCCCGGTTGAGCGGCGCGATGACGAGCGCGACGGCTCCGGTCGCCGCGGAGATCATCGCCCGGCGGCCGCCGAAGATCGCGATGGTCACGGCCATGGTGAAGGAGGCGAAGAGGCCGATCGCCGGGTCGACCCCGGCGATGATCGAGAACGCGATCGCCTCGGGGATCAGCGCCAGCCCGACGACAAGACCGGCCAGCACCTCGGTACGCCAGACCTTCGGATCGGTCAGCCATGCCGGACGCAGGCCGCGCGACCACCTGGCCGGGGACACAACGGATGAGGACAAGGAAGCGGGGACCTGTCGTACTCGGGCACGCCCACTCGGCGGGGCGGGGCGTTCGGGAGCGGAAGGGCCGGGTCGGCACTCCGCGATCGGCCCACGCGGCGGCGGACCGGAAGTCGAAGGGGTGAGGACGGATCCGGGACGGCGACGGAGCCGGGGCTGCTCAGGTCCCGGGGCTGCTCAGGTCCCGGGGCTGCTCAGGCCCCAGGCCCGGGGGTGGAGCGTCACCGCGGACAGGCGGGCGCGGTCGGCGTCAGTGGCTCGCGCACGCTCTCTCCTGCGGAAGTCGGACCCTCGGCGGGCAGCTCGGTGCGCCCTCACGACCGGCGATTCTACTGTGCGGCGTACGGCCGGCGACTGCCCGGGACGGGAGGGGCCAGGGCGGGAGACGCCGGGAAGGCCGGGGCGACCGTGGAGAGGACGGCGCCCGGGCCCGCGTAGAGCCGGAGCCGGAGAGGCCGGGCGCACCGTCGGTGTGGGCCGGTGCCGCCCGCCGGTCTCCCGTCAGGAGCCGGGCGGTCCGGTCCAGGGGGTCAGCCGGCGATGCGCCGCGCGGGCGTGGACGAGCCGGGCGATGACCGTTCCCGTGCTCGCCGCGATCAGGAGGCAGGCCATGCGTCCGAGATCGTAGGCGGCTTCCCAGGTGAGCTGCCCGATGGGCGCGGTGGCGAAGACGTTCAGGATGAGCCAGCAGAGCAGGGCGGTGCCCGGGGCGGCGGTGAGCCGGGCTCCCGTGCTGACGGCGGCCACGGCGACGGACAGCGCGATGAGGTCGAGGACGGGGTCCCCGTGTCCGTCGAGGAAGTTGAACGCGATGACCAGGGCGAAGGCCAGGAGCGCCGACACGGCCCAGATCGAGGAGGTCGCGGCCGGGTCCGGCACAGGGCGCGTACGGGAGCGGATCCGCATCCATTCGATCATGCAGCGCCTCCTCACGCACCGCCCCTCCGTCGGGGCCCTGAAGAATGATGCACCACGGTCGGCGATGCGCGACAAGCCGGTTCGCAGGCCACCTGGCCCCGCAACTGGTCGGCTCCGGCGTCCCCTTCACCACCGGATCGAGCGGAACACGTGTCGATAAGGTGACTTCCGGAGGCGGATGACGTTCGCTCCCAATTCCGGTGAACGCACACACATGGGGAGATTTTCGATGCCCGTTCCACGCATGAGCAACACCCCGCTCCCCGGAATCGGGGTCCGCTACGACCTGACCACCCGTGAGCACCGCCGGCTTTCGGTCATCGCCCACCGGGACGGCAGCCGGACGCTGAACGCCTACCGCAGGGACGATCCGGACGAGTGCGCGCTGTCGGCCAAGCTGACAGCCAAGGAGGCGGAGGCGTTGATCGACGCGCTGATGCCGTCCCACCACAGCCCCAATCTGCTCTCGACCACGGACCTGGGGCTGGTCGCCGAGCGAATAGAACTGTCGGCGCACTCACAGTGGAACGGGCACGTCCTGGGCGAGACCCGGATGCGCACCGAGACGGGGGCTTCCATCGTCGCGGTCCTGCGCCGGGCCGATGCCATCCCCTCCCCCGCGCCGGACTTCCGGCTGGCGGGCGGCGACACGCTCATCGTGATCGGCACCCGCGAGGGTGTCGAGGCGGCCGCCTCGATCCTCGGCCGGGAGTGAGCGCCGTGCACTCCTCCGCCATCTTCCTGATCGAGTTCGGCGCGATCATTCTCGCGCTCGGCCTGCTGGGCCGGTTCGCCGGACGCTTCCAGTTCTCCCCGATACCCCTCTACCTCCTGGCCGGCCTCGCCTTCGGCGAGGGCGGTCTGCTGCCGCTCGGGACCAGTGAGGAGTTCGTCGCGATCGGCGCCGAGATCGGCGTGATCCTCCTGCTGCTGATGCTGGGACTGGAGTACACCGCCAGCGATCTGGTGACCAACCTCAAGACGCAGTACCCGGCGGGCCTGGTGGACTTCGCCCTCAACGCCCTGCCGGGCGCGGGCATGGCCCTTCTGCTGGGGTGGGGCCCGGTCGCCGCCGTCGTCCTGGCCGGCGTCACATGGATCTCGTCCTCCGGTGTCATCGCCAAGGTGATGGGCGATCTGGGCCGCCTCGGCAACCGGGAGACGCCGGCCATCCTGAGCATCCTGGTCCTGGAAGACCTGGCCATGGCCGTCTACCTGCCGATCCTCACCGCGCTGCTCGCCGGCGTGAGTCTCGCCGCCGGAAGCCTGACCCTCGCCATCGCCCTCGGTGTCGCCGGTACGGTCCTCTTCCTCGCCGTCCGCTTCGGACGGGTCATCTCCCGCTTCGTCTCCAGCGACGACCCCGAGAAGCTCCTCCTCGTCGTCCTCGGTCTGACGCTGCTGGTCGCCGGCATCGCCCAGCAGCTCCAGGTCTCGGCCGCCGTCGGCGCCTTCCTCGTCGGCATCGCCCTCTCCGGGGAGGTCGCGGAGGGCGCGCACAATCTGCTCAGCCCGCTGCGGGATCTGTTCGCGGCGGTGTTCTTCGTCTTCTTCGGTCTGCACACCGACCCGGCGAGCATCCCGCCGGTGATCCTGCCCGCGCTGGCCCTGGCCGTGGTCACGGCGGCGACGAAGATCGCCACCGGTTACTGGGCCGCCCGGCGGGCCGGGATCTCGGTGAAGGGCCGCTGGCGGGCCGGCGGGACCCTGGTCGCGCGGGGTGAGTTCTCCATCGTCATCGCCGGTCTCGCGGTGACGGCGGGCATCGAACCGGCCCTCGGCCCTCTCGCGACCGCGTACGTCCTCGTCCTGGTCGTCCTCGGCCCGCTCACCGCCCGCTACACCGAGCCGATCGCCACCTACGTCACCGGCCGCCGCCACAAGGCTCGGGCCATCGAGCCGGCCCACGCCGAAGTGACGGCCGAAGCCCCGGCGCAGGCTCCGGAGACGCGGGAGACACGGGAGAAGCTGGAGCCGGTGGACGACGGCACCAGGTGATTGACTGCCCCGCATGGACCTCACGCCAGAACCCCCTACCCCGGGAGCGCCCCCCTTCGACCCCGAACTGAGTACGGTGCTGGCGGCTTTGGGGGACGCCTGGAGGGAGCCCCTGACCCCGGAGAACCTCGCCGCCCACCAGGAGCAGGACGCCGCGACGCGGCCCAGGCCGACGGTCCGGGAGCTCCGGGCCGACGGCCGCTTCGAGGTGGAAGAGCTGCGTGTCCCGGGGGCGGGCGGCGGGCCGGACGTCACGCTCGTCAGCGCACGGCCCGCGGGGATCACGCGACCGCTGCCGCTGCTGTACTACATGCACGGTGGCGGGATGGTCATGGGCAACGCCTGGTCCGTGCTTCCGGGGCTGCTGGACGACTGGGCGCTCGCGCTGGAGTTGGCCGTCGTCTCCGTCGAGTACCGGCTGGCACCGCAGGCGCGGTACCCCGGACCGGTGGAGGACTGTTACGCCGGGTTGGTCTGGGCTGCCGAGCACGCGGCCGATCTGGACATCGACGCGGACCGTGTCATCGTCGGAGGGAAGAGTGCGGGAGGCGGGCTCGCCGCGGCGCTCGCCCTGCTGATCCGTGACCGGGGCGGGCCCGCTTTGATCGGGCAACTACTGCTGTGTCCGATGCTCGACGACCGTGACGACACCTTCTCCAGCCGGCAGATGGCCGGCGTCGACATCTGGGACCGGACCTCCAACGCCACCGCGTGGCAGGCGGTGCTCGGCGACCGGTACGGGGATGCGGACCTGCCTCCGTACGCGGCTCCGGCCCGCGCCACGGATCTGTCCGGGCTGCCCCCGGCGTACATCGACGTCGGGTCGGTCGAGACGTTCAGGGACGAGGGCGTGGCCTACGCCGACGCGATCTGGCGCGCCGGCGGCCAGGCCGAACTGCACGTATGGCCCGGAGCCTTCCACGGTTTCGACGCCCTCGCGCCGGCGGCGGCGGTCAGCGGGGACGCGGGCGAGGCCCGGCTCCGCTGGCTCCGGCGCATCCTCACCCCATGAGCCCCATGAGCCCTGTGACCCCTGTAAGCCCCGTGAGCCCCGTGAGCCCCGTGAGCCCCGTGAGCCCCGTGAGCCCTGTAAGCCCTGTAAGCCCCGTGAGCCCCGCCCATACTCCCCAGTCCGCTGGGTGATCGGCACCGCCACCCGCTGTTCGGCGAAGATGGTGGGGTCACCCGTCCTCATCACGCGAGGAGCGTTCGCGCACATGCCCTCTTCCGGTGCCGGTCCGAGACCGCCGACGATCGCCGACGTCGCGCGGGTCGCCGGGGTGTCGCGCACGACGGTCTCGCACGCCCTCAACGGGATCGGCAAGGTCGACCCGCGGACGCGGGAGCGCATCAAGCAGGTTGCCACGGACCTCGGTTACCGGCCCAACCTGCGGGCGCAGCGGCTGAGGCGCGGGGAGGCGAAGGCCATCGCGCTCGCCTCGTCCATGCCGTTCGCGGTGGCCGGAGGCCCGTCCCGGCTCGGCTTCTACATGGAGGTCGCGGCGGCCGCGGCCGAGAGCGCCCTCGTGCACGACTACGCGCTGGTGCTCGTGCCTCCCGTGCAGTCCGGCTCCGCCCTCTACTCCGTCGACATCGACGGGGCGATCGTCGTGGAGCCCGACGTGGACGACGTGGCCGTGGCGACCCTGAAGGAGCGCGGACTGCCGTACGTCGCGCTCGGCAGGCCCGTGTCACCGGACCAGGACGTGCCGTACGTCGATCTGCGCGGCGGGCTCGTCGCGGAACTGCTCCTCGCCCATCTGCGCGAGCAGGGGGCGCGGCAGCCGGCGCTCATCGTCGGCTCCGGTTCGCGGCACTCGTCGGTCGACGCCCGCGCCGCCTTCGCACGGGTCGCCGAGGAGGAGGGCTGGGCGCCGATCGTGGCGACCGCGCCGGAGTCCGGCGGCGAACAGGCCGGGTACGACCGGTGTGCGGCCCTGCTCGCCGAGCACCCCGGGATCGACGCGGTCTGCGCGCTGGTGGACGTCTTCGCGGTGGGCGCGGTGCGGGCGGTCCGGGACAGCGGGCGCTCCATACCGGACGACGTCATGGTCGTCACCCGGTACGACGGCCTGCGCGCCCGCACCTGCGAACCGCCGCTGACCGCCGTCGACCTGCACCTGGACCGGGCGGCGGCCGGGGCCGTCGAGCTGCTTCTCGCCCGACTGCACGGCGACTCCGCCGAGGTGGGGCAGGCTGTGGCGACGGTGCCCGAACCGCGGGTGATCGCCCGGGCCTCGTCGCTGCGGAACACCGAAGGACGGTGACGACGGCCGGCATTCCGTCGCCGGGCTGGCCCCGGCCAGGCGGGGTGGGGGCCGCAGGCGAGCCGCGTGCGGACGATGCCCGACGGGTCCGTCGCCAAGGGGGCGAGTCGCAAGGGGGCGACGCGCACGTTGCCGGCGAGCGCGCGGCGGATCCCCCTGGCCGGGTGGCGGAGGGCCTCGTCGACGACGGCGTCGGGCAGGTCGCGGCCCTCCGGCATCAGCAGGCCGGCCTCACCGGCCGCTGGATCCACCAGACGTATCAGCACGTCGGAGGGCGCCGCCGGATCGAAGGCGATGCCGCGCAGCCACAGGTGACGGAGCAGGTCGGACACCTCGTCGTACTGCCACCCCGTCGCCGCCCCCCGTCGCCGCACCTGGCCGGGTCACGCCGCGCCACGATGGCCCGGACGCTTCACCCACGCGGCTTCGACCCGTACGGGCCGGTTCAGATGCCGAGCATGAGGACCACCCCCGAGACCAGGGCGAAGACCAGTACGAAGAGGCGCATCCGCCGCGCGTCCAGGCGGTGGTGCACGAGTTTGCTCAGCCACGCCCCGGCGGCGATCGCGGGCAGCAGGGCCGCCGCCCAGCCGAGGTCCGCGGGCTCCCCCTCACCCGTGGCGAACAGCAGCAGCAGCGAGGCGACTTCACCCACGAGGAAGCAGGCGGCGACGGTGGAACGCAGCTCGGCCGGGGGCCGGTGCTGGTAGACCAGCGCCAGCGGCGGGCCACCGACGCCCGTCGCGGTCTCCGTGAGACCGGTCACCGCACCCGCGCCCACATAGGCGGCGCGGCCCGGTGTGAACGCGGGTGCGGCCAGGCTCGCCACGGCGGCCAGCACGGTGGCGACGCCCACGAAGAGGCCGAGGCTCCGGTCGGGTATCAGCCAGAGCAGTGCCAGACCGCCGGGCGTGGCGGCGAGGCGCGCGGCCGTGATCCAGCTCGCGCCGCGCAGATCGAGCGAGGTCCGTTCGCGCCACACGACGTACGCGTTGAGCGGGATCATCGACGCCAGGACGAACACCGGGAGCAGGCCGGGGTCGAGGATGCCGGCCACGGGAGCGACGATCAGGGCGAAGCCCAGCCCGCTGCCGCCCTGGACGAACGCGGCGACGGCGACCGTGACGGCGAGCACCGCCAGTGTCTCGGCGGTCACCGTGCCGCGCTCCGTTCCCGTGCCGTCGTGGAGGTGGGGTGTACGCGGGTGATGGCGGCCCGTCCCACGGCGGCGCGGGCCAGTTCGGCCGCTCGGCCCACGAGGGCGGGACCGTCCCAGTCGACGGGCCGGCCGCACCACAGACGCAGGCGGCCCGCCACGAACACGGCGCTGATCTGGTCGCGGTTGCCGCGTCGAACCAGCTCCCAGGGCAGGTCCCAGGAGAGCGCGAGTTCGGGGTTGGTGACGTCGACGAGGAGGAAGTCGGCGGCGAGGCCCTCGGCGATCGTGCCGGTCCGCGCGCCGAGACCGACGGCGTCGGCGCCGCCGCGGGTTGCGTGCTCGAGCCAGGTCCAGCCGGCGCCGCAGGACGAGTCGCCGGTGACCAGTCCGTACGCGAGCCGCTGGGCGAACTCCGCCGCCTCGGCGAGCCGGAACCCGTCCCCCCGGGTGCCGTCCGTGCCGAGTCCGAAGCGGACACCGCGTTCGGCCATGGCGGTGGCGGGAGCGACGGCGTTGCCCTTCCAGGCGCTGGCGACGGGGTTGTAGCTGACCGCCGTGCCGGTGTCGGCGAGCAGGGTGAGCTCGCGCGGGGTGAGGAGGGTGGCGTGCGCGGCGAGCAACTGCGGTCCCAGCGCACCGATGTGGTGGAGGTGTTCCAGGGGGCGCCGTCCATGTCGTACGAGGGAGCGTTCGACGCCGGCGAGGTGCTCGTTGACGTGGATCTGGACGACGGCCCCGGCCTCGGCGGCGAGGCGGGCGGTGCGGCGGAGGGTCTCCTCGGTGGCGGCCTCGGGGATGGAGACGGCGAGGGAGGGGTGGACGAGCGGGTCGCCGTCGTAGCGCGCGAGGTGCTTCTCGGCGCTGTCCAGGACGGACGGGTTCTCGTTCTCGGCGTCGTTGCAGACGAGCCCCAGCACGCAGCGGATGCCGGCGTCGCGTGCGGCGGACGCGACCACGTCGACGTCCACGTCGGCGCGGGTTCCGGCGTCGGCGACGGTGGTGAAGCCGCCGCGCAGGGCCTCGTACGCGGCCAACTTGGCTGCCACGTACGCGGATTCCTCGTCCAGCGCGCCCTCGAGCGGCACCCACACCCTGCGGAAGATCTCCGACGGTTCGCCGAAGGCGAGCGCGGAACCGAAGCTCTGGGTGAGGTGGTGGTGGGCATCGACGAAGCCGGGCATGAGGAGGTGGCCGGGCAGGCGGACGGGGTGGAGATGCTGATGCGTGCGTATCAGCTCCTCCGCGGCCCCAACGGCCCGGAAGACACCGTCGGCGACGACGGCCGCGTGGCCGTCCGCCGGTCCTTCGGGCAGCAGGACGGCGTCCGGTACGAGGAGGAGCGGGCCGGAGCCGTGGAGGAGGTCGCGCGTGAGCGGGTTCATCGGTCGCTTTCCGTACGGGGGGTGGCGCTGGAGGCGGTGGGGCTGGTGGCGCTCACCGAGGTCGGGGTGGTCCGGGGGGCGCCGGCCATGCGGGCCGTGACGCTCGGACGGACGTGGTGGAAGAGGATGTTGAGGACGGCGGCGACGAACGCGCCGACGGCGACGCCGCTTTCGAGGAGGATGCGGACGTTCGGCGGGAAGCCGCCGTACACGCCGGGAACGAGGATCGGCAGCAGGCCGAGCGCGAGCGCGACGGCACAGACGAAGGTGCTCGTGTGCTTGTCGAGGTCGGAGCGGCCGAGCATCTGCACGCCGAGCACGGTGATGACGGCGAAGACGACCATCGCGGTGCCGCCGACGACGGCGGACGGGATGACGCTGATCGCACGGACGACGGGTGCCAGGAAGCCGATGGCGACGAGGACGGCACCGGCCGCGGCGGTCACGTAACGGCTGCGTACCCCGGTGACGCGGACGATCCCGATGTTCTCGCCGCTGGTGACCATGAGCGGAAGGCCGAAGAAGCCGCCGAAGAGCGACGTGAGCGCGTCACCCCGGACGGTCTTGGGGACGTCGGTGCGCTTGTCGATCTTCTTCCCGACGGCTTCCGCGTTGATGACCGTCTGACCGGTGGCCTCCGCCATGGACGCGAGGCTGTAGAGCATCAGCGGCAGGGCGGCGACCAGGTTGAACTGGGGTGAGCCGAAGGGCATCAGCTGCGGCAGGGTGAGCAGACCGCCGTCGGCGGCGCGGCCGAGGTCGACGGCGCCGAGGACCGCGGCGAGCGCGGTGCCGGCGAGGAGGCCGAGCATGACGGCCAGTTGGCGCAGGATGCCGCTGAAGAGCAGGTAGAAGGCGACCGTGAAGCCGATGGTGGCCATGCCGAGGCCGAGGTTGAGGGGGTCGGCGAAACCGGGTTGGCCCGGGCGTCCGGTGACGAGGACGGCGCCGACCTTCACCAGGTTGATGCCGACGATGACGATCATCGTGCCGATGACGAGGGCCGGGAAGAAGGCCAGCAGCCGTGAGAAGACCGGCAGCACGACGAAGTAGAAGGCGGCGGTGAGGATCACGGCGCCGGTGGCCGTGCGCACTCCGTGCTGTTCGGCGATGGCGAGGAAGAGGATGAGCGGCGCACCGCCCGGAAGCATCACGAAGGGCAGTCGGGGGCCGAACTTCCAGGGGCCGAGCGACTGGATCAGGGATCCGACTCCGGAGAGTACGAAGGCCGCGGAGAGCAGGTTGACGGTCAGACCGGGGTCGAGGCGGAGGGTCGCGCTCATCAGGAAGATCGCCGAGATGGGGGTGGCGGCCATGACGAGGACGTGCTGGATCCCGAAGAGCAGGATCCGGCCGAGGGGGCGGGACTCGTCGACGGGGTGAGGCTGCGGCGCGGCAACACCGGCGCCTGCGGCTGCGGGGGCGGGGGCGGACGCACGCTCGGGGTCGGACGCACGCGAGGGGGCGGACGCACGCTCGGGATCGGACGGGGTAGCGGGCCCGGACTCGGGCCCGGACTCGGGCCCGGACTCGGGCCCGGACTCGGGGTCGGGGGCCGACTCGGGCGCGTGCTCGGGGTCGGGCGCGAGGGCCGGGGCAGGCGGTTCCTGGTCCGGGCCGGGCTGGGGCCGGCGCTGGGGCTGGGTCTTGCGGGGAGGGAACACGTTCGGGCTCCGTTCGGGCGTCGGTGCACGCTCGGATTTCAGCCGCGATCCGGCCCTGGACGGAGAGCCAAATCGATTTGGCCAAATCGATTTGGCCGCCAGTATCGAAGGGCTGCGGCGGAGCGTCAAGGGGTACGGCGGTCGAAGGTACGACGACGAAGCGCCGTCCGCCCTGTCCGGGCGAACGGCGCTCGTGTCCAGGAGGGCGCTCGGCTCAGCGGCGGTGCCACTCCTCCGCGAGCAGGCGGTAGGAGCGGACCCGGTCGGCATGGGCGTGGGTGATGGTGGTGATGATCAGCTCGTCCGCGCCCGTCGCCTCCTGGAGTTGTTCGAGCTGGTCGGCGACCCGGCTCGCGGAGCCGATGAACTGGGTGTCGACCCGGTCGGCGACCAGCGTCAGGTCCTCCTCCGTCCAGGCGTGGTCGAGGGCCTCGTCCGGTGTCGGGAAGGGGATCGCGCCCTCGCCCGTGCGGATGCTGCGGACCCACAGGCCGTAGCCGGTGGCCAGCTCGCGGGCGGTCTCGTCGTCCTCGGCGACGACGACGTCCGCGGAGACGCTGACGTACGGCTTCTCGAGGTCGTCCGACGGCTGGAACGCGGCGCGGTAGCCCTCGGCCGCCTCCAGTACGGTGGCCGGGCTGACGTGGTAATTGGTCGCGAACCGCAGGCCGTTGCGGCCGGCGACGTCGGCGCTCGGGCCGCCGCTGCTGCCGAGGATCCACACCTGCACGTCGGCGCCCTCCCCGGGGACGGCGTGGGCTTCGAGCCCCTCCGCCGAACGGTAGTCGCCGCGCAGGAGCGCGAGGATGTCCTCCACCTGCTCGCCGTACTCCTGCGGGCGCGCGCCGGGCTGGTGCAGCAGCTGGTGCTGGAGGAGGAAGCGCGGCGAAGCGACCAGGTGCTCGAAGGAGAACCGTGGCGGGATCCTGAGGCCGTTGGGGGTCCGCCCGTCGACGACCGGGGTCGTGGTCGGCCGGGGGCCCTGCGCCGAACCGGAGGGCCGCCCGCCCGAGCGGCCGAGGCCCAGGTCGAGGCGCCCGGGGTGCAGCGCGTCGATCAGCCCGAACTCCTCGACGGTGGACAGGGCGGTGCGGTGACCGAGCTGTACGGCCCCCGATCCGATCCTGATCGTGGAGGTCGCGGAGGCGGTCAGGGCCAGCACGACCGCGGGAGAGGCCCCGGCCACGCCCGGGTTGAGGTGGTGCTCGGCGAACCAGTACCGGCTGTAGCCGAACCGCTCGGCCTGCTGGGCGAGATCGAGGGTGTTGCGAAGGGCCTCGGCCGCGGTGGAGCCGGACGAGATCGGGACGAGGTCGAGGACCCCGAGCGGGATACGGGACATGATCGGGTGCTCCTCAGCGGTCGGTCGGCGGGGGTACGGGAATCGGAGCCCGCGCACGGTCGGGCGCGGGGACGAACGCGGGGCCGTGCACACGGTCGCCCTCCAGGACGGGCTCGCGCTCCGAGTCGAGCTCCGGCCCGGGACCGCGCTCGGGCTCCGGCCCGGGACCGCGCTCGGGCTCGGGCTCGGGACCGCGCTCGGTATCGGCGAGGACCGGGGCCCAGGGGAACGGCGGGTCCGGGATGTCGCGCCGGAGCACGGGCGCGATGTCGGACTGGAAGAGTTCCAGCGACTCGCGGTGCTGACCCTGCGTCAGACCACCTGCGTCGGCCTGAAGATGGAGCACGCTGTGCCCGAACGCCTCGTGGTACCGGTGCACCTTGTCGATCACCTGCTGCGGGCTGCCGATGAGCGCCGAGCTGCGCTCGACGAAGTCCTCCAGCGTCGGGAACACCGGCTCGACGCCGAGCTGCCTCTGGAGTGCGAGGTTCGCCTCGAACACCGGCCGGTACGCGGCGATCGCCCGCTGCGAGGTGCGGGCGGTGTGGAAGCCGGCCGTCCCCGCACCGACCACCGCGAGGGCCGGGTCGTGGCCGTAGTGCTCCCAGCGCTCCCGGTAGTGGCGGACGAGCGCGGCGTACGGCTCCATCGGGTGGGTGACGTTGGCCGAGAAGAGCGGATCCCCGTAGCGGGCGGCGAGATCGACGGACTCCTGGCTGGTCGCGCTGCCGTGCCAGACGCGGACGGGGCTCTGGAGCGGCCTCGGCCACACCTCGGCGTCCGTGAGACCGGGACGGAAGCGCGGGGCCGCGGTCACCCTGTCCTCCCGCCAGATGCGGCGGAAGAGTGCGTACCCCTCGGCGTTACGGTCCCACTGGTCCTCGGGCGTCACGTGGAACAGCTCCCGCTGCGCGGTGCCGTTGCCCTTGCCGATGATCAGGTCGAGACGGCCCGCGGAGAGGTGGTCGAGCGTCGCGTAGTCCTCGTACGCGCGCACCGGGTCGAGGAGGCTGAGCGTGGTGACGGCGGTGAACAGCCGGATCCGCGAGGTGAGCGCGGCGATGTGGCTGAGCACGACCGGGGGCGAGGAGGAGAGGAACGGACGCTCGTGCCGTTCGCCGACACCGAAGCCGTCGAAGCCGAGCTCCTCCGCCAGCAGGGCGTTGTCGATCACCTCGCGGAAGCGTTCGTACGTGGGCTTCTTGACGCCCGTCACCGGGTCCGGGGCGTGCACGATGAGAGTGATGGCCAGGAACTTCATGCGGCGGCCCGCCGGTTCTCCGAGAACGTGACCAGGCGGATCGACCTCGCGCGTGTCGTCGTCGCGCGTGTCGTCGTCGCGCGTGTCGTCCTCGCGCGTGTCGTCGTCGTACGGCTCATCGTCGTACCGCTCCCGCGAGCCGGGCGGTGACGCGGCGTTCGGCGGGGCGGCCCAGCCCGAGCAGCCCACGCAAGGTGTCCGCCTCGTAGGCACGCCGGAAGGCGCCGCGACGCTGGAGTTCCGGCACCAGTTCCCGGGTGATCCGCTCCAGATCGTGGGCGATCGCCCCTGGGCGCAGCCGGAAGCCGGTCAGGCCGGTCGCGCGCCACTCCAGGAGGAGGTCCGCGAGGTGATCCGGTGTACCCGCGAACACCGTCGCACCGCCGGTGTGCGCCTCGCCCGCGAGGCCGTCGAGGCGGGCCCTGCGGTCTTCGGCCGCCGCGGGATCGGCGTCCAGGAACACGACGAGGTCGCCGAAGACGTGCAGCGGCTCCCCCGCCCGCCCAGCGTCCGCCTGGGCCGTACGGATCTCGGCGACCACGGCCCGCGCGTGGTCGGCGTCGCGCGGGGTGACGTACGCGATGTCGGCGGAGCGGCCCACGAGCCCGTACGGCACGCTTCCGTGGGCCGACGCGCTCACGACGGGCTGTCCTTGCGGCGGCCGGGGCGTGGCCGCCGAGCCCGTGACGCCGTGGACGTCCCGTGTCTCCGCCTCGTCCTCCCCGCTGTCCCACAGCCGGCGCACCACCTCCACGTGGTGGGCGGCCTCGTCGAACAGCTCGGCGATCAGTTCCCGGCCGGCCGGGGTGTCACGGTCCACGGCGCGGAGCCTGGGGTACGTACGGCGGCCGACGGGCGCGGCTTCGCCCCGCCGCGCCGACACCTGGATCCGCAGGCCCGCGCGGCCGTTGCTGACGTGGTCGAGGGTGGCGATCGCCTTGGCCACGTGGAACGGCTCGGTATGGGTGGCGACGACCGTCGGCACCAGGCCGATGTGCCGGGTGTGCCGTGCCACCCGCGCGGCGACGAGCACCGCGTCCAGGCGGCCCCGCCCCTGGTCGGTGGGGTCGTCCGGCTCCGTGGGGCTCGGGGACCGCGGTCCGAACCCGCCCTCGATCGTGACGAAGTCGAGCAGTCCGCTCTCGGCCTCGGTCACGAGGTCGGTCCAGGAGCCGAGGGTGAGCGGATCCCGGGAGCGGGCGCCGGGCCCCCGCCGCCACGCGGCCGGGTGCCCGGCCGCGCCGTCGAGCGCGACGGCGAGGTGGAGGTGGGGGTGAAGCGGCGGGGCGGGGAAGGACGGTGGTGTGGGGGCGGAGGGTGCGGACACGGCGAGGGTGCCTTCCTGGTCGACGGTACGAGGCGGGGTGCCGGCCGCGCCGCGGGGAGCGGGCGGCCGGGCGCTCAGCCGGTGGCCGCCAGCAGGGCCGTACGGGTGTCGAGGGCGTCGGAGAACCGGTCCACGACCTGGGCCAGGCCCTCGGCCGCGCTCGGTGCGACGGTCAGGGCGCCGTCGCCGCCGACCGTGAGGTCCTTGTCGAGCGTGAACCAGCCCTGGACGATGTGCGCGGCGCCCATGGAGCTGAGGACCGGGCGGAGCGCGTAGTCGATCGCCAGGACGTGGGCCGTTGTTCCGCCGGTCGCCAGCGGAAGGACCGTCTTGCCCGCGAGCGCGTACTGCGGAAGCAGGTCGAGCAGGGACTTCAGCAGCCCGGAGTAGGCCGCCTTGTAGACGGGCGTGCCGATGACGACCCCGTCGGCCCGGTCGAAGAGCGCGGTCGCCTCGACGATCGCCGGGTGCCCGAAGTCGGCGCCGAGCAGCGCGTCGGCGGGAAGGGTACGGACGTCCAGCGGGACGACGTCGTGCCCCTGGGCGGCGAGGCGGGCGTCCAGGTGGCGCAGGAGTCGGGCGGTGCGGGAGGTGGCGGAGGGGCTTCCGGAGACGGAGAGGACGGTGGCCATGGCGGTCCCTTCGGGAGCGTGAGCGTGCGTCACTTGTTGGTCTTGGGAAGGCCGGGCGGGTTGATCTCGGACGTGGGAACGGCCTCGTCGGAGAGACCCCAGCGCTCAAGCACCTCGGCGTACGTGCCGTTCTCGATGACCTCGTCGAGCGCGGCGGCGAGCGGCTCGGCCAGACCGCTGTCCTTCTTCGTGGTGGCGGCGATGAGGCCCTGGAGGGTGGATCCAGCCCCGGAGTAGGTGCCCACGACCTCGGTCTTCCCGGTGGTGGCGGCGTGGTAGGCCGCGGTGGGGTTGGGGCCGAGGTAGAGGTCGATCCGGCCGGACTGGAGGGCGAGATAGGTGTCGCTGTCATTCTGGTAGTAGGCGATGTCGACCGGCTTCCGGCCGGCCTTCTCGTTCTCCTTGCTCCATTCCACGAGCAGCTTCTCCTGGTTGGTGCCGCTGCTCACGGCGACCTTCTTGCCCGCCACGTCCTCGGGCCCGGCGACCTTCAGGCCGCTGCCCTTCTTCGCCTCGAAGCCCAGGTTGTCCTCGCGGTAGGTGGCGAAGTCGTACTTCTCCTTGCGCTCCTCGGTGACGGTGATGTTGCTGAAGCCGACGTCGTACTTGGCGCTGTCGAGGCCGACGAAGATGTTCTCCCAGGAGACCGTGTTGATGTGCGGTTCGAGGCCGAGGACGTCGGCGACGAGGAAGGCGATGTCGGTCTCGACGCCGATGACGGTCTTGTTGTCGGTGGCGTAGAAGGTCAGCGGCGCCGCGGAGCCGGAGGAGTCGACGATCTCCAGGGTGCCTCTCTTGCGGATCTTCTCCGGGACCTTCGCCGCGATGGAGTCGACCTTGGCGGTGGTGACGCGGTTCTGGTCCGGGCTCAGGTTGATCTTCGTCGTCCGGCCGGACGCGCCGGCGACCTCGGTCGTGCCGCCGTCGGACGGATTGCCGCAGGCGGTGAGGGCGAGAGTGAGGGCCAGTCCCAGAGCGGCGGAGGTACGGCGGGTGAGCGAGGCGGTGGACACGGTTGTGCTCCTTGCGGAAGAGGGCGAACGGGGGTGGGGGGTCAGAGGACTTTGGAGAGGAAGGCGCGGGTGCGCTCGTGTTGCGGGGTGTCGAGTACGGCCGTGGGCGGGCCCTGCTCGACGACGAGACCGTCGTCCATGAAGACCACGGTGTCGGCGACCTCGCGGGCGAAGCCGATCTCGTGGGTCACGACGATCATGGTGGTGCCGGAGCGGGCCAAGTCCTTGATGACGTCGAGGACTTCACCGACCAGCTCGGGGTCGAGCGCCGAGGTGGGCTCGTCGAAGAGCAGCACCTTCGGTTCGAGGGCGAGCGCGCGCGCGATGGCGACCCGCTGCTGCTGGCCTCCGGAGAGCTGCCGCGGAAAGGCGTCCGCCTTGTCGGCGAGGCCGACGCGCGCGAGCAGTCGCCGTGCGGTCTCCTCGGCCTCGTCGCGGGGCCGGCGCAGCGCGGAGACCGGGGCCTCGACGAGGTTGCCCAGCACGGTCAGATGGGGAAAGAGGTTGAAGTTCTGGAAGACGAACCCGATGTGGGTGCGCTGCTTCAGTACGTCCTTCTCCCGCAGCTCGTACAGCTTCCCGCCCGAGCGGCGGTAGCCGATCAGCTCGCCGTCGATGGCGATCCACCCGCGGTCGACCTTCTCCAGGTGGTTGACGGTCCGCAGCAGCGTGGACTTCCCGGAGCCGGACGGGCCGAGGATCACGGTGACTTCGCCGGCCCGTACCTGGAGGTCGACGCCGCGCAGCACCTCCAGCGGGCCGAAGCTCTTGTGGACGCCGTGGACGTCCACCATCACGTCACCGATGTCGCTCACCACACTGACGTCACTCATCGGCTGTCTCCCAGGGGTTTCAGGGGTACGACGGGCTGGTCGCGCCGGGCCGCCCTCGCCCGCAGGTCATGGACGAGGCGCCGGGCACGCTGGAGCGGGGTGGGCGGCGGGGTGCGGTTGCTCCCCCGGGCGAACTGGCGCTCCACGTAGTACTGGGCGACCGACAGCAGGGAGGTGAGGACCACGTACCAGGCGGTGGCGACCAGCAGCAGCGGGATCACGCGTCCGTTGCGGCCGTAGATCACCTGCACCTGGTAGAACAGCTCGCCGATCGCCATCACATAGACGACCGAGGTGCCCTTCAGCATCCCGATGATCTCGTTGCCCGCGGTGGGCAGGATGGCGCGCATGGCCTGCGGCAGCACGATCCGCCGGATCTGCCGCAGCCGGGGTATGCCCAGCGCGGCGGCGGCCTCCAGCTGCCCGTGGTCGACGGCGATGACGCCGCCCCTCACGATCTCGGCGGCGTACGCCGCCTGATGCAGCGTCAGTCCGATGATCGCGGCGCCCATGGTGCCGATCAGGCTGTTGCTGTCGACGGACCAGAGCACCGGGCCGAACGGGATGCCGACGCCCAGCCGCTCGTACAGGGCGCTGAGATTGAACCAGAACACCAGCTGGACGATCATCGGGATGGACCGGAAGATCCAGATGTAGGACCAGGCGACGGTCTGGAGCACCGGGCTGCGCGACAGCCGCATGAAGGCGAGGACGGTGCCGAGGAGGAAGCCGAGGACGGTGGCGTAGGCGGTGAGCTGGAGGGTGACCCACACGGCCTGGACGATGGTCTCGGAGAGGACGTAGGCGCGGAAGACGTCCCACTCCCAGACCGGGTTGGTCGCCAGACCGTGACCGAACTGGGCGACCAGCACGGCGACGGCACCGGCCGCCGCCCAGCGGGCGTAGTGGCGGACAGGAATGACCTTGACGGATCCCATGTCGCCTCTGGTGGGCGGCGCTTGGGAGGGTGGGCGGGCGGTGGTGTCCGGGGCGGCCAGGGGGTGGGCCGCGGGGTCGGTGGTGAGTCCCATCGTGGCGTTCCTGCTCAACTCTTCAGGTGCTCGGGCGGGTTGATCCGCGAGGTGTCGATCGCGGACTCGGTGGTGCCCCACTTCTCGAGGATCCGGGCGTACGTCCCGTCCTTGATCAGCTCGTTGACGGCGGCCTGGAAGGCCGCGGTGAGCGGGGAGCCCTTCTTGAAGGCGAAGCCGACGTCGAGGCGGTGGAACTCGCCGAGGAACGTGGTCCGGGAGGCCGGCTGCGCCGCCTGGTGCCGCAGTCCGTTGATGGTCGACATGATCACGTCGATCCGGCCCTGCTGGAGCGCGGTGAGGGTGGCCCCGTTCTCGGCGTACACCTGCACCTCGTACGGCTTCTTGCCCGCCTCCGCGCACACCCCCTTCCGCGCGGTGAGGGTCGCTTCGAAGGTCGTGCCGGCGCCCGTGCCGACGGTCAGCCCGCAGAGCTGGGTGAGGTCGGTGACCTTCGATCCGAGTGCGGTGTTGCCCGTCCGCACCGCGAAGCCCTGGCCGTCGTTGATGTACGTGACGAAGTCGATGGTCTTGAGGCGCTCGGTGGTGACGCCGAAGTTGCCGGTCCCGACGTCGTACTTGCCGCTGCCGAGGGCGGGCAGGATCGTCTCGAACGAGGCGTCCTGCCGCTCCAGCCTCAGCCCGAGGACCTTGGCCACCGCGTCGGCGAGGTCGATGTCCTGGCCGGCGGGTGCCTTGTCGGCGCCGTTCGGGTAGTAGGCGCCCGGCGGGGTGCCGACGGAGCTGCCGACCCTCAGCGTGCCCGACGCGCGGACGTCGTCGGGCAGCAGGGCGGCCGCGGAGTCCACCGTGCGCACGGCGGCGACCGGGTCGTCGGTCGGCGCGGCGGAGGCACGGGGGCCCACCGCCGTGGCACCGGGGGCCCCGCCGGAACCGCAGGCGGTCAGCGCCAGTACGGGAAGCAGGGCCAGGGGGACGGCGAGGCGCAGCCGGCTTCCGATCGCGCGTATCGCGGGGAGGTTCACAGGACGGCGCCCTTTCTGGGGTCGCGTTCGGGGTCGCGCTGCTCGCCGGGCTTCTCGTCGGGCTTCTCGCCGGGCTTCTCGTGGTGCTTCTCGTGGTGCTGCGGGAGGGGCGGGGCAGGACGCCGCGGGAGGTGCTTCTCGAACGGCAGCAGACGGAGGGTCGCGGGTGCGGCCTCGGTGTCGAACAGCGGCGTGTAGCCGGCGGCCAGGTAGAGGGCGCGGGCCTCGGGCTGGCGCGGACCGGTGGTCAGGAAGATCCGCCGGTAGCCGCGGGCGGCCGCCTCGCGCTCCAGTTCGGCCACGACGCGGCGGGCCAGTCCACGCCGCCGGTGGGCGGAGTGCGTCCAGATCCGCTTCAGTTCCGCCGTGGCGGGGTCGTACCGCCGGAACGCGCCGCCCGCGACCGGCTCACCGCGCTCCAGGAGGAGGAGCAGGATCCCGCCGTACGGCTCGGTGAACTCCTCGTCCGGGTAGCGGGCGAGTTCGGTGTGGGCGTCCGTGCCGTAGCGGGCCGCGTACTCGTCGCCGAGCTCGCGCAGCAGGGGCGCGACGCGGGGGTCGGACACGGGGACCTGGACGACCGTCAACTGATCGATCGACGCGCAGGGTTGTGCCACGGAGGTCATCCGTTCACCGCCGCGAGGGTCTGCTGCGTGCCTCGTGCCGCGCGCTCGGCGTCGCGCTTGGCGACCTCCTCGCGGACGATCGGGATCACGTACCGGCCGAAGTCGATCGCGTCGTCCAGCAGGTCGTAGCCCCGGGCGGAGAGGATGTCGACGCCGAGGTCGTAGTAGTCGAGCAGGGCCTGGGCGACTGTCTCCGGGGTGCCGACGAGGGCGTTCGAGTTGCCCGCGCCGCCGGTCGCCGCGGCCGTCGGGGTCCACAGGGCGCGGTCGTAGCGCTCGCCCGCCTCGGCGATGGCGATCAGCCGCTGCGATCCGGTGTTCTGCGGGGCGTCGCCGCGGTGGTGCCGTACGAGTCCGCTCGCGCGCCGCTCCCTGATGGCGCCGACCGTGCGGTGGGCCTTCTCCCAGGCCAGCTCCTCGGTCGGGGCGATGATCGGGCGGAACGCCACCTGGATGCGCGGTACGTCGGTCCGGCCGGCGGCCTTCGCGGCGGCCTTGACCTCCTCGATCTGCCCGGCGGTCTCCACCAGCGGCTCGCCCCACAGGCAGTAGATGTCGGCCTCGGCGCCGCCCGCGGCGTACGCGGCGGGCGAGGAGCCCCCGAACGACACGTCGGGGCGCGGCTTCTGGACGGGGAAGACGTCGCTGACGAAGTCGTGGAAGCGGTAGTGCTCGCCCTCGTGGTCGAAGGGCTCGTGGGTGGTCCAGATCTTCTTGACGATCCGGATGTACTCACGGGTGCGGGCGTAGCGTTCGTCCTTGGTGAGGGTGTCGCCCTCGCGGCCCTGCTCGTGGTCGCTGCCGCCGGTGATGAAGTGGACGGTCAGCCGGCCGCCGCTGATCTGGTCGAGGGTGGCGAAGGTCTTGGCGGCGAAGGTCGGGTACGAGACGTTCGGCCGGTGGGCGAGCAGGATCTGGAGCCGGTCCAGCCTGCTCGCGATGTACGCGGCGGCCGGAGCGGGATCCGGCGCTCCGGAACCGTAGGCGAACAGCACCCGGTCCCAGCCGTGCTCCTCGTGCGCACGGGCGAGCCGGAGCGTGTACTCCTTGTCGAAGGCGGCGCCGGAGCGCGGGGTGGTCTCGGAACCGTCGTGGGTGGCGGCGATGCCAAGGAATTCCACGGGCATGGGAGTCGGCCTTTCCTCAGGTCCTGCGGGTCCTGAGGTCCTGGGTCGTCAGGACCTCGTGGGCCGGCGCACGGTCGGCACGGGGCAGGGCACGCCGGAGCGGCCCTGGGGGCGGCCGGGTGCGACGGCGGGCGCTTCAGGGTGTGAGCAAGCGGGAGGGTGAGCAGGTGTGATGACGCCGGGGCGTGAGCCTCGGTCCTGGCGGGGCGGCGGCAGCGCGTGTCACGTCACGCAGGACCGTCCGTACACGAGCACGCGGCAGGTGGTGCGGTGCGCGCGTACGGCGGCGCTACGAAGGGAGGGAACGGCCCGCGACGGGGGCACCGAAGGAGGGAAGGGCCGGTCGGACGGCCCGCTGCCGCGTCAGGCGCAACACGCTGCGGACCACACGCGACAGAAGTCGATGTGGTGGCGGGTGACCAGGCGCTGATCGGCATCCATGCGACCCATTGAGCAGTACATCTCGCTGCTCGTCAACCATCGCCCGGCCTCCGGGGGCGAGTTGGTCGGATCCTTAGCGTGGCTGACACAAATGGGCGTCGTTGACACGGACGCGGCGCGGACGCCTACGATCGACCACGGACCGGCTCCGCCTCGCACGCGGCCGCCGCCCCGCCGCGTTGAGGGACGCGGCGAGCGTGATGACGTGCTCACCGCGGCCCCGCCCGCGCCGCCCACTCTGCCTCTCGCGCCCACTGCGCCGCCGCGCGCCCGCCGCCCGTCCCACGCCGCGCGCCCGCGTCCACCCCAGCGTCCCGCGCCCGTGCTCATCCCGCAGCCCCGCGCCCGTGCTCATCCCCCCGTCCCGCGCCCGCGCCTCCCTCGTCTGGAGACCTCCTGATGGTCCCGCCGTCCGGCACCGCCGCCCCTCTCCCCGCCGTGTCCGTCGACTCCTCCACGGTCCGACCCGAGCGTGATCTGCCGCCTGTCGTCCCGCGCCGCCGAGTCGGCCGGTGGCTGACCGCCGCCGTCGCGCTGCTGGTCTTCGCGATGGTGGTCAACTCCGTCGTCCGTAACCGCGCCTTCCAGTGGGAGGTGGTCGGCCAGTACGTCACAACCGCGGCCGTCCTCGACGGGCTGCTGCTCACCCTGTGGCTGACGGCGGTCGTGATGGTGCTCGGATTCCTTCTCGGCATCCCGCTTGCCGTCATGCGCCTGTCCGGCAACCCCGTGCTGGGCAGCCTGAGTTGGGGCTTCGTGTGGATCTTCCGGTCCACCCCGCTGCTGGTGCAGCTGCTCTTCTGGTTCAACATCGGCGCGCTGTACCCGACGCTCGGCCTCGGCATCCCCTTCGGGCCGCAGTTCGTCTCCGTCCAGACGGTCAACCTGTTCGGCCCCACGCTCACCGCGGTCATCGGCCTGACGCTGCACGAGGCCGCGTACGCCGCCGAGGTGGTGCGCGGCGGCATCCTCTCCGTGGACGCCGGCCAGACGGAGGCCGCGCAGGCACTCGGCATCGGCCGCGGGCGCACCCTGCGCCGGATCGTCGTCCCGCAGGCGATGCGCTCCATCGTGCCGACCGCGGGGAACATGCTCATCGGCACACTGAAGGGCACGAGCATCGTCAGCGTCCTCGCCGTCCACGACCTGCTGTACTCGGTGCAGCTGGTCTACAACCAGACGTACCAGGTCGTCCCCCTGCTGATGGTGGCCACTCTCTGGTACATCGCGGTCACGACCGTGCTCAGCACGGCCCAGTACTACGTCGAGCGCCACTACGCGCGCGGCTCCGCCCGCGCCCTCCCGCCCACCCCGCTGCAGCGGCTCCGGGCCCGGCTCGGCGCAGCGCGCGCGTGAACACCACGGACGCGGCGGCCCCGGGCGCCGCAGCCGTACGGGATACTGCTCCCATGCGGATCTCAGCCAGGGCGGACTACGCGGTACGTGCCGCACTGCAACTCGCCGCATCGCGGTCGGACGAGCCACTGAAGACCGAGGCGATCGCCGATGCGCAGGACATCCCGCACAAGTTCCTCGAAGGCATCCTGAACGACATGCGCAGGGGCGGTCTCGTCGTCAGCCGGCGGGGCGGCAACGGCGGCTACCGGCTGGCCAAGCCCGCCGAGTCCATCAGCATCGCGGACGTCATACGGGTCGTGGACGGACCACTCGTCTCGGTACGGGGGGTCCGTCCCCCCGATCTGTCCTACACCGGCCCCGCCGAATCACTGCTCCCCCTCTGGGTCGCACTGCGGTCCAATGTGCGCGAGATCCTCGAAGGCGTGTCGCTCGCCGATGTCGCGTCGGCCGAACTGCCCCCCGAGGTATCGGAGTTGGCCACCGCTCCGGACGCCTGGGTCAACCCCTGACCCACCGGGCCCCTGACCGGCCCATCCCATAAAGCGAGACATCCCCGTCCGACATATGAAATGCCTCTTGGGGTGTCGGCGACCTTCTGCCACGATCCCTAGCAACCAGGTAGGAGAACTAGGAATTCGCGAGGGGGTGGCACGTGATGGCCATGCACATGCTCGACCGCACCGACCATCGGTCGCCCCTGCTGACCTCACGTCGTCACATCGACCTCGGCCGTACGTCCAGCGCGCTCTGTCGGCCCGCCTGAGCCGAGGCACTCACGCCTCACACCTCAGGCCGTCCGTCGCACCTTCCTGATCACCCAGCCCCTGAGAGGACACCTCCGTGTCTGCCGCCAGACCGCTCACCACCACCCTGCGCAACGTCGCCGTCATCACGGCACTCCCCCTCCTGATCGCTTCGTGCGGCTACGGCTCCGACGCCAAGAGCGACCAGAAGAAGGTGGCCGCCGAGGGCGAGAAGCTCTCGGCCGACACGGTCCGGCTCGGGTACTTCCCGAACCTGACCCACGCCACCGCCCTGGTGGGCGACCAGGAAGGCATCATCCAGAAGGAGCTGGGCGGAACCCAGCTGAAGGTCTCCACCTTCAACGCGGGCCCCTCCGAGATCGAGGCGCTGAACGCCGGCTCCATCGACATCGGCTTCATCGGCCCCTCCCCCTCGATCAACGGCTACGCCAAGTCGAAGGGGAAGAACCTCCGCATCATCTCCGGCTCCGCCTCCGGCGGCGTGAAGCTGGTCGTCAACCCGAAGAAGATCAAGACCCTGGACGACGTCAAGGGCAAGCGGATCGCCACGCCGCAGCTCGGCAACACCCAGGACGTCGCGTTCCTCAACTGGGCCGCCGAGAAGGGCTGGAAGGTCGACGCCCAGAGCGGCAAGGGCGACGTCTCCGTACTCCGTACGGACAACAAGGTCACACCGGACGCCTACAAGACCGGCTCCATCGACGGGGCCTGGGTGCCCGAGCCCACCGCCTCCAAGATCGTCAGCGAGGGCGGGAAGGTCCTCCTCGACGAGGCGTCGCTGTGGCCCGACAACAAGTTCGTGATCACGAACATCATCGTGTCGCAGAAGTTCCTCGCCGAGCACCCGGACGTCGTCGAAGCGGTGCTGCGCGGCTCGGTCGCCACGAACAAGTGGATCAACGCCAACCCCGACAAGGCCAAGGCCTCCGCCAACGCCAAGCTCGAGGAACTCACCGGTAAGCCCCTCGGGGCGAAGGTCATCGACGGCGCCTGGCCCTCGATCCGGTTCACCAACGACCCGCTCGCCTCGACGCTCCAGGCCCAGGCCGACCACGCGGTCGAGGCCGGACTCCTCGAGAAGCCCGACCTCGGCGGCATCTACGACCTGAAGCACCTGAACAAGATCCTCAAGGCCGCGGGCGAACCCGAGGTCCCCGACGCCGGTCTAGGCGTCAAGTAGCACCCCCAGCCGGCCGGCCGCCCTCGGGTCTTCATGACCCGAGGGCGGCCGGCCGTCGTGTTTCCCGCCCCGTTCCGGTCTGCGCGGAGCACGCGCGCCCGAGGTGGTGCTCCGGCCGGCTCGGCGGAGCCACTGGCGCCTGTGGCACTGAGTGTGTTTTGCTGAGGGTACTCAGTGCCACAAGCCAGTCGCGTGACTAAGGGGAGCTCACCATCATGGGCAAGGACTTCGACCTGTATCGCCTGTCCGAGGAGCACGACATGCTCCGGGAGACGGTCCGTGCGCTGGCGGAGGCGAAGATCACGCCGTTCGCGGCGGCGGT
>NZ_JBIBEO010000002.1:0-948668 GCF_042902595.1 Streptomyces sp. NPDC012508
GTCGGGGGTGCGGGGATCGCGGTTGCTTGACCGGAGACCACCTCACTATCGATGTCCTGCGGTACCCGGGCTCACGACTTCCGCCCGGGCGATCCTGATGGTGCTTCGTTCCTCCGTTCTTCCCTCGTGATCAACTACGTACCAAACGGGAACTTCCTACTGCTGGTACTGCTCTACTGCGTACTGCTGGTGATGCGAACCGCCTAAGTGGCCTGACAGCGCCACTCTTCGGCAGCCAGCCCCGTCGCCCGTCCTGCGTCTGCACTGGCTTAGAACCCCACTGCCGAACCTCCCGGTGCGCGCGTCCGCAGCCGACGCCTTCACCGAGGTACCGCTGACTTCACTGCTGGGTACTGCCACTACGGTGGCGGCCCCTGATCACCGCGGGCCACCCGGTCCGGTCGTCAGTCACGTCGCCGTCCTGCAAAAAGGCTGGCTTCGAAACTCCACCACCGCACCGTCCTGCGACTCCAACTACCTGTACTGCGGGTACTGCTGCCCGGCAGTTCATCTCTGCCGGGCCCCGCGATCTCTCTGAGCTACGAGAGAAACCATAACCACACCACTACCCAATGTCTACTCCGGCCAACATAGATTTTCATGTGTTCGGCAGAGAGGTAATCGCCGTCGAACAGTGATGGGTGCCGGGATGAGCCGGGTTAACGGGCCGCAGCCGGGGCACAAGCCCCGGGCAGACAGGACCGGACGTCGACGATCCAGAGACCGGGTGCCCTGATGGACACGACGAGCGTCAACGTCGCAACCCTCCGCTCGGCGACATCCGTAGCCGGCGCACGCGACAGCGCCCGGGAATTCCTCGAAGGTCTCCTACCGGCTCTCGCACCCGAGGCCGCCGACACGGTGGTCCTGGTCGTCTCCGAGCTCGTCACCAACGCCGTGCGCCACGGCGGCGGCACCTGCACCCTGGACCTGACCGCACACCAGGACAGCATCGAGGTAGCCGTGCACGACCCCAGCCCACAGGCGCCGCGCATGCGCACCCCCGACCTGAACGGCGGGGCACCGGAGGCTTCGGCTGGCCCCTGGTCAACCGGCTCGCCCGCGCCACCGCCGTGACCCGCCAGGCGGCCGGGGGCAAGACCGTGAGCGCCCTACTCCCCAGGTAGAGCCAAGACACAGGCGCGGCCGGTCAACGGAGCGTTCGGCGGTGGCTGCCGGAGCGCCGCACGTGCATCCCCAGGTAGACCAAGGCGGCGACGAACACCACGACGCCGATGGCCAGCAGGTAGAACAGCCCTTCGGCAACGGTGCCGATGATGCCCAGGACGATCGCCGCGATGACGAGGACCAGGAACAGCGTCATGGGTCAGGCCTCCTAGATGAGACCAGTCAACGGCGGGCGAGCCGTCGCTCGCCGTTCGCGCCGGGCTGGTAGGGCATGCCGTAGTGCGCGAAGACCGCGGCCTCGCCCCCGGCGGGCAGGACGTCGTCCGTGCCGATCGCCGGGCACTTCTTCACCAGCGACTCCTCAAAGTCGACCTTCACGTAGCCCGGCCCCACGATCGCGCCACGGCCAGCGGAACGAAGACCAGCTGGCGGCGGGTGGGCGGCCCGACCGAACCGTGGCCATGGACGGCTCGTTGCGGCTGGTGTCCACATAGACGGCCTTCAGCACGCCGATCCTGTGGCCACCCACATCGACAACGTCATGGGTCCGCCACCCACGGATATCCGCGATTCGAATCATCACAGGTCCCCTTCGCACGGCGACGTACCCGACCGGTGCACTTCTCAGCCTGCCTCCCGACGCCTGCCCGCACCAGGCGGCGCAGGAGCAGCGTGGCCGCCGGTCTGGCGGGCTGTGAGAGCCAAAGCAGCTGCATGAGCAGCATCCTCGCAGGAGGTGGAAGGCACTTTGTGTTGACGCGGAACGTGTCCTCGTGGCGGTGCGGGCGTTGTGCTGTGTGACGCGTGCACTGGTTTGGACCCCCACGTCGGGCCGGTGCAGTCCGCGGCCCCCGATTCCGCGCTCTGGCGTCGGGGCCGCGTCAACAGCTCCCTGGTTCCCCCCGGCGGGCCGTGCGGTCGACAACCCTGGTCTCCGTCGGGACCAGGGCTTCGTGTTGCCGGGCGCCGTCCCGTGCGCCCTGAGCTGCATGGTGAGGGGGCTGCCGGACCGGTGGGCCCAACCACGGTGTGCCGGTCCGGCAGCCCGGAATCGCGGCGCCGGGGAGCGCCTGCGGTTCCTTGGGGGTTCGGTACGGGAGCCGGTGGGGGCCGTGCCCGCACTGCGCGGTCAGCGTCCCGGCCAGGGATAGCGACGGGCCAGGAGCGCCCACGCCTCATCCGGCCGACCGGGCACGAGACGGCCATCCGTCTCCCACCGCCGGGCCAGCTCGGTGAAAATCGGCTCCAGGTCCGGGCGGGGAACCGTTTCCTCGCTCCCACGCTGCGCACCGATGACAGGAGTGGGCCGCACCGTCGCGGACGTGGTGGTCATGCGGGGTACAACGCCGCCCGGCCGGCGGGGTCACCCCTCAACGGTGGGCGGAATGGTTGAGAGCGGTGCGGGCGGTGTCCGCGTCGAGCAGAATCGCGAACTCGCTGAAGGCGATGCCCATCACGTCGTCAGGGGTGGGCTGGTGCCCCTCGGGGGCACGACGTGCGGCAAGCTGGGCCGCGCCACGGGCCACGATGGCTTCGCGCTCCGCGTCGTCGAGGCTGTCGTCGTGCAGCGCGGACAGAACCTGCCGCCACAGCGTCACCGCCCGCTCCCGTCTCTGGGCACGGGTACCTCGGCAGCCGACTCGCCGATGACGGTGTCGGTGTCGGTGTCATCCAGCACGCCCGGCTCGGGCCAGCGGCCGAACGGGCCCTTCTGGCCAGGCAGCGCACCCAGGGCCGGTGCGCCCTCGATGCGGTGGGGTCCGTATGTCATGCGGACATGTTGCCCTCTGCCGGGCCCGGAATGCGCCCGACTGGCGGGGAGGCCGTCCGCTTGTCCGCGCTGGGCAACTGGGTTGCCAACCGCTCCCGGGGAGGGCACGAGTAGACGGTAGGTCTCCGACTCCCTTACTGGCGTTCGACTCGCTAGAGGACTTCGGCAGCGCAAGGCCCGGACCAGGTGTCCGGGCATTCGTCGTGCCCGGGATCTTTCTCACGGTCGCTGCTGTACGGGTGCCGGCTTCCGGCCCTACGGGGTGAAGGAGCCGTGCCCGCCAGGACGAGACGCAAGCACCTGAGTCCTGTGACTGTCCCGCCCGCCATGTCGAACTCACGCCGGAGGCAGTACCGATGACCACCCGCCAGACACCAGGGGCAACCACGCGCCGATCGCCGCTACGCTGAACACGCCCACCCTGGGCCGGGCCGAGCCCCCACAGGGACGCTCTCAGGCAGAGGGCCGCAGCAGGACCGCCGACCGCGCGGCGCACACCCCCGCGGACGACACCACGCGAGTGTCCGCCGTCTCTGCTCCTCCGCCTTCTAGGAGAATCCCGATGTCTCGGGACCAGCACTCCCCCGCATCCGCACACCCTGATCCACCCAGCACGCCCGGATCGGCCCCCGAAGGGAAGCCGGCGCTCCTGTCGCAGCGCACCGCGCTGATCCTCTTCATAGCCGTCGGCGTCGGCATCGGCTTCGGCGTGCTGACCTTCTTCGCCGAGAAGTCCTACCCCAAGGCTGTCCTCGCCGGTGTCCTCGCTGCCGCGGGCTGCACGGTAGGGCTGCACGACCTGATCGACTAGCCGACGGGGTCGGGCAGGAACTCCCTCTCCGACCCCGCGACTTTCGGAAGTCAGGCGGCGTGGAACTCGTGGGCGGGGCCGCCGCGCCACTCCACCCACTGCGGGTCGTCCATGGCCTCGGGTTCGGCGACGCCAGCGCCCTCGAGGAACACGACCAGATCGTGGTCGCTGTAGGCGGTGCCGAGGATCTCGTCCCGGCCGTGGCTGTGCACGGTGACTCTCCGGCCGCCTGAGAGCGAGGGCCGGTGCACGACGATCGGCGCGCTGCTCACGTCTCCCAGCGTGCCCCGGGCCGGTTCGGTGGGCGAGTCGGCCAGGGGCGGTCAGGGAGCGTCGCCGGTCCAGTCCCTGCGGTCCAGGTCACCGGGGCGCGGGCCATACAAGCCCGGCCGCCGGCGCCGAACTGCCCCAGCTCGGTGGAGAGCGCGACGCCGGCGTCGACTTCGTCGGGCGTCCAGCCGGTGATGTCGAGCAACAGGCCGTCCAGTGGGCCGCCGACCAGTTCGGCGTAGCGCCGGTCGGGTCGGGGGCCGGGGTAATCGTGGTCGGCGCCGTAGACCCGGCCGCGCAGCAACTCCTCATCCCTGTCCATGCGTCCCAGCCTCCCAGCCGCCACCGACAAGGCGGGCTTACCCAGGGTCGCCTTGGGCTTGCCCAACTGGTCCCGGTCATGAAGTTGCATGGATCGGTCACGTGGCCGATGGCCGACGACCGATCGGTCAAAGCGCAGCTCATGGCGCTGACCGTCGCCATATCCCGGCTCTGACAGGGACAAGCCTCGCTCATCCGGCCGCTGGTGCCGCGCCTTCCCCGAACGGCGGGACGTCGGCCACCGTGACGTCCAGGCACAGCCGTACGAAGCGCAGCGAGTGGCGCCAGGCGCCCCAATCGACCGCGGTGTCCGCGCTGATCTCCGCGACGAGCTCCGGGACCACGAGGATCGGGACGAGGGATTCGCGGCTGCCCCAGGTGGCGGTGAACCGTACGCCGGTCCACGGGTGGTCGGCGCCGGCGGCGGTGAGGTGGTCGGCAAGCTGGCGGGCCGCGTCCGGCTTCAGAGGCGTGGTGCGGCCGACCGCGCGCAGCCGGCCGTCTTGGTCGTAGCGTCCGAGAACGAGCAGCTGCGGCCGTTGGAGTGTGCCGGTGATGCCGCCGATCACGGTTTCGGTTGTCTCCCGCCGTCTGACCTTGAACCACCCTCTGGCTCCAGGCAGATATCTCTGTCCGATGCCCTTTCATGACCAGACCCTCAACGCCTTGGACTTCTGTCCAAGACGTCAGCCATTCCTGGGCGACGACCGGGTCGGTGGTCATCGGGCAGAGCGTCCGCGGCGGCGTCAAACCGCGCTCGCGGAACAAGCCCTCCAACACGGCGCGACGGCGCTCGTACGGTTCGGCGAGCAGCTCCTGACCGTCGATCTGAAGGACGTCGAAAGCGATGAAGTGCGCGGGCATCGCGTCGGCCAACTGCTGGACGGTACGGTCGCCGGAGGAGGCGAGGCGCTGGAGCGCCTCGAAAGAGAGCCTGTCTCCCGACCACACGACCACTTCGCCATCGAGGACCAGGCCGTACGGGAGCTGGCGCGCGGCCGCCAAGAGGTCGGGGAAGTGCCGCTGGATCAGTGAGCCGCGACGCGTCTGGAGCAGCGGCGGGCCGCCCGGCTCGGACGGGGTGAACAGCAAACACCGGTAGCCGTCGAACTTCGCCTCGAACGCCAGGCCACCGGGCAGGACGCCTGCTGCGGGGACGGTCTCACGAGCTTGGGCGAGCATCGGTTCCACAGGAGGCTTCAGCACCACGGCGTGCCCCGGCCCGGGTCAGCCGAGGTAGTTCTCGGGATGCGCTGGCTTCTGCAGCATCCAGAATTCGCCCGAGCAGCCCGAAGGCAGGGGCGGGAAGCGGTGCCCCTTCACGTCGGTGCTCCAGTGGTGTTCGCCGCCGCAGTCACACTCGTAGATCCCGCTGGCAGGCACGATCTCACCGGGATGCCACGACGTCTTCTCCTCGCTCATGGCCTTCTGTCTACGACGGCGCTCCGCACTGCGCGACCCGGGCGCCACGCTGCCGGGATTTCGCCGGGCCCGCGCTCTCGGGGTAGCGCGGACCCCGGCGAGAGAGGCAGCAGACTTGGCGGTCCTTTCCTGTCAGCGGGCAGCAGCCTGCCCTCCCTGTCTACGGGCCCGGCCGTACCGACGCGACCGCCAGCGCCCAGCCGCCTACGGCGATCACTCGTCCGGGCGTTCACGCGGCCGCCGACGAATCGCAGGCCACGCTGTGTCGTCGCAAGGAGCATGCGCATCAACGAGCAGCACATCGCCGAACCTGGGCTGGTGGTCCTGGACGTCACCGCCACCGACGAGGACACCATCCGCGCGGTGATGGATGGCCTCCAGCAGCAGTGGGCCACCTCTGGCGTCACGCCGGTATGGCGTATGCCGGGAGAGGCGGGTGTCAGGGCGCGGGTGTACGCGGACATCCGACGTCTCTCGGGCAGGGCCTGGTCGTACTCCTGGCGCTCGTTGTAGATGAGACTGAGCACGATCGGTGTCGTCATCCTTCCGTCCCGACCTGCCCTCTCGTGAAGCTCTGAGCGCGACATCTGTCGCCGAATTCGCATCGTTGCTGACTTGATCCGCGCTCTTCGCAGGCAAGTTGCCGTCCGGACCGTGCTGCCGGTAGGCGACGCCCACGCCGTGCACGGACACGGCGCGGGTCGGCGCGTTCCTGTACGACGACGGGGTGGGCGTGGGGGAGCTGGACGGTGCGTTCGTGATCGGGTCCTGGTGTGGGAGAAAGGAGCGTGGGGCGGGATCTTCTCGTTGTGGAGGGCGGCGTTCTCGGCGTACGGCAGGGCCGTTGCCCTGGGTTCACGTCATGGAGACGACGACCTTGCCGGCCTTCGCGCGGCCATTCTCGACGTACTCCATGGCCTGAAGGGTCTCATCGAAGGGGAAGACCTGGTCGACGACGGGGCGGATCTTCCCGGCGTCGATGAGGGGGGTGAGTTCGCGCAGCTGGTCGCCACTGGCCTTCATGAACAGGAAGGAGTACGTGACACCGAGACGCTTGGCGTGGCGCCGGGTCTTGGCGCTGAGCGCGGCGATGCCCAGGCGGAGCACCAGGTTCGAGCCGAGTTCGCGGGCGGTGGCCGGGTCGGGCGGGCCCGCCACGGAGATGGCCAGGCCGCCGGGCTTGAGGATGCGCAGGGACTTGGCGAGGTTCTCGCCGCCGAGGGAGTCCAGGACGAGGTCGTATCCGGTGAGGAGTTCGGAGAAGTCCTGGGTGCGGTAGTCGATGACCTCGTCCGCGCCGAGGTCCTTGACGAGGCCGACCTTGGCGGTGCTCGCGGTGGCGGCCACGTGCGCGCCCAGTGCCTTGGCCAGTTGGATGGTGATGGATCCCAGGCCGCCGGCGCCCGCGTGGATGAGGACCTTCTGGCCCGGCTGGACGTTCGCCCGCTCGACCAGGGCCTGCCAGGCGGTCAGCGCGACCAGGGGGAGGGAGGCGGCCTCGGTCATGGTGAGCGTGGCGGGCTTGGGCGCCAGGTCGTCCTGGTGGACGGCGAGGAGTTCGGCGAAGGTGCCGATGCGGTCCTTGTCGGGCCGCGCCCAGACCTCGTCGCCCACCGCGAAGCGGGTGACGGACGATCCGACGCGGACGACGGTCCCGGCGAGGTCGTTGCCCAGGATGAGCGGGAGACGGTAGGGCAGGATCTGCTTGAGGTCACCGTCGCGGATCTTCATGTCCAGTGGGTTGACACTCGCCGCGTCGATCCTGACCAGGACGTCGTCGGCGCCCACCTGGGGGTCGGGTATCTCGGCGGCACGCATGTTGGACGCGTCGCCGTACTTCTCGACCATGAAGGCCTTCATCGTCATCTCCGTTCGTGTGGTCTCCCGTCCAAGCGGGAGGGGTGTTCTGCCCGTGAGGGTTTTGTCTCGTTACGAGACAGTTTGTGGTGTCTTCTGGTCCGCGCGCTCCGCGTCGGCACGGCAGTGGCCAGTGCCTGGTCCGCGTGTTTCCGGGCTCAGGCCACCGGCACGACCGGGGCGATGACCGCTGCCCGCGTCGCCGCCCTGGAGGCGGCCCAGCGAGCCCGTGACGCCCTCGTGCGGTACGCCGAGCGGCATGGCGCTGACCTTGTCGAGGCACGCGTACTGCTCGTCGGTGAGCTGGACGTCGAGGGCTGCGAGGTGGCTGTCGGCGCCGTCGAGGAAGGTGCCGCCGGCCTCGGCGAACCGGTCGAAGATCCGGCGGGCCTCGTGGGGCTCGGCGCCGGCGCCCCAGCCGGTGCCGAAGTTCGCGGTGCCGAGCGCGTACTCGGAGACGCGTAGTCCGGTCCTGTGGCCGAAGGCCGTGTAACGCATGAGAAGTCCTTGCGTAAGGGGGCCCGGAAGGCCGTCGTGCCGTGGTGGAGGGGGTGAGCGTCAGCCCGCGTTCGGCTGGGGCGCCGCGGACAGGCTCTGCTTGACGTACCTGCTGGTCTCGTCGGCGAGGATCTCGGGCAGGCCGGTCTCGATGCCGTGAAGGGCCTGGGCCGCGACGTCGGCGGCGGCGACCTTCTGATCGGCGGGCACGCCGGCGGCCATGTCGGTGTCCATGTAGCCGACGTGCAGCGCCGAGACGGTGATCCCGCGGGGCACCAGTTCCTCACGAGTCGCGTCGCTCAGCGCCCAGGCGGCGGCCTTGGAGGCCGCGTAGGAACCGAGTCCTGCCGGGTGGAACCAGGACAGGGCGGACAGGACGTTGAGTACGGCGCCGCCGCCGTTGCCCTCGATGACGGGAGCGAAGGCCCGTGTGGCGACGAGCGGGCCGAAGAAGTTGGTCTCCATCTCACGACGTACCTCGTCCAGGTCGCCGCCGACCAGCGTCGCGCCGGTGGAGACGCCCGCGTTGTTGATCAGAAGCGTCGCGTCCGACGCGATGCGGGCGGCCTCCCGTATCGACTCCTGGTCCGTCACGTCGAGGCGCAGTGGGCGGGCGCCCGGCAGGTCGACCGTCTCGGGACGGCGGGCCGCCGCGTAGACCTTGGCGCCATGCTCCACGAGCTGGGCGGCCAGGTGCCGCCCGAGGCCCCGGTTGGCGCCGGTGACCACCGCGACCGCGTTCTTGAGTTCCATGCTCGCTCCAGTCCTCGCAGGCGCCGTCGGAGCACCCGCGTCAATTAGATTGCAACCACAATCTAAACACGTGACTAGGATAGATGCCAATCGACATCCAAACTGGTTCGTGCAGGAGGTGGCCATGGGCCGCGTATCGCAGGCGCAGGCGGAGGAAAATCGCAGGCGGGTGGTGGACACCGCGTCGCGGCTGTTCCGGGAGCAGGGCACCCACGTCAGCGTCGCCGATCTCATGAAGGCGGCCGGCCTCACCCACGGTGCCTTCTACAAGCAGTTCGCCTCCAAGGAAGCGCTCGTCGATGAGGTCACCGCCCACGCCTTCGATGAGATCGCACGGCGCAATGCGGCCGGGCTCGAGCGGCACGACGGGCAGCGGGATGCCGCTCAGCGGGCCCTGATCGACGCCTACCTCTCCGTCGAACACCGTGACAACGCGGCGGACGGCTGCCCGGTCGCGGCTCTCGCCATCGATATCGCGCGCGGACCCGAAGGCCGCGAGGCGCGCCGTACCTACGCGGAGGGCGTGGCCGACTTCGCCGCGTTCCTCGCCCCCGCCGAGGCCGTCGCGGGCGGCGAGGGCGTCGGGGGTGGCGAGGGCGGCCTCGCCCGGCTGTGCACCCTGGTCGGTGCTCTGGTCCTGTCCCGGGCCACCCAGGGCTCCCCGCTCTCCGAGGAGATCCTCGCCGCCGCGCACGCGGCCCTGACGGAAGCCGGCTGACCGGGGGCCCGGCATCGGGCGCCGCGCGGCGTGTGTGCACCGGCCGCACCCGCGAGGTGACGCGGGGTACGAGGCTTCCGTGCTCGCGGCCTGATCGGTCTGGCGTAGTTCCGTGCTCCCTACGGCAGTTGTCGTGCAAATGCGACACCTATCATGCTCAGGCTCACTTTCCCGCCGGGCATCGCCCAGACCATCGTCCGCTTCACCGAGAACATCCTCACCGAGGAGCACGGCGACGTCGCCGACGTCCTGCGCCAGCTGGAGGCCGCGGGAATGAAGCAGGCGATGGAGGCGCACCCGGCGCACCGCACCACCGCGTAGCCGCACCTCCGGGACAGCGGTGGTGCGGTCCACCGGCATCGCCGCACCGCACCGGGCGCGCGCCACAGCCAGGCGGGCTCCTCTATCACACACCCCCTTGACCGCAACCTGATCGCAAGCCGAAACCGGCGATGTCAAGAAAAACGTCGCGGTAGCAGAGCTGGACAAGGGGGTGTAGCGGAGCCGGACAAGGGGGTCGCGCGCGTCCGGCCACACCCGGACAAAGGGTCGGCCGACGGCGCGCGCGAGAGTGCCGTGCATCGTCGGAGTGGTGCGGTGCAGGACGCGGTGGCGCACCATCGCGGTGCGCACCACGGTGGAGTCCATCGTCGTCCGGCGCACCGGAGGGGGCTCCACTCGGTGGAGCCCACTCGGGTGGAGCCCACTGAGTGGACCCCACTGGATGTTCTGCATCCGGTGGCGATGCCGACATCGGGTGGACTCCACTATGTGGACGGTGCCCGGGATCGTCACTCGTCACCACAGCCAGGCGTTGGAGTGCCGCACCGGGACAGGGCGCGGGCCTCGCGGCGCGCGGCCGAGCTGCCGATCCCGTTCTGCCGGGAGCGGGGCCGGCGCGCGTTCCCCGCGGCGGGGCGGCGCTTCCCGGCTTCCTGGAGTCGCTTCCGCTGCTTGCGCAGCTCCGCCTTCTTCGCCGCCTTCGACTTCGGCTTCCGCGGGCGCTTCCAGATCGGCTGCCACCCCACGGGCCCGTCGACTTCGGGCTCCTGGGCCTCGTCGAGCGCGGCGGCCATCTGCTCGCGGGCGGCACGGGCGCGGGCGAGGGCTTCGTCGGGGTTGGGGCGTTCTTCCGGGGTGCTCACGTGACTCCTCCTGTGGTTCGGCCCGGTGTGTGCCGGGTTGCTGGGTTTGCGGCTGCTGGGCCGTCGCCGGGGTGGGCTGTGGGCGGGGGCCGTGGGCGGCTTCGCGCGCCCGCTGGCTGTCCTGGAGCGTGGCGGCCACCTTCGCTGCGGCGGCTTCGAAGGTCTGGCGCGTCTGTTCCACCCTGTCGACGCCGGTCTCCGGCTCCAGGAGGCGGCCGTTCTTCGGGCCGGTGCGGAACGGCCGCGGGTGCGACCTCGAGGCGGCGGGCACGGCGACGGCGTACGGGCGGGGGCGGGAGCCCAGGCGCTCCGTACAGCTCGTGTGGACCCGGGCGGCCAGGGCGTCGGCGGCGAGGCGAGCTCGCTCGTACGGCGTGGCGGTCCGCTTGCGGGTCAGCGGGCGCAGCACGGCCTGGTCCTCGGTGTCGCCCGGGTACAGGGCGCGCAGGTCGGCAGGCATCCTCCGGCCGCGCCCGACGGGGCGGGTGTAGTCATCGACGGCCGTCTGCACGATTCGTTCGTCCAGACCGGGCTGGTGGGGTCGGCCGCGCAGGACGTAGGAGAGGTGGCGGCGTGCTTCGGCGAGCAGGTGGTGGCGCGCGAAGGCGCCGCGCATCACGTACACCACGGCGGCGCCGTCGACGGCGGCCAGCGCGATGTCGACCACCGGCCGCACCCGGGCCCACACGGCCGCGGCCGCAGTCCGCCGACAGGTTGCCCCACTTACCGTCGTGCGGCCGCCGGGCGCGGATCGACACGACCGCGTGAGCGTGAAGCAGCGGTCTCGATTCCGTGGCCCTGGGACTCGTAGTGCCGGAAGACCGCGACAATCAGCCCGTCCTTGACCCGGGCCCGCTGCTCCGCCGGCCTTCCAGCGGATCTCCGCGACCGACTCCTCCAGCCACGCCAGCGTCTTGTCGCGGGCGATGTCGTCGCACAGCTCCAGCACGAGGCGGTGCTTGTCGTCCCTCAGGGCCCACGCGATGTGTGCCGTCGGCGGGGGCCGGAACACGAGGTCGAAGGCCAGCCAGGGGGTGCGCTCCTTGGCCTTGTCGGTCTTCGGGGAGCGGTTGTGCTCGATGGGCCTGCCCAGCACGGTCGCCCGCCTCGCCTGGTCCGGGCTCCTGCCCTGCGCCAGGAGCTCGCGCTCGATCCGGTCGGCGTCCGGGTGCCGGCCCTCCCCTAGGAGCAGCTCGGCCTGCCGCTCGCTCACTACGTCCCCGGCCGTCAGGCCGAGCGCGGCCAGGCCCCGGCCCTTCCACACGCCGGGCGGGACACCGGCCTCGTCCTGGGCGACGCGCAGCGGCGTGCCCGCCCGGCGGTGGCCGTCGCCGACCATCACGCCACGGAAGAGGTAGCACCACCCGTCCCCCGGGCGGACCTCCGCTGTGCTGATCACCGACCCATGGAACCCCGACGCTGACCTGCGTAGAAGCGTGATCCGGAGTGCTTCCCGCCGGGCGGGAGGGCATCACCAGACGGCTGTTTGGAGGGCGACGGCCTCGGCGAAGTCGGCGTACGCGGGCTCGAAGGTCCGGGCGGCGACGAGGAACATCGAGCGGTCCGTCAGGGCCCGGGCGAGGCGGGCAGGGTCCTCGGGCAGGCGGCGGGCGAGCGCCACGCCTTCGTCGAAGTACGGCTTGAGCCGCTGCGCGAACCGATAGGGGCGGTTGCCTTCGCGGAGGATCACGCGGATGGTGATTCTGCGCTGGACATCCACCAGTTCGGGCAGTCGGCCAGCCCTGTGCAGTCGCGCCGCCTCCGTGCCGAGCCCTGGCAGGGCGCCGAGAAAGGCATCCCGCGTGTCGCTCGACCATCCGAGGTCGGTGCCGAACGGCGGCATCGGGGACTCGGCACTCGCAGCCGGCTCGTCGGCCCGCCCTGACAGGGCGAACAGGGTCACCCCACCACACGAGGATGCAGCTCCAGTTCTTCTGCTCGCCCGTCGTCGCCAGCTCCTCCAGGACGGTCAGGGCCTCCCGCCGAGTGGCGTCGGCGTCCGCCCGGCTCCCGGTGGTCTCGCGCATCCGGGAGAGGTGCACCAGCTCCCAGGTGAGGATGGCCAGCGCCGTGCGCCCCTCGGCGGCCTCGCGCCGGGTCTGATCAAGGAGCTTGCCGAAGACGGCCATTGCCTCGTCGTGCAGGCCGGCGCCCTCCAGGTTCGCCGCCCACTCGACCATGTTCCAGAAGGAGTGCTCCAGTACGCCGTTCCGGGCTGCCTTCTCGTTGAGCTCCGCGGCCTCCCGGAACGGCGACCGGTTCATGTCCCTGGCCAAGAAGCAGCGGCCGGCGGAGGGGCTCTACGAGCGACACGGCTTCATCGTGGTCGAGCGAACGGGCGGTCTGCGCAACGACGAGCGCGAGCCAGACGTGCGTTACCTCTGGCAGCCCCCACCGGCACGCTGACCGTGAAGGCGGTCACCCGAACTCCCGGGTGGCCGCCTTCATCGTCGCGGGCCGGTCTACGGTGTCGCAATGACAGTTCTGATCGTTGGCGGCAGCGGCTTTCTTGGGACTGAGCTGATCCGGCAGGCGAGAACAGCGGGGCAAACGACCGTCGCGACGTACGCGACCAAGCCCGGCGCCGCCTCCCCTACCGCGTGGTGCCACCTTGACCTGCGGGACGCAGAAAGTCTGGACGCCGTCGTGTCCGACGTGCGCCCGCAGCTCGTTCTCAACGCGTCGAGCGGATCGGCCGATTGGGCGACAACGGCAGACGGCCCCATCCGGCTCGCGATGGTGGCGGCGAGGCACGGAATCCGCATGGTCCACGTGTCCAGTGACGCGGTGTTCTCCGGTGCGCGAGTCCACTACGACGAGTCGAGCCTCCCCGACCCCGTCACTCCCTACGGCGCGGCCAAGGCCGCGGCAGAGACCGGGGTCCTCGCCGTACATCCGCAGGCCGTGGTCGCCCGGACATCGCTGATTATCGGTCACGGGCGGTCGGTGCACGAGAAGATGGTGCACGAACTCTCCGATGGCACCCGCGACGGCGTCCTGTTCACCGACGACATCCGCTGCCCCGTGCACGTCACCGACCTGGCCGCCGCCCTTCTGGAACTGACGGCCGCCGACGCGGCCGGCGTCCACCACCTCGCAGGCCGCGATGCTGTGAGCCGTCACGAGCTAGGCATCCTCATCGCCCAGCGGGACGGGCTCGATGCCTCCCGGCTGCCCTCCGGCCTGCGGGCCGACAGCACGCTCCCCGGCGCTCTCGACGTGCGCCTCGACAGCCGGGCGACCCAGCAGGGTCTGCGCACCACACTTCGCGGCGCTCGGCAGTTCCTGCATCGCACTGGCGCAACAGCCCAGCCTGTAGGCCCATGACGGAGCCGGCCAGGACCAATGAGGACTGGCCGCTCCCCTGTTCACGCAGGCGCAGGGGAAGGCCAGGGCATCTGCCAGTTGATCGTCAGTTCACCCCCGCCGTAGTCGTAGCGGCGGTATTCCGGAGGTGCCTCGGGCCCGAGGCGCTGCTCTCTACGAGCTCGGCCAGCGCGTCGGCAGACTCGGAGGTCAGCCGATAGAAGCCCTGGAGGCTGACCGAGCGCTCCAGGCGGCCGTCCACCACGTACTTCAGACTGCGTGTCTTGCCCCGGCCGTTGCGCCAGGTGAGCGTCGACAGCAGGTCACGGGGTATCTGCGTGTCGAAGCGCACGGGTGTCGCATCCACGTGCACCGCAGTGGCACCGCACCCTCCGGCGCCGAGCATTGACCAGTCATCGTGCCCGGGAAACGACGGATCCTGCCACGATGCCGGAGCAGTGCCGCAGCAGCCGTGCCGCTCCATGTCGATCACCCGCATCCGGGACACCACGAACACCTCGCACCGGTTGACATGCAGGGCGTACACCTCGTCGCCAGCGCGGGCACCCGACCAGGTGGGCAGGGACTGGTGAACGCCGGAGTAGGCGACCGGCGGCCGCTCGCCCACACGGCCGGCCTTGCGCAGGGCACGGCACGTGTCGTGGGTCCACAGAACGGTGAAGGCATCAGACATGCGGTGATCATAGGAGCGCCGGCTGACACCGACACAGCTCGACGCGATCCTCGCGGACGCCGCCCAAGCGAGGTTCGTCATGTCCTGCGAGGAGCGGACAGCCGGCCTTGGCAGGCTCCTTCAGCTCTGGCCCGGGTGGCTGGCGAGGGCCTCTCGGCGTGAAGTCGGTGATCGCCCGGCGGGGCGCGTTCGCAACGATTCGGGTAAGCGCACCCTAGACGTCCGCTCTTCGTGCAGGAGGAGAGGCTGGATTCGCAGTACTTCCGAGACCACCTCCCGCGGGAGGATGCCTCAGGCCGAGCGCTCGACCCAGCGCACGGTGCCGCATGGAGCGCTCACGGCACAAGGAGGGCCTGGGAGGGCGTTACGCCCACCACCGCCCCGCAGCCCAGCCCAACGCGTACCCCGTGCTGTTCACCGCGTAATGCAATGCCATGGGCGGAATCAGGCTCTCTGATCGGCGGCGCAGTTCGCAGAGCAGGACCCCGGCAAGGGCAGTGCCGACGACGCCCGTCACAACCGACAGAGCCACGCCGGCGGGGCCGGTGCCGAAAAGAGCCTCGAACGCCGCGTTGGCGCGAGTCAACCCGCGTGAGGGCAGGACATGCCAGAGGCCGAAGAGCACGGAGGAGAGAGCCGTCGCCCAGATGTGGCCCCACCGCCGTTCCAACATCGCCCACAACACGCCGCGGAAGGCGATCTCCTCCAGCAGCACTGTGCCGAGCGGCACGCGTACCAGGACGCGGTACAGCAACTCGCCGACGGTCAGATCTGCGGCACGCTGGTCCTGGAAGACGTCCCGAGTGAACGGCATGGCGAGCACCGCCAGGTACACCGTGACGACTGCCACCACCAGGATCAGCCCCCATCGCAGTCCGCGGCGGGCGGAGGCCCTGCCGAGCCCCAGATCGTCCGCTGTCAGTCCGGAGAGCCGCGCGATCACGACGAGGAGGACCGCCGTGGTGACGCAGACCGGCACGTAGAAGCCGGGGGCCAACCGGTTGTTGACCGCGTTTACGGCTGCAAGCACCGAGACGACCAGGATCAGCATCCACATGGCTCCCACGATCGCCGACAGCTCCCGCCGGAGGGCCCTGCAACGCGCCCGCTCCTCTGCTGTGAAGAGGCTTCCACGTCATGGCCGGGGACGGTTGACGAGGCACGGAACGTCTCAATCAGCTCGTAGAAGACGTCCTCGTCCCAGACTGTCAGGGTCATGGGGGCCGCAACCTCGGAATGCCCAGGCGTCGTTCGATCAGAGCGGAGGCGTCGGGGAGATCGTCCGGCCCATTGACGCATGTGTGACCGAGTTTCCTTCGCGCTGCTACGAACCCGGATTCGGACCAGAGAGTCGAGTCCTTCACCACGACCCCACCCACGGATCCACAAGGCGAGGCCGCGCAAGGCCGCACAGCCCTGTGGCTCGCTCCCCAGGACCTTCGCAGGTTCACGGTCCGGTGCAGGCGCCGCGACAGAAGGACCTGCTCATCGGCCAGGAGGTGGATGCGCGGGCCCTTCTGTGGAGTTACCAGGTGAGGGTCCGGCCTTGTGCGGTGACCGTGACGGGTTGCCTTCTCGATGGCGGGCTTCCCGGCTGTGTGCCAGCGGCGGAGCTGTGCCTCCACGGCGTCCCACAGAAAATCCGGACCGTCCTGGTGGGTGATCCAGCGCCCCGATTCCGCGTAGACGGCGGCCCACGATCCGGAGACGACGTCGATCAGGACGTGCTAGCTGCGACCGTCCCGGCTGAGGGTGAGGCGCTGGGCGTCGGGGGCGGCGAACTGGGCGATGAAGCGGGACGTCCAATCGTCCAGGACGTGGCACGATGGCCTCGGCCTTGCAGGTACGGGCAGGGCCGGTACTCCTCAAGCGAGTCCTCCTCGCTGCGTGACCGATGTCGGTGGCTCCTGGAACCATGCCGCCGTTCGAAACAGCGACCGCACGCGAAGGGGCGGTTCTGGCGTTGAGGCTTCGGCACTCACCACAGAAGTTGAGCCAGATCCCGAGAATGGGAGGCACCTGTGGACCCTCCCGTCGACCGGGCGGAGGTAGGTGTCTTGCTGGGCCACGCTCCGACGTCAGCGCGCCCCGTAGCGTGGTCATATGTTCGATCGCTTGGAGATCAAGGCGTTGCCGCCGGGACCACGGTTCCCTGCCCAGGTGCGGTTCTGGGTCAACGGTGAGGACGTGGTCGGAGCGGCGGTCGGCGAAGGCGGGGCGGATCGTACGCGGCTGATGCGCTGCCGGCCGACCGACCCAGCCCTCTCCGGGCGACCGGCGAGGTTCGCCGCCTGGAGCTGGGGGAACCCGACTGCACTGGTGGCTGCTGCGGCTTCCTGGCCGTGGCCGTGCGCGGTTCGGGAAGGTCGTGCAGTGGTCGGACTGGGAGGTTCCGTGGGAGGTGAGCCACAGCGCCATGCCCTACCCGCCGCCTGAGCTCCACTTCGAAGCCAGTCAGTACGACGCCGAAGTGGCTCGCGCTGAGGCGGACCGCTGGTGGCAGCTGTACTCGTAGCCCAGCACGGGGCGCCTCCGCTCGGCCGCGAATTCTTACGGGCCCGTGTCCTTGCTCAACGGGGAACGCTCACTGCACTGCTTCCGCATTCGTGAACAGCGAGCAGGCCCTGTTCTCATAGGCAGAGCCAGTGTTCGAGATGATGGGGCGGTGACTCTTCGATACTTCAATCAGACCGGCTGGACCGCGATCTTCAGTGGCACCGACACTGAGACCGGCCGCATGGTGCGTGTAGAGGGCTGGGACCAGGAGACCGGGGCAGCTCTGGTCGTCGATGCCAAGCGTGGCGCCTTGCGTCCTGTGACGGACTACGAGGACTTTTCCCACTTGGAGAGAGCCGACCAGGTCGTGGCCGCGGTGGCTGGCGGAGGCTGGCAGGTGCACTGGAAGGACGAGGGCCCGGGGGGAACGCCGTTGACGGAACAGGTGCTGGCCTGGCTCATCACCTCGCAGGGGCGGGCGACGGCCATCACGGTCGACGCCCAGGGGCATGTCGAGGACGCTGATAGCGCCGACGCCTTCATCCCGCCGGGTGAAGACCCGGTGTGCTGATCGCTGGCGGTCAGGACACATCGTTCTTCCGCTCGATGGCCTTCCTGCGGTTCTTCAGCCGGCCTTCACTCACCCGTCGGCCTGAACTACGCCACGGGGACCTGCCGGATCCGCCCGACCCACGACTCGGATGTCTGGGAGGACCATGCAACGTCGATATCGACACCATGAAGACTGCGGGTGAGGTCTGCAAGGAGGGCGCAGACCGCCGCCTGCACATCCTCAACGGCTGCGTCAGAAGGCATGGCAACCTTCCCGCACCCACCGCTCGAATCTTCGGCAATGAACGTGTAGGGCCACACGTCCTGTCCCCCCAGCAGGGTGATCTCCCTTGGGATGCCGAAGGGGGGCCGCTTCTTCTTCATCTTGGGTTGTCTGGCCACGGTGCTATCCAACCTGACGGCTCTCAATGCCAGGTGCTCGGCATCCGCCCTGCATCACGGGCATCCAATGACAACCCCCTGTCTCGCAGGCGCAGACACCGTCATGTCGTCCGACAACAGCCCAGCATGAACCGCCCGGCCGGCTGGGGGCATGCTGGGAGAGCCGGCCCGCGATTCCGAGGCCGCTTCTGGAAGAGCCCGGCATCAGGCGGGTCTATGCAGGGACCTGCGAATACTGCTGTGTCCCTGGGCTGCCGCGCACCTCTAGTGACTGAGTCCGGCGTCCGCGGGCCGAGATCGGCGGCCCTCGGTGTGGGCGTGCGGCCCGGCTGTACGCGGGGGGGGATGGTGGCGCCACACGCACCGGCCGTGATGGACAACTCAACCGGCTGATCACGGCGTGACGCTGGCGGCCCACCTACTGCCTCGGCGTCGCCCGCCCCTCGCCCCCGTCCCGCGCTTAGGACGGGGGCGGGGGATCAGGCGCCGTCGAGGGCGTGGAGGGCGGCTGCCATGTAGGCATGCCGGGCGTCCTCGACAGCCTCTCCCTCGATGCGGCCCGCATGACAGTTCCCCACAGCCTTCAGGTAGAGGTGGGCCGTTTCGCTCACGGAATCCGGCCCTTCAAGGGCGACCGCGCTCTCAGTGCTGGCCATCCTGCCCATCGTGTCCTCGTTCATCGTCAGATCGGCGATCTGGGCGGCCTCCAGGAAGTCGAGGTAGACCTGACGTCACCGTTCGCCGGCCCGTGCGCGACGTTGTTCGTCCAGCGTGGCCTGGACGGTGGCAATCAACGCGGCCGCCTGCGCCTGCCCTGCAGTCTCGGCCGCGGCCGCTTGTCGGTGGCCGGCCTTCCACGCGAAGAACCCGGTCGTGATGCTGCCCAGGATGGCCGACCCAGCGGCGATCAGGGCGATCCCCCACTCACTCATACGGCGGATACTGCCATGAGGCCCGACCGGCTCCGGAGCCGGTCGGGGTTTTCACCAGGTGCCGGTCCGGGCTTACTTCTCGGGTCGGTGCCTCCACGTAATCCACGTGCCCCACGCGGCGATCAGGGTGGCGGCGGCGCCCACCAGAGTGGCGCCGGCGGCGATGCGGTCGGTGGTGGAGTCGAGCACGGTGGCCCCCTTGTTGTGTTCGGAGCGCCGGAGTGGCGCCGAGCGGCGAAGAGCTGACCGAAGCCGACATCGGCAAGGGCTACGAGATCGCGAAGGATCAGGTCATCCCGATCACCGACCAGGATCTCGCCGACATGCCCCTGCCCACGGCGAAGGCGATCGAGATCGTCGCCTTCGTGCCGTGGGAGTCGATCGTCCCCCGCCACATCGGAGAGTCGTCCTATTACGTCACCGCAGACGGCCAGGTCGCGGCCAAGCCGTACACCCTCCTGCGCCAGGCCCTGTGCCGGAACGAGAAGGTGGCCGTCGCGAAGTTCGCACTCCGCGGCCGCGATCGACTCGGCCTCCTGCGCCCCTACGGCGACGCGCTGCTCCTCCACGCCCATGCGCTGCGACGACGAAGTCAGAGACCCCGGCGAGCCCGCCCCGGACACCGTGGAGCTGACCGCCAAGGAGCTCGCAGGGGCCATGGCCCTCCCGGAGGCCCTGTCCGTGGACCGCCTCGACGAGCTGGAGCTGACCGACCAGTACCGCAACCCCCTGGTCGAGGTGATCGCCGCCAAGGCCGAACACCGCGCACCGGCCGCCCCCGAAGGCGCGGAGGGCGCGCCGGCCGGGCAGGTCGTGGATCTCATGGCCGCGCTGGAGGAGTCGGTGGCCAAGGCGAAGGCTTCCCGCGGCGAGGAAGAGCACGCGACCGTGCACGAGATGCCCAAGCCGAAGAAGAAGGCCCCGGCGAGGAAGGCGGCCGCCGAGAAGGCGACGGCGAAGAAGACGATGCGGCGTAGGTCAGCCTGAGGCGGAGGGCTGGCCTGAACTGCTCGAACGCCGTGCGCGCGCTGCTGTACTGCGCTTATGGCAGATCAGAAGTTGTGCGCAGTGGTTCGGAGCGGGCAGTACCAGGGGGTCCAGGGCGGGTTGTTTGGGGCAGGCATCAGCGCGCAGTCCGTGGGGGCTGAGCGGTTGTGTCTGCATCGGTTGGTGATGACCGCTGGCAGCCGGGGCCGCCCTAACCTTCACGAGGGTCACGAGTCGGCCATCTTCATCCAGTCCGGCCAGGTAGAGGTGTGGCACGGCGAGGACCTGGCCGAGCATGTCGTGCTGCGTGCGGGTGACTACATCCACATCCCGGCCGACACTCCGCACATGCCGGTGAGCACAGGTGACGAGGACATGGTGTGCCTGGTCGCGCGGACCGACCCCAACGAACAGGAAGGCATCCGGCTGCTCGACCTGCCGGCCTGGCTGGAGAGCCGGGTCGGCCCCCTGCCCGTCGGAGCCGGCTGAGCCGCACGCCTCGCAGTCGATGAACGTCAGTCGAGGATGCCGAGCTCCTGCTGACCTTCCACCCCTTCGGTGGGGGCGCCGCGGTCCAGATCACGCCAGCCGTGGCTCTGTTCGCGAGAACGGGAGTCGTGTGTCGATGAGCTCAGAAGGCGCCCTGGACGATGTTCACGAGTTCGGGAGGCACCGCTGAGAATGATCTTGCTAGGGTCCTCCCAAGAACTGGGACGTTCAACGCATGGGAGGTGATCAGGTGATGACCCCAGAGGAACGGGACCTGATCATGGGCCTGGGGGTCGCACCGTGCTCGCCCCCGACGCGCACGCTCGACGAGGTGCTCGCCCACTTCGGCGAGTCCGACGGTGGGGCCCTGGCGCTCCGGCTGCTTCGGGACGCCATGGAGCGCCAGGACGCCGACGACGTCGCGATGGCGTTGATCGTCCATGCCACCGCCAACGCCTCGGGCGAAGAGTTCCTGGAGCCGTTGATCGAGCTGTTCCCTGCCGACTGGCACAGGGAATACGAGGACATCGTGTCCATGCTGGGCAGGCTCCGCTCGCCCAAGACGGTGCCGACGCTGGTCTTGGCGACTCGCTGGGTTCCTGAGTACCTGGACTGGGACGAGAACCGGGCGCTCGCGGTGAAGGCGATCTGGGCTCTCGGCGCCATTGCCGGCCCGGAGGCCCGGGAAGCCCTCGAGGGCTTGCGCGACGACGAGAACGAGATCATCCGTGAGAACGCGCTGAGGCAGCTCGCACGCCGCGGCGAGCTCTGACCGCGGAGGCGTAGCCATTCATCCGGAACACCCGGCCCATTTTCCTCCGCCAGTCGCTCCCATCAAGATCAATCTTGCCAGGAATTCCTGTACCTCAACTACTCAGGGGATGTCGCTCGAACCACCCATCGGGCCGTGAGTGACTCCCGAACTCGGCTCTGGCACAGATCTTGGGGAGCCGTCGCGGAGCGTTACCTCGATGTTCGATTGCGAGGGACTGGCTCGTGCGAGACGGCGTACGCCTTGGCGTCTCGCAGTCGGAAGTGACGCTCCCTCAGGTGCATTCCGTCCGCTCCTCTGGTCGGCTGTGGACGGTGATGGTGCTGCCATGCAGACCGACGCACCGTTCTGGGACTCGCTGGTGTTCGAGGGGATCGACGAGGTGGATGTCGAGGCGGTTACGGCCGCGTTCGGCACGGTCGAGGTGGCGGCGAGAGGTCGCGCGGCCGCGGCGGCGTGTCCGGACTGCGGCCGCTTCTCGGATCGAGTCCACGACCGTTACCAGCGCAGGCTGAAGGACCTTCCGCTCGCTGAGCAGGGCTTTGTGATCCGGCTGACGGTCCGGCGCTTCATCTGCGGGTCGGCGGACTGCCCGCGCCGCACGTTCGCTGAGCCGTTCTCCCGGCTGGCCGCCCCGTACGCACGGTTCACCACGCGACTCAACCACGCCCTGGAGCGAGTGGGGCTCGCGCTGGCCGGGCGGGCCGGCGCCCGACTGGCCGCCCAACTGGGCTTCGGCGCGGGACGGATGACCTTGTTACGCAGGATCATGGCGCTGCCCGATCCGCGATTCAGTACTCCACGGGTGCTGGGCGTGGACGACTTCGCGATCCGTCGCGGCCAGACCTACTCCACCGTCTTGACCAGCGTCGAAGACCATTGCGTGGTCGATATCCTCCCGACGCGTGAAGCCGGGCCGCTGGCCGCCTGGCTGATCCGCCACCCCGGTGTGGAGATCATCTGCCGGGACCGGGCAGGCGCCTATGCCGAGGGCGCCCGGCGCGGAGCCCCCGACGCTCTGCAAGTCGCTGACCGCTTTCACCTGTGGCAGGGCCTCGGCCGGGCCGTGGAGACCGGCGTCGCCGCCCACCGCGACTGCCTGCGCAATCCGTCGCCCAGCGGCATGCTGCTGCAGGGCACCCGACCAACTCCCGGTCGGCCGCCGGACGACTCGGACCCCGTCGGTCGGCGGGCCGAGCGCAAGAAGGCCGCACACGCCCTGGTCCACGAGATGCTCGCCCAGGGCCACTCACGCCGGGCGATCGCCCGGCACCTGGGCTGGGGCCTCAACACCGTGCTCCGATACGCGAACGCCGCACGCTGGCAGGACACCATCCGCGAGAACCCGCCCCGGCCCAGCAGGCTAGACCCCTACAAGCCCTACCTCGAACGGCGATTCGCCGAGGGATGCACCAGCGTCACCCGACTGCATGGCGAACTGGTCGCCGAGCACGCCCCGGTCACGTACGGCATGGTCCGCTCCCACATCGCCACCTTGCGCGGAGTTCCTTCCGAGGCGCCGCCCCAGCCGCCGACGGTGCGGCAGGTGACCGGCTGGCTCACCCGCCACCCCACGACCTTGGTCGAGGAAGACCGCGTCGGCCTGAAAAAGGAGGTCCTGGCCCGCTGCCCTGAACTGGACACGGCCGCCGGACACGTCCGCGACTTCGGCGAGATCCTCACCGGCCGCCTCGGCGCCACACTCCCTGCCTGGATCGACGCAGTCGACGCCAGCCGGCTACCCGGCCTCACCGGCTTCGCACTCCACCTGCTCCGAGACCTCGACGCCGTGACAGCCGGGCTCACTCTCGACTGGAGCTCGGGCAGCATCGAGGGGGCCGTCAACCGCATCAAGAAGATCAAGCGGCAGCTCTACCGCCGAGCCGGATTCAAACTTCTCCGCAAGATGATCATGCTCCAGTAATGCTCCGCGATCACTCTCCAAGATCTGCGCCAGAACCGAGAAACGGCAGCATCGGAGTCGGGCAGGCAGTCGTCGTTCGAGATCTGATCACTTGGGGCCTGCGGTACCCAGCTGGACAACTGGGTACGACCGGATCTGAACGGAATGAACGCCAGGCTTCGCCGTAGGTCAGGCCCGGGGCACCGAAGGGGCTACGACGCCTCAATATGCTTATCCCATGACGCATCCTCGTTGGGGACTCCAGTTCCACTGGTGGGCGGTAGATCCGTTCGACCGAGTCGGGTTGTTCTACTCCGCATTCGGACCGGTGCCCTCGGCAGCAAACGCCCATGTGCAGATCCTGGATGAGGCGACAGCCTGGGCCAAGACGCGGCACCCGGAGTGGTTTGATGCGGGGTGTGTGGAATATGACTGTCCTCAGCACTGCGTCATCGAGCTGGCACGGGCGCCGTATCTCTTCACCTGGGACGAGGAGCACGACGATCGCTACAGCCGATACGGCGTGCCAACACAACCGCTCTTGCTGTCCGAGCTGCCTACGGCAGTGGCTGCTGCCGTGGGGCTTATAGAAGTCGACTTCACCTTCGACCAGGCCGCGCGGATCGACCTGGGATACTCCACAGGCCGAGAGGCCATCTCGGCATCGGCGCTCACCCCCTGGACGTACTGCCAACGGCACCCGGATGGACGGGAGCCACACACCATAGGAGAACTTGGCGCCTCGTAGAGTTGTGAGTCTGCTGGCACGCAGTTGGCCGGGGAATTGGCCGCTCTATGCGAGCTCGGGTGCGCCGTGAGTGTGTGACAGGACGATCGTGTAGGCGAATCCAGAACCGATCTCGTCCTCGGGGGAGCGTTCGAGTCGGGCAGCTGCGGTTCGTGACCACCCTCTTAAATCGAACGGCATCGTCACCCTCCGCGACCGCTCCCCAAGATCTGTGCCAGAGCCCCGTTCTCGCCTACAAAGCCACCAGCCGGGACAGCGGCGGCAGTGCGGTACGCGAGCGACCGGACCAGACCTATCCGGCGGCTCGACATTGCTGCGGACTATCTCGTGAGCCGTGCCCATGGAGAACCACCCCCGTGCCTGGGCGTCCGTGAGTTCCTCGGTAGCCCAAGTGGGTGGTTCTACGACCACGTGCTCGACTCTGCCGCCGCCGACGCCCCCGCCCAGGGCTCATCCATCCCAGACCTCTGTACTCCCTGCCGCTTGTGGGCGCGACGTGCCACCAGCATCCCTTTCAAGTCGCCGACGGCACGTCCGGTGTCAGCACGTCGAGTGCGCGGTCGAGGGCGTCGAGAAGTGAGGACTGTTCGGCAGGTGTGTAAAGCATCCGCAGCGCAAGCCCGTCGCTCAGCGCGATGACAGCGTCGGCGGTGGCTCCGGCCTCGGGGCAGCCGACTTTGTCGAGCCATGCCGCGAGGACATCCCTGACGTCGTGGTCGACCTGGCGCCGGATCGCGGCGAGGCGGGGGTGATGAGCCGCCTGCACGGCGAAGGCAAGCTGCGCGGCGGCTTCGGCGCGGCGTTCCTCGTCCAGCGGGAGCGTGGTGAGGATCAGCTCGCGCAACGCCTGGCGCAACGGGAGGCCGGTGTCCACGAGCGCCATGCGCTCCTCGACGCGCTCGCCGGCGAGTTCGGCGGCGAAGACCAGCATCTCCTCCTTGGAGCGGAAGTACTTCTGCACGGCCCCGGCGGACCGGCCGCTGGCCGCGGCCACGGTGCGCACGCTGATCTGGTCCAGGCCGCGCTCGGCGGCGAGCCGCAGCAGTGCGGCGCCAATCTGCCGGCGCTGCTCGGGCCGGTCGACGGTCTTCGGCATGAGCCACCTCCCCTCGTTGAGATACAGTCGTATCCTAACGACGAAGGGGGAAGACGATGGAGGACGACCACAGCAAACCCTCCATGCCTGCGGTGCGGGTCTCGGACGCCGACCGCGATCGGGCCCTCGGCATCCTGGCCGAGGCGCTGGCCGTAGGTCGGCTCGACGCGCAGGAACACGCGAGCCGGGTCCACTCGGCCCTGCTGGCACGGACCGCCGACGACCTCGGTGCCCTCACCGCCGACCTGCCGACCCCGACACCGACCCGGGCCGAACGGGACCGCAAGGACATGGCGGAGTGGCTCGCGGAGTGGCGGTACTGGCTCGGCGGGCTGGTGCTCATGTCGGCGATCTGGGGCGTGCGCTGCTTGCAGAAGGGGGAGCTGACGTACTACTGGCCGGCCACCCCGCTGGGGGTGTGGGCGGCTGTCCTCGTCGCTGTGGCGATATGGCCCCGCCATGGCGGCGAGGACGGCAGGAACTGACGGTGCCGGGCGGGTGCCGCCGAGTGGTGAGAAAAGCCGGGCACGGAGGCCCCGCGGCCACCAGCCCCAGCCGCACCCCCTTCACCAAACCGCAAGCCGCTCAGGACCGAAACTCCCATGAGCATGGTGCAGTTCACGCGGATGGATCGAGCTGCGGCCTCCGGCATCGAGCTGCCGTGACTCCCCCCAGGACTGCGGCCCTGTTCGGCGCGACGCAAGTCTGCGCCGCTGGTCATCCACCCCCTGGGCCGAGAAAGCCCCCAACGGCGACCACACCTGGGAGCTGACCGGCGAGCCGGCCAACGGCATCGGCCCGGACGTCACCGCCAAGGGCACGTTCAAGGTCGTCCGTAAGGCCCAGCCGCACGACTTCAACGACAACGGCAGCCCCGACCTGCTCAGCCGGGACTCCGCCGGCCGCCTGTGGCGCACGGACCTCTTCTACCGTCCGACCGACGGCTGGCGCGGTATCAACCAGGCGTCGGCCCGGACCTACCTCGGTTCGGGCTGGGGCGTCTACGACCGGATCGAGGCCGCCGGCAACCTGGGCGGTACGCCCGTCGGCGACCTCCTGGCCCGCGACAAGTCCGGCGTGCTCTGGCTGTACCAGGGCAACGGCACCGGCAACTTCGCCACCCGGGTCCAGGTCGGCGGCGGCTGGCAGGTCTACGACAAGCTCACGTCCGGCAGCGACCTGACCAACGACGGCCGCGTGGACGCGCTCGCCGCCGACAGGTCCGGTGTGCTCTGGCTCTACGCCGGCACCGGCAACGCCACGAAGCCCTTCCTCCCCCGCAAGAAGCTCGGTACCGGCTGGGGGATCTACAACGACATCACCGCCGTCGGCAATATCGCGGGCGGCACCGCCGGCGATCTCGTCGCCCGTGACAAGGACGGCGTCCTCTGGCTCTACCTGGGCAAGGGCGACGGCACGTTCGCGCCCCGCACGAAGATCGGCGGCGGCTGGAACGCGTTCCGTCCACTGATCGCCGCCGGTGACGCGGACGGCGACGGGCGCCCCGACCTCATGGGTCTCGGCACGCCGTACCAGACGCCGAAGCTGTATAGGAGCACCGGCGACTGGAAGGTCCCGTTCCGCACCGGCGAGCTCATGCACCTGGAGCAGGTCAACGCGAACACGTCGGACCTCGTGTTCTGACATCGCCTCACCGCGGAGGGGAGGCCGCCCGCGACACCCGGCCTTCTTTTCCCGTACGGGTGCGGCGTCTGGCCGTTCGCGAGCATCGCCACGAACTTCACGACGCGGCGGGCGCGGGTTTCGGGCTTCATGGCGTCCTGGACACGGCAGAGGATCGCGTAGCGGTCAGAGCGGCCGAGGGTCTCGAGGACGGACGCCGCGGCCGGGGCGGCGGCGAAGGTCGACGCGGCCTAGTGGCACGCCAAACAGATCTGCCTGCCCCCAGCGGGACCGGCGGTTCCCCGGTGACGCTGTCGTAGGCCGGCCGCCTCTACGCCACAGGCCTTCAGTACGCGATTCTCTCCGGTGACTCCTCGGCCACCGCACGTGCCACCTGGGGCAGCCTGCCCTCCTTCGACTGCGGAAGCCCCAGGTCAGCGACCTGGGGCTTCGTTGATATCTAGACCTCTCGGGGCCCACCGCCAACCCAGGACCCGAGTGGTGGCACGAGCACCTCACCTTCGAACCCAACCCAGACACCACCTTCGCGCCCCGTCGATCCAGACTGTCCATTCCCCTCCTCCGCTGCCTGCCCGACACCACCGGCACGCGGTGCGCGAGCCGGACCGGGGCCGGCAGCACGGTCGCTCGATATGGTGGCCGTGGTGTGTTGAACGCTTGTCCGGTGCAAGGGGGAGATTGCCGTGACAGAGGACATGGACTGGACCGACTGGGCGGAGCGGCTCTCGGAGGACGGGCAGCGCATATCGCGGACCCGGATGGGCGTGCGTATCGCCACAACGGACTGGGGGCGAAAGGTGCTCCGGCTGAGGCTGGAACGGCTGACCTACCACCAGGCAGACGGTGTACGCCGGATTGAAGCGCCCCGCATCTTCCAAGCCCAAGCCGGGTACGCTACGGGATGCGCGATCATCAGGCCGGGGAAGCCCCGCAGATTCGTATCCTTCAGCCCCCCAGGCCGGATCAAGCTGGACGACGGCGTGGAGTTCTTCGGCTACATCGAACTTGACGACGGCGAATACATCGCGCGCCTGGAAGAAGGCGCGACGACCGACTGGACCATCGGCCGCGAGCACATCAGGGCTCCCTTGCCGCCCTACCAGTTCACGTTCACCATCGAGGGCAGCGCACCAGAAACGGCCAAGCCCCGCCCCGAGCCCTCTGACTACGACCCCGACGACGACCCCTACCGCCCCTCCTTGTGGTGACCGTCGGTTGCGCGCGTACGGGGTCGCGCATCCGCTCGTCCTGGACGGCCAGTGGCTGCGCAACATGATCGCCACGCACCGCAGGCGTCCTCGCGTCTATGGGCTCGGTGATCTCTCGCAGATCCTTCGACGCGCGTGACTACCCCCAGGCCTCGGTACTCATGGCGTCCACACCCGAGCAGGTGGCCACGTTCGTCGTCACCGGCGTCTACGCAAGACCGCCCGCGCGCTGCGTGACCACGGCTTTGTGCTGCTGCTGGGTGACCCGGCCGTCGGCAACTCCGTCACCGAACGGATACAGGTCATCAGCGCGGCTGATTACTGAGGTTGCATGGCCACCAAGGCCCGGACCTCCAAGAACTGGCCGGTTCCCGTCCCTGCTCGGTGGGGAGGAGGAGGGGCACCGTGGGCGAACCGGCCCGATCGAAGCATGGACCGTGCTCAGGCGACGTGGTTGAAGGAGCGGCCCTGGTACTTGTACAGGCTCGTCGTTCGACGGCTGAAGGGGGCGGTGACGCTGCCCGTCGAGCGGTAGACGTACGCGCCGTACTCGCCACTCGTCCCGTACGCGACCAGGTCCGGGCGCCCGTCGTTGTCCAGGTCGCCGGCACCGACGAGCTGGGAGAAGGCACCCCAGCCCGCGCCGATCCTCACGCGGGTGGCGAAGCCACCGCGGCCGTTGCCCTGGTACAGCCAGAGGACGCCGGAGGTGTCACGGGCGACCAGGTCCCCGGCCACCGTGCCGGCGATGTTGCCGACGGCGGTGATGTGGTTGTAGATCTGCCAGCCGCTGCCGACCTTCACGCGGGCCGCGTACGGCTTCGAGGAGCTGCCGGTTCCCTTGTAGAACCACAGGACACCCGCGCCGTCCGTGGCCACCAGGTCGGCCCGGCCGTCGCCGTCGAGGTCCGAACCGGCGGCGATCTTGTCGTAGATCTGCCAGCCCGTGCCGACGCGCACGCGGGAGGCGAACGTGCCGTCGCCCTTGCCCAGGTAGAGCCACTGCACGCCAGAACCGTCGACCGCGACCAGGTCGCCGGTGGCGTTGCCGCCGGCATTGCCGACCGTTTCGATCTGCTTGTACACCCCCCAGCCCGAGCCGATACGGGTGCGCCCGGCGACATCGTTCTGGCCGTTGACCGGGCGGTCCCGCAGGTCGTCGCGCCACAGCACGCCGGAGGCGTCCCGCGCGAGGACGTCGGTGGAACCGTTGTTGGTGTAGTCGTGCGGGTTGTACGTGCGGGTGATGTTCGTGAGCCAGCCCTGGTAGGCGGGCTCGCCCGTGCCGTCGAGCAGCCTCGCTTCGGCCTCCACGGCGTACTTGCCGTTCGGCGCGTCGACCCCGGCGATGACGCCGTCCCAGTCGAAGGAGAACAGGGTGCCGGACGCGGGCGCGGTCAGGCGCTTCGTGAACTCCTTGCCGGTGGCGGTGTGCGTGAGTGTGACGTCCATGTACGCGTCGGCGCGCGACAGCGTCCAGCCCAGGGTCACCTTGCCGCCGGACTTGTCAAGGTCGGCCGTGTCGGGAACGTGAACCTCGTCGATCGCCAGCGGGGCCACCGCCTTACCCGTCTTTGCCACCTTGGTGACCGTCGGCGTGCCGTCCGCGACGGCCGCGACGCGGAACAAACCGTCGCCGTCGGCGGCCCGGCTGCCCCGCAGCACCGCGCTGCCATCCGCCGTGGGCGCCGACTCCGTTGCCGTGACGCCGAGTTCGCGAGTCTCGCCGCTGGTCAGGGAAACGGCCTTGGCGGGTGCCCAGTAAGCGCCATACACCAGCCAGTCGCCCACCAGCTCGTAGTACAACTCGTCGAAACTGGCGCCCAGGACGGTCTTCTTCTCCTCGCGCGTCTTGCGGTCGACGGACGTGACGTACACCTCGTGGTTGTCCGTCTCGTCGAGCCAGGCCACCTGCGAAGCGGAGAACGTCAGGTGGCCGGAGTCGTCGTTGTAACCGGACTTGGCCGAGGAGTAGGTCTCGGTCACCGTCCCGGTCGCCACGTCGACCAGGGCCCGGTGGCCGGTGCGCGCGTCCGGCGGACCCGCCGCGTACCTCACGAGAACGGAGCCCCCGAGGACCGTCGAGCCGCTGAACTGGGTGGCGTCCGCCGGCAGGCCGGTGATCTTGCGGTTGGTCGTCGTGGCGCCGTCCTTGGTCACGAAGCGCACTTCCGCCGTTCCGTCCGCCTTCAAGATCTGCGCGAGCACACTCGTCGGGCTCAGTGTGGCCAGGTAGCCGCCGCCCAGCGCGCCGAGGTCGATGTCCACCCCCGGGGCCGCCGGGTCGGCCATGTTCCACAAGGTGATCGACTGCATGGCCTCGGGCCAGCTGTCATCGCCGACGACGGCCACGTCATTGCCCGCCAGAGCGTAACCGCCGCCTTGGGGATGCCGGAGCCGCTTCGAGGCTCCTCCGTCGTAAGGCGTCCAGACCAGGTCCGTGATGCCGTCGACGTAGTCGTACGTGAAGAACCCGCTGGTGCCCCCGCCCGCGAGGTGGGAGCCCTCGGGGTAGAGGGGAAGCGTGGCGTCGCCCTGCCCGGACGAGGCCGATGGTGTCGCGACCGCGGCCGGAGCGCTTCCCAGCGCGCCGGCGCCGAGGGCGGTGACCGCGAGGACGGCCGTGACGGCGGTGGCGAGACGGCTGCTGGTGGAACGGAACTGCAAGGCGAAGCCCCCACGAGTCTGAGTCGGACACGGAAAACGCCGTGTCCGACTCAGACTCATGAACAGCTCGAATAGTTGCACGAGAACCCGGGAGCTGCGGGCCGGCACCCAGCCCGGCACTCTCCATCGCCCCTACCTCAGCGTGCTGTCGGCCATGCCGTCATAGTCATGGCACCGCTCACGAGGCACCCTCCTCACACGGCTTGGGCAGCGCTGCGGCGGCATGTGCAGGAAGTATGGGGTCAGCGGTAGGAGCACCGGCCCGGGATGCCACCCCGGGCATGATTGTCCTGTCGCGCAGAGCGACCGGCACGCGGCTACGGGGACGTCGGCCGGTCGTCTGCTTGTGCAAACCACTCACTAGCGCAGGCAAACGCCCTCGACACACTGGCCGAGGTCGCCTCCACACGAGGCGACCCCGAGAAAGCGCACGGTCTCTTCGGTGAGGCAGCCACTCTCTACGAAGGAGCCGGGATGACAACTGCGGTCGATCACTGCCGCGCAGGACACATGTCCCTGCAGAAGGATCTCGACCGAAGAACCAAGGATTGACACCACCTCAGCCCTCGACCTCGAACAGGGTTGGCGGTGCAGCCTTCTGCATGCGTCGGGCAGTGAGGAGTGCACGATGAAGAGGTACGTGCCCAGCGCCGGATACGGTCCGGCGCAGCACGACCCGGGCGGCGCGCACCGGGATCGGCTCCTGTCGGCCAGCGCCATGCATTCATCCCCGGCTTGAAGGCCGGGGGCATTCTGCAGGAGTCCCGGTAGATGCTGGAAGAGACCTTCTGCGCGGATGTCCGCATGCCAACTTTTTGGCCGTGACCGAGAGCGTTCGCCGGGTGCCTGGGCGGCGGCTTGGTGTTCCGGTCAGTTTGCGAGGACCGAGTGCCCAGCGGCCGGTCGGATCCAGTGGTGGCCGGCCTGCAGGTGGGCGAGTACGGCGTGCTGGACATCGGTCTCGGCGGTCAGCGACAGTGCGTCGCCGAGGTCCCACACGTAGCGGCCGTAGGCGTACTGGATCGCCTCACGGTCGCCCGCGGTGAGCCCGAGCTGGTCCTGGGTTGGGTCGCGGTCGTGTCGACGCCTTGAAGATCCGAGCTGGGCGATGAAACGGCGAAGTTCGTGGCCCTCGGGCAGGTAGTCGTTCAGGGCCGGGTCGAGCAGCCAACTTTCGACGCTGATAGTGAATGCGCCCTGCTCCCAGTGGACGCCTTCCCCGTACTCCCGTGGAAGGCGCCGGAGGAACGCGTGGACCCGGTCCGCCCAGGCCTGGTCCGGCACGGTCGTCAGCGGATGCGCTGTGTGGGGGACGTACACGTCCACCCCGTCGTTCCACGCCACGCAGTCGAGCTGTTCCAGTCGGTAGATGCGTCCGCAGAAGACACCCATCACGAAGTCGTGCTGAACCAGTCCGCCGTGCCCGGAACCCGTCCGGTAGCGGGCGATCTTCTCGCCCAGCACCCCCAGGCTGGCCGCTGATGTCTCGTCCGGCACCTCGATGCTCCGGTGGAACTTCCGTACGTGCGGGGTGGCGGCGAGGTAGGCCACAGTGTAGAACCACCAGCCCTCCGAGCCGTGGTCGGACATGACAGGGCCGACGGGGAGGCTCAGGCTGTTACCCATTCGGGACTTGATCAGCCACAGGGTGCGCTCCAGCAGCCAGAGCCATGGGGAGTCGACATCGGTCACGGCATCGACCGCGGCGGCGATGTCAGTGTGGTCTTCCCGGGGGATCTGTAGTTCCTCCATCAGGGTGATCAGTTCATCGCCCTCAGGTATGCCGTGTACCGGGAGCTGATCGAACCGTCCCGCTGCCGCTTCCAGAGCCTCGGTCCACGCCCGGAACTGCTCGCCCAGCCCCAGGGCCTTCCTTATGTAGGAAGCCGTCAGCGTCCGGCGGCCCATCTCCTCCCACGTGGGGAGTTTCTTCCACAGCTCTGTTTGCACGCCGGGATCGCTACCGAGCGCGGCCAGCACCTGCTCGTGGAGGTAGCGCTCCTCGGCGGCCTCAGCATCCTGGTCGCCCTCCTCACGAGCAGCTATCCAGCGCGCGCGCCATTCATCCATCCACAGAAGGGGAGCGCGGTCCACGTAAGCTCCTCTGCCGCCGTGGAGGGCGAGCATGAGGTAGTAGTGGATGTAGGTGCTCTTGGACCAGTCGTCGGTGTGGGCGATCCTGACCAGCGCGTTCACCGTCCGCCGCGCCAACTCGGCATGAGTCGGTGCCGAGTCCGTCGTGTCGAGGGTCGATGTCATTCGTTTCTCCCGTTGGGTGCTGGTCACCGCTGCTCCGGTGGAGCGCAGCCTCATGTTCCGAGACCTGTCGTGGGCCCACCGATCCATTATCGTCTCATCGACGATAATACGCTAGCGTCATAGCCCGTACAAAGTCCCGAACGAGAACACGGGAGTTCCACGGCGCATACAAGGAGAAGGCCACCGCTCCGATGGCCGTCGAGGGGAAGTCCGCACCGGCTTCGACCGAAACCACACCTCCGCGCGGATCGGTCGGCGGGTCAGCGAGGCTCCGTGCATAGCGGCTACGGCACCACAGTGGGCGGTCCGCAGCACATACTGGCGGTGCTGCGGAGAGGGGCCGCCTCTACGCCCTTCCCGCTTCGCTCATACATGACAGCCTGCGTGAGCGGCCGCTACGTGCTCTGAACGGAGCAGGCAGCGCCCTGATCTGGGATCGTGATCATAGGCAGCCATGCGTAAGGCGACCGTCGCCTCCACGCAGATCAAGATCAGCACGTGGCGGGAACATAGGTGGCTCATCGACGTCCAGACGCCGGAGCCGACGTTCGTCGAAGAGGGGAAGAGACACCGGAACTCCTACGAGAACGTGACCTTCCAGGTCGACAGGGTGAAGCTCGGCAACGACATGGTCGCCTTCGGCCTCCTCACCCGAGGCTCCAACATGCTTACCAGACGCCGCACTTGGTCTCCGGAGAGTACCGGGCCCCAGCTGACAACGCTCAACTGAGCCTCGGGCGTCAGCGTACTGTCGTTGAGAACACAATGGGCCTCGATGGCAGCGGCAGCCGTCGCTGCCGCTGGACTGCGGCAGAGATCAAACAGGACCACCGACGCGTAGGAGGTGGGCCCCATGTCCCGTGCCCGATCCAAGAGGTCATCTAAGGGTTGTCCGGCAACTGCCCTCATGGCCTCTGGTCGTTGTGACAGACGCCGCAAAACCGGGTGCAGCAGGGCCTGGACGCCTGGCATCATGGCTCCCGTGATCACGTGTCGAAAGGCCGATGCCGCGTAGACGGCCACGCGCACTGCGCGCTGAGCAACCGGCTTCCCGCTTCTGGGGGCCGACCCCACCGTTCCGGATTCGTGGACTCTCCACCAGGGCGAGCCTGGCCGTGCACCGGGTCGAGTACCTGAGCGGCAGCCTCTACATCCACCCAGGTGCCACCGACTGTGCGTTGCAGCGGTACCGCGAGTTCCTCCACCCACCGGGCAGACGTCCGCTGTACCCGCGGGAGTCGTACTGCTCGTGCACCTGGTGCTCCTTCGACGACGTCCGGCACGCACGCGACGTGTTGGAGGAGGTCCTGGAGAGGCTGCCGGAACGAGCCCGTGCCGAGCTCGGCCGGCTCGTGAAGCCTTTGGATGAGGTGTTCCTAAGCCGTACTCTGCCGGACCCGTTCGCGCACCGGCGCCAGTGGCGGACACAGTTCTGGTGGTACCGCCGCCTGGCCGACAGGTCGGAGTGGGGGTGACGGAACCCATGTAGGAGCGCAGCGGCTGGTACCGGGTCGAGCTCGAATCCGACGGCCGCTGCGGCCTGCGTGCCGGCCGCACCGGCTGGGTGGCCGAGGAGAACGTCCAGCCCCACGTCCGCATGCGCCTCAATGGCTGAGCTTGTTCCTTGTCTGCGGCGGTCTGCTGCTGGGGCGGGCGGGCCCATGAAGGCGTCTAGCTCTTCGATGACCCTGCGGAGCTCGCGGGCTCCGCGAGGCGACATTGCTCGGATCGCGCCGTCGAGTAGGGCACGGCCTTCGAGTGGGTTGCCGCAGCAGTACCCGTGCACGTTGCCGAACTCGTCGTCGTGCCGAGAGGCCGGCCAAGCCCGAAGGCGTCACCCCAGGCCGGGGTCCGCCGCGGACTCAGGAACATCCGCGCCCACCTGCTTTGCCCGGCCCGTGTTCCCCAACCTCGTGGCGCTGGTCCCACACGCCCCCTCGGCTCGAAGAACCGGCAGCCCGCCAACCGCTACGACGTCGGCAGAACCGTCAGACGCCCCGAGACCCTCAAGGCCATCGTCAAGCCTGGAAGATCCTGGTAGACAAAGAACAAGCTGAGTGAGTGTTCGAATACCTCAGAGGTGCAGGTCAACCCTGCAAGTCTTCGCCGGAGGGAGAGGCCGCTCCGAGGCGGCTGCGAGCGTTGTCAGACTGAGTTGGCAAGATCGCGGCCATGAACACCACCCCAACCACTCCCCCGCGGCCGTTCGACGTCACCGCCGTCTTCCCTCAACTGGCGCCGCTGGCACGCACGGCGACTCGGTTGCACCCCCGCCCCGGGACTCCGTCACCGCAGGACAGTTCCATCGGAGGACCACTGCTATGGCCTGCCGACGAGCCGTGGCCGCACTGCGACGGACCTCATGTCGTGGACGGAATGAACCAGACCCTGTCCCCAGCGGACGTTAGGCTGGAACGCCAGATCCGTGCCGCCTCGCACGGCAGGGACCTGACCCCACAGGAGCGAGAGGTCCTGGAGCGAATCCGCCCTCCCCGGAAGTTTCCGCTGAAGCTGGCCATCGCACCGTATGAGGGGCCCATAGCCATGCTGCCGGTCGCACAGTTGTACCTGCGGGACGTACCCGATCTGCACACGCCTGAAGGAGCAGACCTGCTCCAAGTCCTGTGGTGCCCCTTCGACCACCCGATCATGCCCAAGACCGCGTTGTTCTGGCGGTCAGCAGCCACCGTCACCGACCTCCTGACCACGCCCCCCGAACCGCCCGCCATGCAGTTCGACGACTACCTGCCCGAGCCGTGCCTGCTCAACCCGGAGCAGGTCACCGAATACCCCGACCACCTGGAGTTGAGCAAGGAACTCCAAGAGCGGCTCGGGAACTGGAACATCTGGCAGGCAGCCGGCACGATCGTGGACAGCGCCCGCGCGTCGTACCCTCAGAATTTCTACGACAACGAGCTGGCCGGCGCGCCCGGCTGGAAAGTCGGCGGCTGGCCCCGCTGGGGCGCCACCGACCCCACCCCTCGGCTCTGCCCTACCTGCGGCAGCGACATGGACGCCCTACTGACCATCGCCACATTCGAGGGCGACGCCGACAGCAGCTGGCTCCCGAACGAGAGCCCGTCCTCCAGCCACACTGGAGCGGAGGGACAGGCCGTGATCGACTTCTTCCACGCCCAGGGCATTGAGGCACACGACCGCGGCCGCGGCTCCCACGATGCCCGCGTCGGGCCCCTCGGTACCAACCCTGCTCCAAGGCAACCGACCGCCGTCCAGATCGGCAGCGGCTACGACCAGCAGCTCTACGTCTGCCCGGCAGCTCCGGAGCACCCCCACTCCGAGCTGATGCACTAGCCTCGATCCTTCATGACGGTCCGTCGGTTCTACGGCGGACCGTTTCGGCTGTTAGGGCTACTGGCGGGCAGGCTGATCGCCCGGCTGTCGCGTCGGACTTCCACCCCTAGATCCCACCGCACTCAGCCGCAAAGGCAGATACGGCAGCCAGGGCTCGACCAACCGCCGGCCCACCGCCTCCACCAGGCGGAGCGATCGTCCGCCGGTATGCCCACGCCTCCGTGCCCTCCCCCCTCCCATGTCGTTCACGTCAGCATTGAGAAGATCATTACCGTAGCCGCCACGGCGCTCTGCGCCGTCGCGCTGGCCGCCCCCGCCCACGCCTACAACGACTCCAACTTCGGCGGCGGCATCAACGCCGCCAACAATGGGAACTTCACCGCCGCGGCCGTCTGCCTGCAAGAAGCCGCGGTCGTCCCCGTAACGGGCGACTGGGTCGGCAACCCTGCCAACAACTGCTCCAACGGCAGCGTCATCGACCCCACAGCCACCCCGTAAGACCGAGCGCCAACACCTCCGCCCGCGTACCCGGGCCATGCGCGCGGGCGGAGGCTTCACGGCAGCAGGGGCGGGCCACCGCCGGTCCACCGAAGCGTTGCCCGGTGCAGTCGGTCACCCACACATGAGGCAGGACCCGACAAACATCAACTCACGGCCGGGCAGGGCGTCTCGACCAGCACGAGCACTCCGAGAAGCGAGCACACGAGCCCGCAAGGAGAATGCCGCCCACCCGCACCGCGACGACACTGCCGTGACCTCAAGGCCGCCGGCGGCCCGATCGACCGTCTCCCCGGCCAGCGCAGCACCCGCTGCGCCGGACTACCACGGCCCGGGCAGAGGCTCGACTTCATCCTCACCTACACCAACGCCTGCGAGACGGCCCGGCGCCACCGGCAACCTCTTCAACTTGTAGGGCGATCTGCTCCAGATCCTGGGTGGTGAGCGTGTCCTCGCCAGTCTTCTTGGAGGACGGCTGGCTTTGTTCACGAGAACCGGTTCTGGCACAGCTTCCGTGCAGCGGTGACCGAGCGTTGCCAGTCATCGGAGGCATACGCGTCGGCGACCAGGTGGCTTCGTTCACGTCAACCGACAGCGCTTGTTCCTGGGTTCCGGCGGCGTGCAGTGATCATCGGCACTCTGGATGTTCACGGGAAATAGCGGCAGCGGCAGCGTCTTGGTCGTCCCGCTCGTCGACCGGCTTCGGAGATCGGTCGTGATCGTTCGGCGGGAAAGGAGCCGTTCTGTCTGCGGCAGAGGTGACACCATGCGGTGTCATGGCAGATGACAGCACCAGTGCGTTTCAGGCGGGCCAGACGGGGCTCATCGTCCGGATCCCGGAGGCGGAGCCGTCCGTCCGCGAGTGGCGTGAACGGCTCGACCCCTCAGCCCAGGCCGGGGTTTCAGCCCACGTCACCGTGCTCTTCCCGTTCCTCGATGAGAGCCGAATAGATGCGCTCGTCTACTCCGCTCTCGCGGACGTGCTGGGCAGCCACCAGGCCTTTGACCTGCGGTTCGAGAGGTGTGGACGGCTCCCGGAAGTGCTGTATCTAGTACCCGAGCCTGACACGCAGTTGCGGCAGCTCACGGAGGCGATCGCTGATCGCTGGCCTGAGGCTCCGCCGTATGGCGGCCGATTTGCCGAGATCGTGCCGCACCTGACCATCGCTCAAGGTCAGGAAGACGCCGTCCTGCAGGAGATCGAGGCCGACCTCGTCGGCAGGCTCCCGTTCACGTCTCATGTCGCGTCGGTTGAACTGATGGTGCACGACGGCGTGAAGTGGCAAGAGAGGGCGTCGTTCGCACTCGGAGAATAAAGCAGGCAGAGGCTTGGCTGGTCCGCTGCCCCAAGGGGCAGCGGACCAGCAGGGGGCTCCGGTCAGCTGGCTGCAGCGTGCTCGGCGCGTGCTCGGGTGCCGGCGAGGCGGTAGGAGTCGGTGCCGGTCTCGACGATGGTGCCGTTGAAAGTGAGACGGTCGACGATGGCCGCGCAGAGGCGGGGGTCGGTGAAGGTCTTGGTCCAGCCTCCGAACGACTCGTTGGAGGCGAGGGCGATGCGGTTCTTCTCCTCGCGTTCGGTCAGGTCCTGGAAGAGGAGTTCGGCGCCGTGGCGGTCGAGTTCCATGTAGCCGAGTTCGTCGATGCAGAGGAGGTCGACGCGGCCGTAGCGGGCGCTCGTCTTGGAGAGCTGCTTCTCGTCGGCGGCTTCGACGAGCTCCTTGACCAGCTTCGTGGCCAGCACGTACTTGACCCGGTGGCCCGCCATAGCCGCCTCGGCCTCCATGCCGGGCTGGTGGGTCTGCGGCACGAACGCTTCGACCGGGGCCTTCCCCGACTCGACGAGGATCTGCGGTTTCCGGTCGGAGATGTAGCGCCGGACCATTTGGTAGGAGACGTCTCCGGCGTGCTCCTCGACCAGGCGGTGGAAGATCCGCGTGATCGTGTGCGTGCTTGCGCGGCGCGTCCAGATCCGCCTGAAGCATCACATCGATCACCTGCTTGTCCGGAGCCGAGGAAGCGGCCGCGGCCGCAGCCGCTTCCTCGGCTCCGGCCAGACCGAGTCGACGGCCTTGCGGACCGTCCGCCACGACACGTTGTACTTGCGCTCAATCTCCCGGATCTTCATGCCGCCGCGGTGGTCGCGCCGGATCGCCGCGTACAGCTCGACCTTCGACATCCGCGGCATGACCAGGCCCTTTCACCAGGAGCATCCCGATGCTGCACTGGCAAGCACCCTGGTGACTTCAAACCTCGTGAACATCACCCGACCGTGGATCGGGGCGCCTCCCAAACCCGTGAACAACTGACTTCACAACCCCCCGTGAATGAAGCCAACCAGGGCTGGATTTGATCCGACCACGCCAGGTTATGGTGCTGATCCACATAGCGAGGGGAGCCGGCATGCCCAACAGGTCGCAAGCGAAGGACGCTCTCGACTGTCTGCGTGCCGAGCTGGCGGCCGAGCAGTCGACGACGGCCGAGGGGTCGACTCGGGGTGCATGGCTCGCCTTCACGCGTTTCGGGCGGAGGCGATTTCACACAGCGCCCCAAGCCGACTCCGACGGCTTGCTCTTTCAGTACGGCACGTACCTTTCCAGCGGGCGACCGATGTTCACTGTGGACCTCACGAGGCAGCTCAACGTCAGTGACGACAGTGAGTACGACCACTACGTGCAAGTTCGCTGCGAACTCCGCTACACGCCAGCACTGGACCTGGATGCTTTGGGATGCTTCGACTCCTGGTTCTTTTACGACACCGATACGGACATCGACGGGTGGTTCGCTGCCATGGAGGAGCGTCTCGGACCGCTTCTTGATCGCAGGCCCGCTGGGATCGACTTGTTTGAGGAGCCGGTATAGCCGTTTCGTCCGTGGAAGGCCGCATGGCTTCGTCACGCGAGCAGGACGCGCTTGCGCAGGAGGTCGAAGCCGGCGCGGCCGAACATCTGGCGGCCATTGCGGGTTGCGTACTCGTCGACGCCGACCACCCGCGGGCGCTGATGCGGACTTCGACCGCGAGGAGTACGTAGACCGCGTGGAGCACCGCACGAACGGCCTGTTCATCCCCCGGAGCGGCAAGGAGGCGGCACTGTGAGCTTGTCTCCGCGAAGCGCGGCCTCGGCGTGCCGGTCATCGTCGCCATCTGCGGGTCCACCCGATTCATGGACGAGATGACCGAGGCGGACCTCCAGGAGACCGCCGCCGGCCGGATCGTCGTCCGCCCAGGGGCTGCAACATGAAGGAGCCGCACCCGCTGTGGGCCGACCCGGCGGACGCGGACGCCACGGCATACTCTCCGTGGAGACCCCTAGAACGGGGTAAGGACCTAGTGGAGGGCTCCCATGAGGATCGTTGTTGAGGGCGCGACCGTTCGCTGAGAAGCTGGTCGAGCTCGCCGCCCAGCACAACGCGGCGCTGTCCATCAGCACCGTCGACATCCGCTGGACGACCACCGCGCCGAGTGCTACCTCCGCTCGCTGCCAGTCGGTGCCCGCACGTTCGCGCGGATGGTCGTGGTCGACGGCGAGGGCTACCTCGACGCCGACAAGCTCCGCGCGTCTCTGAAGGCTGAGGCGGTGTGGAGCCGCGCCGCGATGCGCCACCACGCCACGGCCTGCGCTCCTCGTTCGCGCCTTCCAGGCCCTCGCAGCGCCCGCTCCTCCATCAGGCAGGTGCGAGGTCGTCGACGAGACGGACCCGGAAGTGGCCGCGCTGCGGCGCCACCGGTAGCCGCCCGGCTCCCAGATCCGTCATCAGCGCGGTGGGATCGGTGCGGAGCCCCACGGTGCAGGGCGAGCCGTCCAGTCGTGCGCGAAGGAGGCCGCGGTCGAGCTCGACGACGTCCGTCAGCCACGGTACGCGTGGCCGCGCCTCCAGCAGGTGGTCCGCGAACGCGAAGGCCTCCTCGGAGGCGAAGAGGCGCGGCGGGCGGGCACGCATGTAGGCACCGAGCAGCTCGCCCACACCGTCCGGGCCCAGCGTCAGGAACAGCAGCCGCATCGTGTACCGGAGCGTGCCCGTGAGTGCGCTGCCCCTGAACTCGGCGACGAGGTCCCGGAGCAACCCGATCGCCGGGTCTGCTGCCAGCTCCCGGGCAAGCGGTGAGGTTCCGGGATCGCGGCCGACAACTAGGCTGCCGAGCGCGAGCTCCCAGTCGCAGGGAGCGGTCGTCTCCTCTCCTGCTGCGTGGGGCACGGCCATCGTGTGCGGCGGCGACAGCGGGGGAAGAGCGGCTCGCTGGGGCCACATCTCCTTCACCGCCACGAGCAGTTCGCGGACCGCGCCCGCATCGAGATCCGGTACGGCCGACGGCGTCACCTCGAACAGCACCGCGCGCAGGGCTGGCAGCCGCGGGAGGACCCGGCCGGCGAGCGCGAGCAGGTCGTCCTCGGGGAGCCCGGAGTGGGCGTCCAGCCAGTACCCGCGGTACTCGAAGCCGCCCGCCAGGTGCACCTCCCACACCCGGTCGAGGGGCAGGTCGGCCAGCAGATCGTCCACGCTGCCGCGGCCGTTGCGTTCGTTGGCCAGGACGTTGTGCAGGTCCAGGAGCAGACCGCAGCCGCTCTCCTCGGCGACCCGCCGGACGAACGCGCCGTCGGACAGGTCGCCTGGCCGCGGCCGGAGGTAGTTCGCGCCGATCTCCACGGCGAGGGGCACCGGAAGCGCATCGGCCATGGAGCGGACGGACCGGGCGGCCGCATGGGCGCCCGCCGCCGTCTGACAGGGCGGCAGCATGAACCCGGTGTGGAACGAGCCCGTCCGGTCGGCCACCCGGTTGAAGGCCAGGTGCTCGCTGACCCACGGCGCGCGCAGTCTTCCTGCAAGCTCGCCGAAGAGTTCCGTGTACCGCGGGTCGGGCAGGCCGTAACCGCCGACCGGGTTGCCGACCCCGTGCAACAGCCGCGCTCCGGGCAGATCCGAAAGTCGCCCCAGCACGTCCTCGTCGATCTGGATCCCGCCATCGCTCCGTACGCGCCACAGGCTCTGTGGTTCGATCTCGACGACATCGAGCAGGTCGGCGACCTCAGCGAGGATCCTGTCGAGACCGGGTACGTACGTGAGCCCCACCCCGAGCCTCGTCATGGCCGGTCGTGGATCAGCCGACCATCGGACCGGCGACGACCGGCTGGACCTGGCCCGCCGGATTCACGACGAAGTCGCGGGCGATGGTGATGCGGAGGTCCCGCCCCGAGTGACACGTGGGGCACCCCAGCTGCGTCATCACGTCCTTGATCACACCGTGCATCTTGTCCAGGTCGTTGGCCACGGACATCGGCACCGTGACGTTGATCGCCGCCAGCCACGGGTCCGGCACTGGTCCAGCCATCGGATTGTTCGGCATACGAATCTCCCTCTCGGACGGGGTCCTTTCCGGCGCGGCCGCCCTCGTCGCCTGGACGGCCGCTCAGCATCATGCAGGGACGCCCCGACACCCCACGAGGAGGCGCGCACGGGCACCCGGGTGACCCGGCCGGAGCCGAGCCCGACGCCGGCTGTCACGAAGTCGTGTTCGGCCGGCCGTGAGTGCATCGCCCTCTACGAGGACAGCCCGCCGGAACCCGCGGTGAGGACGCTGCCGCGGATGGTGGTGTCGCCGCCGTCCGCCATGTCCGCCCACGAGAGGAACACGCTGCCCGGATTGCCGTTGCCGAACACGGCCGCGGCGCTCAGGTGGAAGCGATTGCCGTTGGTGCCGGAGCTGGCCTGGACCCGGGGCCCGATCTCGAGCTCGGTGTCCGAGCAGAGCTGTGCCATCACGGTCGGCACGGTTTGGAAGGTGTCCGCGCTCTTCTCCACCCAGGCGAGGACGAAGCGACCGCCCGGCAGCGCCGTCAGAGCCGGAGAGGTCCGGTGGAAGTGCTTGGGCGAGCCCGCGGAGGCACTGAGGAGGACGCTGCCGTTTCCCGCCGGGTCGATGACACTGGCCACGGCGGTGGTCTGGAGCACGCCGAGGTCGCTCTGCACCGTCGACTTGATGTGTGCGGCGACGAAGCGCCCGTTGTCGAGGGCCGTCAGCGCGCTCCGCCCCGTGAAGCCACCGACGTTGGGACGCATTTCGCCGGTCCGGGGTGTGCCGTCGATTTCGAACACGCGGTAGACGAGCCCGCCGCCGCCCACCGGCTCGCCGTTCGTCCAGGCGACGACGTAGTCCCCGTTGCTGAGCAGCGTCACGGCCGGGTTGCGGTGGAAGGCCGCGGTGGTGTTCACGGCGATCTCGGGGCCCGTCTTCTGCCCTTCGGGCGTGAATCGCTGCGCGCGGATGCGCTGCTGCTCCCCGGCGCCCGTCCAGGTGACCAGGCAGCCACCATCGACCAAACGGGTGACCGTGGGCGGAAAGTCGGGGTCGATGGAGCCGGTACTGACCTGGACCGCCGGGCCGGACGGCTGCCCGTCGAAGAACCGCCGCAGCACCACGACCGGGGTCGGCGGGGGCAGGTTGAAGGGTCGCTCGATCCACGCCGCGAAGGTGTTCATGCCGACGGAGTCCAGGAAGGGCCACTGTCGGTTCGTATTGTCGCCGGGTGGGGTCGCCTCGCTTGCGAGGAACTCCGTACCTACCTTCGCTCCTGCGGCGTCGACCCGCTGCCCCTTGATGCCGGCGTCCGAGTCGTCCGCCCAGAGCGCCGTGAACAGGGCGTTGCTGTTCAGCGCGTCGGCGCAGGGCTGCGACTGGCCCCCGACGGCGGACGTGTTCACGATGAAGTCACCCATGATCGTTCTCCCATGTTCCAGCGCCCTCGCGCTGCCGACGCGGCCTTGCCCAGCACCGCTCCGCCGCTCTGGCCCGCAATCCGACCGCGGCCGACCAGGGGTGATGCCTCTGCCCGCCGATCGAGGTGTGAAGCCGGGCCCGTGAAACGTTCAGCACGGGCTCGCTCGGCCGGGTTCTCCGCGGGCGTCGTCGCCCCCTTGCCTGGATCACTCTGCCGACCGCGGTGCACGGGCGGAGGTTTCCACGCAGGCCGTTTCACTCCACCGGCGGAGCGGACCTGCTGAAGAAACGATCAGCTCACGCCTCCGCGCGGACTCGCCGTCGCCGATTCGGAGTTCGCAGAGCACGGACCGGCACACTGTCGCGCGCGGTCGGCGTGCCGGTCTCGTTCCCGTGCGGCGGATCGCTGTCTTTGCGTTCCCGGGGCCCAGCGCCCCCGCGAAGAGAGGGACTTCTATGAGACAAACCGGGAAGCGGCTGCGCGCCGTCGCCGCCATGGCGGGACTGGCTCTTCTGCCGGTATTTCTGCCGGCTCAAGCCCAGGCCGCAGGCACCCGACCGTTCTCCGTCACCATCACCCACATCGGGTGCGTCGATCCGTGTTCGTCCGAGGGGCTCGAAGCCGCGTTGGAGGGCCACCCCGACTTCTACGCGAAGGTGTTCATCAACGGGGTCGAGTACCGCACGCCCCGGGTCGACAACGTCTCCGGAGTCGACCCGGACTGGGTCATCTCCACGGAGCTGCCCGACACCCTCGAGGATGTTCCCGTCGGGATCCAGATCTGGGACTACGACAGCACCTCGGGCGACGACCTGGGCGACGCCAGCCCGCACGACGACGACAACAACCTCGACTTCACCGTCTCCTACGCCGACGGCAAGTGGCGCGACACCGGTGCTGACAAGACCGACAACGTGAACTGGCCGCAGTCCTGTTCGTCGGGCGACGGCGACGAGGGGAGCGAGGACGACGGACCCTCCGTCCAGGTCTGCTTCGATGTCAGCACGACCTCGACGAGAGGTGATGCGGACGGCGACGGACTGCTCGACGGCTGGGAGCGCAACGGGTACAACGCAGACGGCGACGGCGACATCGATGTGGACCTGCCGGCGATGGGAGCCAAAGCCGACCACAAGGACGTCTTCGTCGAGCTGGACTGGCAGGCGGGGCGCGAGCCCACCCGCGCGGGTATCCAGGCGATGAAGAAGGCGTACGCCGCGGCGCCGCCCGATGCAGGCTCAACCGCGTCGAGCAGGCGGGCCGACAACGGCGGTGTCGGTGTGGACGCACCCCCGAACCCCGACGGCGTACCAGGCATCAATCTCCATGTCGACACCGGCGACCTGGTCGACCCGATGGGCCGTGAGGGCGGGCCCGTCGGCACCTGCTCCGACGGGATCGACAACGGTGGGGACGGGCTGAAGGACGGCAACGATCCCACGTGCGTCAGGCAGGGGCCTCCTCCCCGCGTGCCGGTCGACTACCTCGACGCGAGCGTCGAGAACCCGCAGCCGACCAACTGCACGGACAACATGGACAACGACGGCGACGGCATCACCGACGAGGACGACACCGACTGCCTCGTCGGCGACGACCTCGGTGATGGCGGGGACATCCTCGCTCGCGGTGCGTGCGGCCTCGACGCTGCCTTCTACGCCACCAAGGCCTCTCAGTTCGACGGGAACCGGCGCAAGGTCTTCCACTACGGGCAGCTCCTCGAGCTGCCTGGTGTGGCCACATGCCCGGATCAGGTCGGTGGCCAGGGCGAGCTCGGGGGCAACGACTTCGCCGTCTTCAGCCCCGAAGCCGGCACGATCATGCATGAGCTCGGGCACAACCTGAACCTGCGTCACGGCGGGCACGAGGAACAACCCAACTGCAAGCCGAACTACGTGAGCGTCCTGAACTACGACCATCAGCTCGGCATCCCCCGCGTCGGCGGCGGCGCCATCCTCGACTACTCGCCGCCCAGGACCACCGACGGCGAGCGCGGACACGCCCCGCTGCCCGAGCTCCGGGAAGACGCCCTCACCGAACCGACCATCCTCGACGCGACCGACTCCGTGAACCGGTTCCAATTCACCAACCGCAAGGGCATGAAGGTCCCGAACAACCTCGACATCAGCCCGGACTGGGACGGTGACGGCGACAGGACCGGCCCGGTGCTCCCCACGAACATCAACGACGCCGGCCTGCGCGGTCCCAGCGAGTGCACCAACAGCTCCACCAACGAGACGATGGGGGGCTCTGACGACTGGACCTCCGTCTCATTGCCGTTCCGTCAGTTCGGTGAGTCCGCGGACGCCGCAATCAACCGGGAGAGCGCAGACGTCCCCACCTACAGCGAACTCCTCGCCATGCACGAGGAGGCGAACACCACCGACGTCGGCATCACCGTCACCGACACCCCCGACCCCGTCGCGGCCGGCAGGGACATCGTCTACACCGCCGTCGTCACCAATCACGGCGTCAGGCCGGCCGCCGCGGTGACCCTGGTCGACACCCTGCCGTCGCAGGTCGCCTACGTCAGCGACGACGCGGCATGCCACACGTCCGGTGCGACGGTGACCTGCGGCGTCGGCGACCTCCTGCCCGGAGCCTCCCGCACCGTCACGATCACCGCCCATGTGCCGGCGGATCTCGTGTACAACGCCGGCGGCCCGGTCACCCTCACCAACCGGGCGGTGGTGGACAACCTCATGGGCCCCGACCCGGTGGCGGACAACGACACCGCCGCCACCGACACCAGGGTGGTCGCCATCGCCGACCTCGCCGTCACGTCCTTCGCCCCCACCACACCGCCCACGCAGGTGATCATCGGGCAGACCCTCGACGTCACGCTGCACGGCACCGTGGCGAACAATGGGCCGTCCAGCCCGATGGACGCCGTACTGGCCACCGCCGCCACGGCCGACCCGGGCGCCACGGTCGTGCCCTCCTCGTCGACGCGGACCATCTCCGCACTCGCGACCGGGACGCCGCAGTCCTTCGACAGCGTCTTCACCATCGGCTGCTCACAGCCCGGATTCCACACCTACCGTTTCACCGCTTCCATCACACCGGCTCGACCGGACGACACCGACCCCGTCGAAGCGAACAACCACCGGCCGGCCGAGTTCACCCTCGACTGCGTCGTGCCGGTCGCCATCAACATCAAGCCGGGGGCCAACCCGAACTCCGTCAACATCCCCGCCGACACCGTCCCCGTCGGCGTCCTGACCACCAGGGCCGGCGAATACGCGCTCCCACTGGACTTCAACGCCACCACCATCCAACCCCTGACGGTTCGCTTCGGCCCCCGCACCGCCGTCTACGGCGGCACGGGCGGCAGCACGGAAGCCCACAACCGGGGCCACATCGAGAACGTGGTCGAACGCACCACGACCCCGGTCGAACGGGTCAGGGACGGTGACCTCGACATGATGCTCCACTTCGCCTCGGCGACCTCCGGTCTCCAGCGGCCGGACACCGAGGCCTGTGCGAAGGGATCGTTCACCGACGGAGCCACCGGCCGGACCTTCCGCTTCTTCGGTTGCGACGCCATCAGGGTGGTGCAGTCGTGAACGGCCCACCCGGACCGGACCGGCACCTCTCGGATCCACGCGGTCGGACGACCGGACGGTTCACCGGCGCAGACCGGGCATAGCCCAGACCGCCCCTGACCAGGCCCGCCTGTCCCACGAGGCCCGCATCCCCGGCGGATGCGGGCCTCAGGCGAGGGCGGCGCCGAACGCCGCAGCGCGGGCTGACAAGCGCCATCGCAGCGGGCCGCCACCGGAACGGCGCCGATATCCTCGCGTACGTGATCTACGAGGGAACATTCGGCCTCGATGTTCCTCGCCAGCCAGCGCGCTTCATCATGGCCGTCCGGCGCCAGAGCGGCAGCTTGGCAGCCAACGCGGGCGTCGGTGCCACCGCCAGGATTCAGCAGGCGAGCACGCCCCTCCCGGTGGAGGACCGGGCCACAGCGACAGCCGCCCCGTGGCCGCGTCGCCCGGACCGGACCCGGGCGACGTGACCACATCGGAGCAGACATGCCGGACACACTTCACTGAGCCTTCAGCCTGTCCTGCGGCTGCCTCAGTTCCCGGTCATCCGCAGAGGCTGTCGTCGGAGTAGGAGAGGTAGGCGATGCTGCTGCTGCCGGCGACGTACCACCGGCCCGCGCTGTTCCTGTACATGCTGCCGAGATCGCTGTTGGTGCCGTTGTAGCGGATCTCGGAGCCGTTCCAGAAGAGATTGTTGTCGGCTCTACCGAAGGTCTGCGGCCCGACCTCTCCGTCCGCTTTGAGTCCGCGATCGCTCTGCCACTCGATCGTTGCGGCTCTGGTGTTCGGGCCGAAGTCGCAGTCGAGGCCGGACTGAGGCAGGTATCCGTCAGCGATCAGGACTCCCTGCCACAGCCCGACCACGCTGTTGTGTCTGTTCTTGGTGGTGGAGAGTGGGCCCTCGTCTCCCCAGTCATCCGTCACTGTCCCTGAGCCGTACACGCTTCCCTGTGCCACGCTCGCGTGCGCTGGTGACTGCACGCCGGCTGCCACCACAAGTGCCGCAGCAGTGACCGCACTTCTCCATGCCCAGCTTTGGACAGAACGATTCAACGGAACCCCCAGCCAATCGACTTGGACTAGACCGCGCGTACCGTCGCACGCCCTTCACCGCGTGTACAAGACATCCGGCGTCTGACCGGATCGGGACCGTGACATTGAGATCGATGGCATCACCCTGCCCTGGCACCTCGGTGTCATCGAAGGGCACGTCAACCGGATCAAGATGCTCCGTGATCCCCGGGACCTGCGCCCGTACTGCTACCGGGGTCCCAACCGTGCCTATCCGCGCGGCCCGTAAGCGGACAATGTTCAGGCAGCCTTCCACTTCTGGCATGACTGGCCGTTGCAGTCCCACAACTCCAGGGCAGTGCCCGAGTCGGTACTGCCGTCCACGCGGGAGACACACCTGTCGACATTCCGACTGACCAGGGCGAAACCGAGCACCCAAGTTCGACCCGCAACCGACCCGCTCTGTACGACAAAAGCTACTTACGCGTCGGGATGCTCCGGCAGGGCGAGCCAGTCCGACCAGGAGATCTCTCGGCCGAGGAAGCGCGGCTGCTCGAACGGCCAGTCGGCGGCGATCCACTGTGGCACCAGCTCATCGAGGGCCTGCTCGACCTTGCTGTCCACCAGCTCGTCCACCACCCACCAGGAGATCTCGCCGTCCGCGCCGGCCCTCTCCGGTGGGTCGATGTAGACGCAGCCGAGCAGAGCTGTCTCCGCCGCGTCGAACAGCGCGTAGTTGAAAGACTGGTGTGCCGCGATCTCCTTCTCGTGCCGCAACAGGTCGGCCTGGTCGGCCTCGTAGGTCATGGTGGCCGCAGGCCAGCCCCAGGCTGGGCCGAAGATGGTCCACAGCCGCTCGCGCGAACCCATCACAGCCGGATAGTCGAGCGGGGTGTCCGCCTCCCGGATCGGCCGCAGGTGATGACCACTGCCCGGCAGCGGTACCAGGACGGGATGGACGAAACTATCGGGGAGCCAGCTCATAGCGCCCGACCGTAGCAGCGCGCGGGCCTCCGTTCCTTTGGATATTGCCCGCATACCGCCAGGACCGGCTCTCATACAGGGCAGCACCCGCGATCACCCGCTCGATACTCCCGTTCGATCGACAACTCCATGATCGGTATGACAACGGCTTCCTACGCCCGCAAGGTTGCGTGCCTGCGATCACCATGGGACCCGGACACGCTGCGGCGATGGCGCCGGCGGTTCCTGCAGGAGCCGGGCGACCGTTGCCCTGGGGGCTGCGTGCAGGGCCATCTCCGGCCGCCTGCCGAGCGTGACCTCGAGGGCTACGCCGGGGCGGCGGAGCGGGAGTCCAAGGAGATGCCATGGGTGACTGCGCGGAGCCTGTCGTGCACTTCGCTCATTCTGTACACCGCGTGGCACCAGGCCAACAGCCAGCCGTCCAAGCGTGCAGAGGACGACATCGACGCACGAGACGGACGACGGGATCTGTCCTGAGAAGGCGTGGGGTGCTGGCGCCTCGGACGATTCCGGTGTCGTGGTGAACCCTGGTGCCGGTCCCGTACGGGTGCGGGTGGAGGAACTGGCAAGGCCGTGCAGGGAGCTCTGGTCCGGCAGCCCCCGCAACGTGCGTCAGTGCACCGCCGCTGCTCAGGGTCGCCGGAGGCCCAGCTGGGGCGTGTGTCCATGGTGTCGCTGCGATGCGGCGCTGTACGGCAGGGGTACGGCGTCGGCGGGGTCAGGGGGCTCAGTGAACTGTTCGCTGTCTGGTCGGCATGTTCAACGGTGCAGGCCCTTTAGGGGCGAGAGAGCGTCCACCGGTTCCGACGTGGTCGCGCTCCCGAGCCACACCGAGTTCCTCCTGGCGGGGATGGCTCCTGCGCCGGTCCAGCGGGGATCGGCTTCCAGGGCTCCCGGCGGCCACGGTGGGCTCGCCGGGAGTCCTGGTGTGGGGGTGAGGGAAGAGAGTCGCTGCGTTTCGCTGCGGGACGGCGAGTCAGCGCTGCGTGCGCAGCCCCCATGGGGCTCCGTAGGCGCCGAGCAGGTCGAGGAACGGGCGGGGCGGCAGCGCTTCGGGGCCGAGGACGCCGCTTGCCTTCCACGTGCCGTCGGCGATCAGTTCCAGGGCGATCACCGGGTTGAGGGCGGTCTGCCAGACCACGGCCTGGGAGCCGTACTCCCGCATCGTCCACTCGTTGTCGACCACGTGGTAGAGGTACACCTCCCGGGGCGTGCCGTCCTTGGTTCCCTTGATCCAGGTGCCTGCGCAGGTCTTGCCCTTCATCCGGTCGCCCAGGGTGGCCGGGTCGGGCAGGCAGGCGGCGACCACGTCGCGGGGGGAGATCTGGAGGGGCCCGTCGGGGCCGGGGAGGGTGACCTTGGCCGTGGAGTCGAGGCCTAGGTCGCGGAGGGTCTTCAGCTTGGCGATGAAGTCGTCGCCGAGGCCGTATTTGAAGGTGACCCGGCGTGCGTCCAGCCAGCGGGGCATGAGGAGAACCTCCTCGTGTTCGACGTTGACGCACTCCACCGGGCCGATGCCCTCGGGGAAGTCAAAGACCTCCGGCTCGCTGAAGGGCGCTGTGGTGAACCAGCCGCGGCCTCTCTCGTAGATGACGGGCGGGTTGAGGCATTCCTCGATGGTGGTCCAGATGTTGAAGGACGGTGCGAAGTCGTAGCCCTCGACGGTGAGGTTGGAGCCGTCGCGGACGCCGATCTCCTCGATCTCGTCGAAGAGTTCATCGGCCGCGTAGCGGGCGAACACGTCTGACAGGCCGGGCTCCACACCCATGCCGACCAGGGCTAGGCGGTCGGCGTTCTTCCAGGCTTCGGCGAGGGCGAACTGCTCGTCGCCGAGTTTGACACCGCACTGTTCGTAGGGGGTGGTCGGGTGCGGCACGGACAGCGACATCGCCATGTCGAGGTAGTGCGTGCCGGCGGCGAGCGCCGCGTTGAACAGGGGCATGACGAATCTGGGGTCGGTGGCGTTCAGCAGAACGTCGCAGTTTTCCTCGGTGAGGAGGCGGCGGACCGCCGCCTCGTCGGAGGCGTCCAGACGATGCGCGCTGAACCGGCTCTGGTCGCCGAGCGCGGCCACTGCGGCCTGCGCGCGGACCGGGTCGTGGTCGGCCACAACCATGTGGGTCAGGAAGTCACGGCGGGCCGCGATACGGGTGACCGCGGTTCCGACGCCGCCCGCACCCACAAGAAGTACTCGCATCTCACACACCACTTTCGCTGGACGGCCCCGGCGAGCACCGGGCACGCCTTGATGCAATACCGTCCCGGCGGTTAAGGTCTACAGCGTTGGCATAAGGAGCGAGGGCGGGGCGGCGGAGCGATGCCGAAGAAGGTGGTTGCGGAGGCGGAGCGGCGCAGACGGCGGCCGACCCGGCAAGGCTCCGTGCTGTCGGAGAAGCTGATCGTGCAGACGGCGCTGCGGATGCTGCGCGAGCACGGCAGTGCCGGACTGACCGCACGTCGACTCGGTGCCGCTCTCGGCGCCGACCCGAGCACCCTGTACCGGTACTTCGCCGGCCTGGACGGCCTCACCCGGGCCATCGGCGAGGAGCTGATGGGGCGCGCCCTGGACAGCTGGACAGCCACCGGGAGCTGGCGCGCCGACCTGCGTTCCCTGGGGCTGGCGATCCACGCCTCCTATCTCGCCCACCCCCAGGCCGCGCTGCTGACCGCTAGCCGTGTCACCGGCCGCCCCCGGGAGATCGAGGTGGACGAGACGATCCTGGGCATCCTGCGCGGCGCGGGCTTCGGCGAAGCGGACGCCGTCGGCGTGTATCACGCCTTCATCGACCTGGCTCTGGCCTTCGCCGCCCTCGACGCGGGCGCGCTGGCCGTCAAGGACGAGGCCCGAGAGGCGGACGAGGGCATGTGGGCCTCGACCTATGCCCGGTTGCCCCGCGAGACCCATCCGCACATCGCCGCCACCGCGCACCTGCTGGCAGAACGGATGAATCTCAGCGCCTATCCCGACGTGCTGGACACACTCCTGGACGGCGCGGAGGCGAGGCTCACCGGCGCACGGTAGGCCGGCGCGACGGATCGCCGCCTTGCGGGCGCCCTAGCCTCATCCAGGCACCGTTCACCCGGGGACAGCCCGCGTGCTGGTGCTGTGGCCGGTGTCAGGCGTTCCGCGAGTCGCCGAGGAGGACCGGCTCGTTGATCTTCCCGAAAGGCACGTGGACGCTGGGGGTGGTCCGCGACGTGCTGGCCAGGTGACTTGCCTGGTCGTCGAAGAAAATGTGCGGCTTGAGAACTTTCATGATCTCACCCTTGTCGATGCCTCCGAGGAAGAAGGCGTCGTTGACCGTCACTCCCCATTGCTTCAGGCTCATCACTGCCCGCTCGTGCGCGGGGGCGTTGCGTGCGGTGACGAGAGACACGTGAAGACGGATCCGGTATTCGGCGTCCCTCCGACGTTCCTCTTCCTCTCGTTGCTGGATGCGGTTGATGCTGGCAAGGAAGTCTTTCAGCGGTCCAGCATCGTGCGGAACCGCGGCGTTCAGCACCTCGTGGGCGCGAAACCCTTCGAGGCCTCCCGTCTGGTAGACCTGCTCCGATGCGTCGGTGGCCAGCACGCCATCGAAGTCGAAGGAGATGCGCAGGTCGTGATCGTTGGTGTCGTCCTCGTACGGCTCTCCCAGGACGTGTCCTGCCGGCAGGCCCTGTGAGACGGCCTCGCGGACGTCGCTGTCGTTCGCTGACAGGAACAGCGACATATTGAGGGCCGGCATGAACTGGTAGGGCGAGCGGCCTTGCATGAAGATGGCCCGGCTTATCGACAGCTCGTGGGCCTCTATCGACCGCATGACACGAAGCCCGGTGTCCGGGTCGTTCCGGGACAGGACGATGACCTCGACCAGGGGGTCGCCGTCCTCGCTCAGGTCGTTCAGTGACAGCAGTCGGCGGATGAATGGGAACGCGACCCCGGGGCGGAGTGTGTGGTCGAGGTGCTCTGCCTGGTAGGCGCGGTAGCTCTCTTCGCCCTGCTCCCGGAAGACGGCGTCCGACTCTGCGAGGTCGAACAGCGCGCTGGAAGCGATCCCGATGACAAGCCGGTTCGCCAGTTCGTAAGCCGCCACAGCAACCCCTTTGATCAGCCTGCTCTCATCGCTCTCAATCATCGCACCGGCCACATCGCCGGGCCTGCCGCACGGCCCCCGAGCAGTCCGGTAGCGCTCCGGCGGGTACCTCCCAACGACACAGGCAGGAGCCCGGCCCACCATCCGGCACGGCAGCAGGACCACATACAAGTCCATCGCCGCTCGCTCACTCGACCTGGTGACATGCCTAGCGTCAGCGAACCGGCGCGCGGCTGGCTGGGTTTCGCAGGGCATGGTCCATATCCACGAGGTGCACGTCTGCGAGCCAGGCCTGGCGGTCATGGACGTCACAGCCCCACGAAGCGCAGCAGGCCGCCCGAACTGTCATGACTGTGCTGGAATAGGTGTGGGCCACCCCCGGTATGGCGGGCGTCCAGGCCGGCATCTATGTACGCACCACTCCCCCACCGACACACTCAAGCAGCAGCGCATCGCTCCTGCGGTGAACTTCCCGACTCGCATGTCTCCGTGAGAGCCAGTGCATGTCCGCTGCAGAGGCAGACCGGGGCCTAGGTCTCGTCCGGCGGATCATGGGCCGAGCCAGGGCCGGACTGAGGCAAGGGCCGGCCAGTGCCCTAATCGTGTTGACCACCCCCGTCAGGCAGTGCTGGAGTCGGAATGTGGACAGCATCCCCGCCAACCGGCGGCTCTGGAACCAGATCAGCGGCGCCTACCAGCACGAGCACGACCCGCAAATCGGCGCTGCACCCCGGCTGTGGGGCATGTACTCCATCCCCGACGCGCAGCTGCACGCCCTGGGCGACGTCACCGGAAAGCGCGTCCTCGAACTTGGCTGCGGCGCCGGCCAGTGGTCCAGGGCGCTCGCCGCCGAGGGCGCCACCGTGGTCGGGCTTGACCTCTCCGAAGCCCAACTCGACGCAGCGGCCCGCGCGATGGGAGCGGCCCACTACCCGCTGGTGCAAGGCGCCGCCGAACAACTTCCCTTCGCCGCCGACAGCTTCGACCTGGTGTTCTGCGACTTCGGTGGGCTCAGCTGGGCGCCCCCGCACCTGGCCGTCCCGCAGGCCGCACGCGTCTTGGGCCGAGGCGGGCGCCTGGTGTTCAACGTCGCCAGTCCATGGTTCGAAGCTTGCTACGACGAAGCCGCCAGCCGCGTGACCACGACGCTGCAGAAGGACTACTTCGGGCTGAACACCATCGCCGAAGGCGACGGCGCGACCAGCTATCAGCTCACCTACGGCGACTGGGTCAAGGTCCTGCGCGGCGCGGGTCTCATCATCGACGACCTCATCGAGCCGCGGCCCGAACTCGGAACACCCAACGGCTACAACGAAACCGACCCACCCGACTGGGCACACCGCTGGCCGGCGGAACTGCTCTGGGTAACACACAAACCGTAAGTTCCGCCGCGCCGAGACGTGAAGGCATCCCCTCGCCGAGCCAGCCTGGTGATCTGAGTCAGAGATTCGTCGGCAGTAAGGGCTGTCCCGCACAGGGCCGGTGGGACGAGGGCCACCTGAGGGGCGCCGATGCGGGCTGGGCGAATTAGCGTGTAGACGTTCATGGAGGCAGCGGTCTTGGGGGACGAGTGGGACGCAGCAGGTTGCCTGTGGAGAATGTGGGCGACGGCGACCTCTGGCTCCTCGTCGAGCCGTACGGTGAGGAATTCTGGCTGAAACCCGGGGAGGTCTTCACGGTCGCTCCGGAGGTGAGGGGTCCGGTATCTGGTTCTCTACCGCTGTCTGCCAGGAGGGCATCACCGTGTGGCTCTACGAGGACGGTGACCCGGCCAAGGTCGTCCTGGAGTACACAGTGACTGACGCGGACGGCAAACGGCTGGAGTGCGGGCACCAGAGGCCCCCGAAGTCGGCGCGCTCCGGCGCGGCTGAGCCGGGCTGAACCCCTCGCTCATCGGGTCAGCGCAAGATTGGGCATCGGGGCAAGGCCCAACATGGCGTGGCGGACGCGGTCACCTTTCAGGCGGCAGTCGCGGAGGATCTTCCAGGTCTTCATGCGGGCGAAGGGGTGCTCGACTCGGGCGCGGACTTCGCGGTGGGACGTGTAGTGGGCTTCCTTCCGGGCCGGTAGCTCGGTTCCGGCCGGATTCTCGGCGGTGCGGGATGATCAGACCGGTGCCGCGGTAGCCGCCTTCGGCGATCACGGTGGTGTGCCGACCGAGCTCTTGGCTCCGGACAGTTCCCACGCCTCGCAGTCGTTGCGGTTGCCGGGCAGAGGCCGGCCGACGGAGACGACAAGGCGTGAGTCGGCATCGATGACGACCTGGTGGTTGGTCGAGTAGCGGTAGTTCTTGGACTGCTCCGCCACACTGTGGTCCCGTGTCGGCACCAGGGTGCCGTCCACGATCAGCACCGTGTCTCTGCGGAAGCGGCTCCGCGGCCGCAGCGCGAGCAAGGGCCTGAGCTGGCTCACGATTCAGCCCGCAGCCGCACGCACCCGAGCCGCCGAGCCTGGCACTCGTCCCGTACGCAATATCCAAGTCGACCGATATGGAGTCGGTGGGAATCCGCTCTGCCAGGAGGACCGTACGCGGCTTGTGGAGTCCCAGCAGAAGCCGGCCCGCCCCGGAACCTGACCCGGCAGGGCCCTCTGGCCGTACCCGCACGCCATCCTCGCGGCTGTTCCTGAGGGCACTCCTGCAACTGTGCTCCTGCCCCGGCTCCCTGGTTGCTCCGGGGCGAACGGGTCGGCTGGTCGGGAGGCCAGATGCCTCTGCCAACGAGAACTCCTTGAGGCGTTGCCGGGAGCGGAGTGGAAGGCCGTGTGGTCTGTCGGCGTCGGCAGGCCGCGACGGGAAGTGTGCCCTTGACGCTTCTAGGGCGTGTGCCGGAAGTGCTTTAGGTTGGCTGATGTGAGTACGCGGGGGCGGAGTTACCGATACGTCGGACCGGTTGAGCTGAAGGCTGCGGTCCGGCCTGGCAGCGGCGGGTGCCCGATAAGCTCGGCGGCTGACTTCGACGGTTGGATCGCTGAGCGATCGGCAGCGGAGCTGACGGAACCGTTCACCTTCGTGGTTGGCACGGATGGTGTGCTTCGGCTGGCGCCGCGGCGAAGCGAGCACGTGGCCTGCGCTGGTGGGGACATGGTTCTGAGTGCCGGCGAGATCAGCTTCATGCGTGAGGCAGACCGGTGGGCGGTGGGCGAGGTCAGCAACCAGTCCACCGGATACTGCCCGGACGTGGCCTCCTGGCCGGCAGTCGCTCATGCTCTGGACGATATAGAACTTGGGCGACCCTCCGGCTTCACCCACGAGGTGGTGTTCCGGCGGTGCCTCAACTGCCAGGAGCACAACATCGTGCGCGAGGACGACTTCGTCTGCGTCTTCTGCGGCAGCGATCTGCCGGAGACGTGGAACGTGGATCCCGCCGTGTGATGGCCAAGGGTCACAGCCACTCGTGGATGGCCGCGACGAGGACGGTCGCCTCGTAGCGGACTGCGAGTTTGTCGTATCGCGTGGCGACGGCGCGGTCCTCTTGAGGCGGTTGATCCCGCACTCGACCGCGTGACGTTCGCGGTAGTCGACCGGGTCGAAGCGCGGCGGCGGCCGCCGCGGGAGCCGAGCTTCTGGCGGTTGTAGGCCTGGTCAGCCTTGTCCGGGATGGTGCAGCGGATCCCGCGGCGGCGCAGGTAGGCACGGTTCTTGCGGGAGGCGTACGCCTTGTCAGCCCTCACGCGATCGGGCCGGACGCGTGGCCGGCCCGGCCCGATGCGGGGCACTCGGACCTTGTTGAGCACGGGTTCGAACTGCGGCGAGTCCCCGCGCTGCCCGGCCGTGATCACGATCGTCATGGGCTTTTGGCCCTGCTCGACGGCCAGGTGCAACTTGGTGGTGAACCCGCCGCGTGAGCGGCCCAGTCCGTGATCATCGGGCTCGGTGAACACCCCGCCCGGCGAGGCTTTCTGCAGGCCCCCTGCTTGCGGGCCCCAGCCGCGTGCTGATGAGCACGACAGACCGAGGAGTCGACGCTCAGGTCCCACGTGATCGCACCCTTCGCGTCGGCCAAGGACTGCAGCCGGGTCAGGATCCGGTGCCAAGTTCCGGTCCGCTGCCACCGACGGAACAAGTCGTAGACCCGACCCCACGGCCCGTACTCGACGGGCACATCCCGCCACGGAACACCGGTCCGGACCCGAAACCGTATGCCGTCGATCAACCGCCGCCGAGGCCAGACAGGCGGCCGGCCCGCCTTCGTGCCCTTCGGCAACAACGGCTCCAGCACCGCCCACTGCTCATCCGTGAGATCTCCCCGTCCCATGGACCGTGATCATTCACAGTCCAAGATCGACTTTCGACACACGGCCTAGCCCTGTCCGCTCCGCCCGATCCGTCCGCCCCGCGGGTCGGTCCCGCTGATAACTCCGCGCGAAGGCCAACACGCCAAGGTCTATACAAACGCTGTTGCCCCGTCAATCATCTTGTCATGCACCTGCGGCCCCATAAGGCGGGCCGCAGTCTCATGGAGGTGTGGGATGCACCAAAGACTTTCCGTCGGCCTGTCCGCCTCGGCCCTTGCCCTGCTCACCACCGTCGCCACCGCCACTGTCGCCACGGCCGCCCCTGCCGACAAACCCCAGGTGCTCTCCAGCTGGACGCAGACCAGCGCGTCGAGCTACAACCTGTGGGCCGCCGCCCGAGCCAATCAGGGCGCCTGGTCCGCCTACGCCTTCGACTGGTCGACCGACTACTGCTCCACCTCGCCGGACAACCCCCTCGGCTTCCCCTTCTCGATGTCGTGCGCCCGACACGACTTCGGCTACCGCAACTACAAGGCCGCCGGCACCTTCAGCGCCAACAAGTCTCGCCTGGACAGCGCCCTGTACGAGGACCTCAAGCGCGTGTGCCTCAACTACAGCGGTGCCACGAAGACAACGTGCAACAGCACGGCGTGGACCTACTACCAGGCGGTCAAGGCCTTTGGCTGACCGGCCTGTGCCCGGCACCACGCCCCACACCCTCGCCAGCTGCGAGAGGATCAAGAAGAGCCAGCCTCTCTGCCTCATCGACGACTCCGGCACCAGCAAGTCCCACATGCTCATCGCGCCGGGCGACGAGGCCGCGGTGAAGGGCTACCGCGTCCGCCGCGCCCTCGCGACAGAGTGGTGAACGAGCTGGTCGAGGCCGCGGACGAGAGACAGCTGAACGAGACCATCGCCCGCTACGGCCGCGTCGATCTCCTTTGAAACGCAGTGCTTCGCCGCACTCAAGGCGAAGCGGCGGCCCCTCAGTCGTGACGGGCGAGCTTCACGGCGGAGGCGAGATGTGAGGGTCGAGGTAAGTGGCGCATGCGCGGTCGTACCACAGGGCGCTGATCAGCAGCGTGAGGACGAAGAGGGCGATCAGCGTCATGCCGAGGGTGACCGGTCCGGCGACGCGCGTGGCAAGACCGGCCTGGAGCGTCCCACTCAGGGCGATGACGGCGCTAGCGGCGGCAGCGTTGGTCCCAGCGATCCGCATACGCGCACGGGCGACTGCGGTCAGCAGGTGCGCGGGGGTGACCGGGGGCCGGGGGGCGTCGGCATGGGAGACGTGGACCGTGACGGACGCAACGGCCTGTTCGCCTACGGCAAGAGCGGCTCATTCCTCTACCGGGGCACGGGCGTCGTCGCGGCGCCGTTCGCCCCGCGCGAGTCCAGCTCCGTCCACCCGGCGACGACGACTCCGCGCCACCCGATCGTCTGCCACGTCTGGCCCGCCGGACGGGACTGCCGAAGGACGGCGGGGCGGTCCTGGACCCGGCAGGGGCTGCCGACCCGGCTCTCTGCTCGGCTGAGTGCTCCTTGAGCAAAGCACGGTAGTTACACGTCAGCCCCGGTCGGACCTGTTGTTCCAACAGGTCCGACCGGGGCTGGGCTAGATCCACCCGACCCTTATGGCCTGGTCGAAGTCGGTCCCGGCGCACGCCGAGGGGTTCGCGGCCGGTCGGGGCCTAGGGGACGTGCCGGTCGAGCAGGGCGGGCAGATCCCGGCGCCGGGCGAGCGCGGCGACCTGGTCGGGGTGGACGTCAGGGAAATCGACGTCGCCCCCAGGTAGGCCAGCAGACCGGCCCGGACGGCGTGGCCGACCGCGGATGCCGTCACCCGCGGCCTGCACCGCGGCGAGCCCAGGGCCTCGGTCAGCCGGTTCGCCGCCGTTTGGGCTCCGAGCCAGGGACGTTCAGGCGCCCGGAAGGAAGAGGCAGAACGGATGGCCGTGCGGGTCACGTAGAACCCTCACGTCCTTCTGGGGCTGGTATTCCTCGAGCGTCGCGCCCAGGGCGCAAGCCCGTTCGGTCTCCGCCTCCAGATCGTCGACCTGGAGGTCCAGGTGCGCTTGCATCTGCTGAGAGCCCGGGCGCTGCGGCCAGGTGGGGGGAATGTGATCGGTTTCCAGCTGGAAGCTGAGGCTGGGGCGTTCCCGTTCTGGATCCTGCAGGCGGACCCACTCCGGCTTTCGGTCGACTTCCTGCCACCCCAGCAGGGCTCGATAGAAGTCGGCTAGCGCGGGAGGGTCGGGCGTGCCGAGGACAAAGGCACCGAGAAACGTCGTCATTGCTCCAGTCTTGCCCCAGCACGCACCTCCACACATCTGTGTGCCAGCCGCCGGTGATGGCGCTTTCGGTTCAGAGAGTGGCCAGCGCGCGATGATGTGCGTCCGCCCTGCGCGCCGCGCCCACTGCTCGGGTTGCCGGCGGTCGCCGCCGTACGCACGACGGGTCGCGCCGGCCACCTTGACCCTTCCGTGATGCTGGCTGGAAGGCCTGATCAGGAGTGTCGTCGGTTGCCGGCGACAAGGCGGTAGAGGACCAAGAGGATCACGGAGCCGATGATGGCCGCGATCCAGGTGGAGAGCTCGAAGAAGCCGTCGATGGAGTCGACGCCGAATATGACCTTGCCGAGCCATCCGCCCAGGAGGCCGCCCGCGATGCCGATCAGGGTCGTGATGATGATGCCGCCCGGGTCCTTGCCCGGCATGAGTGCCTTGGCGATGAATCCGGCGATCAGACCGATGAGAATCCACGCGATGATGCCCACGATGTTCCTCCTACCTGCAGATATAAGGTTTGCGTCAACAGAGCGTCTGCGCTTTTCGAGAGCTTCCAAACCTGCGGACTGCCACCGGCTCTGGACGGCCTGGCAGTCCGACGTGTGCGGCTCGTGGAACACGGCGGCTATCACTCATCGCTGCCTCGCCGCGGCAGTCTGACCGCAGTCGACCGGGGCGGCCGGGTGGCGGGGAAAGGGAGGCGGGCACGAGCCGGGGCCCGCGCGAGTCAGACCGGAGGCATGGAGACTGCGGTACTCAGTCGGCCGCCCCCGGGCCCTGTGCGAACTGGGGGACATCTTCGATCGTGACGTCCAGGCGCAGCCGTTTGAACCGCACAGGGTGTCGGTAGATGCCGCCGCGGTCGACGGCAGTGTCGGCGCTGATCTCCGCCACGAGGTCGGGGCGCACGAGGGCCACCTCCATGCCCCGGCTGCGTCATGGCCGTGCCCCGGTGGGGAGGGAGCACGCTTCCCCGGGCGTCAGAAACGTTGCTCACCGAGATGGCACGATCGCCATCGTGGCGCTACCGAGCGGCCTGGGGCGAACACTGGCATGCTTCGCGACGCCGACCGCATCGTGCGCCTGAGCGGCAAGGAGGTCGAAGCGCACAGGCAGGTGAAGCCGGCTCCGAACATCATTCTCGACTGGCGGCGAATCGGTCCGGCGTCGGCGTTCAAGGTGTGGAGCAGATGCGCTGGACCGCCCCTGATCAACCTGTCACAGCAGCCAGCTGGCGACCGCGCGGTCAGCGCTCCGGCCCACTATGCGGCGCCGGCCGGCCGGCGTCGGTGCCTCATCTCACGGAAGGGGAGTTCCACCGGTGGCGTTGACGATCTCGCCAGTGATGTAACTCGCCTGATCCGTGGCCAGGAAGACGTACGCGGGAGCCATCTCGGCGGGCTGCGCAGGGCGGCCAAGCGGGGACTGCTTCCCGAACTCGACCGTGTCTGGCATGGTCGCCGGGATCAGGGGCGTCCAGACCGGGCCCGGCGCCACCGCGTTGACTCGAACACCGTCCGAGGCGACCATCTGGGCCAGCCCGTGCGTGAAGTTGACGATCGCCGCCTTGGTCATGGCGTAGTCGAGAAGATGAGGACTGGGCTTGTACCCCTGTACGGAGGCGCTGTTGATGATGCTGCCGCCCTTGGGAATGTGCGGCAGAGCCATCTTGGACAGCCAGAACATGCCGTAGAGGTTCGTCTTCATGACCCGGTCGAACTGTTCTGTGTCGATGGCGCCGATTCCGTCCGGCTGTGACATCTGGTAGGCGGCGTTGTTGACCAGGATGTCGATCCGCCCGAATTCGCTCACCACGCGATCGATCAGGGCGGAGCACTGCTGTTCTTCACGGATGTCGCAGGACACCGCCACCGCCCTGCGGCCTGCCTCTGTAACCAGACGCGCGGTCTCCTCGGCCTCTCCCGCTTCCTCGGGCAGGTGGGTGAAGACGACGTCCGCGCCTTCGCGTGCGTAGGCGAGTGCGACGGCCCGGCCGATGCCCGAGTCGCCCCCGGTGATCACGGAGATCCGCCCCGAGAGAAGTTGGTGCCCCTCGTAGGAAGATTCACCGTGATCTGGTGGTGGGTCCATCGGCCCGGTCCAGCCCGGATACTCCTGCTGCTGCTCGGGGAATTCCGGTCGTGGATGGGCCGTGACGGGGTCTCGCTGCCGACGTTCCTGTGCCATGGTGCCTCACCAATTCCATTTCGGACCCTGAGTCAGTGGCCGAGCGACCCCTTGAGCTCCGGCTTGTCCACCGGCGATGTCCAGCCATGGATGTACGTCGCAACGCCTCCCGCACCGCCTGGTGCTCTGCCTGCGAAGCAACGCCTTACTTCCATGGTTCCTGAATCTGTTCGCCGTGCCGTCAGCTTCTGGCGAGCACCGTCATCCGGCAATACGTGTTCCTCCAGACGGCGCACGTCGTGCGATGCCACGCGGCCCCCAAACCCTCGCCCATGCGCTCGGACGAGTGCGTTTGAGCAGCGTCGAGAACGAGTCGGCCGTGAACAGCCGCAACCTGGCCAGACCCGGGCGATATGGGAGGAGAGGGTCCGGATGTGTAGAGAGAGGGGCAGCGCCCCTGCGCACGTCGAGATCATTCGGGAGCCCCGCACGCAGGTCATCGTCCTCAATGCCCGAAGACCATGGAGCCTCCCGCCTTCGCGGGCTTGATCGAGAACTTCCCCGCCCACCTGATCCGCCGAAGGGCCGCTTCCTGTGGCTGCCACGGGAAGCACGCCAGTCACGTTCACCGCGCTATGCGCAGCAGCACTCGGATGCCCAACCTCGCTCTCGCCGGTTAGACGAACGGCGCACCGCTGCCGGCCACGCCCGGACAGGCGCCGCCGGCCCGCCGTGGCACGGTTCGGCAGGTCTCGCTTCCACGGGCAGCTGCTGGAACTCCGGCAGCCTAAGACTCCAGCTGCCTGCCTGGACCTTCCCCTCCCAGACCCCGACCGTCGCGCCGTCGCGGTCCGCGGCCAGAACGGCTCGGCCTCGCCCGAAGGACACGGGGCCTACCGCGACGGTAGCGCTGCGCTCCCGAATCCGTTCGGCCGCCGTATTCGCGTCAACGACAGCAAAGTACGGCGCTCAAGTGACCGAAGCTGCCAGGCTGGCAAGAACCCCAAGGCCGGCAACCGGCGTGCCGCCCTGAAGGGCCCGACGAAGGGCGCCTCGCTGCGCCTGCTTGGAGCCCGACCAGCCACGCGGCGCCCCCACCGGGAACGGCACGGACGACGCAAGAATTGCGGGCTTGCGCCTCACGTCGCGTGAGCACGCAGGGCTGAGGGGCACTGGTGGGGCGGGCCGTGAACCGGGTCTGCGGTCCATCGGACCGGCGTCCGCGACGTCCTTCGCCAAGCCGGCGGGCCGGCGAAGCCACTGCCGGAGGCTCCAAGGGCTGAGCACGCACAAAGGGGCTCGTCATCGTAACCGGCACCTTCCACCGCCATGCGGCCCGCGCGGCTACCAGTAGTGCCGACGCCCACCGACCGCGTGACCTACCGCGCCCAGAATGAACAGCACAACCCCGATCACAACCAGAACGATCCCAATGGTCCAAAGGATGCCGATGCCAGCCAGGAGGCCGATTACGAGCAGGATGACTCCGAGGATAATCATGATCTCCTCCGGTGACAGGACACCCTCTGCAGGCGCCCCTCGCACCGCGAGTCCCCGCCCTCAAGCAAGGCAAACCCCACGCAGGCCGGACCAGCGCGTGCGCCTCCCATGCAGCGTGGCCAGAATGATCGTTTTGCGAGCCTGCGCCGGGACTCTGGGCGTAAAACGTTGGCGTTCTTTGCGCTGATGACAGGGACCCGAAATCGGCGTCGCCGGTGAAGATCGCCTCCACGAAATCGGCTTTGCCGAGTTCGGATGAATATGGGTGGTCGGGTCTCGAAGGGCGCGGAGGAGATGTCGCAGAGGAGCCGGGGTGAAGGTGGCGCCACGGCGGTCGACGGTTGCGGGCGGGCGCAGGCCTGGGCGCTCAACTGCTGGGGTCTGCTCGAGAGAGACACCGGAAACGTTGGGGACGCTCGCAGCCTCTTCGGACAGGCGACCAATACCGGCCAGCGGGGCATCGTCCTGGCAGCGTCGTGGAACCTGGCGGTGTTAGAGGTACGGGCCGAGAATCTGGTTGAGGCTCGTAGGCCGCTCCAGCAGAGCGCCGACGCCGACGGCCCACCTGAGCAGAACGCCGACCCGCTCATGTACTGGTCCGACGTGAAATGCAATGCCGGAAATCACGAACGCTCCCGCCACCTCTACCAGCAGATTCTTGACTTCAACTAGTACTGTCTGCGCAGGTCAGGGCCGGACTCGTGACCGGTCTACTCATGCGGTGAGGGCGAGGTTCTGCATGGGAGCGACGGCCTGGACCGCGTGATGGAGACCGGTGCCGCGTTGCCGGCAAATCGCGGAGGATCTCGTAGTGCTTCATGCGGGCGAAGACGTGCTCGACGCGGGCCCGCACCCGTCGGTGTCCGGCGTTGTCTTCCTCTTCGCCGGTCAGCAGGTCCCGGCCGGGGCATTTGCGGTGAAGGAGGACGAAACCGGTGTTGGTGAGGCGCCGTAGCTCAGCACAGTCACACATTCACACCGGTCGGCCAGACCGGGGTCCCGCCGAGTGGTCGTGGATCCGCGCATCGCCGGTCGGAGCTGAGGCGGCTTCGCGGTCTGTATGAGTCCGGCGCGATGAGCCTGCGGGAGATCGCGAAGGAGACCGGGCTGAACCGGCGCACGGTCGCCACGTGTCTGTCGGGTGAGACGCCGGTCGCGCCGCCAGGAGGGCTCCCGGCGGGCAGCCGTATCGGGCGGGTGGGGGCTCCTTTCAATAACTCGTACTCTCCGGCCCGCGGTGTGAGAAGGCTGGCGGCCACCACTCCCGGCATCTACCCGGCCCACAGTGATGCCCTCCCGCGGCGCCCAGGGCGGCGTGTGTGGAGCCTATGGCCCCACCAATGTCGAGACCCGCCCTCGGCCTCGGCCTCGCCGTCGTATGCGGGGCCGACCGCCGATGCCCGTTCCTCGTGCCGGGCAGGAGTGGCCTTCTACGCCGGGCTGGGAGCGTTGGCCAGGGCGATGCGGGCAGTGATGCACTTGCCAACTGGCTCCTGCTGGATGAGCAGTTCCTCGGTGACAGCTTTGACAATCTCCATGCCGTGCTGACCGACCCGGCCCGGATCGGCGGAACGGGCCGCCGGAATGATCGGGTCGCTGTCCCACACGACAACGGCCACGCTGCTCATGCTGATGCGGAGCTCCATCAGAACGGGGCCGGGGGCGTACTTGCAGGCGTTGGTGACCAGTTCGCTGACGACCAGGCTGGTGAGGTCCCGCGCGCGATCCGACACCGGCAGGTCGTGCTCGGCGCGGGCCTTGTCGAGGAAGGCGGCGGCATGGTGGCGGGCGTCAGCGATGCAGCCGCCTTCCCCGTCGAGCGCGTAGCCGACGCACATCAGGTACCCGCCTGATGGAGGCTGTGCGCTGCCGTCACGGTCGGCGTAGGGTCTCACCGCAGTCGTCCTCATTCCCGTTCACACGGCCGGGTGCCTCCGAACCTGGGGCGGGTGGGGGCAGAACCGACCGCGCACGCCCCTATTGGAGGGCAGCATAAACGGCGTCGAGGTGACCACGACCAGCAACGATCAAACCGGACGGCCCGCCCGGCTGCCCGCGGCGCACCGGGTGGTCGACGGCGTCCGTATCGCCACCGGGACGCACAGGGCTGGCTGCGCATCGCCGCACCCACGGACAACGTCCAGCGCGTCCTGACCCTGATCGGCGTCGACGCCGTCATCCCCTGCCACTCCACCCTCGAAGGGGCCCTGGGCTCCTGACGCGAGGAACAACGCAAAGGCGGCCGATCGGGAGAACCCGACGGCCGCCTCATCGTGTGCAGGCGGGCGTCCTCGCCAGGGCCAGCGGGGGGGCTGGGCCTACGCCGCCAGTGTCGCGTCCTCCTGGGAGACGCCCGCACGGCCGCTGTACTGGTCAAGCAGTGCGTCCGCTGCAAGCAGGGCCCGCTCGAGGGTGCGTTCCCCGGTCATCACGCACAAGGTGTACGTGATGTCTTCGAGGGCCATGCTGGTGGACCCGGTAGGGCGCGCGTCGTGTTCGATGCGTGCCTGAGCGAACCGGGCCAACACCTCACGCAGCTCCTTCTCCGCCGGACGGATCATGGTCAAGCCTCTCCCCTCCCAACCCTCCTCGCGGACCCGTACCGCGAGACGGTGACTGTTCCCTGGCAGCCAACGCCAGGACCCCCGGCCCTGGCAGCGTCAAGCAGAACGACGAATGCCCCGCATGCAAATGCTTATGCCTCAGTGCTCACGGCCGTCGACCTGCTTCTCTCGACTGTCCACAGGGTTGCGGCTTCTTCCACCGTCGCCCGCACCGTCAGGTGTCCACCCGTTCGGAGGGCACTTCTCCCCCGAGGGGACGTGCTGTGCTGGGTGACGCTCGGGTTGAGGCCTGTCGCGAAAGTTGGTAGACGCATTTCTGAGTAGCGTGGAATGCCCAGACACACACACGAGTTGAGCGCGTCATGACGCAAAAGCCCGCAGCTCCCCGCTCCCTGTCCGACGATGCTCTCTCCGAACTGCTGAGCACTCAGCAGTTCGGCACTCTCGCCACCAATAAGCGCAGTGGCCATCCTCATCTGACCACCATGCTCTACAGCTGGGACGCCGAGGAGCGCATCGTGCGGTTCTCCACCACTGCCGACCGCGTCAAGGTCAAGCAACTCCGACGTGACGCGCGAGCGGCCGTGCATGTGCCGGGCGGCAACGTGTGGTCGTTCGCCGTGGCCGAGGGCGAGGCCGAGGTCTCCGAGATCACGACCACGCCGGGGGACGCGACAGGGCGAGAGCTCCTCGCGATGATTCCGGAGGCCGCGAAGCCTGAGGATGAAGGCGCGTTCCTGGAGCAGTTGGTCGCCGAGCGCCGGGTGGTCGTCCGCCTGAAGGTATCCCGGCTGTACGGGACAGCACTCGACATCGACGGCTAAGACTGGCACAGCCACTCGTTCATGACTGCGACCGGCACTGTTGCCTCGTAGCGGACGGTGACCTTGTGTACCTCGTGGCCACCGCGCGGTGGCGCTTGAGGCGGTTGATGCCAGCCTCGAGGCGTTCGCGGTATGCGCAGCCAGGGGGGAAGAGCCGGTAGCTGCGGCCCAGGAGGCCAAGGAGGGTGTCAGTGCGAGTCTCCATTGGCCTTCCCCTTCCACCGCAGGCACGATCACGCTCTGTGGGACGTGGGGATCTGACGAACAGCCAGTCGGCCCGGTTAGGGCCTGTCGTGAAAGTCCTGGTCGCATGACGTCTGGCGTGCAAGGGCGGCGTCGTTGTCAGTGGTGCTGTGCATGATCGGCGCGTCAGCTTTTCGCGGAGGTGGGAAAGTGCCATGCCGATCACAAACCAGCAGGTAGCGGGACACGCATTCCTGCGGCAGATGTACGACGACTCGTACTTCCCTGATCACGTGGTCGACCAGGGGAAGGCGATCCTGCTGCGGCTGTGCGAGCGCATCGAGGCCGAGCAGCCGTCGGACCTGGAGAGCTTGTATGCACTCACCCAGGCTGCGACGGAGGAGTTCAACCTGCTGGACAGGGAGTTCGTGGCGGCCGGGAGCGGGATCGAGACGGTGGCGCGGGAGTGGATCTGTGACGAGTTCTGCTTCGTCGCGTCGGCACACGGGTTCACGGAAACAGATGCAGAGGAGCTGACCGCCGGCCGGGACTGGTGAACCAGGACGGGAGAGCTACCTCCGTTCAAAGCCATTCGTTGAGAGCTGCGATCAGCACGGTCGCCTCGTAGCGGACGGCGAGCTTGTCGTACCGGGTGGCGACAGCGCGATGTCTCTTGAGTCGGTTGATCCCGCACTCGACCGCGTGGCGCTCGCGGTAGTCGGCCGGGTCGAAATACTGCGGCCGGCCGCCGCGGGAACCGTGCTTCTGGCGGCTACGCGCTTGATCGGCCTTGTCCGGGATGGTGCAGCGGGGATGTTGTCGCCGCGGACCAGGGCGGATGGCAAGGCCGAGGCAGCGAGCGGTGCTCACCGCAGCCGCCGAGAGGTGCGAGCGCAGGGCATGATCGGTGCATGCCTGGTCAGGATCAGGCCGGCAGTGAACGGGGCTTGACAGAGGCGGCCCGATGCCGTGTTCTCACAACAGGGGCGACGACGGTGGGGACCGATGGCGACAGCAGGAGACGACCGGCCCGGTGCCGAGCCCGCGGGCGGCGGCGGGAGCCAGGAGCACAACGCTCCGAAACCACCCGACAAGGACAACCACTTCATTCGGAGAGACTTCATCCACGTGCTCATCGTGATCCTCGTCATCCTCATGCTGGGCACCGTTCTCGCGATAGCCGGCGATGGCTGCAGCAGTAACTGCGTCGACCCCTAACACGTCGGCACAGAGCCCTGATAGCGACGCTCGGCCCAGCAGATAGGGGCCGAATTGCATGGGCCCGGGCGTACCGCTGTCAGTCCCAGAGGAACGTCGTCGTCCTCGTCACCAACGGCAGGTTCACCAACCCGGCAGTCGAGTTTGCCCGCGACCAACGACTGCACCTGGTCAACCGCGCCGTCCTCGCCGAATGGGCCGGCGGCTCCAAACCCCTATGGGAACTACTGCGGGCAGTACCACCCCCTCGACGGCCCACGTCCCTGTCCTAGACATCGCCCGACGGCGGACCCGCTCGATCGCCTGCCCTCGCGCCCCCAGTGCTGCTTCGTGTCGGAGTGAGAGTTCGAGCCCTTGGCAAGGGGGCCCAGTCAGCGAGAAGGCGACCCCGGCCTGGGGCGCCTTCTCGCGCTGTGAGGCTAGGCCGTCGACAGGGTGCCGCCGTAGGCCACGGCATCGAGGGTTTCGGGGGCGCAGGATGGCGTACGCGCGGATGGCCCGGCCTCTACCCGCGGAGGCGAGGACCTCGTGCTTCCTCAGGGTGCTCATGCTCTTCTCCACCGAGGCCAGGCTGAGACGTCATCTCATTTGGTGAGGTGTCGTCGGATGAACGGTGTCGTTCCCAGGACGAGTGCGGCGAAGACGGTCAGGCGTTGAAGGCCAGGCTGAGCGGCGAAGCTGCTGTGCTGAATGCCGTAGACCGCGTACCAGTTGGCGGCGAGGTCGGTCGCCATGATGGCGCAGGCCAGGTCGGTTCCTCGGCGTTTGCCCCTGATCAGGAACACAGCGGCGAGCGTGTCGAAGAGCGCCAGCGACGACCAGTAGAGGTTGAGCCAGCTCGGTGCCCAGCCGTAGGGGTGCAGACCGTGGCTGAAAAGGTCGGCTACATGCGCGGAAGCGCCGACGAAGAGCAGCAAGGCCGCGATCACGCAGACCAATATGACCGCCCAGCGCGGGGTGTGGCGCATCCATCCGAGCACGCTGTGGATCGTCCCATTTCCGGGCGCTGCCCGTCAGGCCACCAGCCTGCGACAGCAGATGAGAGCGGCTGTGATCCCGACGAAGGCCTGGAAGTGCTCGGCCTTGCGCTCGTAGCGGCGGTGCAGGCGGCAGCCGCACATCACGGTCGCGGCAAGCCCTGCAACACTCGCAGTATGGGAGAGCCAGTCGAGATCATGCCTTACGACCCTGCGTGGCCAGCCATGTTCGCCAGGTGGGGCACGTGCCTACGTGTCGCCCTCGGTGATGCTGCGGCTCGAATCGACCACATCGGGTCCACCTCGGTGCCAGGGCTGGCGGCCAAGCCGGTGATTGACATCCAGATCTCAGTGGCATCGCTGGAAGCGACGGATGCATTCCTGCGCCCGCTGACAGAGATGGGGCTCGTGTACCGGGCGGACAATCCTGAACAGACCAAACGATACTTCCGGGAACCTCCAGGTCAGCGCCGGACCCACGTGCACGTGCGGCAACTGGGCAGCTTCTCAGAGCAGTTCCCACTACTGTTTCGCGACTACCTCCGGTGCCACACGGCTGCCGCGAACGAGTACGCGGCTGCCAAGAAGCGCTGCGCAGCCACATTCCGCAACGACCGTCCCGGCTACGCCCGAGCAAAAGATGCCTTCGTATGGGACATCATCCGACGCGCTGACGCCTGGGCCCAGCACACCGGCTGGGCTCCCGGTCCCAGTGACGCCTGACCAAGCCTTCCGATCACAGTCGAAGCCAAGGCCGTCGGAGTTACGAGACAACCCTTTGCCGGGCTTGCGCCGGCGTCGGCCGCGGCGTGAACGGATCGGGGGTATGCCCTTCACCAGCGGGATCAGGGCCTGACTGTCGTGGAGGTTGGCGCCGGAGATCCCGACGGAGATGGGCAGGCCGGTCCGCTCAGTGATTCAGATGGATCTTCGACCCGTACTTGCCCCGGTCGACAGGATTCGGACCCGTCAGCTCCCCCTCTTCATCGCCCGCACGCTGACCGAGTCGATCGCGCACCTCGACCAGTCCAGCGCGCCCCGAGAGCCGAGCTCGTCCAGGACCAGGCGGTGCAGCTTGGCCCACACCCTGGCCTTCGACCGCTCGGCGAGCCGGCGGTGAGCCGTGGCCCGGGAATGCCCGGATGATGCGGCAGGCAACTGCTGCCACGTGCACCCGGAGGTGGCCACGAACACGATCGCCGCCAGCACCTCCCGATCGCCATGCCGACACCGGCCACCACCCTGAGGCCGCGAAGGAGCCTCCGGCACCACTCGCTGGAACAACTCCCACAGCTCATCCGGCACCAGCCGCTCAACGATCCCCGCCACGGGCACAGCCCACCGAGCCAATTGAGATGACGTCTAAGGCAGCAGACGCACCTCACAGCCTTCGTCGTGATCACGTGCATTCCTTCGTCGGAGCACATGATCAGACGATGGCCGCCCGAACATCCGGCGAATGCGCAGGTGAGCTAGGCAATTCGAGACCTCGTTCGAGACCAGAACACAGAACGAGCTAAGGCTGGGCCAACTTCTGGAAGAGCGCGCCGATCTCCGCCCGGTCGGCGACCAGCGGGAGGGTGTCGAAGTACAGCTCCCACTCCCGCCCGGGCCGAAACGCTCCACGATTCCGAACGGGATGTCCTTGCCCTTCGGTCCGGAGACCGTGCCGTGCCACTCCGCGTAGGTCGTGGTCCTGCCGAAGGAGACCTGGCCGGCCTCGAATCGCCGCCTCGGTCCGCGCGGTGATCTCCAGGGCCTCGCGATGGCGCGGCTCGGCGGAATCGCCGAAGACCATCTCGCGCAGGTAGGTGCGGCCGTTGTCCACATGGGCGCGGTTGCACTCCACGACCGGGCGGGCGATCGCCAGCACCGCGTCGAGCGCATCGGGGATCTTCTCGGCGTCCGCCCGCCCCCGTTCCAGCGCCTCGGTGCAGAGGGAGTTCTGGACCAGCGTATCGAGCCCAGCGAGCTCGAACTCGCCTCCCAGGCCGAGCAGTTGAGGGCCCGCATCGAAGAACTCACCCGGCAGCTCGGCGAGTTCGACGCGGAGAGCGAGAACCTGCGCATCACCCGCAAGACCCTCCTCACTCTCCCCGCGCCCTCACCCACCTCCGAGCCGGAGCGGTCCCGACATCCCGGACCACCCCGCCTACCCGCAGATCCTCACCGCCCTGGCCGACGCGGGCCGGCCGATGCGAGCCCGCGACCTCTGCCAGGCCCTCGACCTGCCGATCCTCCCGAAGAACGCCGAAGGCATCCGCTCCAAACTGAAACGCCTGGTCAGCCGGGGCATCCTCACCGAAGCCGAACCCGGCCTGTTCACCCGGCCCGGCGCCTGAGGACCACGCCCAGCCCGCGACCAGCGATCCTTCCCCAACCTCAATCACGAAACGGACAAGAGCTCACGTTCCGCACTCTCAGAAGGGACTCCTGGCGCCTGTGCAACAGCTCCCTCCTGGGGAGCCGGCGCAGACCCAACCCGCTGAGCAGCGTGCTGCGATCGGCGTCCAGCCGCGAGGTCGAGTTCGGTGTAGTCGTGCCAGCCCGGCAGACCGAAGAGCATCTCCAGAGCCTCGTCCATGCTGGCGCCGATGAGGCCGACTTCGGCCTCGGAGCTCGCGTACAGCACAGCCCCGTCCGCACATATGAAATAGGTTCCGCCGGTGTCGTCGCCCGCCACGGCTCTCAGCGGCGCTCCGCTCGCCAGACGGACCTCTTCCCCGCGCTCGGCCCGGTCAAGATCAAAATCGAAGGATCCCGCAGCAAGCCTCACCGGATCACGGATTCCGGCGCGGGACAGCAAGCACGTGGTCGGGGCGTGTCATGGCCGGACCGTAACAGCCGCCGCTGACACCAGATGGTGCACGGTCTCCATAGCGGAGGGGGCCGGGGCCGGACCCGTGCCGTACCTCCGTGGTACTCATGTGCAATGAGCCAGTTCCGCGACTTCAACTTCAAGCTGCTCGTCATTGAGGAGCTCATGTACGGCCCCGAGCCGCTCCTCCCGCCATACGACCTGCCCGCGCGGCTGGCCGAGCGGGGAATCGGCGACCCGGCGTCCTTCGTCCTGGACAATGGCCTCCACATGGAGGTGCTGCCGGAGTCCCGGGCCCATTTCGAGGTCCTGGAGATCCCGGACGCGCTACTCGCCCGCGTCGAGGAACTGTGCTTCGACGCCGGGGCGGAAGTCTTCCGGCACTGCGCCCCCGCCTGGGACGGCGAAGACGATCTGTTCGACGTCCGCTCGCTTGACGACCTCGCCCTGCTGCCCAACCTGCGGGAGGTCACCTTCGTGGAAGACGGCGTCCTGGCCGTGCCGGATGCGGCGGAGGTCTTCGCCGCGCGCGGCATCGACACCGACTGAGCCCCGGCACCCGTCCGTCCTACGCAGCCCCGGCCGAAGCTGCGTAGCGCTTGGGCTGGACCTGGAACCCCACCGGCCGGGGTCCTTGCGGACGATCTCCAGCCCGCGACCGAGGCTCTGTGCCGACCGTATTGGCTCGGAGCGCTGGCGACCCGAGCCTCTGATGACCAAGCCCCACGCCCCCATTCACCGCCCCCGTGCGCTCAGGCCTGGGCAGGTGTGATGCCCGACGTCGGCCGGGCAGGGGACCAGACGGCGCAGCCGACCAAGGTGGGGCTCCCGGAGCCCGGTGCCGAACGCCGGAGCGGGTTCGGCGGTCCAGTCGCCCGCGGCAGCGCGTCCGGGAGCCGTCAGCGCCGCTGGGCGTTGCCGCCTGTCCGGTGGCCACGCCCCCGCGAAGTCGTCGGAGTCTGCAGGCCGTGAAACGAGCAGGCCGGGTCCGTACGGTTCGTACGGCGTGCGTCGGCCATCCCGTGCGGGCAGTGAGGACCAAGGGCAGTCTGCCCCGGTCCTCGCCGGCAGTGTGGGCGGGTCAGGCCAGGTTGATGTTGTCCGCCTGGGGGCCCTTCTGGCCCTGGGTGACGTCGAACGTCACCATCTGACCCTCCTGAAGCTCACGGAAGCCCGAGGAGTTGATCGCCGAGTAGTGGGCGAACACGTCCGGGCCGCCACCGTCCTGGGCGATGAAGCCGAAGCCCTTCTCCGCGTTGAACCACTTCACAGTTCCCGTAGCCATGTCCACATGCCTTCCAGTCGAGGAACGCCTCCCACACCATGCGGGAGACGGAGGTGATCGCCCTGGTTCCTGCGGCACAGCACAGCAAAAAACCCACGCGTAGGCATGGGCAGAGGGAACTTCCGAACCACGACAGCTAACCGGGACGCTACACGTCCCTACACCCTGTCACCACAGGAAACGCCCTGTTCGTGTGCGCGGGCCCGCCGGTATCCGGCGGGCGCACCACCGTGTCAGGCCGCGGCCGTGGGGTTCGCCGATTCGGCGGTGCGGCGGTGTTCGGCGTTGATGCGCTGGGCTTCCTCGAGCTGGTCTTCCAGGACGATGATGCGACAGGCGGCCTCGATCGGGGTGCCCTGGTCGACGAGTTCCCGGGCGCGGGCGGCGATGCGCAGCTGATAGCGGGAGTAGCGGCGGTGGCCGCCCTCGGAGCGCAGCGGAGTGATGAGGCGGGCGTCCCCGAGGGCGCGGAGGAAGTTCGGTGTGGTGCCGAGCATCTCGGCGGCCCGGCCCATGGTGAAGGCCGGGTAGTCGTCGTCGTCGAGACGGCCGTACGAGTCATCTGCTGTCATTTGCACCTCTCTCATGGAACGCATGGAGGGGCCCTGGTGCCGTACGGCACCAGGGCCCCGAAGGAACTACTACACCACCTGCCGACCCTGATACTGCGTCGGCGTTCTGTGTCCGCTGACCCGACCTGGCTGCTGTCGGGGGTGCGGGGATCGCGGTTGCTTGACCGGAGACCACCTCACTATCGATGTCCTGCGGTACCCGGGCTCACGACTTCCGCCCGGGCGATCCAGATGGCGCTTCGTTCCTCCGCTCTTCCCTCGGTGATCAACTACTCATTCAGCGGGCACTGCACACCGCTGGTACTGCCGGTGATGCTGGTACCGCTGCTCTACTGCGTACTACTCACTGGCCTGTGACAGCGCCACTCTTCGACAGCCAGCCCCGTCGCCCGTCCTGCGTCTGCACTGGCTTAGAACCCCACTGCCGAACCTCCCGGTGCGCGCGTCCGCAGCCGACGCCTTCACCGAGGTACCGCTGACTTCACTGCTGGGTACTGCCACTACGGTGGCGGCCCCTGATCACCGCGGGCCACCCGGTCCGGTCGTCAGTCACGTCGCCGTCCTGCAACCACCCTGGCTTCGAAACTCCACCACCGCACCGACCTGCGAACTGCAACTTCGGGTACTGCTGCCAGGCAGTTCATCTCTGCCTGGCCCTGCGGTCTCTCTGAGCTACGAGAGAAACCATAACCAGGTCACTACCCAATGTCTACTCTGGCCGAGATAGATTTTCGCGTGTTCGACAGTGAGGTAATCGACCTCGAACAGTGGTGGGCGCGGAAGCAAGCCGGATTGACAGGCCGTAGCCGGGGCACAAGCCCCGGCAGACAGAACCGGACATCGACGGTCGCCTCGGAGCTCTCATCCCGAGGCCCCGCAGTGCCGCTGGAGCCCGCATTTCATCAGAGTCGCGTGCCGCTTGCCGTCACCACTCGGGGTGGACATCGTGGCTGTCGTAGCGGGAACCCATCGGGGTAAGCCACGGCCTGAAACGACCGGGCCCGGAGGCCTCGGACGCGTAGATCACCGGCTCCTCCGTCTCGTCGGTGACGATGACAGCTCCCGCCTTCTGCGCACAACGCAGGGCGTGGGTCCAGTGTCGGCCACGATGACCGGTGCGGTAATCGGGGACTTTGCATTGCGCCATCACATCTCACCGCCGCGCCAAGACGTCGCCTGCCCGCCCGTACGGAGCGGGCAGGCGTTCGACTATCGCCGAACATGCCTAAATACCCGATTTGTGTATTTTTGAACATCTAGGTTCCGGAGCAGCCTGGCAGGGCTGGCTCCCGTTCACCACGGCCGATCACCCGAGCCAGGAGAAGCGATGCCGTCGAGCGTCTCAGTCCTCCTGTACAGCAGCGACGCCCGCACCCGGGCACAGGTCCGCCTCGCCACAGGCCGCAGGCCCGCATCCGACGTCCCGCCGGTCGTGTTCGTCGAATGCGCGACCCTGCCCGCGGTTCTGCTGGCATTGGACACAGGCCGTATCGACGCCTGCGTGCTGGACGGCGAGGCGGTTCCTATCGGCGGAATGGGCGTGTGCTGGCAGATCAAGAACGAGGTCTTCCAGTGCCCGCCGGTCCTGCTCCTGATCGGCCGGCCTCAGGACGCCTGGCTGGCCACCTGGTGCCACGCCGACGCGACGATCACCCTCCCCGTGGAACCGGTGACACTCGCCGCATCCCTCGCCGCACTGCTACGCGCGCCCCACTAGACCTGCCGCCGAAGCTCCTCCGCCACATACTCATCACAGGGTCGCCGGAACATCTGAGACGCGTTTGCAGTCGGCCGAGGGAGTAGATGGCATCGACGAGGCGCCGACGAGCTGACGCGCATGCGCGCAGCCGGAAGAATTCGACTGCCTGGGCTTGGGCAGACGCCCGAGCGCCGCAGTCCCCCACTGTGGGAAGGGCAACCGAGGCCAACGACCTGCCACCGCGCGCCAAAGTGGCATGCTGATGAGCCCCAAGGCGCTGACAATCACAGGGCCGGCGGTCGGTCGACGACGCCGGTCTCGTACCAGCCACCGCCCTACGAGGTGGGCCGCTCGGAGCAACCGCCATGGCGGCACCCGTCGCAGCAGGTGACGGTGGTCCCAGTGCGCGCCGGCACTTCCGGCGCTCCGACGTGCCCGAGGAGACCTTGGATGTCCGGACGCAACACCGCCCTGCGCAGTCTGCACGATGTCGGGCTCGCCGCCTGGTTCGGCGGCTCCCTGATGGGCGCGGTCGGCCTCAACGCCGCCGCCAAGGCACAGAGCGACCACGATTGGGCGCTGGGTGCGCGGATCGCGAGTTCGGGCTGGTCGAAGTGGGCGCCGGTCGGCGCGGCCGCCATCGGGATGCACCTGGTCGGGACCAGTGGGCTGCTCGCCGCGAACGCGGCGCGGGTCGTCACCCAGCAGGGCGTCGCCGCCTCCACGATCGCCAAGACCGCCCTGACCGGGGCCGCGCTCGCTGCGACGGCCTACACACGCATGCTCGGCAAGAAGATCGAACACGCCTCCTCCGAGAACCCGGGTGACGCGGAGAAGGCCGAGCGGCATCCCGTGGAGACGAAGAAGGCCGAGCAGCACCTCGCGGTCATGCAGTGGGTGGTGCCGGCTCTGACGGGCGGCCTGCTCGTCCTCAACGCCGTCCACGGCGAACAGCAGCGCCCCGCACAGCAGCTGTACGCCATGTGGAAGCGCTACCGCCAGCTCGCCCCCTACATGTCCAGGCCGGGCCTCTGGCCCCTCCCCCACTGACCCGGGAGCTCGCTCGCCCGCCCACTGATCGGGTAGAGCCTGGCCTCCCGGGCTGAGGCCCGCCAGACGTCCCTCGGCTCCGCAGCTGGGGCACGGGGTCGTGCTGACCCTGGACCTGGTCCGCGCCCGGATCGCTGAGGTAGAGACGCGCGAGGCGGCGAGGCGCCACGTAGGGCAGCTCCCCGACAGCCCCGCCTGGGTGCTGTCCTTGCGCGCGAGCGCAGCCGGCCGTCGCGGACAGCGCCCATATCGGCGATCGCTGCCTCGCGGCACCTCACAGGAAGACGGTCAGCCGCGAGGAGGACCGTCGGGCGCTGACCCGACTCCGAGCTCGCATGTGCGACTGATCGCCGTACCCGGATCACGTCCGGGTTGTCGTCGGCGACCTTCCTTCCCGCCGGCGGTGATGTCGCCTCCCAGCCAGGCCACGAAGGGCGACTCCGGCGGAGGACAGCGGGCGCACCCTGCACGCCGTGCACCTGGCCCCTGGCGTCGGCGTTCGATCACCGGTTGCCCCGGTCTCACTGGTCCGTGCCCTTCTCGCCCCCTGCCGTCCTCGCCCTTCGCCTCCTGTTCCCCGGCCGGGGAACCTTGCGGGTGCGCCGGGGCCGTCGAGCTCGCGGCGTGGTGGGCGCGGGGGTAGCCCACCACGGTGTTGCCCACGGCGACGAGCGGGACCGCCACGACGGCCCCGCCGAAACCCGCGACCAGGCCGCCCGTGGCCACCGCCAGGACGACGGCCAGCGGGTGGACCGGACAGCCCGGGCCAGGATGAGCGGCTGCAGCACGTGTCCTTCGATCTGCCGCCCCACGAGGACGACCATCAATGCCATCAGTGCGGTGAAGACGCCCTCGGTGACGAGTGCGACGACGACGGCGAGTGCTCCGGAGACGCCCGCGCCGACCAGGGGCACGAGGGAGGACAGAAAGATCACCACACCGATGTGGCGGCGAGCGGCACGCCGAGGAAGTGGATGCCCACTCCGATGAAGACGGCGTCGATCATGGCCACGATCGTGGTGCCGCGGATATAGGCGCTGAGGGTCCGCCAGGCGCTCGGTCCGGCGCCGGCGACCCCGGGGCGTGCCGCTGCGGGGATCAGCTTGAGCGTCCACAGCCAGATGCGCCTGCCGTCGTACAGCAGGAACAGCGTGGCGAACACGGCCGGCAACAGCCCAGTGATCACCGCGCACCGGCCACCACCGAAGACGCGGAGAGCGCGCCGGACGGTCGTTTGTCCACCTCATGGCCGCGTGCTCGAGGAGTCCGTGGCCAAGGCCAAGGCGGCCCGCCGCGTGACGGTCGGCGGCGCGCTCGCCACTGGCGTCAGGCGGTCCGCGGCCTTCTCAGGGGAGCTCCAGCCGCGTGGAGGCTGGCGAGGGTCTGCCGGTAGGAGTTGACCAGGCTGGTCTCCGCGTAGCTGACCCCGAGCTCCTGGCAATACCCGCGCACGATGGTCCGGGCCCTGCGCAGGTGCGGGCTGGGCATGCTCGGGAAGAGGTGGTGCTCGATCTGGTAGTTGAGACCGCCGAGGACGATGTCGGTCAACCGGCCTCCGCGCACGTTGCGGGAGGTCAGGACCTGGCGCCTCAGGAAGTCGGGACGGTCGGCGCCTCGCAGGATCGGCATGCCCTTGTGGTTCGGGGCGAAGATCGAGCCGAGGTAGACGCCGAAGAGGCACTGGTGGACAAGGAGGAAGGCGACCGCCGTGCCGGGCGGTAGCACCAGGAACAGCGTGCCGAGGTAGGCGGCGAAGTGCACAGTGAGCAGGGCCCCTTCCCACATGCGCTGCTTGAGCGAGCGGTCGAACAGCGACCGCACCCCGGACACGTGCAGGTTGAACCCCTCCAGCGTGAGCAGCGGGAAGAAGAGGAACGCCTGCGAGCGACCGAGCAGCCGCGGCAGTCCCCTGGCTACACGGGCCTGGTCCTGCGTCCAGACAAGGATGTCCGGGTCAAGGTCGGGATCGAGGTCCTCGTGGTTGGGATTGGCGTGGTGTCGGGTGTGCTTGTCCTGCCACCAGCCGTACCCCATGCCGATACCGAGGTTGCCGGCGACGCGCCCGGACACCTCGCTGCCCTTGCGCAGCCGGAAGACCTGCCGGTGGGCGACGTCATGCGCGAGCAGCGCCACCTGCCCGAACACGAAGGCCAGAAAACTGGCCACCAGCAGCGTCCACCAGCTGTCGCCGATCAAAACGAACGCCGTCCAACCGCCGGCGTACAGGGCCGTCACGGCCGCGATGCGCAGTGCGTAGTATCCGGGGCGCCTGGCCATGAGTCCGGCCTCCTGGATCTTCCGGGAGAGCCGGGCGAAGTCGCTCCCCGTGTCCGCCCGTACGGGAGGGGGCCGCACCGTCTGAGAGGAATTCATGATCAGAAGTCACTTTCCGTTCTGTCGGAGAGAGGGGCAGGCCAGGGCACGGGCGACCTACCCGGGGATCCACCTGGCACGCGGGGGGGCGCTCCCCCTACCGCGCATACCCGGGATAACCGAATCGACGTACGCCTCGGTCCGCCCTTTCCGTTCCGCTCCCACTCCCCGGCGAGGGTTGCCTGCCTGGCCGACACGGCGTTGCCGCTGAGGCGAAGCCGCTGCGAGCAGGTGTCAGCGGTCGCCTAAGTCAGTCCCACCCGTGTGAAGCCGGGGCGTAGCGGGAGCGCCAAGTCCATGTCTGAGGCACTCGCCGCCTGGCGACGCAAGGAGCGCACCGCTCCTCCACACGCCGCCGGGCGTCGGCGGTGGGGCTCGGCCACGCCCCCGATACGGCATGAGTGACGGCTGATAACGACCCCGCCCCAATGGCCTGCCGTGCCTCACCGGGCACCTGCCCGAAGCAGCCGGTGCTACGCCGGCGGTCTGAGCACCCGCGCCCGTCATGGTGTGCGGTGAAGTGCTCTCCCGGCCTGAGGTAGAGCAGCAGAGGGAGCGCACCGGTGACGGCCTCGAGCGCGGTGAACAGGCCACGGCGGCAGCGTAGGACCGACCCGGTTCGGCAGACTTGAACGGCCCGGCTGCCGCATGCCGCGGCCGGACACCCGCTGCGGTCAGGTCTGTCGTCCCTGACGGGCTGATCCGTGTCGTGGTTGTGATTCCGTCGTTTGGCGGGAAAGAGAACTCTGTGGAGGCTGGTGTGGCGCGTGAGCGGATCGGACTGGCTGAGGTGCTGGCAGCGGCGGAGGCGGCCGCGCCGGTGCACTCCCTCGATGTCGTGGCGCGTAATCTGCGTGACCGGTTCGGTGCCCAGTACGTGTCGTTCCTGTTCGTGGATGTCGTCGGCCGACGCCTGCTGCGGGTTCACGACACGGCGGCCACGCACCAGGAGGAGCGCGCTGAACAGGTTCCCCTCGCCGACAGCAGCGTCTACGACGAAGTCCTGGGCAGCCAGAGACCGGTGCTGGAATCGGACGGTGAGCAGGGCCAGCGGGTGCTTGCCCCTGTCACCGACCGTGGCGACACCATCGGTGTCCTCGAGCTGTTCCTCACCCGGGTCACCCGGGATGTGCTGGAGCAGGTCGAAGAGGCCGCGCACGCGCTGGCTTACATCATCGTCACCGACCGCCGCTTCGACTTCTACCACTGGGGCAACCGCACCACCTCGGTCAGCCTCTCCGCGGAGATCCAGCGCCAGCTCCTGCCCTCGGCGCCCTCATGCGCGGCCTGCGGCCGCCGGCACGGCGCAACAGCGGAGGAGGTCCTGCCGGGCCCGGGCTCTTGATGCGGCGCCGGCAACCTCCCGCTGCCGTCGTGCGGAGCCGCGCCCGCAGTACACGGCTGGGGGTCTCCGGGGGCTCGTGGTGCAATGTGACCTGTCCGGTGGCCGCCTCGGCGCGGATTTTCGCGTATCCGGGACGGAGTCCCGACCCGCAGCAAGCAGCAAGGGGTCGCTATGACCGCAGGAGAGCCAGACGACGGTCAAGCCTATCGCCCTCCCGTGGAGGGAAGTCAGCGGGGCAGGGCAATGACTTTGGCGGGGACGCTGGAAGCGGCCGAGGCCGCGGCCCCTGTGGAGTCGCTCGACGTGGTCGCGCGCATGCTCAAGGAGCACCTCGGGGCCGCGTCGGTGTCATTTCTGATCACTGACTTCTCCGGCAGTTCGGTCGTGCGGCTGGGGGCCGCGGGCAGCGTCGAGACCGGTGAGCCAGCCCGGCGCATTCGGCTGCGGGGCACCCTGTACGACGACGTGATCCGCAGCCAGCGGCCGAGAGTGGAGGACAGGGGCGGGAGTGAGCTGGTGCGGGTCGTCGCCCCAGTGACCAACCGTGGGGATGCCGTCGGGCTCCTCGAACTGTTCCTGCCCGCGGCGCCGAGCGCGCAGGTGATGCGGGCGATCGGCGAGACCGCGCACGCGCTGGCGTACATCGTCATCGCGAACCGGTCCCACACCGATGTGTACCAGTGGGGCCGGCGCACCAAGCCGCTGAGTCTGGCCGCGGAGATCCAGCATCGGCTGCTCCCGGCGTCGCTGGCGTGCGAGGCGGCACAGTTCGCGGTCGCCGGGGCCCTGGAACCCGCCGACCACGTGGGAGGCGACACCTTCGACTACGTGATCGACCGGGATACGGTCCAGCTCTCCGTGACCGACGCCATGGGTCACGACGTCGACGCTGCGCTGCTGGCCACCCTGGTGGTGGGCGCCCTACGGCGGGCACGGCGGGCGGGTGCCGACCTCGCGGAACAGGCCCGCCAGGCCGACCTGGCCATGCGCGATCACGGCCGCAATGGCTACGTCACCGGCCAGCTGCTGCGCATCAGCCTGATCGATGGCGAGACGGAGTTCGTCAACGCCGGGCATCCCTGGCCGCTGCGGATGCGCGATGGAGAAGTCCAGGAGATCCGCCCGAAAGTCGATCTCCCCTTCGGCCTCAGTGCCCAGACATCGCCGGCCAACACCTACCGCGTGCAGACGCTGGACCTCCGCCCGGGTGACCGACTGATCATGCTGACCGACGGCATGCTCGAGCGCAACGCCGAGGACCTCGACCTGTCGGGCTTGATCATCCGCAGCCGCGCGCTGCACCCCCGCGAAGCCGCCCGCACCCTCATCAAAGCGATCGTCGACGCCGGCCACGGCCACCTCGACGACGACGCGACCGTCATGTGCCTGGACTGGCACGGCGTCGCCAACTCCGAGCGCGACGCCGCCCACGGCGCCAATCTCACCGACGCCTCACAGCCGTCAAGGACAGGACCACCTGCTCCCGGACGATGAGGGCAGCGTGGAGGGAGGCGACGCAGCGGAGCTGTCCTCATCTGACGGACACGCAGCACCGTCCGGGGTGCCACCGTGACGCCGGAACTCGAAGATCGTTTACCGTGCGTGAACTACTCCGGCACGTCGCTCAAGGCGCCGCATCTCCCCGCCGAGGCTGCTCCGCCACCGGGCGAGGCACTTGTGCGAGCACATCGTTGGCAGGGCTTCTCCTGCGAATCACGTGTGATCCGCGCATCCGCCCCTCGATTCCCGCCCGTGCTGATCATCGGCGGTGCGTTCCAGCGCAAGGAGTCCTGGGGGCGCTGCGAAGAGGTGTTCCTCGGGAGCATGGACGTGTTCACCGTCGACCCCCCGGGCTGGGGGGCAGCCGACTTGCTGCCCGAAACCTACGGCGTCGACTTCCTCGCCGACGCGGTCTGGCACATGCTCGATGAGTGGGATGCCGGTCAGGTCAACGTGCTCGCCGGCTCCTACGGAAGCGCCATCGCCTACGAGATCGCCCGGCGCTACCCGGACCGGGTGGGGCGCATGGTCCTGGTCGGCACGATGACCGCCATCCCCCACCACGCACAGGCCGCGATGCGCCGCACTCTGGAACACCTGACCGCCGGAGACATGGAGACATACGCGCACGCCACAGTCGACCTGCTCATGACGCCCGAACGCCTCGCAGACATCCCCAACGGCGCCCGCATCCGCAGACTGCTGCTGCGCCGCATCACCAACCTTTCCGAGGCGGAGACGCACCAGATGCGCACCAACACCCTGCGCCTGCTCACCCATCAGGCTCTCGACACCAGCCAGCCGCCTCGTGCGCCGGTTCTGACCGTGGCCGGCGAGTACGACTCGTTCACCACACCGGAGCTGTGCCGCCAGATGGCGGCAGCGTGTGCCGACAGCTGGCACGCGGAGGTCCGCGACGCGGATCACATGGTCATCCTGGAACGGACAGCGGAAGTCGCCGACTTGATCACCCGGTTCCTTGCCGGGGAGCCGCTACACGAACTGCCGTACTGCCGCAGCGTCGAGCGAGTGTCACCAGGCGTCTCCGGGTGAGCAGTCGCGGTCGGAACATACCGCTGAGCGCGCCCGTACAACGCAGCGTGATCACACCACGGTCGTCGTCTTCGAGGAAGACTGCTACAGCTTCGCCCTGTCGTCCGGGGTCAGTGGGATGACGTTCCGCTCGGCGAGCGCTCTCATCCTCGGGACCGCGCTCACCGCCGTCGCCCTGGGCGCCTGCAGTCCTGAGTCCTCATCTCCGTCCTCGACTGCGAGAACGACCGCTCCGACGGCGGCGCCCACCACTGCCGTCACCACGCCGACGCCGACGGCCGAGCCGACCGAACCCCCGAACACCGAGCCGGCCGACGTGCCCGACGTCGTCGGCATGAACCACCGCGAAGCGCAGAACCTGCTGCGCAGCCAGGGCTTCCTCGTCAACGAAGAGGACGCACAAGGCGACCGCTTCATCATCAACAACAGCAACTGGAAGGTCTGCCGCCAGGACCCGGAGCCCGGCACCACGGACACGCTCCGCGACGCGATCTACTCGGTCAAGCTGGACGAGTCCTGCTGATCCAGCGGCACGCCCGTTCTCGTTGGGCTCTCCCCAACGGGCGCGGGGAATCAGGTCCTGCACCCGCTCCCGGCGCAGGCGGCGAGAGTGCGACCGCCTCGAATGCCCGAGCGAACGGGTGGGGGCTCCATCTTGCTTGTGCTGACCACGGACAGTCCTCTCAGCCTCATTCACCGAGTGCCGGCCAGGCGTCGTGTCATGGCCGCCTTCTTGTGGAGAGAGGTGCCAGAGTCGAGTTCGAGTACGGTCGGCCGGCCGATCCGCGCCCAGCAGTGGTCGATCCTCCTCGCCACCATGGCCCGAACGGGAGCCCGCCGATGCGCTTCTACGCTCAGACACCAGCACGCCGGAACCGTCAGGTGCTCGCAGACCTGATCGCCGTACTTCTGATCGCCGCTGCTGTGTGGGGGGCTCTCACCGTCCGCGAAACGATCATGCTACTGGCCGAGCCGGGGCGGAAAGTCGAAAGCTCGGGCGACAGCCTGGCCACTGAACTCGGCAACGCCGGCGATGCGGCGTCGAACGTGCCATTTGTCGGTGGCCTTTTGCGGAAACCGCTCCAGTCCGCGGCCGACGCCAGCACCGGGTTTGCCGAGGCCGGAGAATCGCTCCAGGAAACGGTCAGCCGCGTGGCCACCTTCACCGCAACGGCTCTGATCGTCATTCCCGTGGCCTTCGTACTGCTGGCATGGCTCCCGCCACGTCTGCTCTGGATCCGGCGCAGCGCCACCATTCGACACCTTCTCGATGCCCCGGGAGGCGCTGATCTGCTCGCCCTGCGTGCTCTCACCGGACCGCCGGGCGACCTCGCCGGGCTCCCGGCCCCTCCGGGTGGCTTCGCCGACGCGTGGCGCCAAGGGGACCGGGACGTCATCGCCGACCTCTGTGAGATCGCGCTCAGGCGGGCCGGCCTGCGGCCCTGACAGGCGGCTTCTCGCTGGTCTGCCGCTCGCCGGCGCTACGCCATGGAAGCGAAGGTGCTGCGGGCGTGGTGGAAATGGCGCAACCATCCGCCCGGGCACGAGGGCGAGGGCGCGCGGGCCGATGCCGAGAGGCTGCTGAACGCGGCCGGGCGGCAGCTCCCGGCAGGCCTGTGCGGCGTGGAGGAGCACGTACTGGCGCGGGCGTTGCCGTCGATTCGTCCATGATGTGGCTTTGCCACCCCACCCTCGAAGGGGCCCTGGGCTCCTGACGCGAGGAACAACGCAAAGGCGGCCGATCGGGAGAACCCGACGGCCGCCTCATCGTGTGCCGGCAGGCGTCCCTGTCAGGGCCAGCGGGTGAGCGCGGGCTGGGCCTACGCCGCCAGTGTCGCGTCCTCCTGGGAGACGCCCGCACGGCCGCTGTACTGGTCAAGCAGTGCGTCCGCTGCAAGCAGGGCCCGCTCGAGGGTGCGTTCCCCGGTCATCACGCACAAGGTGTACGTGATGTCTTCGAGGGCCATGCTGGTGGACCCGGTAGGGCGCACGTCATGTTCGATGCGTGCCTGAGCGAACCGGGCCAGCACCTCACGCAGCTCCTTCTCCGCCGGACGGATCATGGTCAAGCCTCTCCCCTCCCAACCCTCCTCGCGGACCCGTACCGCGAGACGGTGACTGTTCCCTGGCAGCCAACGCCAGGACCCCCGGCCCCGGCAGCGTCAAGCAGAACGAGAGAACCACCTTCCGACACTACTTGGGCAGCCGCGCGTACATGGGAGCCGAAGGGCTCGGCCAGTGCGGTCAGTGCCCGAGGGCGTTCTTGAGCTGCTGCTTGGTCATCGTCGACCGGCCGTCGATGCCGCGCTTCTTGGCCTCCTGGTACAGCTCGTCCTTGGTCCGCTCGGACGAGGAGCCGCCGCCCGACTTCTGACCGCCGCGCTCTGAAGCGGACTTGCCCTGGGTGGAACTGCGGCTGGCTGACTTACTCTCCCCCGCGCGCGCACGCTCCTTGTTGACGGTGCGGGAAGCCATCTCCTTCGCACGGTCCTCGGACATGCCGCGTTTCTCACCGGACTCCTCGATCCGCTTGTACTGACGCTCACGCTTCGGACTGGAACCTCTGGGCATGGCGCATCCCTTTCTCGACGGTGTCGGGGTCACTGCCATGCTCGACGCAGCCAGAGCAGTCCGCATCTGCGGCAGGCATCTCTAAAGCCAACAGACGGTGCGACCGGGCCAGCAGCTCCGACAAGACGGACTCGATGCCGGCCACGGCCACTCCATCCCGCCGCAGTACGTCTGGGTGCGGCTCGCTCCCGAAAGGCGTGCCATGCCCCTCCGCTTTGGACGAAGCCTGGGCTACGGAGTGCTCGCCATGCTGGGGCGGGGGTCGGCGAACAGTTCAAGGAGGCCGGCGATCTCCCGGCCCGCTTCGGCCGGATGCCGGAACGCGGCGCCGGGGACGAGGGTGTAGCGGTTGCGCCTTCCGGTGCGGGCCCGCGTGATGTACCCGGCTGCCTCAAGGTCGGCCACGATCGCCTGCACGGTGCGCTCGGTCACCCCGCAGTTCGCTGCGACATCCCGCAGCCGCACGCCGGGATCGCGGGAGAGCGCCAGCAGCACACGGGCGTGATTGGTGAGGAACGTCCACTCCGAGTGTCCCTTGGGTGTCATCCCCTCATCATGCCCCCGGACTCTCGAAATGCGAAGAAGAGTTCATGTAACTGTTGACGTATGACTGAGGCGCGAAGACACTCGATGCAGGTCCCCTTCGCGCTTCCGGAGGTGTTGGAGATGACGTTGCTCCACGACCCCGCCCGCCCAGCGGCCCCTCACACGGACGGTGAATATCGCATGGAAGTGTCCGTGACGTCGGCCAAGTCCGGTGTGCTCGTCACGGTCCGTGGAGAGATCGACCTCGACACCGTCACGGACCTGAGAACGACTCTCCTGCACGCTCTGACCGATTACGACGAGGCCCGGGCCGGGGTAATGCTCGACCTGTCGGAAGTCTCCTTCTGCGATTCCATGGCCCTCAACACGCTGCTCCGCGCACGCCAGCACGCCCTCGACGCAAGCCGGACCCTCACCATCGCAGCCGCCAGCCCCGCAGTGACCCGGCTCCTGCAGATCACCGGGGCAGCCCCACTCTTCCGACCCTAGAACGGTGGGGTCTCGGTCGATCATCGTCCCCACGCTCGAGGACGGTGTCCTGCACCTCAAGCTTGTGAGCGATCTCGATGTGTCCAGCCGCGTTGCGGCCGCCCTGGATCGAGCTGCTGCTGTTCACCCATGGCCGTCACACAGCACGTGCGGGTGCTGATTCCCTCAGCCGACCCCTCCCCTGCGTCGCTCGGGGTGCTCGCACGCGCACGCCGACTGTGCGAACACCTCGGCACACCCCTGACCGTCGTCGTCACCGGCGCCATCGATCTCTCGCCCTCGGCGGCATGAACTTCCCGTGAGGGAGCCCCGCCGCCGATCCTCTTCCTCTGGCCAAGCTGCTGCCCGACATCGATCCCGTCCCGACCCCTGGCCCCCCTGCCGGAGGGGGTCTCGAGCTCGGGTGGGACGGCGCCGAGCCCGAGCCGTGAACTGGAGTGGCATTGTCCAGGCGCCCTGGGCACGCCTTGTCGGTGGGCTGCGTCACCCGCGCGGGCAGCGCGTCGGTGCCGGAGGCATGAGCGGCTTCTTCAAAGTGGTGGGTTGCGCAGGCGACGCGTGGTCGCGGGTCCCATCTCCGGTGCGAAGGAGGAGCGCCCGACGACGGGAGTGGCCGGCAGGCCCGGCGACCACGGACGTCGAGTGAAACCCGGATCGGCGCCTGGGTCGCGGGAGGCGGGGAAGGCGGCCCTGGCATACCGTCGACGAACGTGACGGTGAAGGGGAAGGCGAGGAGGCAGGCCGTGGAACGGACCGTGATCACCCGCGAACAAGCCAGGCGTTGTAAGCGGTCCCAGACCGCTCGGTGTGCCCGTCGCGAGGCATCCCGCCATGCGTAGGGCCGAAGCAGAGCACGGCCAGGGGAAGGACCCCGGCCTCGGTCCTGGCACCACTTCCACGATCACCATTCGGGTCAACGGCACCAGCCACACGCTCCACGTCGACAACCGCACGACGCTGCTGGACGCGCTGCGCGACCGTCTCGACCTCACCGGCTCGAAGAAGGGGTGCGACCACGGCCAGTGTGGAGCCTGCACCACCCTCCTCGACGAGCGGCGTGTGAACAGCTGTCTGCTGCTCGCGGTCGCATGCAACGGCACGTCCGTCACCACCATCGAGGGCCTCGCCGACGGCGACCGGCTCCATCCGGTCCAGGACGCGTTCGTCGCCCGGGACGCCCTGCAGTGCGGCTACTGCACCCCGGGCCAGATCTGCTCTGCCGTTGCCCTGCTGGACGAGGCGGCTCGCGGGCACCCGTCGCACGTCACACCGACGGAGCAGCCACCGGGCGAGCCGGTCCCCCTCACCCCGGACGAGATCCGCGAGCGCATGAGCGGGAACATCTGCCGCTGCGGCGCCTACCCGCGCATCGTCGACGCGATCGAGGAGGTCGCACGGTGAAACCCTTCGCATACGTGCGGCCGGAGCGCGCCGAAGAGGCACTCGATCACTTCGCCGCCCACCCCGGCGCCCAGTTCCTCGCCGGCGGTACCAACCTCGTCGACCTGATGAAGCTGGGCGTCGCCGGCCCGCCGCTGCTCGTCGACATCGCCGGTCTGCCACTCGACGGCGTGGAGGAGACCCCCGAAGGCGGCCTGCGCATTGGTGCGACCGCGCGCAACAGTGACGTCGCGGCCCACCCGGCCGTGCGCACGCGCTACCCCGTGCTCTCGCAGGCCCTCCTGGCCGGCGCCTCGGCTCAGCTGCGCAACGCGGCCACCACCGGAGGCAACCTGCTCCAGCGCACCCGCTGTCTCTACTTCCAGGACACCTCGAAGCCGTGCAACAAGCGCGTGCCCGGTTCGGGCTGTCCGGCCCGAGAGGGCGTCCACCGCGACCTCGCGGTCCTCGGCCACTCCGCCCATTGCGTGGCCACGCACCCGTCGGACATGGCGGTCGCCCTCGCCGCTCTCGACGCGGACGTCCACCTGCGCGGAGCCGCCGGCGAGCGGACCGTACCGGTCACCGAGTTCCACCGCCTGCCCGGCGACCGCCCGGAGCGGGACACCGCCATCGAGCACGGCGAGCTCATCACGGGCGTGACGCTGCCCCCGCCCCCGCGCGGTTCGTACAGCGCCTACCGCAAGGCCCGCGACCGGGCCTCGTACGCCTTCGCTCTCGCCTCGGTCGCCGCAGTCCTGACCGTCGAGGACGGCCGCGTGGAGCGCGCCGCCCTCGCCTTCGGCGGTCTCGCCCACAAACCCTGGCGGGCCCGCGAGGCGGAGGAGGTGCTGCGTGGCGCACCGGCGACCACCGAGACGTACGAGCGGGCGGCCGACGCCGAACTCGCCGCCGCCGAACCGCTGCGCGACAACGGTTTCAAGGTGCCCCTCGCCCGCAGCCTCGTCGTGAGCGTGCTGCACGACCTCGCGTCCCGCGCTGGAGCCCGCCGATGACGCCGGAGGATCGCCCCACGACCGGGGCGGCGGACAGCGGAAGACACCACACACTGACGACCGGAGGAGGCACCGCCCCATGAGCAGCCAACCCCTGCGCCCCGCGGCGGCCGTCCGGCGTGACGCCCGGAAGAAGGTGACGGGCGAGGCCCGCTACGCCGTCGACCGGACCCCACCCGGCTGTCTCCACGCCTGCCCCGTGCCCGCCACCGTCGCGCGCGGCCGCGTCACCGCCGTGCACACGGAGGAGATCCTGCGGCACCCCGGTGTGCACACCGTACTCACCCACGAGAACGCGCCCCGCCTCGGCGAGGCCGACGACCCGACGCTCGCCCTGCTCCAGGACGACCGCGTCCCTCACCGAGGCTGGTTCGTTGCCCTCGTGGTCGCAGACACCCCGGAGAACGCGCGGGCCGCTGCCGACGCGCTACGGATCGACTACGCACCCGACGACCACGACGTGCAGCTGGACCCCGCCCACCCCCGCCTTTACACGCCCGAGGAGGCCAACGGCGGCCATCCGGCCGTACGGGAGCGTGGCGACTTCGACGCGGCCTTCGCCGCGTCCGCGGTACGGCTCGACGCGACCTACACCATGAGCGCCCTGCACAACCACCCGATGGAGCCGCACGCCGCCACGGCCTGGTGGGACGACGGCGAGCTGACCGTGTACGACTCCAGCCAGGGGGCGACCATGGTACGAGACGTCCTCGCGGCACTGTTCCGGCTGTCACCGGAGCGGATCACGGTCGACTCCTCGTACGTGGGGGGCGGCTTCGGTTCCAAGGGCACCCCGCGGCCGCCGGTCGTGCTCGCGGCAATGGCCGCCCGGCACACCGGCAGCCCGGTCCGGCTCGCCCTCCCCCGCAATCAGCTCGCGGCGGTCGTGGGTCACCGCGCGCCCACCGTTCAGCGCGTCCGGATCGGCGCGTCCGACGACGGCGTGATCGGCGCCCTCGCCCACGAGGTCGTCACCCAGACGTCGACGGTGAAGGAGTTCGTGGAACAGGCCGCAGTTCCGGCCCGCACCATGTACACCTCCCCCCACAGCCGAACCAGCCACCGGGTGGTGGCCCTGGACGTACCGACCCCCTCGTGGATGCGTGCGCCCGGCGAGGCCTCCGGCATGTACGCCCTCGAGACGGCCATGGACGAACTCGCCGAGGCGGCGGGCGTCGACCCGGTGGAGCTCCGGCTGCGCAACGAGCCCGACGTGGAGCCTGACAGCGGAAAGCCCTTCAGCAGCCGGGGTCTGGCCGCCTGCCTGAAGGAGGGCGCCAGACGCTTCGGTTGGGAGGGCCGCGACCCTCGGCCCGGCGTCCGCCGCGAAGGAGACGTGCTGTCCGGCACGGGCGTCGCCTCGGCCACGTACCCCTTCCTCCTGAGCCCGTCCAAGGCCTCGGCGCACGCCGCGCCGGACGGCACCCACGTCGTACGGGTCGACGCCACCGACATCGGGACCGGTGCGCGCACCGTCCTGGCTCAGATCGCCGCCGAGGCCCTCGGGGCTCCGCTCGAGTCCGTGCGCGTCGAGCTCGGCAGCAGCCGCCTGCCCGACGCGCCCGTCGCCGGCGGCTCCTCCGGAACGGCCTCCTGGGGCTGGGCCGTACACAAGGCCTGCACGGCCCTGCGCAACACGCTGGCCGCCCGCTCCGGCCCGCTGCCGCCCGAGGGCGTGACCGCCGAGGCGGACACCGAGGAAGAGGCGGGGCGGACGTCCCCCTACGCCCGCCACGCGTTCGGCGCGCACTTCGCCGAGGTCCACGTCGACGGCGGCACCGGAGAGGTCCGGGTGAGCCGGCTGCTCGCCGTCTACGCCGTCGGCCGTGTTCTCAACCCCCGTACCGCCCGCTCCCAGTTCATCGGCGGCATGACGATGGGACTCGGCATGGCGCTGACCGAGCACAGCACCATGGACTCCGTCTTCGGCGACTACTCCGAGCGTGACCTTGCCTCGTACCACGTTCCCTCGTGCGCCGACGTGCGCGGAATCGAGGCGCACTGGCTGGAGGAGCACGACCCCCACCTGAATCCGATGGGAAGCAAGGGCATCGGGGAGATCGGTATCGTCGGCACGGCCGCAGCCGTCGTCAACGCCGTCCATCACGCGGTCGGCCTGCGGCTGCGCGACCTGCCCCTCACCCCGGACCGGCTCCTCCCCATGCTGACGCGTCGACCGCCCGGGCTCGGGCGCGGCGCACAGACATGAGGGCCCGCCCACCCCGGCCACCCGCCTCACTCCAGGGCACAGGCCGAATCACGGTCCGGACCGTAGGACTGCCCGCGCCATCCCGCCTCTTCCCGAGCGTCACATCCTCGGCGAAGGCCTCTCCGACCACCTGAAGTACTTCGCCGAGCATCTGGCCTGCGTCATGCAGATACCCCCTGTAGACCGGAACTGCCATGCGCGGCGCTACCACTCCGTGGGGTCGCCGAGTTCCCTCCCGGTAGCCGACGCCAGGTACGGGCGTAGCTGCGACCGAGGATGCTCCTCGTCATCAAGGCCCAGGATGCAGACGCAGGTCATCCTCAGAAACCCGATCACGCCGCTACTGGTCGCCTTCCTCGCCACGACTTCGAACCAGACGCGGGGCCCCTCTGGCCAGCGTCCGCAAGTGTGAGTGGTCGCGAACAGTTCGCGTACTCCGTCGAGCGCACGGACGCGTCTGCCACGTATGCCTCTTGCAGAGGCGGGTCACGGGTCATCCATGGGATGTGTGCATGGAAGGGAGATCCGGGGGCACATGGGCCAAGAGCGATGGGACCGCTCGAGCAGCCCGCCAGCGGCCTCCCCCCACGCCGCGGGCCGGCGACATGCGAATGGCCTGCACCTGGACGAGGTGCAGGCCATTCGCATCTCCGAAGTGGGACAGGGCGCATTGCCGGTTCTCCCTCCGATGCGCTGCCCCCCGATGCTCCGCGTCGCACTTGCGGACCAGGCGCATTTCGGCTGGTGCGTCGACGAAGACCGTCCACGTCGCTGGTGGTTCGGGCAGAGCGAGAGCGAAGACGCCCTTCCACGGTGATCAGTGGCGTTTCGGCGGCTGTGGCCAGCGCGGTCTCGAGCGGTTGGTGTCCGGGACGGACGGGTCGGCTCTCGCGGAGGCCGTCCCCCCAAGTTCGACGAGACCGACTACCGTGAACGCCACGCGGTCGGGTGCGGCATCAACCGCCTCAAGCGCCACCGCGCGGTGGCCACGAGGTACACAAGGTCACCGTCCGCTACGAGGCAACAGTGCTGGTCGCAGTCATCAACGAGTGGCTGTGCCAGTCTTAGCCGTCGATGTCGAGTGCTGTCCCGTACAGCCGGGATACCTTCAGGCGGATGACCACCCGGCGCTCGGCGACCAACTGCTCCAGGAACGCGCCTTCATCCTGGGGCCTCGCAGTCTCCGGAATCATCGCGAGCAGCTCTCGCCCTGTCGCGTCCCCCGGCGTGGTCGTGATCTCGGAGACCTCGGCCTCGCCCTCGGCAACGGCGAACGACCACACGTTGCCGCCCGTAACATGCACGGCCGCGCGCGGGTCACGTCGGAGTTGCTTGACCTTGACGCGGTCGGCAGTGGTGGAGAACCGCACGATGCGCTCCTCGGCGTCCCAGCTGTAGAGCATGGTGGTCAGATGAGGATGGCCACTGCGCCGATTGGTGGCGAGAGTGCCGAACTGCTGAGTGCTCAGCAGTTCGGAGAGAGCATCGTCGGACAGGGAGCGGGGAGCTGCGGGCTTTTCAGTCATGACGGGCTCAACTCGTTTGTGTCCCTGGGCATTCCACGCTCCTCAGAGGGACCAGCTACCACTTTCGCCCCAGACCCAACGAGCTCGTGCATGGTTGGCGTCGTGCGTCGAGGCTGTGATCGTTGGTCCTGGTCTGTGTGGTGGGGAACGGGGTACGCCGCACCTCACCGATTGCAGTTCATCCTGATGCTGCTCCTACCACAACGGGCCAACGGCCTTGACCAGTTCAGCGATCACCTCGGGCTCAGCGCCGGTATCTGTCGACTCCAGATGATCGCCGCATCAACCCCTATAAGAACGGCCCCCGCCAGGTGACCAAGCACGAGATGACCACCCAGCACGCTCCGAAGGCGGGCACGACGATCCAGCTGTACTACGCGCCTCTCCCCCGGAGCCGAGGCCTCACGCCGGGCTCGGTCCACTCGGCCAGGCGGCGCAGTGCCGGGCCAGACCGGAGTCCCGCCAAGCCCTCGCGTCCGCTGTGTTGCCCGGCACCGGCCAGGCCGCCGCGACCACCCAGCTTGGTGTCGATGACCTGCACGTCCCCGAGAACCGGTAGTTGCGTGAGGAGGCACCGAGCTCTACCTGCACGAGGCCAGGCCCCGGGTCGCCGGGGAGCTTGGGACCAGCCTGGGCGAACTGGTTGGCTGCACCGCCGGTTCGCGACCTGGCGACCTTGGCCGACTGCCATCGGCAGGCGCTCGCTTACTTCGGCAGGGTGACGACCATCCATGAGCTCGCCAAACACGGTCGTGCGCCGGCACGTCGCTCCCGGTGAGGCGGCCCCACTGCACGGCTGGCAGGTCAGGGTCCAAGTCGAACGGCAGGTCCGTATCGTCTTTGTGACGTGCTGGCCGGCCGCGGCTCTCCTCCCTCAAGGAGATGAATGCCGCCTTCGCAGTCTGGGTGCCGTTGTGGCGAGCGAAGGTGCACAGCACCCCCGGCGGGTCAGCGGTCACCGCGCGGCGCGCGACCACGCGACTCTGCGGCCGTTGCCCAAACCCGTGTGTGGTCGCTCAGTGGCGTCTCAGGCGCGTCGGCAAAGGACTGCCGGGTTGCTTCGACGCGAACCTCCACTCGCTGCCCGCCCGGAAGGTCCGCCCACGCCAGCTGGTCGAGACCCGGGCCACGAAAGACCAGGTCACATTGCGCTCCGCTGTCCCCGCCGCCAACGGTGAGCCCCTTGCTTGCGGTTCCTCCGCGAGCTGTTGGCGCCGGGGCCGCATCATCGATGAGGGGCGCTGGGATGGTCTGCCCACAGGTGCAGGCCGCCGCCTCGCACCGGCGACGGGCCGACTCATTCTGCCGCGAGCAGTCGCTCCGGCCGGAGACCGATTCGATGAAGGCGCCGCTGGGTCCGGGCCGCTGGCGCCCGCGTCGAGGTCGGGCGCCGCCCGCTGTAGGGGTACAACGACCCGTCCAGCGCGCGTTCCTCCACTCCCGACTCCCCACCGGAGCAAGCCCTTCGAGCGAGCTGACTGGCACCAGCATCCGCATCCTCACCACGGCAATCAAGCTCGGCTACCTCACCTGGCCGAGGCTCTCAGGCAGAAGCCCATACCCGATCCGGACTTAGCCGTCTGTGGGCGCCACCGTCCAGCCGGCCAGATCACCGGGTCGCGGGTCAAGCCCCCGTACAGCGCCGCAGGTACGGGAGCACCGGCCGTGAGGAGGGCCACGCTCCCACGCCGCTGCGCGCCGCCGGGCCGATAGGGAGTCGCGCGGCCCACCGACGTGGTGGACGGTCCGGTCTTCTCCGCAAGGGCATCCGGGTGGGTCAGGATCCACCCGGAGACTGTCCTGGGCGATGGCGGCCGACCTTCCGGCCCAGTGTCCCGGAAGGGACGAAGGTAAGCACGGGCCCCCCGTGCCCACTGGCGTATCCGTGGCTCTGGGTCTCCTTTCGAGGGTCCAGGCGTTCGTGCAGCCCTCGGCCCACCGCTCGCGCGCTAGTACGGCTTGAAGTCGTCGAGCTTCGTCCTGCGGTTCTGCCACTGCCCCTGGAAGAGGTCTTCTGGGCTTGCCGCGTCGGCCAGGCGCTGAACGGTTCGGTAGGTCATCCGGAGCTCGCGGGCGACCGCTCGCCGGCTGTGCCCTTCGCCGAGCATTTCGTGCACGATAGCGTGCTGCTCGCGAGTTCGATCGGCGAAGCGGTGCCCAGTCGGCCACGGGGACGTGCCAGCTTCGGCAGCTGGTAACGCGGTGACGCTCTCAGAGCTGGGAACCGTGAATGGCGTTCGCAGACAGGCGCGATGGCGCGATGCGCCGGCAGATCACCTCAACCTCAGGACACTCAGCATGACGGCGAATCAGTCCAGGCACTTGTTCAGCGAAGATCTGCCGCCCTACAGGACGTGTCCGCACAGGTGAACCGGCGGATCCGCAGACGCAGCACCATACGTCTTCCAACGCTGGGTAGGTCGCCGGGGAAACGCAGGTAGGACCCATGAATGCGGTTCGACCATCTTCCGCAGCCTGGACAGTCAGCACCAGCCGACTTACGCGTGATTCCGATCCCGATGCCTCGCCGTCGTCATCCGCTGACACCACGCCACTTCAGGGCCAGACAGGAACAGGAACTCTTCCAACCGGAGCAGCACTTTGCTCACGGCCCCGGAAGCTCGGGCACAGCAGCAGGCATGGGGCATTTCAGAACGATCGAGGAGAGCCGACACGAAGATCGACGGTTACGGAACGCGGGCGCACCACAAAGGTTGAGCCAGAACCAGAACTGGTTCGATCGCTTTCCGTGGAACGTGCACGCTGAGTGACGGGACTCGGGCGAGTCAAGCTCCAGCGGCTGCGGGGGTCGAGGTTGGGGTTGATGTAGCCGCCGCAGCGCGCACGGCATCCCCGGGGCCTTCACCTGAGCGACGAAACGGCGGAACGGGCGCCCCCGGCGCGGGTCTCCGGCCAGGGGCGCTACCTCCTACGGAGTGCTGGTCGGGTTGATCATCTCGTCCTTGTGCTGGGTGAGGACTTCGCCGACGGCACGCTGGTAGTCGCTGGGGCTGAGGTGGGCGCACTCAGGAGCCTTGGAGGCGTCCTGTGGCTGGCCCTGCTGGAAGTCGTGGTCGAGGAGGGCGACGCAGTCCTGGAAGGTGTAGGCCTTCGTGGACGGTGACGAGGTCGCGGCTTCGGCGCCACCCTTGTCGGAGGGTGTCGCGGGTGGGTTGTCTGCGGTGCCGCAGGCGGTGAGGGCGAGGAGCAGGCCGGCGGCGAGGGTGGCTGTGGTTGTGCGGCGCATGGTCCCCCCAGGACGTTGCGTGACGAGAGGTGCTCATCATGCGGCGTGGAGGACAAGGGCAGGGTGGAAACGGCGAAGGCCGCGACCGGATGAGCGGTCGGGGCCTTGGCGTGTCCTCCGAGGGCCTCTGCCCCGCGTTTGGCGGGAGGGTCCAGTTGCCTGGTCCGGGCCTGACCCCGCAGCTGTGGTCAGCATGCCGTTTGGGCATGGCTGTACTCATGGCGAGGGGTGGTCCGCGGCCTCCGAGTGCAACGTGCACGTCGAGAAGAGCATTCTCCCTCCTGCCCGTACCAGGCTCTCAGAACGGTGCCGCCGGAAACCTGCTGACCAGCTTCCACAACGCCCACCGGATCACCAAGGCTGTAGACATCATCGGCCACCCACAGCCCGTGCAGGAGCTGGTGGAGTGGGTCTCACAGTTGGACGGCTATCTCCTGGCCTTTACGCAGGCCGGGAGCCCGCCAACAGTCTGCTGAGCGATCAGTACCGGAACCTCGCCACCCATAGACCGTCCGGGGATTCATGTACAGGAGCTGATGTGAGAACCGTGGGCGACTGCCCGGTTCCCGGTCACACAGCGACCGTTGCCGCGCCACCGCCTCACCGACGCCTCGCCGTCGAGCACGGATGCCACGGCGACGCCGGGGCCGCCCGGATCCGCCGGGGTCCGCCCGGATCCGCCCGGATCCGCCCGGATCCGCCCGGATCCGCCGGGTCAGCCTGCGCGAGGGTGGCAACCTACGGAATGGTCAGAGCGCAGACACGGCTGGTGGGGTCGAAGACACGCAGGTCTCTGATCATCTTCTTGGCAATGAAGAGGTGGCCTCGCTGGTCCGGGTGCAGCCCGTCGCCGAGGAGGTTCAGAGGCACCGTGCCGCCGTTGGTCGCGAGCCAATATGCGTGGTGGTCGATGAGCACGACGCCCGACTCCTCCGCGACCTCGCGCATGATCTTGACATAGTCGGCCAGGGCGGTGTGATTCGGCCACCGGTTCAGATCGACCGGATTGGGCGTCTGGAGCAGGGGTACGGCCCCGCCAGGCAGTGCGCGGACGTTCGCCACGAGCTTGCGCAGGTTGGCCCGGTACACGTCGCGTCCGGTGGAGGCCGTGACGGCGTCGTTCGTACCCAGCATGATCGACACGACTTTGGGCTGGAACGCAGAGACCCGTTCGGCGAACTTCGCCACCAAGTCGTTGGTGGTGCTTGCGCTTACCCCGGTGTCGATGACGAAGTCGCTGTGCTTGGGCTTGCCGAGTTCCCAGCGCAGTCGCTCCTGGAAGTGCTCGGAATAGCTGCGCCAGCCGTTGGTCCAGAGCGCGCCATGGGTGATGCTGTCCCCCGTGGTCAGCCAGACAGCCGGAGTATTCGAGTTGAGGATCGAGGAGATTGTCCCGAAGTCGACGAGGTCGACGCGCACACTCACTGCGGCCACCTCCCTCGCGGACAGGACGCGGTCGTAGATGGCCACGCGCTTGATCGTGCCCGAGTAGAACCCTTCGCCGCCTGGATGCTCGCTGTCGACACTTCGCGCGATGTTGAGCGCGGTGAGGTTGGCTGCACTGCCGAAGAAGTTCGCCTGACCCGTGGTCAGGACGCGGCGCCCGTCGGCGTAGAAGGTGGTCCCGCTGCCGGTGACAGTGATCGCGACCGTATGCAACATACCGTCGTCGTACATGGTGCGCGTGAGGTGGTTCTGCTTGACGACTCCGTTGTCACGCACGGAGAACTGCAGCCTGCCGGCACTGATGCAGGCTGTGACGTCCGTCGCCGGCCTCGTCCGGTCCGAGGCGCTGACCAGCGTCATCGCCGGGTTGCGGCTCGTCGTGCTGAAGGTGACCAAGATCGTGCCCGCGGCGAGCCCCCGTACTTTGGTGATCTCCGTGGACAGGTCGGTGTACGACTGCCCGTCGTACACCCTCTCGACCCGGTGGTCCAGCACGGGCGGCATCGGCGATGCCGCGAAGGCGTGCCTGAACGGCATAGCCAGCGTGGCGGGAAGGGCTCCTGCAGCGAAGAGGACGGATCGTCTGCGCACAGTGATTCCTCTGCGGTCGGAGGGTCGCTCGCACGCTTCCTGCACACGACACAGTGCGATGCGTGCCAAAGCGTCGTCACCGCGCCTAACGGATCACGGGGGTGGCGGGATGCGAACGAGTGCGTGCCTCGGTGAATGCTGCCGCGCGGCGACGTGGGACTCAGCTCCCCCGCGTGGCCGCAGCAGCACGCTACGTCAGCCGGGGGTGCGTCGTAAGGCGAGCGCAAGTCACGTAGGCGTACGGCATACAGAGAGAAGAAGACGGCCTCGGGCGTGAGCTCATGCTGCCGACGCTTCGTCCGGCGGCAGGAGCCGCGCAGCCCGCCCAGCGGGTGGTGATCCGCCGAGTCGGTCGCTGTACGGTCAACGGGCTTCCGCCGCTGTCCAGGTCACGTCCCGCCCACATCCCGTTCAGGTCCGGAGTCCGCCCGAAGCGCGACGATCGACGCGGGCCTCGAGGTGAGGCCGTGCCGAGGTGTCGCCTTCGTGCGTGAGGACGTGGCAGCTGTGTCGATCGGCATCATCGGACGAATCACCTCCCTCGTGCCATGGACGCCTCTGGGACAGGATGATCCCGGGTGCGCCCTCGTGGGACTCTCAGATGACCAGCAGGCTCTGGCTCGACATCATCTCGGCCTCGTTGGTCTCGTCTCATGCGGAGAAGCGTGCCGAACGGCCGCTACGCAGGCCCGCCTGACTCTGTCCAGGTGAACGGGCTCTGGCACGACTTCTGTGAAGCGGTCATGATTAGTGATCAGTGGGTGTTTCGAGTGCTTCGAGTATCTGTCGCACTTCCTGGCGCCACTGGGCGGCGTCGGCGCTGGCCACCCAGCCGCTTGCCATTTCTGATCCGCCCTGGAGAACCCGGTCAAGTGCGAGTCTCGCCGACGCGCGAAGGGAGGCCGGCAGTGTGGGCAGCGGTTCCCTGGGGCCGTCGTCCGGGTCGATCACGATGGGGCTGTCCGGGAGGGTGCTGGCGACGAGAGCGCCAGCGGCAACGGCTTCGGCCCCGTCTCCGCCATCGAAGCGTTCTCCTGAGTCGGTGACACGCTGGAATGCCCGCCCCAGCACGTCAATGACCTGCTGGTGGGTAAGTCCCGCAAGTCCATCTACGAAGTCTGCAGCAAGGTCGCTGTCGAACGGGCCGGTTCCCCACGTTCCCATGCATGGCTCCTGATACGGCTGTCTCGGACGAAGACATGGTTCCAGGAGCCACTGACATCGGCCACGGGGGCGAGGAGGACCCGCTTGCGCAGCAGTGCGAAGCAGGCGCGACCGAACATCTGGCGCTTGAGCATCTTGATCTGGTTGACGTGTCCTTCGACGACGCCGGAGTTCCAGGGCAGGGTCAGGCCGGCGATGACTGCGTCGCGGTCTCGGTCGATGCCCACCGCGAGAGTGTGGAGGCTGGGAAGGTCGTCCTGGCGGACGGCGTCGAGCCACTGCGGAAGTCGTTCCCCCTGCCGCTCGGTGAGCATGTGGGCGAAGGACCGGACGTGACCGGTCAGGGCTTCGAGTTCAGGGCAGTTGGCCAGGACGGCCTTGAGCCGGAGCTGTTCGATGTCAGTCAGCGTCTCGGGTCGGCTGAGGATCCATCTCGTCACCCCGCGGGGTGCCGGCGGTTGCGCGGTGACCGGCCGTGGCGAGGTGCGCTTCTCTCGCAGGAGGCACTGGGCCGGAGCCGAGCGACTTACCTTGCAGCTCGGCACCATCTCCAGTCTGTCCGTTGCGGCGATAGGCGACATGGTGGCCCAGGCCGACTTCGACACCGATTCGGCTGAGACCCAGCTGATCGGGTTCGTCACCGCGTTGGCCCTCTCGGCGACCGCGATCGCCCTGTGCTCGCAGCGAGGTACGAAGGAGTACGTCGCGGGGCATCGTCCCTCCACACCCGGCCCGTCCCCAGCATCGGCTGAGGGGGCGGGCCGCACCTCCCACCGAGGGAGCGGCCCGATCCTTCCAAGGACGCCCCCACGTGGTCGCCTCAGCCGACAACCTGGAGGACGCCGTCGTCGCGACCGGCACACCCTCCGCGAGGCGATCTGGCCTCAGTCGACCAAAGCCGTGCTCGCTGCGCACGATGGCCGGCCGGATCAACAAGAAATCCGACCTCGGCGAGGTGCGGACGACCGATGCCGTCGGTCAACTGGGCTGCGGTACGCCTGCCGTCATCGGACAGTAGCAACAGGTCTACATGTACACGCGCGGTCATTCTCTGCATCCCCCACCGGACCGCCGACGCGATGCTCTCGTCCTCGGAATACCGGCGCCTGGCGGTCGGCCCTCTGATGCAGACGCCAGGCGGCCACGTCGCGCCCGCTCGACCGTCGCCTGCTGGGCCTGCTGGGCCTGCTGGGCCTGCTGGGCCGGTAGTTGCTGGGGCCGCCATCGCGTGGCACCTCGTGGCTGATCGTCGAGGCCGGCGCTCGATCCGCCTCGCGATCTCGGCACAGGAGAGGCCGTCGGCGAGTCCAGCCACGTGCGTTGGCGCTCTGCGCGGTCAACCGTCTCCTGGCATGCCGCGAGTATTTCCTTCAACGCCATTCATTGCAACGCAACGTTGCGTTTGGTGGCAGGCCATTGCATCAATGTGCAGCAATTTACCTGCAGTCAAGCGATTGCGTGATTGACGACAGGATGAATGCAACGTAGCTTTCGAGAATCGTCAAACACGTCATATCGCGAGATGAGGACCGGCCATGAGTGAATCCGTTCACACCGTCACGACGCTACCGACGGAGCGTCAGTCCGGCTGTCCCTTCGCCCCGCCGACAGAGCTGACCGACGCCCGTCGGCACGGCCCCATCAGCCGGTACACCCACCCCGGCGGAAAGCCCGGATGGCTGATCACCGGATACGAGCTGGTGAGATCGGTCCTGGCCGACCCGCGGTTCAGCTCGCGCAAGGAGCTCATGAACGTCGTCGACTTCGCGCTCCCTCCGGCCCCGCCCGGTGAGTTCCTCCTCATGGACGATCCCCAGCACAGCCGCTACCGGAAGCCTCTCGTGGGCAAGTTCACCGTACGGCGGATGCGTCTGCTGACTGAGCGGATCGAGCAGATCACCGCCGACTGCCTGGACGCCATGGAGGAGGCCGGACCGTCGGCGGACCTGGTGACCGCGTTCGCCAAGCCCATTCCCACCATCGTGATCTGCGAGATCCTGGGCGTGCCGTACGAAGACCGGGCTTCCTTCCAGGAGCAGATCGACGCGTTCATGGGCGGTGAAGTGAGCGATGAGGAGCTGATCGCGGCCTACACCGCCACCCAGGAGTACCTCGCACAGCTGGTGGCCGCCAAGCGAGCCAAGCCCACGGACGACGTGCTCAGCGAACTCACCGACAGCGATCTGACCGACGAGGAACTGAAGGGAATCAGCCTGATCCTGCTCGCGGCCGGCTTCGACACCACTGCGAACATGCTGTCCCTCGGCACCTTCGCGCTGCTCCAGCACCCCGAGCAACTGGCCGCGCTGCGCGCCGATCCCGAGCTCACCGACGGTGCGGTGGAGGAGCTGCTGCGGTATCTGAGCGTCGCCAAGACGTTCCATCGGACGGCACTTGAGGACGTCGAGGTGGGCGGCCAGACCATCGAAGCCGGCACGACGGTCGTCCTCTCCTACAACACCGCCAACCGCGACCCCGAGCGCTTCACAGAGCCCCACACCCTCGAGATCCGAAGGCAGGCCGCCGGGCATCTGGCCTTCAGCCACGGCATCCACCAGTGCCTGGGTCAGCAGCTGGCCCGCGTCGAGATGCGCGTCGCGTTCCGCGCGTTGGTCGACCGCTTCCCCACGCTGCGCCTGGCCGTGCCTGCCGAAGAAGTCGGCCTGCGCCCGGAGACCGCGGACATCTTCGGGGTGAAGAGCCTCCCTGTCACTTGGGACAAGAAATGAGCAGGTCGCACCTGAGCGTGGACCGTGAGCGTTGCATCGGCGCCGGGATGTGCGCGATGACCGCACCCGCGCTCTTCGACCAGGATGTTGACGACGGCCTCGTACTCCTGCTGCACGCCGAGCCGCCCACCGTCCATCGTGCGGCCGCACGGATGGCCGCCGGCGTCTGTCCCTCCGCGGCGATCACCTTTCACGAGCCCGAAGCCGGCCACCCCTAGCCGCCATTGCGACCGCATCTGAACCGGGCGCGCCGCCGTCGGTGAGGGTCCTCGCGTGTGCGGAAGGCGTCGCCGTTCCAGAGCCGGTATCCTCGCCGACCGCTCTAACCGAGGACGTCAAGGGGGCGACCCCTCGATGGCCATCACATGGCTTCGTGTCTCCAGGTCTGTGGCGGCCGGCGCGTCTCACGGCCTGCCGCCGTCGATGCTCCCTGGCGGCGGCAGGCCGCCTGCCGCAGCGTACTCGTCCAGCCTCCACCTCCTCGCACACTCCCGGTCCCCCGGCCCGCAGGCGGCTGTTCGGAGACAAACTGCCGGTGCGCCAAGAGCACGGCGCCTACCTGCGCAAGGCCCGGAGGCAGCGGGCGCCGACCTCAGTGTCCGGCGACTGAGTGAGCGACGCTGTCGAGACCGAGACCGGCGGGACCAGCCAGTGCGCCAGCCGTGTCATTCACGTCGTTGGCAGCAACCTCGACGCGGCTGGGGCCGTCGGCGTGGGCGGGGCCGGCAAGGAGCAGAGGCAGGGCAGTGAGGGCGGCTGCCCCGAGCAGAGTGCGTGTCGTCATGCAATGCCCAACGCGTATGCAGGGACAGGGTCACGAGAGCGGTCCTGACATTGACGGATCGATCGCGGTGGGGACTTCTCTCGATGCTCCGGCCAGCGGAGTTCACAGCCACCGTCCGGTACGTCACCCGTGCAACCCCGTACCGCCTGGTCGACACCCTCCCCCAGGCCCTCGCGGCCCTGCAAGCTCGTCTCGGCGGATGTCAGGGCTCAGGCGATCTGCTGAACCCCGCGCGCCGAGCAGCCCCTGCCCGGCGGACACGCACGTACTCCGGGCCGGGCTGTCCGTCCCAGCTCAGCGCTTGAGGATGACGTAGTACGTAGACACCCGCAGGGCGACGAGGATGCCGGAGATCACGCGGTCGGCGCCGGAGGTCAACATCCCGAGAGGCGTCCACGTCACGAGAGAGGTGATCCGTCCGATGATGCTGATCGCCAGGAAGACCCGCGACGCCCACACCAACAAACCGAAGACCAGACGCCCGAGCGAGAGCCCGAAGCTCATGGATCCAGAGCCACATCTCGGCTGGCTGTCCGCAACCGCCCGTGGCCACCGAGACCGTCCCCCGGAAGCAGCCAGGTAGCCGGGTATGAAACGACCTACCACCGGGGCGGTTTCGCCATCGGTGCCGGGGGCGCGGTGTGCTCCGGGGCGCTCGATGCCTGGACCGCCTCGCAGGACCCAGCGGCGCTGGACCATGCCGCCATGCTGAATCCGCCGAGTGATCTGAGTCAGAGATTCGCCGGCAGTAGGCGGCGACCTTGTCGAGGATCTCGTCGGCGGTCTTCGTCCACGAGTCCAGTTCGAAGCGGGTGCTGCCCCAGTCCTTGCCGGTGACGGAATGCTTCTCGCGACGGGGCGGTTTTCTGCCACTCCTCCCTGAGCCGGAACGCCGTGGCCATCTCCGCCTTCGTGGGAGAGGCGTCGTAGGTCACCGTTGCCGCCGCGAGCCGGCGGGGGCGTAGATGTCGAGCGCGATGGTGGAACTGCCGGGCATGTCGGTGGTCCACGTCGGGAACGACACGGACTGCGAAAGGGCGAAGAAGGCTTGGTTGGGCGGGTCGCCGACGGGCTGCCAGACGGCGAGCCGGTACGGGCTGCGCCTGCGCAGGCGGGCTTCTCGCTCGCGCCAGAACCGGGGCTCCGGCGGCTCGGGGAAGTCGGGCGCGTCCCAGGAGCCGCTCCACTCCGCCGGGCCCAGCACGCTCTCGGCCGCGTGCAGATACTCCGGCCATGCCGCTTCGGCACGCGTGATGACGTCAGGGTTGTCGGTCGGCGCGGAGGCCCGAAGGCGGGAGGCGTAGTGGGTCACGGTGTCGACCGGGGTCCACAGGCCGTTCGACCAGAAGGTGAACTCTCCGCCCGTGCGGGTGTGGACCTCAAGGTTCCGCTCGACCGTCTGGGGGTCCCAGCCGTAGCGTCCGCACCACTCGCGGAACGCCACCGATCCACCTTGCGGCGGTCCCAACCAGACCGACCCCCAGTCCACCCCGCGCAGGCCGGCCAGCTCTGCGGCGAGATTCTCGGCGGTCCGCTCGGTGTTCTCCGTCAGCATCGTCTTTCCTTCGTTGTACTCACTTGGTACGCGCGTCCGACCGTACCCGCGCCGCGCGCCGCCCTGGTCGGATTCGTCCTGCTCGAATTCGACTGAAGCCTCAGCGAACCGGTCCAGGCCGGGGGGTGAGTTCATCGCCAGCACAAGGCGGACGGCACGGTCGACGGCTCGTACTTCTTCTGACGCATCGTCGTAGCGCAGAGCGCCGCCGCTACCGTGCGGCCTCGAGGTGAGGTGACGCGCGATCACTGCTCTGGCCGCGTCACCTCACCTCGCTGAGATGCGGGCGAACAGGCTCCGTCCTGCGGGCTGGCGGACCCCGAAGTGCCGGTCGGCCTCGGCATCAAGGTGGACCCTGCACGCTTCGAGGAAGTGCATCGACAGGCCTCGTCCGGTCCCGCTGGCGGGGCCGGACGGGCCATCGACGTCCAGGTCTTCGACACGGCGAGCGCACTCGTCGACGAGCCGCTGCGCGGTAGCCACAGCGTCAGATGTCGTTCAGGCAGTCGCCTTGCGGCACTCCTGATCAATCGCAAGCGAGACGTTCCCTGGGTCCAGCCGCGCCAGCTCGGCTTGGGCGGCATGCCGCTCGGCCTGGCCGCGCTCGTTGTCCGCGAAGATGGCTGCCTGCTCACGCAGCTCCTGCAGGTCCTTCATAGCGGTGGACAACCGGTCCCACCGGCTGTCCTGCCGGGCAGCCAGCGCGACCTCCTCGGTCACGTTGCGCAGCTCTTCGTCCATTGCCCTCTCCGTGCCCGAGCTGCCGGGCTCAAGAGCCTTGTCGTAATCCGCGCACGCCTCGGCCACGCGTACCCGCGCTTCCTCGTGCGAGGACGTGCAGGAGACTGCCAGGCTTCCCATCACCAACACTGACATACCAGCCGCTTCATAGCACCCCACCCCAAGAACAGCGCACCCCACGCTGCGACGCGGCGGCAACTGTACCGGCGCAGGTCAGGGGAGCCCTGACGGGCACCTCGGCCAGCGCCCCGAACACGCGCAGCGCCGGCCGTACGCACGGCCCGGTCCGGCATCTCCTCCTGCCCTACCGCACGGTCGAACATGCCGACCAGCATCCACAGCTGACGGCCGCGCGCCTAGCCGACACCTGCATTGCCATCCCCCCGGCGCCCGCGGCCATCCGTCGCCCGGACCACGCGCGGGTGGGCCCGGGGCGCGACCTCGTCCGCCACCGCTGCGAGCCCGGCCGCCACGACCTTCGGTACCGCGTCAGAGGTGGGAAGGAGCCGGCGGTCCGGTTGCGCTGCGGAGGTGGGCAAGCCCATGCCGAGGTGCCTGCGAAAGTTGCACTAGGAGCTGCACCGGAGGTGTGCCCGGGAGCGGGACCCCCACTTTTGCGATCTTGAGCATCGTGCCCGGTCAGGCCGGCGGGCAAGCCCCTCGCCACGACGACACCTCTTTCTCCGCGATAGCCGCAGGAAGAGGCCTGCTTCTTCTCAGGGCCGGGCCGGCCTTGACCAGCACGGTCCAGCCCAGCTCAGCTCAGGCCCCCCACGGACGGGCCCCACGGCGCGGTCCGCCGCCCGGCCCGCTCTCCGGTCCCCGCCGCACCGGGCGGCCGGACCCGCCCCGCCCCGACACCTCTCACGCTCCCTCCCGAGCCACGCCCGGTCACCCCGCCCCCGTCCCGGGCGATCCACCCTCTGCCCTCTGCCGCCCCTGGAGGCCACGCGATCCGCCCGTTGTCCGGGACCCTGCTCGCGGCCATTCCTGCCAGTCAGTAACGGGCGTTGCGGCCGATGGCGTGATCACCGGCCGGTGGATATCACGGCCAGCGCGGGAGTAGGCGATGGACCGGCTGGTCGCCCTGCGCGCGGCGGCGAGGGCCGCTTCCCATCCCGCGCCGGTGGCGCGTTCGTCGCGGTAGCGCGAGAGCAGGAATACGCTGTAGTCCACGGCCAGCCCGGATCCCAGAGCGATGGTGAGGTTCAGGGCGAAGGCGGATATCAGCGTGATGGCGCATACGAGCCGCACGACGGCGAGCCTGAGAACGACCGCGGCCGCATCCACGAGCACGAGGAGCAGCGCGGCGGTGATGGTGCGGAAGAGCAGGCAGGGCGAGCAGGGTCAGGGGCGCGCCAGAGTTTGGCGGTACGCAGTCCTCCGTCAGCTGCGCCCAGCAGGGTCGGGACACGTCGCCGCACCCGAGCGGCCGACGTCGCCGAAGCCTGACTCCCCCAGCGACAGCAGCCGACCCTGGCCCCTGCGGCGAGAGGGGCGAGGGCAGCGAGCGGGGAGCGGCGCGCCGCGGTGGCGAAGTGACCGACCACTGCCACGGTCACCAGTGGGAGCTTGCGGAGGCCGTGGGGCGTCAGGCCACATCAGACGGCTGCAGGACGCGCATTCGACATCCCGATGGTCAGGCCCGAGACCGGCAACGGAGGCAGCGATGAGTTTGCCCTGCCCGGCAGGTCTCACCATCGTTGTTGACAACACAGGAGGAGCACGTGGCTCAGCTGCTGAGAGTCCAGAACTTCAACGTCTCAAGTGACGGGATCGGTGCCGGTGAGGACCAGACCCTCGAGAGGCCATTCGGTCATGTCGACCCCGAGAGGCTGTTCTCCTGGGCCGGCGCCACGGCGAGCTGGCCTATGCGCACCGACCCCGGAGGGAGCCGGGGCCTCGACGACTACCTCACGCGGGACTACGCCCGCAACATCGGCGCCGAGATCATGGGCCGCAACAAGTTCGGGCCCCAGCGTGGGCCCTGGCACGACTACGAGTGGCAGGGCTGGTGGGGTGACGAGCCCCCGTTCCACACCCCGGTGTTCGTCCTGACCCACCACAAGCGTCCTTCGTTCACGCTCTCCGACACAACTTTTCACTTCGTCGACGGCGACCCTGCCACGGTCCTCGAGCAGGCCCGGGAGGCGGCGCAGGGCAAGGACGTCCGACTCGGCGGTGGAGCCACCACCATCCGGGAGTTCCTCGATGCCGACCTCGTCGACACCATGCACGTGGCGGTCTCGCCGGTGAAGCTCGGGTCCGGAGTACGGCTCTGGGGATCCCCCGATGAGCTTCTCGACCGGTTCCACCTCGATGTCGTGCCCAGCCCGAGCGGAGTGACGCACCACCTGTTCTGGCGAAAGTGACCGGTCCTCAGGGCTGGCCCTGGCCGCCTTTCTGCCTCAGGGGCCAGCCCCTGAGGCTCGAGTCGCGCCTCGTACGGTCAGCCGGCCTCGGCCGGCTCCTCAGTTCGTGCCCGGGGTGCCGGTCTCGATGGCGGGATCTTGTTCCGCAGCTCCGCCCGCCGGATGTCACTGTCCGGTGGGGCGAGGCCCTGTGCGGAACTACCGCGACGGCCGGCTGAAGAATGTGACCGGCCGGTCGCGCCACACTCCGTCCACGACGACGTCGACGGACTCGTCGTAGAAGGCCACCCGGTCCTTGATGATCCCTACGGAGGGCAGGGGGTCGGGGTAGCTCCAGGCGATGTCGGGTCGCACGTCGCCGTCGCCGGCCCAGGACCAGTACTCGCTCGCCACGCCCTTGTACGGACATCGGGTGCGCCCGTCGGTACGCGTGAAGAGGTCGAGGCGGACGTCCTCCCGCGGGAAGTAGAAGCGCACCGGCAGACCCGTCTCGAACAGCAGAACCGGTGCGCGTGTGTCCGCGACGACCGTGCCCTCGATCTCGACCTGAATATGGCGGCTGCTGGGCAGGGCGTCCACACGCTTGTGCGGGTCGCGGGGGTGCACGAAGATCTCTTCGTCCTCCTCGTACCAGTGGTCGAGGACCTCGCGCCCGAACCATTCGAAGCTGATGTGGCCGGCCAGATCCTCTCCGGCGTAGGTCCAGGCCGCCGCCCCGACGGTCCTATCGGGGAGCACGAGATCGTAGAAGACCGTGGCTCCCGCGTGGCGCCGCCGGCTGGCGGGCCGCTCCGTTCGCCGCAGCAGGTCCGTCCGGACGTCCCCGGTCGGGAAGGCGTAGAGGGGGACGGGACGACCGGGCTCCCACACGAGAACCGGTCTACGACTGTCCACGACCGTGATCTCCCCCGCCGTCGCACGCACCCAGCGCTCACTCGGCTCCCAGAACACACTCTCGGACTCGCCCTGGCGGCGTACGACGGGCACGGCTTCCGGGCCGGACTTCGGTGCGGTCATCGGTCTCTCCTCCTCGCTCCGCCTCCAGCTGCCCGGCCGGACGTCGCGGTACCGGCCGCAGCCCCGTGTCCACCCTGCTCCGGATCCTCGCCGGTGGCAAACGCCCCGCAGCCGCCCTCTCCGGCGCCTTCACCTCCGGCCGTGGCCGCCGCCGTCGCCGTCGATGAGGATCCGCACGCGCGTATCACCCAGCCTTGCCCAGTGACCTAACGCCGCATATCCGCACCATCACGCCCACTCAGTTCCATCATCAATAGGTCTTCCTCAAGACCTGAGAGAGTTCGGCCGGTGCGACGGCCGTCCTCGCCAGACTCCATGTCCGACCAGCCGACATCGACCCCGGACACGCTCACGTCCCCGCCGCAGCTGGCGACCTGATGGGCATGTCCTCAGGTGGGACGATCCACAGTGTGATCGGATGCATGCACCACGCCCCGCGCTGGGCGGTCCTGTTGGTCTACGGCATGGCGGCCATCCTGCTCTTCGTCGGCGCTTTTGCGCACGTCACGGACCTCCTCGGCCACAGCCTGCATCCATACGACTGGGGTCCAGGCCGGCTCAACCCCTACTGGTCGCCGCTGGCGCTGTTCGACGCGCTCGCCGCCCTGTTCCTGGTCAGGGGTAAACGCCAAGGAACCGACCTCGCCTGCGTCATCCTGGCTACCGATCTCGCCGCCAACTGGTACGCGGTCTACGGCATCCAGCACAGCAGCCTCGCCGCTCAGCCTGGCCTTCAACGTCTGACCGTCTTTCGCCGTCCTCGTCCTCGGAACGGCACCGTTCATCCGACAGCACCTCACCAATTGCAATGACGCCTACGTTCGCCCCGCGCCCACCAAGCAGAAGTTCTAGGGTGCGCTCGCGCTCAGGGACACTCAGCATCGGGCACCGCCCACCGGCTACCCGAAGGCGCGGAGGGCACGCCGACCGGGCAGTTCGACGACCGCATGGCCGCGCTTGAGGAGTCGGAGGGCCAGGGCAACGGTGTCCCGCGGCGTGGGCGCGCACGCCACCGTCCACAAGATGCCCAAGCCGAAGAAGAAGACCGCGGCCAGGAAGAAAGCAACGCGACGGGAGTCCGACTGAGGCATGAGCAGCGCCGTCGCCTGCGCGGGTGGGGGCGTATCCGGCAGACGACGGCTGGAGCAAGGCACTCGCTCAGCTCCCCCCCTTTGCCCCCGAATCCGTCCGGCACACCTTGAGGCTGCGAACGTATGCAGGTGGTCGTGCTGAGGAGACGCCGGAGTTCGGGCGGATGGGGGCGACGGCGACCAGGGAGGCGTGCGGTGACGTCGCCTTCGGTGGGGCAGCTGGACGGTCTCGCACTCCGTGCTGCTGTCCCGACAGCCATCCTCCGCCGCTTCGCCCCGGGCAGGTTCTCGATCGCAGGGGCCTCCGCACCTCTGGCGCGACGTGCCTGTGCCGGTGTTCGGGGCGGTACACGGTGGGGGGAATCCGTTGCGCACCATCTCGCGCGGATGGTCGAAGCCGGACGGCCAGTTCCTCGGACAGGACCAGGTCGAGGAAGTCGAGGTAGCCCATCTTCCCTGCGCCCGCCCGCCGGGTGTATTCCCTCAACGGGTAGGTGTAGCAGACAGTCAATTTCAGGGCCACGCCCGCCGGGGGGTGATTGATCAATACAGGCGATGAAGACGGAGTTGTACCCGGTAACGGGCCCCGGTTGGTATCCCGGCGCGGTCGGCGACCCTTCAGTGTTTGGCTCCTCGGCCCGCACGGGACGGGGACCCGCACAGCTCTCACCAGCAGTTATCGGCTGGTGGAGCTCTGTTCCCGAGGGGAGCTTCTTCGACCGCCCGCCGGATCGCCACCACCGCTCTCGCGGCTGGCGCGATCGTCTCCGACGTCGCCTTGCCAGCGGCCGCCCACGACGGCGACCGCCAGCGCGCCTCAGGAACCGCGGTCGCGAGGCCATGCTGGCGAAGGCATGCCGCCTTTATGAGCAGCGCTGACGGTTGAGGAGCAGGGGGCGCCCCTCCCCTGGTCTGGACGCTGCGCTGCGTCGGGCCGGCAGGGCATCTACCAGATGGGCCGCCTGATCACCGTGCTCCTCACGAGGATCGACATTCTGGAGCAGGCCCCGAGGCGGCGGCCGCATCGGCCAAACCGGGCAGGAAGCGGAGGACCCCGAGGACGGGCAGCTGGTCGAGTTGCGCAGCCGGGGGTCGGAGGCGCAGCAGGTCCATCAGGCCCCCCGCAGAGCGTTTGCCGGGGTCCAGGCCGCCCTGCCGTCACTTCTGGAGGTACCCCTCCAACAGGTCCGCCAGCTCCTTCGGCCTGCTGAGCGCGACGCAGTGGCCGCCGCCGATCTCGTCGGGCACGATGCCCAGGCGCGTTCGCGCTAGGTCGCGGAAGAACTCAGGCGGGAAGAAGCGGTCCTGCTTGCACACGATGAACTTCGTGGGCAGGTCCGGCCAGACCGGCAGGGGCCAGGGTTCGCTGCCGGCCCGGGAGGATTCCTCCCGCTCCCTGCGCATGGACTCCTCGGCCAGGTTGCGCGGAACGTCATGGTAGAAGCTTTCGAAGGGGTCCTCGATGGCGGTCAAGCCCGCATCGTCCCTTGCCTGGCTGCAGCCGGTCGTCTCCCACCAGTCGTCCGGCCGCTCGCCCGGGGCAGGGATCATTCCGGCAAGCAGAACCAGTAGACCGACCGGGAGTCGGTCAGCCACTAGGGGCGCCGTGAACGCGCCGTAGGAATGCCCGACGACCACGAGATTTCGCCGCTCGCCAACAGCCTCGATGACGGCATCGGCGTAATCGCTGAGTCCCGCGGACGGCTGGTCCGACGGAAGGTCCGGGGCCACGGTCTCATGTCCCCGCGAGCGCAGCTCGGCTTCGAGGAGATGCCAGACCCAGCCGCTGTCCCCGCCGCCATGGATGAGCACGAAGGTTGCCATTCCCCATAGTTACCTCTCAGGAGGCCACCACGTCCTTCTTCGACACCTCAGTCCTCGCCATGGACATCCTCGCGGCCCTGAGTCGGCGCGAGCCGTCCTCGTTCCTCGCAGGGATGTGGCAGGGGACCCTATGCGCGTTCATCCCGCACTACGTGTGGGCGGAGGTACCCCGGGTCCGCGCTGACCGGAGCCGCGAGGGCGAGCCCTTCGACCTCCGCGCGCGGCCGAGGCTGTGGCGGCAGGAGCACATGGCGGTTCTTCACGTGGTTCCCACGGGGGCGTTGCCGATGACACCGCTGCCCACAGGGTCGCCCTGGTCGATCCCAGCGATTCCGGGGCGGCGAAGCTGGTCGATCTCACTGGCTGCGCGGTGCTGCTCGCCGACGACCGTGCCTTGATCCGCCAGGAAACCGGCCCGGGGACTAGGGACGCGTGCGGGCGGGTCTGGGGAAGCTCGGCGGCGCCGAGACCAAGGTCAGGGCGACCACGACCGTTGCGCTGGGTGCCGGAGGCGGTGTGGCCCGCCTGGTCCGCCTCTCGCCCAGGCGGACCCCGTCGCCGCCACCATCTTCGCGGCCGCGGTGGGCATCGGGCGTCCAGCACTTCAGGGGCAGGATCTGCCCCGAGCTCGCGATGGCATCGCGCGGTTCGTCAAGGACCTGGCGCGCGCCTTCAGGATGCCCTTCGTCGAACACCAAATCCGAGAGGAATTCGTGGAAGGCGGTGGAGTACGGCGTGACGGGCGCAGAACTGCTCTCCCAGATCGCCAGTACGCTCGCCCGGTTGCCGGAACCGTTGACTCGGACCACGATCCATCGGTGTCTGCCCGGCCCGTCGGCGGATCCGCGCCGGTTGCACTTGGATGGGCTAGGCCGGCTCCCGCACCGCCTCCCCGCCTTTCACCAAGCCATGCCGGGTCGGTAGCAGCTCGGTAGACATCAAGCGCAATCTCGCCCCATATCCGCCGGGGCCGAGTCCCACGCCCCAGATGCCAGGACCTCCCAGAACGCGTCAGCCCGCGACCGGTACTCCGCCTCAGCCGCACGCCCCACGGGGACGGCGGCACCCTTACTCCAGCCGGAGCGGCGGTCTCCTCCCACACCGAATACAGCGCCCACACCAGACGCGCCCCCCGAGCTCGGCCCGCTCACGCACCACAGCGATACGGGCCGCGGCCGCGGCCGCGGAATCATCCTCTCTCAGCGCAGCCAGCATCGGAGGCGTCGCCGACCGGTACCAGCCGACCTCACCGTCGCCCTTCTCACGGCTCTGCTCGAACCCGTACGCCGTCGCCCCGACGCGCCCAAGCACCTCAGCAGGAGCATCGTGGATCGCGTCCATGATCAGCGGCCGCCGCGCGACCGCCCCGGACTGGCGTGCAGCAACAGCCCGGGTGGGAGCCGGAGACCGGACGTCAGGTGGCCCCGGCTCTGTTCACGTCGGAAGGCCCTCCGGACAGGACCGAAGTGGGCAAGGGAATCTCGACACATTTCCGCGGGAGTGATTGGATCATCAACCACCCGAAAAGAGATGCAGATGAATGACCAGGTGTGGGTCCGCATGAAGGGGGAGTTCGGCAAGGGACGGCTCTCTGTCTTCCGCGAGGACGTGGGGCTGACGCGGCGCGGTCGCCTCGACGACGAGTGGGATCAGGAGTTCGGGAGGCGTGAGCTGCGCCCCAAGGAGCAGGGCAAGGTGGAACTGAAGCTGTGGCGTTACGCGGATGACGACTGGATGATTTCACTCACGTACGAGCGGGATCCGCTTCCAGCCGAGGAAGCAGCAGAGATACGTCAGAGCATTTTGGACGCGGCCGTCCGCGCAGGGTTGACCGTCACCGCCCAGAGCTCTGCGTAGACCTCGGAACGGGGAGAAAAGGCAATGGCGAAAGCCGAGTTCTATGTGTCGGCCGACGTGGAGGCCGACGGTCGGGATGCCCGGACCGGCCAGCGCCAGGTTACGTTCCGAGCGAAGCTGTCGGACGGCGGGCCGGTGTTGGTCGGCACAGTGAGGCTGGGGCCCGGACAGGGGAAGCTCCGAAGAAGCCTATCGAGGCCACGCCTACGAACTGACCGACGTGGACGACCGCGGGTCTATGCGCCTGCGCAATCCCCGCAACGCCCGGCCTCGCTAAGGGTTGTCCCGTAAGTGATCTCGCCCCTGCAATAATCTTGATCGTGTCAGGTGTGATCACGGCACCCCGTTTACCGAGCTGAGCCCGCGCGTCTTGGGCAAGTTGGTGACCGCGCTTCGCCGCGAGGGCGGCAGCTCCCCGGGCCAGGGGCGGCCATGGGGTCTGCCGCTGGAGGACCGGGTGCTGTTGGTAGTCGCTTACTGGCCGCACGAACCTGACGATGCGCCAACTCGCCCCCTTGTTTGGCATCTCGAAGTCGGCGGCCTACCGCCTCTTTGACCAGCTCGGCCCGCTCATCGCATTCCAGCCTCGGCGCCGGTTCGCCAAGGACACCGTGCTGGTTGTCGACGGCACCCTGGCGCCTACCCGGGACCACAGCATCGCTGAACAATCAGAGAACTACCGGTACTCCACCAACCACCAGGTCGTCATTGACGCGGATACCCGCCTGGTCGTTGTGGTCGGTGAGCCTTTGCCCGGCAATCGCAACGACTACCGGGCATGGGAGGAGTCTGGCGCGAAGGCCACCGTGGGCAGGACCCTCACGATGGCCGACGGCGGCTATCCGGGCACCAGCCTCCTCATGACCCACAGCCGTACCCCGGGCGATGAGTTGCCGGGCTGGAAGCGCGAGCACGATCGCTCGCACAAACATGTCCGGGTCATCGTCGAGCACGTCTTCGCCCGTATGAAGACCTGGAAGATCCTCCGCGAGTGCCGTCTCAAGGGCGACGGGGTCCGACACGCCATGCTCGGCATCGCCCGACTGCACAACCTCACTCTCACGGGATAGCTTCTGCCGCATACGAGACCTGAGAGGTCCCCGGGAGACGGCTTCCCCCTCGCAGTCTCGGAGGAGAATCAGGCGAGGCAGAACTCGTTGCCCTCGATGTCCTGCATCGTGATGCACGACTCGTCGACGCCATCGGCGCGCTGCGTGAGCACGTGTTTCGCGCCGAGCGCCATCAGCCGTGCGCATTCGGCCTCGAGGGTGGCCAGGCGCTCGTCACCCACGAGCCCTGTGCCGACCCGCACATCAAGATGCACCCGGTTCTTGACGACCTTGCCTTCGGGAACGCGCTGGAAGAGCACGCGCGGGCCCACACCCGAGGGATCAGCGCACGCGAAGTAGACCTCGTCCTCAGGCGGCAGCGAGTGGTGGTACTCCTCCCACGTGGCAAAGCCCTCCGGGACTGCCGGTACGACGTACCCCAGCACCTCGCACCAGAAGGCGGCGAGGCGCGCAGGTTCCGCGCAGTCGAAGGTCACTTGGAACTGCTTGATCGTTGACATCGGCGCACGATAACAGGGACCCTGCTCATCTCCCCGGGCGGGTGGATCCACACGTTGCCGGGAGGACGGCCCCTGCCATCCGGTGCTGTGTTGTGCGGTCACAGGGGTGAACCGACGTCGGCGCCTCTTCCAAACGGTGGGGCCCAGGATCCGATCTCAGCCGACCACTCTCGTGCCAAAGATCAGTTACGGGACAGCCCTCAGGCGCTCACGACGAACGAGGTCGGGAAGTGCATCAAGAATCGCTGCGCAGCTTTGGAGAAAACGCAATGATCGGTGAAGTCAGGATGCGAACCGGCGTTCCTTCCCCATTCGGTGACATCGATTTCATCCTGGCGCATGTTCAAGTTCGGGAAGGGCAACCGCCATTGGCGTCCTTCACCGTCGTTGCTGATGAGGAACAGAATTACGACCTAGGCAGTGTCCCGTGGATCACCACATGAGGTAATGGGCCAATGAGCTACTTCATGTACGACGTCATGGGCGGGACGGTCGACGAGCCTGATCCGGAGACGATGAGGCGAGTGCTCGACGGTCTGGCGCAGGCCGATGACGAGCACCCTGATGTCTCGCTCACCCATGAGAGCGGGTGGTGCCTCAGCGCCTTCGGTGGCGGTCTGCTGGTCTGGGAGAACCCGGACGAGGACTCGGTGGCCCCGGGTGAGATGCGCGATGTCGCCCGCGAGGAGATTCTCCGGCTCTTCGGACTGCTGGCGGCGGGTGACATCTCATCGGTTGAGGCGCTCTCCTGGCAGAGGTGACCGGCCTTACCGTCAGGTTCGCACCCAGAGGAAGATCGCCGCGACCTGAAGCGCCGCGAGGTAGTGCACGGCGAGCTTGTCGGTGCGCATGGCGATACCGCGCCACTGCTTGAGCCGGTTGATGCATCGCTCGACAGTGTTGCGGTGCTTGTACGCCTGGCGGTCGAAGCCGGGCGGGCGGCCGCCGCGCGAGCCACGCCGCTTGCGGTTGGCGATCTGATCAGCGGGTTCCGGGATCACCGCAGTGATCCCGCGGCGGCGCAAATAGGTGCGGATGGCGCGGGAGGAGTACGCGCGATCCGCGCTCACACTGTCCGGTCTCGTCCTGGGTCTGCCGTTCCCGATCCTGGGCACGCGGATGCCGGACATGACGGCCTCGAAGTAGAGAGAGTCGTGCCGGTGCCCGGCCGCGACCAGCAGTGACAACGGACGGCACCGGCCGTCGGCTGCCAGGTGGACTTTGGTGGTCAGCCCGCCGCGGGACCGCCCGAGAGCGTGATCATTCGGTTCTCCCGCTGGAGCCCCTTTTTGCGGGCGCCGGCGGCGTGCTGATGAGCGCGCACGGTGGTGGAGTCCACACTCACCAGCCAGTCGATGTCTCCGGCTGTATCGGCCTGAGCCTGGAGTTCGGTCAGGATCCGCTGCCAGGTGCCGTCCTTCGCCCAACGCCGGAAGCGGTTGAAGACCGTCTGCCAGGGACCGAACCGCTCAGGCAGGTCCCGCCATGCGTTGTTGCCCCGGTACTTCCATGCCACCGCGTCGATGATCACCCGATGGTCCCGCCATCGACCACCACGCGGTGGATCCGGCGGCAGCAGTCGCCGGATCCGCTCCCAGCCCTCATCGCTCAACCCGCCCCTGGACTCCATGTTGGATCAAACGACCACCTGATCCACGGGACACTGCCTGGTGCCCGGGGACGTCTTCGTCGTTCGGGGCGAGAGGTGGTTCTTCGACCGCGTACACGATGTGCCCGACCGAGGCCGATGCGTGGTTCTCAAGCGGGTCGAGTGATCCTGGTCCGCAGGCGGCGTGGCGTGCTTCGCCGGCGTGTTCGACGAGGCGGCCGCCGCTCCGGTCCCTGTCGCGTACCAGCGCTTCTTCCGGATCATGCCTAGAGCTCGTCTCATGTGGTGAGTTCATGCGGTCTGAGGGCGAGCCAAGCTGAACCGGACTGTAGAGGGCTCCGTGCAGCTGCCGCATGCAGGGGCAGGGTCGAGGAGCCGCCGCCCGATCGGAACTGATCGGACGGTCAGCGGGGTAGCCCGCTACCGCTGTGGATATGCCGCAGCCACGTAGCGCATGGCGGTCTGCGCGGTGACTCCGAAGAGCTGTATCAGTTCGAGGGGATCGCCGGTGGCAATGCCTCATTAAGCGTGAGGTCTTGGCGCAGACCGACGAGCGCGACGCCCTTGGGCAGGATCTTGCGCAGCCATGTCCTGCGGATCACCGGGTAGTCCGGGTCGAAGGCCGTCTTCCGGCCTCTCGTCGCGCACGATCGAGGCCCGGCGCAGGCGGCTGGTTTGGACGCCGAGGTACGCCCGTCCCGGGGCGGAGCTACAGGGCGAAGTCGCGGCGGACGGTCCAGTTGACGAGGTTGTCCGGAGTCCAGCCTTCGCGGCGCGAGCCACTCCATCTGCCGGCTGGGCCGCGGCCGGGTCGGCGACGCCGGTAAGAACGTGCATGCCTGTGACTGAGCGTTCCAGTAGGCCGGTTGCTCGCAGTCGTGCTGGGAAAACGGATCGACGGCCCTGGGCTCCACGGGCGGCCCAGTGGGATCCAGAGATGCCGACATCGATCTCACGTTCACGCCCGACCACCGTGCGTGCCGTGCTCGATGCCCTCACCGCGGCGGGGTGGTCCGCAGCTGTGCCACCCGGGGGCGCCTCGTACATGATCAACGACGCGGACGACATGTACCAGTGGCACGACAGAGCGCAAGACGGCATCAGCGAGGCGCTGGCACTGCTGGACGCGCCGGAGAACCTGCCCTACACGGTGGCCCTCAACATCTACCACCAGGAGGCGGGGACAGGCGGCATGCTCATGTTCCTGAGCGGCCGCACCGACATATGCTTCGTGCCCACCATCTACCGTCGGCCTCTCCCGTCGGCGCCGGAGTTCACCGACCTCGCCTGGTACCTGCACGCCCTCGTCCCCGCCCTCGTCACGGCAGGGCTCGAAGGGTACGAGGCCAAAGAGGTCGGCTACTGACCATGCCGGCTCAGCCGCGTGCCCGGCAACAGGCGAGGCGGGCATGCGCGCGGGTCCCGCTCCGTGTGCCCGCCTCGCAAACGGCCGAGCACGCAGCTCACTGGCCATCCAGGACGCTCAATCTCCATGCCGCGACGGTCGGGTGGTTGGTGTCGCCTATAGAGACGTCGACCTCGTAGATCCGCCGGTGCTGACGGCCAGCTGCTCTCGTTGCTCGGTGATGAGGGACCACCGCGACGACCGGTTGAAAAACGTGACCGGCCGCTCCCGCCGCACTCCGTCCACGACGACATCGGCGGACTCGTCGTAGAAGGCCACACGGTCCTTGATGACCCCTACGCAGGGCATGGGATCGGGGGAGCTCCAGGCGATGTCGGGCCGCACGCCGGCGTCACCGGCCCAGGACCACTGGCCGGGGCCCGCAGGGTCCCGGCCGGGCCGTGTCCTCGGGGCAGGCCGCGCGGCCTGGTCCGGTGGGCGCGAGGCCGCCTATGCGGCCGGCGCGCCACTCTGTGCCGCCTTGCGATGGCGGGCGGTCAGCCGCGAGCCGGACTCGCGGCGGGCTGCGCGGCGCAGGAGCGGTACCGCGAGGAGGAACCCCAGGACCGCCCAGGCCGTGAGGACCAGGGCGACCATGGGCAGCTCCCAGGAGCCGGCCGCCTCGGCGGTCCGTGCCGAGTCCGGGAGCAGCGCCGAACGCAGGCCCTGCGCCATCCACTTGAGCGGAAAGACCGCGGCCACCTGCTGGACCGGCACGGGCAGTGCGGTGCTCGGGAACACCGTCCCCGAGGTGAGCAGCAGCCCCATCGTCGGCAACATGATCAGCGCCAGGGCCTCGCGGGGGTTGGGCAGTACGGCGCCTATGGCCGCGCCGAGCGGTATGACGGCGAGCAGGCCGAGTGTGGTGACCCACAGCAGCGTCAGCCAGTCGCCGGGCCCGTGCGGCAGTGGCCCGTCGACCAGCAGCGCCCCGGCCACCAGGAGCAGCGCCAGGGAGCCGACTGCCAGGACGACCACCAGCAGGCACTTGGCGATGAGGTAGGCCGGTATGCCGCCGGGCGTGGCGCGCAGCCGCAGCAGGGTGCCCTCCTCCCGCTCGGTCACGAGGATCTGCGGGAGGTTGATCAGCCCGACCTGGAACAACAGGTAGGCGGCGAAGCCCGCCAGCACCAGGTGGGTCATCGGGGTGCTGGTCCCGGGCACGTCGTCGCCGAGGTAGGCGGCGACGAGCAACGCGACGGCCACGTTGGTCAGATGGCCGGACATCTCCTTGCCGTTGCGCAGGAGGTGCCGCAGCTCGATTCCGCCGCGCTGGAGCCCGGCACGCCAGCTGTTCGTCCTGTTCGTCATGTGTGCCCCCCTCATGCGGCGGGTGCCTCCTCGTTCGTGTTGCTGTCCGTGCCGTCGGCCCTGTCCGTGCCGTCGGCCCCGTCCGTGCCGTCGGCCTCCCGGTGCACCATGTGCAGGTAGGTGTCCTCCAGCGTCGGGCGACGGACCTCCAGGTCGGCGATCGGGCCGTCCGCGTGCCGGTGGAGTTCCCAGACCAGCCGTGAGGGGTCCTCTGTGCGTTCACGGCGGGGCGCCCCGTCGTCGGCCGTCCAGCGGACCTCGGCCTGGGCGGCGGCTCGCCGGGCCAGTTCCGCGGGTGTGCCACAGGCCCGGATCCGGCCGCCGACCAGCATGGCGATCCGGTCGGCGAGCCGCTCGGCCTCCGCCAGGTCGTGGGTGGTGAGCAGGACGGTGACGCCCTCGTCGCGGGCCAACTGTTCGACCAGGACGTGGAACTCGTGCCGCGCCTGAGGGTCGAAGCCGGTGGTCGGCTCGTCGAGGAAGAGGAGTTCGGGGCGGCCGACGATGCCGAGCGCGACGTCGAGGCGCCGGCGCTGGCCGCCGGAGAGCCGGTCCACCTGCCGGCCGGCCTGGTCGGTGAGGCCGACCAGAGCCAGCAGGTCGGCCGGGTCGCGCGGGTCGGGGTAGTAGGTCGCGAAATGGGTCAGCAGCTCGGCGACCCGCCAGCGGCGGTGGTCGCGCCAGGACTGCAGGACCAGGCCGATCCGGCCTCGCCACGCGTCGCCGCCCCGCTCGGGATCCGTACCGAGGACGCTCACCTCCCCGCCGGAACGCTGCCGGAAGCCTTCCAGGATCTCGACGGTGGTGGTCTTGCCCGCGCCGTTCGGCCCGAGCAGCGCGAAGACCTCGCCGCGGTGGATGTCCAGATCAAAGCCGCGCAGGACGTCGACATCGCCGTACGCCATGGTCAGATCGCGTACCTGGATCACGGGCCGGACGTCGGTGCGCCCGAGCGTGGTCATCGGCCCGCCTCCGCGTGCGGCTGCCGCTGTGCCGGCCCGGTCGCGGGTCCTGCGCCGTCGACGATGGCCCGGAGTGCCGCCACATGTCCCTCGAAGGCGGTGCGGCCGCGGTCCGTCAGCCGTACCTTCGTACGGCGCTTGCGGCCACCGCCCTCCTTCTGGGTCTCCAGGTATCCGGCCGCCTCCAAGGTGTGCAGCTGCTTGGAGAGCGCGGAGTCGCTGAGCGAGAGGCTGTCGCGGACGAACGCGAAGTCCGCCCACTCGGTGGCGGCGAGCAGCGCGACCACCGACAGTCGGGTGGCGGGGTGGATCAGCTCGTCGAAGCCGGCGGGGGTGCTCATCGGCCCGCCTCCTCGTCGGCCGCCGGTTCGCCGCCGCTCCGTACCGAGTCGGCCACCAGGCGGTTGGCGGGACCGAGGGAGAGCAAGTAGACGGCCACCGCGGCCGTGGCCTGGATGAGGGCGGCGTAGATCGGCTCCAGTGACTCGGTCAGGTGGTCCGACAGGACGACCGTCCCACCGACCAGCACCGCCACCGCACCGAACGCGGCCCACATGCTCCCGGGGCAGCGAGTGTGGTGCAGTTGCATCCGGCTCCTGCGGCTGCTCATCACGATCGCCACGCTCAACAGGCCGACGTAGGCGGCCACGAACAGGGCGACCCCCCACGAGGGCAGGTCCAGGCCGACGCCGGCCAGGAACACCCACATCAGCGCGGCCAGGCCGTAGGTCATGCCGGGTCCGCCGGACGCGGAGCGCTCGAACTCGTCGTACACCCGCTCCTGCGGCACCCGGATGCGCTGGAGATCCTTCCACGCCTGTTCGGCATCCACCGGCATGCTCACGGCCCTCGCCCTCCCGTTCCCGATTACTTTCCTACAAGGAAAGTAACTCTTGACTTTCCTTGCAGGCAAGTCGGAGGTCGGCCGGTACCGGGGGGCGGGGGCCGCGACGGTGATCACGCTCATGACCGTCAGGCCACGTCACCAGCCGCTCGCGACGGCCGCGCGACCGGCGGCGCGCCCAGGGGTGCGCCGCCCAGGAGGCCGATCGGGGCCATGAGCGGGGCGAGGTGCCGCATCGAGAGGGCGGTTCGTGAGGGGATGCCCATTGCCGGCTGAGGACTGAACACCCCGTCGTCGCGCCCAGCCGTCCGCCCCCGCTACCCTCCGGCCATGGAGCAGGACCACCCCCTCGTTCGCGATGTCTTCCCGGATCTGATCGCTGAGCTGACCGTCCTTCTGGAGGATGAAGGAGAACGTGAGCTGGCCGACTGCGCGTGGGATCTGCGTCTCGTCGACGAGTGCGGCTGCGGCGACGACTTCTGCCAGAGCATCCGGACGGCAGCTCATCCGCAGGGGCAGCCGTACGGCCCGGGGCATCGGTGCGTGCCGCTCTCGCCCTCGGAAGGCATGTTGATTCTGGACGTCGTGGACGGCCGGATCCTGTACATCGAGATACTCGATCGGCCACCCATGCACCGTCAGAGTGCACTCCCATGACCCTCCCTCGAGCGGAACACGCATTGTGGCTCGGGCTTGCCGACTCGGGTGGAGGGGCCGAGCGATGGGGCCTGGTTCGGGTTCGGCCACTTTTGTCATCGTGACTTGGGTGGCGACGATGAAACGGTGGCCACAGGGCACGGCACACTTCCCGCTCGTGGTGGGAGCCGTTCGAGGTGACCTCCGTGGGCCGTGTCGCAGACGGTTCGTCCCGTTCAACCAGTGCGCCGGCCGCCGGGCCCACGGACGGCCAGGAGCCGGCTGATCGCGGCAGATTGCGTCAAAACAGCCAGGGCGAGATCACGCCAAGCGAATGGACGCAGGCCTCGTCCTCGACTCAAGCTCTGGCTGCCGGCACCGAAAGCTGTACGCCTCGCGGCGTCCGGCATCTACGCCCACGAGCGCTTCCCATACTGCGTGCGAGGAGTGGATGTCCTCTGCACGCTGCGCGACGCCGCCGGCAAGTCGGTCACATCCTGCACTGGTCACACTGGCGCCGCCGCCATCAACCCCGCGCCCGTCTCAGTCACTACCGCCGCCGAGGCCACCGACCCCGTTGAACTGGCTGGATCCGGATGCTGGTTCAGGGCCACGCGGGACAATGCTGATCGAATTGCGCACTGGGGGGCGTCATCTTCTACTTGGTTCTTGCTTGTGATGTGCTCTTTTGGCTCTTCCTGGTCGGTGGCCTGGCCGCGCGTTACGCCGTCGGCTGGCGGACCCTCGGCGGCCTGCTGCTGTTGTGCGTCCCGCTGATCGACGTCGTGCTGCTGGGAGCTACGGTCCTCAGCATCAAGGACGGCGCTGAGCCAACGGTTTGGCATGGTCTGTCGGCGGCCTACCTCGGCGTGACCGTAGTCTATGGCCACCGCACCGTCCGCTGGGCCGACGCGAAGTTCAACCGCCGTTTCGGCGGAGTCGCGGCTCCACCACCTCCTGAGCGCACCAGCCGCGAGGTGGTCTCGGATGCCTGGAAGTCCTGGCTCAGGTTCCTGCTGGCCTATGCGATCAGCGTCGGCATGATCTTCGGCCTGGTGGCGCTGGTCGGCACCCTCGACAGAAGCGCTCCGCTTCTCGTCTGGCTCAACCCGCTGACCAAGGTCCTTGTCTACAGCCTCATCTGGCCCATAGCGACCACCATCTGGCCCGGCAAGACGCCGGAGCCAGCGAACGAGAACCGCTGACCAAGATTTGAAGGCACGGCACGGTGTACGTGAGGGTCAGGTACGAGACTCGTTCCTGGAGTTCCAGGCATGCTTCACCGCGGGCCTCGCCTGGGCTGACATGTACTCCGCGGTGCTATCCGGGCCTGCGGAAAGGTGTACCGCGCATACGATCGGCATCGGCCAACGGGGAGGCCACCATGCTGGTTCCCGGGATGGTGGCCCCGGCGCACATGGAATGCACGACAGTGCCGACCGGAAAACCAGTCGGCACTGTCGTTACGCCTGTCCGCGTCAGCAGCTGCAGCGGGATCAGAGCTTCTCGTTTGCGAATGCGTGCTCGGCCATCGTCTGGAACTCGCCCAGGTCGTAGTTGGTCAGCGTCGCATCGAGGTTCGTCAGCGCGCCCAGGTGCTCGACGAAGCCGCTGGGCTCGTACTCGATCTGCAGGGTCACCCTGCTTTCGACGGCGCTGAGCCGGTGGAAGGTCACCACTCCCGCGTGATGGACTCCCTCGGTGGTCCGCCACGCGATGCGGTCCTCGACAATCACTTCGGTCAGCTCGGCCACGAATGCCTTGTCCGCTGCCGGCAGGGACACCTGCCAGGCGAACGTCGTCGCGTCGATCCGGTCGACGTGCTTGACGTGGCTGAGGAACGACGGCCAGCGCTCGACATCCGCCCAGAGCGACCAGCACACAGAGACCGGTGCCTTGATGTCGACCGCTTCGAGCAACGAGGACGCCATGATGGTTCTCCTTCGGTGAGCAGGCATCTGTCCGAACTCCGGTTACCCCTGTTGCCGTATTTCACCGACCTGTTCTCGAGCCGCGCGCCAACGCTCCGGCAGGAGGCCTCAAATTGCGGCCCCGGCGCCCAGAACGGCGCCGCCGGCAACCTGCTGAGCGGCTGCTACAACGCCAACCGGATCATCGACCGACTGGAGGACGGCTTCATCGCCGAGATCAACTGATATGAGGAAGCGGCGGGCGCTCCAAAGCGATGCCGGCAGCGGGCGTCAGACCTTCGGCCTGAAAGCCAAAGCCCCGGAACGCCACCTCGACGTCCAACAGTTCCTGCTGAAGTAACTCGGGCACGATGCCCTCTCCTCCCCTTCGGCGCCGACACAGCCGGGCCCCGACCTCGCATGCGGCGAACGTGGCGTGCGTCGACCACTCGCGCGCCGTCGCCCGAACTCCCGCACCCAGGCCGCCCGCCGAGATCGACAGAGGATCCATCCGGGCTCAGCAGGCGGACCTGGACGTCCTTCGGGCCCTCGACCAGAACTTTCCGCTTCGCGCTGGAGACCGCGACGACCGGGCAGTCACAGCGACCAGGCTGGTGGCGGCCATCCTGCTCGTTGGCGTACGCCTCCCGCCGGGCCGGCGTACACGCACTCGCATCGGAGTCCCAGGCCTCTGCGACGGTCGTATCCGCCGCGCCTTCAGCGCTGCCGTGCTAAGCGGCGCGTCTCAGGCGAGGGCCAGGATGCAGAACGCGCCCCCTGCGTCGACGACCGCGCACCACTCCGACCAGGCCCGTGGAACGATCCGGCCCGAGCGGTGGTGGAGGATGTCCCAGATCCCGTGGGCCAGCCAGCCTGCGGCGACCACGCGCAGACCGAGGGTCTCGTCGACGGCGAGGGCGAGCGCAGCCATGGTGGTGAAGCCGACAAGGCCCGCGAGTTGGACGGCAACGACTCGGGAACCGCGCAGTTCGCCACGGAACGCGCCGAAGAGCAGGTAGCACAGGGGCATGATGGCAAGGAGACCCGCGAGGAGGCCCACGGGCGGGACGCCGTCCACGAAGGTCGCGACCACCACGCCGACACCGACGAGCGTGGGCCATCGGTGGGTCAGCCGCCGAGGCAGGGTGGGCGGCACCGGGTCACGTACGGAGTTGGTCATCGAGGTCTCCCCGTGGGTTGCGGACGGGCTACGGCCCCACTGTCCGGCGAGGCGGACCGTCGGGGAAGAAGCGGCCGGAACGATGTCCGGTCCCTTGGGGTACCCGTCCTTCCGGCATATGGTCGCCGCATGGGGGAACGGCTGATGGTGATGGTCGGGTACGAGGCGGCCGAACTGCTCGACATCGCGTGTGTTACCACGCCCCTGGCCATGGCCAATGGCATCGGCGCGCCGGCGGTGCCGTACCGAGTGCGGGTGGTGGGACCGGGCGGCGGCCCTGTGGTCTGCGGCACGGGGCTCACGCTGGGGAGCGATCAGCCGCTCGAACGGCTCGTCGGACCTCTGGACACCCTGATCGTGTCGGGTGGGGTGGGCTTCGAGCGGGCGGCGGCCGATCCGAGGCTCGTGGGGCACGTCCGGCGACTCGCGAAGGAGAGTCGCCGGGTCGCGTCGGTGTGCACAGGGGCGGCGGTCCTGGCCGCCGCCGGGCTGCTCGACGGGCGGCGGGCGACCACGCACTGGCGGTACGCACGTCAGCTGGCCGACCGGCACCCCGAGGTCACGATCGACTCCGCGCCCATCTATGTCCGGGACGGGAACGTCTACACAGCGGCTGGGGTCACCAGCGCCCTGGACCTCACGCTCGCGTTCATCGAGGAGGACCACGGGCCCGAACTGGCGAGGCAGGTTGCCAGGGATCTCGTCGTCTACTTGCAACGCCCGGGCAACCAGGCGCAGATGAGTCTCTTCACGGCCGCGCCCGCGCCGCGCGACGAACTACTCAAGGGGATCGTCGAACACATCGCGGCTCACCCGGACGCCGATCTGAGCACGCGGGCGCTGGCCGCACGGGCCGGGGTGACGCCGCGACACCTCACCCGGCTCTTCACCGACCACCTGGGGCAGGCACCCGGCCGCTACGTGCGGCTCGCCCGTACAGAGGCCGCCGCGCAGCTGATCGCCTCGACTTCGCTGCCCATGACGGCCGTCGCGACGCGCTGCGGGTTCGGCAGCCCGGAGGCACTGCGGCAGGCGTTCTCCGGGCGGTACGGCATCTCACCCTCGCGCTACCGGGCGGTCGTACGGCGGCCCGATCAGGGGCTGTCGCCCTGAAGGATCGTGGCCAAGCAGGGACCGGACACGCCCGTCCTTGACGACCACCACGTCGTCTAGGTAGCTACAGAGGTAGCGACATAGGCAGGCACTCGGATCCGGACCATCGTGCCTCGCGGGCCCAGCAGTTCAGGCTCACCAGCCTCGTCCACGTATGGGGGAACGCGGACGCAGCAGACCCAGCACCCTGCGGAAGCGACGCGTGTGCTTTCCCGAGCCGACCGTGCCCTGGGGGTCACGCACCGCGAAGAGACGGTCGGCGACAGACCCTCTCGCGTCTACCTCTCCCGATGGAGCAACTCGGCCCCGGTCGACTTCATCGGCTACCCGCCAGATCCTTCGACCACACCTGCCTCGATCATGATCCGGATGAGGTCCAAGAGCGAGGCGAGCTCACTTTCGATACACGGCGGGGGGGAGGCGAAGGACGTCTGCGTGTCCGTCGTGGCATGCGATTTACTGGAGCCCGCAGTAGATCGAACGATGCGAAGGCCAGGGGGCCAAGCAGTTGAAGAACGATGACATACCGCTGGTACCGGACGCGGCGTGGCTGGAAGAACGTCTGGGCGTGGGCTCGCTCTGGCGGCCCGATGAGGCCGCTCTGCCGGCCGAGTTGACCGATACCGAGTCGAGGAAGTTCTTGCTCACGGTCGGCTTTCCCGCCGTCCGCCTCGGCATCGTGGGGATCGAGACGAGGCACCTGCGGGGCAGGGGCGGAATGGAACCGTTCGATGCCGACGAGATCTACGGCCGACGCTATCCCGACGACGACTCCCCGCCCACCGACTTCTGCTTCACCGTGGCTATGCGCGGCGACCAGCACCTGATGCTCGACGCGGCGGACGGCAGCATCACCCACTACGACCCCAACGGCTGGGACCACGGAGCCGGGTGGCAAGGCCCCGCAGCCGAGAACCTGCCCACGCTGGCTCTCCTCCTCGGAATGATCGCAGAGTCAAGCAATGCCCTGGAATCAACCGACGACGCTGTACGCAGAACGGCCCTCGCAGATCTGCGCGCGCTCATGATCGACTGGGAGCCGTACACGGGCGACTCCGCCTTCTGGTCCAGCGTCTTCAAGTCTCTGGACTGAAGGGCGTCGATGGCAGGCATCGTCAGGGCGAGTTCATCGCGGGTCAGCCGGACGAGCCGGTCGAAGACCAGTCCGTCGAAACAGATCAGCAGGGTGTGCGTGCGCGTCTCAGGGTCGGTGACGTCTCGTGTGGCGAGGAATTGCCGGAGGGCCTCAGGGCCGGCGTTTACCCGGAGCACGAAGATCTCCCGCAGTTCTGGGTCGCGCACGCCCGCGACTGCGCAGGCATGGCGGGCGAGCGACCGGCGGCGCCCCTCGCCGGTGAGTCGCTACCATGGCGTCCACCAGCTCCTCGCCGGTGCGCAAGGGCGGAAGGTGCTTCGGCCATCGCGCTCAGGCGAGGACCGTATGTCGGCACCTAGCGGGCGCGTGAACAGCAGAGGAGCGGCGGCATGACGGACGACCTGTGGAGCTACGGCAGGCTGTGCGGCCACGTGGCGGGCACCGACCTGACCGGTTGGCGCGTCGAGGCGGGCGACGACCACGTCGGTGAGGTGGACGAGCACGCGGACGAGGCCGGAGACGCGTTCCTGGTCCTGGACGCCGGGACCTGGATCTTCGGGAAGTTGCTGATCCCGGCGGGCGCGGTGGCCCGGATCGACGCGCAGGAGAAGACGATCCACCTAGGCATGTCCAAGGAACAGGTCGAGGACGCACCACAGTTCGTCTCCGACAAGGACCGCGCTGACCCCCAGTACCGCGAGGACGTCGTGGCGTACTACCGCACGTGCGGTCCCTGCCCGTAGGGCGTAGGCGCACTCCGCCGCGAACGCCTCCCCCATCTGCCCCGAGAGGACGGGGGGATCGGAGGCGGTCGTTGAGCGGCATCAGCCCGGCATGCGCCGCGCGCGCCGGTTTCACGGGTGCGGCCTGTGGTGGGTCGCCATCGCCGTCCTGCTGCTGTGGCTGATCGGCTTCGTCGCCCGCCCGAAGGGCAGCAGCGAACGCTGGTACCGCTGGTAGCCGAAGGAACCGACACACTCATCTCGCCGCAGAGGCGATGACCTGACCGCCCGTCAAACCAAGACGGGCGGGCCACCGCCATTGGGATCGGGCGCAATTTCGGGGTGCGGTCACGGGGATTCACTGGTGCAGGATCTCCAAGGCCTGGACGACTCGCTCGTCCCGTTTCTGCCCGCGCGCTGTCCGGGAGGAGACTACGAGTGGCGCCGCCGGGGAGCCACGCTACGCTGCTGATTTTCGGCGAATGGGGGCTTGGCATGTGGCAGCGGGGCATACGGATGGCCGTGCTCGGCGCTGTCCTGGTGATCCTCGCCGGTTGCGGTTCCAAGACGGTCGAGACAGCTGAGAAGGCGCCCGGCGAGGAGGCAGCCTGGACGGTCGCCGCTCCGATCCGCATCGATGGTGTCCGTACCGCCGACGGGGGCCGGTCCCTGGTGGTCGACGCCGAGGTGCCCGACGGCGCACGTGACTGCGTGCGTGGCCTGCGCGGTGAGGTCGATACGGTGGAGCACGGAACGGTGTACGTGAGGGTCACGTTCGAGACCCCTTCCCTGGACAGGGAGTCCGGTTGCACGGGGACGCAGCGGGTCGCGGCGACGGTGAAGCTGGGCGAGCCTTTGAGCTCCCGCAGGGTGATGGTGAACAGCCTGGACGTGTACACCCCTGCCGGTGCCACCGCGCCCGCCTTGCGGCGGTGTGGTGAGAACGGCTGTGACCCCACTCCCCCGCGTTGTACCTCGTCCTCATACCGGCAGGCAGTCAACGATACGGACATCCCCAAGCACACGAGCTGGGAGGAACGTGGCTGCGACGACACGTGGCTGGTGCTGGACCTGTCGACCCGGATGGGGCCGGTGTGCGGTGACACCGGCGACGGCTGCTCCTCCTCACATGTCTCCCAGCGCTGGTTCTACCGGGCCGAGACCTCGGGCTGGAAGCCGGTCGCCACGAACGGGAACGCGGGATGCATGGGCATCCACAAGGTCCTGCCGGAACTGCCCACGCGACTCTGTGCGTCGCTGCCGCGGCTCGACCGCGACTGATGCGCCGACCGGCCTGCTGCGGGAGGAGGGGCTTCAGTCTGCAGGCCAACGTCAAGACCATCGAGGTCGCTCAGTACCTCGACCGTGATGCCCGGTTCCCTTCCGTTACCTCAACGAGCAGGAACGTGCTCACAGGGACGTGGACCCGGTGATCAGGGTGGACACCAGGAAGAAGGAGCCAGGAGGTGATCCGAGTGCCTCGGCTGGGGCATGGCAGACCACGCAAGCCCCCCGGAACGAGTGCGGGCCGACGAGGCGTACGACTCCCCCAGCTACCGGGCATACCTGCGCAAGCGTCGAATCAGGGCGACGATTTCGCGTGCCCGCGGACCGGGTCCGCAACCGGCAGAAGCTCGGCTTGAGAGGTAGTCGGCCGCCGACGTTCGACAAGAACGACTCCGAGCAGCGTCATGCGGTCGAGTGCGGAATCAATCGGCTCAAGCGCCCCCGGGCGGTGGCCACCAGATGCGACAAGACCGCTGTTCGCTGCGAGGTGACAGTGCTGGTCGTAGTCCTCGACGAGTGGCTGTGACCAGCACTCTCACCACAGACCCTAGTCCCGTAGCTCGTTCGCGGGGACCAGGAGGCTGTCGGGCCCGGGAGGTGGCAGCCGGGCGGGTAGTAGCGCCGTCGCCCGTTCCGGTCGGTCACGACGGTGAAACCTGCGGCCTCCAGCCGCCTCGTGTACTTGGTGGAGCCACGTCGGGTGTACGCGACCCCCAAAACAATGAGAGCCGAGAAGAGGAGGAGAGAGCTACCCGCGAAGACGAGGCCGGCGGTCCTGTTCTCCGACCCGAACTCGAACCAGAGGCCCAAGCTGGCAGTGAGCGTCCGTCGGCCGCGTGGGGATAACGGGCCCAGTTCGCCGCTGCGTGGGACCGGGCGTGCTCGCTGCGGTCCGGCAGGAGCAGCATGGTGAAGTAGTACCCCTCGCTGCTCATGTGCAGATCCATGTACACGTACCCGAACTGCGCAGCGAAAAGAGCGAGTTGGCTCATAGTCTTGAACGTGATCAAGGAGAGGTGGAGTGTGACCGGCTCCTCGGTCGCCATCAACCGGAGTAGTTTCCGCACGCGTCTTCTGCGCACTTGTGCACCCCCGTGAACCTGTACTCCCTGAAGCCTTTCACCCCAGAACACGCGTACGACACAAACGCTGGAAGGGGAAGCATGCACTCCGGCGGGAGCTGTCAGACGGCCTACGATTGCGAACCTGGACCCGCGTGACTCCCTCCGCTGGCTGTTCGTCGAATCGGTACGCCCTCCACCACAAGGTGACCTGTGGTCGCGGCGACCGCGACCACAGGTCTTGAGTCCCCTACAGGTGCAGGGAGGCAATGCATCTATGTGTCCGGAGGGACTTGTCTCCTGTGGGAGGTCCCCAGCCGTCACGCATCATGTGCCGGTGCTCAGCGGGCGGTCTGCGGGAGGTTCTCCTTCAGTAGAACTGCACGATCGACCTTGCCGTTGACGGTACGGGGGAACGCCGGGAGCGAGACGATGCGTTCGGGCACCATGACCGACGGGAGTGATTCGGCGAGCCTCGTCCGCAGGGCGCGATCGTCCAGGGCGTGGGAGGTCGTCTCGGAGTCCGACAGCACGAATGCGATGAGCCCCGTGCTCACCTCATTGGGAACCACGACGGCCTCACGCACTCCCTCCTGCGCGGTCAACTGGGTTTCAATCGCACCGAGTTCGATACGGTGACCGCGCACCTTCACCTGGTGGTCCCGCCGTCCCACGAAGTCGAGAGTGCCGTCCGCGTTCCACCGGACAAGGTCTCCCGTCCGGTACATGCGCGCGTCCTCCCCGTCGGCGAACGGGTCCGTGAGGAAGGCACGGGCTGTAGCCTCCGGCCTGCCGTGGTAGCCGTTGGTGACACCAGCGCCGCCGATGTACAGCTCACCTGTGACGCCGATGGGCTGGGGCTGGAGCGCCTCGTCCAGTACGTACAGCCTGGTACCCGGAACGGGCTTGCCGATGGACACCGGTCCGGGCGCCTCAAAGCGGGCATAGCTCGCCCAGACGGTCGCTTCCGTCGGTCCGTACTCGTTGACCAGCGCCACCTTGTCGCGCCACAGAGCGAAGTGGCGGTCCAGTAGAGACTGGGGCAGCGCCTCGCCGGCGACGGTGACGGTCTCCAGGAACCGCAGCGATTCAAGCCCCAGGTGTTCTGCGGCATCGAGCAGGACCGCATACAGCGACGGCACGCACAGCAGATGAGTGGCGCCGTGCGTGTCGGCCAACCGGGCCAGCAGCCCCGGGTCACGCACCTCGTCCTTTGCCGCGACAACGAGATGCCCGCCCGACGTGAGCGTGCCCCAGACGCCGGCGACGGACGAGTCGAATGCCAGGGGAGAGACGAGAAGGAACACGGGAGCGCCCGGGTAGACCACGCGGCGGGCGGCGGTGGAGGCCGCGAGTTGGCGGTGCCCGACGAGGACACCCTTCGGCTCGCCGGTGCTGCCGGATGTGTAGATCAGGTACGCAATGTCGTTGAGCAGGGCCATCTCGTCCGTGCGTGAAGGCGTCTCTGCATCGTGGTTGGAGGCGGGCCGTCGTGACTCCGTCGACTGCGTATGCTGAACCGTGACGCGCGGGAGGCCCGGCGCGACCTCGCGACCCGCGGTCGCCGCGGTCACCGCCACGGCCGTGACCTCGGCATCCGCCAGCACGGCGGAGATGCGGTCGTCCGGGTGTGCCGTGTCCACAGGCACATAGGCGGCCCCGCAGCGCAGCGTCCCGAGGACGGCGGCGACCATGGCGAGGGAAGGCTCGGCGAGTACACCGACACGGCTCCCTCGAGAGACATCGACGGAGGCGAGTTCACCTGCGATGGCATCCGCCCAGGCGTCCAACTCTCCGTAGGTGATCGACGTGGTCCCGCTGCTCACGGCCACACGGTCCGGATGCGTCCGCGCCCACTCGGCGACGCTCACATGGACGGGCACTGGCGCCTCTGCCGGCAGCTCCTCACCGTGCCCCAGGGCGAGAAGTGTGTCCGTGCCGACGTCGGCCGCCGCCACAGGCCGCATGGGCGGAGAGCTGGAGATGGGAGGTGCCGCGACCGGGCTCGGGACAGGGTCGAGCTCCGCGAGGGACCGCTCGATCACATCCAGCGTTGGTTCGTGGCGCAGCATCTCGCGGTGGCTCACCGCTACGGGAACGGTACGGATGTCACGGAAGCCGAGTTCCGACCAGTCGCGGTCGTCCTCGGACATCAGCGCCTTGTCCTCCGGATGGTAGCGATCCGCCGTTGCGAACAGACGCACGGGGACGTCCTGGAGCTCGGGGCGGTAGCCGGTGACCGAGGTCCAGAGTGATCCGTACACGCGCAGGCGTGCCTCGAACGCTGCGAGGTCTGCCTCAAGGATGTCGACCCCCTTGTTCTTGAGTGCGTCGAAGACCTGAGCCACGTCCAACTCGGAAGCTGCCAGTGGCAATTGATCGCCCAGGCCTGCAGCGGATGCGAGGCCGGCCAGGCGCTCATGGATCAGTCGATCCAGGTCGAGGGGCCTGCGATAGAGCGAGGTGTTGAACAGCGAGACGGAAAGGATGTTCCACTCTCCTGCCCGCAGGGCTCGCGCAAGCTCGTAGGCGAAGGTGCCTCCGGTGCAGTAGCCACCCAGGTGCAGTGTGCGCGGCAGCGAGGAGTCCTCCACCACGCGGACGAAGTCAGCGGTCATCTCTTCCAGGTCGGTGAACGGCAGGCCATCGTTCGGATCGAGACCACGTGACTGAAGTCCGAACACCGGGCGGTCGAAGGGCGCCCCACCGAATCGCTGCAGACCGATGACCCCACCGCCACCGGAGGGGAGCAGGAGCAGGGGTGTCCCTGCACCCTCGTCGTTCAGGGTCACCAGTCTCTTGCCGGCTGCCGGGACGCCGTTCCGGATCCAGTTGCTGATTCCGCGGAAAGTCTGCGCGTCGAAGACGACCTGAACGGGAAGGTCCGTTTTGAAGGCCTTGCACAGGGCGGTGGTCAAGCGGGCGGCGGCGAGCGAGTTGCCTCCGGCATCGAAGAAGTTGGCGTCGAGGGACTGCGGCGTCGAGCCGAGCACACGGAACCACTGCGTTGCCACGACCACTTCCACAGCGTCGCGTTCGACAAAGCTGGACACGGCGGTACTCCCTTAGGTGAATGGGCGGATCAAGTCGGGATGCCGCCGGCATGCAGACGTGGTCTCCGTTGCATGGCGGGAAGGCATGGACCATGAGGGCCTGTTCGCCGACATCCCGTCGAAGTTGGCGCCGGCCTCGCATGAGGTGAAGTCTCATTGAGCTCGGCAGGCAGCCGTACATGACCAACGGCTCCGCTCATCCGTGGATGCGGATCCCGACTTGCGTTGCGCCGACGCGCCCTCGGCACTTTGTGCCCGCAAGGAACGCGGGACACCGGACCTCACAAGCATGATCAGTCACTCGCTGCGAGGCTAGCAGAGTGTTCGAACCGGAGACGTCATGCGGGGCGACCTCGGTGTGGCGGCTCGCGCAGCCAACTCAGCTGCCAAGCAAGCCACATCGACTTTACAAAGAGGTGATCGATGTGCAACGTTCATCTCAGGGTGCTCTGCGTGCAGCGGCTTCCTTGCAGTCGTGTTGGCCAGGTCAAGCCAGACACCGCAGAACAGCACACCATCGTTTCGGGGGAGACGCACTGAAGATGACGTTTGCACAGGCAAGGGCTTGTCGCCCTCGGCTCTCCCTTCAGTTCGGATCAGTCTCCGCCCTCGGAGGACACGGCTCTGAGCCATCCGCGTTCGGGACGTCCGATGTTCGAATCCCTGCTTCCATCGACTTCCCCGGGGAAGTCGGCTTGCGCGGGTAGGGGCAAGCAACTCATACAAGGCGGCAGGGTCTTGGAAGCCGGTGCGATTCCGGCGCGGTCCCGCCACTGTGATTCAGGTAGTGCCTGACAGTCAGGAACTTGCCTGCCGCCTTCATTCCACTGCTAAGGGACGTGGAGATCCCTGAAGGAGGCATCATGAATGGCACATTCCAGCAGCAACAGCCAGTAGCGCGGTCGAAGGCCGTCGTAGAGCGCAGGGCGCCCTGGCAGCTGCAGTCCTGCGTCGCACGTAGACGCATTCCACGGACCTGATCCGACGTCCCACCTGTGGGAGCGCTCAGGCCTGTTCCCAACCGTCGGGCTGTCACGCTCCGCCGTCCTGCTCAGACGATGCTGCTCTGCCCCGTTCCCGCCGCCCCGGGACCGGAACCTGCTGGGCGCGTGCCGCATGCCCGTGCGCTGTCTTCCTTCTGAGCTCTCGTCATACGTGCTCAAGACGAGCATTTGTCTCTGTCCCGGCGGTCGAGTTGAGCTGCCGGAAACTCATTCCTTGAGGGGCTGTACACCGTGCTCCGACCCTTGCCCCTCAGGGCAGGTCATCGACCATGACCGATTTAACCCGTTCGCCAGAGTCTACTCCCATCCCCCTCCGCAGGAACTGGAGGTTCCAGAGCTACTGGCTGGGCACGACCGTGGGCGCCATTGGTACGACCATGTCGCTGCTGGTGTATCCCCTGCTGGCTCTGTCTCTCACTGGTTCCCCGCTACTAGCGGGGCTGCTGGCGGCGACGCAGGCGGCGACGGCCGTCGTGTTCGGCATCCCCGCCGGTGCACTCGCGGACCGATTCAGCAGGCGCAACCTCCTGTTGTCCTCCGAGGCACTCAGAACCCTGGCAACCGGCGCGGTCCTGGCATTGGTGGCCACGGACGCAGTGAACATCGCCGGGCTCTTCGTCGCGGCTGTGGTGCTTGGGCTGTCCGGTGCTATCGGAATGCCTGTGCGACGCCTTGCGCTGCGCTCCATCGTTCCGGACGAGCAGCTGCGTCAGGCGCTCAGCCAGGACGAGGTCAGGGTCAACATCGCCATGCTCGCCGGCCCCCCGTTGGCCGGCTCGCTGTTCGCGGTCGGCTGGGTCCAGCCGTTCATCGTTGCTCTCGCCTGCTACGTGGCGTCGTTCTGCTCGGCCTGTCTGACCCGCCTCCCGGCGACCGGACAGCAGCCTGGTCCGCTGAAGGCATCGAATCTGTTCCGGGGGGCCATGGTTGGCCCCAAGGTCGTGTGGAACGATCCCGTTCTCCGCGCGGTGACGGGGCTGATGACGCTCGAGAACTTGATCTTCGCCGCACTCAACTTGATTCTGATCAACCACTTTCAGCAACAAGGTATTGACGCCCGCACCATCGGCCTTGCCCTGTCGGGAGAGGCGATCGGCTACCTCACCGGTGCAGCGCTGGTGACAAGGCTGCACCGGCGCTTCCGCCCCGGTCTGTTGCTCCTGGGCGTGGTGTGGACCTCCTTGCTGGTCACGGCGGCACTTCTGTTCGTCACCAGCCCGCTTGGGGTGTTCCTGCTGCTCTTAGTCATCTCACTGGGCAAGCCCGCCCTCTACGTGCTGATCGACGTCATCGTCTTCCAGCAGGTCGACGACAGCATCCGTGGGCGGGTCATCTCCGGCAGCTTCACTGTTCTGGCCGTCGGTGGCCCCATCGGCAGTGCGGTCGCTGGACTGCTCCTGGGTCACCTCCCACACGCGGCGTCGATCGGGCTCTTCTGCCTACTCCTCATCGTCCCGCTCTGCGCGGGGACCCTCTCGCGGCGACTGCGCCGCGCCGAATGGCCCGACCAACCGTAAGGATTGACGTGCACACCGAACCACAGGGCCTTGGCGCCCTCGATGCAGCATCGGTCGAGGAGCTCGTCCGTCTCCAGGCCGCAGATGTCCTGGGCCTCCGAAGGGTGGAGGCATCGGAGAACTTCTTCAACCTGGGGGGCGACTCGGTGCGGGCCGGGCGCTTGGTCATGCGCCTGGCGAAGGCGTTGCCCCGTGAAGCCGAGGTCGACCTGCAGGATGTCTTCGCCGCGGGCGACTTCCGGGAGCTGGCCCGGCAGGTCAGTAGCAGGCTGGGGGGTGGCGAGTCGATCGCCGAGCCCGGTGTCACGGTGGCCCACAGCCAGGAGGATGATCTGCTGACGACACCGACGGCCTCGAGCGGTCAGGGTGGCCGTCGGCCGGTACCGCTGTCGTACGGCCAGCTCCGCCGGCTCCAGCGGGACGCCGACTCCGGCGGATCTCGCATCGCTCACCACGTCTCCCGGACGTTCCGGGTCCATGGCCGGCTCGACCTGAAGGCTCTGCAGGCCGCCGCTCACGCGCTCGTCGAGCGCCACGAGTCCCTGCGCACGGTCTTCGACCTGGATTCTCGGCGCGGCGCACACAGCGCGCAGCGGGTCGACTCATGCCACCTGGACCTGTCCAGGCTCTTCACGGTGCGGCGCCTTCCCTCCTCCGCGGTGGCACAGGAAGAGGCGACGGTTGAACGCGTAGCCCTGTTCAACCTGTCGACCGAGGCGAAGATCCGCATCCTGGTCCTCTTGGACGACACCGCCGCCACCTTGGTTGTCACGGCAGAGCACCTCGTCTGCGACGGCGATTCCTTCACCGTCCTTCTTCGAGAGCTGGCGGCCCTCTACAAGGCCAACCTCGGGACCGGTCAGCCTTTCGGCGGTCTGGCCGCACTTCCGCCGCGCTGCTGGGCGGAGGAGGAAGGGACGCTTCATCTGCCCGCACTGGAGCGGCGTCTGGACCACTGGCGTACGCGACTTGACCCCTTGGAGGCCCTGCCCGAGGTCAGGTTGACCGGCATGCGTGACCCAGCCGTGTGGCCGACGACGGCCGCCCAGGTGCATGGCCGGCTGCCGGCCTACGTAGTTCGACGACTGCGGGAGACCTGCGCTACGCGGTCCTCGACGCTGTTCAGCGGATTCGTCGCCGCGCTGGCTATGGCCGTGCTGGCCGACACCGGTCACACCGTGCCCGGACTGGTCAGTCCGACGTCCGGGCGCCCGCCGGGGTGGGAGGACGAGGTCGACTGGTTCGCGACCTCGGTCATCCATCGCTTCCGCATCAACACGCAGTTGAGCGTGAGCGACGTCCTCGATTCGGCCAAGCAGTCCGTCGCTTCAGGTATCGCCAATGCCGTCCCGCTGCCGCTGTTGCTGGAGCACCTTCAGTTCAACCGTGACCTCGAGCAGCGCTGGCGGCCCTGGCTCTATCTGGCAGTCGACAGCGAAGAGGAAAGCCCCCTGCCTCTGCACGGCGTGGAGGTGGAGTCGCCGGTGGCAGACGCGCGATTGGCGCTGCGGGCAGGGCTCACCGTTCGCATCGAGATACGCCGCGAGGCCGGCCAGGACCTGGATGCTGCCGTGCAATTCCAGTACGAGCAAGAGGTGTGGTCCGCCGCGCGGGCCGAGGCATTCATGCAGACGCTGCTCGACATGGCCGCTCTGGTGGCGGAGAACCCTTCGGACATCGATGTCGCCACCCTGCTCCGCACGCGTCGCCCTCAAGTCGTCCAGTAACCACGCCCCGCGTCCTCCCACGAACCTGCGAGATGAAAAGTCCATGCCGGAGCATCCCCAGTCCCCAACGAACGCCCACGCTGCCGCCGACGGCGTGCGCCCTGTCATCCTCGTTCTCGACTTCCCCGGCCACCGCCCGGAAGCACGCCTGTCCGAACTGCGCTTGGAGGAGGCCGGATACGACGTGCGCGAGCTGTTGGTCCGGCCGCTGCCCAGAGACCTCACCGCCGAGGCGTACGCAATCCAGGCCTTGACCACATCAGGCACGGCACCGGAAGGCGTGCACGCGGTACTCGGGTACTGCATGGGCGCCTCTCTCGCACAGCGCGTGGCGTCCGTGACCTCGGCCGGCCACCTTCTCCTCTTCGACGCCGAGCGCGCGACGGAGGAAACGATCACAGGTGAACTGCGCAACGTCCTGCGCTCGTTCGACCCGGAAGCGGAGCTGCCTCCGTCTCTCAGCGGAGCCGAACTCGCCGGCGCTCCCGAGTCGTTCATGGAACGGATCGATGCCCACCTCTTCTCCGTGATCAGTGCCGCACTTCGGGAGGGGGACGACGGCCCGTACACGGACAAGGACGAAGACCTCACTGTTGCGCAGGTCGCCCGCGGTCTCATGGGCACCTATCTGGACTGGCTCGCCCATCTTGTCGCTGCGTCCGATACCAGTACGGAAGCCCCCGCGAGGGGGTCGGGCGGTTTGCTTCACGCCGTGCACGTGACGTCGTCCGGCCATCCGCTGCCCGAAGACTGGGCTGCCGTGACCGGCATGCCGCGCCATGTGGTGGAGACCGGACGGAACGACCTCGCCAGGACCGAGGAGACCCGAGCGCTGACCCTGCGCCTCCTGCGAGCCGAGCACCCTATGACATGAGTGCCAGCCGCCCACCGAAAGGCCGAACGTCAGCCGTGGCCGACCGTCAGCAAGCCAGCAGCTCACTCAAGGAGAAGGAGACATGCCCAGTCCGCTCGTCGGGATTCCCCAAGAAATCAGCATGGCAACGGCAACGGTCGCCACGCTCGGTCCCGTCGGCACGGACGCACACGCCGAAGCGGACCGCTTGTTCGGCGAAGTCTTACTGGCCGATTCCTTCAACGAGGCCATGGATCTGGGGCTCGCGGAAGGAGTACTGGTTCTCGTGGCTGCGGGGTTCCTGGAACGGGACGAGGACAAATTGGTGGACAGCTGGGTGGACATGCACTTCCGGAATCTCGACCGCATGCGCCTGCTCGCTACGTGGGAGAGCCCCACGAAGCCCATGTGTGTCGCATCGAACGCGGCTCGTGGAAGATCCCTGGAGAACATGGAGACGATCGCCCTCCATCCCGCGACCGAAGTATTCGCGCGCAGATTCGCTCCGCAAGCTGCGCGGAACTACTTCAACGCAAAGCCCACAGCAGCTCAGCGGGCGAACGATGGTCATGCGGACGGTTGCATCGGATCGGTCGACGTAGTGCGTGAGATGCCGAACCTCAGGATCCTCAGCACCTGGCAACCGACAATGGTGTGGTGTCTGTACGAGCCGTGTGGCTACCTTGCCAATTCTGATGAAAAGGCCTGACTTCCCCTTACATTAGAGTGATCGTCACACTAACTGGCGAGCGAATCCATACTAGTTCACTCATCGCATCTCGAACTTGGAGAGCATATGAAGGTCCTCATCGCCGGCGGCGCAGGCTTCATCGGAAGCACCATCGCGTCGGCCTGTATCGACGAGGGAATCGTGCCGATCATCCTCGACAATCTGGTGACGGGGCGGCGCGAGTTCACCACTGGGCGCGCCTTCTACGAAGGCGATATCGCCGACGGCCCCCTCATCGATCAGATTTTCGCGCAGCACCCCGACATCGATGCGGTCGTCGACTGTGCCGCACTGATCGTCGTCCCCGAATCTGTCGCGGAACCGCTCCGTTACTACACCGAGAATGTCGCCAAGGGGATTCTCTTCCTCGGCCACCTCGCCCGGAACGGCTGCCGTCGGCTGATCTTCAGCTCCTCGGCGTCCATCTACGCCACGGGCTCGGACTTCGCCGTCGACGAGGACTCGCCGCTCGATCCGCTGAGCCCCTACGCCCGCACCAAGGCGCTTTTCGAGACCGCGCTGCGGGACATCAGCTCCACGGGAGAGCTCGGCGTCGTCTCCCTGCGCTACTTCAACCCCGTCGGCGCCGACCCCAAGATGCGCTCCGGACTTCAGGTGCGCCGACCCACCCACGCCCTGGGAAAGATGATCGAGGCCCGCGAGCTCGGCGAGACGTTCCAGATCACCGGCGTGGACTGGCCCACCCGGGACGGCTCCGGAGTCCGCGACTACATTCACGTCTGGGACCTCGCCCACGCCCACATCCAGACACTGCGTCGCTTCGACACACTCTTCCCCACGGAGCCTCAGTCCTCCTACCAGGTCATCAACCTTGGAACCGGACGCGGCACGACCGTCCGTGAGCTCGTCGATGCATTCGCCTCGGTTACAGGCGCCCCCCTGGCCATTCAGGAGACCGACCGTCGGCCCGGCGACAACGCCGGCGCCTTCTCCCACGGCGACCGAGCCGCGGAACTCCTCGACTGGCGCCCGCGCCACACGGTCGAGGACGGTATTCGCGATTCCCTGACCTGGTTCGCCACGCGGGACACCGTCATCGGCCCGGACACCCAGGGGTAAGGCGACATGAACGCAGACCAACGACCGGGCATAGGAGGAGCTGCTCCGCCGCTCGGTACGTCCAGCATGTCCGCATCCGACGGACCAATACCTCTCCTGGCGGCGAAATACCCGGACGCGATCGGCGCCTGGGTCGCCGAGATGTCGTACGACGTCGCCAGGCCTATTCACGAGGCGGTGGCGCGGGAACTACAGGCCGAGACTCTCGGCTACAACGACCCGGTGAGCCTGGAGCTGGCACGCGAGTCGCTCGTCCGATGGATGAAGAGCAGCTACGACTGGTCCGTGCAGCCCGACTCCATCGGGTTCGTCAGCGACATCGTCACCGGCTTCGGCGCCGTCCTCAACAACTTCCTGCCTCCTCGGTCGCACGTCGTGGTCCCGACACCGGCATACGCACCGTTGCTCGATGTTCCGGCCATGTTCGGCCACACCGTCGTACGGGTCCCCTCGCTCGTCGACGGCCCGCGTCAGCGCATGGACATCGAGGGAATCCAACGAGCCCTCGAAGACGGCGCGCGCCTGGTGGTCCTGTGCAATCCGCACAACCCCACGGGCCGAGTGTTCACCGTCGAGGAACTTACCGAGCTGGCAGACCTGGTCGAACGCTTCAGTGCTCGAGTGTTCAGCGACGAAATCCACGCTCCACTCACCCTTACGACGGTCCCTCATACTCCGTACGCGAAGGTGAGCGCCGCATCGGCCGCCCACACCATCACGGCGACCTCGGCGTCCAAGGGTTGGAACATCGCCGGCCTGAAGTGCGCCCAGTTGATCTTCTCGGCACCACAGGACGCCGCGCGCTGGAAGCACACGGCCGGCTTCTTCGTCAGATCCGTCTCCCGGCTCGGAGTGAGCGCGCTCCGCGCTGCCTACGACCACCCGGAGTCCCAGCTCTGGCTCGACACGGTTCGCGCACGCCTCGCCCGAAACAACGCCCTCGTCGCCGAAACCGTGGCCGCTCGGCTGCCCGAGGTCATTCATTTCCCCGCGGAAGCGACCTACCTGGCCTGGCTGGACTGCCGCGAGCTGGGGTTGGAGGAGCCGGCGGCCTTCTTCAGAGAGCACGTCGGACTCGCCATGACCGAGGGAACGGAGTTCTCAGCGCCAGGCCACCTCCGCCTGAACTTCGCGCTCCCGGAAGACCTGCTGGCCAAGGCGCTCTCGGCTCTTGTCCGCGGAGCGGAGATCCTCCGAGCGGGCCGGCATCACGAAAGGGGCTCAACCCAGCATGCTTGATGTTCTCGTCGTGGGGTACGGCGTGATGACTCGCGGGATCCTCCCCCACCTGCTCCGTGCGCAGGACCTCTCGGTCTCACTGATGAGCCGCCACCTGTCCGAGCCCCCGCACCCCGAGGTCCGGCTGATGCAGGAAGGGGACCTGACGCCGAGCGCCCAGGCCGCTGCTCCCGGATACCGGCCCGACGTCATCCTCGGCTGTTTCGAGGACGACACAGCGAGCCGCGATTTCTGGACCTCCGGCCCGGTCGGTGCGGTCATCGCTCGCAGCGGAGCGGCCTGCATCGAGATGTCGACCCTGAGTCCGACATGGATCGACGCCTGGCACGCACTTGTCCGCGAAACCGGCGGCGTGTCCGTCGAATGCCCTGTAACCGGTAGCCGCGACGGAGCAACCGGCGGAACTTTGTCTGCCTTCCTCTACCAGAGCGTGCAGGATGCCCGGGCAGAGCGGGTTCTGGAGACGTTCACGCAGCTGCGCTACACCTTCGCCGCCGCAGGACATCCGACGCGTTTCAAACTCGTCTACAACGCCTGGGGAGCGTCCCTGCTGCATTCCCTGGCGGCGTTCGTCCCAACGCTTCGTAGGACGCTCGGAGACGACTTCGACGTCGCGGCCCGCATCATCTCGAACGACGGATGGATGTCCCTGGTCTGCGCGAGCAAACTCGACCGGATGGTGGAGGCACGCTTCGACGACCCGGACTTCGCTCTCCGCCACATGGTCAAAGACCTCACGTACGCACACGAGATCATCCCGGCGCCGCACCACCTCTTGGACCTCGTCCACAGCTCGTACGTCGACGCGCTGTCGGCGCACGGCGGTGATGCCGACTACACGGCCGTCACCTGTTCGGAGCAGATATGAAGACGGACGACCTGCCCCATCTCCGGTCGCGGCTGACGGAGGTGTGCCGGAGCGTGACCGCCGCTTCCGTCGCTCTGTCAGGTTCCCTCTCCCGCGGTGAGGCTCGCATCGTCAATGGGTTGGTCGTGTCGGACCTGGACCTGATTCCCGTCGTGGCCACCGTCGCGGACGCCGCCCTGGCGCGCAAGCAGCTGGCGCCAGTGCTGCAGGAGCTGGCGGACTACTACTCGATCACGTGCACCGCGGCTCTCACCTTGGAAGAGAATTTCATCCGCGTGCGCCATGCGGGATACGTCACCAGCATGGCGGATCAGCCGTTCGTGTGGGACCCCCTGGGCGTGCACCTGCGATGGCGAAATCAGAAGTCGCTGTGTATCGAGCCCGAGGAGGGCCGTCCGGACGATGTACTCCCATGGCTGGCCCAGCCCGTGACGTACTACGTGGCCAAGGCCGGTGCCACCGCTCCCGAGGAGAACGTGACGAAGGCGGTCCGTGCCGTCCTCCGTCTCCTCGATGAAGCCGGGTGGCCGGTCGGCATCGACCTACCTGCTGCGGAGGCCCTCGACGGCGTGCGGCAGACAGGCCGCACTCTGCGTGGCATGGCCGATGCGTGCCTGCGCGCCGTACGGGACGCCGCTGACGCTCACCACGTCACGCTGCTGCCCTCCTCGCAAGAACTCCTCGCACGCTGTGGCACCTCGCACAGTCCACAGGAGACGTTCCACGCCGTACGAGAACTGGCGTTCCTCGAGAACCAGGGCCTGCCGTTCCAGCTGTCCGCGATGACGGCCCGCCCCGCCCATTGAGAGAGGATCACATGTCCGTCATCCTGCCCAACTCATTCGCCTGTACGGCCCGCACCGCGGTGCTGAGCGCCCCCAGGCCGATAGACCTCCGCCCGCTGGCCCAGCGTGGCCTGCCCGGCGAGATTACTGAACAGCTCGGAAGCGTGTCGAGGTTCCTGGTCACCACGTCACGCGTACATTCCTCCGTGTCCTCGGAGCACTTCATCGACTTCGCCGAGACGCTTGTGAAGATCCCTGTCCGGCTCGACTCCCAGGACTTCCTCTTCCCGGTGGTCACCTACGTGGACCACGAGTACTCCTTGATCCGCGGCTATCTACTCGGCTTCCACAAACTCTTCGCGGCCGGCGCTCACGGTGAGGCTCTCCCAACTGTGACGGTCGGCGGCCTTGATCTGGACCTTCGAGACCTGGGACCGGCGGCGGGCGACGAGAACGACCTGCCGCCCGAGCAGAGCCTTCCGTTCCTGCTCTGGACCGACTACGCCGTCGCGGAGGCAAAGTCCCATGGCTGGCGCACACTCGTCGTCGACGAGTACGTGCGGACCGACCTGACGTTCCTCCACCATGCCCGCGAGGAGCAGATGGTCGGAGGGGCAAGGGCCGCGGTGCTTTCGCTGTACGAGGTCACTGACCAGTTCGTCATCCCTGGCACACAGGCGCTCGAGCGTTCCGCGCGGGGCTGAAGCGTGTTGCAGAAGGCTTCGGTTGGGCATTTCCCCTGCAGGCGTGGGGTGTTGAGGCGTGTGGGAGTGGTCCTGCACCACGGGATGCGGGACCCGGCCGCGGGCGGCTTCGGGGGGCGACCGCCGCTCGCGAGGCGTCAAGGCACGGGCGCGGCCGCGCAGTTGAGTACGGCGCTCTCTGCGCGGTCGAGGGCCCGGTAGAGGACCGCTACGAGCCAGGCACGTATCGACGTGGTCGAGGGTCCTGCCGTTGCGGTGAGGAACGGCCAGTCGGCGTGCGGCCTCCTGGCCGGCCATGCGGCCGAGCACTGCGGCCTCATGTTCGCCTGGAAGGCTCACGCACACGGTCCCGATCTCGCGGGGAAGAAGGCGGATGTGCCCGGTGAGCTGGAGGGACACGCGGTCGAGCTCTGCCGGTGGCGGCGGGGGGCCGCCGGTCCGCCGCCGCTTCAGCGCTTGCAGGACGAGGCGCTCGATCCGCTGGCGGTCGAGCGGGACGTGGTCGCCATGCCCGGGCATCGGGGTCGGGGATGACCCTGCGGTACGCGACGGGCAGCGGCCGCGGCGAGCAGTGGTTCGAACCTGGCCGGCTCTACGGCTCCACGCTCACCGACGGCGCCGAACCTCTCTCCGTCTGCCTCACCCTCGCCCTCGGTCTCGGCGCCGGCCGCCTGCCACCCCTGCTCCGGCGGGCCAGCGCCTCCCGCACCGGCCTGACCGCCCGCCGTTCAGCCCGGCACACGCTGATTGCCTTCGCCGCCTTGTCCCTCATCCTGACGATCCTCGGTCTCGGCGCCGCTGCCCTGGTCTACGCGAAAGAGATCACCACGCGAGGGGGAACAGGGCGCCCCCGCCCTGTTCCCCCTCTTCGACACGATCACCGGCCCCAACGAGGGGGTGTTCGTCACCGCTCTCGGCGGCATCTCCAGACTCACGCTGTCCGCCGCCGCGTCCCTCTCCCACGACCTTCGCCCGTCCGCCGGCGACCGAAGCGAGGAGGCACAGGTACGGGCGACGCGCTGGTGGATCGGCGCTGTGGGCCTCATCCGCGTGGCACTCGCAGTCCTCCTGCCCGCCTGGAGTGCGAGTGGCCTGGTCCTACCAACTGCTCACAGGGAATGCCGGGGGCGCCTCGTGGAAGGCACGGGACGCCCGGCGGGCAAGGCGTCAGGTCTGCGACGAACGAGATCGCGCCCCCTGCCGGGATCACAGCCAGCGCCATGTCACGTTGGGACCCGAGCGCTGCTACTGGAGCAGGTCAGGCGTACGGCAGCCCCGATCTCAGTCCGGCCGCCGAGGCGAGACGTCATCACCCCAGACGGTTGTCACCACCTGCACGCCCGGATCATCGGAGGGACAGGAAGTCAGACGGCTTTTTCAGCGTGTGTCACCGGGGTCCGTGCCGCCGGCCGCGGCTGCAGGGGATCAGTCGCCGTGGCCTGGGTGCCACTGCCGGGCCCTGCCCTGCGTGCTTCCGCACTATCGCTCAAGTGCGGCGAGTTCACCCAGGACTCTGGCCGCTGGTACCGGGTCGACCAGCCACTTCAGGTGGCTGCCCTCAAGGGTGTGAACGTCGTACGGGTTGTCCGGTGTCAGCGCGTTACCTTCGCGGATCAGCCGGTCCTGTAGGGCCAGGGGCAGGCTCGCGTCGTCGAGCAGGCGGATGTAGGTCTTCGGGATGCGGCCCCAGGTGGCGGCCTGCGCCCTGTCGGCGGAGCCGCCGGCATCCAGGTTCTCGTCGGGCTGGAAGGTGTTCAGGAAGGTGAGGAACTGCTCATCAGTGCCGTCGGCGAAGAAGGCCGCCTTGAACGCGGCGAGCGCGTCCGGGTTCGCGGTGCGGAAGTTGACTCGGAGCAGGCCGAGGTCGGCGGGGTTCCCGGCCAGCGCCGAGGCGAAGGCGGCGGGGTCGACCCCGGCCATCTCCGGCTCGGCGTAGTAGTCCCCGACGTCGAGAGTGACCGGGCACCAGGCCGAGACGTAGACGATGTGGTCGATCAGGTCCGGGCGCAGGTTGGCCGCGGCCGTGGCCGTGATCCCGCCCCGGCTGTGGGCGACGAGGATCACGGGGCCGTTCCGCTTGGCCCGTTCCAGGATCCCGATCAGGTGCGCGGCGTTGTCGGCGAGGGTGACGCCCTTGATCGCGCCGGGTGAGGTGGCGAGCCCTTCGAGGTCTTGGGGCGCCTGGTATGCGGGCGTGTAGGTCGCCCCGAAACCGTGCCCGGGCAGGTCGACGGCGACCGAGCGGTGCCCGAGGAGGCCGAGTTCGGCCTGGAGGGGTGCGAAGGAGAAGGAGTTCGCGAAGGCTCCGTGAACCAGCACGAATGTCGGTTGCATGTGTCTACTCACTTTCTGGTGTGGTGCGACGTCGGCAGCACGCGCGTCCGTCGGTCCGGGCTCGGAGCCACCTGCTCGAACCCGGGCGGGCAGGGCCGGAGCGGGCGTCGCGTCCGAGCGCTGCCCTCAAGGGGCCGAGGCCGTGCGCTCCCCAGCGCGGTGCGCGTGCCCATCGCGAACTCCCCCACCACCCCCGACACGCGCGTCCGCGTGCAAGTCGAACTTCAACGACTCCAAGTTAATGATCATCAAGTTGGATGGCAACGAGCAAGATTCAATGCAGAGGACAGGAACGCGTCGGATCGATCATGTCGCGGAAGGGTCACAGGGCCCGTTCGAATCAGACCTTGACCTCAGTGGGCTGGGGTTCTGCGTCGGCATCAACCTGACCGCCCGATCGATACGCACGGGCGATCGTCGATCGCCATGGAGTGGGGCGATCATGAGCAGTGCGGCCTCGCGGACGACGCGCATCACGTACCGCTCCCGCAGTAGCCACTGCACTCGCCGGCGGGTCGATCCGGCTGGCCACACAAGGTGACGCCGGCCTGTGCGGAAGGGCTGTCGAGCGGGTCGCCGGTCCAGGAGATCGCCGGTCACCAGGTTTGATCCAGCCGTAGATGGGTCCTGCCCAGCAGTAGCAGGAATTCAGCGCAGACATACTGAGCTGCAACGGATGGATCCACTGACCGTCAGCCAAACACATCATCTTTCACCGTCGTGGTGGAGGACGAACTCGCGCGGCGGGACGTGAGACGCCCTCAGCACCGCCGCGGCGTCGGGCGACCAGGAGCCGCTCAACTGCTCCTCGAGGCCGGTACAGCAACGTCCATCCGGCTCACTAACTGCTGACCCGGCCGGATCTCCGCCCCCGCACCCTTGTCGGCGGAAACCTCAGGCCCGTTGCGGAGTCCTGGGTAGCGCCATCAAGTTGCGCAGACCCCGGATTCACTCGGCCCTGCGGCGACGTGCCCGATCCTGCTGCCCGGCACACCGCCACCTCTCTGACCCGCGCCGTAGCCGATGCCCGGTGGGTACATCGAGGCGCCCTGCCTCGCCTCCCCCTGGAGAAGTGAGGAGCGACCGCAGCGTGACGAACCGATCGAGGGCGCCCACGACCACACCCACCCCGGCTGGCGCGACCTGACGATCTCCGCGTGGTCACTACGGGCAAAGGACGGGCGACCTGGGCGAGGCACGCCACGGCTGTCTCCCCCGGCTGGGGGTTCAAAGTCAGCGGGCCGCTGCGGCTGTACATCGACCCGCCGTTCGACCGCCACGAGCCCGGAGCCGCGCCCGGCGGAAGGCTCATCCTTTACAACGCGCGCCCGAGGAGACCTCAGCCGGATCGCGATCAGCTCCTCAGGGAGTAGGAGGCCAGGCCCGACGGCATGAGGGCAGACTTGGGCCGACGAGTCGGCCATGAGGCTTGGCCTCCAGTACCGGGGCGGATCCTCTCCGCTGAGGCGGAACCTGGACTGCATTGGGGTGTCTGCACCGCTCTAGGCCCGGATCCGCCTGCTCTCACGTGCGTCGCGTCAGGCCATGCGGCGGCTTCACATACGCCAGAGGTCCATGCCTCTTGCAAAACCGACTACGATCACGCCGGCCACGCCGCGCCAATACCAAGGTTCGCGACGCCTGCCGGGCCGCTCAGAGGAACGGCAGCCTCTGGATCCTCAAGAGCGGCTCCCTCGTGACGAGCAACAAGTGAAAATGAAACACCGCCGCACGATCGCCGAAGGCGTCCTCTTCCTGCAGGTCGCCTATGCGGCGATCGCAGAGATCTTCTTCGCCATCTCCCTGGTGGACACTTCCGAGATCGATCACACGGACCCGCCCGCAGCGGGAGGAGCGTTTTACGTCGCCGCCGAGGTAGCGGTGCTCGGAGTACTGCTCTTCGCCGCCTTGGTGCTCGCGGTGCCAAGAAGTTCGAACGACTGGCCCGACCGGTCAAGCGGACACTCTTCGCGATCGTCGCCCTCCTGGAGACCGCGATCATCGCGGGAGTCCTGATGAACATCGTCTCTCAGGCATTCGGGCCTGACGAGATGCTGAACGTCGTCATGATCATTCTCTGTGGCGCCGCAGCATACCTCTCGGCAGCTGAAGTCCTCCGGAGGGGTAGCGACACGCACTCTCGTCGTCGTCCTGCGCCGAACGCCGACCGAACAACCCCCGTCCCCTACTCCCTTCCCCAAGACGCCACGCGGCTCAGCCCGGCCCGATCAAGGCCCCGCAACGCACGCCAACCTCAAGACCTTTCCCGAAACGGCCAACCGGATGCCAGCCGGTTCCGGCCCAACAGCGCTCCGCAGCAAGGGAACTAGCCAAGGAACCTCGTCCGGCGCCCTGCGCTCCCGGAGGGGTGCCGTCGCCCCACTACACTCTCGACTACCATGCGCCGCCTACTGCTTGGGTGTGTTCGTTTGGATCACGTTGAGGTTGCGTCAGTGTTCGACATGAGTAGGCCGCAGGCCCCGTGGGTGGTCTTCGGCTCGCAGCGCGCCGTCGAGATCGAGGAGCAGGTGGCGGCGTTGGAGGCCGCCGGGGGCAGGTCCTACCATCTCCAGGCCCGGGACTTCACCGACATGGTGAGCACCTGTGACGCCTTCGCCGCCGCACTCGGGTTCCCCGGCTACTTCGGCCGCAACTGGGACGCACTGGTCGACTGCCTCGACGACTTGCATGTGCACGAGACCGGCGGCGTGGGCATCGTCGTGGTCGTGCACGGCGCCGACGTCCTCCTTGACGCGGAGGACCTCAAGGTCCTCATGACCACGCTCTGCCTGGCGGCGGACCGCGCCAACACGGACGTCGACCCCGACGGTTGCCCCCGGGAGCGCCCGGTGGTGATCGAGCACTTCGTTTTCCTGCTGGACGAGGTGGAGGTGGAGCAGGTCGCCGCACAGATCGAGGACCCGGACCTCGTGGTCGAAACTGTCGATGGCTTCCTCACCGTGACCCTGAACCTCGCGGTTTGGCGTCCGTGACGAGGTCGAGCGGACGATCAACCGGCTCGAAAATCACCGGGCCGCCGCGTTCTCGTTACGACCGCACGCACCTACCGCCACCATGGCCGCCATGCGCCTTCGGCTATCTGAATTCCTAGGCGGTCTGGCAAGCGTTACAGACGAGCCGGCTTCGCACTCCTTTGCCAGCGAGTGCTGCTCGCCTGAAGTTGTCCGTCAAGGAGTCATCCAGATCAAGGCTGCTGCCCTCCCAGATCAGATTGCCGGGCGACGCAGCACGTCAGTGGGCTCCCAATCGCGCTTCCAGAAGGCTTCAAGGCCGCGCTCGTTGATGAACTGCCGCTCCACCTCGTGGATCGGGTACATCCCTTGGATGTTGATCACGTCGTGACCCTCGTGTCCTGAAACGCCAACGTCGATGCCCAGGTAGTCGTCTCTGTCGAGGACCATCGGCGCGAACACGCAGAATGCCGTCGTCTCCGACTCGGGCACGATTCGCTCGCCGAAGTCGATGGTGCTGCCGTAACTGAAGGGGCGGGTGCCACGAAGCTGCTCGGCGAGGAAGCCCAGCGCGTGGGCCCAGATCACGTTGGTCGAGTTCACGCTGAGACAGAGTTCCGGCGACCCGTGCTGCCAGTCCGGATGCTCGGCCAGCGACAAGCCGTAGGTGAGCGTCGTGAGAAGCCCGTCCGGCAGGTCGTCGTACACGATCTCCGTCACGCCTCGCAGCCCCTGTCTGGTCGACTCGACGGGGAAGAACCGGGGCTCCCTTCCTCCGGAAAGCCGATCAAGATGGGCGAGGTACTTCTCTACGCGACGGGCCATGCAACCAGCCTGCACGATCGCTCACTCGTGCACGCCGCCGGGGGCGCCACGAGTAGCGCTTCGCAACAGGTCCCCAGAATTGAGCCAGAACCATTTCACTTGAACGAAGCCAGGTCGGCGACCTGGCCGTTGCGGTCGGAGGTCTTGGCGGCCTGCATGGCGCTCCACGCGACCCCAGCCGCTGAACGCAGAGCCCCTGCGGCTGTGTCGCTTTCAACGCTGTCCATGGGGCATCCAGCCGCGTCCTGGGGCTGAAGGAGGATCAGCCAGGAACGGCATACTCGTCGCCGAGCCGAAGGTGTTCGCGCTGGACAACCGTCTTGATCAGGCGGGCACTGCGTGCAAGGTGGCTTCGCCCGTGACGCGGATGCCGATCCTGCCGCCCGGGCGTACTTGGAGCGGGCCGGGGGCGCGGATGTCGATCGGCTGGTCCAGGCCGTCGACGGTGACGGTGACCATGGAGTCATGGCCGAAGAAGCAGACGTCGGTGACAGTGCCCTCGGCGGTTGCCGTGGTCGGGTCCGTGAGGTGGAGCTGTTCGGGGCGCAGAAGGACAAGGCCTTCGCGCAGACCGACTGGCGCTGCTACGAGAGGGATCCGGCCCAATATCGTGGTGGCCGTGTTCTTCTCGGCTGTTCCGGTGAGGAAGACGGCGTCGCCGACGAAGGAGGCCACCCACGGGTCGGCGGGGCGCTGGTAGAGCTCTTCCGGGGCAGCGCACTGGGCTACGCGGCCGTCGCGGAGCACGGCGACGGCGTCGGCCGTGGACAGGGCCTCCTGCTGGTCGTGGGTGACGAGGACGGCGGTGGCGCCGCTGGCCTGGAGTACGGCGCGGACCTCCGCGCGCACAGTTCCGCGCAGACCGCTGTCGAGGGCGCTGAACGGTTCGTCCAGGAGGACGAGATGGGGTTCGGGGGCGAGGGCGCGGGCCAGTGCGACGCGTTGCTGCTGTCCGCCGGAGAGTTCGAAGGGCATCCGGTTGCCGTATCCGCTCAGGCCGACGAGGTCCAGCATCTCGGCGACGCGCTTCGTGCGGGCGCCACGCTCGGTTCGGGTCAGGCCGAAAGCGACGTTGCGAGCCACGCTCAAGTGGGGAAAGAGCGCGCCTTCCTGGGGGACGATGCCGATGCGGCGGCGCTCGGGCGGGAGGTGGACGCCGGGACCTGCGAGGGTGCGACCGGCGATGGTCACGGTGCCCTGGTCGGCGCGGAGGAAGCCGGCGATCACGCGCAGCAGAGTGGTCTTGCCGCAGCCGGAAGGACCGAGGACGGCGGCGAGGTGCCCGCCCTGGACGGTGAGGTCGAGGCCGTCGAGAACAGCGGTGCCGGGGCCGTAGGACTTGGCCACGCCGCTGACCTGGAGGTCGTTCATGTGCGGTGCCTTCCGAGGAGGTAGGAGGGGACGGCGGCGAGCAGGATCAGTGCGGCGGCGTAGGGGGCGGCGGCAGCGAAGGACCCGGTGCCGGTCTCGGTCCACAGACGGGTGGCCAGGGTGTCCATGCCGGTGGGGCGCAGCAGCAGGGTGGCGGGGAGTTCCTTCATGCAGACCACGAAGGTGAGGGCGGCTCCTGCGGCGACGCCGGGTGCGGCGAGTGGCACGGTGACCTCGCGCAGTACGCCGAGGGGGGTGCGGCCGAGGGAGCGGGCGACGTCGTCCAGGACGGGTGGGGCCTGGAGTACGGCGGCGCGCGTGGCGGCTACCGCCACGGGCAGGAAGAGCACGGCGTAGGCGCAGATCAGCAGCGGGGTTTCCTGGTAGAGCGGCCGGGCGTAGCGGACCGCGAAGAAGACCAGCGCGAGTGCGACGGTGATGCCGGGCACGGCGTGGCCCGCGTACGCCGCCTGTTCCAGGAAGTGAGCGAGCCGCCCCCGATGGCGGGCCGCGATGACGCCGACCGGCAGGGCGAGCAGGGTGGTGAGCGCGGCGCCGGCCGCGGCAACACCGAGGGTGGTGAGCGCCGTGCCGGTGAGGGTGGTGGGGTCCCAGGTCGCGGAGGAGCCGACGGCTAGCCAGTACCCGAGCGTGGCCAGCGGGAAGCCGACGGCGGCCGCGACGACGGTCCCGCACCAGGCGAGGGCGGGCAGCCGCAGCCGGCCGAGCGCGACGGGGGTGGCCCTGCGAGCGATTCCCGATCCGGTTCGGGAGTAGCCGGCGCGGCCACGGGTGCGGGTTTCCGCGGCGACGAGCGCCACGGTCATGAGGACGAGCACGGCGCTGAGCGCGGCCGCCGGAGTGCGGTCGAAACTCGCCCGGTAGGAGGTGTAGATGCCTCGGGTGAAGGTGTCGTAGCGCATGAGGGACACGGCGCCGAAGTCGGAGAGCACGTACAGCGCGACCAGCAGTCCGCCGCCCGCCGCGGCGGGTCGGAGCTGGGGCAGCGTGACGCTCAGGAAGGTCCGCAGCGGGCCACGCCCGAGTGAGCGCGCGACCTCCTCGTGCCCGGGGTCGGTGCCGCGCAGGGCGGCGGCGACCGGCAGGTACACGTACGGGAAGCTGGCGAGGGTCAGCGCGAGGGCGGATCCCGCGAATCCGGCGAGCGAGGGCGCGGCGGAGAGCCAGGCGAAAGCGGTGACGTAACTGGGGACGGCCAGGGGCAGTGTGACGAGGACGGACCAGGCGGGGGCGCCGGGAAGCGCGGTCCGTGTCGTCAGCCAGGCCAGCGAGATGCCCAGGAACAGGCAGGCAGCGACGACGGTGGCCGTCAGACCGAGGCTGCGCAGGAGGAGTTGCGCGGTGCGGTCACCGGCGATGACGTCCCAGGCGAAGGCCGGGCCGTGTTCGAGAGCACGTACGGCGAGGTAGCCGAGCGGCAGGACAGCTAGGGCTGCGGCGAGGCAGGCGGGCACGATCAGGACCCACGAGGGTCTGGCTGCTTTGTCGGTACGGCCGCCGGCACCCACCCGCCCGGCGAGCGCTGGGGCGCTGGCCGGGCGGGCGTCGCGACGCGTCCGGATGGGCGAATCCGGTGAGGTCACGTCAGACCAGTCCGGCTTCCTGGAGCATGGCCAGTGTTTCCTTGAGCGAGTCGAGCTTGCCGAGATCGATCTTCGGCGGCTGCAGGGTCTCCAGGGGTGGCACGCCGGCCGCGGTCTTCACTCCGGCGGCCAGCGGGTATTCCTTGGTCTCCTCGGCGAAGTAGCTCTGGGACTCGGCCGAGAGCAGGAAGTCGACGGCCTTCTGGGCGTAGGCGGCCTGCTTCGCGTCCGCGCCCTTGAGGATGCCCACGCCGGCCACGTTGACGAGGCCGCCGGGGTCGCCCTTGGGCAGGAAGTGGACCTTGGCGTTGACCTTGGCCTCGCCCTTCTCGGCAACCTGCTCGAACCAGTAGTAGTGGTTGATCAGGCCGAGCGAGACCTCGCCCCTGTCGACGGCCTCCAGGACTTTGAGGTTGTTCTCGTACGACTTGGGCTCGTTGGCCTTCAGGCCCTTGAGCCAGGTGCGGGTGGTCTCGTCGCCCTCGAGAACACGCATGCCGGTGACGAAGGCCTGGAAGGAGGCGTTGGTCGGGACGAGGCCGATCTTGCCCTTCCACTCGGGCTTGACCAGCTCGTGCACGGTGTTCGGCACAGCGGTGACCTGGCCCGGGTTGTAGGCGAGGACGCGGACGCGGCCGCTCACGCCCGTCCAGTCGCCGGCGGAGCCGCGGTGGGCGGGGTCGACCTTGTCGAGGGTTACCTGCGGAAGCGGCGCGAGGCGCTGTTCCTTGGAGAGCGCGCCGAGTGCGCCGGCGTCCTGGGAGAGGAACAGACCGGCCTCGGTCTTGTCTCCCTCTTCGAGGAGTTGCGCGGAGAGTTCGGCGCTGTCGCCGTAACGGACCTCGACGTTGGTGCCGAGATGCTTCTCCAGCTTCTCGATGAGCGGCTTCACGAGGTTCTCGTTGCGGCCGGAGTAGATGACGAGTCCGGCGGGTTCATCGCTGCCGCAGCTCGCGATCGCGGGAACGAGCAGGGCTGCCGCGGTGAGCGCGGTGAGCGTGCGAGCCATGGGGCGGCGCATGAGTGGAGATGCCTTCCTGCCGTGCCGATCGCTGCCCGCGCCTTCGGCGACGGGTCGTGCGACCGGCGACGAAGAACTACCGGGAGTACCTGTGAATACGGCATTGATAAGGTAAAGCTAACCTAATGGTCAAGTGAGGTTTTGATAACGGACCGGTCGCAAATGAGCATCCGGTGCCTACACCCCCCCTTCTCGATTAGGAAAGCCTTACCTACGATGCGCCCGTGACGCTCCTCCCTGCCCCGCCCGCCGGCGGCCACACCCTCCCCCTCGCCCATGGCCTCGCGCTGTACGGCGACCGCCCCGCTCTGGTCACCGCCGACGGCATGGTCTCCTACAGTGAGCTGTCCCGGCTGGTGGCGGACACCGCCCGGCGACTCGGCACTGGACGCCGCCTCGTGCTCCTCCCCGGCGCCAACACCGTCGGTGCGCTCGTCGTTCACCTGGCCGCGCTCTCGGCGGGCCACCCGGTACTCCTCGTGCCCGGCGACCACCCCGAGGCGGTGGAGTCCCTGACCGCCGCCTACGATCCCGACATCGTCGTCCACCCGGGCACGGGCGAGTGGCGCATCGAGGAGCGGCGGCCCGGATCCGTCCACACCTTCCATCCCGATCTCGCCCTGCTGCTGAGCACGTCCGGTTCGACAGGCTCCCCCAAACTCGTTCGGCTCTCCTACGAGAACCTCCAGGCGAACGCCGAGTCGATCGCCACGTACCTCAAGATCCGCGACACCGACCGAGCCGCGACGACCCTGCCGATGCACTACTGCTACGGTCTGTCCGTCGTCCACAGCCACCTACTGCGCGGCGCCGGGCTCGTCCTCACCGAACTCTCGGTGGCCGACGCCTGCTTCTGGGAGCTCTTCCGCATCTCACGCGGCACCGCCCTCGCCGGAGTCCCTTACACCTTCGACCTGCTCGACCGCGTCGGCTTCGCCGAGATGGACCTGCCGCACCTGCGCTACATCACCCAGGCCGGCGGCCGCCTCGCCCCCGAACGGGTCGCCCGCTACGCCGAGCTGGGACAGCGGCGCGGCTGGGATCTCTTCGTCATGTACGGCCAGACCGAGGCGACAGCACGCATGGCCTACCTGCCGCCGGAGCTCGCCGGCGAACACCCAGGATCGATCGGCGTGCCGATACCAGGCGGGTCGTTCTCTCTCGAACCCGTCGAGGAGGCGCCCGTCGAGGAAGCGCCCGGGCATGGCGTCGGTGAACTGGTCTACAGCGGGCCGAACGTCATGCTCGGTTATGCCGACACCCCTGAAGACCTCGCCCTCGGCCGCACCGTCGTCACCTTGCGCACCGGCGACCTGGCTCGGCGCACCGAGCAGGGTCTGTTCGAGATCGTCGGCCGCCGCAGTCGGTTCCTGAAGATCCTCGGCATGCGGATCGACCCCCAGCAGGTCGAGGCGATGCTCGAACGGCACGGGCTGAGTGCGTTCTGCGCCGGCGACGACGAACGGCTCGTCCTCGCCGTTGTCAGCAAGCCCGGGTGGGACGAGCGGAGGATTCGAAGACGTGTCGTGGACGAGTGCGGACTGCCCACCCGCGCAGTCGCCGTCCACCTGCTGCCCGACCTTCCGCGTCTGGCTTCGGGCAAGCCCGACTACCAGGCCGTCCGTGCGCTGGACCAGATGGCCCGGGCCGACCAGCTTCTTGTCGACGACGCGGACGACGACGATTTGTGCGCGCTCTACGCGAGGATTCTGGACCGTACGGACGTGACGCCGGAAAGCACGTTCGTCGGGCTCGGTGGCGACTCGCTCTCGTACGTCGAGATGTCGCTCCACCTCGAACAACGCCTCGGCCGTCTGCCGGCGAGCTGGCACACCACACCGATCCGAGACCTCCGCATCCCCGCGAGCAAGCCCCCCTCACGAATCCGGGCCCTGGAGACCAGCGTCGCCCTGCGCGCCGTGGCGATCGTGTGCATCGTCGCCTCTCACGTCCGGCTCTTCGAGATCCGGGGTGGTGCGCATCTGCTGCTCGCGGTGGCCGGTTTCAACTTCGCGCGCTTCCTCCTCACCTCCGCCGAGCGTCGCGAACGTGTCCGCCGTACGGGGCGGAGCATCGCGCGCATTGCGCTCCCCTGCGTCGCCTGGACGGCCTTCGCGATCCTGATCGGCGCCGAGTACGACCTGAGCAACCTCCTCCTGCTGCACAACGCGCTCTTCCCCCAGGACATGGGGCCGGGCCTGCACCTGTGGTTCGTCGAAGCGCTCGTCTACATCCTGCTGACCGTCCTCGCGCTGCTGGCCGTGCCCGCCGTCGACCGGGCGGAGCGGCGCTTCCCCTACGGTCTGCCCCTCGCCCTGGTCGCACTCGGCCTGCTCACCCGCTACGAGCTCGTCGGCCTCCCCGATCGCTCCCAGATCACCGACGCGGTCACCGTCTTCTGGCTGTTCGCCCTCGGCTGGGCAGCCGCGAAGGCCCGCACGACGCCCCACCGGCTGCTCGTCACCCTCGCCGCACTCACCACGGTGCCGGGCTTCTTCCCCGGCGAACCCCGGCGCGAGGCGTTCGTCCTCATCGGCTTCGCCCTGCTCGTATGGTTTCCCACGCTGCCGAGCCGCCACCGCATCAACCAGGCGGCAGGACTTCTCGCCGCCAGTTCACTCTCCATCTACCTCACTCACTGGCAGATCTATCCGATCCTGGACGACGTCTCCGAGCCGCTGTCGCTCGCGACCGCCATCCTCTTCGGCATCGGCTACGCCAAGGCGACGGGCCACCTGACCCGGAAGCTGCCACAGCTGCCGCGTCTCGCCACGCTGCGCCCGGGATTCCCCGGCTCCCGCCGGATGCCCTCCTGACATCCTTCACAGGTGGCGCCTCCGGGCCCAGGCCTCGCCGGCACTGCCTGTCCGACGCTCGAAGAGGCTGACGTCGTCCTGGTCAGCGCCCGTCCGGCTGGTGGCCAAGGGCGGACCACGGTCGGTGGCCATGTCCGAAGCGCCGACATTGCCGACGTCGGCCGCTCGGCGCTTTGCACGTACTTCTCCGATGCCGCAGCCGTTCGGTCGCTTGGCCTGAGCCCCGGGTCCGTCGGTGATGACCCGTACGGGGTCGGGCCGGTCGGTGCCCTCCATGCGTGCGGAGGCCACCAGCGCCGCGTGGGAGAGGGCGTCGGCAGTCTTCTCCACGTCGACGCCGAGCCCGATCGCGACGGCGGACGCGGCGAGCGCGTCGGTGACGTGGTGCTCGCCGTGAAGGGGCAGTCCGCAGGGACGTCAGAACGGCATGCGGCCTCGCGCGCGGCGACCGGCGGAGCCGCTGCGGCCCACGGCCTTGGAGCTGCTCCTGAAGGGCTTGCTGAAGATCCGGCCCAGGAAGCCGGGGGCCTTGCCGCCGGCGCGCGATCCGGCTCCGAGGGTGCGCTGGGTGCCGCGTTCTGGGTGACGGGACAGACGAGGGACGAAGAAGGCGAGGATCGCCAGAACGATACAAACGGCCACGATGCCGACAACCATCATGAAGAACTCCCTAGGTCGAGGTGTGTCTGCCGCCTGCCCCGCCGACGCCGACACATGCGCCGTGCGTCCCGCACCTGCCCCGGGGGTACAGTCGGCTGGCCGCTCAGCCCGCGCCGGACCGGGCACCGCGGCCCAATGGTCTTCGTCGTGCTCCGGCCGGGGGACGCCATGACCAGTACGCAAGAGCCGCCCGAGCACACCCGGCAGACCGCCCAGGCCCTGGGCGCGCCGTCCGACGAAGACCGGGTCGCGCGGATACGCCGGCGTCTGGAGCGGCTGATCGGGATCGCGGCGACCGAGGGCAACAAGCTCGTTCCCCTGCGCAACGGGGACGAGATCTTCGCCGCGATGCTGGCCGGGATCCGCCGCGCCGAGCACACGGTGGACATGATGACGTTCGTGTACTGGAAGGGCGACATAGCCCGCCAGTTCGCCCAGGCCCTGGCCGAGAGGGCCCGCGCCGGTGTGCGGGTGCGGCTGTTGCTCGACGGGTTCGGAAGCCGTCTGATCGAGACCGAGCAGCTCGACGCGATGGAGCAGGCCGGGGTGCAGGTGGCCTGGTTCCGTAAGCCGCTGTATCTCTCGCCGCTCAAGCAGAACCACCGCTGCCATCGCAAGGTCCTCGTCGTCGACGAGGAGACCGCGTTCACCGGCGGAGTGGGGATCGCTCAGGAGTGGTGCGGTGATGCACGGAACGAGAACGAGTGGCGCGACACGCACGTCGAGGTCCGCGGACCTGCGGTGGACGGTATCGCCGCCGCGTTCGCGCAGAACTGGGCCGAGTGCCACGACGAACTCTTCGACGAGCGAGACCGGTTCATCGGGCACCGGCCTCAGGGCGATGCCATCGTGCAGGTGGTGCGCGGCTCCGCCAGCTTCGGTTGGCAGGACATGCAGACTCTGATCCGCGTGATGCTGGAGTCCGCGGAGGAGCGCTTCCGCCTGGCCACCGCCTACTTCTCACCGGACGCGTACTTCATCGAGCTTCTCTGTGCCACCGCACGCCGCGGGGTCGAGGTGGAGATCGTGCTCCCCGGGCCGCACACGGACAAGCGGGTATGCCAACTGTCCGGCCAGTACTTCTACGAGGACCTCACCGCCTGCGGGGTGAAGATCTACCAGTATCAGCCGACGATGATGCACGCGAAGGTCATCACGGTCGACGGCGTGGCCGCTTTGATCGGCTCGACGAACTTCAACCGCCGTTCCCTCGATCACGACGAGGAGGTGATGCTCGCCGTCCTGGATCAGGGGTTCACCGCGACGCTGGACGAGCACTTCGAGGCGGATGTGGCGGTCAGCGAACTGATCCGGGCGGGCCGGTGGAAGAGACGCTCGGTCGTCCAGCGGGCCCGGGAGGTGGCCGTCCAGCCGATCCGCCGATTCCTGTGACCGGGCGGGCTGTTCGAGGGCCCGTCCGCGCCCGAGAGCAATGGTCGAATTCTGCGGATGACGACGTGGCTGGATGAGCGTTCCGAGCTTCCTGGCCCGTCGGCCAGCGGTGGCGGTCCGCGGCTGACCGGGCATGCGAGCCTGGGCTCATGCTGATCGCGATGGCCGGGCTGCCCGGTGCGGGGAATCGTTCGGTCGCCGAGGAGCTGGGACAGAGGTTGGCCGCGCCGGTCGCGTCGGTGGATCCGATTTTCGGATCGGGCGGTGCACCGCCGACGGCTCGAGGGCCGGTCGCGGGAGATCGAGGGTTTCCACGAGCCGACGTGGGAGGCGGTGGAGCGGCGGCGGGAAGAGTTCGCTCCGTGGGCCGACGACCGGCTGGTGCTGGACAGCGTGATCGACATGTCCCAGAACATCGCGACGGCTCTGGAATACCTGGCCGCGGAATCCTGACCGTTGACGGGCCTTGAGCCCGGCCATGCGGGTTCTCTGGCAGCGGTGGCCTGCTCGCGCTCGGTCAGGACACCGTTAACCGTTCTCGAACGTCGCGCCCGCGCGGACCAGTGCGACCAGGTGGGCTCCAGGGTTCGCGCGCCCACGGCCTGAGCTCGCACATGCCGCGACGGCGGCAGTCTCACGGCAGGTCTGCCCACGGCCGGTCGACTCGCGCAGCCCGTCCGCCCGTGCGATCAGCTCCTGGTTCGAAGGTGCAAGGGATCCTGTCGCCAGGGTGGAAGCCGCCCCCCGTGCCGTGGAGCTGGCTGCCGCCCCGGGAACTCGCGGGCGACGCCGGAACGCACCCGCACGGCCGGCGAGCGTGACCTCCGCTCTCCGAACGGGCCGTCCGGAGAGGAGTCACTTACGGTCGGGACACGGGCGTGACACGCGGCGGAAACGGGCCCTCTCTAATTTCTGTCAACCGACAGGAATTGCAGGAACTCGCCTCCGCGACAGGGGACCGCCATGACCGTGACCGCCGATCCCACTCCCCCGGCACCTCCCCCGCCCGGTGCACCGGGCGAAGAACCGCCCAACGGCTCCCCCGACGGCTCATCCGACGGCTCGCCCGACAGCTCGCTCGCCCCGTTCGGCTATCCGCAGGAGCTGCGGCGCCGGATGGGGCGTTACGCGTCCTTCGCCGCCGGCTTCTCCTTCATCTCCGTCCTGACCACGGTGTTCCAGTTCTTCTCCCTGGGGTACTCCTTCGGCGGGCCGCTCTTCTTCTGGACCTGGCCCGCCGTCCTGGCCGGTCAACTCCTCGTCGCCGCATGCTTCGCCGAACTCGCCGCCCGGATGCCCATCGCGGGGGCGATCTACCAGTGGGCGACCAGGCTCGGCTCCCCGTCCTTCGGCTGGTACGCGGGATGGATCATGGTGACCGGGCGGATCGTGGTCGTCGCGGCCGCCGCTCTCGCGCTCCAGGTCGTCCTGCCCGCCGTCTGGCCCGGCTTCCAGATCGTCGGCGGCGACCCGTCCCCCACGACGACCAGCGGCGCGGCGAACGCCGCCCTCCTCGGCCTTGTCCTGCTCGCGCTCACCACGCTGCTCAACGTCCTCGACAACCGCGCACTGTCGGCCGTCAACACGATCGGCGTCACCGCCGAGATCGCCGGCGTCGCCCTGATCGTCGCCCTCCTCGCCACCCACGCGGAGCGGGACCCCGGCATCACCCTGCACACCGGCGGCGAGGGCGGCCTGATCACGGCGCTGCTCGTGGGCTCGTTCACCGCCGCGTACGTCCTCATCGGCTTCGAGAGCGCGAGCGAGATGAGCGAGGAGACCGTCAACCCCCGCCGCACCGCGCCCCGTACGACGCTGAGCGCCCTGACCACCTCCGGCGTCTGCGGTGGGCTGCTACTGCTCGGCGGGCTGCTCGCCGCGCCCAGTCTCACCGACGGACGCCTGGCGACGGAGGGCCTGGGGTACGTGCTCACCAGCACCCTCGGCGACGGCGTCGGCAGGGTCCTGCTCGCCGACGTCGCCGTGGCCGTCTGCGCGGCAACCCTGGCGATCCAGACCTCGGCGACCCGCATGCTCTACTCCATGGCCCGCGACGGCGTCCTCCCGCGATCGGCGCAGCTCGCGCGGGTCCCGCGGCGGACCGGGATGCCCGGCACGGCCGCCGTGGTGGTCGGCATCGGCGCGGGTCTGCTGCTCCTGCTCAACCTCGCGTCCCCGCAGGCGTTCCTGGCCATCGGCACCACCTGCATCGCCATGGTGTACCTGGCGTACGCGATGGTCACCGGCCCGATGCTGGTCCGGAGGCTGAGGGGCGAGTGGCCGCCGCCGGCCGACGGTGACGTGCGCGACGAGTCCGGCAAGCCCCTGTTCTCCCTCGGACGCTGGGGCCTGCCCGTCAACGCGCTCGCGGTCGGATACGGGCTCTTCATGACGGTCAACCTCGCCTGGCCGCGCGCGGAGGTGTACGACCCGGAGGGCGGCCACTGGTACTTCCGGTGGTTCACCGTCCTGGTCCTCGGCGCCACGGTCGCGGCAGGTGCGGCGTACCGCTGGTACCGCCGTCGCGGGGGCACCGGTCCGGCGGCCGGGGAAGCGGACCGCCGGGCCCTGACGGACCACGGGGCCGGGGCCGTACGCGCCTGAGGCGTCGGGCGCTTTCGCCGGCCCGGTCAGGCCTGCGCCGCGAGGAGACCTTGTCCCTCGCGGCGCAGCCGTGTCAGCGACCGCTGCGGCACGCCCGCCACGCGCAGCGCCGCGTCGGCCGTCGCCACCGCGAGCGTGCTCGGCTCGCGGGCGGGGTCCGCCCGCCGGATGAGGATCACGCTCTCGGTGAGCCCGAAGAGCAGGTCCGCGCGCAGCACCAGGTCGTCCGCACCGAGCGCCGCCCCTGGCTCCGTGGCCGCGAGCAACTCCGCGTAGCACGACTTGAGTTCCGACCGGATCCGATGGAAGGCGGCGAAGCGCCCCGTCTGCACCTCGGGCAGCAGGTAGAGCGCCCCGAGGTTGTGCGGGCCGCCGCACAACAGCGCCGCGTCGGAGTGGCACAGCGCCCACAGCCGCGCCTCCGGGGCCGCCTCCGTACGGGACACGAGAGCGCGTGCCACCTCGCGTGAGGGCCGGACGGTTCCTTCGAGCAGCTCCGCGAGGATCGCTTCCTTGCCGTCGAAGTAGTGGTACAGGGACGCCTGCCGCAGACCGGCCCGCTCGGCGATCGTACGGGTGGAGGTCGCGGTGTAGCCACGGGTGGTGAACAGCTCGGCCGCCGCGGCCAGGACCTCGTCGCGCGGCTCCAGGCCGTCGGCGGGGCGCTCCTGGGCCCGCGGGCGGCCGACTCTTCTGCTGGTGGGCGTGCTCACCCCGTGATCCTCGCACAGGGCCTCGGGTCGCCTCGGGGCCGAGCCGCGGGGTGAGTTTCCGGTAACCGACCCGAAACGCGCGGGCAATGGCGGCGAAGCGCCCTCTCCCTAATTTCTGTCGGGCGACAGAAATTAGGGATCCCCACCGGAGGTTGGTCCATGGCGACACCGTCAGTCACCGCCACAGCGACGACGTACAGCGCGCGGGACCATGCCCGCGCCCAGGAGGGCACGACGGTCGACGCCATGCCGGTCCTACCCGCGAGCAGCTGGCCCGCGCCTCCCGAGGGCGTCTCCACCGCGGACGTCGTCTGGGCCGAGACGGTGGCGGGCGGCTCCTACACCCACAAGGTCCTCGCCCGGGGCACCGAGCTGCGGCTGACCGACCTCACCGGTGACGCCTGCGCACACCTCTTGCTGTACAGCGCCGACCGCCCCTGGGAGCGGCTGAACGTGGCCGACACCGTCAAGGTGCTCTGGAACGCCTACCTCGGCGAGGGCCACCTCCTCCTTTCCGACCAGGGCCGGGTGCTCGCCTCCGTCGTCGAGGACACCTCTGGTCGGCACGACGCCCTCACCGGTACCTCCACCCTCGTACGTAACACCGAGCGGTACGGGGACGGGACCCCGCAGTCCGCCTCGCCGGCGGGGCGTGAGCTGTTCAAGCTCGCCGCTCTCAAGAACGGCCTCACCCCCCGCGACCTCCCCCCGTCCGTCTCGTTCTTCCAGGGCGTACGGATCGCGGAGGCCGGCACGGCCGAGTTCACCGGCTCCGCCGGTCCCGGCGGGAGCGTCACGCTCCGCGCCGAGCAGGACGTCACCGTCCTCCTCGTCAACGTCCCTCACCCGCTGGACCCGCGCCCCGCCTACACCTGTGGGCGTCTCGAAGTCCTCGCGTACCGGGCACGGCCGACCGCCCCCGGCACTCCCTTCTGGAACGCCACCCCGGAGGGCCGCCGCGCCTTCCTGAACACCGCCGACCACCTCACCGCCCGGGGGATCGCATGACCGCCACCGCCCGTCCCGGCCGTGCCGTCTCCGACGACACCGTCCCCGCCCGCGCCGCCTGGTCCGCGGTCGTCCGCAGGGGCCAGCTGCTGACCGTCACCGACCTGCACGGCAACCAGGCCGCGGACTTCCTGCTCTACGACGCGCACGACACCGCCGTCCGCTACAGCGCCCCCGACACCGTCCAGGCCCAGGGCAACGTCTTCCTGACCACCGGCTCGGTGCTGCTCTCGAACGAGCACACTCCCCTGATGACCGTCGTCGAGGACACCTGCGGACGGCACGACACTCTCGGCGGCGCCTGCTCCAAGGAGTCCAACACCCTCCGCTACGGCCACCACACCTGGTCGCAGCATGCCTGCGTGGAGAACTTTCTCGCCGAGGGCGCCCGGCACGGACTCGGCAAGCGCGACCTCGTCTCCAACATCAACTGGTTCATGAACGTGCCGGTCGAGAAGGACGGCACGCTCGGCATCGTCGACGGCATCTCGGCCCCGGGCCTGAAGGTGGTGCTCCGCGCCGATACGGACGTGCTCGCGCTGCTGTCCAACTGCCCGCAGATCAACAACCCCTGCAACGGATTCGACCCGACCGCCGTGCGCATGACGATCACCGAGCCGGTCGAGAGCCACGACAGCGACAGCGACGAGGACGGAACCCGATGACGTTCGACACCCTGCTGGTCGCCAACCGGGGCGAGATCGCGGCCCGGATCATCCGCACCGCCCGGAAGCTCGGCCTGCGCACCGTCGCGGTCTACTCCGACCCCGACCGCGGTGCCGAACACGTCCGGCTGGCCGACGAGGCCGTCCGGCTGGGCCCGGCGCCCGCCAAGGAGTCCTACCTCGACGCGGGCCTGGTCCTCAAGGCGGCCGAGGACACCGGCGCGGGCGCCATCCACCCCGGGTACGGATTCCTCTCCGAGGACGCCGGGTTCGCCCGGCACTGCGCCGACGCCGGCATCGCCTTCGTGGGCCCGACGCCCGAACAGCTGGAGCTGTTCGGGGCCAAGCACACCGCGCGCGCCGCCGCGCAGGCGGCGGGCGTGCCGCTCGCCCCCGGCACCGGGCTCCTCCCCGACGTCGACGCGGCCCTCGCGGCGGCCGAGCGGATCGGCTATCCGGTGATGCTCAAGGCGACCGGCGGCGGCGGAGGCATCGGCATGCGGGCCTGTCACGGCCCCGCCGAACTCGCCAACGCCTGGGACCGCGTGCAGCGCGTGGCCGCCGCCTCCTTCTCCTCCGCGGGAGTCTTCCTGGAGCGGCTGGTCGAGCGAGCCCGCCACGTCGAGGTGCAGGTCTTCGGAGACGGGCAGGGCAAGGTCGTCACGTTCGGCGACCGCGACTGCTCGCTCCAGCGCCGTCACCAGAAGGTCCTGGAGGAGGCCCCGGCACCCGGCCTGCCTGACCGTGTCCGCCATGAACTCGCCGGAGCAGCAAGGAATTTGTGCGCCTCGGTGGACTACCGCTCCGCCGGCACGGTGGAGTTCGTCTACGACGCCGTCCGCGAGGAGGCGTACTTCCTGGAGGTCAACACCCGCCTCCAGGTCGAGCACCCGGTCACCGAGGCGATCTACGGCGTCGACCTCGTCGCCTGGATGCTGCGGCTCGCCCAGGGCGACACCGAGGTCGTCACCGAGCCCCCGTCTCCACGGGGCCACGCCGTCGAAGCCCGCCTCTACGCGGAGGACCCGTCCCGCGACCACCGCCCGAGCGCGGGCCTGCTGACCCGCGTCGCCTTTCCCGAGGGCGTCCGCGTAGACGCCTGGGTCGAGACCGGTACGGAGGTCACCACCGCGTACGACCCGATGCTCGCCAAGGTCATCGCCCATGGCGCCGACCGCGCCGAGGCCCTCGACCGTCTCGACGCCGCGCTCGCCGAGACCCGCGTCGACGGCATCGAGACCAACCTCGGTCTGGTCCGCTCCGCACTCCGGGACGCCGACGTCCGCGCCGCCGCCCACTCCACCGCCTCGCTCGCCACCCTCACCGACCCGACCCCGCGCATCGAGGTCGTCGCCCCGGGCACCCTGACGACCGTGCAGGACTGGCCCGGGCGCACCGGCTACTGGCAGGTCGGCGTCCCCCCGGGCGGGCCGATGGACGACCTCTCCTTCCGGCTCGGCAACACGGCGCTCGGCAACGACGAGGGCGCGCCCGGGCTCGAATGCACCCTTCAGGGCCCCTCCCTGAAGTTCACCCACCCCACGACGGTCTGTGTCACCGGCGCCCCCGCTCAGGTGACGATCGACGGCAGCCGTGTGGCTCAATGGGAGCCGGTCACCGTCGAGGCGGGACAGACCCTCGCCGTCGGGGCCCCCGACGAGCAGGGCCTGCGCACGTACGTGCTGTTCGCGGGCGGCCTCGACGTACCGGAGTTCCTCGGCAGCGCGGCCACCTTCACCCTGGGACGGTTCGGCGGCCACGGCGGTCGCGCCCTGCGCGCCGGGGATGTCCTGCACGGCGGGGAAGCCCGGACGGAGACCTCCGTGGTCTCCGTCGACGAGCGCCCTGCCTTCGGCGCCGTGTGGCGGGTCGGCGCGGTCGAAGGCCCCCACGCCGCGCCCGAGTTCTTCACCGAGGAGGACATACGCGACTTCTACGGGGCGGACTGGAAGGTGCACTTCAACTCGGCGCGTACCGGCGTGCGTCTGGTCGGCCCCAAGCCGCGCTGGGCACGCACGGACGGCGGCGAGGCGGGCCTGCACCCCTCCAACATCCACGACACGCCGTACTCCGTCGGTGCCGTCGACTACACCGGAGACATGCCCGTCCTCCTCGGCCCCGACGGCCCGTCCCTCGGCGGCTTCGTCTGCCCGGCGACGGTCGTCACCGGGCAGCGCTGGAAGCTCGGCCAGCTCCGCCCCGGCGACACCGTCCGGTTCGTGCCCGTGACGACGGAGACGGCGGGGCGACTGCGGAAGGACCCCGCCGCCGAGCCGCGCGCCGACCGCGACGCCCTCGTCGACGGGGGCATCCTCGCCCGCCTGGAGGAGACGGACGCCCGGCCGTCGGTCACCTACCGGCGCAGCGGCGACGACAACCTCCTCGTCGAGTACGGGCCCATGCAGCTCGACCTGGCGTTGCGCATGCGCGTCCACGCGCTCGCGGAGGCGCTGGCCGCGCGTGGGCTCCCCGGCGTCGTCGACCTCACCCCGGGCATCCGTTCGCTCCAGGTCCAGACCGACCCCGACGTCCTGCCGCTGCACGAGCTCCTCGACGCCGTGCTGCGCGTGGAGGAGCTGCTCCCCGCCACTGACGAGCTGGTGGTGCCCAGCCGGATCGTCCACCTGCCGCTGTCCTGGGACGATCCGGCAACGCGCGAGGCCATCGCCCGCTATGTCGCGGGCGTACGCGACGACGCCCCGTGGTGCCCGTCGAACATCGAGTTCATCCGCCGTGTCAACGGCCTGGAGACGAGCGACGACGTGTACCGCACGGTCTTCGAGGCCGAGTACCTGGTCCTGGGTCTGGGCGACGTCTACCTCGGGGCGCCCGTCGCCACTCCCCTGGACCCGCGGCACCGCCTCGTCACCACCAAGTACAACCCTGCCCGCACCTGGACTGCGGAGAACTCGGTCGGCATCGGTGGCGCGTACCTGTGCGTCTACGGGATGGAGGGGCCGGGCGGCTACCAGTTCGTCGGCCGCACCACGCAGGTGTGGTCGGGCTGGCAGCAGCGCGGCGCGTTCGAGCCGGGCAGGCCGTGGCTGATGCGCTTCTTCGACCGGATCAAGTGGTACCCGGTCGAGGCCGAGGAACTCCTGGAGCTGCGCGCCGACATCACCACCGGCCGGTTCGTACCGAAGATTGAGGAAGGCACCTTCTCGCTCGCCGCCTACCGGGCCTTCCTCGACGAGAACGCGGCGTCGATCGCCGTCTTCCGGGAACGGCAGAGCACGGCGTTCGGCGCCGAGCGCGATGCCTGGGAGGCAGCCGGCGAGTTCGCCCGGGCCGAAGCGGCCTCGCAGGTCGTCCCGCCGGCCGCCGACGTCGCGATACCGGAGGGCGGCCGTCTGGTCGAGGCCGAGTTCACCGCCTGTGTCTGGCAGGTGAACGTCGAGGTCGGCGACCGTGTGTCGGCGGGTCAGCAGCTGGTCGCCCTCGAGGCGATGAAGATGGAGGCTCCGGTACCGGCCCCCGCCGACGGCATCGTCGCGGAGGTCCTGATCAAACCAGGCTGTCAGGTGGAGGCGGGCACCGCACTCGTCGTCCTCGCTCCGGTCGAGACCGCGGAGGTGGGCGCGTGATCAGCTCGGTGGAGAGAGTACGGGCCGCGTACGCCCGTATCGCGCAGGTGGACCGGCCCGAGGTGTGGATCGGTCTTCGGCCGCAGGAGGACGTGGAGGCGGACGCCGCCTCGGTCGACGCGCGCGCCGCCTCCGGTGAACGGCTGCCGCTGGCCGGAACGGTGTTCGCCGTCAAGGGCAACATCGACGTGGCCGGGCTGCCCACCACGGCGGGCTGTCCCTCGTACGCGTACCGGCCGGAAGCCGACGCGCCGGTCGTGGCACGTCTGCGGGCGGCGGGCGCCGTGGTCCTCGGCACCACGAACCTCGACCAGTTCGCGACCGGACTGGTCGGCACGCGCAGCCCGTACGGCGCGGTGCGCAACGCCCTCGACCCGGCGTACGTCTCCGGCGGCTCCTCGTCCGGCTCGGCCGTCGCGGTCGCCCTCGGCATTGCGGACTTCGCTCTCGGAACGGACACGGCGGGCTCGGGCCGGGTCCCGGCGGCCTTCAACGGCATCGTCGGCCTCAAGCCGACCCGCGGCCTGGTCCCGGTCGAGGGTGTCGTCCCGGCCTGTGCCTCGCTCGACTGCGTGACGGTCTTCGCCCGTACGCTGCCGGAGGCCGAGCGGGCCCTGGCCTTGATGGCGGCACCGTCGGGGCGCGAACTCCCCGCCCTGGAGCAGCGCCGTCCGGGCCCGTGGCGAATCGCGGTTCCCCGCCCCGAGCGGCTCGGCGAGCTGGAGGAGGGCTGGGCCGAGGCGTTCGGGTCGGCCGCGGCCCGCCTGGCCGAAGCGGGCGCCGAACTCCTGGAGGTCGACCCGACGCCGTTCATCGAGGCGGCCGCGATGCTGTACGAGGGGGCGTTCGTCGCCGAGCGGTACACCGCCGTCGGCACCTTCGTCGACGGGCACGCGGGCTCGGCGGACCTCGACCCCACAGTGGCGGGGATCATCTCCCGGGCCAGGGACGTCCCGGCCCACCGGTTCTACGCTGACCTGGAGAGACTGTCCGCCTTGCGCACCAGGGCCCTGACAGCGCTGGGCGACACGGACGCGCTGCTCCTGCCGACGACACCGGGACACCCGACCCTCGCAGATGTGGAGGCCGACCCCCTGGGCGCGAACGCCCGGCTCGGCCGGTTCACCAACTCCACGAACCTGTTCGACCTGGCGGCGGTCGCCGTCCCGGCGGGCGAGGTGAACGGGCTCCCGTTCGGGGTCATGGTGATCGGTCAGGCGTTCACCGACGAACGCCTCGTCCGCATCGCCGGCCTGCTCGCCGCCCCGCCGGTGCGCCTCGTGGTGGTCGGCGCGCACCTGTCCGGGCAGCCGTTGAACGGACAGTTGCTCTCCCTGGGCGGCCGGCTGGTGCGTACCACCACGACTGCGTCCGCCTACCGCCTGTACGCGCTGGAGACGGTCCCTCCCAAGCCGGGCCTGGTCAGAGCCGAGGAGGGTGGCGCCGCGATCGAGGCCGAGGTGTGGCAGCTGCCTCCCGAGGGACTCGGCGCGCTGGTCGCGGCGCTCCCCCGTCCGATGGCGCTCGGCAGCGTGGAACTCGCGGACGGCAGCTTCGTGACCGGCTTCCTCTGCGAACCCGCGGCCCTCGACGGCGCCCGCGAGATCACCTCGTACGGGGGCTGGCGCGCGGCTCTCCCCTCTCTGGCCGCTCTCCCCTCTCCGGCCGCTCTCCCCTCTCTCGTCCGCACCGAGGGACCGGGGCTGTCTCCTCCCCGTACCTGAACGTCCCACTGGGAGATGTCGCCGTGGGCCGGGGGACGCCAGGGCGCGCCGCGCGGATGGCCGTGCGGCGCCCTCGTCATGCGGCACCGGGACGGGGGCGGTCGGTCCGCGCGGACGGCACCGGTGACGGGAAGGTGTTCAGCTCCTCGATGCCCCGAACGGAGTAGTCCGCGGGCGTCCGATCCGTCCCGGGCGGACGCTGTACGCATGTCGCATCAGGAGCCGCAGCCCGGCTGGGGGCAGCCGCAGGGAGGGCGGGGGGCGCCGCCACCTCGCCCTAGGGGCAGGACGGGAAAGATCCTCGGCTTGTCGTGCCTGGGCGTGATCGTACTGATCGTCGTCGTGGTCGTCGCCGTCTTCGCCGTGGCTGGAGAGGATGACGAGCCCGACCGGACGCCGACAAGCCCCACCGCGCAGCCCACAGCGGGCGAAAGGACAGCCTCCCGGCAGCCAGAGGGGGAAAGCGGGCCGCGCGGGGACGTAAAGATCACGGCATGCGAGGTGGACCCCGTCACGAAGTGGGCCGACGCGAAGCTGCTGATCACGAATCGGTCCAGCAAGGCCAGCAACTACATCGTGCAGGTCGAGTTCGTCGATGCTTCCGGCAGGCGTCTGAGTGAGGCGACCGCCGTCACCAGCAACGTGGCTCCGGGGCAGCAGTCGGAGGCGACAGCGCAGGGGGTGGAGCAGATCACGGCCAAGGTCACATGCCGGATCACGGATGTGACCCGGTTCGCGTCCTGACTCCCTCAGCGCGTGCGTGCGGTGACGCAGTACGGGCGGGCCCGTCGTCGCGACCGCCCTGGGAATTCGGGGTAGCCACGGCGGTATACCGCCCGGCATACTGCATGTATGGCAGACACCACCGTCAAGATCGACGACACGACTCGGGACCGGCTCAAGGCGCTGGCCGACGGCGCGGGTATGTCCATGAAGGACTATCTCGCGCACGTGGCGGCCGAGAAGGAGCAGGAGCGCCTTCAGGACACGGCGACGGCTGCCTTCCGCCGCGCGATCACCGCGTCGGGCATCGTGGACCGGTTCGACGCCGAATTCGGCGGGCTGCCGGCGGCGACCAAGCGCGAGAATCCGCAGGCGGCCTGAGCCCGTGGATCTGCTCATCGACCACCGGTGGCTCCTGGAGCGCCAGGAGGAGATCCTCCGTAAGGACCTGACGGTCGACGACCTCTCGGTGCTTGTCGGCATGGCCGCCCGCCACCGGGTCAACACCCCGCGTCTCGACCAGGCGGACCCGGACGCGTTCTGGCGCGCCGCGGTGTTCCTGGAGGAGTGCGTGCTGCTGCGCCCGCTGCCCGCGCGGAACGAGCTTTACGGGTACGGCATCGCCATCGCCTACCTCGAGGCGTCCGGCCACCGCGTGGACACGACGTTCGAGCCATGGCGCGACCTGGTCAACGACATTCGCGCACTCCGGCTGAACTCCTACGACATCGCCGATCGTCTGCGGTCCTGGGTCATCTCCTGAGGCGGGACGGATACGGTGGGTCTTGGCCTCCGCTGCCCTCCGTCACTCGGCACCGCCAACCAGGCAGCCGAGTTCGGGCAGAGCCCTCCGGCCGTCTCCCCACCCGGGGCCTGCGAGCGAACGGGGTGCGCATCGTCATCCGGCCAGCCCTTGGCGGACGGGATCTCACCCGAGGCCCGCCGCGCGAGCGGCCTCGGCGAGAACCTCCCGCAGCATCTCTCGGGTGAGCCGGCCGGTGAACACGTTGCGCTGGCTGACGTGATAGCAGCCGAACACCGTCAGCGGCGCGGCGGGACATCCGTCCGCGGGCGCGAGGGTGGTCCGCACGCCGTGCCCGAACGCGGGACGCGGCCGGGGCACGGGCCATCCGGCCTCGTGCAGGGTGGGCAGCGCGGCCTGCCAGCCGAAGGCGCCGAGGACGACGACGGAGCGCAAGCAGGGGCGCAGTTCTTCCAGCTCGCGGACCAGCCACGGCCGACAGGTGTCCCGCTCCCCGGGGGTCGGGCGGTTGCCGGGCGGCGCGCAGTGCACGGGGGCCGTCACCCTGACGCCGTACAGTTCCAGTCCGTCGTCCCGGCTCGTCGCCGTGGCCTGGGACGCGAGTCCGAGGTCGTACAGCGCCTCGAAGAGGACGTCGCCGGCGCGGTCGCCGGTGAACATCCGACCGGTCCGGTTCCCGCCGTGCGCCGCAGGTGCAAGCCCGATGACCAGCATGGCGGCGTCCGCAGGCCCGAACCCGGGCACAGGCCGCCCCCAGTACTGCCAGTGGCGGAACGCGGCCCGCTTGGTCGAGGCCGTCTCCTCGCGCCAGGCGACGAGACGTGGGCAGGCGCGGCACCTCACCAGTCGCGCGTCCAGGTCGGCCGACGTCAAGGCCTCGGCGGCCGCGCGTAGCGGGTAGGCGGCGGAGGAGCACATCATCGGCCTGCTCTCACGCCGGCTGCACGGAGCACTCGGCGGCTGAATGTAGGGACAGGTTGTCGGGCCCTGACATGGAAGGGACTTCACAGTCCGTCAGTGCCTTCTGGAGGTGTCTACCCGGCGCGATGGCGAAGGGTGCTTCCGGTACAGGGGCGTGCCCCGGACGGTCGACCGAGGCCGTCCGGCTCGCTGAGAAGCACGGAGCGGTGACGCAGCTGCCGTAGCGGTGAAGGCCGTCGAGCCACACGTCGACACTCGAGGTGGCGGACCATGCTTCCCTGTCCGGCATGACGAAGAAGAAGCGGGCCGGAACCGTGGCGTGCAGGTCGTCGGGCCCGTAGCCGACGCAGCCGACTTGCGAGCACAGGACATAAAAGCGAATTGTCATTTCATCAAGAATCAGGGGGAGGCCGACAGGTGCAGGAGACGACATCGACGCGGTTCTTGGACGGATACGGACAGATCATCGCCGAGGCATCGACAACCGGCCGCCGCCTCACGCGCGGCGAGCTGGAATCCCGCCGCGCGCTGGGCGCCCAGGCCGCCGAAGCCGGGCATGGATGGCGCGCCCTGGTCCGCAGCCATCTCGCGGCCAGCCGCGTCGCCCGACCCTCATCAACCGACCTGGACAGCGTCCTCAGCGCCGTCGAGCAGGCCATTGACGCCTTCGCCGAAGGCTACGAGCACGCACAGCGGCTCGTCGTACGGAGGGAGGAGGCCGCTCGGCGCGAGTTCATCGATGACCTCCTTCATGGCCGCGGAGACGCGGGGCACCTCTCCGCCCGCTCGGAGCGGTTCGGGTTGCGTCTGTCCCGCTCTCACGCGGTCGCGGTCGCCGAAGGACCCGCGACGTACGACGAAACCGACCCTGTGCCAAGGGAGGTGGAGGCCGGCCTGTTCGCCCGATTCGAAAGACGTCGCATCCTGTTCACCACCAAGGACGGCCGCATGGTGTGCATCGCGCCGGCCGACCAGGACGACGTACTCGTCCACTTCGCCAAGCGAGCGCACGCGGCGACCGACGGCGGAAAGGTCGCGATCGGGCGGCCCCGTCCGGGCGCAGGCGGTATCGGCCACAGCTACGAAGAGGCACTCAACGCACTCGATGTCGCGCGCCGCATGGGCTTCGAGGAGCCACTGCTTCGCGCCGCCGACCTCTTGGTCTTCCCCGTACTGGCCCGGGACCGGCAGGCGCTGGTGGACCTGGTGGAAAGCACGCTCGGCCCCCTGGAACGGGCACGTGGCGGCTCGAACCCTCTCATCCACACTCTCATCGCCTACTTCGGCACCGGCTGCGTCGCCACCGAAGCCGCGCGACGGCTGTCGTTGAGCGTACGAGCCCTCACCTACCGTCTCGAGCGCATCCACACCCTCACGAACCTCAACCCGAACGACCCCATGCACCGCTACACGCTCCACACCGCGGTCATCGGCGCACGGCTGCTCGACTGGCCGACCAAACGGACCTGAGGTCAGGTCAAGAGCGGCATCAAGAACGCGTAAAGATTGCCGGACAACGGCAATGAACCTCTGCACGAGGCGATGCGACGATGCCGCAGACAGCGGGAACGGTCCAGCAGCCGAAGGAGCGGGGACATGGTCTGGTTTCTCAGTCTCGGCATCGGTGGTCTGGTGCTGCTGGTCCTGTCCCTTGTCCTCGACGGGGTGCTGGAGGGCATCCTCGACGCCGTCGTCGTGGGTCTGGACGGGTTTCTGTCGTTGCCGGTGATCGCCGGGTTCGTGTCGATGCTGGGGTTCACCGGCGCGATCACCCTTGGCACCACCGGCCTGGGGGCGGGGGCCGCCACTGGTGCGGGCGTGGCCACGGGGGTCGGCGCCGCCTGGTTGACCTGGAGGTTCAGCCAGGCCCTCATGCGCGACGGCGTCACGCCCGCACCTAGGGGCGAGGACCTTACGGGCACGTCGGGTTCTGTGGTGACGGCGATCCCGGCCGACTCGTATGGCGAGGTGCTGCTGTACCTCGCCGGTCAACCGGTGAAGTACGCGGCGAAGTCAGCCGCACCTGTCGCCCGCGGCACGGAGGTCTGGGTGGAGTCCGTCCTGTCGGCAACGGCCGTCGTCGTCCGACAGGTCGAACACTGACCACCTCCGTACTCACTTCATTTCACTCAACCCGGCTCCAACCGAGGGGAACGCTTCATGAGCCCTGTACTCACCGCTGTGGTGGGCATCGTCGTACTCGTCGTCCTGCTCGCCCTCGTGGTCATCACGCGCTACAAGGTCGCCGGTCCGAGCGAGGCGTTCATCATCACGGGCCGCAGGGGGAAGCAGGCCACCGATCCCGCCACGGGGCGGGTGTTCACCGATAACAGCGGGCAGAAGGTCGTGGTCGGCGGCGGCGTCTTCGTCGTGCCGTTCGTCCAGCAGAAGTTCACCCTCGACCTGTCCAGCCGGCACATCCCGGTCGCCGTGCGCGGCGCGGTCACGCTGCGCGGCGTGAAGGCCAACCTGGAGGGCGTCGCGATCGTCAAGGTCGGCGGGACGGAGGACTCGATCCGGGCCGCCGCACAGCGGTTCCTGATGCAGCAGGACGGTATCGTCGGCTTCACCCAGGAAGTGCTCTCCGGCGCGCTCCGCTCCATCGTGGGACGTATGTCGGTCGAGGACATCATCCGCGACCGCGCCGCCTTCGCCGGCCAGGTCGCGGAGGAGGCCGAGGCGAGCCTCTCCGGCCAGGGCCTGGTCCTGGACGCCTTCCAGATCCAGGACATCACCACCGAGGGCTCCTACCTCGAGGACCTCGGCCGTCCGGAGGCCGCCCGCGCCAAGCAGGAGGCCGACATCGCCGAGGCCGTCGCCCGCCGTGCAGCCGAGCAGGCCAGGCTGAAGGCGGAAGAGGAGATCGCCGTCGCGCAGCGGACCCTCTACCTGAAGCAGGCCGAGATCAAGGCCCAGACCGACGAGGCCGCTGCCCAGGCCAACGCCGCCGGTCCCCTCGCCGAGGCCGACCGCCAGCAGCAGATCCTCGCCGAGCAGGAGAAGGTCGCCGAGCGGCAGGCCGCGCTGACCGACCGTCAGCTCGACACCCAGGTCCGCAAGCCCGCCGACGCCGCCCGATACCAGGCCGAACAGGAGGCCGAGGCCCGCCGCATCGCCCTGGTCAAGCAGGCCGAGGCCGACGCCCAGCGCTCCCGCCTCACAGGTGAGGGCGAGAAGGCCCACCGCGCCGCGCTCGCCGACGCCCTACGCATCGAGGGCGAGGCCCAGGCCGCCGCCATCGCCGCCAAGGGCTCCGCCGAGGCCGAGGCCATGCAGAAGAAGGCCGATGCCTTCGACAGGTACGGCGATGCGGCCGTCCTGCAGATGCTCGTCGAGGTCCTGCCCCAAGTCGTCGCCAAGGCCGCCGAACCCCTCGCCGCCGTCGACAAGATGACCATCATCTCCACCGACGGCGCGAGCCAGTTGACCCGCACGGTCACGGACAACGTCACCCAGGGCATGGAACTCCTCTCCTCCGCCACCGGGATCGACCTCGCCTCGCTTCTCCACGGCATCACCCAGAGGAAGCCGGCATTCGAGACCGCTTCGGCACCGCCGGCCTCGAACACGCCTGTCGAGATCACCGACTGAAAATCGGGCACGGGGGGGGAGAACCAGCTTCGAGATTCACCCAGGGGCGCAACTCACCCTCTTCGTCGCGGGGCGTCTAGCCGCTTCGGTATCCGCCTTCCCTTCCTCCTCCCCACTGGCGTCGTCCAGGGAGGTGCCCGCGAAGAAGACGTCCGCCAAGAAGACAACGGCGAGGAAGACCGCCCCCTTCCTGCGCCGGAGTCCACCTGGCCTCCAGCAGGAGCGCCCCCAAAGCACGGTGTCCTCCCCGCATGCAAGCGGGGAGGACACCATGTCGTTTCTGGCGCGGCCACCGGGACTCCAGTCCCTGCGTCCGCGGCCTCATCCCAAACCGTTGAGGCCTCAGATGGCGCTCCCGTTGCTGGCCATGTTCAAGGCGTCGCCGACATCACCGGGACTACCGACCGTGTCGGCGACTCCGCCGACGAGCCCGAGCCCGTCGACGCTGGCGCCCGAGAGGCCGCCGATAGGGAGGCCGCCGACCGGATCAGCTGCTGCCGGGGTCGCACCGACCCCGGCAGCAGCACCGATCAGGGCCGTGGCAATGAAGGCTCGCTTGATGATGTTGTCCATGGCCTGAAAACGAAGCAGATCAGCATCAGTCACCGCCTTCCCCTTCCGTCGCGTGCCGACCCGGCGGCGTCTGACGAGCGAAGGCGCCTTGCCCGCAGTGACGAAGGCAGCCGATCGTTCGCCCGGGTCACAGGAGAGGAGGCCCGAGCGCGCGTCCTGTTTCGGCCCGGACGCCTGCTGCGGCGTCGCCGGAACCTTGTTGCGCCTCATCGGGACCGGCCCGACCCCGTCTCGACCACCGCCCCCGGACCCGCTGCCAACGAGTGGCACAAACGGCTCTACGACCGTGCTGTCAACGGAGGACTCATCCCCCGAACTTGACGGGCGTCGCGCCGAATTGGCCGGATGAAGGCCGCAAGAAGGTGCGATGTGGAAGCATCCTTCGGGCGCCGCAGCCACCAGAGTTGACGAGAGCGAGGGCCAGCTGTGAGCAACCCACCCCGCAACCCCTACGACCGACATCCCACCCCTGTACCAGCCTCCGCGCGACGGCCTGGCGTCGCGACGGCCGCGGGAGTCTTCGCGATGCTGCTCGGTGCAACCCTGGCCTGCTACGCGGCGTACACCGGGATCAAGACCTTCGAGTCCGGCTTCGGCCCGATCATCGGCCTGGTACTCCTGCTTTACGGCCTGTCCATAGCGCGGAACGCATTTCTGCTCCTCACAGGCGACTGGGCCGGAGCCGAGCGCCTGACCATGCAGCTCGGCATCATCGCCGGTCTCTCCGGTGTGGCGATAGGCGCCATGGTGGCCCAGGCCGACTTCGACACCGAATCGGCGAAGACCCAGCTGATTGGGTTCGTCACCGCGTTGCTCCTCTCGGTGACCGCAATCACCCTGTGCTCGCGACGGGGTACGAAGGAATACGTCGGGGGACGTCGTCCCTCCGCACCACGCCAGCCCCCCAGAATCGGCTGACAGCCAAGAGCCCCGACCGAACACCTGGCCAGCCGCCACGCATGCAGGGTCGACCAACCGCAAACGGCGCGGTAGACAGAGCGGTCTGCCCACCAGCTTCGACAGCGAGATCTACAAGTGCCGTAACGAAGTCGAGCGAACGATCAACCGGTTCAAGAACTGCCGAGCCATCGCCAACTGCTACGGCAGGAGGACCCACGCCCTCCACGGCACCATCACTACCGCAGCCGTCCGCCACCGCCGCGAGGCCCGCACGGGGCCGACTCTTCGGCACGCCCGCGCTCGCCGCCGTCGGAAGCCACCTCTCGGACCGGAGCGGCGCCGCCTGCTCCTGGCGCTTGAAGGCCGCACCGGCCACTCACGTCGCACCACGGCGAACTGCTCCGTCGGCAAGCCGCCCTGCCTCAGCGGAACTCGTGGACCACCTGGATCTCGCCGACAATGTGAGCGTTGAAGTCGTCCAGCTCCTCAGCCGGGACCCACAGCTCGAGGATCGTCCGCCCCCCGGCCTGCTGGACGGGGTACCGGCTCACGAACTCCGAATCGACCTCGAACCGGGTAACGAAGCCGACGCCGCTGTGCTTCACGTTCCAGTCCCTCGCGATCTTTATCGCGTAGTCCTCGTTGAGGACCGGGTAGAAGATCGGCTGCTCGGGAAGCCGAGGCGGCCAACCACGCCAGTTCATCTCACGGACCAACTCCAGCTCCTCGGGGCCGGTGGGGCGCCACAGGGTCGTCGTTGCTCGCTGGCTGGTCATGTGAATCGCTCTCTGAACGCGGTCGCCGCGGGTGCGGCTGGTCTGAGACCGGACGATACCGGCGCCGGGGACTCAACACCTACGCAGTTTCCGCAGCACGTGATCGGCGTGACCAGCAGTTACGGGACAGCCCTCAGGCGCCGCCGATGACCGCCTCGACCGGAGCGGACGGGGCACCCACCGTGCGCCGCACCCGCGTACGGAATTCCTCGCGCAGGCTCTTCCGGCGGCGCATTTCCCGGTTCTTCCAGGTCTCCATGCGGGCGAAGACGTGCTCGACGCGGGCTCGGACCTGCGTGAGGAATCCTCCGAGACTGCAACCTCGAAGGCGACAGCGTCCACCACGCGATCCTCGGCATCGCTCGGGTGCACAGCCTCGCCCTCGCCGGATGGGCAGCGCGCCGTACGAGGGCACCTGACGCGTCCGCGGAGCATGTAGGGGACAGCCCTTAGGCGTGCTCTCGGCAGAAGGCGCGAACGGCTGCCGTGAAAGCCTCCGGCGCCTCCAGGTTGCTCATGTGGCCCGCTTCGGGAATCGTCACCAGCTCGGCATGCGGAATGGCGGCCTGGAAGGCGTAGGCGACCTCCAGAGGAGAGCGGGCGTCTCGCTCGCCCCACAGCAGCAGGGTCGGGACCGTGATCCGGGGCAGCAGGTCCGTCTCGTCGGCCTCGGCCATCAGGGAGAGCTGCATGGCCATGGTCTCCGGCCGAACTTCCCGGTTCATGGCGTCCAGCAGCACCGTGAAACGCTCGGGCGGGCCGACGGCGTAGAGCCCAGGCAGCGTCGGAACGAACTCCTCACGAGACACCGCGAGCATCCGCTGTGCCCCCTCGACCCGCGCCGCGACCTCCTCTGGCGGCAGCGAGCCCTTCCAGCCGGCGTACGTGTCCACCATCAGCAGCGACCGCACCAGGTCCGGCCGCCACCGGTACAGCTCCAGGACCACCGTCCCGCCCCAGGACAGCCCTGCGACCTGCGCAGGCCCGAGCCCCACGTCCTCGATCACGGCGGCAAGGGCGCGCGCGAAATCCTCGAGCCCGAAGCCCGCCGGCACCGCGCTGGACCGCCCGGACCCCGGCTCGTCCCAGGCCACCACCGTGAACTCGTCCGCCAACGCTTCGACTTGCGGCTGCCACATCCGCCCGTCGAGCCCTGCCCCGTGAACGAGAACCACGAGCGGCCCCCGCCCCTTCCGCGTATAGGCGACGTCGACGCCACCGACCCGCACCACTGCCATACCTCCAGGCTAGGGGGTGTCTAGTGGATCGGCGGGCGATCGGGTACAGCGCGTCGGCGGCGCGACACGGCCCGGAAGCGTCGGCTCGATCGAGTACTTCAGACGGAGCGCTGTCCAGATCGCAGCCGGTTGCTGGTCGCACCGGCCCCACGCGCAGTCGGAGTGCAGGGCACCCACGACATGGCCGCTCGTTCCGGTCAGACGATCGGCTCGCCCGAATGTGGAACCAGCGCCTGAGGGATGCAGTCACCGGCCTCACACGGTAAAGCCGTTCAGGCGCCCGCCTGCTGTTGCGAGCGGGGACGTGGTCGTGATCCCCGGGGCCCGTCGCGCGGGCGCGACTTCCTCCATGGTCGCCATCCAGTTGAACGAGCAGGCCCCGGCGGAGGCGCTCCTGAACCTCCGGCGTCAGGTCCGAGCGACCCGCAGCAGCCTTTGAGGCCTCGGTCCAGGCGCGCAGGACGTCAAGGGGACGCCTGTATGGCAAGCTGAGCAGACGTGCCGACGACAGCGCGAGCGGGCCGCGCCGCCGTCAAGCACCAAGCCTCTCCCCTCCGACTATCGCGGGGAAAGACACCTCACTCCGGTGGTACCTCCAGTGCAGCTGGGGCCGGTCCGCGCCTGTGCGCCAACCGTCCAGACAACCGTGGGTGCAACCGTTCCTGAACTCCCAACAGAATGATCTTCGAGGTGGTTGGACGGCTCCGGGCTGAAGATCCGGCGGTGTGGGATGGTGCGGCCGAAGCCGTGGGACCGGACCGTTGCCCAGCGGGCTCGCGCAGGGCCGCCGAGACATCGTGCGCCAGATCCAGGGCCCACTCGGCCCTCGGGCGTGGAAGAGACGATGCCCTCGGGTCGTGGGCACTCGGGCAGCGCGGGTTGGCACCACATCGTCGCCGGGGTCATCGACCACCGTGACCGGGTGCGGGCCGGGGTGGGTCAGCATCCCTTCAGGCCGCAAGATCTGGGGGCGAGGCACGGCTACCGGGCGTGGAAACCCTCGCGCGCGGCCTCGACGGCCCGGCTGGACCGGGCGTGACCGGGCGCCGCCGGGCGACGTCCACTCCGCCGGCTGGGGGAAAACGGCGGCTCGTCACGCGCACTTGTATGACCGGACTGTCACAACATCTGTTCTATGGAACATCACCGTCTCGGCCCACGTCTCGGGAGGCGACGGGGCTGCCGGCCCCGAGAAACATATCTGCGAGCAGGCAAGGTTGGCCGGGATGACGACGGAAGCGGTGACGGGTGGAGGCCCAGAGTCTCCGGAGCACGAGAACGACTCGGAGACGGGGGCTGTATCCGACGACCGTCGAACGAACGCGCGGGAAGAGGGCGTGGGAGGAGAGCGCCCTGCCGACGGCCTGCCAGAGCCCGTGGCGACCGGGCCAGAGCCGGGGGATCCGGTGAAGGAGGGCGCTCCGGCGTCCATCGCCGGCGCTTCGTCGGCGGTCACCGCCGCTGGCAACGACGCGACCCCGTGTGGGGATGCGGGTACGCCGAAGACCGCTCCTGTGACCAAGAGATCCGCGGCCCCCTCGGAGGATGGGCCCCGGCCCGAGGCCGACTCCGACGCGGAGGGCGTGTCCGTGTCTGAGGACGGGACTGACGCCGAGGACGGGCCCTGGCTCGAGGGCGTCTCCGAGTCGGAGGACAGGACTGACGCCAAGGACGGGCCCAACGTCCAGGGCGGGTCCGACGCCGAGGACGGGCCCCGGACCGAGCACCGACCCGACGCCGCCCCCTCGGCAGCGGCCGAGATCGGTCCCGGGTCGTCTGGCCCCACACCTGCCCGGCCGGTGGCGGCCCGGGGCGACGGCCAGCCCGATTCCGCCGCTGCCGCCCGCGACGCCGCCTCCCGTACCAAGTCCGACGAGGCCCCTTCCGCGGCGGAGTCGCGACCGGCCGTGGACCAGGCAACCGCCGTCCTGGGCACCGTAGCCCCGGCCACCAAGCGGGGTGTCGTGCCGGTCGACTCCCGCACGGCGGACGGACTCGGCCGGGCCGCGCCCTCGTGGGCGCGGCCCGAGGAGGACGACCAGCGCACCCGTGCCCTTGCCGTGCCAACGGCTCCGGACACCCCGACGGCAAACTTCGCCCTCCCGACGGCCCCGCCGGCCGCCGCCCCGCGCCCGTCCGAGCCCGCGACCCCTCGCACCCAGGAGGCGGCGGAGTCCGCCGAGGCCCCGCTCACCCTGCTCGCCCAGCTGACCAACACCCCTCCCCCGGCCGAGACCCCGCGCCGCGCCGCGAGACGGCGGGTCAAGGTGTGGACCCCTCTGCTCCTGCTCCTCGCCGGTGCTGTGGCCGGTGCCCAGTTGCTCCGTCCGCTGCCCGCCCCCCAGCTCCTCGCGACCGAGCGGACGCACACCGTGGAGGGGCAGCTCACCATCCCCTGGCCCGGGAAGGGCCAAGGGGCCGTGCGCCTCCCCGGTTCGGGAACGATCGGCACGTTCGGCGCGCAGAAGCCGGTGCCGACCGCGAGCGTCGCCAAGATCATGACGGCGTACGTCGTGCTCAAGGACCATCCTCTACGCAAGGGCGAGGCCGGTCCCACCATCACCGTCGACGCCAAGACCGTCGCGGAGGGCCGGTCCCAGGACGAGTCGCGGATCGAGGGGCTCACCGAGGGCAGCACCTACAGCCAGCTCGACATGCTCAAGATGCTGATGATCCCTTCGGGCAACAACGCGGCCCGGCTGCTGGCACGTTGGTCCACCGGCAGCGGTTCCGAGGCGGCGTTCGTGGAGCAGATGAACGCCGCCGCCCGCGAACTCGGCATGAACGACACCATTTACACCGACCCGAGCGGCCTGGACGCGGGCACTGTGAGCACGGCCGTCGACCAGCTCAAGCTCGCCGAGGCGGTGATGAAGAACGACGTGTTCCGCTCCGTGGTCGCCATGCCGGACGCCGAGATCAAGAACCTGTCCCAGCGGCTGATCAACAACAACACCCTGCTCAGCGCCCCCGAGTTGAGCATTCGCGGCATCAAGACCGGCTCGAGCACCCCGGCCGGCGGCGCGCTGGTCTGGGCGGGCTACAAGTCCGTCGGCGACGAAACCCCGCTGATCCTGGGTGCGCTGATGGAGCAGCGTGCGGACGGCCCGGATCCCAACGCGACCCGGAGCCTGGCCCTGGTGCTCGCCAACAGCAAGAAGGTCATAGAGTCCGTCCGCGGCGCCCTGACCTCGGCCACGGTGGTCCGCAAGGGCGACACGGTCGGGTACATCGACGACGGGCTCGGCGGCCGCACGCCGCTCGTGGCCGGCGCGGAGCTGAAAGTCGTCGCCGCCCCCGGGCAGACGCTCCGACTGGCCCTCAGCGGCAGGAACGGGGCGAAGGCCGCGGTTCCGCGCACGGCCGCGGCGGGCGCCGAGGTGGGCGTGCTGACCGTGGGCGAGGGAGCGGCTGCCAGGAGCGTACCGGTCGTGGTCGACCGCGAGCTGTCCGAACCCTCCATCGGCACCCGGCTCACCCGCATCGGCTGACCGGGGACCGGCACCTCCGGGGCGGACGAAGCAGCCATCCGCCCCGAGGCCGGTCCAGCGGCGCGGTACAACACCGCCCCCACCCCCTGTAAGTCGATGCCGTCATCTTCAAAACTGGGGCTCGATGAGTCGGTCCGGCGCCTCGTCCCGGGCAGGCGGAGCAACCGTTGGCGCCCGGCCCTCCACCCGTCCGTGGCAGACCCGCTGCGAGCCCGCGCCCGGCACGGCGACAGACAGGCGGTCCGACGTTGCGGGGCACGGGCAGCAAGGATGCGGGCTTTCGGCTACGCGGAGGCCCGGCGCCCACCGAACGACTCGCAGGCCCGGGCCACCATCGTCTTCGACAACATGCGCGAACTGCCGGACCTGCACGTCCAGGAGTGACACTCGATCGGGGCGCCTCGCCGCGCTGGTGCGGGCCTTCTCATGAAGGCCCGCACCAGCGGTGTACCGGGCAGGTCGGCTGCCCGGTACATGCGGTTTCAGAGATGTCCATCACCGGCTGAAACCCCGGCCCCATACGGGAGACGCCGCCCGGCAGCCGGCCGAAGCCCAGATCCGGCATGGCCGGTCAAGGGTGACCGAAAGCTTGATCTGGCCCTGCGAGCGTCGTTGTCGGCCGCTCGCCGGCGTCCGGCCCACTCACCTCTGTGCTGATAGGACGTCATGGAGAGCGAGGGGGAGGCGCCCGGTCAGCTGGGTGTAGTCGTTTCGGACTCGGTCCCAGCGCTGCTCGCGTACCGAGTCGAACATGGACGAGAAGGCGTACAGCCACCATGGATCCAGGCCGGTCGCCGCCGTCTCGACACAGTATGTGTCAGCCGGGATGTCCACGTAGGCGACGGGTGTGCCCCATGCCTCCGCGGCGATCGAGGCGATGCCTGCCAGGTCCGCCGACTCGGGGCCTGTGATGTCATGGTGACGGCCGGTCGGCTCACTCACCGCGAGTGCGACAAGGGCGCGGGCCACGTCGTCGCGCGCCACCAGGGAGATCCGGCCATCCGCCGCCGGGAGCCTCAGCAGCCCGGTGGCGCGCGCCTCGGTGAGCCAGCCCTGGAAGAACTCGATGTACAGCGAAGCCCTGGCGAACGAACACGGGACGCCGGAGGCCAGGAGCATGTCCTCGGTGAGCCGGTTGACCACGGCGTAGCAGAAGGGGGACGCCGTGTCGGCGTCGACGCTGCTCAGCGCCGCTACATGGCCGACGCGCTCAGCCGCCGCGGCGGCGACAACGTTGCGGTGGTGCAGCAGCATCTGCGCATCGGGCCCGTCACTGGAAACGAAGACCAGCGTGTCCACACCCTTCAGCGCCGCACGCAGCGCGGGCGGATCGGCGTAGTCGGCTACTGCGACCTCCACCTGCGGCGGTATTGACTCGGTCGGCAGCTTACGCCTGGCCATCGCCACGACGTCCACGTCGGCCCGGTCCGCGAGCAACTGCACCACCCGGCCGCCCAGCCCGCCCGCTGCCCCCGTCACCGCAATACGCATGCTGCCCCCATCGCCTTGTCAGCGGACCAGGTCACACTATCGGGCCCCCTCGGCGAGGACCATCAGTTGCCTCCGGGTCGGAGCGGGATCAACCTCTCAGCGACGAGCTGGTAGTACCGTCATCCTGCAGACTTCTCCGTGTCTCATGAGACACGGAGAGACGGGCGCTGTGGTGTTCTCGACAACCACACGCGCATGCCTGGTGGAGAGCTCCCCCGCGCGCTGCCGTTCCAGTGGACGACCACCGGGTATGGCTCGTGCCCACTCGCGCCGACCGGTGGCTCTTACCGCTTGATCCACCCCACGACCACACCGGCCGAACCCACCTCAGCGGTCGAGACATCGGAGCCTGAGACCGTGAGCGCGGTCAGGGCGGGCCCTGGCTGCGGTCAACCGCTGGGGGAATCTCAAGGCTGCGGAGGTCGAAGAGGGTTCCAGGTGGCTTGCCTGAGGTAACCCGCGCTCCTGGACTGGTCCGTGTGGTTCTCAGGGTCCTCGATCCGGCTGAAGCCGTTTGGAAGAGCATCAGGACGTCGTGGTCCCGGAACAGCGGATCCGAGCAGCTGTCCCAGGTGTAGTCGTCCTCATACTCCGAAAGGGAGTCGTGGTGGTCCTCCTCCGGGCGGTCTTCCAGGTACATCGGAGCGTCCTCAATGGTTCAGGTGCAGGGCCATCTCGTAGGCAGTGCAGGTGAGGTTGGGCCAGTTCCCCTTGGCGAGGTGGCCAGCCAGGTCGTCGTAGGCACGTGCCATCCGGCGCCGCCAACGGTGGTCGGCCGTCCACGCAAGCACAGCGCGCGACCGCTGATCGAGGCCGCCCGCGGTGCGTGGCACGTGCGTGCTCTCAGAGGCACACTCCTGCCGGTCAGTCCCCCGTGACCGGCCATGGAACGCGTCCTCAGGGGCCTTCGTCGAACAGCCCGGCCTCCACCTGGAAGGCCAGCGTCTGCAGCACCTCGGCCGAGGAGATGTCGCTCTGCCCCCTGTCGTGCGCCATGGCCAGGCTGCTGAACGCCAAGGTGAAGCCGGCGACCATGGTCTGCAACGCGGGACCAAGAGCTGAAGCGACGAGCCGGGCCACCTCCTGCGGGGTGGCATCGGCCGGCACGCTGATGGCCGGCAGCATTTCATTCAACATCTGCGTCACCACGCTGGATCCGAACTCGGAGCCGTCCTCTTCCTCACCAGCCTCCGCGGCGCGACGAATCTCTTCAGCCTCCGTCAGGATGCCAATCACTCGCTTCAGAACCTCAGCTCGCTGCATCCCTCAGAGACTAGGCCCACCACGGCCAGTCCCGACGCCTGCATACGCCCGTTGACTCGTCGGCTGCAGCCGGCCGCCGACAAGTCGACGGCCCCCCCCTTCCCCGGGACCACTGCCCCGGTGCCAGGACTCCAACGGCAGCGATCTGTGAGCGACCGAGGACGAGACCCGCGATCAGATCATCGGGTTCTACCGGCGCATGTGGGAGCGCTCGGACGCGACGATCAACGAGCTTCCCCTCGACGCCCCCGGCCACGTGTAGTGGTGGCCGGACCCTTACGCCGACACGAACCTGTTCGCCCTCATGGTCCATGTCCTCAGCGAGTCCATCCGGCAGGCCGGGCACGCCGATATCCTGCGCGGGGCCTCGACGGCAGGACCGGGTTGCGCGCCGAACTCGAGAAGCAGATCGACGAGGAAGCCCGTGCAGCCGCCCACTGCGCGAAGATCGAGCAGGCCGCCAAGTCGGCCGCATCAATCAAGGCTTAGAGGTTGTCTCACGTGACGTGATGTTCGTGCGGCATGCTGCCGGTTGTGGGTGCTGATCTATCGACGTGCCGGACGTCGGCGGCAGATGCCGCCAGGCGCAGCCGCTGGTCAGCGTGCACACCACGGCCGTGAACACGGATCGCTCGTCACCGGAGCGGTCCCACCACTTCGCCGGACGAGCAGTGAACACGCCAGCAACAGGACTGCCAGCTCCCCCGCCACCGCGCATCGCCGTTTCATATATGCGCCGAGGCCGGTCGGCCTGGCTGCGCGAGCGCGGGGTCGTCGCGCGCACCGCGCGGCCCGGCATCGAGTCCGGCGAATGCCTCGGTCGGCACCGCTGGAAGATCGAACGGCCGACCGCCTGGCTCTTCGGCTACCGCCGCCTCACCGTCCGAGACGAACGAGAGGGCTCACACTTCCTCGCCTCCCTCGGCCCGGTCGCCGCCCTGACCCGCTACAAGAAGCTCGCAAAACGTGCCACGTGAGACGACGTCATCCAGGTCTCAGCCATCTGTCTCCGCGTTGTTCACGGTAGCCAGGCGGCGGTTGTACTGGATCACGTCGTACTTCTGGTCACCAGTGACCACGATCTCCGGGCGTGTGGGTGTGGCGGGGAAAAAGTCGTCGGCACCCACCGGCGTGCGAGCGGCCACATACGCCTGCCCCTGCGGGAACGCGTACATGTTGAACTGCGTCTGCTCCGATGCAGCCACTCCCTGGGGGTACTCGTCGACGCGAGGGTAAGCCGTTGTGTAAATGGAGACCGACTGTGCGCCGCTCGCGGGGCGCACGATCCGCGCGTTCGGGGCGGGGCGGGTGTGCACGCCCGCCGGGTTGTGGATCCATCCCTTCTGCCCACTGAACCAGATGGCCGTCCACTCCCCTCGCACGTCGGCGACCACGAATTCCTGTCCCCACATCACGGTGGCACCCCAGTCGTCGATACGGTCGGTTCCCGCCGCCCCGTCCGGATGGAGGGCGGGATCGGAGACGAGCGGGGCATCGTCGCGGGGCGCCGTGCGGACGTAGAGGAAGTTCGAAGGCTGGCTCTGCGTCTGGCACTTCGGGTCGCATACCGTCACCGTCTGCGCGTTCTTGCCGTACTCGGGTGCGATGGTGACCGCCTGCCCGATCTCGATGTTCCCGCCTCCCGCTCCCCCTTTGGCCCCGGGCTCCTGGCGGTCATCGGCGGCGAGGAGAGCCATGAACTTTTCCCAGTCCCAGTAGGGGCCGGGGTCCCAGTGTGCGTCCGGCGCCCGGGCCGGCCGCGGTGGAAGGACGTTGTCGTGCCCGACGATGTGCTTGCGGTCCAGTGGAACGTCGAAGCGTCGTGCCAGGTAGACCACCAGCGCGGCAGTCGCCTTGTACTGGGCCGGGGTGAACCAGGTGGGCCCCTGGGCAGCGTACCCCTCCAGTTCGATTCCGACGCCGTGCAGATTGACCCAGTAGTTTCCGGCGTGGAAAGCAATGTCCTTGGTGGCAACCATCTGGGTTGCCTCGCTGCCGTCGGCCTTCATCACGTAATGCGCGGAAACCCCGCTGGACGGGTCCTGGAACCAGCTGATTCCCGCGTCGTAGGGCCCTTCGATGTCATGAATGACGATGAAGTCGACGTCGATGCCGTTGGAGTTCCTCGCAGACACCTGGTAGTTCGAGGCAGCAGCAGGAACGAACCGGCAGTTCATCTCGCTGGGGCACTCCGGCACCACCGCTGCGGGTAGCGTCCGCAACCTCAGGGACGCGAGCTGTGACTTCGCCGGACGAACGGCTGGGCTCTTCGACAACGACACCGTCTGGCCGTCCTCGCGCACCCGTTGTTTGCCGGTGCGGATCACCGTGAACACGCCATCGGCGAACTGTCCGGCCGTCGCGGTGTCGTGGGCCTGGCTGTATCGCGCCACAGCCCCGTACCAGCTACCTGGATCTGGCGAGATCTCACGAGTGATCTGCCGTTGGTACGAGGCGAGGAGAGCAGCGCCACCCCGGAGGTTCTGCAGTTCGTCCCTCTTGAGCGTCCGGGGTGCAACGCCGATCATTTCGGCGGCAGCCTGCAATGTGTGCTCGGATGGGTCGTCGGTGCCCGTGGCATCGACCGGCCCTTCGCCTGGGCGGTGGGCGTACGTCTTCCCGGACGTCGTGTCTGTCAGGTGCATCGGACCGTAGCCACCTTTGGTACTCGGGCGGCCGTGATTGCCCTCCCACCAGGAGGACTCGTAGCTGACGGCGAGAAGCACGTCTTTCGGGACACCGAACTCTGCTGCGGCCTGCTCGGCCGCCCGCTGGAAGCCGTCCGCCGTCTCCTCGGACGGCCGAGCGTTCCCAGCAGCGGCGCATCCCCAGATGAGGGCTACCGCCACGCCTGCTGCGCCGAAACCCCGTTGCCGCTTTTGTTTTCTGGCCACACCACGTCCCATTTCGCTATGGCGGTCGGAGTTGTCGTTGGGGCCGGTCGTGCGGCCGCCACAATCCTTTGGGCGCCAGCCTCCCGGTCTGTCAGACACGCCCAAGACGCGCAAGCCCGTCACCGCACCGGAGCAGTTGGCCACCAGAACATGACGAAAGATCGCAGATCAAGGGCTTCACATCGTTCCGCGCTGAAAGTGCAGGGTGTCGCCGGAGAACTTCCTTGTCTGGCCTTGCACACAGGCCGGTGACCTGGCTGGTTGGCGGGCCTGGGCAGTGGGCGGCTATTCAGATGATGAGGTCGAGGGCGACGTCGTTGATGCTGACCGCTGTGGCCCTGTCCTTCGTCGAGCGAAGGCGAACACTCCCTCCCCGGACAGCCCGAGCTCGGCAATACCCACATCGCCGTCGCACTCGCGGTCGCGGTCGCGGCCTGCCGGCCCGGCTGCCCGATCTACTTCGCCAGCCTCGACCACAAGGTCCGCAGCCTCAGGCCGCAGGAGCTGCCGACCGTCGATCGAGTGGCGCGATGACGAAGCCTCTCGCCAGCATCTGGGATACCCAGAGACTGCTCGGCAGCTCAAGATGTGGCTCAGCTGTCATCCGACGAACAAGGCACGCATGGCCGCCAGGCTGAGGGCCCACACCGAGGCGGCGAAATCCGATTCTGCCGGGACCGCGGCTGGCGCGACTGCCCGGAGACGAAGCGGCGCGTCCGGCGGTGAACCCTGGTGCGATGAATGATGTCGAGGTGATGAGGCAGTCATGGTTGTCCGGACTGACATGCTCGAAGCGAGCCGAGGCGGAGTCACTTCGCACGCAGTTCGAGGCCCTTGGTGCGGCTGACGCACCGGATTGGGTGCGTTCTGAGGTCGATGAGGACCGGCCGCAGCTGGCTCGGTTCTTGCTGCTCCGCTCCTTGTGGCGGGGCGCGATCGATGGCTGGGCCGCCCCGGGAGCTCTGGAACAGGTGGCGGCGCTCGGCGCTTGTTGGAGGCGGGGGCGGACCGGGACGACTTGGTGCTGCTGGCTCGGGCCATCGCCTACGAAGCGGTGTTCGCTACGGTGGACGAGCTCGACTGCGGCGGGGACGTGACGTGTCCAGGGTCGATGTCGGCTGGTCGGTCATGGAGTCCGGCGAAGACGGACGCCCCACCGGCCGACCCCTCTCAGGTCTTCACGAAGACCTCTTGACGATGGACCCAAGCGGTCGCGACGGCGCGGATATGTGGCGTTAGGGCACCGAGCCAGGCTGGTGAAGAGGCGGATGCCGATCCCCATCATCGGTGACGACCCTCGCCCGGAGGGCGACGGGCCGCCGAGGAGAGCCTGCAGCGGTGAGCCGGCCTCCGCCGGTCCCTCGGCCTGCGCCCGCGTTTCAGCTAGAGCGCCGACGGCGGTGGTACGCGAATGTCAGTGCCAGCAGCAAGGGGCCCCACAAGGTGAACAGGCCACTGACCGTCATCGCCAGCACGTCCCAGCCCTCCGCGTACGGGAAGCCGTCGGCACCGCCCAGGCGGAAGACTCCGAACGCCCAGTGGACCATCAGGGCGGTGAACATGAGGCCGCCTATCGCCGCAGGGAGGATCACTGCGAACGGCGGGATGCGTCTGCCGCCCAGCCTGGGAACCCAGGTGGGAACGACCTCTCCCCACCGGCGGACCAGGCCGAAGCTGAGCAGGGCGAATACCTCGGACAGAACGCTGAGTCCGACGACGTAGGGAATGTTCCACGGTGACGGGGGCAAGACCTCCCCGCCCATGCCATGGCCGAAGGCGATCGGCAGACGCCACAGGCACACCGGCAGTGCGACCAAGGGCATCGCATGAGCTGCGCCGGCGGCCCACCGGGGAACTGGCCGTTCTGTCGCCGTCCTGCTGATGTGCGTCATGTGGGTTGTCATGTCTTCACTCTGTCTGGGCAGCCCACGAGACGGATCAACTCAGCGAACGATCCGCCTCCGTCTGAAGGGCGAGGAATGCGGAGCAGAAGTCCGACCCCCGCCATCAGCCACGCCACGGCCCGGTTTCACGAAACTGCGAACAGAGCCGTTTCAGGAATCCTCATCCCCTAGCGTGCTGGAGATGGCGGGGCCGTGGGTGGGAGATGTTGCGGCCTGCCAGAGGGGGGTGGCCGGTGTCGGGTTGCCCGCGGAGTGGGTGTGAGGAGCGTGCAGACGGTGAGCCCGTTTGCGTTCCCCCATCCCCTCGTCAGGCTGCCGGGACGGCGCGTTGAAGGACGGTGATGACGCGATCGAGAGCGTCCTTGCTGTACGGGTCCGCGAGGTTGACCCAGAGTTTGAACATGAAGCGTCGCAGGGTGGGGCGGCGAAGGGCCTTCGTGGCGACGAGCTTCATGACAGCCGGGTGGCTGAGGGCGTGGACGACGAGGCGCCCGACCGTGAAGTACCGACCGTAGGCGTCGCGGATGATCTCCGGGTAGGCGAGCAGGGCCTCTTCGCGTGCATGCGCAGTGGGTCGCGCGAACGCCCGGGTGACCGCTTCGGCTGCCAGGCGTCCGGACTCCATCGCGTAGTCGATGCCTTCGCCGCTGAGAGGATTGATCATCCCGCCGGCGTCACCGGTCAGAAGCAGACCGCGTGTGTAGAGCGGACACCGGTTGAGGCCGGCGGGAAGAGGCGCTCCGCGCAGCGGACCGAGAGCGTGGGCTTCGCCGAAGTACCCGGCAGGTGCAAGACGTGCCGTCCATTCTCTGAACAGTTGTCGGTGGTCGATCTTGGGTTTGACCCCGATGTGGAAGGTGCCCAGGCCCACGTTGAATTCGCCCCTGCCCACGGGAAAGACCCACCCGTAACCGAACGGCATGTATGTTCGATTACGGGAGTCGCGTGTCTCCAGGTCGAGCCAGGCCTCCAACATGTCCTCGTCATGATGCGGCGCCGTGTAGTAGCGGCGTACGGCCACACCCATGGGTCGGTCCTTGCGTTGCTGAAGGCCGAGGGCAACGGCCAGGCGGCTCGACGCACCGTCGGCAGCGACCACCAACGGCGCCCGGTAGGTGCGAGTGGTGCCATTCTGCTGAGCGATCACGCCGCAGATGCGACCGGTCGTCGGGTCGACGAGGGGCTCAGTTACCTTGGCTCCCTCGATCAGGAGCGCCCCGCCCGCCGCGGCCTTCCTTGCGAGAAGGTGGTCGAAATCCATGCGGCTGCGTACGAGCCCGAAGTCAGGGAAGGGCCCTCCACCGGGCCAGGGCATCTCCACCGTCGTGCCGGAGCCGTGAGCCCGCAGGCCCCGCGTTCTGATCCAGCCATCACCGCCGATGCTGAGGCCCAGGTCGATGAGTTCCTTCACGGCGCGCGGGGTGAGGCCGTCTCCACAGATCTTGTCCCGCGGGAAGACGCCCTTCTCCAGCAGCAGGACGTCGTGGCCTGCCAGCGCCAAATAGTGAGCGGCGGTGCAGCCGGCCGGTCCCGCGCCGACGACGATGACATCCGCCGAATGGCGCTGTGGGGATGCGGTCATGAAGCCTTCCTCTGTTGCGATGGGCCAGGAGGCGCAAGGGCTACCCATCTGTACCCACGACTGACGGCTTCGACCACCGTCTTCACCCGCGGCCTTCGTCGCACCTCACGTCGCAGCAGTGCAGGGCAGTGGCCCTGGAGGTTCGCGCCGCCGTTGCTACGGCCTCTACGAGGTCCTGAATGGCGCCCTGCCGACCAGATGGCGATGCAGACCATCCCGACCGGGGGGCGGGAGGTGCCCTGCTACCGAGGCACCTGACAGGCACGTGGCGGCGGACCGCCCGATCCGTCGATCGGCGAGCATGCCTCGCAGGAACTCGGTGGTGACCCCGCGGTCCAGCGTGGTGGCGTCGGCCGCGGCTCGGACGGCGACGGCCCTGCCGAGCGCCCGGGAGGTCCCCTGTCAGCTGCGCTCGGCCAACGTCCGGCGGCTGTCGGCAGGCTGCCGCGCAGATGGACGAGATCGTCGCTCAGGACAGCCACGCCGTTCTCGTCGGCGGCTTGCTCCCTTGGCAAGGGTGACCAGCGGGGATCCCGTTGGGCTGCGGGGCGGCTTCGCTCGCCTCGGCGCCGGTGTCGCCGCCCGGCTGGGCGCCGCCACTTCCAGATCCGTACGCCGCAGCCGGTTGCGTCAGTGCTGGGCGTGGGCCTTGATCTCCCGGGCGGCGGCGAGCGCAGCCCCGAACTTCGGGGCCCCGTACGCAGTGCTGATCTTCTCGGCGACGATCTGTCCTGGGAAATGTTCCTTGCGGCGAGTGCGTCCAGCTGGGGCTGGGTTTCCTGGGTCAGGGTCGAGCAGCGGGCGTAGCCGAGCGCATGTCTCCGCGCTCGGAGTGTCCGCGTCGACCGGGGCAGGGGTGCCGGGCCGCCACGGCGGCCCGGGGCTCTTGTCGGCCGGGGTCGGCACAGACGACTACGGTCCTCTTTCGGTGTCCACGACGACGGCCAACCGGCAGGCAAGCCGGCGGCAGGCGTCTGCGAGTTCAGGCGGGTGGAGGTCGGTGAGTTCGGTATCGAAGGTGGCGAGGATCCCGGCGATGCCGGCCCAGGACCAGGCGCCGAGAGCGAGGCGGCAGTGCTCGGTGTCGAGGTGTTCGACGACCGAGCCGCTTGGTGCCCAGCGGGCGACGATGCTCGCCGGCAAGTTGAGTCGGGCTGTGCCGTTGCACGGCCAGGCGGCGGGGATGTCGCCGCGATCGTGGCTGCTCATGACGAACTGAGCGAGGTCGTCGTAGGGAGGTTGGCGCGGACCGAAGCGGTGTGTCGTGGGGCGGGGGCGGAGCCGGTCGACACGGTGCACTCGCCACTGGTGGTCTCCAAGGTCGTACGCGACCAGGTACCACCGGCCGGCCCAGACGACCAGATGGTGGGGCTCGATGGGGCGGGCGGGCAGGAAGTCGTCGTCGCCGGTTTCGGGGCGTGAGCCGTCGGCGCGCAGCGTTTCGGTGACGAGTATGTGGCGGTGGCGCACCGCAGCCCCGACGGCGGTCAGCGCAGCCGAGTCGATGGGAGGCGCCGGGAACTCCCAGTAGTTCTGCAACCTGGTCAGGCGTAGAGATTTCATGTGTTCCCGCAGCGCAGCGGGCATGGCCTGTTCCAGGGTCACCAGCGCCCGCGCCGCGTCGTCTCTCAGACCGAACACCGTACTGGGCGCGGTCTGCAGCGCCACCGCGACCGCAAGGGCTTGATCGTGATCGAACAGCAGTGGAGGGAGGGTGTGCCCGGCGCCGAGCCGATAGCCGCCGTCGGGTCCGTGGACGGTGGTGACCGGGTACCCGAGCCGACGCAGGGTCTCGATGTCGCGGCGGACGGTGCGCTCGCTCACCTCAAGTGTGGTGGCCAGCTCGCGCAGGGGCCACAGGCGGCGCGATCCGAACAGGGACAGTAGCCGCAATGCCCGTCCTGAGGTGCTCGCCATCGTCCCATCCTGCCCGGTAGTGGCCGCTCCGTGTCCACTACCAGTGTCACTGTGGAGTGCCCGTGGAGGCCAAAGGTGATGAAAAGGACGGACTGGTATGCGTGTTGTCGTGGTCGGCGGCGGAATCGGTGGACTGGCTCTGGGGGCGGGGTTGCGCCGCAGGGGGTTAGAAGTGACGGTGTTCGACCGCGACACCGACGTGACGGCGACAGGCGGTTACCACATCACCCTGGACGGGCGGGCCCAGTCGGCGCTGCGGGAGCTGGTGGCCCCGGAGACCATGCAGCGGCTGTTGGCGTCGTCCTCGGCGCTGAGACTGCGCGACCGCGACGCGTGGTGGGACCGTCGCGGCCGGCTGCTCGGCCACGGACCGGACCTCAGCAACCACCCCGGCATCGATGTCGATCGCATCACTCTGCGCATGCTGCTGGCCGAGGAGGTGGGCCCTGACCTGCATCTGGGACGGGCGGTGTCCGGCGTCGGCCAGGGCGACGACGGCGTGCCCCGAGTGCTGTTCGCCGACGCCGCACCCGTCCCGGCGGACCTGGTGGTGGGCGCGGACGGCACGCACTCCCTGGTCGCCCAGCACCTGGCGGGAGGCCGGACCAACAGCCCGGCGGGCATCGTCGGGTTCTCCGGCCGTACCCTCCGCGCTGACCTGAGTCCCGGTGTACAGCAACAGCTCGGGAATCGATCGGCGATAGTCATCGGCCCCCGGGGAGCAGCGCTGTACATCGGCTTTCTGGACCCGGTCGGCAACGCCACGCTCGACGCACCCGAGCTACGGATGTCCCTCACCACCGGTCCCACCTACATCTGGGGCGCCATGTTCCCCGAATCACCCGCGACCGACTCCCTCCGCGCATTGCACGACGGCGCGTTGCAGGCCGCGCTGTTGAGGCGTTTCCGGGCGCAGGGCTGGGCCGAGCACATGCTTGACGTCATCGCCCGCGCCGACCCGCACAGCCTGGCCGCGTACCGCTTCAACGCCGCCTCGACCCGCGCCACCGAGCTCGCGCCATGGCCTGCGGGCCGCATCACCGCGATAGGCGACGCCGTCCACGCGACACCGCCCACCGCCAGAATGGGGGCGGGCGCGGCAATCCGCGATGCCGCCGCCCTGCTTCACCACCTGGGCGATGTCAAGGACGGCGATACGACGACGACCGACGCCGTATACCAGTTCGAGAAGGGCATGCGCCGGCGCGGCAGCGAGGTCCTCACCCTCGCCATGCGTACGGTCCGCTTGATCCTGGCCACCGACACCACACTCGGCGCCGCCGCCACCGCCGTGACCACCCCGGTCCTGGCCGCTGCCGCCCGGCTTCGTCATCGATGATCGATGTCGGCGTCCGGCGGCGCTGTGGGTGACGCGGCGGCCGCAGGTGGTGCGGCAGGCTCACACGAACGGTGTGACGGCGCTGAACTTCGTGGTGGCCGACCGAACGGGTGCTGGCCGGTACCGGTACGGGTACCCGTGACGGTGGCGATGGAGAAGCTGCGGCGCGCGGTCGGCGCGGAGCCGATGGGGGTCGAAGCGGCCCGGGAGATCACCGCCGTCTGAGCTGTCACCCGGATGCGGGCGTCCGGCGGGCCTTACGGAGCGGCGGCTCGTACGGTCGCGGTGACACCCCCGACCGATCGGTGGTGGGTTGCCGCGTGGCCCCGCGTACTTCGCACGGCGCGGGGCCACTGCCATGGGTAAGCCTCTACAGGCCCGGCAGCGGTTCCTGATCGACGTCGTGGCGCCGGTGGCCGGTGCGACGCTCGGGATCACACTCGGGGCCGAGGAGGCGCGAGCGCGAGACGGGGTCGCGGAGCGCGGCGCCGCACTTGCGGCACAAGCGGCGGGGCAGGCGCGAAACGGAGGTCCCTATCAGGGGCTCCTGCTGGGCGGGCTGTTGGGCCATGGCCTCATTGTGCGGGTTGGTACCAGGGCCCGCCGAGCAGGGCTCGCAGACCCTGGGCGAAGGCGGCCCGGCATGGGCCGGCACCACAGGCGCCGGCGACCCGGCAGGCAACAGGGCACAGCGGCCGACACGGTCTCTTACGTCAACACTGCGGGGGCTCTCAGCATGGTGGCGTCCCTGGCAACATCCGGCCGGTCCCTCCAGGCGCAACTCCCCTGGCCTCCGGGGCCCCCGCACACCGCCGTGACAGCGGTGATCGACTGCCGCCGGTTGGCCTCGCCGCTCAAGGCTCGACGTCGGTCGAGTCGGGTCAGTGCCCGCCGTCCGGCTCGACGGCGGTCACGGCTGGCGCTCAGTCTGGTGCAGCAGGTGTGGCCGTACGGACCTCGGTCCGGGGACGCCGCTGGATACATGGCGTTGACGTCGCTGTGCGTTCGGCGGTGACGGCACCCGCCGGCGCATGGAAACGGTCACCTCGCTCACGATTGCGTGCGGAGATTGATCAGCTGGCCTCTGCGGGGCCTGGCCGCAGCGGAGTTGTCTTGATTCAGGCCAACTTCCGTACGGATCTTGCCTGGTGGTGGGAGGGGTACGCGGCTAGCCTCAGGAGGCTCTGTGCATCACCCATCTTCCGGAGGGCACGTGAGGATCACCCTGGACGCCGGCGGACCGGCCGAGACGGACGATCTGCGGGAGTGGCTGCGGCGGGATCCGCAGCTGCGGAGTCGCGTGGGGGCGCCGGTTGCCGCAACTCCGGAGCCCGGGAGTATGAGCGGTGGAGTTACGGAGATCGTGCCGTTGCTGCTTGCGCCGGGCGGGCTGACCGCAGCCGTCGCCGCGGCGGTCGTCGCCTGGCTTCAGAGCCGTAAGGTCAACCAGACCGTGACCATCACCCGGCCTGACGGCACCCAGGTCACGGTCACGTCGGAAAAGATCGACGGGCGGGCCGCGCAGAACGCCGGGGACCTGGCGCAGCAGGTCGCCGAAGCACTCGACCGGACGACGCCCCGGCAAGCGCAACAACCGCAGCCCGCCAGGGCCGAGGGCACGGAGAGCGCCTGACGATGCCGGGCGAGCGGGGAGACCTGGCGGCGGCGAACTGCCATGCCGTCGTCGTCGGGACCGGCCGGTACGGCGCCGAGGGGGCTGCGGGGCTCGCGGACCTGCCCAGCGCGGCGCGCTCCGCACACGACATCGCGGACGTGCTGCGCCGGCGCTGCGGCATGGAGGGCCGGGTCACCGAGGTCATCGACCCCGAGGGGCCGACAGAGGTGCTTGCCGCCGTACAGGCCGCGATCGATGCCTCCGAAGCCGGCGTGGTGCTGTTCTTCTTCGTCGGGCACGGACTGCTCGGTCCGGGCAGGCAGTTGTACCTCGCCACCTCCGGCACCGCATCACCGGGCGACACCGTCCACGCCGTGCCCTACGACCAGATCAGCAAACGACTCGGGGACGCGACGGCCAGCCCGGTCGTCGTCCTCGACTGCTGCTTCTCGGGGCTCGCGGACGCCGCGCCCCAGGACTCGTACCGCGAACTGCTCACCTCCGCCCGCCCCGAGGGCAGTTTCCTGCTCACCTCCGCCACGCACTACGCGGCGTCGTTCGCCCCCGAGGGAGCGCGGCACACGCTCTTCAGCGGTGAGCTGCTGCGGCTGCTGACCGAGGGCGATGCCGGCGGGCCGGCCTGGTTCACGCTTCTCGACCTGTACCGGAGCCTCGACCAGCGGTTCCAGGGCGGTCCCGCGCGCCCGCATTCGGACGGCGTGGGACGTGCCGCCGACCTGCGCGTGGCCCGCAATCCGGGGCGGGTGGTGGGCGCGGAGACGGAAGCGGTCGAACCGCAGAGCGAGGGGCCGTGCCCGTATCCCGGCATGCGGCCGTTCCTTCCCGAGCAGCACCATCTGTTCTTCGGGCGGGAGGAACTGACCCGGTCGCTCGTGGAACGGGTGAGGAACAAGGACTCCGCAGGGCCCGTCGTTCTCGTCGGGCCTTCCGGGGCCGGCAAGTCCTCGCTGCTCAGAGCGGGGCTCGTGGCGGCCCTGGCGACCGAGCGGGTGCTTCTCGTCCCCGGCGCGGGGCCGCGCCCGTTCCGTACGCTCGCCGAGATGTGGGCGGCGGCCGTCGGCAGGCCGTTCGCCGAGGTGGAACGCGAGCTGGGCGCGGGGCGCTTCGGGACGAGCAGCGGGCCCGACGTCGTGGTCGTCGACCAACTGGAGGAAATCTTCACCCAGTGCCAGGACGTGGAGGAGCGCGAGCTCTTCGTCCGGGCCATCTCCGGCCCACCAGGCGACAACGGCCCCCGGATCGTTCTCGGGCTGCGGGCCGACTTCTACGGGCAGTGCCTGAACGACGCGCGCCTCGCCCGGATCGTGCGGGAGGGGCAGTTCACCGTCGCCGCCATGTCCGACGACGAGCTGCGCGCCGCCGTCGAACGGCCCGCCGAGCACGCCGGCCTGAGCCTGGAGGACGGGCTCGCTGACCACATCCTGCGCGAACTGCGCCAGGAACGCGCTGTCGAGGGCGACGCCGTGGCGCTGCCGTTCCTGGCGCACGCCCTGCGGCAGACCTGGGCACGCCGCCACGGCGACCTGCTGACATACGCCGGGTACCAGGCAGCCGGCGGGATACGCACCTCCGTCGCGCGCACGGCCGACGAGCTGTACGACTCGCTGGATCCGGCCGGGCAACGCACGCTGCGTGAACTGATGCTGCGCATGGTGCTGCTCGTGGACGACGGCGGCCGTGCGGTACGTCGCCGGGTGCCGTCGCAGGACCTCGCCGGCGTCGGCGGCCTGGTCGGCCGGTTGGCGGCGGCCCGGCTGGTCGTCGTCGACGAGGGCGAGGCGCAACTCTGCCACGACTCGCTGCTGTACGCCTGGCCGCGGCTGCGGGACTGGATCCTCGAGGACCGGTCCGGGCTGCTGGAGCGCCGAAGGCTGGGTGCGGCGGCTGAGGGCTGGCACGAAGCCGGCCGTCCGGACAGCGGCCTGTACGGCGGCGACCAGCTCGCGTCGGCACGGGCACGGCTCGGGCAGGGCGGTGGCACGCTGCCGATTCGGCCGGTGGAGCAGGACTTCCTCCAGGCGTCCGACCGTGCGCAGCGCCGCAGCCGGGCCGTCCGCCGCTCTGCGGTCGCGGTGGTCGTGGTGCTCGCCGTGCTGGCGAGCGTGCTGGCGGTGGTGGCGCGGGGTGCGCAGCGGGACGCCGAGAACCGGGCGACCGTGCTCATGGCCGATCAGTTGGCCTCACAGGCCGACACCATGCGTAGGCGGGACCCGCAGACGGCGCTCCGGCTGAGCCTGGCCGCGTACCGGCTGGCGGACACGCCCGCGAGCCGCTCGAGCCTCTACTCGTCCTATCTGACCCTGACACCGGTCGAGTTGCCCGCGGACGAGCGGGAACCCGTGCACGTCGTCGCCTTCAGCGGTGACGGGAAGCTGCTGGCGACCAGCCAGCGGGGTGGACGGGTGGCGCTGTGGGACGTCTCCAGGGCGAGCACCCCCCGCAAGGCGACGTCCCTGGAGCTCACGAGCAGCGCGGCCATTGCCTTTCATCCTCGACAGCGGTTGCTGGCTGCGCAGACCGCGAATGAACTCGTCTTGTGGGACGTGGCCGACCCGGCAAAGCCGAGACGCCTGGCCCGCCGCGCGATCACCGGTGGTGCGACCTTCACGGCAGCGTTCAGCCCGGACGGCCGCACGCTCGCCACCGGGAGCGCGGCGGGGAAGTTGCGGCTGTGGGACGTGTCCGAGCCGTCGGAGCCACGGCTGCGCGCGGAGCCCGGGGCGGCGCGGGGGGACCTCGTCGCGTTGTCGTTCAACCGTGAGGGGCTGCTGGCGACAGGCCACAGTGCCGGTGCAGGTCCAGGTGCAGATGCAGGTGTCAGTGCCAGTGCCGGGGCCGGGGCCGGGGCCGGGGCCGGGGCCGGGGCCGGGGCCGGGGCCGGGGCCGGGGCCGGGGCTGGGGCTGGGGCGGAGAACGAGAAGGCAACAGTCCAGCTGTGGAATGTCGGCGATCCGTCCCGTCCGCGCCTTCTGGACACGGCCAACCCGAAGACGGTCATGGCCATCGCCTTCCATCCCCGGCGCGACCTTCTGCTGGCGGCGGGCGCAGAGTCGGAGACGGCCTGGTGGACGGTGGAAGCGGGCAGCCGTCTCGTAGCCGTGCCCCCGGGACAGGAGACGACCATGTGGCCCTTCGGATACAAGGACATCAGGTCGTTGAGCTTCCGCCCGGACGGTGTCATGGCGGCCGCCGCCGACTCCGAGAGCCAGGAAGGCGTCCGCGTCCGTGTGGTGCCGGCCAAGGGGAACCTCTACGACGAGAACACCGGCGCCGGATCCCTGCCGGGGGCCGAGCCCGTCCAGAGCGTGGCGTACAGCCCGGACGGTCGTCACCTCGCCGTGGGCGATGTCGGAGGACGGGTCCGCATCTGGCCGGCCACGAAACCGGCGGAGGCGGTCGACGGAGAAGTGCGCGACTACGAAGCCGATACGGATCCCGTCAGCCCCGACGGCCGGTTCCTGCTCACCCAGGTCAAGAACCCTGACCGATCCGTTGTATGGGACCTGGCTACGGCGAGCGCCGCGAAGGGGGCCGAACCGCGCAGACGATTCACGCTTCCACACCCTTGGTCCTCCAGGGCGTTCCTGCCCGGCAGGGACCGACCGATCGTGCTGGCGCACCGCTTCGGCGACGCAGGCAAGAACGTCTACCGCCTCTGGACGTTCGACGGCGACCACGGGAAGCCCGAGGAAGCGGGCGAGATCACCTACCGCACGACACAAGGCATGACGACTGCTGTGTCCTCCGACGGCAATCTGCTCGTGCTCAGTTCGTCCGACCGTGCCACGGCGCAGGTGTGGGACGTCCGGGACGTGCGGCGGCCGGTGAAGCTGTCGGACATTCCCGTTCTCGCGGACGTGCGCAACCGTGACACCTGGTTCATGGGCGACAGGGCTCTGGTCACGGCGGACAACAGAACCGGGGATCCCGACGGATACGACCTGACGGTGTGGGACCTCAGTGACCCGCGCCGCCCCCGTGAGTCGGAAGGGCGGATCGCGCTCGGCCGCGGCGCCATCGATGTCGAGTACCTGCCGGAGAGCGAGTTGGTCGTTGTCCAGGAGGCGAACGAAATGGCGAAACTCTGGGACGTCAGTGACCCGACCAACCCCCGGGAAGGGGGCCGGCTCCCTGCCGCGCCCTACAGGCACTGGTCGGCCGGGCAGGACCGGCTGGTCACCGCCCTGAAGGACGGGAAGCTGCAGTTCTGGGACGTGAGCGATGCGAAGGACCCGAAGGTGACCAAGGCTATGCGCTTCGACCTGGAGATAGAGGAGTTGCAGTTCAGCCCGGCGGGCGACCAGGCAGTGACGATCAGTGCCGGCGAGCAGCCCTACCGGATATGGGACATAGCGCCGGACGGCGAATGGCGTACCCCGGAGGCGGTCACCCTCGACGCCGGCGCTGAGGTCGTCATGCCCGCCTCGCCCCACGGTTCGATGCTGGTACAGGGAGGCGGGCCGAGGGACGGCGGAACCATGGAGCCCAAGTACACCTTCCTCCTCGACCGCGACACCGACGCGATTTACGAGCGCCTCTGCGCCAGGTACCCGCTCAGTGTCGAGAAGGACCAGTGGGAGGCACTTTTCCCGCACCTCCCACCCCAGCGCTCCTGCGACTGACAGGCCCCCGCTGCGGGTGCTCATCCGCCGGCTGCGTACGAGGTCGTAGTGGGTGTCCAGCGAGGCTTAAGACCGGGACGCTCGGCTGGTTGTGTCCGCGAGTGTCACTTGCAGAAGGTCCGTGTCGCGGGAGGGAGCGGCGTATCCGAGGTGAGCAAGGCTGGCCTGTTCCTGGCGCATGTGCTTGAACGATTCCAAGATGTAGCCGACGAGCAGGACGAGAACCGCGATGATCATGATGGAAGCGGCGAGAACAGCGGTGGGTAGTCGCGGCACGGTGTCGGTGCGAGCGAACTCGAGGACGATCGGCAGGCCCAGGGTGAGGGCGATGGCGGTGAAGAAGCCGGCGATGACAGCGTGGAACTGGGAGGGGCGCTGTCTGCGAGCCAGCCCGAGGATGAGCTTCAGGATGCGCCAACCATCGCGGTAGGTGCGGAGTTTGCTGACGCTTCCCGCGGGTCGATCTTTGAATGCCACCTCCAGCTCGGCGGTGGGAAGCCGCAGACTGAGCGCGTGGACCGTCATCTCTGTCTCGGTCTCGAACTCGCGAGACAGAGCGGGGAAGGACTTGACGTAGCGGCGGGAGAACACCCGATAACCGCTGAGCATGTCGCTGACGTCGTTGCCGAAGAGGATGCGGACGGCTCCGGTGAGCATCTTGTTGCCGACCGCGTGACCCGCTCGGTATGCGGTTTCGACACTCTCCCGGCGGGCGCCCACAACCTGGTCGTAGGGGCCGGCGAAGAGAAGGTCGACCATTTCGCGGGCCCTGGAAGCGTCGTAGGTGTCATCGCCGTCGATGATGAGGAGCGCTTCGGCCTCGACATCGGCGAAGGCGCGGCGGATGACGTTGCCCTTGCCCTTGCGGGGTTCGTGCCGGACGACCGCGCCGGCAGCGTGAGCCTCGGCGACGGTGTTGTCGGTAGAGGCATTGTCATAGACGTAGATGACCGCGTCAGGCAGGGACGCACGCAGGTCGCGCACGACCTTCCCGACGGCCGCCTCCTCGTTGTAACAGGGAATGACGCACGCGACGGTGGGGTTCATTGATCTTCCCTATGCCTCTATATTCCCTGGCGCCGAGCTATGTACCTTTCAGCACCAAAAGCGGTATTTGGTATGTTTCGCGGCGTACGTTACCATCGCGCCATGCTGCGGCCGACGGCTTGGTTTCGAGGTTCACTCGCCTGGATGCGAACCGTCTGGAGGGAGATCGCGGCCTTCGGCCTTGTCGGCGCTCTCGCATTCGCCGTGGAAACGGCAAGTTTCAACCTGCTCGTCTTCGGCCCGCCGGGCGAGGGGCTGATGAATTCGGCTCCGGTCGCTGCTTCAGCCGTCGCCACGTTGCTGGCCATGCTGGTCAGTTGGTTCGGTAATCGTCACTGGACCTACCGCGACCGCAAGGGGCCGGTCGCCCCGGGTGAGTTGGCCTGGTTCGTGGGAGTCAATCTGGTGGGACTCGTCATCACCGCCGCCCCTGTGTATCTGGCTCATCTGCTGTTCAGCCCCTCCACTCCCTTGACCGACAATGTGGCCCGGCTGACCGGGTGGGCAGTGGCGACCTTCGTCCGCTTCAGCGTCTACCGAGGATTTGTCTTCACGTCGGACCGAGAAGGCTCCTCCGACGCGCCGAGACCCACGGGGCTTCGCAAGGGGGCGCGGCGCGACGATCAGATCTGGCCGGCGTGCTTGGCCCTGATGGCCGCGTTCTGCGGCTGGATGGTCTCTACGGCCTTTCACCCCGGCTTCCTGACGCGGGACAGCGTTGAGCAGCTTCTCCAGGCACAGGGCGCGCGGCCTGTGACCGACTGGCATCCACCGGTCATGGCGTTGCTGTGGCGCGGTCTCATCCACTCCACTGGAGCGCTCTCGGCGATGGCCGCTCTCCAGTCCGCCCTGTTGTGGGGGACTCTGTGGCTGCTTGCTGTCTCGTTGTGGAAGCGGACAGGCAGCCGTCCCATGTCAGTACTGATGCTGGGGGTCGGCCTCGCGCCGCACGTTGCCAACTTCACCGGCGTGGTGTGGAAAGACGTGCACATGGCCTATGCGCTGCTTGCCGTGGCCGCACTCGCACTCTTCGCCCGCGAGTTGCCGGCAGGCAACGACCGCGCCCGCTGGGCCGTGCTGGCACTGGGTCTGCTCTTCATGGCCTACGCAATCCTGGTCCGGAAGAACGCGCTCCCCGCAGTCGTGCCGATCGTCCCGATGCTCGTGTGCGCACTATGGCCGGCGCCGGGCAGGCGTCGGTGGCTGCTCGCTGTCGGCTCCCTGCTGGCTTTCACCGCGGTCGGCAGCGTGGCGGTGTCCTCCGCGACCCGCCCGATGCCAGTGCGGCAATATGCGCAGATCCCGCTGGACGACGTCATCCACGTCCTCACCCCGCGCGAGGTCCGGTCCGCTGCCGAGCAGGCCGGAGCCACCCCTTCGTTCCGCGACGATCTCGTGATGGCCGCCCAGACCTGTCAACGGAGAAAGATCCTGTGGGACGCCTACTTCGCGTGCTATCCACATGCTCCCGGCTACAGGGACAAGATGGGCCCGCACTTCACTGCGGGTGAGGCGGATGTGCTGGTCAGAATGTGGCTCCAGCAGATGCCGCACGAAGCCTCCGGCTATGTGAAGTACCGCGCCCGGACGTTCACCAGACTGTTGTTCGACGGGAATCTGCGCTACGTGAGCGGCAGTTTCAGCGGCACGCCGGCCAATGTCAAGGTGGATCCGTCGCTCGAAAGCGCCATGAGGTCCTACGTGACGGGCTTCGCCAACGACGTGCCGGCGCTCTTTCAGGCGTGGTTCTGGCTGGCCGTCGCCCTGGTGGCGACCCTCCGTCGGCGTTGGCCGGGGCCCTGGTCTCGGGAACTGCGCCTGCTGGGGCTGAGTTCCGTGCTCTACATCGCGTGCTACCTGCCGACCGCGCCGCAGGCAAATTACCGTTACGTCTATTGGCCCGCGTTGGCCGGGACGCTCATCCTGGTCCTGATCGCGGCTTCGGTGTTCACCCGCAACCGCGCCGCCTCGGAGGACCAGGAGCCTGCGCCGGACCGGTCCGCAACAGACGAGTGGCCTGCACCTGTCTCACCGAGTCCCTGACCGTCACCCGCGTCTGCGCGGCCGTAAGAGGCGACACCACCACCGGCACGGCGGACAGATTTCCACCCGCCGCAGCCGACTGTCCTGAGCTCGCGGGACGGGATGAAGATGCTTCAAGAAGCGCTGCCCGACACCCGTGGCCGGGAACGACACAAGGAGCCGGGCTGCGCCGGGCCGCTTGTCTTTCGTAGCGGGGACAGGACGTGAACCTGCGACGAGAAGGCGTCTCGCGGTTCGGCGTTCGCCATGCCCGGCAGGAAGGCGAGCCCGCTGTCGACCGGCAAGTCGATGAGCATCCAGCCGCGGCGGGACCCCACCCGCTCCGCCATCCGAGGCAAATTCGCCGGCCAGTCCCCGTTGCTCGCTGTCCTCAGCTCCGTCGTGGTGCCCGCGCTCGCCGCGGTCGGCGGGGTTGTATTCGTTTCCCGTGCCGAACGCGGAGGTGGGCGGCTTACCACCGCTTGCGCCCGGCCGGGCGGCGCCGGCTGCTCGACCGCCGCGCTCATACAGGGGTCCGGGATCGTCGGCGCCGCCGCGGGACGACTCGTGCGAGAACGTCGCCAGCACGAGAACCCTGAGGAAGGACGGCCTCGGCGTCCAGCACGCACCAGAGCGCCGCTGGCGGCTTGTGTCGATCTGCCAGGCCTCAGACATCTTGGTCGTCAGAAGCAGCCGATTGGTGGAGCCGCGCTGCGAGGACTACGCGGCAGCCGGGCCGGTTGCAGTCGGCGTTGCCCCGGCCGTTGCGCCAGATTCGAGCTGACACCCGAGCCAGTCCCTGGGGGGCCTCTACCTCTTCTGCCACTGGCCCCCCGGCCCTACGCCGCCTGGGTGCACGTCGTCGGGCCGGCCCGGCATCGGCCAGTGGTTGGCAGAGACCCGTCGAGCCAAGCGAGCGAACTCAATACCCTTCGCGCACCTCGACGTCGTACGCCAGGACAGGCACCGCGGCAAGCTGCTCCTCCACCTGATCCCGGACATCGCCGGCCAGCGATAGCTGCAGCTTGGTCCGTGCCTTCGGGCCGTCATCTGCCCGGGAAGTGGAAGTCTCCACCGGACCGAATCGACCGTTGACCAAGGGCTGCATAGCCCGGTGAGCCTCCTCGAGAGCAGCGTCGCTCACAGTCATTGTCACGACGGTCTTCAGCGCCACAGCAAGCCTCCTCACAGCAACCGAGTGCACAGCTGGACCAAGGATCTCCCTCAGGCTGCACATGCGCACCGCGAGTCCATGCAGAGGCGCCGGATCCTCGCACGCTGGACGCCATCGGGTCCGCGTTCCTCCGGGGGCAGATCGCAGCTTCGGGTGCCACCGTAGACTTCGCCGCCGGCGGCCCGGCCGACGCGGTGTCCGACGTCCAAGAACCGTCCGGTCTCGTGCGGGCCAGCTCCGGGCCGAGCAAGCCCGCGAAGGCGCATACGGACTGCATTCTGTCTCGGCGTGACCTGACAGCTCACTCCGGCGGGGCGGTTGAGGAATTGTCGCCGCCCACCACCCGCACATCCGCTTCCTCCGCCGCTGGGGCGTCGCCGCCGGCCACGCCCTCTCACTGGCCATGAACCTCACCGAGACTCTGGCGGCGCGCGGCACCGCCAGAGGCCCCGTTCAGCGGGTGCGGTCGAGCACCTCCAGCGGCTTGAGATACCCGGGTCGGTGCTCGCCGGCGGCGATCAGCAGTTGGCATGGGGCGGCGCGCCAGCCGACTCCGCCGCTAGAAGGGCGCGGCGGCCCGCAGCAGACCTTGCGGAAGGTAGGGGGAAACGACACGGATGTCCCAGCCCCGGCGGCGGGCGTGGCAGGCCAGGGCGAGGATGTCGAGGTTGACGGACGCGTCCGGATCGTCGGCACGGTCGGCAACCTGGTAGTAGTCGCGGTGGGCTTCGAGCGCGTCGGCCAGGGCCAGGTTGAAGCTCTCCTCATCGCCTTCCACGAGTTGCGACAACAGCACGGCCGGCGGCACGGCGAAGCCCCAGTCCTTGGCCTTCTCCACCTGCTGCAGCGCACGCTGTGCGGCCTGTTCGGGGTCGGTGCCCTTCAGATAGGCGTGAAGGGCTTCGCGGTACGCGCTGAAGGCGGAGCCGTCCGGGCGGGCGAAGGCAGGGCCGGTGAGAACCAGGGGGACGAGGTCCTCCCGTGTCCCGGTGATCAAGGCGAAGGCAGTGGCCTTCTGCCAGTTGTGGGCGCCGGCTTCCTCGTTCCGCTCGGCCGGGTAACGCAGGTTGCGGCCGTCGATGGTCACCTCGACCTCGGCGCCCGGCTCCGCCAGGGCGATGCGGAACAGGGCAGCCCCCATCTGGGACGCCAGCCGAAGATTCGCGAGCTGGGCGTCCGTGACCTCGCCAGACTCTCCTGCCCGCCACTGGAAGAGACGTTCCTGATCTTCCATGACCCAGCCGAGGCGCCAGACAGCGAGGGGCTCTCCGTCGACGGAGGCGAAGGCCTCCCGCATGTGCTCCTTGTACATGGCCTCGATCCGCTGCATCCCATCGCGCTCACAGGCGGGCCGCTCCACCACCAGCGGGCCCGCGGCGAGCGCGGCGACCGCGTCCGGCCGTCGGTCGCGGCCGAACCCCGCGACCCTCGGGCCTCGGGTTTCGAAGCCGGTGATCAGCGCGTGCGGGAGATAGTCGGAGCTGACGGCAGGCGCCCACCCCAGGGTCCGGTACGCGAGCGCGGCAAGGGCTATGGGAACGAGCGGCAGAAGACTGCTCGGGGAGGCCGAGGGGCCGTGCAGGGTGCTGTGCCTGGCCAGCAGGTCGGCCAGCGCGGCATCGAAGACCTCCCGATTCTCGGCAGCCAGGGCGCGCAGCGTGCGCAGTGCCGCACTGTCCGGCCGGTCCAGGAGAGGCTCGCCGGTCTCCTCGGCGCGGGTACGGATCCTGTCCAGGGCCGCGTCGACGGCGGAGACCTTGGCCTGAGCGCTCGGCGGGTATTCCTCGTCGTCGCCGGTGTCGTTCAGGACCACGGCCGTCAGTCCCGTCGCGAGCTCGCCGGCGGGCGTTCCCTGCGCCTTCTCCGCGAACTTCTGCCGGGCGAAGTGGAAGGCCTCACCGTGCCACTTGGCCTTGTCCCGGAGGACCGACAAGCAGAGCGCGTCGATCCACTCTCCGGGCGTGACGCTCTCCGCGGGGGCATCCTCACCCGGGTCGTAGCTCATGCCGAAGTTCACGTACTCCAGGAAGACCTGGAAGCTGCAGTGCGGGTGATACGCCGCGTAGGCGACGGCGCCGGCCGCGGCTTCGGAGGCGTCCTTGAGGGCGGCCTTGGCCTCCGCCGTGTTGAGGTCAGGAGTTTCGACCGAGAGGGCGCCCAGGTAGTCGAGGAAATCGTCGGTGATCGACTGCCACTCGTAGGTGGCCATCCGGCCGGCTCTCGACATGGACCGAACCCGGCCCCCGATGCGGTTCGTGAAGTCCTCGCGCGCTGCCGACACAGCCGCTCCGCCCACCTGGTGGCGCTCTATTCGCACTGCCCTGCTCCTTGATCGAATCCCTCGACAGCCTAGGGGCTGGATACGACAGGGAGTCGCACAGCCCGGCTCCGGGCTTCCCGCCCACGCTGTGGACGGGGACCCGGTTCTGGGGGACTTGAGCCATTGCGGGCTATGCGCCCGATCCATACGCCGTTGGCACGGTAGGCGGCGCTGCTCGGGCCTGGTGTCCCGGAGACGGCTTCCATCTGCAGGTTGAGTGATGAGCCACATCGGCCTGCCGACCCAGCTGGGGGCGGTGTGGGTGGCGTAGCGGACGCCATCCAGGTGTCTGCCTCGGGCGGCCACTGGACGCCGGTCAGCCAGAAGGCAGGCCAGCAACCGGTGGAGGTTGGTGCCTGGGAGTTGCCGCCGACCTCGTAGTGGGGGTAGGTGCTGTTCACGGTGATCTGATGCTTGGCGTGGATGGCGCCGGAGTGGTAGTTGATCGGTAGGTTCGGCGGATGGGAGCTGGTCCCCTCGGGGCTGGAGAGCCGGCTCGCCGTGAGGGTGAGGACTCCGCCGGAGATGGAGACGCGATCCTTGTACATGCGGGCTGTGCCGTTGTGGTCCGAGCCCCACGGGTAGAGGTAGTTCCAGTTCGCTTCCAGGGCTGCGGTGCTGGCGAAGCTACCGATCAGCACGGTTTCGTAGGTGACGGCGTTCGCCCGGCCCGCCGCGCCGAGCAACGCGGCCCCCGCTAGCGCGGCACCGCCGGCCAGCAGGTCGCGCCGCGGGACACCGTGGTCGGACGATTGCGCCTTCTGGCCTTTTCTCTCCAAGGTTCTCTACCTTCCTGAGAGGTGTGAGCACATCGCGGTGTCGCGTATCCGTTGCGCCGGAACCTCCATTGGAGACGGTGGATGCGAAGGTGACTCTGGCCGAGGTGTCCGCCCGTGGCGTTCCCGGATGAGTACGGACGCTGGGGCACTGGCGTGACCCCGCCGAACGGCCCCGAGCCCGTGAGTTGACGGCCGTGTGGCCGCGACGTAGCGACCGAACGCCCTGTTGGCGGCGGTTGTTGGCGATGATCTGAGGCTCGCGAGCGCCGTAGCGCCGAGGCCTGGCCCCCGGCCGGGACCGTCGCCCTGGGCTGTCGGCGAGCCGGACGGGGTGGCCGGGCGGCACGCGCCCGCCCGGCCCGTCCGTGGACGGCTATCTCCGGCCAGGGCGTTGGTGTGCGCCGATGTCGGTCGTGCCGTACAGGCGGTTGCCGAAGTAGTCGTGCCTGCCCGGGTTCTCGATCGGCGTGCCCGCGCTCAGGGCCGGGGAGCCGGGGCGCAACCGCAGGTCGCTCGGGCTGTCCGGGGTGGCTTCGAGGAACTCCGGGGCCGCCGTGACCGCGTGGGCGTCGCCCGCCGGCACGGCGCCCACACCCACGTAAAGGTTGTGGTCGTACGTGTTCAGCGCGTCGACAATCGGGGAACCGCCCTCGGCGGTGCTGACGAAGATGTTGTTACGGAAGGTGACCCCGCCCTTGCCGTTGTCGCTCACCATGGCCGTGCCCGCCTGGTCGGTGACCACGGTGTTGTTGTAGACCTGCGTGTTGGTCGTGGCGGCCGGACAGACCACGGAGATCACCCCGTACGGCGGGCTCCACGTGTTGCGGTCGCCGATGCTCACGTTGTAGCGGAAGACGTTGTCGGCCGACGTCATCCCGGTGGCGTTGCAGACGAGCAGGAAGCCGCCCTCGTTGTCGTGGCTGTAGTTGTACTGGTAGACGTTCCGGTTGTTCCCGCCGTCGAAGTCGAAGGCCTGCGAGTCGAGAGTCCCGTGGCCGCCGGTGACCTCGTTGTACTGGTACACCGCGTCGTCGAAGTTCCACGCCCAGATTCCGACGTTGTAGCCGGCGGAGCGCATGTTGAACCCGTCGACGTGGTTGTGCTCGACGAGCGCGTGGTGGCCGTGCTGAAGCACGATGCCGTCGCCCCCGACATCGATCACCTTGTTGTTGCGGATGGTGATGCCGGTGTTGGGCGCCCACCCGGGCGCGCCGCTGTGGGGGTGTTCGGGACGCCTGCCCCAGCTGGACGCGGTCGAGATACCGGTTCGGTCCACGTGCTGGACGGTCGAGTCGGTCACCGCTATCCCGTCGAAGCGGGTCGGGGTCGCCGTACCGCGCACGACGAAGAGGATGCCGCCCGACGGATCCGGGTCCTTGTGGTCGGAACCGTTGACGTCGTGCACGTCCACGTCGTCGACGACGTAGTGCTTCCCCGTGCCGAAGTCCGTGAGACGGAAGAGGATGCCCGCGCGGCGCTCCGCAGGCCCTGGTGCGGCGCCCTTGTTGGAGACGTCGAGGTTGCGCAGCTCCCATTGCTCGACGTTCTCCAGCAGGACTGCGGCACGGGCACCGTTGCCCTGGATTCGGGGCTTCGCGCCCTTCCCGTACGCGTCGACCCTGACGGGTGCGCCCTGGGCGCCGGACCCGGTCGGGGCGAACACGCCGTCGCAGGTGCTGCCGCGCCGGAACAGGATCCGGTCGCCGGGTCCGTACGTGACGGCACTCGCCTTCTCCAGCGAGTCCCAGGCGGAGCCCGGTGACGTTCCGGAGGCGCTGTCGGAGCCTGAGCCGCAGGCGATGAAGTACGTCGTACCGGCGTGGCGTCTGTCGCTGCCGGTCTGCGTGCTCGCCATGGCGGGCCGGGCGCCCGCCATGGTGACGACGCCTGGGGACGCGACTGCGGCGGTCGCGGGGGCCAGCACCGCCATGCTGCCGAGCGTCATGCTCAGCGCCGTGCCCACCACGAGGCCGGTTCGTGCGAGCGGGGCCACTCTTCGTTGCACAACTTCCTCCTGAGGAGCCATGGGACGGGGACTGCTCAGCGCGCGCTCGTGAGAGGGGCGCGCTCAGGTCTTGATGCCGGCCATCAGGCCGTCGCCGGTGTCATGCGCCGGCCGCCGCGTACTCCTTCGCGAGGGACTCGGCCGCCTTCGCGCCCCCCTTCGCCCGGAAGTCCTTCACCACGGCCTCCCACTCGGAGAGGCTGCGCTTTCCGGTGACGACGGCGTTGATCGCGTCCTCACGCTGCTTGATCAGGCCGCGCTCGCTGTTGGCCCAGTGGTTGGAGCGCAGTCCGTAGTGCGCGCTCGGGACGCCGAGCGGAATCATCTCCTGCTGGTAGGCGTGGTAGCGCTTCGTCGCCTCTGGCTGGTCGGCCAGGTAGAGCACCTGCGGCGGACCCGCGATGAAGGTGAGCGGGAGGTTGGCCGGGCCGTCACCGCCCTCCGCGGCAAGCTTGGTGACGACGGGTCCTCCGTCCTTTCCTCGGGTGAAGTGGGTGCCCTCCACTCCGTGGTTGACGAGTTCGTACTCCTTGGTTCCGAACGGCGCGGCCAGGTAGTTCATCACTCGTAGCAGCAGTTCGATGCGCTCCTTGGGCGCCTTCTTGAGCACGGTGTAGCCGTAGATCCCGGAGCCCAGCCAGTGCTTGGGGGACGCGCCGTTGGCCGGCTTGAAGGGGCGGGCCATGTCGACCGTGAAGCCGTCCTTGACGGCGAGCACCGCCGTCTTGTAGCCGCCGAAGGCGTTGGACTGCGCGTAGGTGGTGCCGTTGAAGAACTCCAGGCTGTACGCTCCGCCGTCCACGCTCAGAGCGTCACGCCGGAAGACGCCGTCCTTCTGCCACTTGACCATCTGCTCCAGACCGGCCTTGAACTCGTCGGTCTCGATGTAGTTGACGAAGGCACCGTCCTTCACCGACCAGATGTTGGGCGAACCGTAATTGGCAATGTAGGAGTTGAAGCCGAATGCCCCGATCTGCGAGGCTCCCAGAGCGTATTTGCCCTTGACGCTGAGCTGCTTCAATCCCTTGGTGAAGGCGTCGACGTCGAGGCCGCCGACCTCGGGCACCCAGATGCCCGCCTCCTTGAACTTCTCCCGGTTGGCGATCAGTCCCTGCCCGATCAGAGGGCGCTCCACCGGAACGCCGTAGAGCCTGCCGCCGAAACGGCCGGCGGCCTTCCATGCGTACGGCGGTATGTTGGCCAGGTTCGGGTACTTCCTGACGGCGTCGCCCGAGAGGTGCTCGGTGAGGTCGGCGCACGTGTTGAGGACGAACTGCGCCTCGTTGGGGGCGGCGATGATCTGCAGGATGTCGGGCATCTCTCCGCTGGCCATCAGGGTGGCCAGCTTGGTCTCGTACTCCATCGCGGGCACGACCGTGAGCTCCAGCTCGACGCCGAGCGCCGCCTCGACCGCCCGCCAGAACTGGTTCTTTCCTCGAGGCACCGGCGTGGAACTCCAGGACAGGAACCATGCAGTGATCTTCTTGCCGTCGCCGGGCTTCTCCTGGACCGACTCGGTCAGGTCCGACGGATAGCTCAGATAGGCGGGCTGGACGCCTTGCTCGGTGCCGGGGAGGTCGGGCTTCGGGCCGGCGAACGGAACGTAGGCGGGGAACGGTGCCAGGTCCTTGCCGCTGTTGCCGGCGTCCTTGGCGGAGCCGCCGGGCGTGGAACAGGCCGACACGGAGAAGCCGGTGGCGGCCAGGGCGGTGCCGATGCCGATCGTCTGAAGAACTCTTCTGCGCGATACGCCAGTGCTCATGTGAAAGGTCCCTCGGTGAAGGCCCCGATGCGGGGCAGGACGTTGCGTGCGGTGCGGAGCTGGGGCCGGCTCAGCTCTTGATGGCGCCGGTGAGGACGCCCTTCGCGAAGTAGCGCTGGATGAAGGGGTAGACGCAGAGGATCGGCACGGTGGCCACCATGACGATGGCCATCTTGATCGTCTGGGGCGCCTGGACGAGGGTCTCGTCGACGGCCTGGGAGTCGGACAGACCCTGCCCCTGGGTCACGTAACCGCGCATCACCGTCTGCAGGGGCCACATGGAGCTGTCGTCGAGGTAGATCACGCCCCGGAAGAAGTCGTTCCAATAGCCGACGGCGTAGAAGAGGCCGACCACGGCGACGACCGCCTTGGAGAGCGGCAGCACGATCTGGAAGAGCGTGCGGATCTCGCCCGCTCCGTCGAGCCGGGCGGCCTCGTACAGTTCCTCGGGAATTCCCTGGAAGAAGCCGCGAACGACCACGAGGTTGAACGCGTTGACGAGCACGGGCAGGACGAGTGCCCAGTAGGTGTTGCGCAGTCCGAGTTCATGGACGACGAGGAAGCTCGGAATGATGCCGGGCGGGAAGAGGAACGTGAAGAGGATGAGCAGCATGACCGGTCTGCCGCCGACGACACCGGGCCGGGCCAGTGCATAGGCGAGGAAGACGGTGCAGGCCAGGCTGAGCGCCGTGCCGACGATCGCGACACCGGCCGAGACGAGCATGGCGTGGGTGGTGTTCTCGTTGGCGAAGACCTTGCCGTACGCCCTCAGGGTCCACTCGTCCGGCCAGAACGCCCAGCCGCCGTTGTCCACGATCTGGCGGTCGGGGGCGAAGCTGGTGGCGAGCACCGTCCAGAAGGGGACCAGGACCATGGCCACGGTCAGCGCCAGGGCCAGGCTCTTGGCGATCCGGGTGACCGGCCGGGGTTTCTCCATCCAGGCCGGGCGCTGGGAGCTCCGACTCGTCCGCCGCGCAGCCGTCCGCTCGTCGAGGTCCGGGCTCATCGGTACACCCCCTGCTCACCCATGCGGTGGGCGATCTTGTTCGCGGCGAAGACGAGGACGGCGGCGATCACGCCCTTGAAGAGGGCGGCGGCGGCCGCGACTCCCCACATGCCGTCCGTGACCGCGTGGTAGTAGACGAAGGTGTCGATGACCTCTGCCGTCTCGGGTCCGAAGACGTCGCGCTGCAAGAGGATCTGTTCGAAGCCGACGTTCAGGATCTCGCCGAGGCGCAGGATCAGCAGCAGGACGACGATCGGGCGGATGGCCGGAAGCGTCACGTGCCAGAAGCGGCGCCAGGGGCCGGCTCCGTCGATGGCGGCTGCCTCGTACAGCGACTCGTCCACGTTGTGCAGGGCGGCGAGGAAGATGATCGTGCCCCAGCCGCAGTCCTTCCAGATCAGCTCGACGACCATGAGCGGCTGGAAGGCCGTGGGGTTGCCGAAGACGTCGATCAGATGGTCGCCGTCGTCCTCCCCGAGCAGCCCGTTGAGGAGCCCGTCCCCGCCGATGACTTGGGTGAACAGCGCGACCACGATCACCCACGAGATGAAGTGGGGCAGGTAGACGACACTTTGGACGAACTTACGGACACCACCGCGGCTGACGCTGTGGAGCAGCATGGCGAGGGCGAGCGGCAGCGGGAAGAAGAAGACGATCTGCAGGATCGACAGCGACAGGGTGTTGAGGGCCGCCGCCCAGAAGGCTCCCTCACTGAACAGCGCCTGGAAGTTCGCGAAGCCCACCCAGGGGCTGCCGTTGACGCCGAGGAACGGCACGTACTCCTTGAACGCGATGACGTTTCCGAACATCGCCCCGTAGTGGAAGACCAGGAAGTACAGCACGCCCGGAACCATGAACAGGAGAAGGGCGCGGTCTCTGCGCAGGCGGGCGAACCGGCCGCGGGCCGGGGCAGCCGCCCCCTTCGGAGGGCCGGCGGGCGCCTGCCGGCGCGCCTCCCGGTCCTTGATCGTCACGGACATGCAGCTCCCCTCTCCATGCCTCCGGGGTCCACGCGTCGGCCGATGCGCACACCTCTCCCCTACGGGAGGTCTGGGCGGGTTCGGACGCGCTTCGAGCGGCGCACGGCACACTCGTGTTCGGCTCCGGTGGAACGCGTGTATCCGCCTGTCCCGGGCGGCTTGCGACGACGCCGCCCGGATGGTCCATGACCGGCCCGGTGCGACGCATCGAATACTGGCCACCGAAGCGATCACAGTCAAGAGGAGATCGATAATTCGATCTGTCGATCACAACGATCGATCGATGCTCGCACGGTGTTGGGAACGATCCGCCGCTCCGTGCCGCCGCCTCAGCCGAACCGACCGTACGCCGACACCTGCACGACCAGCATGTTCGGCCCCTCGCCATCAGTCACGTGACCTTCCACGGTGCGGTGCAGGCGTCGCGCTCGAAGCGGTGACCACGCTCGACGTGAGGGCGATCGGACGCAGATGTCTCGTCGTCTACGTTTCGATCAATTCGATCGTTCTTTCATTCAGCGTGCAGACCATATTGACTTCGATCACTTCGATCGCCAAGACTGCGCTCGCGGACCGAACGTTGCGTCAACCGGCCCCGAGGCCCCGAGATCTGAGTGCAAAGCCGACACCGGACCCGTCCGCTGCCGTGCGCGTGATCGACCTTCCCCTGCCCGATCACCTCCGCCCTTCTTGAGGAGCCAACCATGACGATGTCGTCCTGGTCCCGTCGCGGTTTCCTGAGCACCGCCGTGGGCGCTGCGGTTGCCGGGGCCGTCGCCCCGGCCGGCCCCGCCTTCGCCGTAGCGGACGAATACGACAGCCTGCGCCTGAGGTGGCGCGGCCTCCTCCTCGGCACCGGCATCGACCCGTCTGATCCGCTCTACACCTCACGCCTCACGGAGCTGGGTGTCCAGGCAGCCGGTTGGCGCGCCTCGACGGCGCCTTCTCCCGCTTCGCTGTGGCCGGATCTGCTCTACACCTCGGCGGAGTCGCTCAGTGGCACGTACAACAGACTCCGGACGATGGCCCTCGCCTGGGCCCAGCCTGGCACCGGGCTGACCGGGGACAGTGCGCTGGCCGACGACATCGTCGCCGGTCTGGAGCACGTGCACGACCACGTCTACAACGCTTCCTTCACCCTGCCGTCCAGCAGTTGGTGGTGGCACGCGGAGATCGGTGCCCCGCAGTCGATGCTCGACACGTGTGTGCTGATGTACGACCGTCTGTCGGCCTCACAGACATCCGACTACTGCGCCGCCGTCGACCACTTCATCCCCGACTCGGAGTTCGCGAACTATTCCGGCCACAGCACGGGAGCCAACCGGGTCGACTTCTGCCGGAACGTCGCCCTGCGCGGAGTGCTCGGCAAGAATGCCGGCAGGATCGTCAAGGCCCGGGACGGGCTCTTCCCGGTCTTCCCGTACGTCACCTCAGGGGACGGTTTCTACGCCGACGGCTCGTTCATCCAGCACACCCGCATCCCCTACACCGGTTCCTACGGTGCCGTACTGATCAGCGGCCTGGCCTGGATCTTCGCCCTGCTCAAGGATTCCGCCTGGGACGTGACCGTCCCCGACAAACAGCTGATGCTCGACGCCGTCGAAGACTCCTTCGCACCCTTCATCTACAACGGTGTCTTCATGGACAACGTCATGGGCCGCGCGATCAGCCGGGGCCTGCCCGCCGCCGGCACCACCGGTTTCCCGAGCAGCGACCACTCACGCGGCCACGGCATCATGGCGGCGATCCTCATGCTGGGCGCGGGGGCGAGCGCCGCCGAGCAGGCCCGCTGGAAAGGCCTGGTCAAGGGCTGGCTGCAGCGAGACTACTTCCTCACGCTGGAGAGCAACCCTTCCCTCGACGCCGCGTCCCTGTCCCGGCTGAAGGCGGTTCGGGAGGACACATCGGTCACGGCCGTCCCCGAGCCGACCGGCCACCGGGTCTTCGCCTCGATGGACCGGGCCACTCACCGTCGCGCCACGTGGGCCGCCACCCTTTCCCTGTGTTCGGCACGCACCGCCTTCTACGAGTTCGGCAACCAGGAGAACAAGAGGGGCTGGCACACCAACTCCGGCCTGCTCCACTGGTGGAAGTCGACGACGCTCGGGCAGTTCTCCGACGCGTTCTGGCCGACCGTCGACCCGTACCGGCTGCCCGGCACCACCGTCTCCAGGAAGGCTCTCGCGGATGGCGCCGGAGGTGACTTCGGGGGACCCCGGCCCACGTCGTCGTGGGCGGGCGGCACCAGTGACGGCACCTTCGCCGTCGCAGGCATGGACGTGCGCGGGCTGCAGTCCACGCTCTCCGGGCGCAAGTCGTGGTTCTTCCTGGACGACGCGATCGTCTGCCTCGGCGCCGGGATCGCCTGCACCGACGGCACGAGCGTCGAATCCATCGTGGAGAACCGCAACCTCGGCGCCACCGGAACCCATGCCCTCACCGTCGACGGCACCGCCCAGCCGGCCACCACCGGCTGGTCCGCAACGTTGAACGGAGCCAGGTGGGCCACCCTCGGAGGCATGGGCGGTTACGTCTTCTCCGGCGGCGCCGCCGTCAAGGCCCTGCGCCAGGAGCGCATCGGCAGGTGGAGCGACATCAACGGCGGCGGTTCCACCACCGCCATCACCCGCCGGTATCTGACCCTGTGGTTCGACCACGGCACCGACCCGAGCGGCGCCCACTACTCCTACATCCTCATGCCGGGCGCCGACACCGCCGCCACCGCCGCCCGCGCAGCCGACAGCGGCTGGCTCACCATCCTCGCCAACTCCGGAAACCACCAGGCCGTCAAGGTGCCCTCGCTCGGCTACGCCGCGGTCAACTTCTACGGAACGGGCACCGTCGACAAACTCACCGCCGACGGGCCCGCCTCCGTGCTGACCCGTGAGACCGGCACCACCGGCACCCTCTGCGTCGCGAACCCGACCCAAGGCTCCACGAGCCTCGACATCACCTGGAACCGGCCCGTCTCCACCGTCCTGTCCAAGGACGCCACGGTCACGGTGCTCGCCACCGGCTCCACACTCCGCCTACGCATCGACACAAGCGCGAGGAACGGCGCTACCCACAAGATCACCGTGACACTCGCCTGAACCCGAACCCCGTGCGCCTACAGAGGGTCATCGCCCACCGGCGCCGCCAGGCCCCCTGGGCCTGGGCAGTGCATGCCGACCCTCGGCCCACTGGCTGGTGCAGCGCAACAGCGCCCCGCCCGTCGCCACCATCCAGGGGCACGCTGACACCCACGATCTCGGGGTCCGCGGCCCCCAGCGCGAGTGCGATCCTGAGGAGGCATCTCCATGCGTGACCACCCGGTCGGGGAACTGTACGAGCGGCTGATGGGCCGTCCCGCCTTGCCCGCCCTCTCCCCGGCGGCGCTTCGGGCCGGTGCCGGGGAACCTCACCACCGTGCCCTTCTCGCGGCCGTACGCAGAGAGGCGGCTCGTGCTGTCAAGGAAGGCCCGCAGCCGCAGCCGCTTTGGTCGTCGCGCCGCCGGAGCGAGGAAACCGGTGACCGACTCCGCTACGACCGGCCGTACTTCGCCCGGCGGAGACGTCTGGCGGCGTTCGGCCTGGCTGCCGTGACGTGCGACGACGAGCCCGTCGTCGACGCTCTCGCCGACATGCTCTGGTCGGTCTGCGACGAGTACTCCTGGGCCCTGCCTGCCCATGACCACCAAGCGCGGGCTTCGGGCCGGGACCTCGACAGGTGTGTGGATCTCTTCTCCTGCGAGACCGCGCACACCCTGGCCGAGATCGTCACACTGCTGGACGACCGACTGCCGCCACCCGTGGTGGACCGGGTCAGGGCCGACGTCCGGTACAGGGTGCTGGACCCCTTGTTCACCGATCCCCGACCGTGGCCGTGGGAGTCGTACACCACGAACTGGTCGGCCGTGTGCGGCGGAGCCGCGGGAATGGCGGCCCTCGCCCTCGAATCCGATCCCGCACGGCTCGCAGAGGCCCTGCATCGCACCCTGGCGGCGCTGCGCTCCTACCTCGACGGGCTGGGCCCCGAGGGGGGCTGCGCGGAGGGCGTGGCCTACTGGACGTACGGCTTCGGCTACTTCACCTACTTCGCCGAGGCGCTGCGCGAGCGCACGGACATCGATCTGTTCCTCGAGGTGCCCAAGGCAGTGGCGGCAGCCGCTTTCCCCGCCCGCGCGGCCGTCGACGTGGGCCGGTTCGTCAACTTCTCGGACAGCGATGAGACAGCACCCGTCGCACCGGGCCTTCTCACCCGCCTACGTGACCGGTGCGCGGCGCCCCCGCCTCCCCTGGCGACGACCCCGGCCTTCGACGCCGACCCCTGTTACCGCTGGGCGCACCTGTCCCGGACGCTGGCCTGGACCGACCCAACGGTGTACGACTCCACCCCGCCTCGCGGCACCTCGTTCCAATCCGACCTGGGCTGGCTGGTGGACCGCCGAGCGGTGAACGGCGTGCAGGTGGTCTTCGCGGCGAAGGGTGGCCACAACGCCGAACCGCACAACCACAACGACCTCGGCCATTTCATCCTGTACGCCGGCGGCGAGCAGTTGCTGGCCGATCTGGGCGCGGGAGAGTACCGCGACGGCTACTTCGGCCCCGCTCGCTACACCGACTTCCTGCACCCTTCGTCCCGGGCGCACTCCGTGCCGGTCGTGAACGGTGCGCCACAGCGGGAGGGCCCCCAGGTCATGGCCACCATCCTGCACCGCCGTGCGGACGCCGACGGCTGCCACCTCGCCCTCGATCTGTCCCCTGCCTATCCGGCCGCCGGCGTCCGCCGCAGCTTTGACTGGCGTGACGATGCGACGCTCACCCTCACCGACACGTTCGACGGTGCCGACGAGGTGGAAGAGGTCTTCATGAGCCGTCTGGCCCCCGCATACGGGCCCGGATCCGCGGTCTGGTCCGGACACCGGGCCACCGTGACCCTGCGCTTCGCGACCGAATCGTGGGAACCTACCGTCGACCGCCTCGACACCACCACACACGACGGCGCCCCCGACAGGGCGTACCGCCTGCGCCTGCGCTCGACGGGGGCGTCCACGGCCCGCGCGGAGTTCCGTTTCGCGGTACACATCACGACACCGTGATGGGAGGCGCCCATCAGTATCTGTCCGAAACCTCCCCTCAGCCCGTCTCGACGTCACCGTTGCCGCGCTCCAGGCCGCACATGCGCCTCGCCGGCGAGGACCACGGACCGTTCTGTCGCACTGAGGTCGGCCAGCCGTTCCCCGTGCCCGGCGGGCGGCTCGTCCGCGCAGCCAGTGGCGAGGGCCAGGACGGCAGCGAGGAGGGCAGCGGCCGCGGCGCGGCGCAGGGTCCGTCGGTAGGCGTGTGGTGTGTTCACCGGCTGATCATCAGGACCGTGACCGCCCGTCCGGGCCCGGAACCGTATGCCGTCGATCAGGCGCCGCCGAGGCCGCAGGGCCTGTCCCCCGCCGACGGCTCAGGTCAGAGCCGGGGCGGGAAGGAGCGGAGCTCAGGGAAGGGCCGGGAGGGAGAGTCGCATGCGTAGGCCCCGTTCCAGCGGTTCGGCCGCCACCGTGCCGTCGTGGGTGTCGGCGACTTGGCGCACGATGGCGAGGCCGAGGCCCGAGCCGGGGAGCGAGAGGGCTGTCGGGGAGCGGTAGAAGCGGTCGAAGACGTACGGGAGGTCGTCCTCCGGGATGCCCGGGCCCTGGTCTGTGACGGTCACGGTTCCGCAGGCCTCGACGCGGACCAGGATCTCGCCGCCCTCCGGGCTCCACTTGACGGCGTTGTCCACCAGGTTGCCGATGGCCCGCTCCAGGGCGTCCGGGTCTGCGTGCACGAGGCACTCGGTCAGCTCCGTGCGCAACGTGACGCGGGGCGAGCGGGCCGCGGCGCGGGCGGCGACATGTTCGGCCAGGAGGTCGAGCCGGGTGTCCTCGGTGTGCGCGGGGGCGTGCCCGTAGCGGCCCAGGTCCACCAGGTCGTTGACGAGCAGCTTCAGCTCTTCGGCCTGGGTGCGCGCCTCGCGGACGAGCGCCGGAGCCTGTGGGTCGGCCACCCCCCGTGCCTCGTCGAGCAGTTCGAGGTTCGTGGTCAGGCTCGTCAGCGGCGTACGCAGTTCGTGGGAGGCGTCGGCGACCAGCCGCCGCTGGGCCTGCACCGACTCGTCGACGGCGGCCATCATCGCGGTGAAGGACCGCGCGAGACGGGCGATCTCGTCCCGCCCCCCGACGTCGACCCGGGCAGTCAGGTCTCGGGTCTGCGTCACGTGCTCGACGGTGTCGGTGAGCCGCCGTACGGGGCGCAGCACGCGCCCGGCCGCGAGCCTCGCCCCTGCTGCGGCGAGCACGGTGCCGCCCAGGGTGATCCCGATGAGCAGCGCCTTCAGCTCGCCCAGGGTCTCGTCGGTCTCCGCGTTCGGCACGGCGGTTCGCACCAGGATCCCGTTCGCCGGCGCCAGCGACGTCGTGTAGACGCGGTACCGCTGCCCCGCGTACTCGGCGTCCTGGAAGTACGGCCGGGACTTACCCAGGCCGACCAGCATGTCCCGCTCGGTGACGGCGATGAAGCCCCTGGTGGGGCCCGGTCCGGCGGTGCGGGGAACGAACTGCATCAGTGTCGAGCCGACCTTCACCGGCTTGCCCGGCAGCAGTTCGTCGACCCGCAGTTTCCGTTCACCCTGGGCGCCTTTCAGGGTGGGGTCCCGCTTCACCGGCGCGGGTTCCCGCTTCGCGGCGTCACCCTTGCGTACCTCGTCCCCGTCGGTCGTGAACGGCGCGTCCCCCGGGCCGGTCCCGGTGCCGTCTGCCTCACCCTCAGCCATCTTGATCTTGCGCGCCATCGCGTCGAGCAACGCGCTTGCGTCCCTGTCCGCCGCGGCGACCAGGACCCCGTCGCGCTGGTCGTGCAGGTCCCGGCCGAGCAGCGGATAGAGGATCAGCGACGCGACCGCCAACGCCGCGCAGACCACGACACCACCCGCCAGGGCCAACCGGTTGCCCAGGGTCACGGCTCCTCCCGCAGTACGTAGCCGAGGCCGCGGACCGTCTGGATCAGCCGGGGCTCACCTCCGGCCTCCAGCTTCGTGCGCAGACAACTGATGTAGACCCACAGGGCGTTGGACGACGGACCGAAGTCGTATCCCCAGACCGCGTCGAAGATCAGCGACCTGCTCAGCACCCGGCGCGGGTTGCGTACGAACAGCTCCAGCAGCGCGTACTCGGTCCGAGTCAGCTCCAGGACTCTCCGGTCGCGTCGCACCCGGCACGCGGACATGTCGAATTCGAGGTCGGCGAAACGGATCACCTCCTCGTGCCCCGCGCCGCTGCGCCGCAGCAGGGCCCGGATCCTGGCCCGCAGCTCGTCCAGGGCGAATGGCTTGACGAGGTAGTCGTCGGCCCCCGCGTCCAGTCCCGCCACCCGGTCCTCGACCAGGTCGCGCGCGGTCAGCATGAGGATCGGGGTGCGGTCGCCCCCTGATCTGATGCGCCGACAGACCTCCAGGCCGTTCGGCTCGGGCATCAGGACGTCGAGCACGAGGGCGTCCGGCCGGGCATCCGCGAACACCTCCAGAGCCCCGTTCCCGTCCGCGGCCTCGCAGACCTCGTACCCGTCCCGGGTCAGGGCGCGGGTCAGCGACAGCCTCACCGCCGCGTCGTCGTCCACCACCATCACACGCATGTGCGCCAGTCTCCGTGCAGCGGGATCAGTACCTGATAAGGACGGCCGGCGCGGGACTCCGTCCACGCGCCGGCCCTGAGGGGTCAGTCGTCCGAGCTGTGCCCGCCCAGTTCCTTGCGTACGGCTTCCAGCGCGGCCTTCAGCTGCTCGGCCGTGATGCCCAGCTCCTCGGCCACGGCCGCCCCCTCCTTTCGGTCCTCGTCGAGCCCGCCCGGCCGCTCGCCGAGCTCAGCGAGGGCCTTGAGAGCCCTGCGTGCGTCGTCCTCGCTGACCTTGAGCTGCGCGGCGAGGGCCTTCACCACGGCGCCGTCGGTGATCCTGATCCGCTTGCCGTCCGGGTCCTTCGCGTCGCCGCGGACGTGGCAGACCTTCCCACCCTCACGGATCCTCTCCTTGAGCCGGGCCCGGTCCTCCTTCTCGCCCTCGACAGCCTTGCGGAGCTTCTCGCCCAGTCCTTGCGGTGGCAGCTTCCTGGCCTGCTGCCCAGGCTCGTCAGGCAGGCCTTCGAGCAGCTTGGGCCGCTCCTTGTCCGCCGCCCCGAGCCTCTCCTTGAGCTTCGCCCGCTGCTCCTCGGAGAGCTTCTCGGGCAACATTCCGCTCGATGCGACGCACTCTCTTGCCTCGCCCTCCTTGGGCCCCGAGTCCTTCTGACTCGCCGCCGGGCTGCTCGTGCTCGACGTGGCCGCGGAGGCGGCCACCGAGCCGGTCGTCAAACCGGTCACCGCGGCGAACACCGCCGCGGCGGCCACCCAACGGGCGTTGATGTGCATGCTCGTCCTCTCTTTCGCTGTGCGGGTGCACGGCTGCTGCCGACGCCCACCAGCGAGCAGACCACTCCGAGCTCAGCGGAACTCAAGAGAAACCTAAGGAACTCCTTAGATCGCGTGCGGGTGGGTGCGGTGCCTGGTCTGAGCGGTCGGTGTCAGCGCCAGGTGAGAGGATCACGAGATGCCTCTGCCTCAGCCCGATGATCTGACCTCGCTGGTCCTGCGTACCGACTTCGGTGACGAGGGGGCTTGGGACGCGGTTCGAGCCGCGCTCAACTCGGCTGGCGAGTACTCCCACGCCACGTATGTCAGCGAGCTTCGCTTTGCCGGCGTGGGGGTCGACGCCTTGCTGGCTGAAGAGGCTGCTGCGGACGAAGACGAGCAGATCGTCTACATGTTTCTGGCGGACGCAGCCACGATGAAGGATCCGGGTCACCCGCTCCTGGCCGTGGACCTCGCGGACGAGCCTGGGCGGACGTTCAGGGTCCCCGCTCGGTGGTTTCGTGACATCTCGGCCAACCTCAGCATCGCCAACATGGACTTTGCGGAGTTCGCGGACGCCGCTGATGGATCAGGGACCTTCCGAGGCTTTGACGGGGGCTGACGCCTTCTCGTTGCGGTGCGTGCAGCTGTCGGTTGGCGGGGCAGTAACTGACCGGGCGCATGGTCTGGACGAGCTCAGAAGTAGCCGGGGCTGCCTCACAACGCAGAAACGCCCTGCCACGCCGGCTCGTTGGGGCCGACGGGCGGGGCGTTCATGTTCGGTACTGGGGCTGGTCTCGGCGGGAGTTGCCGGGAGTGTCAGGTCAGTCCCAGCGCGTCGGCGATGCCGCCGGCTACCTGGGGGTGGGCCAGGTAGCGCTGGATGGCATGGGGCTCTTCCTTGTTGTCGACCTCGATCTCCGTGAGCGGCTGTCCCCAGCGGGGTGTCAGGGGATGGCCCGTGGCGACGACGTCGTTGACGTCGAAGGTGGTCAGCCAGGGGATGCCCGGATGCTTTCGCTCGTCGGCCGGGAGGTTTTTGACGACGGCGTCCAGGCCCAGCGGCGAGCCCGCGGTGACCCAGAGCGTCGTCCGGGCACGAAGGCCGTCGTCGGCGAGGAGGTCTCGCGCGACGACGGAGCCGAGGCTGTGCGATACGAGGACCACCGGTCCTGTCTCCGGGACGGACTTGCGCACCTCTTTCAGCACCGGGGCGCGGCCGTGTGTCAGGTAGACGGCGACGTCGCGCAGGAACAGTTCGATGATCTCTGTGTCCACGCTGGTGCTGTCGGCGAACCAGCGCAGGACCCGGCGGGCGCCGCGCCACGAGAGCAGGTCCTGGAGGCCTTCGCCCTGCGTCTCCCGCTGGACGAGGGTGGCGCCTTCGTCGCTCCTCGCGGACGCCAGGTCCTGCAAGAGCTCCCGCTCGACTCGGCCGACCTTGGTACCGAGTTCCGGGTGGAACGGGTCGGCGCCGTCGGTCCGGTCGCGGCGTAGGCTTTCGAGGTCGATGTCCGTGTCGCTCACGGCAAGTTCGTCCTCGAGCTGCTTCAAGAGGTTGCCGTAGAACGGGAAGGCGACCGGGATGTGGTCGGCGGGCGGCCGCCCGTCCAGGACGAGGCCGGCGGCCAGTCCTGCCGACCACTTGCGTTGCAGTTTGTCGGGAGTTTGGCCGTGCTGGCGGCGGCCGTGCACGAACAGCAGGGTCGGCGTCACGAGTTGCCTCCGTCGTCCTTCTTGAGCGCCTCGTCGAGGAGGGCACGCAGGTCGGGGTCGAGATCGGCTCTCGCCTCTTTGAGGCGCTTGACGATGCGGCTGACTCTCAAACCCTCGTTGGCCAGGTAGTGGATGGCTTCCTCGCCCATGTCCCGCGTCCAGATCTCGCCGGTACGGGTGAGGAATTTGTCGCCCTTCATGGCCGCGAATCCCCGGCAGTGCAGGGCGACCATTTCCCATTGGTCGTTGAACACCGGTGATCCCGAGGAGCCCTTACGGGTGTCGCTCGTGTAGCGCAGCCACTGGACGTCCTTCCGGGACACCACGCGGTTCTCACGGATGCTCACGCGCTTGCGCTCGCCGTCGGGATGGTGGACGACGTTCACCGCCTCGCCGTTGAGGACCTTGCCCTTTTGGCCGATGAGGCGTACCCAGCCCTGTCTTTCGCCGGGCGGCACACCGTCGACGTCCTTGAGGGCGACAAGGGAGAAGTCCAGTTCTTCGTCGGTGAACCAGAACGTCCGACGGTCGAAGGGGACGCTTGTGAACGGCTTGTCCGTGCCGTCGTCGCTGTGCTCGTAGTCGAACTCCGCCGCGCCTTGCGACGGGGGGAACTCGTTGGGCGTGACATGGTGATTCGTCATGAACAGGCGGGGCGAGACCAGCACTCCGGACCCGTAGGGGACAGCCGGCTGACCGGGCTCCTTGTGCACCACACGCCCGACCGCCCGCGAGACGGCGAGGCCGCGGCTGAGGAATGACACCCACAGAGTGTCATCCGCCCCGATGCGCGCCTCGTTGCGGGGGTCGTGCGCCTTGAGACGCTTACGTCTGCGCTCGACGTCGCTCTTGTCGTTGGCGAGAGTAGGGTCGTCGGCGGCGATGGCCGCGTACGACTTCGAGATCTGATCGGCGTCGGCCGCCCACCGCGCCGCGGCACTGTCGGTCTCGTCGGGCATGTCTCCCCCTCAGGGCACGAATAGGCCCAGGTTGCAGCAGGGACGTCGTCACCCACGGAGGCGCGCACGGGCAAACAGGTGAAGCTTGGCGGGGCCGGTCAGGCGGCCTGACCTGTGAGCGGGTGTATCGGTTCGTCAGCCGCAGGAGGTGTCGGTGACGCGACCCCTAGGCTGGTCGGATGAATCCGTTCTCCCGGATCAAGATCCGGACTGGGGCGCTGGTGTTCTGCGGCGACGACGTCGCCCTCATCCGCCGCGACCGTGCCGACTCCACCCACTACACCCCGCCCGGCGGCAACGTCGAGGACGGCGAAGACCTCGACGCCGCCCTCGCCCGTGAACTCGCCGAGGAACTCGGCCTGGACACCGCGCTGGCCGAGGGTGGGGAGCTGCTGTGGGTCGTCGACCAGCGAGTCACCCGGCCCGGCCCCACCCCGTCCCCGCGCAAGCTCCATGTGATCTACCGCTTGCACATCAGCCCCGAGGTCCGTGCGACGCTCGCCGAACAGGAGCTGGACGAGCTGCCCGACGGCAGCCACGAGGTCGGCGTGATCGAGTGGATCGACTATCGAAGGACGGCCGAGCTGCCGATCTTCCCGCCCATCGGCCCGGCCCTCGCCACCCTCGCCGACCCGCGCGCCGCCGTGGCCAACGCAGCCCTGGACGCCGTCACCGACGCAAACTACACCTGGGTCTGACCCTGAAGCGGGAAACACGCGCAGGTCGCAGGCAGCAAGGGCTTCCCGCGGACCGGCTCCCTAAGGGAACGGAAAAACCAGCTCGCCGGGACCGTCACCCGTCCCGCCAGGCGCCCACGATCCAGAAAACCGCGAACCCCGTCCACACGATCGCGAAAGCCCAGACCGCAATGTGCCCGCCGAACAGTGCCATGGCACCGAGCCATCCAACCCCGGCAGCCACGAAAGGCCAGCCGAAGTTGGGGAAGGCGAGGAGGCCCGAGAGTCGTCCACTCACCACCCCCCACGCGCCGCCCGCCAGGATCAGGCAGCCCAGCGCGAGCCACCACCCGACCCCGCTCTGCGAGGAGGGCGCGTAGGCATGGGTGCGGCCGCCCACCTCCAGCCCCACGACCTCACCCCGCCACAGCCGGACGTCGGCGCGATCCCCCGTCTTGACCTCGTCGTACGTCTCCGACCCGACCGCCAACCAGGCGGCGCGGTCCGGCCACTCCACCTCGACGTCGTAGTACGTCGTACACGTCGTACCGCCCCCGCCACCCCCGGTGGACACCCCGCCGGTCACCACACCGCCCATGCTGCCGCCGGCGGTGGCCATGCCGCCGCCTCCGCCGATCGTCGTGACGCCCCCGCTCGTGCCTCCGCTCGTGCCGTTGGAGGTGCAGTGCTCGCCCGTCCGCCGGTCGAGCACCGTGCCCGCCTCGCGCCGCACGCACGCCTCACCGCCGCTCCCGTTCCCCTTCTGGTTGCCGACCTCGCAGACCGGCGCGTCGCGGTACGCCATGGTCTCGCCGTACCCTTCGGCAACCTCCTGACCGCAGAGGAACACTCCCCATCCGGCCGCGAGGACGACCAGTACCCGTAACCAGAGGGGCAGCCGCCCGTAAAACCAACCCCGCCCGTACCCCGTTGTTTTCACCCAGCCGTGATGCCCGTCGGACGGAGCCCCCATGCGCCGCCCCTCCCCCTCCTCATGCAAAGGGTGCCGTTGTCGGACCATGCCAGTCGGTCACAGCAGACCGGACTTGAGCCAGGGCCCGCCAAGAGCACTCGCCGCATCCGCCGGGAACTCACCGTCGTCGGTGGTCGGTCCCTGGCTAGGCCGCGATGTGCCAGTGCACGTGGGCGTTGCCTTCCTTCGCGCCATCGGACAGCAGGTAGACGCGCTCCGAGGCGAGAACGGCTTCCACGGCCGGGGCGACCTCGCGTACGACGAGCATCATGCTTGTGTAGACGTCTGCCGTGGAGCCGCTGACGAGGTCCTCGACATGCTGTCTGGGGGCGACCAGCACCTTTCCCGGCAAGGTGGGCCACCGCTCCAGGTACGCGATGCCGAGCTGACTTCAGCTTCCGCTGCGGTGGTCGAGGCCGATTCTGGCGGTGTTGCGGATCCGCTTGGTGCGGCCGGCTTCGGCGAGGATCTCGATGGCCTCGGTGTTCGTCCCAGCGGCGGTCTTGAGCTGGAGCCAATTGGACGACGCGAGCAGGTCCTCAGGCTGCCAGGGCAGCTTGAGCGTGATGGCGCGGAAGAGTGACCACTCCCGCAGGCGCTGTGCCAGGAAGGGGTGGTCGATCGTGGCCTGGGTCATCGCCTGCGCCCACCCCTCGTAGGCGGGACCGGGGCAGAGGCCGGCGGCTCGACGGTCCAGGTGCCGCAGCACAGCGGACTGGGCCATCGTCTGGTCCGGATCAGTGAGCACGCGGCTGACCAGCTCAACCTCGTTCGTGTCGGCGACGTGCCCCAGCGTGTCGAGGTAGGCCGCGAAGCGGACGTGCTCGTCCGGGTTCTGCAGGATGTCGTGGACGTTCATGCGACCTGCTCCTCGCGCTCGACCAGGACGCCGTTCTCGAATCGTGCACGGGCGCGGACCAGGGACACCAGGTGAGCTCCGGTGATCGCACGCCACCGCGCCTGAGCCGACTCGACCGGCTTGCACACCATCGCGAGGGCGGCCGCCGGGCCGCACGCGCCGCGGGTGACGTTGGTGCGGAGCCTGACCGTGGAGAAGGCCGACTCGATGGGGTCGGTGGTCCGCAAGTGAATCCAGTGCTCGGCGGGGAAATCGTAGAAGGCGAGCCCGCCGGGCTGCGCGGACTTGGGCAGGCAGTTCGCGACGTCGCGGGCTTTGCGAACCCAGCACCTTTGCGGCCTGGCTGCCGGAAACACCTCGGCGAGCGCCCGCCACAGGCCCATGACACCGTCGCCGATAACCAGCTGCCCGGCCGCGGTGACCACCGTCCGGGGCCGGTGGTGGCCGTTGCGGACAACGAGACGTCGTCCGTACTCGTCGGTCTCGGCAGCCAACTCGGCTATGTACTGGTTGACTTCCGCTTCCAGTGCGGAGGCGAGCATTCGGCGGGCGCCTTCGCGGACGATCTCGTCGATCAGTGAGCCGGACCGGGTGGAGGTGTCGTCGGTGACTACGCTGAGCACGGGCGTGCCTTCCCGACCCGCGCTGCAACGCGGGCCTACTCGAAGACCTTACGGATCATTTGGGAAGGTACGCCCTCCGCATGCCCTCCCGGAGCCGATCCACAACTCCTGAGCATGGCTCTCGTTGACCGGCTCGGGTGCGTAATCCGGTTGGCCGTCGAGAAAGGCGCACACTAAACAGGGTCTGGACGAGCTCCCTGACACCACCCCGAACGTGCGCCCGGTTTCCCGCCGCGCTACGCGCCGTCGACCGGCGACAGGTGCTCCGAGGTCATTCCGCCAGGAGTCCTAAGACACGGCGTAAGACGGGCTCTGGGCAATCAGTGAGAGCTCACACCAGGAAGCGTGACCCGCCGGCCGGTGCGACTGGTGGACTCCGGCGCTCGGGCCGCGGACCATACTGGTCGAGCCCCGATCACTCACTGGACGGTTTCATGGCCAAGAGCAGCTCTTCATCGATCACTGTCCCCCGTAGCGCATGGCTCGGACGGGGGCGTCACCTCGGGCCCGAGGCCGAGCTTGACGTCCGACGCAACCTGCTCGCCCTCAAGACGGCCAGAGTGATCGACGACTTCCTCGAGCTCGACCCCATCGAGGCGGCCCGCTCGACCGATATGTTCCCCCGGGACGAGTCCGCCGACCCCGGCCCCTCGGCCCGCCGCCTGTTCGAAGCACGCTGGCGCGTGACCGGCAACGTCACGGTGCGCGCTCAACTGACCACCTATGAGCCTGAGTCCCGCCGCACCGACAACGACAGCGAGGTCGTCTGGGTGCTGGCCGCCGAGGCGGAGCGGGCCTGGGAAGCGAGCTGGCCCTCCCCCGCTACCGTGTTCTGGCCCGACAGCGACCGGGTCGCCTGGGATCACGACACGGTGCCGGGCGTGCGTCTGCGGACGACCAACTACCTGCCCAAGGACGATGGCGAGCTGCGGCGCCTGCTGCGGGACTGCGCCCGGCAGAGCTGGTTCATCCACGTCGTGGTGCACGAGGCGATGACGCCGGACGCGCTGGGGCGGCGGCCGGTCACGGCCTTTCTGCCACCGAGCCTCAAGCACAGGGTGATCGAGCACCGGGCCACACCGGAGCAGGCGCTGATCGCCGACTTCGCGATGAAGCGTGAGCTGGGGGTGGGGCTACCGCGCGGCGGGGCCGTCGTCCTGCCCCCCACACCTCAGGCCCCGGACTACGACGCGGAACGCTTCACCGTGGGCGACGTCTTCCTCGACGGCACCGAGCCGACCGACCTCCTGAACAAGATCGCTGAGTTCGCCTCACTGCCGCAGCCGCTGCAGGCCGACGCCGAACAAGCCCTGACACGGCTGCGTCAAGGCTGGCACCTGCTCACCCCCGATGAGGAACTCGTCCACGCACGAGCCATGGTCACCTGGTACGCCGAAGCTCTCAGGGCCATGACGGCATCCAGCGATCTGTACCGTGAGGCGGCCGAGTCGGCACACGCCGCGCTCGCCGAAGCCACCAGCGGCAGCAGCACACCCAGAACCCCCGCACCGGCTGCGTCCGAGGAGGACGCCTCACCGCTGAAGACCCTCACGAAGACGCTCTCCTTCTTCCGCAGACCTGACCGATAGAGGCTCGAAGGGGAGATCCAGCGGCCGTCCGTAGGGTCGGTCCACTTGAGGCGGAGCGGACGCGGCTGTCGAAAGGGTGGCTTCTACGCCTTCTCCGACGGGATGGGGTGACCTGGCCCAGGTCTGGTTGGCCTGGGCCAGGCGCCGCTGCCTGGGACCCGAGGCGTCCTGGAGCCGCGCCCCAGATCGGCGCCGCTCACCGGAATGCGCCGTGACACAGGCGGAGCCGGAGGCGGGAAGCCTGGCGTGAAGGGCGTGGGCGTGTACGCTGACGAAGAATGATCGATGATCGATCAAAATCGTCTCCCGCGGTGTTCAGGAGGGTTTGCCATGCAGCAGCCAGTCACCATCGTCACGGGCGGCAGCCGGGGTATCGGTGCCGCGGTCTGCGAACGTCTCGCGGCCGATGGCCATGACATCGTCGTGGGGTACCGCTCGCATGACTCGGCCGCCGAGAAGGTCGCCGGCGCCGTCCTTGCCGCCGGGCGCAGATGTCTGACCGTCCGTGTCGACACCGCGGACGAGAACGATGTCGACCTGCTGTTCGACGCGGCCGCGCAGCAGCTCGGTCCCGTCACCGGCCTGGTCAACAATGCCGGGGTCAGCGGCCCCAACGGGCGGTTGGCCGACGCCGACGCCGACGGTATGCGCCAGGCCCTGGGCGTCAACGTGCTCGGCTACCTCCTGTGCGCACGTCGAGCGGTGCGGGACATGTCACGGACCGGCGGGGGCGCCATCGTCAACGTCTCCTCGGCCGCGGCGACCATCGGAAGCCCCGGCCAGTACGTGCACTACGCCGCAGCGAAGGCGGCGGTCGACGCGATGACTGTGGGCTTGGCCAAGGAAGTCGCCGCTGACGGCATCCGCGTCAACTGCGTCGCACCCGGCACCATCTGGACGGACTTTCACGCGGACCCCGAGCGGCCCGCCAAGGTTGCCGCCAACATCCCCATGGGCCGGGCCGGGCAGCCCGAGGAGGTTGCCGGCGCCATCTCCTGGCTCCTGTCCACTGACGCCGCCTACACGACCGGCGCGGTTCTGCGCGTCGCCGGGGGCCTGTAGCGAGCGTCCACGGTCACAGCCCCTTCCGCTCCCGCACGCCATCACCCGATCCCGGCAGATGGTCTCGCTCAGTACCGGCAGGGCGGAAGGCGTCGCGCCCGACGACACGATGACGCGGCCCCATCACCGGTACTGATACGGGCTGCGCAGGCGCTCTTGCTTGGCGTGAAGGGCCCGGTCGGTCACGCCACCGCGGCGGGGCGGACTCGGGTGCGGCAAGGCCGGTGTCCCGGGGGCAGGGGTGTCAGGCTGTGCCGTGGAGGTTCTTGGCGGTCGGTGACGTCTGTACCGTGGCCGGGTCGGGGTAGGTTCCCAGGAGACGGTCAGCGCTGGCGGTCGTGGTGACCGTGAACCAGTAGTGCTCGTTCTTGTAGTGGTGCAGCCGGTGGTTGCGCCAGATGGCTTTGTAGGCCCGACTCCGGGGCCGGTAGTCACTGTGGATCAGGTAGTGCGTCCACTCGTAGACGAGGCCCGTCACTGCCACGGTGACCATGAAGGTCAGGGCCTGGCCCAGGCGTGGGAAGGCGATGAGGGCCACGGTGTTGTAGCCGGCGATGACCCAGATGAGCGCTCTCCACGGGATGAAGACCAAAGGGACGTCGCGTGGGTCGACGTGGTGTTCACGGTGTTTCCTCGCCAGGAGGGTGTCCAGGACGACGCCGGCGACCTTGCGCGGACGCCAGTGCAGTATGAAGACGTGTATCAGCCATTCCAGGAGCGGAAACAGCAGGATCAGGACGAGCGGGGCGTAGGCGTCGTCGGCGCGCCAGTCCCCCAAGCCGATCCGGTACGCAAGCACGGTCACCAGTGTGGCGCTGATCATCCAGGGTGAGGGGTAGCGCCAGAACGCCCGGAACACGCTGCCCAGCGTGACCTCGGTGCGGCGTGGCGCCGACTGCGCCTTCTCGTCCGCCCGAACGCGGGCTTGGGCGGCCCGGTCTGAGGCCTCGTCGGTGGACGGCCACATCCGCATGAGCGTTCTACGCAGGTTCATGGCTCTCCTCGAGTTGGTCGATGACGTCGATCAGGGCCACGGTCGCCGGGCGCAGGAGATCCTCGGCACGGGTGCGGGCGGCGGTCGCGTCGCCCTGGACGATCGCGTCGGTCAGGGCGGTGTAGGCGTCGGTCCGGTCCACCTCCGTGGCCATGACGTGGGCCAAGGCCTCCAGGGCCGGCTCGTAAGCGGCGCGGAGGCTGTTGAACATCAGGCGGAAGGTCACGGACTCGGCCGCGTCCGTGACGTGTTCCCAGAAGGTCAGGGCGTGCCGCTGCCTGTTCACGGGATCGTCGTCGGCGTCGAGCGCCCGGACGGCGTCCTGCAGCGGGGCGGCGAGGGCCGCTCCTTTGCGCCGTGCTGCCAGTTCAGCGATCTTCGGGCCCACATGAAGCCGCGCCTCCAGGATGCTGCGGGCGACTTTGAGGTCGATCTCGCCCGCAGCGAACAGGAGGCGAGGCAGCAGATCGAGGCCGCCCGCTCTGCGGATGTCCCGGACAGTGGTGGCGTCGCCCTGACGGACTTCCACCAGACCCGCGTGCGCGAGCCGTTGCAGCGCTTCTCGTACGGCGGGCCGTGAGACGCCGAGGACTTCCGCCAGGCGCCGCTCGCTGGGGAGGCTTTCGCCGGGGGCGAGGCTGCCGCTGACGAGTTCGCCGAAGAGCTGGTCGAACACTTCGTCGGGAACCGAGCGTCGGTTGACTGGTTGCAGAGGCATGCGGAGACCATACGAGCCCAGTGGACTGATGGTCTAGTGGTCAGACCAGTCGATGTGGAGCGCTCGGCTCATCACACGCTGTGTCAGCCGACGTGCCGTGCACGCTCGTTCACCCTCGCCCGAGTAGGGCAGGGCCACTCCCCCGCAGGCGCGGGGAGCAGGCGCGTTCGTCGGTGAACGCCTCGTCGGCGACGGGGCCCTGCTCGCTCAACGCGCCCGCGGATGTCACTCGCCCAGGGCCACGCAGCGTACGTCTGCGTGCCTTGCCGGCAGTCCCACAGGCGTTGCAGGCGCGCACCGGTGCTACGGAACCTGGTGGGGGCTGTCGGGTCGGGCCGTGTGGTCCGGGTGGCCGTTGGAGCGGCGGGCTTCTTTCATCTCCGCCTCGAACAGGTGATCCTTGCCCTCGGCCAAGTCGGCCAGGGCATCCTGCTCCACCTGCCGGAACGGCGCGTAGTAGGTGCGGTTGTATTCCTCGACGATCTGGAAGGTCCAACGCCCGGGAATGACGTTGCGGCCCACGATCTCCCGCTGCACGCGATCCGCCCAGCCGTCGTGGCCGGCCTCACGCAGCAGGTTCACCGCCTGGTCGAGCTCGAGGTCGGCACGGCCGGTCAGCTGGTGGAAGGAGTAGAGGTGGCCGCGGGCACGCTCGACCGTCTCCAGCGCCTTGGACAGTGATCCGAGCGCTTCCACCGTTGCATCGGTGACACCCTCGGGACGCTGGTGGGCGCGGTCGGCCCCGTCATCGTTCGTGCGCACGGAGAGTCGGTCCTTCCGAGAGTCTGGTGGGTCGGCAGGATGGGCCGGCGCCGACGTCTGGGGCGTTCGAGTCCGGGGCGGCGACAGCGCGGTCCTCCCCTCTGCACGACCTCGGCGAGGGTGGACGAGGCCCGCTGTGCTCGGTGCGCGGGACAGAGGCGACGCCGACGGCGCAGTCGTGTCCGGCGAGGCTGCCGGGGTCCGTTTCCGAGCGGTCACTGCTTGCTCGCCTCTCGGAGGGACCGGTTTCGCTGTCACGGACTCATCTCAACCCGTACGCGGTGCGGCGGCGAGCCGCCTACCACCACCCGGAGCAAGCACCGCCCGCAGTTCGGGGCATTGCGGTCCGGCCGGCACGTCGATGCCGGGCCTCGCTCATGCCGTCCCGCTCGGTGAGTCCCCCGGAGTCGAGGTGCGCGGTGATGGTGGCTCGGTCACCATCAGGTGGAACGGTCGCACTGGAGGCGGCCGACGCCGCCGTGGCGGGCGACGGCGGGCAGCAGGCCCCCGGTCTGACACGAAGGAGCGCGCTGTGCCGAAGAAGGACGACCTGAGCAAGGGCGACGAGGTGTCCTGGAAGAGCCACGGTCAGAACGTCACCGGGAAGGTCAAGAAGAAGATCACGGACCGGACCCGGGCGGCCGGACGCACCGTCGACGCCGCCAAGGACGACCCGCAGTACGAGGTGGAGAGCGACAAGACCGGCCGCACCGCCGTGCACAAGCCGGGCGCCCTGCACAAGAAGGGCAAGAAGGGCAGGAACGCCTGATGGCCGGTCAACAGCGCGATGACGACCGTGCCGGCGACCGCAAGGAGTCCGACGAGACGGTCGCCATGAGCGCCACCGCACGGGGAGGCACGCAGGCCTCCCCCGGATCTCCCGAAGTCGGCTTTCCCTCGACGGCGCTCATGCTCCGAGCGTCACGTGGCGGCACGGTGGTGTGATCCGCTCCCGCAGCCACGCTCGACCGGCAGCCCGACGTCCTCCTATGCGTCGGACCGTCGGGCCGTGACCAGCAGGTACTCCCAATCCATGGCGCCGTCGGCGAGGTGCTGCGAGGCCAAGTCGGCGAGGGCTTCGTCGAGGGCGGCCACCCGGTCGGGGTCCTCGGAGATGAAGCGGTACGTGGCGATGGTCGGCCCGTAGCATGCCTTGAAGAAGTCCCGGAACTCCTCCGGCCGCGCGAACCGGTCGACTCGCAGCGGCCGGCGGCGGGCGTCGACGTCCGTCACCCGGTCCCCGAGCAGAGAGCGCACGTGTTCCGGGTTGCCCCACAGGGGCGGCGGCTGGGCGCCGGGCGGCGGCGGAGGGGCGTACGGGCGCATCGTGGCGAACATCTGCCCGATGAACCCCTCCGGGGTCCAGTTGATCAGGCCGATGGTGCCGCCCGGGCGGCAGACCCGGACCATTTCGTCGGCCGTCTGCTGGTGGTGCGGGGCGAACATCACGCCGACGCAGGACATCACCGTGTCGAATTCACCGTCCGCGAAGGGCAGGTCCTCGGCGTCGGCCTCCCGCCAGTCCAGCCGCGCACCCCGCTCCCCCGCAAGGTTGCGCCCGACCTCCAGGAGCTCAGGCGTGAGGTCGGAGGCGATGACGTCGGCGCCGAGGAGGGCGGCGGGAATGGCCGCGTTCCCGGAACCGGCCGCGACATCGAGGACGCGGTCGCCCTCCCGGATGCCGCACTCCTGCACCAGCACGCCCCCAAGCTCGGAAATGACGTGCGACGCCACGGCGGGGTAGTCGCCCAGGGCCCACATCGCCCGGTGTTTCGCCTTCAGGGACTGGTCTGCGGCATTCTCGTTGCTCATGTCCCTCATCCCTACCCCTGCCGAGACCGTGGGCGCAGGGCCAGGAGGGTGACGCACCGGGGCTCCGTTGCGTCGACGCCTCGATGCCTCGATGCCTCGACGGCGAGGGACCCCTTCCGCAGGAGCGGTATGCATCGATGCGCGCGCTCACCCGCCGTCTGCCATCCGCCCGGGGTCAGTGTCGCAGCAGGGCGCAGACGAAGTCCTCCTGGACGGCGCGGACCTTGGCCAGCAGTTCCGGCTTGAGGCTCTTGCTGGTCTGGGTGTTGATCGAGAACGTGAGGGAGCGATTGCCGTCCGCGGTGCCGGCCGCGAACTGGGTGTAGCCGGGGAAGTTGCCGGTGTGCCCGTAGACCGTGCCGCACCGCGTCGCGTAGCGGAAGATCGCCAGACCGCCCGAGTTGACGCCCGGCCCGGCCGGCTCCGAGGCGGCGCCGGGGATGAAGGTCCGCTGCTCACGCCTGGTCTCCTTCGACAGGAAACCGTGTCCGCCGGCCCAGGCACGGATGAAGGCGTTGAGGTCCTTCGGCGTCGAGACGATTCCGCCGGAGGCCCAGACGCCCGACGCGCTGAGGACCTCGCTGATGTCCTCCGGCGGGGCGGGCGGCGTCACGTCGTAGCCGTGCAGGTACGGCTCCGGCAGCCGGTAGCCCTGGGGCAGGCTGGTCTGCCGCAGGTCGAGGGGCCGGTAGACGAGCTGGTCGAGCAGCCGCTCGTACCGCTGTCCCGTGACCGCCTCGGCCATCAGCGCCACGGCGATGTTGTCGGAGTTCGAGTACTCGTACCGCGATCCCGGCGGAAACAGCAGGCCGACGTCGGCGACGAAGTCGAGCAGCCGGCGGGAGTCGAAGCGGTGCCGGGGGTCTTCCTGCAGGATCTCGATGAACGCCGGCGCCGTCGAGAAGTCGGGCAGACCGCTGGTGTGGCTGAGCAGCTGGCGGAGCGTCACCTGATGCCATGCTGCGGGCAGTGCCGGCAGGATCTCGCCGATCGTGTCGTCGAGGCGCAGCTTGTTCCTGTCAACGAGGCGCAGGGCGACCGCTCCGCTGAAGGCCTTGGCGACGCTCGCGATCCGCATGTGGTCGGTCGTACGGGGCGGGCGGCCCGTCGTCGTGTCGGCGACGCCCGCGCGGTAGACCGCCGTCCGGCCGCCCTGCCGCATCAGCGCGATCACTCCGGGCGGCCCTCCGGCCGTACGGACGAGGTCGTTCAGCTGCTGCTGCAGCGCCCCGTCCGGGGAGGGCGGCGTGGCCGTGGCCTGTGCGGGCTGGACCAGGGCGGTGAGCGCCGTGAACGCGGCCAGGCCGGCGACGGACAGCCGCAGGCGAACGCGCGATCGGGAACGGACTTCAGAGCATGCCGACACGGGGGCTCCTTCGCGGTGACGCCGGGCGGAGGACACCCGGTTCCAAGGGGTCCGCCCCAGCATCGGACGTGCTGTCCGGACGTGCCTGCCTGGTGCTCCATACGGCCTAGGCGGTGTCCTGTGGCTCACTGCGTGAAGTAGCCGGTCCATGAGCTGCTTCATGTACGACGTCATGGGCGGAACGGTCGACGAGCCTGATCCGGAGACGATGAGGCGGGTGCTCGCCGGTCTGGCGGATGCCGATGACGAGCACCCCGACGTGTCGCTGACCCATGAGAGCGGGTGGTGCCTCGGTGCCTTCCGCGGCGGCCTGTTGGTCCGGGAGAACCCGGACGACGACTCGGTGGCCCCGGGCAGGATGCGCGAGGCCGCCCGCGAGGAGGTTCTTCGGCTCTTCGGACTGCTGGCAGCGGGCGACATCACATCGGTCGAGGCGCTTCCCTGGCAGAGGTGACCCATCTTCCTGTCAGGCTCGCGCCCATAGGAAGATCGCTGCGAGGTGACGTGCCGCAAGGCGTGAGTGGCTCTTCCGCGTGAACGCGCACCTGAGCCGAGAGGGCCGAACGCCCTAGGCCAGGAGTGCCGCCGTGCACTGCTCGGTGAGGTCCTCGGCGTACGGAGGCAAGGGCGTGCCCGTGCGCAGGTGGCGGCGGACCACGGTCAGCGGGAGGTCGACGAGCGCCAGGGCGACGCGGTCCCGGTCCTGCTCGTCCCGGGCGCCCAGGGCTTCCGCGAGGTCGGCCAGGGCGGCGAATACCCGGCTGTTGCCCGAGTCGGCGCGCCCCGTGTGCTCCTTGGACCAGTCGGCGCGGCCGAAATCGGCTGCGCCATAGAGGAGGAGGGTCGCCTCGTCCGGATTCTCGCGGCACCAGGCCACCACGTGCCGGGAGGCCGCGTAGGCCGCCCGGCGCGGGTCGGGCTCCCCGGTCAGGACGGTGAAGTAGCCCTCCTGGAAACGCTCCACGGTGCGCAGCCACACCTCGGCGAGCAGTGCCGTGCGCCCGGCGAAGCGGTGGTACACCGAGCCGCTGGGCGCGCCGACGGCCTGGGCCACGGCCGACATGGTCACGGCGGCGGGTCCGCCGGAGGCCGCGAGACGGACGGCGGCGTCGAGGAGTTGGTCCGTTGCGAAGCGGGGTGGTCTCGCCATGAATCAGAGAGTACCCTCCAATTAATTGGAGAGAGGTCTCCAATACTCTTGAGGGGAGGACCCATGGGCGTCCACAACGTGCACGAGCGCCTGTTGACCGCGACGGAGAGCGAGGTGGGAGCACTCATCGACACTCTGGCGAGCGGGGAGGGCGACCTGCTCTGGCCGGGTGCGGCCTGGTCGCCGATGGAGTTCGACCGCCCGCTGGGGCCCGGCGCGGCGGGCGGCCACGGGCCGGTGCGCTACACCGTGGCCGGGTACGCGACCGGGCGCTGGGTCCGCTTCGAGTTCACCGGGCCCCGCGGCTTCCACGGCTTCCACGAACTGGCAGTACTCCCTGCCGGGCCGGACCGTACGCGGCTGCACCACACCCTCACCATGGCGCCCAGAGGCCTGGCCCGCCTGACCTGGCCCCTGGCCTGGCGCCCGCTGCACGACGCCTGCATGGAAGACAGCCTCGACCGCGCTGAACTCGCCTGCACCGGGGCGGTGCGGCGCCCGGCCCGCTGGTCGCCGTACGTCCGAGCGCTACGAACCCTGGCCGGCGCCGTGATGCGCCGGGACGCGGGCGCCAGCTAGGACGTGGCCGGCAGATCACGTTCGGAGCCAGATGGTGAGGACTGCGGCGGTTGCGGTGCCGGGTCTCCAGAACCGGCCTGAGCCGCGTGCAGTCCGCACGCTGCCCTGGTGTCGCGACCAGGGCAGCGTGCGGCAACGGCCAGGTGGAGCTTCGCGGGTGAACCCGCCACGCGAGCTGTCGTGGTGGACCGGCCACCGTTCGACTGATGCCGGTGAGGCAGGACTCCGGCAAACTTCGGGCGCGCCGTAGATCAGGTATGGGATTCTGCGGGCGTAGTCCTCAACGAACGCGGAGTTGCAGCAACGGATGAACCAGTTAGCCGAACGGGGCCTTCACTACCTCTTCCTTCTGTTCTCCGCGGTCCTCGGCGTGGCCGTCGCAGTCGTTTCCGTGTGGGCGGACGGTTCCACAGGTAGCGACAAGCGACTCTGGGCCGGCATAGCCGGTGTCTCCGCATTCGGCGTCGTCCTGATCACCCACCTCGAGAGACGCCTGGTGGAAAATGCCAAGAAGCGGGCCGAGGAGCGGGCCATCCGGGCGGAGGCAGACATGGCGATGCTGTATTCGTCCACGCTCCGTCCCCTGAGTGAGATGGTCAAGGCGCTGACCGCGCTCTATGCGACCGCGGCCCCCCTGCCATCCTCCGCGCCCGCGCAGACGGTCGCCGACCTCCAGCACAAGCGCAAGGAAGTCCTCGACCGCGTCCTGGCAGGAGCGGTCTCGCTCACCGCTCCACCGATCGGGCCGGCGTTCATCCCGCGGGCCCGGTGCAGCTTCTATCTGTACGAAGCCGCGACGGGCGGCTTCACGCTGGCGGGTACCTTTCCAGGCCACCGGCAACCCAGGGCCGTCATCGACCCGGTCGGCGCAGCGCACATGAAGAACGCGATCCTGGCCGGAGGCGGCAAACCGTTCAGGATCGACGGCGAACACGAGAAGCACTCGTACCTCATCCCCGTCGGCACGGGCTACGAAGCAGTGATCGCCGTTCCCGTCATCCACGGGACCAGGGAGATAGGCGTCCTCGCTGTCGACGCACCCAGTTTCTCGGACTTCATCGATCCGCATGTGACGCTCATGGAGTCGCTGGCCAACACTCTCGCGGCTTCCTACGCATTGGAGTGAGGCAGACTTTCCATGGCATGGTGGAACCGGCGGCGTGAGCCGCGCAGACGATCCCAAGAACCTCACATGCCCGAGTACATGGAGGGCGTCAGTCCCGAGGACTGGCAGCTGCTGATGCGGCACGAGTACATGCACCGTGCCGCCCTCGACGAGGCGCGCCGCACCATCGAGGCAGAGCTGGCCCGGCCACACGAGCGGAACCTGTCGATCCTGGGTGTCACCGCCGTCGCGTCGTTCGCGTTCGGCATCATCGCCGCCGCCCTGATGGCCATTGGTCTCGGATGGTGGAGCCTCCTGCCGGCGGCCCTCCTTGTACCGGCGCTCGCCCTTGCGCTCCACTTCACGTGGCGGGTCCTCCGCCCGGAGCCCGATGACCACGACAGGACTCCGCGGCAGCGGTAGCCGCACAGCGGGGCCTGGGCGAGGAGGGCTCCGGCGGTGACGCCGGCGGCAAAGCCGGTCCGCTGAGGTTCTCGCAGGGCGACGCGCTGCGGTAAGGGGTAGGCCGCAGGTGCGGCACACGGGTGACACCGCACTCTCCCCGAAGCGTGGCCGTCAAAGGCGTCGGGGCGGCGGTCGCACCGCTGGGGACGGCGCTGACGGGCGAGCCGGTCCAGGAAGACTCCACATCGCCAGAGCGCCTTGCCCTCATTGCATGGATATTGTGGGACATGTGATCGAGTCTGGACGGCCGTGGCTCCGTCGGCGCTACAGCCGCGGGTGGTTCGTGCGGCTGTCGCCGGTCATGCTGACCGTCGTGATCGCCAGCCTGGCATATGCCACACCGCCGGAGATGGCCTTCAGCCGTCTGCTGCCCGCGGCGCCGGCGCTCGCCGCCGCCATGTGGCCGGTCCTCCCCACCATCCTGCTCGGGACGGTCTGCCTCTGTCTGATGATCGGCCTCAGTCTCGTCTTCCCCGATCTGGGAACGTGGTGGACGGCTGCGGGGATCATCGCGGTCACCGTGGCCGCCGCGTACGGAAGCCATGTCCGGCTCCAGCGGGAACGCACCCTCTTTCAGGTACGGCTCGTCGCCGACGCGGCGCAGCAGGTGGTGCTGAGCCCCATGCCGCGCCGCTTGGGGAGCGTCGAGATCGAGTCGCTGTATCTCGCGGCAGCGGCGGAGGCCCGCATCGGCGGGGACTTCTACGAGGTGGTCGACACGCCCTATGGGGTCAGGCTCCTCATCGGTGACGTACGGGGCAAGGGCCTGCCCGCGGTGGGGGCGGCCGCGGCGATCGTCAACGCGTTCCGGGAGGCGGCGCGCGGCGAGCCCGACATGGCCGATGTCGCACGCAGGCTGGATGCCGGCAGCACCCGCTACAACGCCGCCTTTCCCCCCGAGGGCCCGATGGAGCGCTTCGCCACCGCCCTTCTCGCCGAGATCCCGCGCGAGGGCGGACGTATCGCCATTCTCAACTGCGGACATCCCCCGCCACTGCTCCTGAACCACGGGGAACTCCGCATCCTCGAGCCCGCCGCCCCCTCGCCACCGCTGAGCCTGGCCGAGTTGATCGGTGATCACTACACCATCGACACCTTCGACTTCGCCCCCAGCGACCTGCTGCTGCTCTACACCGACGGGATCGCCGAGGCCCGCTCCCACGACGGCGAGTTCTTTCCGCTGGCAGCCTGGATGCGTCGACAGCCCCCCACACCGCCCCGCGAACTGCTCGCGACTCTTCACCGTGATCTTCTCCGCTACAGCAGAGGGCGCCTCGACGACGACATCGCCGCCCTCGCCGTACGCCTCGGCGAGGAGCTGTCCCAGACCCGGCCCGCCGACGTGTCCGAAGCCTGACCGATGTGCGGCTACGTCACCGTGGGGGCGGTCAGTGACGGTTTCCGAGGCCGTGTGCAGGCAGTAGCAAGCCGTCCTCCGGGCCGCTCCCCCGCGGGGGAGCGACCCGGGTGGCGTCAGCGGGTGCGGCGGCGCTGGGCCGGTTCCGTGAGCGACGGTGGGGTGTAGCCGGCGTCGCGCGCCGAGAGGTTGGTGCCCGGCGGCACGATCTTGTCGAGCCGGTCGAGGACGTCCTGGCTCAGTCGGACGTCGTCCGCGCCGAGCTGGCTCTCCAACTGGTCGAACGTGCGCGGGCCGATGATGGCCGACGTGACCGCCGGGTGTTCGAGGACGAAGGCGAGAGCGAGCTGGATCAGCGTCAGGCCCGCCTCCTCCGCGAGCTGCGCGAGGGCCTCGGCCGCGTCGAGCTTCGCCGCGTTCTCCGGGGACGCGATGTCGAAGCGCTCGGCCTGGCGGTCCGCACGGCTGGAGCGGGGCTGCTCCGCCCCCTTGCGGTAGCGGCCGGACAGCCAGCCTCCCGCCAGCGGGCTCCAGGCGAGCACACCGAGTCCGTACCGCTGCGCCACCGGCAGCACCTCACGCTCCACGCCCCGGGCGAGCAGCGAGTACGGCGGCTGCTCCGCGACCACCCGCTCCCGCCCCCGACGCTCGGCGATCCACTGGCCCTCGACGATCGCGGACGGCTCGAACGTCGACGTCCCGATGTAGCGGATCTTCCCCTGGCGCACGAGATCCGTCAGGGCGCCGAGCGTCTCGTCGAAGTCGGTGTCCGGCTCAGGCCGGTGGACCTGGTAGAGGTCGATCCAGTCGGTGCCCAGACGGCGCAGGCTGTTCTCGACCTCCCGGACGATCCAGCGGCGTGAGTTGCCCCGCTCGTTGACGTCCTCTCCCAGGCTGCCGTGGAACTTGGTCGCGAGCACCACGCCGTCCCGGCGGCCACCGGCAAGGGCCTTGCCGACGATCGTCTCCGACTCGCCGGCGGAGTAGACGTCGGCCGTGTCGACGAAGTTGATGCCCGCGTCGAGGGCCCGCCGGATGATGCGTACGGAGTCCTCGTGGTCGCGGTTGCCCCGCGCTCCGAACATCATCGTCCCCAGGCACAGCGGGCTGACCTTCACGCCCGTACGGCCCAGACTGCGGTACTGCGTCATCGCGCACTCTCCTGCATGAGTTGATCGGTGGGTTGGGGGTGGGTGGGATGGGGATCGGCGAGGGCGGCGTGCCCGGAGCCGTTGCGGAAGGCGTCCCAGAGCCGGCGATAGGGACCGTCGGCCGCGAGCAGCTCCTCGTGCGTGCCCGTCTCCGCGATCCTGCCGCCGTCGAGGACCACGACACGGTCGGCGCGCGCGGCGGTGGTGAGCCGGTGCGCGACGACGACCGTCGTACGTCGACGGGTCAGCGCGGCCGTCGCGGCGGTCACCCGCCGTTCGGTGGCCAGGTCGAGCGAGGCCGTGGCCTCGTCCAGCAACAGCACGTCGGGATCGACGAGTTCGGCGCGCGCCAGCGCGATGAGCTGACGCTGGCCCGCTGACAGGTTCCGGCCCCGCTCACCGACCTGTTGCAGATAGCCCCGGGGCAGTCCCGCGACCATGTCGTGCGCGCCGACGGCCCGCGCCGCCGCCTCGACGTCGGCGTCTGGAGCATCGGGGCGCCCGTAGGCGATGGCGTCCCGCACCGTTCCGCTGAAGAGGTGGGGCTCCTGGGGGACGACGCCCAGCCGGCGCCGGTACGCCGTCAGGTCCAGCTCGCGCAGATCGTCCCCGTCCACGCGGACGTGACCGGCGGAGGGATCGTAGAAGCGGGCGAGGAGTTTGACGACCGTGGACTTTCCCGCTCCCGTCGTGCCCACCAGCGCGACGGTCTCTCCCGGGGCGACCCGCAGCCGCAGGTCGCTCAGCACCTCACGGCCCCCGGGGTACGCGAAGGACACGCCGTCGAACTCGAGGGCGCCGCGCAGGCGGCCGACCCGGCGGGGCCGGGCCGCGCCGGGGGTGCCGGTCGGTGTCCGCATGAGGGCGCGCAGCCGGGAGAGTCCGATGACCGCCTGCTGGTAGCCGTCGAACACCTGGGACAGCTGCTGGATCGGGGCGAAGAACAGCTCCACGTACAGCAGGAACGCGATGAGCGTGCCCGCCGTGAGCTCCCCCGCCGTCACCCTGCCCGCGCCGACGGCCAGGACCGTGGCCGCGGACAGTGTGCCGAGGAATTCCACGAACGGGAAGAAGACACCCATGTACCGCTGCGCGCGCAGCCGGGAGTCCCGGAACTCGCCCGCGAGGCGCGCGAAGTGCCGCGCGTTGTGGTCCTCCCGGCGGAAGGCCTGGGTGACCCGGATCGTGGCGACGTTCTCCTGCAGCGCTGCGTTGACGATGCTGACGCGCTCCCGGGCGTCCCGGTACGCCGGTACGGAGTGATGGCGGAACACGGCCGTCGCGACGGCGAGCACCGGCACCGCGGCGACGAGGACCAGGGCGAGACCCGCGTCGATCACAAGCAGGGCGGCGAGCACGCCCACCACCGTCAGTCCGCTCACCACGGCCGTGATCAGTCCCGTCTGCATGAACGTGGACAGGGCGTCCACGTCCGTCGTCATCCGGGTCATGATCCGGCCGCCCAGCTCGCGCTCGTAGTAGTCGAGCCCGAGCCGCTGCAACTGCGCGAAGGTCTTGACCCGCAGCGTGTACAGCAGACGCTCACCGGTCCGGCCCGTCGTGCGGACCTGGAGTACGCCGACGGCCCAGTTCGCCGCCACCACGACGGCGGCGGCCGCCGCGGCCGCCAGCAGCGCTCCCCTGGCTCCTTGCGCCACCCCGTCGTCGACCCCGTGTCTGACCAGCACGGGTACGGCGATCTGGGCGAGCGCGTCCAACGCGACCAGGAGCAGCCCGATCAGCAGCGGGCCCCTGAAGGGGCGCAGCAGCCGCCCCAGACCCAGGTCCGGTTCCGCGGCGGACGCAACCTCAGCCGGGAGCCCTGGATCGGCCTTGGGCGTCGGGAGCCGGGCGAGACCGGCGAGGACCTCGGGGTTCGGCGGGGCCGAGCCGAGCAGCCCGCCACCGCCCGGTGCGCCACGACCGGGTCCGGACGTCGCCGCGGCCTCCGCGAAGGCCTGGGCGGCACGGACAGAGGCCTCGCCGCCGTCGTCGTCGGATGCGCCGTCCACGTCCCGCCGCCAGAGCTCGGCCGTGACCGCGGCCGTCACGTCGGCGACGGCCTGGGCTCCGGCGGAGGCGGAGGCGGGAACGGGGCCGGAGGCGGAGGCGGAGGTGGGAACGGGGCCGGAGGCGCAGGCGGAGGCGGGAACGGGGCCGGAGGCGGAGGCGGGGGCGTCCTCCGCCGCCCCGTACGGTTGGTCCGGCGCCGACAGCAGGGAGCGCAACAACGTCGAGCGGGAACGCAGTTCGTCCAGCGTGCCGGTATCGACGACCCGGCCGGCGTCGAGGACGGCGATCCGGTCGGCCAGCTCCAGGGTGGAGCGCCGATGGGCCACGATCAGCGTCGTGGGCCGACGCGCCGCCGTCCGCAGCGCATCGTGGATCTCCGCCTCCACCCGGGTGTCGATCGCCGACGTGGCGTCGTCGAGGACGAGCACGTCGGGCTCGCACAGCAGCGCCCTGGCGAGGGCGATCCGCTGCCGCTGACCGCCGGAGAGCGTGACCCCCTGCTCACCGACGACCGTGTCGTACCCGTGGGGCAGCCGCTCGATGAACTCGTCGGCGCGCGCGAGCCGGGCTGCCGCGCGGATCCGTTCGTCCCCCGCGTCTGGCAGTCCGTACGCGATGTTGGCCCGTACGGTGTCGGAGAGCAGGAGCGACTCCTCGAACACATACCCGATTCGGGAGCGCAGGGAGTCCAGGGCCAGTTCGCGCACGTCGTGGCCGCCGACCAGGACCCGGCCGCCGGCGGCGTCGTAGAAGCGAGGGAGCAGAGCGGCCGCCGTCGACTTCCCGGATCCCGCGAGACCGATGAGTGCGACGGTCTCCCCCGGCCGGATGTCCAGCGAGAAGCCGCGCAGGAGCGGATCCCCGCCGCCGTACCCGAAGGTGACGTCCTCCCAGGAGACGGACGGCGATCCGGCCGGCAGCTCCACCGGGCGCGGTGCCTCCGCCAGCCCGGACGTCTCGTCGATGACCTCCATGACACGGACGGCGCCCGCGCGGGCGGGCTGCCAGACGGTGAGCAGGGTGGCCAGCTGCCGGACCGGAGTGACGAACGAGCCGAGGTACGTCGTGAAGGCGAGGAACGTGCCCAGCGAGATGCGGCCCTCCAGCGCCATCCAGCCGCCGAGCGCGAGCACGGCGACCTGCCCCAGGGCCGGCACGGCCTGGAGCGCGGGGTTGTACCGGCTGGTGTAGCGCACCACCCGCATCCGCGAGGCGAAGAGCCGGCGCGCACGACCGTCCAGACCTGCCAGCTCCCGCTGCTCCTGCCCGAACCCCTTCACCACCCGCACACCGGTGACCGTCGCCTCCACGGCGGCGGCGACCTCGGCCGCCTCCTGCTGGGCGTGCCAGTTCGCCGGGAAGAGGTCGCGACGGCTGCGGAAGGCGATCAGCCAGAGCAGCGGCCCCACGACCAGGGCGACGGCGGTCAGCAGCGGGGAGAGCAGCGCCATGAGGACCACGGAGGTCAGGAACATGAGCACGTTGCCCGTGAGGTTCGGCAGGAACTGGAGCAGCGTCTGGATCAGGGTGATGTCCGAGATGGAGCGGCTCACCGCCTGCCCGGTCCGCAGCTCGTCCTGCTTGGACCCGCCGAGCCGTACGAGCGAGGCGAAGGCGTCGTTGCGCAGGTCGTACTGGACCCCGAGCGAGACCTTGCCCGAGCGGTAGCGCCGGGTGAAGCTCGCACCGAAGCGGACGGCTCCGAGGGTGACCAGGAGGACGAGCCAGGGCGTGAGCGATCCGGCCGCCCCGGCCGAGACGGTGTCGACGACATGGCGCAGCACGAGCGGCAGCGCCGCGGTGGCCACGGCGGCGACGACCGCGGCACCGTACGCGAGGGCGAGGTCACGGCGGTGGCGGAGGCAGTAGCCGAGGAGCCGCCGGGCCCATCCGGCCGGCGCGGGCCCGCCGGGACCGGCCGCCGTGGTGGCGGCCGGCTCCGACGGGGTGTCTTCCTGCCCGGCCTGCGAGGGACAACCGGTCACCGTGCGTCCACCAGCGCGGCGGCGGCAGAGCGGCCTGAGTGGACACCTTCACCCGTGGCGGTCTCGACCTGAGCGGTGACCTCGGCTGTGACCTCGGCGGTTGCCTCGGCAGTGACGTCTGCGGCGCCGTCGGCCGACGGGGTGTCGAAGTACTGGTTGGCCGGGCGGGCCAGGCCGTAGTGCTCGCGCAGGGTCGTGCCGTCGTACTCCGAGCGGAACAGGCCTCGCTCCTGGAGGATCGGCACCACCCGCTCGACGAACCGCTCCAGGCCCGACGGCAGCACCGCGGGCATGATGTTGAACCCGTCCGCCGCCCCGCTCTCGTACCAGTGCTCGATCGTGTCGGCGACCTGCTCGGCGGTCCCGGCGAAGGTGCGGTGCCCGCGCCCGCCGCCCAGCCGGCCGATCAGCTGGCGCACCGTCAGCCTCTCGCGCCGGGCGAGGTCCACGATGAGGGTGTAGCGGCTCTTGGCACCTTCGATCTCGTCCTCGGTGGGGATGTCATCGGGCAGCTCGCTGTCGAGGTCGAGGTCCTCCGGTGCGATCCGCAGCCGCTGCGCGAGCTGACGCTTGGCGTACTCGGGGGCGATCAGCCGCTCGAGCTCCGCGTCCAGCTCCCGGGCCTCGGCCTCCGTGTCACCGATGACGGGCACGATCCCCGGGAGGATCTTGATCTCGTCGGGATCCCGGCCGAAGGCGACGGCCCGCTGCTTGACGTCCCTGTAGAACGCGATGCCTTCCTCCAGGGTCTGCTGCGCGGTGAACACGGCCTCCGCGTAGCGGGCCGCGAACTCCTTCCCGTCCTCACTGGATCCGGCCTGTACCAGCAGCGGGCGGCCCTGGGGCGAACGCTCGACGTTCAGCGGTCCGTCCACCCGGAAATGGGCGCCCCTGTGGTCGATGCGCCGCACCCGGTCCGCCCGGGCGTGCACCCCGCGCTCCTTGTCGGCGACGACGGCGTCGTCCGCCCAGCTGTCCCAGAGCTTGGTGGCGACGTCGACGAACTCGGCGGCACGTTCGTAGCGTTCGTGGTGCAGGGGGGTGTCGTCGAGGCCGAAGTTGCGGGCCGCGTCGGCGCCGGCCGTCGTGACGATGTTCCAGCCGGCGCGACCGCCGGACACATGGTCCAGCGAGGCGAAGCGCCGGGCGAGGTTGAAGGGTTCGTTGTAGCTGGTCGAGGCGGTGGCGATCAGCCCGATCCGGCTGGTGACCACGGCCAGCGCGGTCAGCAGGACGGTCGGCTCCAGCTTGCTCGACGGACGCCGCCCCGGGTCGCCGTGGAGGACGGGGCTGTCTGCGAGGAACACCGAGTCCAGCTTGCCTCGTTCGGCGATCCTGGCCAGGTTCTGGTAGTGCGCGATGTCCGTACCGCCCCCCGCCGGGCTCTCGGGCAGCCGCCATGCGGCCTCGTGATGGCCCACCGACATCAGGAACGCGTTGAGGTGAAGGCGCTTGCGGACAGGCTCGCCGGCCGCCGGGGTGCGGTCGGCGGACGACGGGGTACGGTCGGCGGCGCCGTCATTTGTGCGGGGCATGGGGCTTCTCCTTCGTGGAGGCGGCGTACGGGGGTGCGGCGGGCGTGGTCACGCCGAGGGCGGAGAGCAGGGCGTCCCGGTACTCCTGGAACCTGGGGTCGCGCCGGCTGCGCGGGGTGGGCAGGTCCACCGTGATGTCCAGCGAGATCTCGCCGTCCTCCAGGACCAGCACCCGGTCGGCCAGCTCGACGGCCTCGTCGACGTCGTGGGTGACCAGGAGGACGGCCGGGCGGTGGCGTTCGTACAGTTCGCGCAGCAGACCGTGCATCTTGATCCGGGTCAGCGCGTCGAGCGCGCCGAACGGCTCGTCGGCGAGCAGCAGTTCGGGATCGTGCACCAGAGCGCGGGCAAGCGCGGCCCGCTGCTGCTCACCGCCGGAGAGCTCGTGCGGCCAGGACCGGTCCCGGCCCGCGAGCCCGACCTCTTCGAGGGCGGTCAGTCCCCGCTCCCGGACGCGGGGGCCACGAAGTCCCAGGACCACGTTGTCCAGCACGCGCAGCCAGGGCAGCAGGCGCGAGTCCTGGAAGGAGAGCGACACCCGTTCGGGTACGACGAGTTCACCCGTCCCCTCGACGCTGTGGTCCAGCCGGGCCACAGCGCGCAGCAGCGTCGACTTGCCCGATCCGCTGCGCCCGAGCAGGGCGGTGAACTCGCCCGGCGCCAGGTCCAGATCGATTCCCCTGAGCACGGTCCGCTCGCCGAACCCGCGGACCAGCCCTCGTGTACGGACTGCCGGTGATGTGCGGACGGCAGGTGAGGTGACGGCCGGTGATGTGCCGGCGGACGGTGATGTGACGGCCGCCGATGTGCGGCCGGCCGGTGATGCCGGGTCCTTCGGCGGCTGTGCCGCCTCGGTCAGCCCGCCAGGGTACGTCGCCACGACAGGGCCCTCCTCTCGACAGCGCGGACGAGGGCGTCGGAGGCGAAGCCGAAGACTCCGTACGCCACCAGCCCCACGATGATCACGTCGGACTGGGCGTACTGCTGGGCCTGGAACATCATGTAACCGATGCCGCTGGTCGCGTTGATCTGCTCCACGACGATCAGGCCGAGCCACGACGAGGTCACGCCCAGCCGCAGCCCCACGAAGAACCCCGGCAGCGAGCCCGGGACCACGACCTTCCGCACGAAGCGCCACCGGCTCAGCCGCAGGACCTCGGCGAGTTCGACGTGGCGGCTGTCGATGCTGGTCAGCGAGGCATACGTGTTGATGTACATGTTCACGGCCACGCCGAGCGCGATCACCGTGACCTTCATGTCCTCGCCGATGCCGAGCCAGAGGATCAGCAGCGGCAGCATCGCCAGGGACGGGATGGCCCGCTTGATCTGCAGCGGCCCGTCGACCAGGTACTCCCCCGTGCGGCTGAGCCCCGCCACGACGGCCAGGGTGACGCCGGCCACGACACCGAAGAGGAGCCCGAGACCCGCGCGCTGCAGGGAGATCAGCACGTTGCCCTGGAGCCGGCCGTCCGCCACCAGGTCGACGGCGGTGGAGACCACGCTCCCCGGGCCGGACAGGATGCGCGGATCGAGCACCCCCGCGGCCGAGGCAGCCCACCAGGCCACGATGAGCAGCGCCGGTCCCAGCAGGCGGCCGAAGGGCACCGACGGGCCCGGACCGAGCCGTCGTCGTCTGCGGTCACCTTCTCTGTCCGCCCTGTCGCCGGGGCCGGGTGGTCGGCCGCCGCCGCTCGGCTCCGCCGCCGGTTTGCCGACGGCCGGTTCCTGGACGCGGCGGTCGTCGGCGACCGCGATTCCCCGCGAGGCCCGCGCGGGGGTCAGCGCCTCGGTCATGCTCCCTCCCGGTACTGGGCGTCGACGGCCCCGGCCGCCAGGCTCTCGAAACGTCGGTCGAAGAGCTGCTCGACGTCGAACCGGGGCACGAAGCCGCCGTCGGCGAGCAGCTCGGCGGTCTCCTGCTCCCAGGCGATCGCCTCGTCCCAACGTGCAGGGAAATGAGGCTTGTTGAGCGAGGCCACGATCCGCTTGCCGTCCTCGCGGCTGACGCCCTGGTCCTTGACGTAATAGGCGTCGATCCAGCGGTTCGTGTTCTCCCACGCCCACACCGAACCCCGCGCCCACAGCGGAACGAAGCTGCGGACCGCCGCGGCCTTCGCGGGATCGTCCAGGACCTCGACGGGAGCCCACAGCACCGTCAGCAGGTCGACCACGTCGGTACGTACGTCACGAGCGCCGTCCTTGCCGTACTGCGAGAGGTACTTGGTCAGCGTCGGTTCGCCCAGTGGCGCGACGTCGACCTGCTTCGACTGCAGGGCGGTCAGGAACTGGGTGCTGGGAAGAGCCACCAGCTGTACGTCCTTCGGGGTCAAACCGGCCTTCTTCAGGGCGCGCAGCACAACCACGCCCTGGGCCTGCCCCTGCGAGAACCCGATCTTCTTGCCCCGGAAGTCCTCCACGTCGGCGATGGACGAGCCGGGGGCGGTGGCGAACACGTACGTCGGCTTCCGGCGTACCTGAACGGCCACGATGCGGGCGGCCACCCCGATGGCATGGGCCTGGATCGGGGGTATTCCGGCATTGCTCGCCAGATCGATGGAGCGCGCCCGGAAACCCTGGATGATGTCCGGGCCTGCGGAGAGGTTCGGCCATTCGGACACCTTGAAGGGAAGTTCCTTCGACAGGCCCGATTCGGCGAATTGAATCCGCGAGGTGCGTACGGCGATGGTGAGCGAGGTGTTCGGCGGCGGATTGGCCGTGGAAAGGGCTTTGACGGAGGCGGACCGGACCGCGGGATCGGGCGGCGGCGCGCATCCGGCGATGCCGACGGCCGCACCGCCGGCGAGGGCGAGAAAGCCTCTGCGGCCCAGACGGGAAGGGGCGGGGGTGGGTGGCATGAATGGTCCTGTTCCGAAGTGGTGAGGTGGTGTTGAGCGAAGGCGGGGAGGAAGCCGGGCAGGAAGAATCCGGGCACGAGGCGGCCGGGAGGAGCTCCCCGAATCAGATGGAGAGATAGCCCCCGTCGTGGAAGAGGAGAGGGCGGCGCCCCGGTTCCTGCCACGAGTCGAGGACACGGGCCACGACGATCCGGTGGTCACCCGCGGGCACCAGGTCTTCGATCGCGACCCGGAGCCACCCGGCCACGTCCGAGAGGACGGGCTCGCCCTCGGGGAGGCGCCGCCACGCGGTCGGCGCGGCGAAGCGGTCGATGCCGCTCGTCGCGAACCGCCTGGCCAAGGGCTCCTGGTCGGACCCGAGGAAGTGGACGACGGCGGTACGGGCCTGCTCGACATGCGGCCAGGAAGAGGACGCGGCGGCGATGGCGAAGGAGATGAGCGGAGGGTTCAGGGACAGTGAGGTGAGGGAGGTCGCGGTGAACCCGACGGGCCCGCGGCCGGCGTCGGTCGCGACGACGACGACGCCCGCCGGATAGGCACGGAACGCCTGCTTGAAGCGCTCGGGAGCGAGGTCCGTCGCGGGGTGCGAGGACAGGGAGACGGTCACATTTCCTCCATGGCGAAGAAGCGCAGGGCGGGAGTCGGAAAACGAAAAGGGGAGGCCGGCCGAAAGGGAGGCAGCAGGCAGGCAGGCAGGCAGAGATCAACGGCGCGCGATGTGAGACAACGCGACGGAGAATTGCGGCAGGCGCGAGACGCGTCACACGGTGAAGGAAGAAGGGTGGATCAGACCCTTTTCACGCGAGGCTGCGCGGGAAGGTCAACAGCCCTTTCCGGCGGGGATAGCGCCGGCACAGCCGGCCCCCGGCACGGAGCACAGCAGAGGGCGACAGTGACGTGCCGTGACGGGCACGAACCGAAGAATCTCTCGCTGGCTGCTCATGAATCCATTTTCCGATCCGCGCTCCGGCCCGGTCAACAATGCAACTCGCTGAATTAAGTCGGGTCTTCAGGAGACGGCAGGCAGCGCCGGCCAGGGCCCGAGCGGATCGTCGTAGAGCGCGCCCAGTGCCACCGCGGGACCGGCCGTCGCCAGTACGGATCCGGTGAACGAACTCGGTACGACACGGTGTTCGGGGTCGTCGCACACCCAGGACCGGTCGGCGACCTCGGCGCGCGTCACCGCGAGGCACTCGGGCAGCCGGCCCGCGCCCGGCTCGACGACGACCAGCACCTCGGGGTCGAACATGTCCAGGAGTACGGCCGCCGCCCGCCCTACGAGACGGGCGCGACGCAGAAAGAGCTCCCGCGCCGTCGGATCTCCCGTCAGCGCCCTGTCCAGCAGAGCGGGGAAGGACGGCACCCTCAGGCCCGCCGCGACCGCCCGCCGTACCATCTCGGCCTCCGACACCTCCGCCTGCAGGCACCCGGGCACGCCGCACACGCAGGGCGAGGATCCGCCGTCACTCGCGCCGACCGGCAGATGGGCCACGTTGCCGGCCCCCGAGCGCGGCCCCTGATGCACGGCGCCCGCCGAGACGAACGCGGCGTCCACGACGGCGCCCACGAAGAGCAGCACCGCGCTCGTGCGCGTGCCGCTCTCCCCCACGAGCTGCTCCGCCCGCGCCAACGCCCTTGCATGGCTGTCGACATGGACGGGGAGCCCGGTCGCCTCGGCGAGCGTCCCGCGTACCGCCACGTCCCGCCAGCCGAGTTGCGGGTGCCGCACCACCACCCCCGCCTCCGGGTCGACCCAGTGCCCGGTCGCCGCCCCCATGGCGAGCACGGTCCTGCCCGCGCCGTGCGCCGCCACGAGACCCGGCAACCGCTGCGCCAGGCCGTTCAGGACCCGCCCGGGATCGGTGCCCTCGTGCGGCCGTCGCTGCTCGGCGACGATCCGACCGCGCAGGTCCATAAGCGACAACGTCGTGTGCGTGACGGCGATGTGGGCGCCCGCGACTAGGTATCGGCCCGCGTCGACGTCCACCGGGACGTGGGGGCGGCCCAGGCCGCGCGGGCCCGTGGTCTCCTCGCTCTCACGGATCAGCCCGCGTCTCAGCAGCACGCCGCAGTGGCCGCTCACGGCGGCCGGTGAGAGCCCCGTCAGCCGGGCCACGGTGCTGCGCGCCACGGGCCCGTGGTCGAGGATCGCGCCCATCACCGCCCCGGCTCCGGGCGCACGGCGTGCGGCCGGGGGTGAGGGCGGGATGTCGGAGCGCCGCAGCGGCGCGGAGCGTCGAGCGGTGGTCGGCGGTGAACTCTTCACGAGGGGCCTTCCCGGTCCTGTGCGGTGTCGCGGACGGTCGACTCCGGCGGCCGAAGCGGGCAGGCCGGTGCCGTCGGGGCGGCTCGGGAGGGGGACCATCCGTAACGCCCCTTCAGGGGTACGCGGCGGCGCTGTGTGAGGAGTTCACGAGAGATCACGGGGGAAGAACCCCGCTTGGAATCAAGTCCCGGACAGAGAGGGGACTTCCGGCTCCACGCCCACGCCGCGGTTCACGATGACGGACACGCGGCGGAGCACACACGCTTCAGGTCGACATGACCTCGAGTCGTCAGAAGCGCGGATCGGTGCATGGCGCGCAACATAACCGTGAGCGCACAACCCGGTCAAACCTGTGCCCGCATCATGGACAGAGGATGAGAGCGGCAACACCGGGCAGGAGGGCATCGTGGCATCGAACACTCTCCGCACGCGCCGGAGCACTCCAGGGAACCGCGCCGTCGAGCTGGCACGACGGGGGCGCTCATACCTGCGTGGCACCGCCGCGCGCCTCTGGCACGACAACATCGCCGACTACGCGGCAGCTCTCACCTACTACGCGGTGCTGGCGCTGGTGCCCGCTCTGCTCGTCTCGGTCTCACTGGTGGGGCTGGCCGGGTCCCGGACCCGCGAGCGGCTGATCCTCGACCTCACCTCCTACGCACCTCCGCAGTCGGCCCAGGTGCTGCGCGAGGCTCTCGACGGGCTCACCTCCACCCAGTCCTCCCTGTGGGTACTGCTCATCAGCGGCGTCCTGAGCGCCTTGTGGTCGGCTTCCAGCTATCTCGCAGTCTTCCGCCGCGCCTTGCACGCGATGTACCGGCTGCCCGACACGCGGCCGCCCCTGCGCGCGGCGCACATCCTCGTCCTCACCGCCGGTGTGCTGCTGGCCCTGCTCGTCGCGGGCGCAGCGAGCCTCGTCGCGACCGGCCCCGTGGCCCGCAGGCTCGCGGCGCTCGCCGGCCATCCGGGCACGGACGCCATGGCGGTCCTGCGGTGGCCGGTGCTCCTGTTGATCGTCACGGCCCTGATCCTCATCCTCTACCGGACCGGGCCGGCTCAAGCCCGCGGAAAGGGCCGGGGATTTCCGGGCGGCGTCCTGGCGGCGTTCCTGTGGCTGGGCGCATCGGCGCTCTTCACCCTCTACACGCAGTTCGGGACGTACAGCCGCCTCTACGGTTCGCTGGCGGGGGTCGTCGTCTTCCTCGTGTGGCTCTGGTTCTCCAACCTGGCGCTGCTCGCCGGCGCGCAGTTCAACGCCGTGCTCGCACGAGCCAGGAGCTGACCCGGCGCCACATCGACGGACGCCGGGGCGCCTCCCTCACCTTCTCCGGCCCCCGGCGGGGGCCCCTGCTCCTGGGTGCTATGTCAGTGGTCGCTCCTACAGTCACCGGAATGGCGACTCTTCCCACCCGCTGCCCCGGCTGGCCACCGACCCGAGCGGCCGCTCCCTCGGGCTTCAGCTTCCTCCCGGGCATCTGATCGACGCGACCGACAAGGGTCCGTGGCACGAGCCTCTGCTGTGGTGCGCCGTCAGGGCGGCCGCACCAGGCACCGGTCAGCTCTGGGCGCCCCGGCCGCGCGGAGGGGGCTGCTGCCCGTGCTGGTGGATCTCGGTGGGCCCCAGGGCGGGCCCGAGAGATGGGACCTGATGCCGGGCGAGGTGTCCTACCCGGGGGACCACGACCCCGCCGACGTTCTCGCCGAGTACTGGGAGGCGTACGCGGCGGAGAACGAGGACTGGCCCGGCCTCGGTGAGAGCATGCCGGCCGCTACCGCCACTCCGGACGTGCGCGCGGCCGAGATCGCCGACGCGCTGGCCGGCACGTGTCCCTCCTGGTTCACGGACCCGCATCTCGCGCTCGTCTCCGCCCGCCGCAGTGCCGACATCCCGGCGGCCGTCGATTGGACGGGCCCCGTGAACCACGACAACGACACCGCGCGCCTGTGCGCGGTCCTCCGCTCCTGGGAGGACCGCTTCGGCATACGCGTCGTCGGCCTCGGCTTCGACATGCTGGTCGTCTCCGTGGCCGCTCCGCCCGCCAACCTCACGGAGGCCGAGGAGGTGGCGGCGGAGCACCTCGCCTTCTGCCCGGACAACGTCCTGCAAGGCGACTCCGCCACGTGGGAGTCGTACGCCAAGAACCTCAACCGTGAGCACACCTGGACCTTCTGGTGGGACTGACGGTGCACCAGTCGCTGCCACGGCCGGGGCTGGGCGAAGGTGCCCGTCGGGTCGTCAGCGAGCCGAAGAATTCCGTGTCTGCTTCGGCGCCCGCGGACGTAGCCTCGGTGGGTGCTCCAACTCGTCCTGGCCGTATCCGTGTTCACCGTGGCCACCGCCGTGTACGCTGCCATCGGCCTCCGCTGGTGGCGCCGGGCCCGGATCCGGCGCGAGATCCTCGGTGTGGTCGCCACGCTGGACCTCGAGCCGTACCACGTCGCGGTTTTGGAGAACCGAGGGACCGAGGCGGCGGCCGCCGAGCTCATGCTCGGCGGGTACCTCGACATCGACGAGGAAGGAGCGGCTCTCCTGACGGAGGCGGGCCGCGATCCCGGCCGGGCGCCTGACCATACGCTGCCCGCCGCCCTGCTGGAGGCGGTGCGTCGGCACGATCCCGAACCGGTCTCGATCGGTTGGATCGACTGGTGCGACGAGGAGTACCGGGAGCGCCGCAGCGCGTACCGCAGCGAGCAGGACGCCCTGCTGCCCGAGATCCCGCGGATGCCGGACGGCGAGGGGCGGCAGCTGCTGGCCTGCTGCGCCTGCACGGGCGTCACCGTGCTGCTCGGTTTCTGGCTCCTGGCGGCCGTGTTGCTGGTGATGGCACGCCCGGACGGCGTCCTGGCGTGGGCCGCCGCGGCGGTGGCCGCAGCGGGCCTGACGGCGCTCTGGTTCGCCGACGATGCCAACAAGGCGGTGACCGCCCGTACGGCATGCGAGGACCCACTGGGAGACCGGTACCGCGCACAGTCGCATCCCTCCTTCTCGGCGCTGGACGAGCGGCAGCGGGTCCACGTCCTCAGGAGCATCGGCGACCACAGCAGGTGGCGGGGCACCGACCGGGAACTCGACGAGGGCGGTGACGAGGATGACGACTGGGCGGACGACGACTGGTGGGCGGACGCGTACCACTACCTGGCCGCCGACCACGAGGAGGAGCCCGATAGCAGGGACGAGGACGATCGCGACGGCGGCACCCGAGGCACGTCCCCCGGGACCTCCCCATGCGATGAGACGACCACCTCGTGTCCCGGTCGTTGCTCCGGGCATGAAGCGCAGTGATCCGGCAGAGGCAGGACGCCGTACGTGGTCCGACATGGCCGGATGCGGGGCCCACGCGCGCGTCCCCCGCCGGATGTCACCATCCGGCGGGGGACGCACTCTTCTTGCGCGTCGCTCAGCGTCGCCTCACTTGAGGGCGTACGCCCGGGTGATGGTCTGGACGGTGCGGCTGCCTGCCGCGTCCCAGACCTCGGTCTTGAGCGTCACGTAGCCGTTGGTGTCGGCGAGGTCGGGGTGCCGGAGCAGAGCCTGGAAGGAGTTGCTGTCCTTGCGCAGCACCGTGGTGGACTTCCAGGTGGCTCCGTCGTCGTACGACACCGACACCTTGGCGCCGGCCATCGCGGCGGAGCCGGTCCAGCCCTTGGCCCTGGCGCCGTCCACGGTGAAGGTGTACGGCAGCCCGGCCCGCGCCTGGTTGAGTTCGTTCAGCGGCAGGTCGTAGTCGATCAGGACCACCGGCATGGGCTCGCAGACCTTGGGCGTGGGGATGAACGCCGTGTCGCAGTCCTTGACAGCCATGGTGGTCGGGGCCGCCTGGCTGAAGTTCCACTCGGTGCGCAGCTGGCGGCCCAGGTTGACGCCCGGGACGTCGGTGGCCAGCTTCTGGTCCAGCACGTACCGGTAGTCCGCCTTCTGCGGCACCAGCTGGCCGAAGCCGGTGATCGGCTGCCCGTTGAGGTAGAAGCTCCACGTGTTGGTGAGGCCCCGCATGGTGTGGGTGGGCTCGTTGTCGGCACCGAGGCCGCCGGGCAGCTTCTGCCATACGTCGGCGCGGCAGAACACGCACGGCCCGAATTCGTACGGGGACAGGCGCGTCGGGCCGGCGAACCAACTGCGTGTGTAGGACTTGCCCGGTGTGCCGAACGTGCTCCGGGCATCGGCCACCGTCCAGTCGGAGGCGTGGAAGTTGGCCGTCACCGAAGGCATGTAGGAGACCCCGGTGCCCGCCAGGAAGTAGTCGTCGCGGCTGGTGCCCTGGTAGAGAGGCTGCCCATCGGCGATCGCGGTCCACTGCTTCGGGCCCCAGGCCGGCAGGTACTCGGCGCCGAGGCGTCGCGCTCCGTCCGAGTGGTACGTGTTCCTGACCTTGGCGAAGTCTGTCACTGCGACGGTCTTGGCGAGGTCGGCGGGGACCCGGTCGTCCGTGAAGTGCGGCGCGTAGGTGTAGCCCGACTCCAGGACGCCCTTCAGGGCGATCCGGACCCGGCCCTTGGCCAGCAAGGGCTTGAGTTCTGCGGCATTGTCGTACGTGGCGTGGGCGACCGGGACGGTCTGGCCCGCGGGAACGCCGCTGCCGCTGGGACCCGGTTCCGCGGGTGCCACGATCACGGCGACGGCCCCGTCGGCCGCGGCCCTGACGACCTGGTCGCCGGCCTTGGTGACGTCGGCCACGGAGACCAGGACGGTCTTGCCCTTGGAGTCGGCGCCGGCGAAGTCCTGCTCGGTGCCCGCGCCGAGGTCGACCAGCTCCGTGCGCTTCGTGCCCTCGAAGCGCTTCGCGAGAACCGAGGTCTTCAGCGGGATGCTGAGGTGCGCGGGACTGGTGACCTCCAGCTGCATCAGCGGCTCGCGCCGGTGGAGGAAGGTCTCCACCCGCAGTGCGCCGGAGGTGGCGCCCGCACTGGGAATGGCGCCGAACCTGGTGTCGGACCTGTTGCCGGGGCCGCTGATGCCGACGAAGTTGGAGTGACTGTTGATCGTGCCGTCGTCGCGGACGATCTGCAGGGCCACCTGGCCCGTCTCCAGCGGCCGCTTCTCGCCCTCGATCGTCACGCCGAGGTCGGTGGCGGTGGTGCCGTCGACGGTGAAGCTCTGGTCGCGGTCGGCCACTTCGATGTTCGGCACGGTGAACAGGTCTGCCGCATGGGAGACCGCGCCGCCGGTGGGAGCCGCCGAGCGGACCGAGCCCTCGATGGAGTAGCGGCCGAGCGGCACTGACAGGGTGACCGTGCCCGTGGCGTACAGCGTCCGGCTCTCCCAGACGGTGTTGTCCAGCCCGTGCAGGGTGAACTTGAACGTGCTGGGCGTCTTGCCGAAGCGGTCGGTGACGTTCAGCGTGACGTCGTGCTGTTCGACGGCGGTGACGAAGCCGAGCGCGGCGTGCACCGACTCACCGCTCGCGGTGGTGGCGGTGACGGAGCCGCTGTACCGGCCGGTCGTCAGACCGTTGGGGTCGAGGACGACGGTCACCTCGGCGGTGGAGCCGGCCGGGACGGTGAGCCGGCCGTCGGACAGGCCCGCTCCTGAAAGGGTCAGCGAGCCTGCGGGGACCTCGGTGCCACTCGCGTCCTTGGCCGACGCGAGCAGGGTCACGACGGTGTCGGTCGTGGAGTTGTTGCGGAGCGTGAGGGTGCGGGTCCGCTTCTCGTACGTGTCCTTCTGCCACGGGATCATGCGGAAGTCGGCCGTACCGGACAGCTCCAGCGACGGGTCGAGCGCGGCGGGGATGTCGACCCGGCCGTAGCCCTGCTGATGGACGGTCTGCCCGGCGGCGGACCTGGCGTGCGCAGTAAGGGCCTCCTTGATGCGCTGCCCGGTCCACTCGGGGTGGCGCTGCTTGAGGATCGCGGCGGCCCCGGACACGTGCGGGGTGGCCATCGACGTGCCGTTGGCCGAGGTGTAGTTGGCGTCCACGGGGGTGCCCATGGCGGTGCCGGCCGCGCGGGCGGCGACGATGGCCACACCTGGCGCGGTGATCTCCGGCTTCATCGCCATGTCACCGAGCCGCGGGCCGCGGCTGGAGAACGGGGCGAGCTCGTCGGACTTGTCGACGGCGCCGACGGTGAGCGCCGCGTCGGCGGCGCCGGGGGTGCCGAGGGTGCTGTCGCCGGGGCCGCTGTTGCCCGCGGCGATGACGAACAGGGTGTCCGAGGAGGCGCTGAGCGAGTCGACCGCCATGGTCAGCGGGTCCTCACCGGGGGCGTCGTCGCCGCCGAGGCTCATGCTGACGATGTCGGCGCCCTCGGCGACGGCCCACTCCATCCCGGCCAGGATGCTCGAGGTCGGGCCCTGGCCGCTGTTGCTGAGCACCTTGCCGATCAGCAGGTCGGCGCCCGGAGCGACGCCCTTGTGCTTGCCGCCGGAGTTGGCGCCACTGCCCGCGACGGTGGCCGCGACATGGGTGCCATGGCCATGGCCGTCCTGTACCCCCTGGCCGCTGATGAAGCTCTGACTTCCGACGATCTCCGATGTGATGTCGGCGTTGTTCAGGTCGGCACCGGTGTCGAGGACGGCGACCTTCACGCCCTTGCCGTCGTACCCCTTGCTCCAGGCTTCCGGGGCGCCGATCTGCGGCACGCTCCGGTCCAGTGCGACCTCGGCCTTGCCGTCGTACCAGAGCCTGGTCACCCCTGCCGGGCCGGGCGTCGGCGCGCCGCGGGTCGTGCCTGCCTTCGGTTCGACGGACTGCCAGAAGTCCTTCGCGTACTGCTTGTGGACGTGGACCGAGGACAGCCCGAGCCGGGGCATGACGCGCTTGCTCTCGCTGCCCGGCAGGTCCTCGGACTTCGTTCGCAGCGCCGCGGCGTCCGGCGTGCCCCGGAAGTCGACGATGGCCGGGAGCGCGGCGGACTCGGAGTCGCCGTATCCGTCCCGTATCAGCCGGGTGACATTGAACAACTCGCGGTCCACGGTGCCCGAGGCCAGCGCCGTCGCCGTGACATCCGGGTAGACGTAGACATCGCCGTTCCGACCGCTGGTGGACTCGAAGATCCTGGACGTCCCCGCCGCCGACACGACCTTCACCGCCTGACGGCCGCCGGGCTCGGTGGTGAGGGAGACGGTGTCGCCGGTGATCAGGGTGACGGCCGATGTGGTCGCCCCCTTCTGCAGCACCGGCCGATCGCTCGGCCCCTCGGGTGCCGCTGCAGTCGCGGTCGGGAGCTGGCTCGTCAGTGACAGTGCGACTGTCACCGCGATCCCGCTGACGAGGGCTCGGCGCCGTCGTCTGAGGCGGGCTGTCTGCATCAGGTGTCCTTTCACTGGCTCAACGCGTGGGCACGCCAGGGCAGTTGATGCCTGAGGAGTCCCGACCGAACGTCCGGCCGATGACGCGCCAACCGGAACCTAGCTGTCCGGTCAGGGCGACATCCAGGGCTCGGGTGGCCGATACATGCCAACTGGCGCATCGTCGCCAGGCGATGACACGACGGCCACCCGCCCGAGTGACGAGGAGCCCTCTTAGGCGGAGCTGTCCACGTGCATCCCGTTCACGTCGGACGCGGTGATCCAGCCCCGCTCGGACGCCTGCCAGCCCAGTTGCATACGGCTCGAGGCGCCGGCCAGGTCCATGAGTCCGCGGATGCGACGGTTGACCGTCCGCTTGCCGATGTCCAGTTGCCGGGCGATGGCGTCATCGGTCAGACCGGACAGCAGCAGGACCAGGAGTTGGATCTCCGCACCGGAGAGTTCGTCCCTGCCAGGCGTGCCGGAGAGCCGCGGGTCCAGAGGGAGCGCCGACGCCCATGCGAGTTCGAAGAGGGCGATCAGGGCATCGAGCAGCGGCCCCCGGTGGATCTGGACCACGGCACCCGGCGATCTCCCGCCGTCCGTCCGCAGTGCCACAAGGGCGGCGGATCTGTCGACGACGACGAGTTTGACGGGGACCTTGCCGAGCACACGTGCCTGCTCACCGGCATCCGCGTACAGGCGCATCTCCCCCTGTGCGCCGTCTTCCTCGATCGCGGCGCGGTCGTACACCGTACGGTAATGAACGCCCGCGGCCAGCTGTTCGAGCTCGGCCGTGTTGACGTCCTCGTCGACCAGATACGGCGCCGTGTCAAAGCGGAGCACCTCCTGGCGCGCGCGGCGCTGGATCTGTTCGTACCGCTGTGCCAGCGTCTCGTCCGGCACGATCTCGGCGATCTCCTCCAGAGAGGCGGTGCCGGGCGCGGTGCGGTACTCCTTGGTGAGCTGCCTCAGCACGCCCCTGACGGACTGGAGTTCGTTCATCCGCAACAGCAGCAGGGATTCCCCGGCGATGTCCGGTGGGGCGGGGATCAGTTGCGGGGGCCCGTCATCGGTGAGGGTGACGAGACCCTTGTCAGCGAGCCCCCTCAGGGCATCGTCGAGATCCTCGCCGCTCAGCCCGAGCACGTGCCCCACTCGGTCGACCCGGCTTCGACCACTCCCCACCAGCAGTCGGTACACCTGCGACTCGGCCGAGCTCAGACCCAGCGCCTCCAGCATGCATGTCCTTTCCTCGCTGATTCCTTGCGCGCCTCATGCGCGGACGGCTGCCCCGGAAGTCGTGCTCCGGGCGGGGGGCGGGTGCACCTGAGGGATTCACCTGCGGAAACGCCGCCTCAGTGCCTGAATCACCACCACCACGAACAGCACGGCCGCCGCGGGTGCCGGCGCCGGGGAGGGCGATGTCGTCGACGTAGCGGCCGTTGCCGCGCAGCAGCCGGTCGTCCTCGACGCGTGGGACGGAGCGGCCGATCCAGCTGCCGTCGCCGGACCGGGCCCGGTCGCGATCGTGGGACATACGGGTCACTCCCCGAATCGCTCGCCGAGTGCCTGGCTCGGGGATCCGGGTGATGCCCACGAGCACCTCGGGCCTGGCCAGACGCATGTTCAGCATGGGGATCAGCGACTGGCCGCCCGCCGCGACCTCGGCCTCCCGCTCCTCGTCGGCGAGGAGGGTGACCGCCTCGCCGACGGTGCCGAGGGCGGTGTAGTCGAAGGGTGCGCGTTTCAACCTGCTGCCACCGGACCTCTCGTGCCGTCGTCGCTCCGGTGCGTTCGACACGGACCGATCATCTAGTACCTGAAATGATTTACATTAAAGTTTCTTCTTGGCAAGAGGCTGCTCGAGATTCGCGATCCGCGGAGGCGACATGCGACACGTCATCGACCAGGCAGCCGCCTGGCAACGCTCCGGAACCCGCTTCGCCATGGCGACCGTCGCGCGGACCTGGGGCTCGTCCCCGCACGGTCCGGGTGCGTCGTTGCTCGTGTCCGAGGAGGGCCGCATCGGCGGCAGCGTCTCGGGCGGCTGTATGGAAGCCGCCGTCTGCTCGACAGCGGAGGAGGTGCCGGCAGGAGCCGCCCCGACGCTCGAGCGCTGGGGAGTCGGCGACGAGGACGCCTTTGCGGTGAGCCTGACCTGCGGCGGAACGATCGAGGTACTGATCCGCGAGGTGGGTGCGAATACACCCGGCCGGCTCGCCGCCGACATCGCGGCCGGCACACCGGTGGCTCTGGTAACCGCCGTCGACAGCGGCGGCTGCCTGGTCGTAGGCGGAGGGACGACAACCGGTTCGCGTGGCGACCCAAAGGCGGACCGGACGGCGAACCATTTCGCCCCGACCTCTCGCGGACATGGGTGCCGCGCTCGCACACCGGGTGACGGTCTGGCGACGCCAGGCCCGCGTTCGCGGCGGCCGAGCGCTTTCCGAGGGCCGACGACGTCGTCGAACGGCGCGATCGCTGGTTCCGCGCCCATGGGGATCTGGTCGACGCGTCGACCGCGGTGTGCGTGTGCGAGTACGGCATCAGCCTGCCCGCCTACGACGTGCTCGCCGCCCTCCGCGAGGCGGGAGAGCCGTACCGTCGGACGACGGGTGAGGTGGCGGCGGCCGTCAGAGGCCGGACGGGCGGTCTCACCAAACACGCGGACCGTCTGGAGGCCGCGGGTCTGATCCGGCGGGAGCGCGACGCAGAGGACCGTCGAATCGTCCGGCTGTGTCTCACCCCGGAGGGGCTCGAACTGGCCGAGCGGATCTCCGCCGTACGGTCGTCCCAGGAGCAGGAACTGCTCGCCGGACTGACCGCGGCAGACCGGCGTCGGCTCTCCGGACTGCTCAGTGCTCTGGGCCGAACACTGGGCGCGGGTGCCCCGGAGCAGTGACGGCATCGGGCAATGACATGGCCGGTTATCCGCGTCCCCTCTGCGCAGCCGCGCGCGTGGAGAACCTCCCTGCTTGTGGTGAGGATGACGTCAATGACCGCCCGTGCCTGGAAACGCACGGCGCGCTCAGCATCGCAAGCCCCTTCAATAAACTGTCGGGCCTTGGTCCGCGCGAACCTCGGCTGTAGACGGCTGCGCTCCGTCCTTGCCCCCGCGCGGAGCCGCGCGGAGCCGCGCGGAGCCGCGCGGAAGCAGGGCTACACGTCGGATTGCGTGATGGAGTCGGGACGGGAGATCGGCAGCCGGAGGGTTTCGGCCGCCGCTGCCGCCGCGTCCCGCGCGTGATCGCGGGCGACGGCGGCCAGTGCGGCGTCGCCCAGGCCATCAGCCAGGCTGGCCTGCGCCGACCAGTTGTAGGAGCTGTCGGGCCGGAGCCCGATCCGTTCGCTGATGAGCGCACGGGCCGCCTCGTGCCTTCCGGAGCTGAGCGCGGAATCGAGAAGGGTCTTCTGAAGAGCGTCGCGCTGTGCGTGGCTGCCCCCGAACTCGTGCAACCGGCGGCGCAGCGGCCACAGGAGGTCGACGACGGTCGTGTGCTTGCCCTCGGCGTGCGCGAGAAGCGCCTCACACGCGGGCAGGCCGATCTCCGCGGTCATCCGGCGGTTGGTGACGGTGCCGGGACTCCCCTGGGCCAGCCACCGCCGCCGGTCGGCGATGAGCCGTCGTACCTCCCCGTACCGTCCGGCGCCGGCGTACGACATGACGGCGTGTACGTCGTTGAACGCGTAGAAGGGGGGATCGGCTCGCTCGGCCCACGCGTCGGCCAGCGCCTCCCAGCGGGCGGTCGGCTCCGCTCCCGCGAGCCGGACCCGCCACAACAGCGCAGCGGCATCCAGCAGTTCCATGGCAACGCCGGTCGAATCGTCGTTGTGCAGAGCGGCGTCATAGATGTTCAACGCGGTGTCGGTGTCTCCCGCCTCCAGGGCGTAGAGCGCGTAATGCCACCAGTTGTGGACATTCAGGTAGTTCCCCCGTGCCCAGTCGTCACGGCGGGCGTCGAGGTAGCCGATGCCTTCGGACACGCGTCCTTGCATCTCATACGTGTGAACGACTGCGTGGATCGCCCAGACGTCACGCGGGTTCAGCTCGACCGCGGCGAGTCCCGCTTCCTCGGCAAGGCGGTAGTGGCCCGACTCTTCCAGCCCGAACGCGTACATGCCCAGCATCAGGCCCCTGTGCGGTTCGTCGGCGTCCCAGGCGCTGAGGGCTCCGCCGACGCGATCACGCAGGCGCACCGCGTCGCCGGTGAAGAAGTCCAGCTGGTGCCCGACGGCCAGGGCGAGCGCGTCCGTCGGGTACACCAGGGACAACTCCTCCAGCAGCCCCCCGGCACGGTGCAGATCTCCGGCCAGCCAAGCCCCGGCCGCGGCGAGATGCATACGCTCCCGGACGGGCAGGGACAGGACGTCCACGCCGGCCACGTACCGGTCGAACCGCTGCCGTGCCGTGACGGCCTCGCCCGGCTCGGTTCCCAGCATCCCCAGATAGGCGGCGAACGACTGGGCGACGGGCGAGGCCGGCCCACTGCGGAGAGCGTCGTCGACCGCCTGCTCCACCTCGGGCTTGAAGTGGAGCAGCGCCTCGACGGCTCGGTCCAGGTGCGCGGCTGTCTCCTGGGTGCACTCGTGCAGTGGATTGCCGTACCGGTCTGTCACCATCAGAGATCACCTCGGCGAGGGTGTGGGGGTGGCGGGGAGCCGCGACGGGCGGAATCCGCACGCTGCGGAGGCGGCGGGGAACCGCGGCGGACGGGGACGCACGCTGCGGAGGGCGGCGGGAGAGGGCGGACAGGCGGGAACGCACGCGCACCACCATCAAGCCACTGACACCGCGTCCCGCGCCACCTCGACATGGGCCATCTGTCGAAGTGCCATGATCCGCCCTGCCGTTCCGCCGCAGGGGTCTGCTCTCTGCCGGGAGAGAACACCACCGTGTCGGCGGCGCCGAACACCGTATCCGCCACGCTGCCGACGGCGGGGGCGACCGCGTGCCCACCCGATGGGCCCCGCCATGCCGCTACGTGGCGTGCCAGTACCCGAGGTTGTTCACGCCTCCTTCCGCGGCGCGCTGCGGCGCGTCCGTGCGACCCAGAATGCCGTGCGGCAGGTAGCCGGAGCGGATGTCCAGCTCCCACCCGTGCACCTGAACCGCGAGCGCGGCGAGAACGAGAGTGTCGAGCGGCAGCAGCGTCCGCGGGGCAGGGTCCCCGCCCACGCTCTCCCGGTACTCGCCGAGTCGGGACGCAACGGCATGCTCGAAGGCGCTCCGATCGTCGTCGAGCAGAACGCGCAGAAGCCGATGATCCGGCGTCAGGGCACCGACCGCGTCCAGCCGCCCAGCCGCCTCGGCGCGCTCCTCCGCGGCCGGCGGCGCAGGGGAACGGTAGGCCAGTCGCGGGGCAGGTGTCCGTTCGCCCCATGTCAGGTAGATGCTCAGCGCCTCCATCGCGGCCAGGTCAGCCGGCTCCGACGTCGCGTCCGCTTCGAGTGCGGCTCTCCGTCGCGGATCGCGCGTGAGAGGTCATTGCGCAGCAACAGTCCGGTGACTCGCTGCCCATCCCACACCATGCCGCTGACCACTGAGCCCGCGAACGTGTCGAGCCACGTCCTGGCCGTGGGCGCCTCGCCGACGACGTCCTGAAAGGCGATCTCCTCGCTCGTCAGCTGCTGGCCGACGGCTACGCCCCTTCGAGCCGTGCCAGGACGAAGGCCAGCGGCAGTGTGACGAAGGCGAGCGCGAGTCCCGCTGCGGCCATCCCGCCGCGGATCTCCCGCTTGCCACGAATCCCCAGGTAGGCGGCGATCAACGGAAGCACGCAGCACAGGAGAAGGCTGAAGCGCCAGCCCTCCTCGCTGAGGAGGAAGACCATCGCACCCACACAGACCGGGACCGACACCACGGTCATCACTCGGCTGCGCGAAAGGAAGAGTTCGAGGTCCTCGACCCCGCTGAAGAAACTCAAGCCCCGGTCCCTGTCCTCGTCGCCGCCCGTCGTCAGGTAAGCGTAGCGACCGACCCCACACGCCGCCGCCTGCCGTCAAACGATCGTTTGACGGCAGGCGGGATCCGCTGTGGGTGACAGCGCGCGCGTGGCGGACTGAGGGCTCGCCAGTGCGCAGTTACCTTTCGTTCATGACGGCAACTCCGAACAACGGGCCGACTGAGTCGGCCAACGTCCGCGTGGCCCGTCGGGCCATCGACGACTACCTCGGCCGTACCGCCGCCGCAGAGGACTTGGCCCGCTGGCGTGACAGCGGCCGCATCGACGACAAGCTGGCGGAGGACGTGGCGCGGGCGGCATGGGACGCGGTCCAGGACGCAACCCCGCCCCCGCCGTCGCCCCAGGCAGGCCCGGCGGAGAAGACCACCCAGTCGCCGGAGCGGGCGGAGCGACACCGGCGGGCAGGGGCCGTGGCGCTCGGCCTGCGCGAGCTCGGCTACCACCTGGACGAGACGCTCCTACCCGGCCCGGACATGGCGGCCGGGTAGGCGCCAGGCGGGCCGACGGCCAGCCTTCCCGACGAAGAACGTCGCGATGCTGCCCACGATGGCCGATCCGGCGGGACGATCAGGGCGTTCCCCCCTTGCTCATGGTGCCGATCCTCCCCGTGCCCGAGTCCCGCCATCCACCCCACTCCGCGGCATCACGGCCGTTCACCCGTCCTCGCCGGCCTTCCAGGTACGTGCGGGGGCTGGGGATCTTCGAAGGTCCGAACGTTCGTCACAGTCGGATCCCGGCTGCAGAGCGCCTGACTCCAGCCATGGCCCCCGTTACGGCGTGGCTGCCGACGGGGACGCCGATGGCTCGGCGAGGAGCTTGAGGAGGCCCACGATCTCGTGGCCTGCTTCGGCGGGATGGCGGAACGCCGCACCCGGCACGAGGGCGTAGCGTTTCCGCCGGCCGTCGTCCGCACGTGTGCGTGTGATGTACCCGGCCGCTTCAAGGTCGGCGACGATCGCCTGCACGGTGCGCTCCGTGACGCCGCAGTTCAGCGCGCCCTCCCGAAGAGCGTGCACCCGGGTCACGGGAGATGGCCAGCAGCACCGAGCGTGGTTGGTGAGAAAGGTCCACTCAGAGTGAGCGTCTCTGGCTGCCATACCCGGCATCATGCCTCACGTCCCGCGATTATGCGAGACAGGTTTCGTGTAATTGTTGACGTGTAATGGAGGGAGAGGGACACTCGATTCTGGGTCCCTACCAGTCACAGGAGGTGGTCGCCATGACTCTGCTCCCCGGCCCCACGCGGGTCGCGACTCCGCGAAAGGGAGACGACGACCGCATCGGTGTGTCCGTGACACCGACCGCCGACGGCGTCGGCGTCACAGTCCGCGGAGAGATCGACCTCGACACCGTCGGCCTCCTGCGAACGGCCCTCCTGCAGGCCATGGCCTCCTACGACGGCGCCGAGGTCACCCTCGACCTTTCGGACGTCTCCTTCTGTGACTCCTCGGGACTGAACGCTCTGCTGCGGGCACGCCAGCATGCCCTCTGCGAGCACCGCCGGCTGACCATCACCGCCGCCAGCCCCCAGGTCACCCGCCTCCTGGAACTCACGGGATCGGCTGCCCTCTTCAGGAGCGCGAGCTAGGACGTTTCACCAGTGGGGCGGGGGGATCGAGCCGCTGTTGCCGGCTCGGACGCCTCGGCGAGGACAGCGGTGGCGGGATCATCGCCTGGCCGCCGAAATCGACCTGGCCTCAGGCAACCGCTCGGACAACCGCCAAGGTCAGGGCAATGCCGGCCGTCGCACCCGACACCAGAGCGGTGATAGCCGCCGTTCGGCCGACGCCCTGCTCGAACGGGACACTCGGCACAACCTTGTGCAGCACGGGCGCCACCACCGCGACAAGGCTGAAGCCGACACCAAGGCGCCAGTACGTCCCCCCTGAGCACGAAGCATGAAAGCGACCTCCGCAACCACTCGGTTCCACGGTGAAGCCCGTCACCACGAGGAACAACGCGCTGGCATACACCGCGCCGAAGAGCATCGTTACGCCGAAGTCGATTCCCCGCGCTCTCGCAGAGCTGTTGCCGTCTCCTGCCACGTCGCCCCCAAGTCCGCTGAACCAAGAGCGCGGAGTCTACTGCGTCGGTGCTGCGGCCCTTCAGCGACGGTAGACCTCCGATCCGAAGGAAACGCCCTTGGCCGCCGCTCTCGAATTCTGACCTTGCTTCGCCACCCACCCCTGCCCCTCCGCTCCTGCCCGCCAGGCGGGCAGGATGAGCGGGTGGCGATGAGCGATACAGAACTGCTGGCCCTCCTGCGCGAACTCGACGACCCCGAACGGCTGGAGCGACCGCTGCACTACGACTCCGCCGCGACCGGCCTCGCGTTCGGCGGGCTGGTGCGGCGGCTCGAAGCGGACTTCGAGACCCCGTGCGAGTCCGAGTGGGACACCCAGGACTCCAGCGAGTACGGTCGCGCCCGCCCTCCGGGCCCTCAATCGTCCCCTGCGCGCCGGCTGCGGCCCAGACCGGACCCTCGGCAAGATCCGAAAGAGGCGACCTAGCCGCGCCCGTCGCGTCAGAGCCGCCCGCCCCGACGCCACTACCGGGTAGTTCATGGAAGGGCAGGCAGCCGGGTGGGAGTTCCGCACTTCCGTTTCACCTCCGGTGAAGCCCGGCAGATTCTCAGCAGTCTGTCGCATATCCGGAAAGGCATGGTTGTGAGCGAAATCGACATCTGGGTCTACCACCCGGCCGCGGGACACCAGCAGGGAACCGACCTCATCGGCTACAAGGTCGAGGCCACCGACGGTTCCATCGGCAAGGTCAGCAAGCATTCGGACGAGGTCGGCGCCTCCTACCTCGTCGTGGACACGGGAGTGTGGATCTTCGGCAAGCACGTTCTGCTGCCGGCGGGGACGATCAAGCTGATCGACACCACCGAGGAGACGGTCTACGTCGACCGGACGAAGGACCAGATCAAGGACGCCCCCGAGTTCGACGCGGCCAAGCACGCCGACGAGCCCACCTACCTCGACCAGTTCGCCCAGTACTACAAGCAGCCGCACATGTAGCGGGATGACCGTAGGCGTCACCCTGATCGGGTGGCCCTCAGTTCGCTTGCGGTCCAGGGGCGACCACCGGCCCACCGCCGAGCGCTACGCGCTGCCGGCGGAGTCGTGCGTCGGTCGGCGGGCCGGCCGCCCTCAACGAGGGCGGCTACGAGATCCTCCGCCGCGACAGTTGCCGCAACGAGCGTGAGATCGTGCCTGGACGACCGTCCGCGACGTCCCGGACGGTCAACCAGGCCGGTCACCGGACCCTCAGACACGGCCCAGCGCTGTTCTGAGTCAGGACCGGTCACGCTTCATCGAGTCCTTGATTCCCTCGGCGCGCTCGCGAACACTCTTCACCGTCTCGCGGATCTTGGTCCTCGCTTGGTCGGTCCTGCCCTCGGCCTCCAGCCGTTCGTTTCCGGTGATCTTTCCGGCGACCTCCTTGAGCTTGCCCTTGGCCTTGTCCATGGCGCTGCTCATGACCTGATCCCTTCGGTGGCTGATCGGCTTCACGTCCACGCTAGGTCCGGACGGACCGCGGCGCCCTCCGATGCCCGCTGGCGTACAGCAGGTCGGGGCTTCGTCGAGGACGCGGTGCTCGGAGTCCGAGCGGCATGTCTCGCAGGCCCGGATCCCGCCCTCGGCGAGGGCGCGGCGGGCTTCGTCGCGGCCCAGCGGCCTCCTCTGCGGGCCGACGATCCTGCCCGTCCCTGATGTGGACGCTGTCCGCGCCCGGGCGGCCGCGCTCGCGCAGGCAGGACATCACCCACCCTGGCCCCTGGGTAAGAACCCGGACGCAGAGAGGAAGGGGTCCGGGCGAGACGTGCGGCCAAAGAGTGTCCGGTGACAGCAGGCGCCGTTCGGATCGTCTACGGCGGCCCTTCGGGTGATTGCCGGGTGACTCGCGATCCAGACAGCCGACGCAGGGTTACGACATCTCAGCAGAGGACCTACCCCGCCCCCCCCGTGAGGAGTTTGGCGATGTACGCAGCAGTCCGGAGGTACGAAGGCGTGACCGATCCGGCTGAGGCGGGACGCCTCGTGAGCGAGGGGTTCGTGCCGCTCATGCGCGAGGTCTCCGGCTTCGTGGCCTACTACTGGGTCGACGCCGGGGACGGAGTTATGGTCTCGACCAGCGTCTTCCAGGATCAGTCCGGCGCCGAGGAATCCATCTCGAAGGCAGCGGAATTCGTGCGGAACAACCTCGCCTCGCTGCTCCCCAACCCTCCCCAGGTCACCGCAGGAGAGGTCGTGGCCTCCGCGTGACAGCGGCCCAACGAGACACCGCGTGCGGCTGAGCCGTCAAGCTCGCCTCTGCTGGGTGGCACCAGATGGCGTCTCATACTGCGTCACTGGTGTCCACCCAGCCTTTCGCCAGCACCGGGACGTCGGCCCAGGGCAGGGCGCTTGTGCGGGGCGGGAAGCCTGCTGGAGCCCGTACCGCGCACCGAGGAACCCACATGCCATCCTCGCGTCACAGCGGTCCCCAGCAGGGCCCGAAGCGGTGTCAGCGTCGACCCTTGATACTCCGACCGGCACCGATACCCGCCACATGAAGCGCCAGGGCAGTCAACCCGAGCAGCATCACGTTCGTCGAAGAGAAGACATCGTTGGTACCGATGTCCGCCGCATTGATCAGCCAGGCGATGAAGAACAGCACCGCAGCCACTATGCCAAGCATGAACAGACTCCTCTCCCAGGGTGCTGTCCGTCTGCCCCCACATCACCCTTCCAAGCCGGGGCACAGTCATCAGATCGAGGGGCGAGGCGGACGACTCCTCTCTGCTGCGCCCTTCCTGCTGCGGCCTCTTAGCAGCATCCAGGCGGCTGGTCGGCGGCCTGCTCCTCGCCTGAGGGAAGGCAATACGGGCCCTCTCGGAACATGCAGTCCGGATCGTGCTTGAAGCTGTCCGGTGCGAGCCCGCACGTGATGCGCTGACAGTCGTACTCACTCAAGTCCACGGTGCTCTCTGCCGTCTCTGCGGTTCGGGCTGGTGACGATGCAGACTACAAGGGGCGCTCTACGGCCAAGCCGGCCAGACGTCGTACGAGCAGAGGCATCCGCGCCGTCGATGCGAACCGGAGTCGGAGCCAGCGCCGGAGCCGGAGCCGGAGTCGGAGCCGTGGATCACGATGGACGGCCGCCCAGCAAGGCATACTTACTCTCCGGTAACACGCCAACGCCCGCCTCCACCCTGAGGAGCCCCATGCCTCGGCCCGCCCGCCCCGCTCTTCTGCTCGCCGGCCTGCTGGCCGCCGCGGGCACCGCTCACTTCGTCGCACCCCGGCAGTTCGACGCCGTCGTGCCGGAGGTACTGCCCGGCAGCCCTCGGGCCTGGACGAAGGCGAGCGGCGTGGCAGAACTCGCGCTGGCCGCCGGGCTCGCGATACCGGCGACACGCCGGGCCAGCGCCCAGGCGACGGCGCTGTTCTTCGCGGCCGTCTTCCCGGCCAACGTGAAGATGGCGTACGACTGGCGTGACCGCTCCACCGCGGCCAAGACCCTCGCCTACGCCCGCCTCCCTCTCCAGGTGCCCCTCATCCTCTGGGCCAGGAAGGCGGCCCGCACCGAGCAGTGAGCACCGGAGGCCGGCTCCATGGCGGAGCCGGCACGCCGGGGGCCCGCCTGCCAGGCGCGGCCCCTCTGGTTTCTCCGGTCTCGACCCGCCCGGTCCCTCGTCGGGCGCTCCCGTCGTGCGGAGTCGACCCGCACTCCTGAACACTGCGGGCCGCCCCGAAGGGCGGCCCGCAGCACCCGTCACCTCCGTGTCATGCGGCCGGCCAGTGCGGCCACTGCGGAGCGTACGAGCACCAGTACTCAGGGCAGCCGACCCGGTAGGCACGGGTGACCGTCTCCGTGACCGAGGTGCCGGAGCGGTCCTCGGCGGTGACCTTGAGCGAGACCCAGCCGGCCTTCATCGCCGGTACGGTCACCCGCCGTTCGCCGTTCCGCCCGGTGACCCGCGCCTCCTGCCACGTCGCACCGTCGTCCGTGGAGTACAGCACCGACACCCGGTCCACGTCCGAACCACTGCCCACACCCGCCTGGCGCCCGATGCCCAGACCGAACGTGAACTCCCGCCCCTCCGATGCCGAGTTGTCTCCGTCGAGTCCCGCCATGTCGTAACGCGTGTCGAGAAGCGGCAGCGGGCTCTCACCGGCGGTGTGTTCCGAGCGGAAGCGCCAGACGTCGGTGACATGCGTGCCGAGGGACCAGTCGGGATGGTCACGGTGAGCCGTCGAGCTCAGCTCGTACCACTGTCCGCGGCGCGGCACATCGAACACGCCTTGCCCCGGCTCGTCGTTGCGTGCGACGACCCGGCCCGAGTCCGCGCGCAGCACCGTCTCGCCGGACTCCAGATCCCGCGCCGGATCCGACCGGTGTCCCGCCGCGTCCGAGAACATCGGCAGCGCGAGGCGGAGCTTGTCCCCGTCACGTGTCGCCTGTGCGCGGCCGTCGGGGCCGGTCACCGACAGCGACGGATTGAAGGGGCCGGTCAGCCAGTTGTCCCTGACCGTGCGTCCCTCGCGGTAGACGGTCGGGTTCGAGTACTGCACCCCCAGTGGCCCGTCGGCGTCGATCGCGTACTCGAACGTGGCGGTCGTCCACGGCACGTCCGGTGTGTAGTACGCCGTCATGCGGTGCGGGGCACGGAACAGCGTCGACTGCTGCGCCAGCCGAAGACCCTGGTGGGTCACCCAGCCGTAGATCCCCTTCGGGTCGTTCGGGTATCCGGTGGTGCGGAAGCTGTGCTCCACGGCGGCCAGGTCGCGGCGGCGGTCCTGCCAGTGCGCTCCGGCAGGCACGCCGTCGTCGTGCTTGTGGAAGGTGAAGTAGGTGCGGTCGCCGTTGCGTTCGCCCTTGATCCGCAGCGTCACTTCGCCCTGGGCCAACCGCTCGCGCAGGAGAGCGACGCCGAGCGCGTCGATGCCGAGCGGCGGATCCGCCGGGTCGATCGACGCGTAGCCGGACATCAGGATCGCCGCCGGCGCCTGCGCCTTGATCGCCGCGTAGCGCCGGTCCCGCTCGTCCGAGGGCACGGGCCAGCCCGTCTCGAAGAGCACGATCCGGTCCTTCAGCTCGAGGCCGGTCAGGTCCTCGCCGTCGCCGACGTCGACGACCTGCTTCTCCATGTCCCAGTCCATCCGGCCCCAGGACACGAGACTCACCGGCACGTCCACCGGGGCTCCGCTGCCGCCGACCGTCGTGGCAAGGACGTACGGCTGTTCCCAGGAGGCGGCCGAGAAGTACGTCAGCCCGGGTATGCGGGCGCTTCCCACGGCGTACGACTTGTACGCGCCCCGGAAGAGCGGCGCGGCCAGTCCCGTCGGCGCGCCCGCCCCGGTCGACGAGACGATCCCGGTCGCCGAGCCCTGCTCGTCGATCCGCATCTCCGGGTCGTCGATGCCCATGGTGACCGGCTTCGCCGCGGACACGTCGGTCTTCAGCGTGCGGTCGCCGGTCAGGGAGATGCGCTGCGCGACGACGACGGAGGTCTCGGGCACGGTCGCCTCGCCGTGCGCGACGTACTCCCACACTCCGCCGAAGACCCGGTAGTCGCCGACCGGCACCCGGATCTGCTCGGGCTCCGTCGTGAGGCCGACCAGTTGCGACTCACCCGTCTTCTCGTTCTGCACCACAAGGTTGGTGTAAGCCGCTTCGACTCCGGCCCGCATCGCGGCGGGTTCGAGGGTGAGTGTGGCGCTCGGCCCCTCCGCGTCCACGCCGACGGGCGTACGCGCCGTGCTGCCGTCGCTTCCCCGGGCGGTGATCCAGGAGCCGTGGGCGCCGGCGGAGACCCTGCTCGTGTCGATCCGTGCGCTCGTGGAAGCGGTGCCGCCGGCCGGAACCGTCAGCTGCCGGGCGGAGAGCGACACCGGCGCCTTGCCGCTCACGGAGAGACTGAGCCGGATGTCCTTGTCGCCGCTGTTGCGGTAGGTGACCGTGCGCGTGGGCGTGCCTGAGTACGGCCAGGTGAGTTCGGCGGAGACGGCCACCGGGGTGGCGGTGACCCGGGACGCCAGCGCGCCGGGGACGTCGACGCTGCCCGAGCCCTGCTCGTACACGCCCGCACCGTCGACCGGGTCGGCGGTGGCGATCAGCGCCGCCTTGAGCTGCGCCGCGTCCCAGTCGGGATGCCGCTGCTTGAGGATGGCGGCCGCCCCGGAGACATGGGGAGTCGCCATCGACGTGCCGCTGATCGTGGCGTAGAACTCGCTGTCCGCGGCGTCGCCGAGCGTCCCCGCCGCGCGGGCGGCGGTGATCGCGCTGCCGGGTGCGGTGATCTCGGGCTTGACGCCGCCGTCGGCGACTGCGGGACCGCGGGAGGAGAACGACGACATGGCGCCCTCCTTCGTCACCGACCCGACCGTCAGGGCGCTGGGCGCCGCTGCCGGCGCGCCGATCGTGCGCGGAGCGCCGTCGTTGCCGGCGGCGACGACGAAGAGCGGACCGCCGTCGGCCGACAGGGTCTCGACCGCCTGCGACAGGGGATCGCTGCCGTCGCTCGGCAGATTCGATCCGAGACTCATGGAGACGATGTCGGCGTCCTGGGCGGCTGCCCACTCCATCCCTTCCAGGATCCAGCTGGTGTAGCCGGAGCCGCCCCCGTCGAGGACCTTGCCGACGAGCAGCTCGGCTCCCGGCGCCACACCCTTGTAGCGGCCCTGCGAGGCGGCGCCGCTGCCGGCGACCGTCGACGCGACGTGCGTGCCGTGGCCGTTGCGGTCGGCGACGCTCTCGTCCCAGGTGAAGTTCTGCTCCGCGGTGACCTTGTTCTTCAGGTCGGGGTGGGCCGGGTCGTAGCCGGTGTCGAGCACCGCGACCTTCACGCCCTTGCCGTCGAGGCCCTTGCGCCATGCCTCAGGCGCGCCGGTCATGGCGACGGACCGGTCCAGGCTCGCCCTCACCTTGGCGTCGAGCCATAGCTTCCCGGATCCGGCGGTACGGGACGTGCCGCTGCCCGTACCCGCGAGGAAGCCGCGCCAGGCAGTCGCGGCCTCCGACTTCCGTACGGTGCGGGCTGTCAGCCCGAGCGCCGGGTACGTCTCCCGTTGGGCCGAGCCGCGCAGCGAGGGTGCGCCCTGAGCCGTGGCGATGAGCGGGATGTCCGATCGGGCGGCATCGTCGTACCCCTGCGCCGCGAGCGCGGTGACGTCGAAGAGCTGACGGTCCACTCGGCCGTCCGCGAGGGGCTGCGTGGCGTCGACGGGGATGACGTACTCGTGGTCGTCGACCCTGGCCCGTGTGAACGCGATGTGTTCCCGGCCCTTGCCCGGAGTCACCTCGCTGACCTGAAGCGCGCTGCCACTCCCGGTGAAGCCGACACGGTCACCGCTCACCAGCGTGACGGTCCGCTGCCCGGTCCCTGCACCCATTTGCTCCGCCGCGCGCGCGGGCACCGGCCGTGCGGCCTCCTGCTCGGCTGCCGCGGGCAGCCCGGTGGCCAGCAGTGCCACCGCACTGGCCGCGACTACGGCCGCGGTCCTTGTTCTGGGTCTCATCCGCAGTACCAACTCCCTGAAGGCGTCGGGAACTTCACAGGGGGCCCATTGAAGCCAGGAGTCGACGCCGCGAGAGAGAAGGGGAAGGGCGGATTCCCGCCATGGCACAACCTCGCCAGGACAGAGGGTGCTTATGACGGCATCCGCCCGTCTACTCAGCGGTTTCCGTGTCCCCTTCCCCGCCGACGCGGGGCGGCGTGAGCGTACGTGTGGCGAGGGCGCGCCAGTCTGCCGCCGCTGTCAGCGCGACCGCGGCCCTCGCCCCCAGCACCGGTGTTACGGGCCGCTGGTCCAGGGTGAGCCGGGTGCCCGGGAGCCGCCGAGAGTCCTCGGCCAGCACTCGCCTCCACCACGTGGCACAGGCACCCGAGAAGGGACCTCGCTACAGGCTGAGCGCGTCCTCGGCGTTGTCCATCCACGCGGTGACGGAGTTGTCGTCGGACACGTTCAGGCCGGGCGTCGAAGCCTTGAGCGGAACCTGCTCCAGGTCGGACTCGGTGTTCATGGTCATCGCGATCGAGGAGACCGTCTTGCTCTCGGCGTCCTTCAGGCCGCCCATGAGGCCGGCGTAGGCCGACTGGCCCGGTGCGAGCCGGATGGCGTCCTCGATGCCGGGGGCCGTGCCGCGTTCTGTCGCCTGCCCGTCCAGGTCACCGAAGGTCACGACGGGGTGGCCGAGCACCCGGCACGGCTTCCCAGACGTGTTGGTGATCTTCAACAGGTAGCTGCTGGTCGTGGGCTCTGCCAGGCTCGCGGTGAACTTCACGTCGTAGGTGCTGCACGGAAAGACGTCGTAGTCCGGATCGACCGTCGGCGAGACCGGCTTGGCGGGCGGGGAGGGCTTGGCAGGCGCAGAAGGCTTGGCAGGCGCCGTCGGCTTGGCAGGCGCAGAAGGCTTGGCGGGCTGCGACGGGGAGGTGGGAGTCGCGGTCGGCACATCGGTCCCTCCCGCGGCACCGTCCTTGGAGGGACCGCATGCGGTCAGGGTCAGTGCGGACACGGCGACGAGGACGGCGACGGCTCTGCGAACGGTACTCATGGCGGTACTCCCCCGATGGCGGCGCACGGACTGCGCTGTGGTGGACACCACGTTCGCGCGCGAGCTTCACAGTTCGGTGACAGCGTCTCGCCGAATCCACCACGGTTCATCCCACGGCCCGCCCCCGCAACTCCCGCTTGGGCAACCGCGTCCGACGGCCTGGGCCACGGGCGGGACACCACGCTGATGCTGTGAGCCGCAACACGACGCGGGACGAGCGGGCGCGGGTCTGGAGGCTGCGGGTTCACAGCACCGCGGGAGCCGGGCAGGGCGCTCGGTCCGCCGGTCCGTGCCGGCGAGGAGGCCGGGTGCCCTGCCCGCGGGCCGGGCCGGGCCGCCGTGGGGTTGGTCCGGTGGAGAGGGGGAACCCGATGGTCCTGACCTGGAGGGGAAGTGACGCAACATGACCGCAGCGAGCTCATCCGCGGTGGCGAGAAGAGTGGCCCGAGGCGACGCCGTCCGTGGCGGGGCCCGTATGGGATTTGTGGCGCGTGGAGTGCTGTACCTGCTCGTCGGGGCGCTGGCCGTACGGATCGGTCTGACGGGCACGGGTGAGCAGGCGGACCGGGGTGGGGCCCTGGCCGGAGTCTCGGAGACCCCGTTCGGCGCGGTGCTGCTGTGGGCGCTGGGGCTGGGCCTCGCCGGCATGGCACTCTGGCGGCTGACGGAGGCCGTCTTCGGTGCCGCCGGCCCAAAGGGCGACGGCGCGGCCAAGCGGGCCATGTCCGGGGCGCGTTGTGTGTTCTACGGGGTCACCTCCTACCTCGTGTTCTCCTTCGCGGCGGGCTCTGGTGACAGCGGTGCGGGGTCGAGCGACCAGCAGAGCCAGGACATCACCGGCCGGCTGCTCGGGCTGCCGGGTGGCCAGTGGTGGGTCGGCGCGGTGGCCGTCGGCTTCGGGGTGGCCGGTCTCGTCCTGGCGGGGCGTGCGGTGATGAGGAAGTACCGCAAGCACCTGACGTGGGGGCAGATGTCCCGCAAGGCGCGGCGCTTCATGGACGTCACCGGCATGGTCGGTGGAGTCGGGCGGGCATGCGTCTTCGCGGCGGTGGGCTGGTTCGGGGCCAAGGCGGCGGTCGAGTTCGACCCGTCTGAGGCCAAGGGCATGGACGACGCGATCCGTTCGTTCGCCGAGACGCCTGCCGGTCCGTGGTTGCTCGTGGCTGTGGCGGTCGGGCTCGTCCTGTTCGGCGCTTTCTCGTTCGGTCAGGCGAAGTGGCGGAAGGTGTGACCCACGCGGCGGCGGGACCGCAGGCGCGTCGTCGCCGTCACCGGGCTGCTCGGGCGTCGGCCCTCGGCCTCCGGGCGCGGCCCTGAAGCCGAGCGCCCTGTACGAGCGACCCACACCGCATGGAGCCAACTACGGCCCCCGTACACTCACTAGCTGATTCCGCCACACGTAAGGACCACCGCAGTGAACCAGTACGACCCTATGGGCCGAGCAGCAGGCGATGCTCCGATCTACGCGACGCTCGTTCGTGAGCGCGGGGACGTACCGGCGGAGGCGAGGCAGGTGGCCGCGCGGGTGCTGGAGGAAGCGGACCGGGCTGTCGACTTCAGCTCGGTGCGCGCCATCTGAACGTACGGCAGACACGACTCGCCCCCGCCCGACGGCTCTGTCCCAGAGACTCGCTGTCCTGATCACCTGGGGCGGTACCCAATGCGGGCTGAGGAAGGCCGCCACGTGCGGCCCGGCTCACTTCTGGCGCCGGTCCGGACCAGACAGCAGCGCCCTCGTTCCCAGCCGAGGTGTGCCGGTGCGTGAGGTCGGCAACGACCCGGGCCCGCACGGGCGCGAAGGGTGGCCGAGGAGCGTCGCAGCGCGGCGGGGTCCTCGCGCAGGGCGCGTAGGACGAGTGCAGTTCGCCAGGCGGCGGACGCTAACCCAGCCTTCGACCACGAAGCCGTCGGAGCACGCACTCCGACGGCCGGCAGAGCGCTTGAACAACCACGTTGGTGATGACGAAGTACCCCGGGCTCACCCAACCGTCTTCCTTGTTCACGAGCCCCGGACCGTCCTCACGGTGGTAGCGACGACGCAGCATGCGGCGCAAGGGAGCCCCGGCCACCAACAGGACCGGAGCGACGGCGACTGCACCGACCGTCACAGCAAGCCTGACCGCGTGGATCCTGACAACGTTCTCTGTCCGCATCGCTCCAGCTTGCCAACAGAACGCAAAGCTGTCTGCGGCCGAGTGAGCAGGCCGGACCGTTCCCTGCCGAGGGGCGGCGGACGTCAAGCCCCCCACAGCAGGTTGGGATACTGCCCTACGGGCGGGCGTACCGGCACCCCGTGGTGCGAGGTGGAGGACGGCAGCCGGTTCTTCGACCGGCCGCCTGAAGTGAGGCCGAGCCGCCGGGCCGACGGCAGGCGGCAGGGCCCGCCCCCGATGTCGGGGTCCCGTGCCCGCGTGAGCGCGGTGCAGTGGTGTGCTGTCCGGCTCCTCCTCCTGGCGGGGGGGCCGGACGGCACAGGGCTAGTCGGCTACGCCGGGTCGATGCGGGCGATGTTGCCGCCCAGCGCAAGGACGTACAGCTCGCCCGCGCGGCCCTCAACGAATGAGATGACCTCGCCGCCGTTGACGACGAGGTCGTTCTCCCCTGTCACCTTGCCGTTCTTCAGCGCGAGGGAGCGGATGGTGCCGTCGCAGTAGTCGCTGAACACGTACTGCCCCTTGAGGGCCGGGATCGCGCTCCCCCGGTAGACGAACCCGCCCGTCACCGAGCAGCCGAGGCCGGTGCGGGCGTACTCGTGGATGGGGCGTACGTGGTCGGCCGGCTCGGTGCCGCCCCGGAAGGGGTGGTTGCCCTCCATCTGGGACCAGCCGTAGTTCTCGCCGCCCTTGCTTTTCGCGGGCGCCCAGTCGATCTCCTCCCAGTCGTTCTGGCCGACGTCGCCGATCAGCAGGTCACCCGTGTATGAGTCGAAGGAGAATCGCCACGGGTTGCGCAGCCCGTACGCCCAGATCTCGTCCTTAGCGTTCGGTTCGTCGACGAAGGGGTTGTCCGAGGGGATCGCGTACGGCGTGCCTCCGCGCGGGTCGATCCGCAGCAGCTTGCCGAGCAACGTGTCGAGGTTCTGCCCGTTGCCGTGCGGGTCGCCGCCCGCGCCTCCGTCCCCGAACGCGATGTACAGGTATCCGTCGGGCCCGAACTTGATGTCGCCGCCGTTGTGGTTCGAGTACGGCTGCGTCTGGGTGAGGACGGTGCGCCGGGTCTCCGGCCGGAGCTTGCCTTTCCGTACCGCGAACTCGTCGATCGTGCTCGTGCCTTCGAGATTCGTATACGAGATGTAGAGGTGGGCGCGTGCGTTGTCGAACGCGATGCCGAGGAGGCCGCGTTCACCGTCGGTGGTGGTCTCGGCAGAGATGTCGAGCACCGGTTCACCAAGCCCTCGCGCACCCAACACCCTTACGGTACCTTCCCGTTCGGCGATCCAGATCGTCCCGCCCGGGCCGGCGGCGCCTGCGGTCGGATTGCGCGCCGTGGCGACGCTGGTGAGCGCGACCTTCGCGACCTTCGCGGCCCCAGCGACGTCTGCGGCCTCAGCGGCCTTCGCGGCCTGTGCGGTCTTCTCGGCCTGCGCAGACATCGCTGCCTGAGCCGCCTTCGCGACCGCCTGCCGGGCGTCACGGTCCTCCGCGGAGGCCGTGGTCAGGGCGAGGGAGGCGACGAGACCGAGGGTGCAGATGATCGCCGAGCTTCTCGTGCGAACGTTCACCGTGATCCTCCTGGAGGCGGCGAATGGGGGGAACCCGGCAGCTCGGGGCAGTGTGGGTCGGCGTCGCCCGCGCCAGCACGCAACCGGGGTGGGGGGGAAAGGGTGTACCGCTGGCCACGGAGGAGACTACTGGGGCTCGGGCAATTGGTATAGGCCAAGCGCGCCCCCGCGCGGGTGGCGGGAGCGCGCGACGGCGGAGCCGGGTCTCGGAGTCAGATCTGCGGGCGGGTGGCCGTGACGACGTAGTAGTCGAGGATGCCCTGCTCGTAGGCCTTAAGGAAGTTGCGCGGCCAGGTACCCGGCTTCCACTGGTCCGACAGCCAGCGGTCCCAGCCCTGCCACACGTCCGGCCCGATGGACACGGCCTTTGCGTCCGTCAGGCCTGCCCGGGTGAACGCATCGGTCACGAGCGTGACGGGTCGCGCGATGTCCAGCCCGTCGGCGTACGACTCCAGGTACGACGCGAGCCGGGCTCCGTTGCCGGGGTCGTCGTCCGGAGTGAAGAAGCTCGCGACGACCACCCGCCCGCCGGGCCGCAGTACCCGCGCCGTCTCCTGGGTGAAGGCGATGACGTCATCGAAGTGCTGGGCGGCCTCGACGCTGTAGACAGAGTCGAACTCGCCGTCGGCAAACGGCATTTCCTCCGCCGCGCCGCGGACGAACCGGAGCCCCGACGGCGAAGTCTCCAGCAGCTCCGCGTTGGTCTGGCGGGCACGCTCCAGCTGTTGGGGATGGATGTCCATACCGGTCACCTGCTCCGGCCGGTACTCACGCAGAGCAAGTGCACAGCCGACACCGAGCCCGCAGCCGACCTCGACGATCCGCCGACCGGCGAGCGGACCGGCGGCGTCCAGCACCTGCCGGTACATGTCCTCCTGGCTGCGGACCCGGTCGTCGACCGTGAGCGGTCCGGCGAGGTCGATCGAGCGCCAGTATCCGAAGTTGATGAACCCTCCGGCGAACACCGGGACCGAACTGAGGTCGGCCGGACCGTACGTCTCCCGAACAGCGGCTCGCATCTCCACCGATTCCACCACCCGCGTCACCTCCGCGAACAGTCTGATGGCCGGAGCCACCCCTGTCGACGGCGCCCCGCCCCACTCGACCCGAAAGGGTCGCAGGCGCCGAGCGCCGCGCCGGCCGCGCGACGGGTCGGGCAGTGCTCCTGCTGCGCATGGAGGTCGGTCACCTCGCCGGTCACCCGCTCCGCCGGATGCGCATACCTGGCCAGGTTCGGTGCGCCCCTGACCTCCCCTAATCGATGGCCAAAGATGTTGCCGAGAGTGATCGATTCAGGGAGGATTCCCTGCCGTGACCATCTTCCTCGCCGTCACCTTCGGCGTGCTTCTCATCGTGCTCTACCGCCTCTTCGTCACCCCGCGCCGTGCCGCCGGCTGGGTCGAAGAGCACTTCGTGGCGTCCGCGTACGGTCTTCCGCCCCGCGAGCAGCTCGACCCGCTGCGGCCCGGCCCGCCCCCGCCGGCACACGTGGCGGAGGAGCGACAGGCCGTGGCCGATGCTGCATGGGAGGGGGACTGGCGGTCCGCCGAGCGGTACGTCCAGGCTGCGGGCGACGACTGGGACGAGCGCTGGGCCCGGTTGGAGCTCCTGCAGCAGGTAGCCCGGGAGGACGACGCCTGGCTCGACGCCTGGCGCGTCGCCGAGCCGGGGAACTGCGACGCGGCCACCCTCCACGCGAGCATCATGCTCCACCGCGCCTGGGCGATCCGGGGCAGCGGGTACGCCCACGAGGTCATGACGTCGGACATGGACCGCTTCCGCGCCATGCTCCCGGCCGCGATCGAGGAGGCACGGAAGGCCGCTCTGCTCGACCCCGCGAACCCGGGCCCGTGGGTCGTCATGGTCACGGCGGCGCGTGGAGCTCAATACGGCCGCGCACAGTTCAAGCGGCTCTGGGACGGACTCATCGCCCGGGCGCCCCATCACTACGAGGGGCACTGGCAGGCCCTGCAGTACTGGTGCGCCAAGTGGTTCGGCAGCGACCGGCGCATGATGAGCTTCGCCCGCCAGGCGGTCCGTAAGGCCCCGCCCGGCAGCCCGCTCGCCGGGATCTATCTGCACGCGCTGAACGAGCTCGTCGACCGGCCCGTCGGCGGCGCCCTGCCCATCACGCCGATGACCAGGATGCTGCTGAAGCGGATCGCCTCCTCGTTCGATCAGGTCGCGCCCGACGACGAGCGCCTGCCGGCGCTGCGCCACCTGCTGGCGCACTACATGCTCCGGTCGATGATGACGCCCCCGCCCTGGAGCAGTTCCGCCTGATCGGACCGTGGTGCGGCGCCCAGCCCTGGCGCCAGGACGGGAACCCCGCCAGAGCCTTCGAGGCGGCCCGCGGCACGGCAGCGAAGCTCTCCGGCACGCGCCCGGCCCCGGCACCGCAGGTCGGGGCGGGCCGCTAGGGGGCTGACCTCGGGCCTGTTGCGAAAGTCGCTGAGGAGGCGATCCCGCACATCCCCGTCGCTACCCTGGGTACGACCGCGATGCAGGGGGCAACGGTGGGAAGAAGAGTGCGACGGGCTGCGGGAACGCTGACCTTCACGGATCTGCTCCGGCATCCGGGGCGTCTCATCGAGCAGTTCACGGGAGCCGCTCGGCCTCGCGCCGAGGCGGACGTCGCAGCGTTGTACGCGGGAGAAGCTCGCGAGGTCTCCGCGTTTGTTCGTGACGGCCATCGTTTCCGGCAGGGGGCGTTGATTCTGGACCCTGCCGCAGCATCGCCAGTGATGTGGCAGCCGTTTCGAGTGCTCGGCGGAACTGGCGAAGGCGTCGCCTTGCTTGCTCCGTTCCACGTCCATGGGGCGGGCCCGGTCGCCGGCCCGGGAAGTGAGGCGGTCGACAAGGGACTGTTCCGCCTGCTGTCCTTGCAAGCAGCGGATCGCTACTGGGAAATCGCTGTCCCCACTACGGACGTTGCTTTGGTGCGTGCCTCGCTGCGCGGGGATGGCAGCGGACGGTAGTCAGAGTGCCGCTGCCTCTCCTCTGGTCATCAGTCCGACGAAGCACCGTCACAGCCATTCGTTGATGGCAGCGACCAGCACTGTCGCTTCGTAGCGGACGGCGAACTTGTCGTATCGGGTGACGACTGCCCGGTTGCGCTTGAGCCGGTTAGTCCCGCACTCGACCGCGTGCCGCTGCAGTAGCCGTCCTTGTCGAACTTCGGCGGTCGTCCACCGCGGGCGCCGCGTCCCAGCCCGTTGTGGACCCGGTCCGCCGGCACCGGAATCGTGGCCTTGATCCTGCGTCTCCGCAGGTAGGCGCGGTTGCTGCGGGAGTCGTATGCCTTGTCGGCCCGCACCCGGTCCGGCCGTTTGCGCGGCCGGCCGAGCCCGAGCCGGGAAACCCGGATCGCTTCCAGGACCGGCTCGAACTGCGGGGAGTCGCCCCGCTGCCCGGCCGTGATCACCACGGACAAGGGCTTCTGGCCCTGCTCGACCGCGAGGTGGATCTTGCTGGCCAGACCGCCGCGGGAGCGTCCGGGTCCGAGGTCGGCCGGCTCGACGAAGAGCCGCCGGGCGGCTCCTTCTGGAGGTCCCCCTTTTCACCGCCCCGGCGGCGTGCTGATGGGCCCGGCAGACGGTGGGGTCCACGTTCACGTCCCATGCGATCAGGCCCTTCGCATCGGCCTCGGCCTGGAGCTGCGTGAGGATCCTCGACCAGGTTCCGTCCCGCTGCCGGCGCCGGAACAGGTCATAAACCCGGTCCCACGGCCCATGGCGTTCAGGCACATCCCGTCAGGGAGCGCCGGGCCGGGTCCTCCACCGTATGCCGTCCATCAGCTGTCGCCGCGTCCACACCGGCGGCCGGCCCGGCTTAATGCCCCGCGGCCAACGGCTCCAGCCGAGCCCACTGCCGATCCGTATATCCCCTCGCGCCACACCATGATCATCGCAAGTCGAGATCCACGTCCCAGCGGACATGGCGGTGAAGGTGCGCATGGTCGAGCGCCGGCGTCCACGCCCTGCTGTCGGACCGAACCTCGCGAACGACATCACTCACTGATCTGAGTGTGTGCCGGCCCTGAGTCGTAGCGGTCGAGAAACACGTTCGCCGGGAGGTCGAGTGCATGCAGTTTGGAGAACACCTCCGTACCCGCGCCCATCACCTCGTCGCCGCCGGAGATCCGGTATGCCTGCACCATGTCGAGGACTTCGAGGTCGCCCTCCCTGGCGTACTCGGCCGACTCCCGCTCGGCCAGTTCGATGGCCTCGTCGAGGGACCGTGCTCGGAACAGCACGACACGCTCCTCGAAGGGACGGTTTTCCCAGGTCAACCATCTATAGAAGGTTCTGGCGCTGTACCACGCCTTCGGCTCATGCCTCATTGCCGGTCCGCCGTCCCCTCGCGCCAAACCGTGATCATCGCAAGGGAAGGTCCGCTTTCGCAACAGGCCCCTAGGCCTCCCATAACCGCTTCCGCCGTGGGCTGGTCGCGCCAGTCGACCGCAGGGATGTCCACCCGCGCCTCAAAGGCATCGGCTTCCGCGCCGGGGGCGGCCCTCGCGGACCTTCCGAGGGCTTCGTCGCTCTCGTACGCGATGAGCGCAGCCTGGCAAGCGAGGTGTACGCCGGAACGCCCTGGCGGTGCCGTCGACGAGCGCCGTCGAAGAGCGCCTCGCCGTCGAGCCCAGTCACGACGAGCCGCGACGAGGCGAGCACCCGCTTCACGACGACAGCGGCGCGCTACCGCAACGCGAGCCTCGCCGAACCGGCCCCAGATCCTCGGCGCTCTGCGGCAGAACTACCTGGCGCGGCATCAGACAGTGGTACGGGCGGCCTCTGCGGCTGTCGTTCGCAGAGGCCCACGCTCTCGTAGCCCAAGAGCGGCCGCATCCGAAGCCCCAGCCGGCTCGGACGCCCCAGCCGCAGCCCCGGACGCCCGAGTCGTCGTGCGCTGAGGACTCCGTACATCGTCGACCCCCTGGGCGTGGCGCCACCTCCCCGCAGCGGGCTCCCTTCCACCACTCGGTCCCACCCCCCGGTTGATCTTTCCGCGGCGGGGTAGCGAAGCGGCATGTCCCTCGACAACGCATCCCCCACGACGACCGGCTACGTACAGCCCGACATCGACGTCCGTTCACTGGCCGCCGTGCTCGACGGCGAGTACGCCGAGATTCGCGACCTCGTCCGGAGCAACCTGGCGGCCTACGCCTCCGTTCTCGACGAAGCCGACGAGCTCGGCGTGGACGCGTTTCGCGAGCGGGTGCGCGAGATCGTGGTCGAGATGGCCGCGACGGGCCAGACCGGAATGGGCTTCCCTGCCACGTACGGCGGAGGCGGCGACGTCGGAGCTTCGATCGCCGCGTTCGAGACGCTGGCCTTCGGCGACCTGTCGGTACTGGTGAAGGTCGGCGTACAGTTCGGGCTCTTCGGGGGCGCCATCCTGCACCTGGGCACCGAACGCCACCACGACACCTATCTGCCGGACCTGATCACCGGGGAGCTGATGGGCTGCTTCGCGATGACCGAGACCGGTCACGGCTCCAATGTCCAGGCGCTCGGCACCGTCGCGCGGTACGACGCCGCACGCCAGGAGTTCGTCGTCACCACCCCCGACGACCAGGCGCGCAAGGACTACATCGGCAACGCGGCCCGCCACGCCGAACTGGCCGTCGTCTTCGCCCAGCTGGAGGTGGACGGCCGGTCCGAGGGCGTGCACGCCTTCGTCGTACCCATCCGGGTCGACGGCGAGCCGGCGCCCGGCGTCCGGATCGAGGACGACGGCCGCAAGATGGGTCTCAACGGCGTGGACAACGGCCGTATCTGGTTCGACGGTGTGCGGATCCCGCGCGAGGCGCTCCTCAACAGGTTCGCCGACGTCAGCCCCGCAGGCGTCTACGAAAGCTCGATCGAGAACCCCAACCGGCGCTTCTTCACCATGCTCGGCACGCTCGTGCAGGGCCGGGTGAGCGTCGGCGGCGCCGGGGTCAGCGTCGCCAAGGTCGCTCTGACGGTGGCCACGAAGTACGCCGCCCGGCGCCGGCAGTTCGAAGCAACCGCGGGCAGCGAGGAGCAGGTGCTGCTCGACTACGGCCTGCATCAGCGCCGGTTGCTGCCGCTCATCGCCCGGACGTACGCCCTGCACTTCGCGCAGGACGTCGTGCGCTCGCACCTGCACGACGTCTTCTCCGGCATCGAGGACGACGCGCAGGCGCGGCGCCGGCTCGAATCACGGGCCGCGGGCCTCAAGGCGCTCGCCACCTGGCACGCCACCCGGGTCGTCCAGGAGTGCCGCGAGGCCTGCGGTGGCGCCGGCTACCTCGCCGTCAACCGGTTCGCCGCGCTCAAGAGCGACAGCGACGTCTTCACCACCTTCGAGGGCGACAACCACGTTCTGCTGCAGCTCGTGGCCAAGGGGCTGCTCACCGACTACGCGAGCGAGTTCGAGGACCTCGACCAGCTCGGCATGGTCCGTTACGTCACGAACCTTGCTGTGGAGACGCTCATCGAACGCACCTCCGTACACAAACTGCTCGAGCGGGTACGCGACCTGCTGCCCGGCGGCGACGAGTGGGACCAGGAAGCCGGGCTGCGCGACTCGGAGTACCAGCTCGCCATGGTCCGCTTCCGGGAGGAGCACATGCTCGCCGGCCTGGCCCGCCGGATCAAACGCGGGATCGACCAGAAGCGTGACCCGGGCACCGTCTTCTCCCAGGTGCAGGACCATGTCATCGTGCTCGCCCGCGCGCACGTCGAGCGGTTGGTGCTGGAGGCCTTCGTCGACAAGGTGCGCGTGATGCCCGAGGGTGACGAGAGGGTGGCCCTGGGCCTGCTCTGCGACCTGTTCGCCCTGTCGACGATCGAGGCCGACAGGGCCTGGTTCATGGAGCACGGCCGGCTGACCGTCCAGCGCTCCAAGGCCATCAGCCGGGAGGTGAACGACCTCTGCCGCAAGGTCCGGCCCCTGGCGGTCGACCTCGTCGACGCGTGGGGCATCCCGTCCGAGATGCTGCGCGCGCCGGATCTGGTGGGCTGATCCGGGTCAGGTCCCGCCCGAAACCGTCTCGGCCGGTGCTCGGACCCACAGCTCGGGGTCCGAGCACCGGCCGAGGCGGCACCGGTGCGGCGTTCCGTTCACGCGCCGACGACGAGAGCGCTGAGGATCATGCCGCCGACCAGGCCCACGGCGCTGATCACGATGGCGACGGTGGCGAGTCGCTCGTGCCGGACTGTCTTGGCGACGATGGCCAGCACCACGCCGATCACACCGAACACGATCGGCAGGAAGAGCAACGCGATCACCCCCAGCACGATCGCGACGATGCTCAGTGCGTTGCTGCCCGACGCGTGCTGCGGTGCGCCGTGGGACTGCCGGCCGGTGGGCTGGCTACCGTACTGCGTGGTCATCTGTCACTCCTTCGTGGAGAACATCCTGAGACCTGATCCGGGAGCGGACCGGTCGACAGAGCCCGGGTACCCCGAAGTCCCGTACGAACACAGGGGCTGCGGTGGGTCACGGTGGGCACTCACCCCAACAGGGGCTGCGAAGCGCAGGCCACTGCGGTGGCCGAGGATGCGGCGCTGCACCACGTACCGCTGGTGCGGCTCTGGCTCGCCATGCCCGACCGGGAGCCGCCCGGACAGGGGATCTGCCGAAGACGTTGGCAGGTCAGGCGCCGTCTTCGGAGACCACAGTGGCTTCAGCACGGAAGATGGGGGAAGCAGTACGCCATGCAAGCCCTGGCCTACGCGAGGAGTCGCCATGACCACGTTCGTCATCACTGTGCCCGGCACGTTCCTCTCGGGGATCACTGATTCCGCGCGCTCGGTTCTCGAACGGGAGCTGGCGTCTCAGCACACCGACGTGAGCGAGAGCGAGGGCCTGGACCTCCTCACGCTGAACGGGGACGGCACCTTCTCGATCCGCCTCGAGATCGACGCCCGGGACCGGTACGAGGCCGAACTGGACGCCACTCGTCTGGTTGCAGCCGCCTTGAAGGACGCCGGAATCGCAGAAGCCGACGCGCCCCTCGGCCCGCCGGCCGTCACGGGCATCGACAGCGACCTCTGACCTCCGTGAGCCGAGGCGGAGCCTTCCCCGGGCCGCTGCCGGTCGTCGGCGGTACAGCCTTGGACACCCCCCGGCGTGTCTTCTCGTGGAGTTGATCCGGAAGGCTGCCGGACGCGGCGGAAGCCGTCACGCCCGCTCCGCTGCAGCCGGGTCTGCAGGAGCAGCGGCCCCGCCCGCTTGGCGCGGGGCTGGACGAGGGCGGTCGGCGGTCTCGTACCGGCCGATGCAGGGCAGCGCCGCCCACTCGTCGGCTGGGTAACCGCGTGCCGCGCCGAGGAACGCCGGCCGGGCCGCCACCGGCGGGCCATGGCAATCGCGGCCACCAGGGCTTCACGGGCGTGGCCTGCTTGACCGGCCGGGCCGCCCCCTGCACAGTCGGATTGCGGGTCCCGTAGGAACGGCTCACCCCTACCGACCGGCCCCTGTCCCTACGTGGCGGACAGCCCCGAGACCCAGGAGCGACTGGTCCGATGGTCCTCGACCTGATTGTGATCGGTACGGCCATCACACTGGGGCCTTTGCACAACAGCGCCTTCATCCTGCTGCTCTCCTCGCGGCGCGGCGTTCGTCAGGGTCTCGCGTTCCTGTTGTCGTGGCTGGCCAACCTGGTCGCGGTGATCGCCCTCGTGGTGCTGCTGACCGGCGGTCAGCCCCCAGCCCGTCACACCGCGCCCTCGACCGCCGCGATCGCCGCGAAACTCGCCATCGGCGTGGCACTGGTCCTGTACGGCGTGTACCGGCACCGCCGGCCGCCCCGCCCGCACGGCCCGCCCCGCTGGGCCGCCCGGATCGACAACGCGTCCACGGTCACCGCAGCCGGTCTGGCGTGGCTTCTGCAGCCCTGGGGCCTGGTCGGCGCCGGCGCCGCGACCGCCCTCGACGCGGACCTCTCCACCCTGACGGACTGGCTCGCGCTGACCGGCTACTGCCTGCTGGCCACACTCAGCCTCATCGTCATGGAGATGTACGCGGTCTGGGCGCCCACGGTCGCGAACGCCCGCTTGAACGCCCTTCGGAGCTGGCTGGAGGAGCACCAGGAACAACTGGTGGTCACACTCTCCCTGCTGATCGGCGTGTGGCTGACGGCACGGAGCATCTACGAACTGGTCGCCTGACGCGGACAGCCCGCCCGGAATCGGCGCTCGCGAGGCAGAGGGCGAAGCCCCGGGTACTGGCGGATCCGCCGTAGCGCAGACGCATCTGTTCGCCGTCATTCGATCGCGGCGCCTGACAGCGAACCCAGTCGTTCAGGCTCCCTTGTCAGCGAACCTGGTCGCTCTTCGGCCCGATGCCTTTGATCCTGGTCGGAGTTCCGTCCGGGGCGTATGAGTGGTGGAAGGTGAAGGCGCGCGGCGCGGAGCCGTGGTCGTGGAGGTGTTCCAGCCTGGAAACCCCGTCCTGCCAGGTCGGTATCACGCCGTCGGAGACCCACCAGCACACGTAATTCGGGTGGCCCGTCCTCTCGAACCAGTCGTAGCGCCTGTTCAGCGCCTCACGGTGCAGACCGGTGTAGATGGCGTCGAAGGCGGGCCGCAGGTCGGTCCAGAGTGAGAGTGTCGCGGCCAGGGCGGTGGTTTCCACCGTACGGCCCTTGCCGTACCAGGTCGGTACGGCGAAGTCTCCCCATGCACCCCAGTCCGCCTCGAAGAGCATGCCCCGGTCACCGTCCGGCGCTTCGGCACGCGCGAGGTATCCGGGGTGCTGACTGATCTTCCGGTAGACGGCCTCACCGATGTCGTAGAACTCGCTTGTGAGAGGTGCGGCATCGGCGAGAGGTGACTTCAGGACGCCGAATGTGTACAGCACAAGATGGGGCATGCGTCTCTCCCTGGATGAGGGTGCCTGGAACGGACCCGGTTCGGTGCCTCGGGCATGGGGGGCGAGGATTCCTGAGGCGTGACCAACCGACCCATTCCGTCGCGGGGGGGGCTCAGCCTGAGGGAACTCCTGTGCGACCGTGGGCGATCGCCGAAGACGAGGTGAAGGTAGCTGCCTCCGCGGGCCCTGTCGAAGTTGCGTTTTCCCTGTCCAAGTGGCCTCTTGCACAGGTCATTTACCCGGTCCGGGGCGACGACGGGTGAGGTGGTGCTACACGCCGCGGGTGGACACCGCTCCAACGCATGCATCGCCCCGGGAGACAAGGCTGCATTTGGACACCGTGCGCGCGGCTGGCGTGGCCGGTTCGCCCAGGCGGACCTGCCCAGGCTCCAAGACCGTTGCCGACCGGCTCACCGCGGCGTTCCCGAACAGGGTCATGGTCCACACTCCCGTGTGCGCCTCCTGGCGATGCCGTGGCGGTAGCGAGGGTCGGCAGGTCTGGTCTGCGTACAGCAGTCCTGCCAGGCCCTGGCGCTCGTCTCTCCATCGCTCGGGCGGGGACGGCCGTCGTGTCCAGGCCTCGGGCGGTCGATGGCGTACTGCTCTCTCACCGGCGGGGTGGGCCCGAGTGACGCTGTTCGTCACGCAGTCGCGGGGCTGCTCCCTGCGGCAGAGGCATAAAACGGTATCCATGGTGGTTGTCGGATAGCGTCATGTGAGTCGGCGTCGCCGGATCTCAGGGAAGGACATTCATGCCACTCGAAGGTGTATACGAGCCCAGTCCGTCGAAGTGGGTGCGGAATCAGGTCGAGCTGTACGAATCGTCAGGTGGTACCAAGGGAACGACGATGCGAGGCCTTCCGGTCGTGCTGGTGACGAGTGTCGGCGCGAGGAGCGGCAAGCTCCGTAAGACTCCGCTCATGCGGGTGGAGCACGAGGGGGCCTATGCGCTCGTCGCGTCGAACGGCGGCGCACTGAAGCATCCCGTCTGGTTCCACAACCTGGTCGCCTTCGCTCAGATCGAGCTGCGCGACGGCCAGGACGTCTGGGACATGAAAGCCCGCCTGGTCACTGGCGAAGAGCGGCAAGCGTGGTGGGAGCGGGCCGTGGACGCCTTCCCTGACTACGCGGACTACCAGCGCAAGACCGATCGGGAGATTCCCGTCTTCGTCGTCGAGCGGATCGAACAGACCTGACTCGATCGAGTCCGTTGGGTGCATGCCGTACGCCTGCGCCTACGGTGTCCGTTTCCCTCAGGCCGCAGGTGGCCCAGGCGGTCTACCGCCGGCAAGAGCCGGACGACCAGGGCAGCACGGCTGCATGGCCCTTCCACCGTGTCCTCCGCCACCCATGGAATGCTGGCGCGCAGAGCTCGTCACACGCACCGGCTGACGGCTGTAGACCGTGGCGCCGGCGGCCGACTCCAGGCGGCGCCAACAGGTCTGTCCGGAGGCGGCCGGCGGATCCGCCGGCTCCATCGCATCGGCCTCGGCCTGCACCTGGTGCTCCGCCGCCCTGGGGGTCTGCTCCGCCCGTACCTTCGCGGTCCCCGGCCTGACCCCGGCCGCTTCTAGAGTGATCCACATGCCGTTCCCCGTACATGCCCTCGCCCACCGGCCGCTGACAGCTGAGGCCGTCGCGGAACTCCTGGAGCTTCCAACCGCTCCGCACGTCCCGGAGAACTTCGACGCGGTCGACACCGTGGTGCAGCAGCGGGGATGGCGCTGGGAGCACGAGCTGGTCTGCGAGTCGTTCCGCACCGCACAGGGGCACGTGCTGTGCAGCGACGGCATGAGCCCGTTCGGACGCACGGACGCACGGACCTTTCTCGTCTTCGCAGAGCTCTACCCCGTCGACCCGGACGACGAGAGCGTGGTCAACGAATCGTGGCTGCTCGGCCTTGTCGACGACTGGCAGCGGCAGCCCGGTTGGACAGGTCACCGGCCCTGCACCGACCACGACTGCGAGACCGTACTCGCCGACGCCGCACAGGCGGTCACGGCTCACCTCGGCACAGCCCCGGAGCGAACAGTCCTCTCCTCCGCAGCCGTGGTCACCGGTCCCCCACTGACGCACCGGATCTGGCGCACCTCCACCCACGCCCTGGTGCTCGGACCCCATGCCGACAACGGCCCCTACGGCCTCCTCACCCATCTGCAACTCTCCTGCACACCACTCAGCTGCGGGCCCGACCTGCCACCCGCAGACGATGAAGACGCCCTCGCCGGATGGATCACCGCACACGTCGACTGGTGAAGGGCGCGACCGCCACGCGCCGAAGACCGGCCCCGACTCCGCCCCTTTCCGCACACGCGTACTGCCTCGCAGTAGTCGTGTGCGGTCCCGGGTCGTGCGGTCGGCGCCGGGTTCCTGAGTATCTCTGTCAGGGCGGAGAGGCTGGGGGTCCCCGTAGCCGGCTTCCACGGCTCGCTTCAGCAAGTCAAAGGCCAGGTGCGTCTTCTCGGGGCGCGGGCGGACCGCGAACCTCTCCTTCGGGTTCAGGGTTCTTGCGGGCGCGGGAGGGGCGGGGTGTGCTGAGCGGGGGATGTCACGCCCAGGACGAAGGAGTGGCCGGCCGGGTCGGTGTAGCGGCGTAGGTCCGTGCGCCGGTCGGTCCGGGTGCCATCGCGTACGGCCGCCACGGGCCGTGCGCCGAGCGAGACCGCCTCGCGCTCCGCCTCGTCGAGGGCGTCCGGGGCCACGAGGATGTGCAGATGCGCCTGCTGGGAGTCCTCGGGGCGGGGCCAGCTCGGTGGCGCCTGTCCGAGGTCACGCCGGATTCCCAGCACGACACCGGAACGGCCGGAGACGAGCAGAAGGTCCGGGTCGCCTCCGGCGGGCTCCACGGTGGCGCCCAGCAAGGTCGCGTAGAACCGCGCGAGAGGTTCGGGGTCGGTGGAGTCGAGGACGAGGACACTGGTCTTGGGCACAGTCATGTATCCCGTCTGCCCTGCGCGTCCGCTGCCAAGCTCGCCCGCCCCGCGGGAAGCCGTTCTGCCGACGGCCGCCGGTCTGCGTGGGGATTCACGCTCACTTGGCGCAACGCATCAGCTCGGTGAGGTCTGGCCGTGTGACCCGAACGGCCATGTCGGCGTGGCAGTACACGCGGTGAGAGCAGGATGGGACACGCTTCCCCGCTCGCCCACACGCAGGAGAGGTCCCCATGCTCGAACGCAAGCAGCACAAGAACCGTACTGACATCACCTTCGTGCTTCCCGCCGACAGCCCGCCCGGGCCGGTGAGCGTCGTGGGTGACTTCAACGGCTGGGATCCGTACGCCCACCCTCTCCAGATCCGGGAGAACCGGACGCGGGCCGTAACGGTCGCGCTACCCCGAAGGACAAGCCACTCCTTCCGCTACCTGGCGGCCGGCGACTACTGGTTCAACGACGAAGCAGCCGACGGCTGGGAGGGCCCCAACAGCCGTCTGCACACCTGAACCCGGCACTCGGCATCCGTCACGCCGCCACCCGCCACCTGTCACCCGTCACCCGCCACCCGTCACCCGTCACCCGTCGCCCGTCGCCCGTCACCCGTCACCCGTCACCCATCCCGGAACGGCAGGCAGCACCTCACCGGCGCCTGCCGAGGACATCGCCGTCCCGCACCATCGTCACTCCGTCCGATCCCCTGCGTCCCTCTCCCCCTCCCCCCGGAGAGTCCGGTCGCGCCCTCGTGACGGCGGCCAGCGCAGCGAGGGGTGCCCCTATGTCACCCGTCAAGGGAAACAGGGCTGCGCTGGGTCCGGGGGACGGGCAACATTGCGGGGTGGCCGACCTGCTGTGGGAGGACGTGAAGTGCTTCCTCGACCCTGGCTTGATGGGGTCGTTGCCGGACGTACGTGTCCCGGATGCCTCAGTGGAGGACTGGCAGGCGGTCCTCGATCTTGTCGCGGATCGGGGCTGGAAGTGCCAGTACTCCGAGGGAGAGACGGTGCTTCCGATGCCCCGGGCAGAAGTCGTTCTGACCCGTCCGGCGGATGCCGAGTGCCCGGACCTGCGAGTCTGGCCGACTGCGGATGTGTTGGCGATCTTCCGTTTTCACGCCACCGATGAAGTCGACTTCGACGTCGACCTGCGGGAGTTGCAGGGCCAGGAGCGACTCGATGTGCTCTGCGACTTCCTCCAAGAGATCGGCAGGCGGCTGGGCAAGCCGGTGCTGTTGGACCCGGAAGGCGACTCCGGCCATCCGGTGCTTGGCTTCGATGTCGAGGCCGATCGAGTCGTTCTCCTCGCAGACCCGCCGGTCAGGTGACTGTGGCCAGCGGCTGCGGTTCGTAGAGAGTTCCGTCCCGGAGCATCGCGAACAGGTCGTCGGCCCGGCGCCGGGCGAGGCAGAGCAGAGCCTGAGTGTGGTGCTTCCCTTGGGCGATCTTCCTGTCGTAGTAGGCCCGCGCTGCCGGGTCTCCCAGGGAGGCCCGTGCTTGACCTGGAGTTTCGCGAACAGTTCGCAGCACTGGGTTCGGTGTTGGGCAGACGCTTGTCGAGCGCCTTCTTCCCGTCCCGGTGTGACGGCGGCGGCGTGGTGTTCGACAAGGGCCTGCCTCATACCGAGCCCAAGCTCAGAGAGCTGTTCGCGCCGACTGGTCACGCTGTTACGGCCGAAGGCCCCGAGGATGGCCGAGCGGCTGGTCGACGACATCTTCACCGCCCTGGACGGGCAGACCGTCACCGTTCCAGGAACCGAGGCAAACGGGCCAACTCCTTCTCCGCGTTCGCGGCCCTGGGTGACCCGCCATCGCGGGCGTACTACGACAGGAAGATCGCCCAGGGTAAGCACCACACTCAGGCTCTGCTCTATCTCGCCCGGCGCCGGGCAGATGTTCTCTTCGCGATGCTCCGCGACGGCACCTTCCACGAACCGCAGCCGGTCCGGGCCGTCGCTCCGCAGGCCTAGACCATGGTCAGGAGGTGATCCGTGGGGCCGTAGTCGATCTTCCAGTCGGCATAGACCCCACAGAATCCGTCCTTGATGCACCGCAGGCCCACGGTTACCCAGCGGACCGGTCCGTCGTCGCCGAGTGAGAACGCGACCGCGGCCTCGAACTCCTCGCTCCCGCAGGGGCAGCCACCCGCACCGGGCTCGTCGTCCTCCCAGGACTCCTCGTTCCAGTACTCCTCGCTATCCGCGATGAACGCGCGGCTGCCGCAGCCAGAGCACTCTCGTTCCGCCCCAGACGCATTGACCAGCACGAAGAACACCTGGCCACCGCACCCACACACGGAAGGAGCGATCTTCACCGGGCGGCCGTCAAGCGCACCCCGGAGGAACCCCGCGAGCTCCGCGGGGACACCCTCATCAACCTGATCGTCAGCATGCACGGACACATCGTTCCAGACGCCCTGGAATCGCACCCGACCAGCTTGACCAAAGAGATACGGACCCCCGCGCCGGAAGGACACGGGCCCTCTACGCAGCGGGGTTCAGTTCGGCTTGGCCGAACAGCAGGGCGTAGCCGGTGGGGAGTTGGTGGAGGATGCGGGTCATCAGGTCGGGGCCTGCCTGGGCGGCGACGGCGGAGAAGACGGATCCGGTGTCCCAGCGGGTGGTGGCCAGGGAGGCGCCGGTGCGGGTGGCGAGGTCCTTGACGAAGGCCCAGCCGGTCAGGGGCTGCGTGTCGGGGATCTGTGCGGTCAGTGCGCGTGCCGCCTCCACGGGCAGGCAGGCGGCCAGGTCGACGCGTTCGTCGCCGGTCAGTTGACGTCCCAGCCCCGCCAGGACCAGGCGCATGGCTTCGTCGGCTCGCTCGCGGGTGGGGTAAGCGCCTTCGTAGCGGACCTTCTCCAGCATCTGCTCGTACGCCGCCGAGTACGGCTGCTGCTCAAGCGGTACGCGCACGTCGGTGATCACTGCGGTGCATGCCTTTCGTGGAGTCGGAGTGGAGTGGTGCTGGTATGTGGCACCGAGGTACTGGTCAGGTGGGCTGGGGGCGGCCGAAGAGGAGGTCGTAGCCGGCGGGGAGCTGGAGCAGGATCTGCCCCAGCAGGTCGTCGCCGGCCGCGTCGGCGACCGTGGACAGCACGGCGCTGACGTCCCAGGTCGCGGTCTGCTCGGTGGCGCCCTCGATCCAGGCTGCGGTCGCCCGGACGAACCGCGCCGGGGGCAGCGGCTCGGCGCTCTGCAGCGGATTGAGGAGGATCAGGGCGAAGCCCTCCGGCAGACGTGCCGCAAGCCGGGCGCGGACTTCGCCGACCAGGTGCGCGCCGAGCAGGGCCAGCACCACACGGGCCGCACGCTCGGCTTCCTCCGAAGTGCCGTACTCACCGCGCTCCTTCACGTGGTCGAGGAACGCTTCGCGTCGCAGAGTCATCTCGGCCGCCACCCTTCTTCTTCGGACTGCCCACGGGGTGCGGAGGCGGGGTGAGGGGGAGATCAGGTGCCCGTCCTCCGCACCTGTCCGGCCGGTGTCAGCCGGAGATCTCCTTGTGGCGGGATCCGACGCCGATGGAGATCTTGCGGGGCTTGGCGCGCTCGGCGATCGGGATACGCAGGGTGAGCACGCCCGCGTCGTAGTCGGCCTTGATGTGCTCGGTGTCGAGGGTGTCGGCGAGCACGATCTGGCGGGAGAAGGCGCCCAGCGGCCGCTCGGACAGTTCCATCTGCACGTCGTCGGCCTTCGCCACCGGCCGTCGCTCCGCCTTGACCGTCAGCATGTTCCGCTCGACGTCGATATCGATCGCGTCCGCGGTGACGCCGGGAAGGTCGAAGGCCACCACGTACTCGTCGCCCTCACGGTAGGCGTCCATCGGCATCGCCGACGGCTTGGACCACGTACCAGGGCCCATCAGCTGCTGCGCCAGCCGATCCAGCTCACGGAAGGGGTCAGTGCGCATCAACATCGTGAAACACCTCCAGCGGGTTAGGGCAGTTGCTGCCAATGCGCCTCACTGACTCCTGTTGTAGCATGTCATCCGATGGATGACAAACACGATGTCGTCGATGGGATGACAGCCCGAAGGAGGTGTCCGTGACCCCGGCCGACCAGCCGTCCCCGTCCAGCACCGACGCCGACAGCCCGGTGTCGTTCCTTGCCGCAGCGGCGGCCCTGCAGGCCATAGACGACGCCCTGCGTACAGCCCAGCACGAGAACTCCTACACCCCCGACGCTCCCGGCCCCGGCCCGGAGCAGGCCCTGGCCTCCCTGATGCTGCTGCGGCAGGTCCGCGAGCAGCTCGCCGGATGGGAGACCGGCCTGATCGAAACCGCCCGGGATGCGGGCGCCAGCTGGGCCGACCTCGCCGACCCCCTGGGAGTCGCCAGCCGCCAGGCCGCGGAGCGCCGCTATCTGCGCGGCCGTCCCGGCGCCGCCGGGACCACCGGCGAGCAGCGCGTCCAGGCCACCCGCCAGGCCCGGGCCGCCGAACGGAGCACCGCCACCTGGGCCCGCCGCAACGCGGCCGACCTGCGCCGCCTGGCCGGCCAGATCACCGCCCTCACCGACCTGCCCGCCGCGGCCCGCCACCCGCTCAGCGAGCTGCACGCCGCCCTCGCCCACGACGATCCGGCCGACCTCATCGCGCCTCTGACCGCCGCCCGCCCCCACCTGACCGCCGACCATCCCGACCTCGCCGCCCGACTCGACACACTCACCCCTCCGTAGGGCTCGTCGTCACCGCGTCGGCCATCAGCAATCTGACAACACACGGGCGGGCGGGCGTTGTCGGTGGTGTCCGGTTTCGGGCGGCAGGTGAACGCCCGAGTCCGTCAGGCCGCTCCGTGGCGCGCTTGCGTGCGGGGCGGAGGGCGGCCGGTCAGGCCGCGAGGTCCGCGCGGCGGGCGTACCGCAGTCCGGCGAGGTCGGCGTGGTAGAGCTCGCCGTCGTCGTTGTCCGTGAGAGTCCCGCGCGCGGCCCCGCCGCCGCCCAGTCCGCGGAAGAACGCCCGCAACCAGTAGTACGGCTGGAGGGGCAGCCAGCACAGCCCGCACAGCCAGCGGTACACGGCGCGCCAGAATCCTGGACGCCCACCGTCGGCGGCACGGATCACCCGTATCCCGGCGACCAACTTGCCGGCGCTCGCCCGGAGCAGGGCCGTCAGGAGCACCTGATTGACGAACGAGACGCCCAGCAGCATGGCCAAGGCCATCAGGGGACGGCCCTCCTCGCCGCGCGCCAGCAGGTACGGACAGCCCACCGCGACAACGAGGTCCACTGTCACGGCGAGCCACCGCCGCCCCTCCCCCGCGGGCCCCGGCACACGTCGCGGTCCATGTCCGTAGGGCGATTGCTGCTGCCCGTTCGGGGTCTGCGGGGCGTACGCCTGACGGTACGGGGGCTGGGGGTGCGCCGACTGCTGCTGCGGGAACGGGGACTGCTGGTTGGGCCGGTGCTGCTGGCTCGGTTGGTACTGCGGTGGCGTGCTCATGCCCACATCATGCTGCCTCCGTTCGCCCTCGGGTCTACCGGGCCTCTGTGGGAGAAACACCAGGCAGGCTGCTCAGTGGGCGCCGGCTCTGCCTTCGGGAGAAAGTCGACAACCCTCATCTGGCGAGACAGCCGTTGGCCCACTTGGAGTCGCAGCGAATGGCGATCGGGCGCGGCGGCAAGCACACGATCCGGGCTCACGGATCTCGATGAGAGACAACGGCACTGGCGTGGCCGCGCTGTGTCAGGAAGTCGAGCGGATGCGCCCTCGTCGCGCCTCAGTTAGTAGACGGGGTTACTGAAGACGCCGCTCCCCCGCGTTCCGTCAGGATCGGAGGTCGGTGTCGATTCGGGGGCCGTACGAATGCTGAGCGGGGGAACTTCCGTTGCTCCGGGTGCGGATCGGGTAGGCGATTGATCGCGATTGGTCACACCCGGACGAGAGCTGCAAGGACAGGTTCGCTCATGCGCATCGATCTGACAGGACGTACCGCGCTGGTCACCGGCTCCACCCAGGGGATCGGCGCGGCCATCGCCACCGGTCTGGCCCGCGCGGGGGCTCGGGTCGGGGTCAACGGCCGGACCAGGGAACGGGTGGAACAGGCCGTCGCCGACATTCACCGCCAGGCCTCGGGCACAGCGCCAGTGCCGGTCGTCGCCGACGTCGCCACCGAGGAGGGCGCACGCCACGTCGCCGAGGCGCTGCCCGACGTGGACATCCTGGTGAACAGCCTCGGCATCTTCGGGCCGGCCGACCCGCTGGAGATCAGCGACGACGAGTGGCGCCGGTACTTCGAGGTGAACGTGCTGGCGGCGGTGCGGCTGATCCGCCAGTACCTGCCCGGCATGAGCGAGCGTGGATGGGGCCGGATCCAGAACATCGCCAGCGACTCGGCGGTGGTCATCCCCGCCGAGATGATCCACTACGGCATGTCCAAGACAGCTCTGCTGTCCGTCACGCGCGGCTTCGCCAAGCAGGCGGCCGGCACGGGTGTCACCGTCAACTCGGTGATCGCCGGACCTACGCACACCGGTGGCGTGGAGGACTTCGTGTACGAACTCGTCGACCGCGACCTGCCGTGGGACGAGGCGCAGCGCGCGTTCATGCGGGAGCACCGGCCGCAGTCGCTGGTGCAGAGGCTGATCGAACCCGAGGAGATCGCCAACATGGTCGTCTACCTCGCTTCCGACCAGGCTTCGGCCACCACCGGCGGCGCACTCCGAGTGGACGGCGGGTACGTGGATTCGATCCTGCCGTAGACCAGACCGTAGACCGTGGACAGACATCCATACCGGGCCGGGCGCTCCGAACTGCGTACCCGGTCCTGGAACGCCAGCCCGCTGGGGCTTGGTTGCGGGCTGGGCACGCGCGCCGTGGCCGCCGGCTCCGTCGGCGCGGGCCGCGTTGCGTGTTGTCTGTCGGGTAGCGTGACCTCTCCATTGCCAGGGCGTTGCACCAGGGCGGCACGTTCCGAGGCCCCGTCGACGGGGGCATGTGTGGCCGGACCCCGCCCCTGCCAGGGTCCGTAGAGCGAAAGGCAGCACCTGACCGTGACGGACCGGCTTGACCAGGAAATGCTCCAGCAGATCTACGCCCGTGGAGGCTCCGAGGCGGTGAAGCGCGCGCTGGAGGACTTCGCCCTCGTCGCCGGCGACGAGGACCTGGACGCTGCTGTCGATCAGGCGTGTGCCGTGATCGCCGCCGAAACGGCGCGCATCACGGCGGTGGCCGACCAGCGCGAAGCCAGGATCGCGGAACTCGAGGTGCAGGCACGGGCGCTCCAGGAAGAGATCGACGCCTCGCGGTCGACCTGACCTGGCGGGACGCTCGGGGAAAACCCGGTGCTCGACGCCGGCTCAGGCTGCAAGGCTGTACGCGTGACTGAGACGACCCCCTACGACGCCGATCGTGCCGGATTCACGCGCCAGGCGTTGGCTCGCCTGGTCCTCTGCGATCACGCCGTGGATCTCAGCGAGGGCGCCACGGCACTGGTCGCCACCGGAAACGACCCTGACACCGGTCCCGGTGGCCGGGTCAGCCAGGCTTTCCAGCTCATCGAGTTCGCGGAGCGCGCCCTTGTCTCGGCCGTCGTCTACGAGCGGGAGCGGGGCAGTTCTTGGGCGGAGATCGGCCAGTACATCGGCTTGAGGGCGGAGGAAGCGGAGGAGCGTTTCGCCGCGGACCTGGCCGCCTGGAGCACGGCTTTCGACATCCCGTACCAGCTCGACGACACCGGCCGTAAGCGGATACCCCAGCTGCCCACCGCGGCCTACGACCCCGCATGGGCCTGCACGCTGCTCGACGGCTGGGCCGTTCGACGGTTGACCCTCGTCAACGACGAACACCCCGTCAGCTCGGGTCTCGTCATGGGTGAGGACGAGTCGGCTCCGTAGCAGCTTTGCTGTCGGGCCGCCGGCCGGTCGCTCGCGGCATCGAAGCCGCGTACGGGTGGCTGCCGGCGCCGGCCTCGGCCTTCATCCGCGCCGGCTCGTCCGACCGGCGGCCGACGTCGCACCGCCGTGGTCGGCCAGACCCGCAGCTGCGGGCACTCTGCGCCGGCCGGGCGGTCAGGCGGAGGCTCCCGGCGTCGATCTTGATTACGGCCCATGTCTCCGGGCAGCGTCATTCGCAGGACCGGCACACTGGACGTACGCGCTCCGGGTTCACCCGGACGGGTTCGTCAGGGCGTTGTCGGGGCGCTGGTGCGGGAAGGCTGGCGTGATGACGGTGCGGAGGCCTGGCGGCCAGTGAGGTGGGGACGATGGCAGTGGGGGCGAGTGGTGCCGACACCTCGGCCCGGGCGGCGCGGTTGTGGGCCCGGGCGGCCGTGGTGGCCGTCGTGGCGGCCGTCGTCGTGCTGCTTCTGGCGTTCGGAGGCGGAGGACTGCTGATCGTCGCGAGCGGTCTCGCCGCGCTGATCGTCTCGGCCGCGGGCATCTGGTGGACACTGGCCCACCGAGGGCCTCGGCGGTGGCTCGGCATCGTCCTGATGGTCGGCGCGCCCGTCGGATTGATCGTGCTGTTCGTACGGAGCGATCTGTGGTTGACCGCGCTCGTCGCGGTCGGCCTGTGGGGCGTGGCGCTGGCCTGCGCGCGGGCTGCCCTGCGGCGGCCGCACGCACATCACGTCATGCGGGCGGAGCACCGTAGGCCTCCGGAGCGGCCCGTCCTTCTGATGAATCCGGCCTCGGGTGATGGCAAGGTCGAGCGGTTCGACCTGGTGGGGAAGGCCGAGCGGCTCGGCGCACGGGTGGTGCTGCTCGAACCGGCCGGCGACTTCGACGTCACGGCCCTGGCCCGCAAGGCCGTCTCCGAGGGTGCGGATCTGCTCGGTGTCGCGGGTGGCGACGGTACGCAGGCCAAGGTCGCCGCGGTCGCCGCCGAGCACGACGTGGCGTTCATGGTCATCCCCGCGGGCACCCGCAACCACTTCGCCATGGACCTCGGCCTGGACCGTACAGATCCGTCGCGTACGCTCGGCGCACTCACGGACGGTGAGGAACTCCACGTCGATCTCGGCAGTGTGGACGGCCTGCCGTTCGTCAACACCGTGTCGTTCGGGGTGTACGCGCGGGTCGTGGAGCGCCCCGAGTACCGCGATGCCAAGGCGGAGACCGCTCTGGACGCCATGCCCGAGCTGCTTCACGAGTCCGGCCCACGGTTCGATGCCACCGCCGACAAGACCCGTCTGACGTCCCAGCAGGCGCTGCTGGTGAGCAACAACGCGTACGCCCGGCCGGACCCGCTCTCGGGCGGTCGCCGCCCACGCCTGGACCACGGACGGCTGGGAGTCATCGGCATACGAGTGGAAGGCGCGGCGCAGGCTGCGGAGCTCGCCTTGCGGGGCTCGCTCTCCGACAGTCTGAACGTCCTGACCGCCCACCGCGTCGAAGTGACCTGCGACGCCGAGACCATCCCGGTCGCCGTGGACGGTGAAGCGATCACGCTTCCCGTCCCGGTGACCTGCACCGTCCGACGCAGAGCGCTGCGGGTACGCGTGCCACGCGACCGGCCCGGGGCACCGCCGGTCGCTCCTCCGCTCGACTGGCGCCGTGTCATCACCCTGGCCTTCCGGGGGAAGGCCGGACGTGACTGAGCGGAGGGACGGGAGCCATCAACGAAATGAGAGGGCGATGAGCGAAGCACACGAGCAGGGGAAGACGCGAGCCGAGAAGGCCCGGCGTGCCGGGCGACGGTTCTCGGACGGAGTCACCTCCGTCCTCGCCGATCTGCGGGCCATCGACGGCGCCGTCTACGCCGCGGTCGCCGCGACACCCACACCAGCCCTGGACACGCGCCTGCGGCGGCTCTCCGCGGCGGCCGACCACTCCAAGATCTCCTTCGGGATCGCCGCCGCCCTCGCCCTGGCCCCCGGCCGGCCCCGGCGCGCCGCCGCCCTGGGCGTCGGAGCGGTCGCCATGGCCTCGGCCACGGCGAACCTGCTCGGCAAGCGTCTCGTACGCCGGTCCCGCCCCGACCGTGAGGCGGCCCGGGTCATCATCGACCGGCACGTCCCCATGCCCACCTCGGCCTCCTTCCCGTCCGGGCACACCGCCTCCGCCGTGGCCTTCGCGTCCGCCGTCGGCTATGTCCTGCCGCCCGCCGCCCTGCCTCTGACGGCCCTGGCCTGCGCCGTGGGCTACTCCCGGGTCCACACGGGCGTCCACTATCCGGGCGATGTGCTGGCGGGGGCCATCCTCGGCGCCACGACGGCCACGACCGTCCTCACCCTGGCCCTCACCCAGCAGAACACCATCAGGTTCCGGAGGTGACTTTGCATGATCATGCGAGATTATGCATACTCTTCCTATGTCTAAGGTCCTCACCTCCCTTCCTTCCGGCGAGCGCGTCGGAATCGCCTTCTCGGGCGGGCTCGACACGTCGGTCGCCGTCGCGTGGATGCGTGACAAGGGCGCCGTCCCGTGCACGTACACCGCCGACATCGGCCAGTACGACGAGCCCGACATCGCCTCCGTGCCCGGCCGCGCCAAGACCTACGGCGCCGAGATCGCACGGCTGGTCGACTGCCGCGCGGCGCTGGTCGAGGAGGGCCTGGCCGCGCTCACCTGCGGAGCGTTCCACATCCGCTCCGGCGGTCGTGCGTACTTCAACACCACGCCGCTCGGCCGCGCCGTCACGGGCACTCTCCTCGTGCGGGCGATGCTCGAGGACGACGTGCAGATCTGGGGCGACGGCTCGACATTCAAGGGCAACGACATCGAGCGGTTCTACCGCTACGGACTGCTCGCCAACCCGCACCTGCGGATCTACAAGCCCTGGCTCGACGCGGACTTCGTGACCGAGCTCGGCGGCCGCACGGAGATGTCCGAGTGGCTGCTCGCCCACGGTCTGCCCTACCGGGACAGCACCGAGAAGGCGTACTCCACCGACGCCAACATCTGGGGCGCCACCCACGAGGCGAAGATCCTGGAGCACCTCGACACCGGCGTGGAGACCGTGGAGCCGATCATGGGCGTCCGGTTCTGGGACCCGTCGGTGGAGATCGCCCCCGAGGACGTGACGATCGGCTTCGACCAGGGCCGGCCGGTGACGATCAACGGCAAGGAGTTCTCCTCCCCCGTCAGCCTGGTCATGGAGGCCAATGCCATCGGCGGCCGCCACGGCATGGGCATGTCCGACCAGATCGAGAACCGGATCATCGAGGCCAAGAGCCGCGGGATCTACGAGGCCCCCGGCATGGCCCTGCTGCACGCGGCGTACGAGCGCCTCGTCAACGCCATCCACAACGAGGACACCCTCGCCCAGTACCACAACGAGGGCCGGCGTCTCGGCCGGCTGATGTACGAGGGCCGCTGGCTCGACCCGCAGGCGCTGATGATCCGCGAGTCGCTGCAGCGGTGGGTCGGCGCGGCCGTCACGGGCGAGGTGACCCTGCGGCTGCGGCGCGGTGAGGACTACTCCATCCTCGACACCGCGGGTCCGGCGTTCAGCTACCACCCGGACAAGCTGTCCATGGAGCGCACCGAGGACTCCGCGTTCGGCCCCGTGGACCGGATCGGCCAGCTCACGATGCGTAACCTCGACATCGCCGACTCGCGCGCCAAGCTGGAGCAGTACGCCGGACTCGGCCTCATCGGCACCGCCAACCCGGCCATCGGCGCGGCCCAGGCCGCCGCGACCGGGCTGATCGGCACGATGCCGCACGGCGGCGCCGAGGCCATCGCCTCGCGCGGCGAGGTCTCCGGCATCGAAGAGCTGCTGGACCGGGCCGCCATGGAGTCCGGCACCGACTAGTCGGTGCGGCCACCGGCCGACCCGTACGAGGCCGTTCCGGCGCCCATCGGCGCCGGGACGGCCTCGCCGCGTCTACGCCTCCTTACGGCGACGTGTGGGGAGCAGGCGCAGGCGGCGGCGTGGTGGCTGGTCCGGAAGCCAGCCGAAGGCGAGCGAGCTGCCGACGAGGCCGAGGAGCAGGCCGATGAAGAATCCGCCGAGGTTCGAGGTGACCCAGGTCGCGAGCGAGGCCAGGACGGCGACGATCGAGTAGAAGAGGCGCTGGGGCGGGTTGAGGACGATCAGCGCCCCGCACACGATCATGATGACCGGCAGGACGTAGCCGACGAGGCTGTCGGCCCCCGCCGCGAGGATCACGGAGATGCTCGCCTGTTGGGTGAGGAGGATCTCGCCCCCGCCCAGCATGATCATGACCCCGGGGCCGAAGGGGCGGCGGTGCCGCCATCGGCCGAAGGCGCGCCAGGGGTGCCGGCCGGCGCCGCCCGGTGAGCCGGAAGCCGCTGGAGGCGGTGTCGCCGGTGATGCCGGTGTCCCCGACGGAGCCGATGCCCCCGGGGTCCCCGACGGAGCCGGTGTCGCCGGTGTCATCGTCAGCAGCCCTCGGAGTGGAAGCTCATGTGCAGGTCGGGCAGAGTGAAGCGGGTCGCGGTGGTGGCGTAGTTGGTCTGGTGCACGTCGGTGATGGTGACGGTGTCGGCCTGCTGGCCGAAGACGCCGAGCGGGCCCTTGACGGGCGGCTTGTCGAAGGTGCTGGCGTCCCCGCCGATCTCGATGTTGTCGAAGGCGGCGAGTTTGCCGGAGATCTCGGTGGAGTCCGTGGTCAGGCCGGTGGCCTTGACCGGGGTGCCCCTGTTGCCTGCCGTGATGCGCAGATGGGTGCCGCCGAGTTCCACGCTCTGGCAGAGGTTGGTGAGTTCGGCCTGGCGGATGGCGGTCACGATGACCAGGACCTGGCCGCCGGTGTCGCCGGCGTTCGGGCTGCCCTCGGGCATGGTGTCCAGGGCGCCGAACTGGCCGAAGCCGGTGCCCTTGAGCGTGTCGGCCTTCACCGTGAACGGCATGCCGGAGATGGCGAACTGGGCGGCGAGCGCGCCTTGGGCCGTCAGGACGACGAGGGTCGCGGCGATCGCGCAGGCGGGCGCCGCCATGAGGGCGGAGCGCCGGAAACGGACGCGGCCGCGCCGCCGGAGTTCCTCGCCCGGCGGTAAGGAGCGGGCGGGGGTGGACTCTTCGGGCAGGGCGGGGCCTTCGGACATGGCCATGAGGTGCTCCTGACAATCACGAGGAAACAGACCTGGTGGCGGTGGCGTCCTGGCGCGGACGGTCCCCGACCCCGCCCGGGTTCTCCTCGTGTCTGGTGCACGGAGGCGGCCGCGTGGCAGGGAACCGCCTGGACCGTAAGCCCGTCGTTACTGCCCAGTCAACTACCGTGCAGTAGATAGGTGTTGGTGATGCGCGAGGTGCGGGATGTCAGCTACAAGTGCGCCCGTCGGTCCCGTCTTCCCCGCCCGCAGCGGTACGGGCGCCGGTGAACGGCGCCACCACGACGTGCACCAGCGTGTCCAGCAGGCGCGGCAACTCTCCGGTCCGGCCCTCGTCGACCGCGCGGTGCACCGCCGCGTGGACGGCTCCGACGACGGTGTCCACCAGCTCCGCCCGTTCCACCCCCGGCGGTGCGGGCGGGGCGTCGACGAAGAACCGGCGGAAACTGGCCAGAAGTTCGGCCCGCGCGCGACGGCCTGCAGGCCCCGCCGACTCGATCTCGACGACCATCCGCGCGAACGCCGGGGTCTGCGACAGCAGCGCCAGCATCGTCCGCAGGCCGGCCCGTACGGCCGCCGGCCAGGAGGCCGCGCCGCCCGCTTCCTCGTACGGCCTCTGCATGGCCCGTACGACCATCTGCGTACCACTCCGGTACGCGGCGAGGACAGCGTCCTCCTTGCCCGTGAACAGGGCGTAGAACACGGGCCGGGTCACTCCGGCGGCCCGGCAGATGTCGCTGATCCGGGCACCGGCGTACCCGTGGGCCGCGACCATGCGGGCCACCCCGTCCAGCAGCCTTTCGCGCTGCCGCGACGCCACCTGTTCCGGCGTCAGCCGCCGGGGGCCGGGGCGCAGGGAGCGCTCCGGGTCGCGGCCCGTACGCGCGCCGGGCAGGGCCTGCCACTCCTCGGTCGGACGAGCACCCTTCACCGGCCACATCCCCCCGGGGCTGTTGACGTCACATACTCGACAGGTTTACAACCCTGATGGGTTTTCCTCTCGTGTGTGCGGCGGCGGCCCGGTCCTCCCGGGGACGCGGGTTACCCGGCACCGCACACCGGACAGCACCGCACACAGCACCGTGTATCACGCTCTCGTCGCGTCCCGCGACATCGTCGGGCCGATCCGTGGCGCCGGATCGGCCCGGCAAGGGATGCCCGTCGCTCTGCATGCCCTCTTCGAGCCGCACCCTTCCCCCGCCTCCGGCCGCCGTCGGCCACTCACGCGTGCCCGCACCGGGTGATGTCCCAGCATCCCCGGCAGAGCCGAGTTCCACCACCGCCACCCTGGTACGAAAGGACCCTCACCATGAACAAGCGTGCTTTATTCGCCTCCGCCGGAGCGGCTCTCGCCGCCGTCCTGGCCGTCACCCACCCGGCCAGTGCGGCCGGGACGGTGCTGACGACGGGCAGTGCGAGCGGCCCGTCCGTCGCTGTCGGCGACGTCCTCGCCGCCTCGCTCGCCTCCGGCACCACCGCCAAGATCGCCACCACCTCGGGCGGCAGCACCGGCATCACCTGCAACTCCTCCGCCTTCAGCGCCACCGTCACCAGCAACCCCGCCGCACCCGGCACGGCGACCGAGACACTGACGTCCCACACGCTGAGCACCTGCACGACCAACATCCTGGGAGCGACCGGCGTTCAGAGCATCACGGTCAACAACCTGCCCTACACCACGGCCGTCACCTCGGGCGGGGCGCTCACCGTGACCGCCGGCAGCACCGGTCCCATCCAGACCACGCTGAAGATCAACACGATCCTCGGTCTGACGACCTGCGTGTACCGCGCGACGAGCCTGACGGCGACCCCGTCGAACACCGACAACTCGCTCGCCTTCGCCAACCAGCAGTTCACGAAGGCCTCCGGCCCCGGCACCTGCCCGGCCAACGGCTTCTTCACCGCCAAGTACGGCCCGATCCAGGACACCACCCAGGGCGGTGCCCCGGTCTTCGTCAACTGATCCCGGGGCTCGGCGTCCCCGTTCCGTCCGGGAGCGCGCGTGACGCGTTCCCGGACGGCAGCCGTGCGACGGTCCACTTGGCCCGGGTGGACAGGTCGCTGAGCGACTTCGCCGACTCCTTGGCTATACCGGCGAGCAGGGGCCTGGCGTGCGTCATCGTCGCGCGGGCAAGTTCGTCGGCGCCCGCCTCCGCGGCGGCGAGGGTCAGTTCGAGGTGCTGTTCCGTGATCAGGCGACCGAGCCCGAGGCGCCTGCCCTGCGGGAACGCGTCGAGCGCCGACCGTGCCCGGTCCAGGGCGCGGGCCGCGGCCGGGAGGTCGCCCTTGCGCCGTTCCAGGCGGGCGAGGACGGAGGCCTCCCGGGCGCGGTCCTCCGGCGCGTCCTGGAGGGAGAGGAGGTTGAACTGGGCGCGGGCCGCCTGGGCGTGGTCGCCGAGGCGTTCCAGTGCGCGACTCAGGTCCCGGAGCCGATCGGCGTCCGGGCCGGTGTCGTCCAGCAGGCGGATGAGGGCGGTCCGGGCGTGCTCGACACGCCCCTGCCGCTGGGCGAGGTCGATCCAGACGAACTCGTTCTCCGGGCGCCGGGTCTCCTCGGTGCGGGCCCAGTCCACGGCCTCGGCGCTGGCGGTGATCTGGCCGCCCGTCGCCGCGCGCAGCAGCGGCACGTCGTCGTCCTGCCCGTACGAGCCGACCAGCATCGCTGCCAGCCACCGCTCCTCGAACCGCTCGGTCCGTACGTCGTTCTCGCGCTCCAGGAGGAACCGCAGAAGCGGCAGATCACCGTCGTGGCGGTCGGACCGTGCGGCGCGCAGCGCCCCCGCGCGCAGCACCGGATCGGCGGCCGCCTCTTCCCATACGGCGGGATCGCCGGAGCGCGACCGCTCCAGCGCCGCCCGTCCCGGGGCGAGAACGATGTCCCGCAGGGGCTGCCGGTAGGAATCCTCAAGCTGGTACGCACACAGTTCGACGGAGTTGAGCAGGAGGTGGTCGGGCTCGGTGCGCCTGGTGGCCGACTCGGCCAGGGCGTGGAGTTCGGTGAGCGGGCGGTCGGGCAGCCCCAGACCGGCCAGCAGCGCATCCCTCTGCGTGTCCAGTTCGGGGGCGAACTGCTCGCGGGCCTCGTCGTCCCCTTCTTGTACGGCGGCGAGCAGTCCTTCCTCGTCGAGCTCGGCGGAGACGTTCTCGCACCACCAGGGCAGCCGGACGAGGATCTCGAGCGCCTCGCTCACGGAGTCGGCGAGGAGCGAGGCGTGGCCGTCGGAGGAGGCGTGGAGCACGGCCGTTCCCCCGCACAGGAAGTACGTGCCGCCGGTGTCGTCGCCGGCGATCGGCTCCAGCGACGCGCCGGATGCCAGGTGGACCGCTTCCACGTGAGAGGCCCTGCTGATGTCGAAGTCGAAGGGAAACGCGGCCAGGTCGGCCAGGTCGGGGCGGGTACGCAGGAGCTCCAGTACGCGGTCGGTCATGCGCAGCCACCCTAGAGGAACCCCGAGGGGCCCACCCTGGCCCCTCGGGGGTCCTTGAGGGGCCCACCCGGGCCCCTAGAGGGCGGACCTCCCTAGGTCAGGCGCCACTTCTGGTTGGCCGCGCCTGTGCACGCCCAGATCTGGGCTCGTGTGCCGTTCGCCGAGGAGTGGTCCGAGGCGTCCAGGCATTTGCTGGCCGCCACGTTCACCAGGTCCGACGAGGCGGCTACGTGGCGCCATCTCTGGGCGCCCGTGCCGTTGCAGGTGTAGAGCTGGACCTTGGCGCCGTCCGACGTCGAGCCCCCGGTCACGTCCAGGCACTTGCCCAGCGCCCGGACCGTGCCGTCGGGGTGGACCGTCCAGTGCTGTGCGGCCGAGCCGTTGCAGTCCCAGAGCTGGACGGGCGTACCGTCCGCGTCGGCTCCGCCCGCGACGTCGAGGCACTTGCCTCCGAGACCGACGAGACCCTGGGTGGCGCTCTGGGTGCCCGCCCAGGTGAAGGTGGCGGAGGTCTTGCCCGGGAGGGTGTAGGTGAAGTGCTGCGCTCCCCAGTTGACCGTGACCGGCCGCGCGGTCGTGGAGTCGTTGTAGGCGATGAGCGCCTTCGAGCCGTCGGTGTTGCGCCAGGCGACGTTGGGCACGGTCGAGCCGGCGGTGGAGGCGATGCGCTGGGCGCCGGGCCGTACGAACTTCGTGAGGTGGCCCATGGTGTAGTACTCGATCGTGTAGTCGACCTGGCCGTGCCGCGAGTCGCCGTTGTGGACGGTGATCAGGCCGTCGCAGGTGCCGCATCCGCCGTTGTGCGGGCCGCGGTTCTGGTCGACCGCGAGGGACCACTTGGTCACCGACTTCGCCCAGTTGCGGGTGTAGTCGATGATGTTCATCATGTCCTCGCGCTGCTGGTTCGCGATCCAGGTGCCGCCCGAGTGCTCGGTCTGGAAGGCGTCCAGCTGCGGATAGCGGTCGTGGATCTCGGTCTGCTTGGCGACGTTGCCGCCGTAGCCGTGCCACGCGACGCCGCCGAAGTTCGGATGGCTGCGCACGGCGGGGTCGTCGACCGTCTGGGCGGCGTACGCGTCGTAGGTGTCCCAGTTCCAGTCGTGGGCGAGGACCTTGGTGGGCAGACCGGCGGACCGGAGCTTGGGCAGCAGCTCGCTCTTGGTGAAGTAGGCGAGGCCGGAGGCGTTCCAGCTCATCGACGGGTAGCCGGAACAGCAGGTCGGTTCGTTCTGGGCGGTGACGTAGTCGACGGGGACGCCCTGGTCGCGCCAGCCCTGGAGGTACTTGACGAAGTAGTCGGCGTACGTGCCGTAGTTCTCGGCCTTCAGCCAGCCGCCGTTCAGCTGCCCGCTGTCCTTCATCCAGGCGGGGGCGGTCCAGGGGGAGGCGACGAGCGTGAGCGCCGGGTTGAGCTGCTTGGCCTGCTTGGTGAGCGGCAGGACGTCCTGAAGGTCGTGGGCGAGGGAGAAGCGCGTGAGGGCGGGGTCGGTCTGGCCGGCCGGCAGGTCGTTGTACGTGTAGCCGAAGCGGGCCAGGTCGGAGCCGCCCATCGGGTTGCGTACGAAGGAGAGGCCGATGCCCTCGGTCGGTGAGAAGAGCTTCTTCATCGTCGCGTCCCGGGTGGCCTGGGACAGGGCGCCGGAGCTTTTCATCAGCCAGGCGGCGGTGTCGGTGAACGAGGCGCCGCCGCCGGAGAAGGTCTGGTAGCGGGTGTTCTCGTCGACGGTGAGGGTCGTGCCGCTGCCGCCGTTTCCGGCCTGGAAGTTGATCGGGGTCTGCGGCTGGAGTCCGCGGGTGACGTGGCGGCCGCCGGCGTCGTCGGTGGTGGTCAGCCAGATGTTCACCTGCTCGGCTGCGGCCTGTGCGGGGGCGGCGGAGAGGCCGCTGAGGGCGGTGAGGCCGGATGCCGCGAGGGCGCCGGCGAGGAGCGTTCTCATCAGCCGGCGGGGAGCCTGTGGCCTGTGGTTCGGACGGAGCATGTCGGGTGCCCTTCTCGGCAGGGTGTGGGGGAGGTCCGAGAATCCGATCGCGGGTCGGGCCTGTGCGCGCCGACCGCACAGGCCCGACCGGAGACGAGTCGCGTTTCGAATCGGATCGAGTCGGTTCGAGCCGTGTCGCGGCGTCGCAGCGCATCGCGTCGAATCGAGTCGAGAGTGAACTGGGCATCGGGGCGGCCGTCAAGGTGTCACGCATTCAAATCCTGAACGCATGGCTGGAGTTGTCGGGAACGGAGAGGAGTTTGGGACGTTCACGGTGTGAACTCTTGACGGCGGAGCAGGGTGGCGGTTGACTCACCGCACCGCGCCGGAACCGGTTCCGGAAGCGGTTCCGACACCGATGTCAGTCCCTCGCCACGGAGGCCCCCGATGCGTGTCACGATCGCCGACGTCGCACGTCAGGCGGGCGTCAGCAAGACGACGGTCTCCCGGGTCCTGAACACCGGGGCCGAGGTCGACTCCGCCACGGCCGCCCGTGTTCGCGAAGTGATCGATGTGCTCGGCTACGTCCCCAGCTCAGGGGCCGTCGGCCTGGCTCGTGGCAGCAGCCGTACGATCGGCATGCTGACGCCCTCCCTCACCTGGCCGTGGATGGGCGAGGTCCTCCAGGGGGTCGTCGACACCGTAGAAGCCGCCGGATACGGCATGTTGCTCTTCACCTGCAACCGGGGCGCCGACTCCGTCCGCCACTTCGCCGGCCAGGTCTCGGCCAGAGCGTTCGACGGGCTCCTCGTCGTCGAACCGGAGGGCACCCTCGACACGATCACGGCGATGCACCGGCGCGGTCTGCCCGTCGTCCTCATCGACGACCGCGGTCACCACCCGGCGTTCCCCTCGGTCGCCACCACCAATCGGGCCGGAGGCGCGGCCGCCGCGGACCATCTGCTCTCCTCGGGGCGAACGCGACCGCTCGTCGTCTCGGGCCGTCGCGACTTCGGCTGCGTACGCGACCGGCTGGAGGGGTTCCGCGAGGTCCTGCCCACCGAGCTGGTCGTCGAGGGCGAGTTCACCGAGGACACGGGCCGCGCGGCCGTCCGGCGGGCCCTGGCCGAGGGCAGGGACTTCGACTGCGTCTTCGCGCACAACGACCTCATCGCGGCGGGCGTCCTGGGTGCCCTGCGGGAGGCCGGGCGCAGCGTCCCCGAGGACGTCGCCGTCGTCGGCTTCGACGACATTCCCATGGCCCGGCACACCGAACCGGCGCTGACCACGATCCGCCAGCCCATGCGCCGGATGGGCGAGACCGCCGCCGCGATGCTCCTCGCCGGCCTTGCCGGCGAGCCGATCCCGCGTGAGCCGGTCGTCCTGCCCACCGAACTCGTCGTCCGGCGCTCGGCGCCCACGCCCGGGTGAGCGGGCGCGCGATCCGGTAGCCCGCGGATCCGGTACGTCCTCCCCCGATCCGGTACGTCCTCGATCCTGCACGTCCCTGTTCCGGTACCTCCCCCGTACGTCCCGGTGCCTCCCGATCCCGTACGTCCCTGGCCCGGTACCTCCTCCATCCGGTACGTCCCCGTCCCGGTACGCCCCTGTCCCGCACAAGGAGCCGCAATGCCACGAACCACGGCGGTGATCGCCGTCACCGCTCTGCTCGGCACTCTGCTCACCGGAGCCCTGCCGAGCGCCGCCGCCGACGAGCCCCCGCCCGCGCCGGTGGCCGTCGACCGGTTCGAGGGGGAGATCCCCTTCGCGAACCCGCCCGCGGAGGGCCTCTTCACCTGGGGCAGTGACGCCGACGACCCGCCGAAGCTGCGGATCGCCGAGCGGGCGGACGCCCCGGAGGGCGCCAAGGTCCTCGAAGGCGACTACGACATCAGCGGCTGGGGCGGGTTCAGTCACGACTTCGCCTTCGACAAGCCCGCCCACGACTGGACCGCGTCCAAGGGCATCCGCTTCTGGTGGTACGGCCAGAACACCGCTCCCCTGCCGCCCGGTTCGGGCAAGCGCATCCACTTCGAGCTCAAGGACGGCGGCGCGAACGGCGAGGCGTCCGAGCTGTGGACCACGTCGTTCACGGACGACTGGGAGGGCTGGCACCTCGTCGAGATCCCGTTCTCCGAGTTCCAGTACCGCGCCGACTACCAGCCGGTGGGCGGGATCGACCAGGTCCTCGGGCTCGACGAGATGTGGGGGTACGCCCTCACCCTGCCGCCCGGCTCCCCCGGCTCGTTCGCCCTGGACGGCGTGGAGCTCTACGGCAAGGCCGAGCCGGCCCTGAACACCAAGGTCGTCACCGAGACCGTCGTCCATCCGGTCGGTGAGGGCGGAACCGCCGAGGTGAAGGTCTCCGTCGCCGCGACCGGCTCCACCCCGCTCGCCGAGCCGGTCACCGTCACGTACGCAACCGAGGGCGGCAGCGCGCAGGCCGGCGCCGACTACACGCCGGTCACCGGCTCCCTCACCTTCCCGGCCGGTACGCCCTCCGGCGCGTCCCGGTCGATCGCCGTGGCCACGAAGAAGGACCGTTCCGCGGAGTCGGCCGAGACGATCCCGCTCGTCCTGAGCGTGACCGGCGCCAAGGCGCCCGCGGAGAACCCGCTCGTCGTCGTGGACGCCCATGGCCTGCCGTACCTGGACCCGAAGCTTCCGGTGAAGAAGCGGGTCGCCGATCTGCTCGGGCGGATGTCGCTCGCGGAGAAGGCCGGTCAGATGACGCAGGCCGAGCGCAACGCGCTGCGGTCGCCGGGCGACACCGCCTCCTACGACCTCGGCTCGCTGCTCTCCGGCGGTGGGTCGGTGCCCTCCCCCAACACGCCCGCGGCCTGGGCGAAGATGATCGACTCCTACCAGCTGCGCGCGCAGGCGACCCGCTTCCAGATCCCGCTGATCTACGGTGTGGACGCGGTGCACGGCCACAACAACGTCGTCGGCTCGACGATCATGCCGCACAACATCGGCATCGGCGCGTCCCGTGATCCGAAGGTCGCCGAGCGGACCGGCGCGGTGACGGCGAAGGAGGTGCGGGCCACGGGCATCCCGTGGGACTTCGCTCCCTGCCTGTGTGTCACGCGCGACGAGCGCTGGGGACGTTCCTACGAGGCGTTCGGCGAGGACCCGGCCCTGGTGACCGCCATGGAGACCGTGATCAACGGGATGCAGGGCGCGCGGGACGGCCGTGACCTCGACCGTAACGACAAGGTGCTCACCAGCGCGAAGCACTTCGTGGGCGACGGCGGCACGGAGTTCGGGTCCTCGACCACCGGCTCGTACACGATCGACCAGGGCGTCACGAAGGTCACCCGGGAAGAGCTGGAGGCGGTGCATCTCGCGCCGTTCGCCGAGGCGGTGAAGCGCGGGGCGGGCACGGTCATGCCGTCGTACTCCTCGCTCGACATCCTGGGCGACGACCAGGGCCCGGTGAAGATGCACGCCAACGCCCAGATGATCAACGGTGTCCTCAAGGAGCGCATGGGCTTCGACGGATTCGTGATCAGCGACTGGCAGGCCATCGACCAGATCCCGGGCGACTACCCCAGCGACGTGCGGACGTCGGTCAACGCCGGACTCGACATGATCATGGTGCCGACGAACTACCAGGACTTCACGCGGACACTCAAGGACGAGGTGACGGCCGGGCGCATCGGCCGGGCACGGATCGACGACGCGGTGGCGCGGATCCTGACGCAGAAGTTCAAGCTGGGTCTCTTCGAACAGCCCTACGCGGACACCTCCCGTCTCGGCGAGATCGGTTCCGCGGGGCATCGTGCGGTGGCGCGCGAGGCGGTCGCCAAGTCCCAGGTGCTGCTGAAGAACGTGGGCGGGGTGCTGCCGCTGAAGAAGTCCCAGAAGGTGTACGTCGCCGGTTCCAACGCCGATGACATCGGCAACCAGGCGGGCGGCTGGACCATCAGCTGGCAGGGTTCGTCCGGGCGGACGACTCCCGGTACGACGATTCTCGAAGGGATGCGGAAGGCGGCGCCTGACGCGGAGATCGCGTACTCCAAGGACGCCTCGGCAGCCACGGACGGCTTCGACGTGGGTGTGGTCGTCGTCGGCGAGACGCCGTACGCCGAGGGGTTCGGTGACGTGGGCAACGGCAACGACCTCGAACTGACCGCCGCCGACAAGGCCGCCGTCGACAAGGTCTGCGCCGCGATGACGTGTGCCGTCCTGGTCGTCTCGGGCCGCCCGCAGCTCATCGGTGACCGTCTCGGCGCGATCGACGCCCTGGTCGCCTCGTGGCTGCCGGGCACGGAGGGCGACGGCGTGGCGGACGTGCTCTACGGTGCGCGTCCGTTCACCGGGCAGCTGCCGGTCACCTGGCCGAAGTCCGAGGCGCAGCTGCCGGTCAACGTCGGCGACTCGGCGTACGATCCGCAGTTCCCGTACGGCTGGGGGCTGACCACACTCACGGCCGCTCCGTCTGGTGGGGATTCCGCGCTGCGGGCCATCGGCGTGGCCGCGAAGGTCCTCCAGGCGACGGGCCACGGCACCTCGGCGGAAGGCAGGGCGCTGCTCGCGAAGGCCCGGATGATCGTCCAGGAGAAGGTCGGGCAGAACGTCACGGAGGCGACGGCGAAGCCGTTCGCCGAGGCCGACCACCTGCTGCTGACGGGTGATCTGACGGGCGCGGTGGCGAAGCTGAGGGCGGCGTACAAGGCAGCCGGCTGACGCGTTCGCGAGCGAGCCAGGGGGTGGGGGTGGGCGTGCGGCCTGCTCCCACCCCGTCGACCTTCTGCGGGCCTCGTTACGCAGGGACGGCCGGCCCGCCGCCGGTGGGCCATCGTCCGACGGTGAGGGCGCCCGCTTCCCGTCGGACCTCCACGATGCCCGTGCCGTTGAAGTGGGCGGGGACGACCAGTTCCCGTTCGGTGGCGGCTCGTTCGAGGATCCGTCGGCGGCTGGTGACGGCCGCCGCCGGGTCCAGGCAGAAGCAGCTGTTGCAGGACGGGCTGAGGATCTGCACCGGGCTGTGCAGGAGGTCGCCGACGAAGACCGCACGGTCGACACCGGACGCGAGCCGCAGCACGGCGGAGCCGGGGGTGTGGCCGGGCGCGGATTCCAGGGTGAGGTGCTCGTCGATCCGGTGCGTGCCGTCCCACAGGACGGCCTGGCCGGAACGGTGCACGGGCGCGATGCTGTCCTCGTACACGAGCCGGTCGTCGGGGTGCCGCCCGCTCCCCTGGATGTTGTCCGGGCCGAAGTGGACGTCGTCGGCGGCCGGGACGAGGTACCGCGCGTGAGGGAAGGTCGGGACCCACTCGCCCTCGGCATCGGTGGTGTTCCAGCCGACGTGGTCGGCGTGGATGTGGGTGTTGACGACGATGTCGACGTCCTCGGGCCGGATGCCGGCGCGTGCCAGGCCTCCCAGGAAGTCGCCCTGCCAGTGGTGGAACGCGGGCGAGCCGGGCCGCTCGCGCCCGTTGCCCACTCCGGTGTCGATCAGGACGGTCCGTCCGGCGCTGCGGAGGACCCAGGTCTGGAGCGCCATTACGGCGCTGTCGGTGTCCGGATCCCAGTGGTCCGGGGCGAGCCACTCCTCGTTGGCGCGCCACAGGTCGGTTCCGGACTCGGGGACCAGGCCGCGGGCCGGGGCGAACGCGCCTCGCCATTCGACGATCCGGATGACCTCGACGTCTCCCAGCATCATGCGCTGCGGGCTCTGCGTGGTGTTCATGCCCTCGACCCTAGGGAGCCTCGGTGAGGCTCTCAATGCGTGTTCTGCTCCTGTGGATACGCATACGTCTCATGCATGATGCCGGAGATACCGTGTCGCCATGGATGTGGTGAGCGACGCGATCGCGACCGTACGGATGGGGCAGGCGGCGTCCGACCGGGTGCGGGTGAGCGGGAGTTGGTGCGCGCGGTTCGCTCCGTACGACGGCGCGGGCTTCCATGTGGTGCTGGAGGGAGGCTGCTGGCTGCTTCCTGACGGCGGTTCACCGGTCTCGCTCGGTGTCGGGGACGCGGTGCTGCTGCCGCACGGTACGGGGCATGTGATCGCCGACTCCCCAGCCGACGAGGCGACCGTCGCGCGGGCGATGCCCTTCGAGCGCTGGACGGGCGGCCCGCCGGGCCCGCGCCGACCGGCCCCGTCCGCGCCAGGAGGGGTGGAGCTGCTGTGCGGCAAGTACCTCCTCGACCACAGCCGCGTCCACCCCCTCATGGCGGAGCTGCCCACCGTCGTCCATCTGCCGAACCGGGTGGGGGACCATCCCGAACTGCGCGCCGCCATCGATCTGCTGGGCGGCGAGCTGACCGCGGGGCGTCCCGGGTCCGGGATCGCCGTGCCGAGCCTGGTCGACCTGCTGCTCGTATACATGATCCGGGCCTGGGTGGCTCTGGGCAGCGGTGGTGCGTGGTCGGCGGTCCTGGGCGACCCCGTGACGGCCGCCGCGCTGCGTGCGCTGCACGCAGACCCGGCCGCCGCGTGGACCAACGACCGGCTGGCCGCGGAGGCGGGGGTCTCGCGGCCCACTCTGGCGCGCCGCTTCACGTCGCTGGTGGGCCGACCGCCGATGGCGTACCTCACCTGGTGGCGGCTGACCCTGGCCGCCACGGCGTTGCGCGACACCCAGGACTCCCTGGCCGCGATCGCCCGCCGTGTCGGCTACGGGACGCCGTACGCGCTCTCGCACGCCTTCAGCCGCGAATTCGGTACGACTCCGGGGCGGTACCGGGCACGGGCGGTGGCCGGCGGCGAGCGACAGCCGGACGAGGGGGCCGGGCGAGGTGCAGGTCCCGTGCGGGGGAAGGGAGTTGTGCGTTAACCGCGTGTGAACGAGGAATTTCCTACCGACCGGTAGACATGGCGTCGCGCAGGCATGAATCTAGTCGCGAACACGCCAAACCGTCGTGTTCGTCCCGGCACGTCCTCCCGGGCGCGCCGCCGTCCACAGGAGACCCCCCACATGCATCGCCACACCCTCCGCGTCAGAACGGCCCTGTCCGCCGCCGCGGCAGTCGGCATCCTGTTCGCCTCCCCGGCCACGGCCATGGCCGCGCCCGCGGCATCCGCGCCGTCCGCGGCTCCCGTCGCCGTGACCGCCGCGTCCACGGGCGGGGTCGCCGACCTCGCCGGTGTCGACTACGGCACCTGGCGGCGCGACGTCAAGGCGGTCGTCGACCAGGCCCGGCCGTACATCGAGGAGCGCAGCGCGAACCCCGGCGGCGCGAAGCAGGCGATCGTCCTCGACATCGACAACACCTCGCTGGAGACGGACTTCCACTTCTTCCTGCACCTGCCGACCCCGGCCGTGCAGGACGTCCGCGACCTCGCCCGCTACGCGCACTCCCGCGGTGTGGCCGTCTTCTTCGTCACCGCGCGCCCCGGCATCATCCACGCGCTCACCCAGTACAACCTGAAGGCCGTGGGGTACCCCGTGTCCGGGCTGTACGTGCGCAGCCTGCCCGACCTCTTCGAAGAGGTGAGCACGTACAAGACGGCCAAGCGCGCCGAGATCGAGGCACGCGGCTACACGATCATCGCGAACATCGGCAACCGGCCCACCGACTTCGTCGGCGGTCACGCCGAGCGGACGTTCAAGCTGCCGGACTACGACGGCAAGCTCTCCTGACTCCGCCCGCGCCCCCGGCCCCGCCCGCTCACGCGGGTGCCAGGTCCGGGGGCGCACCCCTGCCCGGGGTCACAGCATCCGACCGAGCAGCCGGTCCCGGACGAAGAGCTGATGGCGCGCCACGAGCCCGACGTGCAGCGCGAGCGCTGCGAAGAAGAGCACGTGAGCGGTGATGTGTACGCCGAGCAGGTCGTCATCGCCCGAGGCGAGGAGCCAGAGGCCGCTCGCCGGCACGACGAGGGTGAGGGCGAGCAGCGCGTACTCCGTCCAGTGGGCCAGGCTCCGTTCGAAGGGGCTGAGCGTGGGCGCCCACGGCGGGAGTGGCGTCGCGATCCGCCAGCCGAGCCGGAGCAGCCCGAGGGCGAGAACGGTGAGGCCGAGCAGAACGTGTGCGGTGAAGAGGGGGTCGTCGCCGAAGGCGTCGTACTCCCCGCCTCTGCCCCGGCCGTGCCCGCTGCCCGACCCCTGGCCCCGCCCGCGCCCGTGGCCGCTGGAGACGTCCGCGAGCAGGTAGCCGATCGTGAACTGCGCGGCCATCGCCGCGGCGGTCGACCAGTGCAGCACCTTGGTGACGAGGCCGTAGCCCCATGGTCCGTTGCGCAGTCTCACCGGCTCCTGCGGTGGCGTCGTCATCCCCGCAGTCTGGCATCGGCGGCCTGTTCGAACCCAGAAACCGCTACGCGAGGTGTGTCAGACGTGTGTGCCAGAGTGGGCGCATGCCCGACGCCCTGATCAGTGATGCCGCCTCGCCGTCGTGGGCGGTCAGGGCCGCCGCCGGCCGGCGTCTGGCGCCGTACGCCGAGGACGCCGTCGTGGCCGCGGTGCTGCGGCTGCTGCTCCTGGACGATCACGACACGTACGTCACCCAGGAGACGGCCGAGGCGCTGCTCGAGCGGTGGGACGTCGTCGGCCTGCGCCTGGTCCTGGCGGCCGACGCCGTCGCGGACGGCGACGCCGGCGACCACCTGCGCGCCGCGATCCTCAACGTGTGCCTTCAGTCCGACGAAGACGAGGAGCGGTTGGACGCGCTCTGCGCGGCGCTGGCGTCGGACGTCGATCCTGACGTGCGGGCGGCGGCCCGAAGCATGCTCGCACCGTGACCGGTACGGGGGTCGTGCCCGGCCGCCCTGCCCCGGCCGCCCCGCTCCGGCCCGTCAGCAGGTCGCGCGGACGTAGCCGGTTCGGCCCGCGGGGCGGACATCGGTGTCGCGCAGAACGATGGAGAGGGTCTCGCCCCAGCGCCCGCAGGCCCGCGAAAGGCCCTCGGGCTCGTACTCGATGACGAGTACCCGGTTGTCGAAGGCGGTGGCGTACGCCTCGCACTCGTCGTACTGGCCGCATTCCTCCGCGACCGCGAAATCGAAGCCGAGCTTCCGGCCCTGCTGCGCGAGATCGGCGGCGTTCTTCTGCCCGATCGCGAGTCCGGCCGCGTGGGCGCGGGCGACGAGCAGCCGGGCGAAGGCGAGGTCGTGTTCGGGCGTGAGACGGCCTTGGGAGCGCTCGTACGAGTCGAGGTTGTCCGCCTCGACCGCCTGGTAGCCGGCGGTGGCGCAACCGTCGATCCATGCACCGACGATCCCGGCGAGCCGCTCGCGCTTGGCCGGTGTGGAGACGTCGAACAGGGCCTCGTCCCAGTCCTGGTCGACGACCGGGTCGCCTGCGGCAGTCCGGAGGATGAGGTCGGGGTGGTTCTCCTCCCACCAGTCGGTGGCGTCCGGTTGGGCCTGGAAGGCATTGACGTAGCAGATGTTGTAGAGCCCGTCCGCCGGCTTCGCCGTGCGGTCGCGGGAGACCGCTCCGACTCCTGGGGGCGGCGGATAGGGGCCGCCGATCTGGTAGTCGAATCCGACGTGGGGCTCGGGCGGGACGACCGCACCGGCGGATGAGCGGGGCGGGGAGGAAGGGGCGGAGTCGCCGTCACCTCCGTCACCGGACGACACGCAGCCGGCCGCCGAGGCGGCGAGGACGCCGACCAGAGCAAGGGCCGACAGCGCGCTGCGAAGGGGGCGGGATGCGCGGGCGATCACGGTGCGGGGCTCCTGGTCATCGTGTCCTCGGGGCGGCGCACGGCCGCCCGCGAGTCCTACGGTACGGGCGCGTTCCGGTCCGGCCCGCATCGGCCTGCCGGATGCCACGAGAACGGCCCGAGAACGTCTGAGCGCGTTTCACCTGCACCCGCCACTCACATATCTGAACATAAGTCGCCGCCTCCGCTCCCGCCTCCGCCCTCGATCCCGCCTCCGCTCCCGCCTCCGCGATGCCCGACCTGACCAGCGCGAACCGCCGGGCGCCCATGGCGGGCCTGCCCGACTGGAGCAAGGCCGGATACCGAGGGGGCTCCGCGCTCCCCGGCCCCGCCGAAGCCAACCCCGACGCGGCCTGTCACATCACGGCGCAGGAGCTCGCCTCCCAGTACGGCGTGCGCACCGACGGCAGCGACGCCACGGCGGGCCTCCAGCGGGCCGTCGACGCGATCAGGACCAGCTGCACCCCGTCGGCCGGCTACACCAAGCTGTCCTCGATCACCCTGCCGGCCGGCCGGATCGTCATCACGCGCCAACTCGCCCTGGACGCCGACTACATGGTGCTCCGCGGTATGGGCATGGGGCAGACCACGCTCGCTTTCCGGCCCGACGCCGTCACCCGGTACGACACCCTCACCGCCGACGGCAGTGACTGGGACGAGGACGGGATGACCCACGGAGCCGGAAAGGGCGGCTGGACCTGGCCCGGCCGCGGCCTGCTCCGCGTCCAGACGCGCGAGGTCTCTCCGAAGTACGCGAGCGACCACGCCTCCGCGCCGGCCAACCGCAAGGACATCTTCGAAGGCAGCGTCAACCAGCACTGGGCGAGCGGGGTCGCCCTGCGCGAGGGCTCGGCGCTCGGCTCCACGCAGATCAGGCTCGCCACCAACGCCGACATGGCGCGCTTCAAGGTCGGCGCCCATCTCTGGGTCGGCGCGGCGAACTCGGCGAAGTTCTACCAGCAGCAGACGGTCGGCGACTCGTCCAAGTACGTGAACCAGCATATGCCGCAGCAGATCTTCCAGATCGCCGCCGTGGACGCCGCCGGCAAGGACCTGACGCTCGACAAGCCGCTCGAGTACGACCTGCCGCTCAACTCGACGTCCGACGGCTCGCCCGCGATCGGCGGAACCGTCTACCCGAGCCGCGTCACTCCCCTCAAGGTGGTCCAGGGTGTCGGCATCGAGGACCTCGGCATCACCCAGGAACTCGACGGAATGCCCAAGCTGGGAGTACGACGTCACACCGGACGACGCCAGGACGAACTTCGGCAACATCGCCCCGGAGTACGCACAGCACGGCATCGTCCTGAAGTGGGCCGCCGACGTCTGGATCCGGCGGGTCGGGACCCGGATGACCGGCTCCCACGCGGTCGTCACCGAGAGCGCCAAGAACATCCAGGTGCAGGAGTCGTCCTTCGACGGTTCCCACGAGGACGGACACCTCCGGCTCACTCTTCCTGAAGTCGACCGGTGCCCCGGGCCCCGGCGACACCGAGGCGCCGAGCGCCCCGGGCGGGCTGCGGTCCACCGCCACCACGGCGAACAGCGTCTCGCTGGCGTGGAACGCGTCCACGGACGACGTCGCGGTCACCGGGTACGACGTCTTCCGGGGCGGTACGAAGGTCGGGAGCACCTCGTCGACCGCGTACACCGACACCGGGCTCACGGCCTCGACGTCGTACGGCTACACCGGCACGGCACGGGACGCGGCGGGGAACGTCTCCGCCGCGAGCAACTCCCTCGGCGTGACCACCGAGTCGGGAGGCGGCGGTGGGCCGGTCGTCGACGTGTCCACGGCCGCGCAGTTGCGGAGCGCGCTGGCGAACGCCCAGCCGGGGCAGACGATCCGGCTGGCCGCAGGCGAGTACAGGGGCTCGTTCGTGACGCAGAAGGCGGGCACGGCTTCCGCGCCGATCACGTTGACCGGCCCGTCGAGCGCCGTGCTCGTCAACGACGGCCCGTCGGGTACGGCCCCGTCCTGCCCGGCTCCGACGGGCGGCTGGGATTCCGGCTACGGGCTGTGGCTGTACGGCGCCCCGTACTGGAAGCTGAACGGCTTCACGGTGAAGGAGTCGAAGAAAGGCGTGATCCTCGACAACTCCCCGCATGTGACGATGGACGGGCTGTCCGTGCACCATGTCGACGAGGAAGCGGTGCACTTCCGGCGGTCCTCGGCCGACGGCGTCATCAAGAACTCGACGATCACCCACACGGGTCTGGTCCAGGCCGGTTACGGCGAGGCGGTCTACATCGGCTCGGCCGGCTCCAACTGGAGCTGCCACGGCAACCAGGGCGGTGTGGACCGCTCGGACCGTGTGCAGGTGCTGAACAACATCGGCCCGTCGGTCGCGGCGGAGCACATCGACATCAAGGAGGGCACCTTCGACGGGGTGATCCGCGGGAACACCTTCGACGGGACCGGGATCAGCGGCTCCTACTCGGCCGATTCGTGGGTGGACGCCAAAGGCGTCGGCTATCTGATCGAGACAACACCGGGACGTTCTCCTCGCCCGGCACGTTCGCGAACGGGTACGAGACCCACAACCCGTCGACCACCCCGTCGTTCCTGAACGGCTGCGGCAATGTGTGGCGCGGCAACCGCTCGGACCTGGGTGGTGTGGGTGCGTACGCCGTCAAGATCAGCTCGACGTCGAAGTGCACCGCCGACCCGAACGTCGTGTACGGGTCCAACACGGTGACGAACGCCCGCAGCGGCCTGACGAACGTCCCCGTCACGCCCTGAGTGTCGGGTGGGCCGGTTACGACGCTTCCACCGCCGCCTTGATGCGGCGGCCGAACGCGTCGGCGTCCTTGCGGGCGGCTCCGAGGGCGATGCCGACGAGGAGCTTGCCGAGTCCGTGGCCCTCCAGGACGTTGAAGATCCTGACCCGCGTTCCGCCTTCCGGGAGGGGCTCGAGGTCGTAGCCGCCCTGGGCGGCCGTCACGATGTTCTTCGAGATCTCGGCCCAGCGAATCCGGTGCGGTGCGTCGAACTCGGTGATGCGGAACTCGCGCGCCGTCTTCATCCCGGCGTCCTTCACCGTGCTGCGGAAAACGGTGCCCACGGCCGTCGGCGTGTCGGGGACGCGCTCGATCCTCTGCACGCGGGGGCTGAACTTCGGGTCGTTGCGGCCGTCGGCGAGGAACGCGAAGACCTCGTCGATGGGACGGTTCACGTCCGTCGTCGCCTCGAACTGTCCGGACATGAGCCCACTCCCTGGTGTCTTCGCCGCCTGTCGGCGAGCGTACGGGAAGGGATCCCGCCCCGCGCTCCGGAACCGCCGGGCGAGTGAGGCCTGTCGATGCGCGGACCGGATGGCGCCTGCCGGGTGACGCCCGATCAGCGTGCCGTCCACCGGATGCGAGGCGGACGGACCGCGGCGCAGAGCGGCATGCCGCAGGCGTCGGTGAGACCGAGGCGGGCTTCGGCCGAGCCTCGCTCGACGACCTCGGTGGGGAGGTCGTCGAGGAAGAGTTTGGCCCGGCGGAACATCGTGAACGCTCCCCCGGGCGGCACCTCGCCCCAGGTGAGGTAGAGGAAGCGTGCGCCGCGCCGGCCGTGGACGTACGGGCCGCGGAAGTCCAGCGTCCCGTCCGGTGCGAGCAGCGTCTCGACGGTGAACTCCCATGCCGCTTCGGCCGCGTCCGCCGGCACGGCGCCTTCCGGCTCGCGCCCGCGCTGCACCGCGACATGGACGTCCTGGTAGTCGCCGCAGGCACGTCCGGGCAGCTCGCCGCCGACGATGCGCAGAGACAGCGCCGTCCTGTCGCTCACTCCGTGCCCACCAGGCCGGCCCCGGAGAGGTCCCGGGGCCCCTCCCGGTCCGCCGCGCTGTGGTGTCACCATCGGCTCTCGACCTCCCGCGCTCATCGTAGGGCACGCCCGTCGAGGCGATGATCATCGATCGTCATGCGCGAAGGAGGGGGAGGGGTGTGCCCGAGCACTGCGGGCGGGGGGACGAGGAGGTGTACTCACTCCTTGCCACTCTCAACTTATAGCGCACAGGGGGGCTTGCGGCAAGGCCCCGGTCATCCCGCACAATCGCCCATCTAGGCCAGCCACCTGCGGATATAGGAGATTCACCCAGTGCGTGTGACCGCCCTGACCACCAGTGCGTTCGATCTTCCCGGCCACCTTTCCTCCAAGGCCGACGCGGCCCTCATCGGCCGCGACGAGCAGCACTTCGTGGCGATCGCGGAGAGCCTGGAGCAGACGATCGCCGAACTGTCCGAGCGCCTCGACGCCACGCGCAGGGCGCCCGGTGGCGTCGGCCGCGAGGCGATGGACCGGGACGCCGAGATCCACCGGCTGACCAACCGCCTGCGCACCCTGCGCCGCTTCGGTCTCGACCTGTGCCTCGGCCACGTCGTCGCCGCGGACGACCCCGATCCCGTGTACATCGGACGCCTCGGCCTCACCGACAGCGAGGGGCGCCGACTGCTGCTCGACTGGCGTTCCCCCGCGGCCGAGCCGTTCTTCGCGGCGACGCACGCCGACCCGATGGGTCTGGCGAGCCGCCGCCGGTACCGCTGGTCCCACGGCCGGATCAGCGACTACTGGGACGAGGTGTTCACCGCCGACGGGCTCGAAGGGCACGCCGCGCTCGACGACCAGTCCGCCTTCATCGCCAGCCTGGGCGCGACCCGGTCGCCACGGATGCGTGACGTGCTGGCCACGATCCAGGCGGACCAGGACGCCATCATCCGGGCGGGATCGCGCGGCGCGCTCGTCGTCGACGGCGGTCCCGGTACGGGCAAGACGGTCGTGGCCCTCCACCGGACCGCCCACCTCCTCTACTCCGACCCGCGTCTCGGTCATCGCCGCGGCGGCGTGCTGTTCGTCGGTCCGCACCAGCCGTACCTCGCCTACGTCGAGGACGTGCTTCCCAGCCTCGGTGAGGAAGGTGTGCAGACCTGCACCGTGCGGGACCTCGTCGCAGAGGGGGCCGTGGCGGCGGCCGAGGCCGACCCGGAGGTGGCCCGTCTGAAGTCCTCCGCGGACATGGTGAAGGCGATCGAGAAGGCCGTCAGGTTCTACGAGGAGCCGCCCACGGAGGGAATGGACGTCACGACCGACTGGGGCGACTTCTGGCTGAGCGCCGACGACTGGGCCGAGGCGTTCGCGGCACCGGATCCGGGCACCCCGCACAACGAGGCGCGGGACCTGATCTGGGCGGAGCTGGCCACGATCCTGCTGGCCAAGCTGGACGGGGACGTCTCGCCCGAGGTGTTCGAGAGGTCGCTCCGCAACGACAGGGAGCTGGCCGACACCCTCCATGGCGCGTGGCCGCTGCTCGAGGCGACCGACCTCGTCGGGGATCTGTGGTCCGTCCCCGCCTACTTGCGCATGTGCGCTCCCTGGCTCGGCGCCGACGACGTCCGGAAGCTGCGGCGCAAGCACGCCCAGGCCTGGACGGTGTCCGACCTGCCGCTGCTGGACGCGGCGCGGCAGCGGCTCGGCGACCCCGAGGCGGCGCGGCGCAAGCGGCAGCACCACGCCGCGGTCTCCGCCGAGCGGGAGCGCATGGCCCGCGTGATCGACGAGATCATCACGACCGCCGACATCGACCAGGCCGGTGACGAGAGCGAGGGCGCGGTGAGGATGCTGCGCGGAAAGGACCTGCAGAACAGCCTGATCGACGAGAGCGCGCTGCCCGGCACGGACCGGGACCTGCTCGCCGGGCCGTTCGCGCACATCGTCGTGGACGAGGCCCAGGAACTGACCGACGCGGAGTGGCAGATGCTGCTCCTGCGCTGCCCGTCCCGGAGCTTCACCATCGTCGGTGACCGTGCGCAGGCCCGGCACGGATTCACCGAGTCGTGGGAGGAGCGGCTGGAGCGGGTCGGGCTCGACCGGATCGAGGTGGCCTCCCTGGGCATCAACTACCGGACGCCCGAGGAGGTCATGGCGGAGGCCGAGCCGGCGATCCGGGCCGAGCTCCCGGACGCCAACGTGCCGACCTCCGTCCGCAGCAGCGGCGTGCCCGTCGTCCACGGATCCGTCGCGGATCGTGACGCGATCCTCGACGAGTGGCTGGCGGCACACGCCGAAGGGACCGCTTGTGTCATCGGCGATCCCGCGTTCCAGGAGACGTCCCGCGTCCGCTCGCTGACCCCTGGGCTGTCGAAGGGTCTCGAGTTCGACCTGGTCGTCCTCGTCGACCCGGAGGCGTTCGGCACGGGAATCGAAGGAGCGGTGGACCGCTATGTCGCGATGACCCGGGCGACCCAGCGGCTGGTCGTCCTGACGAGCTCCTGAGCCGGCCTGACCCGCGCCTGATCCGCGCCTCGGGAGGGTGTCGACGGCGCCGGGCCGGGCCGGGCGCGGTGAGTCTCCAGGCATGACGGTCAGGGCGTCGGCCCCGCGGTGCGCGGGACCGGCGCCCTCTGCCGTGGCACTGCCTCTGGCCTGCGCGGATCCCCGCGTGATCCGTCGCACAGACCGGCCGGTAGGGGTACGCCCGCGTGCTAGCGTCCGCGAGCGTGACATCCGCCCTCCGCGGGCCCGGGCCCGCCTCCCCGACGGGTCCGCCCGGCCCCTGCCCGTACGGTGGGGCGATCGGCACCGCCCTCTCCCCGAGCCCGCTGCCTGATGCGATCGACCCGATCGCTTCGGTCGACCGGATCCCGCTGCTCGATCTGTTCGGTGAGGACTTCGTCTCCGACCCCTACCCCTGGCTGGACGCGCTGCGGACCGAGGCCCCGGTCCATCACGACGCCGCCACCGGACTGTGGCTGGTCAGCCGGTACGAGGACATCCGCCGGGTGCTGCTCGATCCGGAGGCGTTCCGGCCGGACAACGCCCAGCACGCGGTCACCCCGCTGACTGTTCCCGCGCTCCGGCTGCTCGCCCGCGCGGGGTTCCGGCTCAGGCCGGCCCTGGCCAACAACGCCACCGAGAGCCACGCCGGCCTGCGCCGCGTGGTCACGCGGTTCTTCAACGCCCAGCGGGTCGCGGCGGCGGTGCCGGTGATCGGGCACGTCGCTGGCGAACTCCTGGACGCCGTACGGGCGGAGCTCGACGAACGGGGTCACAGCGACCTCTTCGGCGCGTTCGCGCACACCCTGCCCTGCCGGGTCATGATGGAGCTCCTGGGGATCGACGGTCTCGACCCGGTGACTCTCGTGCGCTGGAGCGACGCTTCGCTGGAGCTCTTCTACGGGCGGCCGTCGCCGGAGCGGCAGCTCGAACTCGCCGTGCTCGTCGGCGAGTTCCACCAGTGGCTGACGTCGGTCGTCGCCGACCGGGCGGCCACGCCGGACAGCTTCGTCGGAGCGCTCTCCCGTCACCGTCTGCCGGACGGCGAGACGGTGGACGTGCAGACGGCGGTCGGGGCGTGCTTCTTCGTGTTCATCGCCGGGCAGTCCACCACCGGCCAGCTCATCGCCACGGTGCTGCGCACCGCGCTCGCCGAACCCGGGCTGTGGCGGCGCCTGGCGCACGAGGAGGGCCTCGCCGAGGCGTGGGTCGAGGAGGTGCTGCGCCGCGAGCCGCCGGTGACGACCTGGCGCCGGGTGACGGCGGGACCGGTGGAGCTGGGTGGCGTACGGCTCCCCGGCGGCGCCGAGTTGCTGCTGATGCTCATGGGAAGCGGCTCCGACACGGAGGTCTTCGACGCCCCGGACCGGCTGCTCCCCTCCCGTGCCAACGTCCGCCACCACCTGTCCTTCGGGGCGGGCCGGCACCGCTGTCCGGGCGCGTCCCTGGCGCGTACGGAGGCCGCGGTCGCCCTCAAGGCGGCGGCAGGCCGTCTCCCGGACCTCCACCTCACCCCGGGTGCGCCGCCTCCGCCCGTCCTGGACCTTCTCTCGTTCCGCGCGCCGCTGGAGGTGCGGGTGAGCGACGGCCTGCCCACCGGGGCCTGAGGCCCGGTGGGTCAGACGGACAGCCGGGCGCAGCGGCGGCAGGCGCGGGCCGAGGAGGCGGTCAGGGCGTGGGAGGCCGCGGCGAGAGTGCACGCCAGGGCGATCAGGGGCCATTGGGCCGTCATGAAGGCGGCGACGGCCAGCGAGAGGGCGGCCAGCGCCATGGACACCGTGGCCGTCGTGCCCGTCCAGGCGACGAGGAGCGGGAGTCGGTGCGGCGTGGGCAGGCGGCGGGCGGTGGTTCCCGTGGCCGCGAGTGCGGTCGCGGCGAGCAGGGCGGCGACGCCCGCGACGGCGGCCAACAGCTGGGCCGTGCGCGGCAGTAGCCCGTCGTGCCCGGTCCCCGCGGCGACGAGGGTGTACCAGCAGGCGAGGAGCAGCGGGGCCGCGAGGACGACGGATCGGGCGGTGTGGCGGGCCTGGGCGATCGTCAGTTCGCGCTGGAAGGCGGGCGCGAGCTCGGCGGGCGTGCCGAACTCCCGTACGGCCTCGCGGACCGCGTCCTCGTAGGGCGTTCCTTCGCGGGCGTACGCCTCCGTGGTGTCGGCCAGTCCGCCGCGCACCTCCTCGACGAGGCGCGCCGTCGTACGTGGCGGGCCGTGCAGAGCGCTCCGCAGCTCCGCGACGTAGGCGTCGATCGGGTCCCTGGAGTCGTTCGGGTCGGTCGGGTCGGTCGGGTCCGTGAAGTCCGTCGCGTCCGTGTGAGCCCTCATGTCGCGGGCCTGGGCGGGACGGCGGGGTTGAGCACCGAGCCGATCGCCGCCGTGAACTCGCGCCAGGCCGCCCGCTCCCCCGCGAGGGCGCCGCGCCCGGCGTCGGTGAGTTCGTAGCAGCGCCGGCGGCGTTCGCCGACCGCGTCCCAGCTGCTGCTCAGCAGCCCGACGCGCTCCAGCCGGTTGAGCGCCGGGTAGATCGTGCCCGTGCGCAGGTCGAGCACTCCTCCACTGCGCTGCTGCACCGCAGCGATGATCGCGTACCCGTGCAACGGCCCCGGCTCCAGCACGGCCAGCAGCAGTCCGTCGAGGTGCCCTCGCACCGCATCCGCCCTCATAGGTAGGCAGCCTACTCAATAGAGAGGTAGACATGCTATCTATTGGCAGCCAACATATAGCTCACCGGCTGGAGGGGCTCGCAGTGACCAAGCTGCTGCTGTCCATACACGTACTCGCGGCGATTCTGGTGGTCGGACCGATCACCGTGGCCGCCTCACTGTTCCCCCGCTACGCACGGCAGACCTCCTCGGTCGCCGCGCTGCTGCACCGGATCTGCCGGGGCTACGCCGTCGCGGGCATCGCCGTTCCGGTCTTCGGGCTGGCCACGGCGATCCAGCTCGGGGTGCTCACCGACGTCTGGCTGCTCACCTCGCTGGTGCTGACCGCGATCGCCGCGGCCGTCCTGATCCTCGCGATCCTCCCCGGCCAGCGGCGGATGCTCGACGGGGCCTTCGCCGCGGGGAGCGCCGACGACGGAGCCGCGCGTGCGACGGCGGCCCGGCTGGCGATGCTCACGGGCATCTTCAACGTCCTGTGGGCGGTCGTCGTGGTCCTCATGATCGTCCGGCCCGGCTCGACCACGGGGGCGTGACGACGGTGCGCGTCCTTCGGCTCGCGGCCGCCGCGGAGGCGGCCTCCCTGGTGCTCCTCCTGGCCAACCTGCTCACCACGCACACGCCCGCGATCTCGTCGCTGGTCGGACCGCTGCACGGCACCGCCTATCTCGTCACCGTCGCGGCGGCCTGGCCCGCCCCCGGCGCCTCCGCGTCGGGCGCCCGCCGGCTGGCCTTCATCCCCGGGGTCGGCGGACTGCTCGCGCTCCGCCGGCTCCGGGGCGGCCACCAAGGCGTGTAGGCGGGCATGGTGTTGGCTGGCAGGCGACACCATGCCCGCGCCGTCCGTACGAGGAGTCGACATGCGCCCCGCCGACCAGCCGCCGCCCACGCCCGCGGCCTCTCCCACGCCCCACCGCAACGCGCGGCCGCCGACCGCCCAGGCCTCCCTCGGCGTCGGTGTCGTGGTGACCGACGGGGCCGGTCGGGTGCTTCTCGGTCTGCATCCCGGCGGGACGTGGGAGCTGCCGGGCGGGAAGGTCGACCCGGGCGAGTCCATCGAGTCGGCGGCCGTTCGTGAACTCGCCGAGGAGACCACGCTTGTGGCCGGCGTGGCGGACGTGGAGATCATCGGGATCCTGCTGGACTCACTGACCTCGACGGAGCTCACCCGGTTGACGGCGGTGGCGGTGGTACGGGACGTCAGCGGCACCCCGGCCGTCGCGGAACCGGACAAGATCCGGCGCTGGGAGTGGACCGCACTCGACGACCTCCCCCAGCCCCTCTTCGCGCCGTCCGCCCAGGCGCTCAGGACGTGGCGTCCTGAACTGCCCATCGAGGAGGGGCCGTTCCACCGCTATCACGTGGTGCGCGAACGCTGACGGATCACACCTCGGCGATCAGCGCATACCGCTCGTCGTCCACTCTCCTCCCCCACAGGTCGCCGTCCGCGTCTCCGTCGAGGGGTTCCACACGGAGGCGGGCGACGAGCGGGCTGACGGCCGCGGCCAAGTCCTCGGCGCCGATGCCGCCGTTCCACGGCAGTGTGTCGGCTCCGGCGACATACGGCTCACCGCTCCGGCCCGACTCCCGCCAGCGCCCCTCGACGAGGACGAGCCGCCCGCCCGGCCGCAGGCGGCTCACCCATGCGCGCAGCGCGGCCTCGGGGTCGGGCAGGGTCCACAGAAGATGCCGGGACAGCGCGACGTCGAAGCGCTCGTCACCGGTCGGCGGCGCCATCGCGTCACCGGACAGGAACCGGCCTTCGAGGCCGGCGGAGGCGAGCTTCGCGTGTGCCCGTTCCACCATCGCCGGCGCGAGGTCGAAGCCCGTCACCCGATGCCCTGCCGTGGCGAGGAGCAGGGCGAGTGAACCGGTCCCGCATCCGATGTCGAGGACGTCGGACGGCGCGGGCGGGATCCATGTCTCGAGTCGCCGGGCCCAGGCGGCGCGGGTGGGGCCGGCGCGCAGTCCGTGGTCCGGTTCGTCGTCGAAGGTCGCGGCGGCGGCATCCCAGTAGGCGGCGATCGCCGCTGTGCGGTCGGTCATCCGACGATCGTGGCAGCCGCCACTGACAGTGGACCGGACGCCGGGGGGCCGCATACGGAGGGCCCGTTACGGACCCTAGTCGCGGAATTGAATAGGTACGGTGTTGAATACCGTCGAGGCGTGCCGCTCGGGGCCCGCCGCCGCACGGAGGAGCGAGAGGCCCATGCACACCGGCCCGTACACGCGCTATGTCGCCCTGGGCGACAGTCAGACCGAAGGCCTTGGGGACGGCGACGACATCACCGGCCTGCGCGGCTGCGCCGACCGGCTCGCCGAGCTGATGGCGGCGACCAGCCCCGGACTGTCCTACGCCAACCTGGCCGTACGGGGCAGTCTCGCGGGGCAGGTGCACGCCGAGCAACTCGGCCCCGCGCTCGCGCTGCGGCCGGATGTGGCCACCGTGGTCGCAGGGATGAACGACCTGCTCAGGCCCCGGTTCGACGCGGACGAGGTGGCCGGTCATCTGGAGGCGATGTTCGCCCGGCTCACCGCCCAGGGCGCACGGGTGGCGACGGTGACGTTCCCGGACACGGGGCGGGTCATCCCGCTCGCCCGGCCGCTGGGCTCGCGCGTCCTCGCGCTCAACGAGCGCATCCGTGAGGCGGCGGCGCGGCACGGCGTGGCAGTCGCCGAGACCTTCGCCCATCCGGTGGTGACGGACTCCCGGCTGTGGAGCCCGGACCGCCTGCACGCCAGTCCCCTCGGGCATGAGCGGATCGCCGCGGCGGTGGCCCACGCGCTCGGCCTTCCCGGCAGCGACGACGCCTGGACCCGTCCGCTGCCCGCGGGCCAGGGGCCTGCGCCGTCCGGCGTGCGCCGGGCGCTCGACGAGGCGCGGTGGGTCGCGGGCTTCCTCGGCCCGTGGATCGGAAGGCGCCTGCGCGGCCGCTCCTCAGGGGAGGGCCGCACGGCGAAGCGTCCCGAACTGGTGCCGGTCCTGGCCGGGTGAGGGACGGCGGGTGCCGTCCGGCTCGCTCGGCGCGGGGGGGCGTCAGGAGTCCGAGCGGTCGGCCTTCGCCGCCTTCTCGGCCTGCTTCTCCTTGATACGGACCGCTTCCTTGCGGACCTCGGCCTGCGTGGCGCGCTCCTTCTGGAGCCACTCGGGGTCTTCCGCCTTCAGCGCCTCGATCTGCTCGGTGGTGAGGGCCTCGGTGATACCGCCACGCGCCAGTCCGGAGATGGAGATGCCGAGCTTCGCCGCGATCACCGGACGCGGGTGGGGGCCGTTGCGGCGGAGCTCGCGGAGCCACTCGGGCGGGTCGGTCTGCAGGGTGTTCAGCTCGGTGCGCGAGACGACACCCTCCTGGAACTCGGCGGGGGTGGCCTCGAGGTACACACCCAGCTTCTTCGCCGCGGTCGCGGGCTTCATCGTCTGGGCGGTCTGGTGCGACGTCATGGTGTCAAGGGTATCGAGCGTGTGAGCTACCTCTGACCACGACCGGTAACCTGGCGGGGTGACTGGCCAGGAAGAACCCTCCTCGTTCCGGCTCGCGTACGTACCGGGAGTGACGCCCACGAAGTGGGTGCGGGTCTGGAACGAGCGCCTGCCGGACGTCCCGCTGACCCTCGTCCAGGTGCCGGCCGCCGAAGCGTACGAGCTGCTGCGGACCGGCGGCGCGGACGCGGGCCTCGTGCGCCTGCCCGTCGACCGTACGGATCTCAGCGCGATCCCCCTCTACACCGAGACGACCGTCGTCGTGGTTCCGAAGGACCATGTCGTGGCGGCGGTCGAGGAGGTCTCGCCCGAGGAGCTGGCGGACGAGATCGTGCTGCACCCGCTCGACGACACCCTCGACTGGGAGCGACCGCCGGGCAGGCCGGCGCTGGAGCGCCCGGAGACGACGGCGGACGCGATCGAGCTCGTCGCGGCGGGCGTGGGGCTGCTCGCGGTCCCGCAGTCGCTCGCGCGCCTGCACCACCGCAAGGACCTCACCTACCGGCCCCTCTCGGACACGCCCGAGTCGCGGGTCGCGCTGTCCTGGCCGCAGGCCGAGCCGACTCCGGACCTGGTGGAGGAGTTCATCGGGATCGTCCGCGGGCGGACCGTCAACAGCACCCGCGGCCGTGGCGCGACCCCGCCGCAGGCCAAGGCCAAGGCGAAGCGTCCGGAGAAGAGCGGCAGGCCTGCGGACAAGAGTCCTCGGAGCGGTTCCGGTGGTGCTAAGGGGCTCAAGGGCGCCAAGGGCGCGAAGAGCGTCAAGCGCGGCAGCAAGCCCGGCAAGCCCCGTCGCAGGTCGTAGATTTCACCGTCGTACGCCCAGGAGCGCCACGGCGATCCGGTGTTGGACAGGGGAGCCCGTGGGCTGATCTTCTGACGGCATGACCGACGACACCTACGCCCGGCGGACCGTGCTCCGAGGCGCCGCCATAGGCACGGCCTTACCGCTTCTGCCGGCCGTGGCCCACGCCCGCGCCCCCTCCGCGGCCACCGCCACCGCCGCCACTCAGGCACCCGCCGAGACCGTCGCGCACGGCTCGACGTCGCTGCGGTGGCTGGGCACGTCCGGCTGGCGGATCGACGTCGGCGGGCGGACGGTGCTCTTCGACCCGTATCTCACCCGCTTCAAGACCGGCCTCTTCGACGGTGTCTTCAACCCGGCCACGCAGATCGCGGACACCGATCCCACGTTCGTACGGGAGTTCGCCGGGCGTCCGGAGCTGATCCTCGTCAGCCACTCCCACTGGGACCACATCGCCGACGTCCCCTACCTCGCGAAGACGACCGGCGCCCGTGTCGTGGGAACGGAGACGACCTTCCATCTGCTGGTGGCCTTCGGTGTGGATCCGCTCCAGATCTCCGTGGCCAAGGGCGGCGAGGTGCTCGACTTCGGCGGCGGCCTCACGGTGGAGGTGGTGGCGAGCCTGCACAGCCGTAACAAGAAGCACTCCTACTTCGCACCGGGCACGCTCACGGCGCCCCCCGCCGCTGCCCCGGCGACCATCTCCGACCTGCCCGAGGGCGACACGCTCGCCTTTCAGGTCACGGCCGGCTCCGGCGGGCCCGCCCTGTTCCTCATGGGCGCCAGCGACTTCGCCGAGCGGGCGGCCGAGGGGCTACGTCCCGACGTGGCGATGGTCGCGGTCCCCTCCAGCTCCGCGACCCACCGTTACGTGCCCCGGCTGCTGCGCACCCTTGGCCTCCCGCCGGTGATCGTCCCGGTCCACTGGGACAACTTCGAGACGCCGCTGCGCGAGCCCGTGGTCCCCGACCCGACGATGGACCTGTCCGGGCTGATCGGCCAGGTCCGTCGGGAGTCGCCCGCGAGCCGTGTCGTCGTGCCCGACTACCGGACCGTGTACGGAGCTGACATGCGGCCGCGCCGCTGACACCTCGCGCGCGGCGGGCCGGCCGGCGGGACAGCGGCTAGGGACGCGCCGTCGCCCCCGGCGGGTGGCCGGGGGCGACGGCGGTCGGCGTACGTGCGTCGAACGGAGCGGGTCACATGGGGGTCACCAGGCGACCGGCAGGCGTTCGGGGATGCGCTTCATGAAGCGGGTGCGCCAGACGAGTTGGTCGAGCGGCACCGCGAGGTGCAGGTCGGGCATCCGGTCGAGCAGGACCTCCAGGGCGATCTCGGTGTGCCGCTTTCCGAGTGCGGTGGCCGGGCAGTAGTGACCGCCGCCGCCGAAGGAGAGGTGGGTGCCGGCGTTCGGCCGGTCGATGTCCACGGTGTGCGGGTCGGGGAAGACCGCCGGGTCGGTGTTGGCGGCCTCCACGAGAACGAGGAGGAGTTCCCCCTTGCGTACGTCGACGTCTCCGAGGGTGACGTCTTCGAGGGCGAGGCGCGGAAGCCCGTCTGCGATGGAGAGGTTGACCCGGAGCAGCTCGTCCACGGCGGCGGGGATCCGTTCCGGCTCCTTGCGGAGCCGCTCCCAGCCGTCGGGGTTCTGGAGCAGGGAGAAGATCGCCATGGTGAGGAACCCCATGGTGGAGATCACGCCCGCGCCGAAGAAGGTGACGCCGACCGTGGCCAGCATCTCGTCGGTCAGATGGGCGTAGTCGGGATTGCCGCGCAGGGCGGCGAGTTCGGCCATGAGGCCTGTGGTCGCCGGGTCGTCCAGGCGCTCGACCATGTAGGCGATGTCGCGGTCCCAGTTGAGCCGGGCGCCGGTGACGGGGCAGGCCGAGTTCATGAACGCGATGTCCAGGCTGGCGGCGAGGCGCGGTGCGTCGGACTCGGGTATGCCGAGGATCCGGCAGTGCAGGTGTTCCGCGTACGGGCCGGCGAACCGACCGCGGAGGTCCACGGGCGGTCCGTACGCGAGGAGTTCGTCGACGAGCTCGGAGGCGTGGCGGCGCATCCATTCGGTGAGGCCGTCGGCCTTGGGGTTGATGGCCTTGAGGACGGCCTTGCGGAGCCCCGCGCCGGTGATGTTCCCCATGTTGTTGACCACCTCGGGCGGGATGGTCAGCGCGTACTGCCGGGGCACTCCGGGAGCGGAGGTGTCCTTGAGCGAGAACCTCGGGTCTTCGAGGACCTGCTTGCAGAGCGCGTAGGAGGAGACGAGCCAGGCCTCGTCGCCGGCGATCGTACGGACCCGCTTGACCGGCTCGGCGCGCAGGGACTCGATCTCCGGCGGCAGACGGTCGCCACGGGCGGAGAACGGGAAGTCGATCAGCGTGTCAGTGGTCATCGTGGTCTCCGAGGATCGCGGTGACGATGGCGTGGCCCTGGTTGCGGGAGGCGCGCAGTCCGGAGCCCCGTGAGTAGAGGAGTTCGGCCATCGGCAGGAGCTGGTGGTAGCAGTTGAGGGAGGAGGGGACACCGAGGATCGCGGGGGTGTCCAGGAAGAGCGGTGCCTCGGCGCAGATGTACTGGAGACAGACCTCGCGCTGGCGGGCGGTGGGTGCCTGTCCTTCGAGGACCTTGGAGGAGAGGAAGGCCGAGACGAGCTTGTCGCACGTGGCGAGGAACTCGGCGTCGGTGGCGAGCAGATCGTCCAGGTGTTTGCGCAGATGCCGGTAGGCGGGGATGTCGAGGAGCGCCGACATGGGGCGTCCTCGGAGCCGTTCGCCGCCGGGGTCGGTGGCGGCGACGGCGTTGTTGACCTTGGCGCGTACGCCGCGGAGGTTCTTGACCGTCTTGCGGCGGGCCTCGTCCGGCGGGTAGCCGAGGGCCTCGTACATGTCGTCGACGTGCAGGTCGGTGTAGATGAGGTCGACCTGCTCGAAGTTGCGGAGTCCCCAGGCGGCGAGGTCGGCCACCCTCTGGGCGGAGAAGTAGCCGTTGCCCGGGGAGATGCCGATGACCGCGTGGGCGCCTTCGGTGTGGATCACTTGGCAGTGCTGCGTGTACGGCTGGACCTTGAAGCTGTCGGTCGCTGTCGTCAAGTGAAGAGATGTCCTTCGTCGCCGCTAGTCCCGTGGGGGCCGTGTGCCCCTGGTGTGGCGGCGACGGCATGAAGTTACCGGCGATCCCCGGAGAGTGACGATTCTGATCGCGAGGTGGCGTGAAATTGCCTTTACGTGACGGAAATTGATCCGCTACCCCGGGTAAGAGCAGCGGATTCCGGCCATCGATCTCGCGGGTTGGACGCTCAGCTCGACTCGCGGCGCACCAGTGCCGTGGGCAGGATGACCGCCGACGGCTCCTCACCGGCTATGCGGGCCAGGAGCATCCGGACCATCTCGGTGCTGATGCGGTCCCAGGGCTGCCGGATCGTGGTGAGCGGCGGGCGGGAGGAGAGCGCGGCCGGTGAGTCGTCGAAGCCGCCCACGGCGACGTCCTCGGGAACCCTGCGGCCGGCACGGTCGAGGGCGTCGAGGACGCCCTGGGCCATCAGGTCCGAGGCCACGAAGACGGCGTCGATGTCCGGGGCACGCTGCAGGAGCAGGGCGGCGGCGCGCTCGCCGCTCGCCCGGCTGTAGTCGCCGGTGGCGATCAGCGCGTCGTCGGCGGGCAGGCCGTGCTCGGCCAGCGTCTCGCGGTATCCGGCGAGACGCTCGACGCCGCCCGGGGTGTCCAGGGGGCCGGTGACGGTGGCGATCCGGCGGCGCCCCGTCTCATACAGATGGCGCACCATGTCCCGGGCGCCGTCCCGGTCGTCCGCCGCGACATAGCCGATCTTGGCGGTCTGGCCGAGCGGCTTGCCGCAGGCCACGACCGGGACGCCCGCCGCGTGCAGCTGGGCGACCACGGGATCGCCGGAATGGCTGGAAACCAGCAGGACTCCGTCGACATGACCGGCCTCGATGTAACGCAGATTGCGCCGTCGTTCGTCCTCCGTTCCCGCGATCATCAACAGCAGCGGGATGTCCTGCGCGGCGAGCGCCTGCGTACAGGCTCGCAGCAGCACATTGAAGTTCGGGTCCTCGAAGAACCGTTCCTGAGGCTCGGTCAGCAGGAACGCCACCGAGTCGGACCTACCGGTGATCAGCGAGCGGGCGTGCCGGTTCACGACGTAACCCGTCCTGCGGATCGCGGCGTCGACGGCCGCCTTGGCGGTGGGGCTGACGTAGTGCCCGCCGTTGAGGACGCGCGAGACCGTGCCGCGCGAGACGCCCGCCTCGCGCGCCACGTCGTGGATGGTGGCCGGGCGGCGCCTGCCCGCTGGAATGCTCATGCTCGTTTCCCCTTGTTCCCCGGTGCTCAGGACTTTACGGCGCCGGACAGCAGATCGAGGCTCCAGAACCGCTGGATGACCAGGAACAGCGCGATGAGCGGGACGATCGCGAGCAGCGCACCGGTGACGACGAGGGTGTAGAGGGCGGGTTGTCCGGCGCCCTGCTTCAGCAGGGTGAACAGACCGACGGTCATGGGGAACTTCTCGTCGTCGCCGAGCATGATGAAGGGCAGCAGGAAGTTGTTCCAGATCGCCACGAACTGGAAGAGGAAGATCGTCACCAGGCCAGGGGACATCATGGGCAGGGCGATGCGACGGAAAATCCGCCACTCCCCCGCGCCGTCCATCCGGCCTGCCTCCACGAGCTCCATGGGGATCGCGGCCTCGGCGTAGATCCGGCCGAGGTAGACACCGTAGGGCGAGAGGATCAGCGGCAGCAGGACGGAGAGGTACGTGTCCGTCAGATCGGCCTCCGCCATGAGCAGGTACTGCGGGATGGCGAGGATCACCGGGGGCATCAGCACACCGGTCAGGATCAGGTTGAAGAACGTCTCGCGGCCGCGGAAGCGGTAGACGGCGAGGGCGTATCCGGCGAGCGCCGAGACGATCGTGGAGAGGACGGCGCCCAGGCCCGCGTAGAAGACGGAGTTGGTCATCCACCGCCAGTAGAGGCCGTCACGGTACGCGGCGAGGTCGGCGAGGTTGTCGCCGAGGCCGTCGCCGGGGAGGAAGGTGAAGGTGGAGAAGAGGTCGGCGCCCGACTTGGTGGAGGCGACGAGGACCCAGGCGATGGGCAGGAGGCAGTAGAGCGCGCCGAGGACCAGGGCGGCGGTCGGAAGCAGCGCGATACGGCGCGGGCGCGGCTGCCCCTGGGACGTTCCGGGAGTGACGCCGGCTGCCGGCGCGGCCCGGCGCACCTGCGGTGGGGAGGCGAGCCCGCTCATCGGGTGGCTCCTTGCTTCGTACGGCGGTCGGAGGCTCTCAGCAGGCCGAAGGAGAGCAGGAAGGTGGCGGCGGCGAGGACCACCGCGGTGGCCGAGGCGGCGTGGATGTTCCCGCCGGTGAAGGCGTCGTTGTAGACCTTCATCAGCGGGCTCCAGGTGGTGGGGATGCCGTTGGTGAGCGGCCGGAGCGTGGTGGGCTCGTTGAAGACCTGGAGGGTGGCGATGATCGAGAAGAAGAAGGTCAGGACCAGCGAGGGCGCGACCATCGGAATCTTGATCCGCAGGGCGATCTGCAGCTCCGAGCAGCCGTCGAGCTTGGCCGCCTCGAAGACCTCGGTGGGCAGCGAGCGCAGCGAGGTGTAGATCACGATCATGTTGAAGCCGGTGCCGCCCCAGACGGCGATGTTCGCCATCGCCAGGTACAGCGGGCCGCCGTCCATCAGGTCCGGTCGCGGCATCCCGAGGGCGTCGAGGAGGTAGTGGAAGGGACTGACGTCCGGCAGGTACAGGAAGCCCCACATGAGGGCGGCGATGACGCCGGGCACGGCGTACGGCAGGAAGATCGCGAGGCGGGAGAAGGACCGGGCCCGGACGCGCTCGGAGTCGAGCAGCAGCGCGAAGAGCAGGGCCAGGCCGAGCATGACGGGGACGACGATCGCGCCGTAGCCGAGGATCCGCAGAGCGCTGTGGCCGAGTTCGAAGTCGGTGAGGGCGGCGGTGTAGTTCTCCAGGCCGGCCCAGACCTCGCTCCTGGCTCCCTTGCCCAGGCCGAGGCCCTTGACCTCGATCTTGTGGAGGCTGAGCCAGAGGGCGTAGCCGATGGGCAGGGCGAAGAAGAGGACGAAGAGGAGCGCGGCCGGGAGAAGGAAGAAGTAGGGGGCGCTGCGCGCTCGTTTGAGGGTGGTGGTGGGCGACGGGGAGAAGGAGGGGGCGCTGCGCGCTCGTTTGAGGGTGGTGGTGGGCGACGGGGAGAAGGAGGGGGCGCTTCGCGCTCGTCTGAGGGTGGTGGTGGGCGACGGGTGGGCGTACGGGGCCGTCTTGGCCCCGTACGCCCGGCGCGCGCCCGCGGCGGGCTGCGTCACGGGGCGACCTCGAAGCCCTGCTTCTTCAGGTCGGCGACGGTGGCGCTCTGCATCGTGGTCAGCGCGGCGCCGAAGTCGGACTTGGCCTTGGCCGCCTTGCCGAACTCGTCCTTGAAGGAGGTGTAGGCGACGTTCACGTTCGGCCCCCACGCGGCGGGGGCGGTGGTCTTCGCGATCTCGGCGGCCTTGGTGTAGAAGTCGGCCTGGCCGGCGAAGAACTCCGGGGGCGCGGCGAGCGCGCCGCCGGTCTGGGCGGCGGTGGCGGCCGGGTAGATGCCGGCCTCCTTCACCAGGGCGGCGAGCGCCTCGGGGTCGGTGTTCAGCCACGCGGCGAACTTCGCGGCGGCCGCCTTGTGCTTCGAGTCGGTGGTGACGGCGGTGGTGGAGCCGCCCCAGCTGCCGGTGGCGGGCTCGGCGGTGTCCCACTGGGGCAGCGGGGCCATGGCCCACTTGCCCTTGGTGTCGGGCGCGGCGGTGGTGAGGACGCCGGGGGCCCAGACGGCGCTGACCCAGGCGATCTGCTGCCCGGTGTTGAGGGCCTTGTTCCACGCGGGGGTGTACATGGGCTGGTTGTCGACGGCGCCCTCCTTGACGAGGCCGCCCCAGAAGTCGGCGACCTTCCGGGTGGCGGGGTCGTCGATGCCGACCTTCCACTTCTGGTCCTGGGCGGTCCACCACTGGGCGCCGGCCTGCTGGGCGAGGCCGGCGAAGAGGCCGGAGTCGTTGGAGGAGAAGGTCGTGAGCGACTTGTCGGGGGCCTTGGTCCTGAGCGTCCTGGCGGTGGCGGCGAACTCGTCCCAGGTGGTGGGGACCTTGAGGCCGAACTGCTGGAACAGGTCGGTGCGGTAGAAGAACATCAGCGGCCCGGAGTCCTGGGGCACGGCGTAGACGGCGTCGGAGCCGAGGGTGGTCTGCTGCCAGAGGCCGGGCGCGAAGGCGTCCTTGGCGTCGGCGACCTCCTTGGAGATGTCGGCGAGGGCGTCGTTGGAGACGAGCGTCGGCAGGGCCTGGAACTCGGCCTGGACGAGGTCGGGGGCCTGGTGGGCCTTGGAGGCGGTGATGATCTTGGTGACCAGGTCGTCGCCGGAGGCCTGCTTCTGGACGGTGACCTTGATGTCCGGGTTCTTCTTGTTCCAGATCGCGGCCACCTTGTCCATGTTGGGCGCCCAGGCCCAGTAGGTGAGTGAGACGGGGCCCGACTCGGCCTGACCGTCTCCGCTTTCGGACGAGCCGCAGGCGGTGAGTGCGGCCGCGGCGAGGGCGACGGCGGTGGCAGTGGCGACGACACGGTGGCGCATAACGATGGGCATGGAGCCTCTCCCCTGACGAGCGGTCCTTCCGTCGTGGAAGGACCTGCCATGCATCTGTGAGCGTTCACAGTAGAGAAACGTTCCGGACACTTGTCAATGGTGGATCGTGTGCGGTTATGTTGCGTTGCCACATCGAGATCTGGTGTGTGTACGTTCCCAGTTGCTTGAGTTCGACGTTCAGGAGACACCCATGCCGGAGACCGCTCCCCGAGGCCTGCACCGCCTCGCCTTCGGCGGGGACTACAACCCCGAGCAGTGGCCGGAAAGCGTCTGGCAGGAGGACGTACGGCTGATGCGCGAGGCCGGCGTCACCCTCGTGAGCGTCGGGATCTTCGCGTGGGCGCTGCTCGAACCCGAGCCGGGCGCGTACGACTTCGGCCGCATGGACCGGGTGCTGGACCTGCTGCACGAGAGCGGCGTCCGCGTCGATCTGGGTACGCCGACCGTGGCGCCGCCCGCGTGGTTCTACCGCGCCCATCCCGACGCGCTTCCGGTCTCCCGTGAGGGTGTGCGGTACGCGTTCGGCTCGCGCGGCGCGATCTGTCACAGCTCACCTGCGTACCGCGAGGCGGCGGCCCGGATCACCACGAAGCTGGCCGAGCGGTACGGCGCCCACCCCGCGCTCGCGCTCTGGCACGTCCACAACGAGTACGGGGTCCCGGTCAGCGCCTGCTACTGCGAGAACTGCGCCGCCCATTTCCGCCGCTGGCTCGCCCGGCGGTACGACTCCGTGGACGCCGTCAACGAGGCTTGGGGCACCGCCTTCTGGGGCCAGCGCTACACCTCGTACGAGCAGATCGACCCGCCCCGTCTGACGCCCACTGTCGGCAACCCGGCGCAACAGCTGGACTACCGCCGCTTCGCCGATGCCACGATGCGGGAGAACTTCCGCAGGGAGCGGGACATCCTGCACCGGCTCTCGCCGGGCGTCCCCGTCACCACCAACTTCATGACGGCGCTCAGCCAGTGCGACTCCGTCGACTACTGGGCCTGGGGCCGCGAGGTCGACCTCGTCACCAACGACCACTATCTGATCACCGACGGCCGCCGCACCCACGTCAATCTGGCCATGGCCGCGGACCTCACCCGCTCCGTCGCGGGCGGAGCTCCCTGGCTCCTGCTCGAACACGCCACGTCCGGCGTCAACTGGCAGCCCCGCAACCCCGCCAAGCGCCCCGGGGAGATGGCCCGCAACTCCCTCGCCCATGTCGCCCGCGGCTCCGAGGGGGCCATGTTCTTCCAGTGGCGGCAGTCCCGGCGCGGCGCCGAGAAGTTCCACTCCGCGATGCTGCCGCACGCCGGCACCGACTCACGTGTCTGGCGCGAGGTGGTGGAGCTCGGCGCCGGCCTCGACGCGCTGGCCGCGCTGCGCGGCACGCGCACCGTCCCGGACGTCGCCATGGTGTGGGACTGGGAGTCGTGGTGGGCGCAGGGCCTGGAGTGGCGTCCCACGGAGGACCATGACGCGCGTGAGCGCGCCGACAGCTTCTACGAGTCGCTCTACGACCGCCACCTGACCGTGGACTTCGCCCACCCGGAGTCCGACCTGTCGGCGTATCCCCTGGTCGTGGTGCCCGCGCTGTACCTCACCACCGAGGCGGCCGGCCTGAATCTGCGGGAGTACGTCGAGAACGGCGGCACGCTCGTCGTCTCGTACTTCTCCGGGATCGTCGACGAGCACGACGCCGTTCACCCGGGCGCCTACCCCGGGGCCCTTCGGGATGTCCTCGGGCTGAGTGTGGAGGAGTGGTCCCCGCTCGGGGAGGGCGAGACGGTGACCGTCACGGGCCCAGGAGGGGCGACGCTGACCGGAGACGTCTGGACCGAGTTCGTGGTGGCGCGTGGCGCCCGGCCGGTGTGGACGTACGCAGACGGCCCGGCCACCGGGCGCCCCGCCGTCACCCGTCACCGTCTGGGCAAGGGCAGCGCCTGGTACGTCTCCACCCGGCTCGACGCGGCCTCGCTCGACACGATCCTCGGCGCCGCCTGCGAGGACGCGGGCGTCGAGCCACGCCGCGGCCTCCCGCGCGACGTCGAGGTCGTACGCCGCTCCGGCGACGCCGGTGAGTACCTCTTCGTCCTGAACCACACCGCGCACGACGCGAAGGTGCCGTTGGACTCCCCCGGCACCGAACTCCTCGCGGGCGAACGCGCCGCCGGTCACCTCGTCGCGCCCGCGGGATCGGTCCGCGTCGTACGCCTCGACGGCTGACCGTCCCTCGTGACTCCCCGGGGACGGGCGTCGCGCACGCGCGCCCCCGGGTGAACGGCACCACCGCACCACCTCCTTTCCCTCCCCCGTCGAAGGGACTCGACGATGCACGCCGTTCCCCGCACCCTGCGGTCGCTCCTGTCAGGTTCACGCCTCAGAGTCGCCGCCGCCTCCGCGCTCGGCGCCCTGCTCCTCACCGCGCTTCCCGCACCACCCGCTCAGGCGGCCGCCACGCTCGCCAACACCGGTTTCGAGGCCGACGGAACCGGGACCGCCACGCCGTCCGGCTGGTCCACCTACTCCGCGACGGGCCAGAGCGCGGCCTCCTTCACGGAGGCCGGCGGGCACGGCGGCAGTCACCGGCTGAGCCACTGGGCCTCGACCGCCTACCAGGTGGAGACGTACCAGCACCTGTCCGGGCTGACGGACGGCACCTACACCCTGAGCGCCTGGGTGCGCTCCGGCGGTGGCCAGAGCTCCGCCTATCTCGCCCTGCGCAACTGCGGCTCCGCCGAGCAGCGCACCGACCTGCCGCCCACCCCCGACGGGGCCTGGATACGCCTGGTCACATCGGTGAAGGTGACCGGCGGCCGGTGCACAGTCAGCGTCAACTCCCACGCGTCGGCGGGGCAGTGGCTCAACGTCGACGATCTCACGTTCACCTCCGGCTCGACGGGGCTGTCCGTCAAGGGCGTCGACATCTCCTCGCTGGAGAAGAGCGAGGACCTCGGCGGTACGTATCGCACCAGCGCGGGGGCGACCGGGGATCCCGTGGCGATCCTGAAGTCGGCGGGCGCCACCTACGGCCGGCTCAAGGTGTGGGTGAATCCGGCCGACGGCTACAACAACAAGGCACGTGTGCTGGCGTCGGCCCAGCGCATCAAGGCGCAGGGCATGAAGCTGCTGGTCGACTTCCACTACTCGGACACCTGGGCCGACCCCGGCGCCCAGGCCAAGCCCGCCGCCTGGGCCGGCCACTCGTACAGCCGGCTCACGACCGACGTGTACGACCACACGTACGACGTCCTGAACGCGCTGAAGGCCCAGGGCACGACGGCCGACATGGTGCAGATCGGCAACGAGATCAACACCGGGATGCTGTGGCCCGAGGGCTCGACGGACAACTGGTCGCAGCTGGCGGGACTCCTGAAGGCGGGCGTCTCGGCCACGAAGGCGGTCTCCTCCTCCACGCAGGTCGCACTCCATCTCGCGCACGGCGGCGACAACGCCCTGTACCGCTGGTGGTTCGACAACGCGACGGCGCAGGGTGTTCCGTACGACGATCCCACGTCGGGCAACGGCTGGGAGAACCAGGCCCTGTTCGACTACGACAGCAGGCTGCTGCCGGCGGCGGACTGGCTGGCCCACCGCTGATCGGACGCCACCGCGCGGCCTCGCCTCCCTGAGGAGGCGAGGCCGCGCGCCCGGTCGGGCCGTCACACGGAGACGGTGGAGACCCGGCCGAACATCCGGCCACCGAGGTCGATGCCGGCCACGGCGCCGCTGGTGTCACGGGAGAAGAAGCCCCGCTGTCCCTCCAGTCCACCGCCGATGACGATGAACTCGTCGCCGTCGCCGGGCAGCAGGCCCATGGCGGCCGGCTCGTAGTCCGCGGGCATCTCGAAGTCGGCCGACGCACGGATCTCGGGCTTGATCGCGGCGGCGAGGGTCAGCTCCGCCCCGTCGGTGGCGACGGTGAGGGTCATGGCCTCGTTCTCGTAGGACCCGACGACCTCCTGGGCCCGCGTCGCGTCGTACGCCAGCGGCTCCGGGTCCTTGTCCACGACGCCGAGGTGGTGCTCCAGCGCCCAGCGGACGACGGACCTGTTGAAGGGGATGCCGCCCGGGCCGGCGTTGGACATGGCGACGACGGCGAAGTTCCGCTCGGGTACGAGCACCAGCTCGACGAACTGACCGTTGACCGAACCGCCGTGCTCGATCGTGCGCACGCCGTCGGCCTCGCGCAGGAACCAGCAGATGCCGAAGCCGTCGCCGAGGTTGCTGGCACGCAGTTCGACCGTCTGCTCCCGCATACGGTGCAGCAGTTCGGTCGGCAGAAGGCGCTCACCACTCTCCGTGAGACCGTCGCCGAGCTGGAACCGAGCCCAGGCGAGGATGTCCGACGCCGAGGTCGCGAGGCCGCCGCCGGGGTTGTTGGCCCGGGTGAGCTTCCACTCCCTCGCGACAGCCAGGTTGCCGTCCTCGTCGGGGTTGTGGCCCACGGCGAACCGCCTGGTCATGACCTCGTCGGTGCCGAAGAAGCTGTTCGTCAGGCCCAGCGGCTCGATCAGGAGCGAGGCGACGGCCCGCTCGTACGTCAGCCCCGTGACGTTCTCCAGGACCCGCCCGAGCAGGTTGAATCCGGCCTGGCTGTAGGAGGCGCGGCCGCCGGGCTCGCCGATGAACGGCAGGTCCGCCATCTTCGCCACGAAGGCGGCCAGAGCGTCGTCGCCGTCCCCGGTGTCGACGATGATGTTCCAGTCGAGGCCCGAGGTGTGGTTGAGCAGGTTGAGTACGGTGATCTCGGCAGCCGCCTTCTCGTCGGCGAGCACCAGCTCGGGCACGTACCGGCGCACCGGCGCGTCCAGCTCGACCCGGCCGTCGGCGACCAGCCGCATCAGCGCGGTCGCCGTGAAGGTCTTCGTCGCCGAGCCCACCAGGAAGAGGGTGTTCTCGTCGACCGGGAGCGGGTTGTCGATGCTGGTCACGCCGTGGCCGGCGAAGGTCTCGCGGCCGTCCGCCCAGACGCCCACGGTGACACCGGGGATGCCGTGCTCCGTGGCCGCCCGGGCGACGAACTCGGCCAGCTCGGCCTGGGACTTCCGGGTGCTGTCGGCGCTCATGGGTTTCTCCTGCTCGGGTGTCGTCGTTCCTGATGACCACGACGATGCCCGGGCGCCCTGACAGCCTGCGGCCCGCGCGCTGACGGGCGCCGACAGAGGCTGTCAGCGCCCGTCAGGGGGGCGTACGCGCGTGGGAGGGCCCCGTGTACACGCGTCAGGGGGCCGTACGCGTGTCAGGGGGCCGTGCGCGTGCGGGAGGGCCGTACGCGCGTCGGCCGGAAGGATCCTTGGGATCAGCGCCCGATCTCGGCGGCCGGTCCCATGACGATGACCGGTTCCTTGGCGGGGTCCAGGGCGCGCAGCAGGTCGCGCATCACGTCGGCGGTCAGGGAGATGCAGGCCTGGGTGGGGCCGCCGTGGTCGACGTGGATCCATACGCCTCCGCCCCGGTCCTCCCCGAGCGGCCGCTCCCTGTTCAGGGGAGTCGTTCCCGAGACGCGGTTGTAGTCGATGGCGACGACATAGTCGAACGAACCCTCCAGGGGTTCGCCGAGGAATCCGGTGCCCGGGGAGACGAACTGCTCGTCCTGGTCGTAGGGCAGCTTCGAGCCGGGGTCGGGCAGCCGGCCGCCCGCGTCGCCGAGCCGGAACACACCGATGGGGGTGCGCAGATCGCCGGCCCAGTGGTCGTTCGTCCAGCCGCGCAGGGCGTTGTGCGCGGGCCAGGGTCCGCCCGTGCGCTGCCATCGACCGGCGGCGTCCCGTTCGTAGAGCACGGCCGTGGATTTGCTGGTGTTCAGGGACCCGCCCGTCACGACGAACGCCTGCTTCGTACCGTCCGGGATCTGCGTCAGCGTCGTCGGACCGACACCGGGCGGGCCTACGGGTGCCTTCGGCTCGGAGGCAGTGGTCCCGGGAGCACCGGCAGCACCAGGCGCACCTGAGTTTCCGGGCGCGGGCGTCCCTGGGGAGACGGCTGCCTCGGGCGAGCGGGGCGAAGTGGCCGGGCCGGCGTTCTTGGCCGCGGCGCGGACGCCGGGCGCGGGGTTCGGAGCGGGTTCTTCCGCCGACACCTTCATGTAGCCGATGACCGCGAGTGTCGCGCAGAGCGCGGCGGTCACCACGCGCGGGCCGGTGCGGACGTTCCTGACAGACATGGGGCAGCATCCTCCGACGCTGGGGACGGCAATGCCGCGATACGTACCCGATCCGGGTCCGCGCCTGTCGGGTGAGCCGCGCACTCACCCGACCGGGGCAGAGCGGACGGCGTGTCACGGGTCTGCCGAGAGTTGAGCAGCCGTCAGGAAGGTGCGCCGCTCTGGAGGTCCCTCCACCGGGGTGCCTCGTCGTCCGGCCGGTCGGGGCTCGCGAAGTGGAAGGGGACGCCGAGCCGCTCGGCGAGGTCGTGACCTGCGCGCCGGGCTTCTTCGGCTTCGGGCCACGGCGGAACCGTGCCGTTGAAGAGCCGCATGTCGCCGCCGTGCCGGATCACGGCCAGCGGATGCTCGGCCTCCGGCTCGTGGGTGACGAGAACGAGGTCCACCATCCAGCCGAAGGTGTCGCCGTCCCACAGCGCCTCGACGGCCGCGGGGCGGCCCGGGAGCTGCGCGGCCCGGTCGGCGAGGGCCGTCGGGTCGAGCGGCTCCGTGGGCCCCGGTTCCCAGCGCACGCCGAGCTCGCGGAAGCGCTCGTTCACCATGTCGAGCGTCTCGTGCAGACCCGGGCGTGACTCCTCGGGGAGGGCGTCACGGACCTCCTTGACCGCCAAGATGCAGCGACCGAGACGGATGTGGGCGTCGACGGCCCGGCGCGTCTCGACGGGGAGCGCCGCCCAGATATCCGCGTTCATGATCCGGTGTCAGGCGGTGGCGGCCGGGGTCTCGTCGAGCTCCCAGGCGTGGCGCTTGAAGTCGCGGACGAAGTCCGGGTGGTCCTCCCAGTTGCGGGCGACACCGCGCAGGACGTCCCAGTTGTGCTCCAGCGCCTGGTCGATGATGTGACGGAGCGCCGGGTCGGCCGCCGCCCGCTGGTCGGCGAGTCCCTTGACGGCAGCGGCCGCCTTCACGGTGCCGAGGAGGGCGCGCAGCGCGCGGGAGGTGTCGTCCATCCCGAATCCGTGGTCGCTGCCGTTCTCGGGGTCGAACAGCGGCCGGAGACGGTCCTCGATGAACGCGGTGATCCGCTCGAAGTGCTGGACGTCCATCGGGTTCTCCCTGTCCTGCCGTTCCCCCGTGGGGGCAGCCGGCCTGTCGCGTGCGTCTGTCGTCCGCGCGGTGTTCCGTCCGCGCCCGCTGATTATCCCGTGTCCCCTACGGAAGCGACGGCGGGGCCATCCGTGTGCCGTGCCAGAGGGCGTGCGCGGGTGCCGCGCCCTCCGTGCGGTCGCCGGGCACGTCCCAGACGTGGACGGCGGCTGCGGTGGCACCGCCGGGCGGGGCGGTGAGCGGGGACCAGCCCGGGTCTCCGGTGGCGGCGAAGGCCGCCCAGGCGTGGACCATCCGCCGGGACAGGGCCCAGTCGTCGGCGTCGGCGGGACCGCCGGTCAGGAAGTCGACACCGGTGGCGTCCAGGGTCCCGAGGGCGAAGGGCACGTCGGCTGCGTGCCAGGCGCGCACCGGGCTGCCGTCGGGGCGGGTGCGGCGCCGGTCGAAGCGGGACAGGAACGTGCGGCCGCCGGCGCGGGCATGGGCCTCGGCGAGACGGACGGTGGGCACGGTGAAGACCGCGTCGCCCGCGAGGGCCAGGAAGACGTCGAGCACCGGTGCGTCGGGCATGAGGGCGCGGTACGAGGCGACCAGGGCCGGGGAAAGGCCGTAGTCGGCGGCGAACCGGGCGAGGCCGTCGTCGGTGGTGACCGTCGGCATGCTGCCGACGCGGTGCATCAGCCAGTACTCCTCGGTGGTGTGGCAGACGAGGAGGTCCACGGGGTGTGCCGTGCCGTCGGCGGTCGGGGCCTCGACCGGGTCCCGAGTCAGCAGGACGCCGTCGAGGACGGGGCCGTAGAGGACGGTGTCGTAGTGGAGGAAACCGGAGGCGGGGTCGCCGGCGTACCGCGCCACCACCTGGTCGGAGGCGTCGACGAGATCCTGCGGAGTGGTGGAGACAAGACCCTCGGCGGTGGCGGCGACACCGGCGGCCTCGGCCACCTCACGGGCGAGGCGCCCGGCGAACTCCGGCGGGAAGAACGCGTCGGGCACGCTGTGGGCGATGGCGCGGCGGAACAGTCCGTCGGCCCGTGCACTGCTCATCAGACAGGCGATCGAGCCGCCGCCCGCGGACTGTCCGGCCACCGTGACGTTCTCCGGGTCGCCGCCGAAGGCCGCGATGTTGTCGCGTACCCACTCCAGTGCGGCGATCTGGTCGAGCAGTCCCCGGTTGTCGGGGAAGCCGGGCACGTGCCCGAAACCCTCGAAACCGAGACGGTAGTTGCAGGTCACCACGACGGTACCGGCGCGGGCCAGGGCGGATCCGTCGTAGTCGGGCTGGGCGGCGGAGCCGAAGGTGTAGGCGCCGCCGTGGATCCAGAAGAGGACGGGCAGCGGATCCGAAGTTCCCACCGGGGCCCAGACGTTGAGCGTGAGGATGTCCTCGTCGCCCGGGTGCCAGGCCGGGGAGCCGGGCAGCTCCGCCGACTGCGGGGCGACGGGGCCGAAGCGGGTGCACTCCCGTACCTCGTCCCAGGTCTCCGCGGGCCTCGGCGCCTGGAAGCGCCCGGCGCCGAACGGCGGTGCGGCGTACGGGATGCCCAGAGTGATCCGCAGCCCGTCGGCGACCGTGCCGCGTACCGGTCCTCGCTTCGTCACGACGGTGTGGTCGGCGGTACCCGCACGCACAGGTGGATCTCCTTCTCGTCGCCGTCGGCCTCTCCGTGCGGCAGCACACCCTGACACGCGGCTCAGAGGCCGGACAATCGATTAAAGATCTTGAGCGAGGCCCTGCGGAGTGTGCGCGGCGGTGCCGTCGCCTTCGAGGGGCTGTTCGGCCCAGATGACCTTGCCCTCGGCCGTGTAGCGGGTCCCCCAGCGCCGGGTGAACTGGGAGATCAGGAAGAGGCCACGGCCGCCCTCGTCGGTGGTGCGCGCGTGGCGCAGATGCGGCGAGGTGCTGCTGGCGTCGAAGACCTCGCAGATCAGGGTGCGTTCGAGGATCAGGCGCAGCCGGATGGGGCCGGAGGCGTGCCGGATGGCGTTGGTGACGAGTTCGCTGACGACGAGTTCGGTGGTGAAGGCGAGTTCGTCGAGGCCCCAGGCGGCGAGCTGGCGGGCGGCCATCACGCGCGCGCGGGCGACGACGGCCGGGTCGGCGGGCAGGTCCCAGATGGCGACCTGCCCGGCCGCCAGACCGCGGGTCCTGACGAGGAGGAGGGCCGCGTCGTCGGTGTACGGCCTGCTGGGCGCCAGTTCGTCGACGATGCTGCGGCAGAGTTCGTCGAGCGGCAGGTCACGGGATTCCAGAACGCGGCGCAGCCCTTCCTTGCCCGCCCCGGGCGCGGCGATGATCCCGTCGGTGTAGAAGGCCAGGACACTGCCCTCCGCCAGCGGCAGCTCGACGGATTCGAAGGGGAGTCCGCCGACGCCGAGCGCCGGTCCGGGCGGGAGTTCGGGGAAGGTGACCGTGCCGTCGGGCGCCAGGACGGCGGGCGCGAGGTGGCCGGCGCTCGCCAGGTCGCAGCGCAGACTGACCGGATCGTAGACGGCGTAGAGGCAGCTGGCCCCCACGCCCGCAGGGGTGGCCGCGCCGCCGAGCTCGCCCGCGGGGCCCTCCCGCGTGACCTGCAGGACGAGGTCGTCGAGATGGGCCAGGAGGTCCTCGGGCCCGAGGTCGAGGTCGGCGAGGGTCCGTACGGCGGTACGGAGCTGACCCATGGTCGCGGCGGCCTCGATCCCGTGGCCGATGACCTCGCCGACGACGAGGGCGACCCTGGCGCCGGACAGGGGGATCACGTCGAACCAGTCGCCGCCGAGGCCGGACAGTTCGTCGGCCGGCCGGTAGAAGGAGGCCGCGTCGACGGCTTCCTGTACCGGAACGCCGTGCGGCAGCAGGCTGCGCTGGAGTACGAGCGCAGCAGCGCGCTCGCGGGTGTAGCGGCGGGCGTTGTCCAGGCAGACGGCGGCGCGGGCCACGAGCTCCTCGGCGACCCGCAGGTCGTCCTCGTCGAACGCCTCGTCCTGTCGGGCGCGGAAGAACGTGGCCACGCCGAGGGTGATACCTCGGGCGAGGATCGGCACCACGATCGCCGTGTGCGGCTCGGGGGCGGGGGCCACCGGCGGCTGGGCGTCCGTGGACTCGGCGTCCGGCGGCTCGGCGTCCGTGGACTCGGCTTCGGGCTCCTCGACGTCCCTGGGCCCTTCCGGTGGGCCGGAGTCCGGTGGCTCGGAGGCTGTGGGCGCGGTGCCGGGCGGCTCGGCGTCCGATGGTTGCTCGCTCTGGGGCACGGGCACAGGGATGGCCGCATCGCGTGTCGTGTCGTCCAGCGTGGCGGCGCGCCAGGAGCGGCCGTGGGCCAGGGAGCGGATCTGGGGTGACGACGGCAGGTACCCGCACGGCTCCCCCGGCTCCACCATCACCACGATCCCTCCGGGGACGGTCTGCACGCCGGCACGCACCAGCTGTACGGACGTGGCGGCGGCCGTGGGGCCCGGGGACGGCTCGGCGCCTCTGACGACGGTGTCCAGCAGATCCACGGCGACGAAGTCCGCCAGCCCGGGCACCGCCACGTCGGCCAGGTCCTGGGCGGTGCCCAGCACGTCCAGGCTGCGGCCGATGCGCTCGCTGGCCAGGGCCATCAGGGCGAGCCGGAGTCTGGCCCGGTAGCGGTCGGTGATGTCGACGACCGCGTAACAGACGCCGAGGACGCGGCCGTTGTCGTCGTCCAGCCGGACCATCGACATGGCGTGGGCGTGGTCCCGGCCGGGATGGGACCGGGGGCGGCCCACGTGCTCGTAGCCGAGGACGGGCTCACCGGTCGCCAGCACCTGGCGCATCTTCGACTCGACGAGGTCGGCGTTCATCCCGGGCTGGATCTCCGCGAAGCGCCTGCCGCGCCGCTCCTCGACCGTGCCGCCGCCGAACTGCTCGAGCGCGGTGTTCGACCACACGCACCGTAGGTCGGTGTCGACCAGGCAGAGCCCGACGGGCATCCGGGTGACCATCCGCTCCAGGAGAGCGGGGCCCATCGTCCACTGCCGGGACGGCGCCGCTCCCACGGCGACGACGAGCCAACGGGCCGGGCCCGCCTCGCCGGGCAGCGGCAGCACGGTGACGTCCACGGCGATCGTGCGGCCGTCCCGGTGACGTGCGAGCAGGACGCCCGACCAGCCGCCGTCACGCTCCGAGACCTCCAGGATGCCGGGGATGCGGTCGGCCTCGTCAGCCGCGAGCAGGGCGCCGACGCGCCGGCCGCTCAGCTCCGCCGCGGGGTAGCCCAGCAGCTGTTCGGCCGCGTACGGACGGCCGACGACCGCTCCGTACTCGTCGAAGAGGAGAACGACGGAGTCGGCGACGCCGAAGACCGCCTCGTGCGCGGTGGTGTCTGTGCCCTCAGGTCTCCCCACGGCCGTCGGCTCCGTTTCTCACACACCCGCCCTGTTTTTCCCTTGTACCACACTATGACCCTGCCCCGACTGTCAGGTCCGATTCCTGCGTCACCCCTTCGGCGGACGGTCCGGGTTTTCGATCGGCCCGAGGGGTTAGTCAGCTCTCTAGGACCGACGATCCGGGAGGCGGGCAGCGTGACGCGACCGAAGATTCTCGTGGTGGGTGCCGGCTTCGCCGGGGTCGCCTGTGTACAGCGTCTGGAGCGGCGGCTGACGAGCCGCGAGGCACAGATCTCGCTGCTGTCGCCCGTCTCGTACCAGCTCTATCTGCCGCTCCTCCCCCAGGTGGCCTCGGGCGTGCTGACCCCCCAGTCGGTCGCGTTGTCGCTGCGGCGCAGCAAGCGTCACCGCACGCGCATCATCCCCGGCGGCGCGATCGGCGTGGACACCAAGGCGAAGGTCTGTGTCGTCCGGACGATCACGGGTGAACTGATCGACGAGCCGTACGACCATCTGGTCCTCGCGCCGGGCAGTGTGACCCGCACGTTCGACATCCCGGGGCTGGGTGAGCACGCGCGGGGCATGAAGACGCTCGCCGAGGCGGTCTACATCCGCGACCACGTGATCGCCCAGCTCGATCTGGCCGACGCCGGACACGACGAGGCGGAGCGGGCGGCGCGGTTGTGCTTCGTGGTGGTGGGCGGGGGCTACGCGGGTACGGAGACGGTCGCCTGTCTGCAGCGGCTGACCCATGCCGCGGTCCAGCGCTATCCGCGGCTCGACCCGAAGCTGATCAAGTGGCATCTGGTGGACCTCGCGCCCAAGCTCATGCCCGAGCTGGGCGACAAGCTGGGCCGAGCGGCGCTGGAGATCCTGCGGCGGCGCGGGATCGAGGTCTCGCTCGGGGTCTCCGTCGCCTCCGTGGACGCCGAGGCCGTGACGCTGACCGACGGGCGGGTGCTGCCCAGTCGCACCCTGATCTGGACGGCGGGCGTCGCCGCCAGTCCACTGATCGCCACGCTCGGCGCCGAGACCGATCGGGGCCGCCTGGTCGTCGGTGCCGACATGGTCGTCCCCGGCGTGGACGGTGTGCACGCGCTCGGCGACGCCGCCGCCGTCCCGGACCTGGCCAAGAAGGAGAAGGGCGCGATCTGTCCGCCGACGGCCCAGCACGCGATGCGGCAGGGCAAGCAGGTCGCCGACAACGTCGTCGCCGCCCTGCGCGGCGAGCAGACCTACCCGTACCACCACCGGGATCTGGGCCTGGTGGTGGACCTGGGCGGGCGGGACGCCGTGTCCAAGCCGCTCGGCATCGAACTGCACGGCACCCCGGCGCAGGCGGTCGCCCGGGCGTACCACTGGTCGGCGCTGCGGACCAATGTCGCCAAGGCGCGGGTGATGACGAACTGGCTGCTCAACGCCGTGGCCGGGGACGACTTCGTCCGTACGGGATTCCTGTCGTCCCGGTCCGGCACGCTCGCGGACTTCGAGTACACGGACGCCTATCTCACGCCGGAGCAGGTACGGGCCCACACCGCCGCCCTGAACGCTCGGGTCTGACAGCGCTCCACCGCGGCTCGGGGCGTCCGGCGCGACGCCCGGGCGTCAGAGCCAGCCGTTGCGGCGGAAGCTGCGGTGCAGGAGGAAACAGGCGACGGCCATGGCACCGACGACCAGCGGATAGCCGTAGGTCCAGCGCAGTTCGGGCATGTGCTCGAAGTTCATGCCGTAGACCCCGCAGACCATCGTGGGGACGGCGATGATCGCGGCCCACGCCGTGATCTTGCGCATGTCCTCGTTCTGGGCGACCGTCACCTGCGCGAGATGGGCCTGGAGGATCGAGTCGAGGAGCGCGTCGAACGACGTGATCTGCTCCGTGATCCGGGAGAGATGGTCGGCGACGTCACGGAAGTACGGCTGTATCTCCGCCGAGACCAGCTGCAGCGGCGCCGCGGCCAGGGCCTGCAGCGGACGGTCGAGCGGGGCCACCGCCCGCTTGAGTTCCAGGAGTTCCCGCTTCAGCTGGTAGACGCGGCCCGCGTCGCCTCGGGAGGCCTGCTCGCTGAAGACGGCCGTCTCGACGGCGTCTATGTCGTTCTGGACGGCGTCGGCGACCGCCAGGTAGTCGTCCACGACATGGTCGGCGATGGCGTGCAGAACGGCCGCGGGCCCCTTGGCCAGCTGTTCGGCGTCCGCCTCCAGCGCCTCCCGCAGCGGGCCGAGCGAGCCGTGCCGCCCGTGCCGGACCGTGATGACGAAATCCGGTCCGGTGAACACCATGAGCTCGCCCGTGTCGACGACCTCACTGGTGGCGGTGAGCTCTTCGTGCTCCACATAGCGGACGGTCTTGAAGACGGCGAAGAGCGTCTCGTCGTACCGCTCCAGCTTCGGCCGCTGGTGCGCGTGCACCGCGTCCTCGACGGCGAGCGGATGCAGGCCGAACAGCTCGGCGAGCCCAGCGAACTCCTCGACCGACGGCTCGTGCAGCCCGATCCACACGAATCCGTCGCCCGACTTGCGGACCCGTCGCACCGCCTCCTCGGCGGGGCAGGCCCCGCGCTGCCGCGCCCCGTCCTCGTACAGCACACAGTTGACGACCGAGCTGCCCAGCGGCGAGCGTGCCGGATGGCTCAGGTCGACGGTCCGGCGGTAGGCACGGCGGACGGTGCGCCTCAGATTACGGATTATCGGCACGTCAGGCTCCTCGGGACGATCAGCGGACAGTGTGCCACCGACGGACCGTGGGCGGGACTCCTGACAAATGTCACACGTTCCTGTGAACAAGATCCTCCCGGGGGTGGAGAGCGGTCCGGACCACGGCGACCAGGATGAAACCACCGCACTCACCGAGGAAAGAGGATGCACCCATGTCTTCGTCCCGCAGGGCCCGCCTCACGGCCGTCGCCGCGGCCACTGTGATCACACTCTCCATCTCGGCGTTACCGGCCGGGACCGCCGTCGCCGCGGAGCCCGGCTCCGCCGCCGCCGCGGCCTCCGCAGCGGTGACGCCGGCCGGTCGCGGCCATCTCGACCGCGCGGCGCTGCGCGGATCCCTCGACGCGTTCCACAAGGCCGGGATGTACGGCGCCTATTCGGCGGTCCGTGACGGCTCCGCGCAGTGGCGGGGAGCCACCGGCTTCGCCGACGTCGACAGCCGCCGGCCCACCGGGCCGAACTTCGAGCACCGGGTCGGCAGCATCACCAAGACCTTCACGGCCGTCGCCGTCCTGCAGCAGGCCGGCGCCGGGCGCATCGACCTCGACGCTCCCGTCGGCCGGTACCTTCCCGACCTCGTCCCCGGCGAGCGCGGCCGGCAGGTGACCGTGCGGATGCTGCTCAACCACACCAGCGGCATCGCCGACTACGTCCTGCCCGCCTTCCCCGGCATTCTCGAGAACCCCGGCAAGGCCCTCGACGAGAACCGCCTGCGCCACATAGCCCCCGAGGAGCTCGCCCGCCTGGGTCTCGCGGCGCCGCCCGTCGCGGAGCGCGGGACGCACTCGTACTCCAACACCAACTACATCCTCGCCGGGCTGCTCCTGGAGCGCGTGACCGGCGAGAAGGCCGAGGCCTACATCACCCGGAACGTCATCCGGAAGGCCGGGCTGCGCCACACGTACTTCCCGAGCTCGCCGTCCCTCAGGGGACCGCACTCCCGGATGTACGAGTCGTTCTTCGGCCTGATCGACCCGCCGCGCGACTACAGCGTCACCGACATGTCGTGGGCGGGCACGGCCGGCGCCCTCGTCTCGACGACGAGCGACCTCAACGACTTCTACCGCACGCTGCTCAGCGGCCGGCTACTCGGCGCGGCGGAGCTGCGCGCGATGAAGACGACCGTCCCCGCCTACGAGACCCAGCCCGGCGAGGAGCCGCTGATGCGGTACGGCCTCGGCATCTACACCCTGAAGATGCCCAGCGGCGGCTGGTACTGGGGCCATGACGGTGCCGTCTTCGGCGCCGGCACGTGGGCGCTGTCCACCGAGGACGGTCGTCGTCAGGTCGCCATCGGCTACAACCTGATGAAGTACCAGCGCTTCGACGAGCAGGGCCGACCGCTGCCCGATCCGATCACGCAGGCGCTGTACGCCCATGTCGACGGCGCCCTGGCCGGCACGTCCTCGCCTCCGCGCGGTACGGCGGCGGCGCAGCCGTCCCCGTCGCTGCCCGGCCTGCCCATCGGCCCGGACACGCTCCACCAGGCGACCCTGCGGTAGTGGCAACCGGGCGTCCCCGACCGAGCGTCCGCGCGGTGGCCGACCCGGTTGCGCCGAAGCCGGGGCCATGCGCCATGATCACCGGTCATGAGAGCTCTTGTCGGCATCGAACTGCCGGGCTTCCGACTCGTCGAGCCCGATGTCTGGGTCAGTGACGCGGGTGATGTGCTGTCACTGCATTTCTTCGCCCTGCGCCCGGACCTTCCCGCGTCGTTGGACGATGGCCCGTCGCTGCGCGCCGCGCTCACCCGCGTGACCGCGGACGCCGGCGGCGGGCTGATCGAGGCCTCGGTGAAGTCACTGGGCGAGCTGCCCGCGCTTCGGCAGATACTCAAGCTGCCGATGCCCGGGCAGGCTCATGGGCAGGTCTTCATCGGCAGTTTCACTGTCCCACGGGCGGAGTGCAGCACGGTGGTGAAGATCCAGGCGCCCGAGCGCGGGACGACCGGGATGCGCGAGGCGATGGTGATGGCGCAGGTCGGTCCCGACGCCTTCTACCGGGCCCATCCCTACGCGCCGGAGGTCCAGGGCGGGCTGCCGTTCCACGCCGCGGACCACGCCCGGTACGACGCCGAGTTCCCCGACCACCCGCTGACCCGGGTCAGGAACGTCCTCGGCGCGCTGGCCGAGCACGTCAGCGTGGCACCCGAGTTCGCGGCGCTGCCGCCGTTCACGGGCTGACGTCACCGGGACTGCAGGGCGTCCAGGGCGACGGCCTGGGCTATCGCAAGGCGGCGGTCGAGGTGCTCGTCGTGGATGGAGAGGACGTAACGGTCCCGTAGGCCCAGCCGCTTCTCCACCGACATGACGGGGCGCTCCGAGGCCGCGAAGTCGAAGTGGTACGGCCAGGCGAACGGCACCAGGTCGACGAACGGGACGATGTTCCAGGCGCGGCGCAGCAGGGCCACGGCCCTGTTGCGCTCCACGCCCGTGGTCTCGGCCGCCGCACCCTCCTGGCTCATGTGCCAGGTGCTGCGCAGCAGGGAGGCGGCGAAGTCCTTGCGGAGCCTGCCGACGAGGGTGCCCGAGGCCGCGTGGATGTCGTACGTCGCGCCGAGGTCCACGATCTGCCGGGCCTGGAAGGTGAAGAGGACCTGCCGCTGGGACTCGTCCGTGTAGAACGTGATTCTTTCCTTCAGAGCCATGCGCTTCTGGTGGGCGAACGCGACGATGTCGCCTTCGGCGCCGTCCGGTCCTGCCGCGTGCACCACGTAGCGATTGGCCATCGGCGTGAGCTTCTGGCGGATGTGAAAGCGGTGCTGCGACTGCTCGAGACCCATGGTGCGCTCCCCCTCGTCGGTGATGTCCCGACGATGATCGCGTTCTGCGCGCACCGGCCGCAGTCATCGAAAGTCGTTCTCCGAGGAGACGAAGGGATCGGCTGCCTGCGTGGCCTAGGCGCCCCGCGGCGCGACCGTCCGTCGGGGAAGCGTGTGGACCGTCGCCCCGAGAGTGACGAGCCAGGCGGCCGCCGCGGTCCACAGCAGGACCTGGCCGAGGGTGTCGAGCCAGTCGACGGCCGCGGCCGTCGACGTGGAGAGACAGGCGGCAGCCGTCATGCCCATCGGGAAGACGGTGGCCCAGCGCCGTACGTCGTAGCCCAGGCGCGGCCGCAGCAATTCGGCGAGGAGCAGGACGGCGTACCAGACCAGGTCGACGAACAGCAGGAACAGGGTGAGGCCCCTCAGGGAGGTGTGGGTCACGCCCGTCCACACACCCGTGGCGAGCAGTTTGGAGCCCGCGAGAGCGGAGATGGCCATGGCCCCTCCCGCCACCCACTGGTCGCCGGCGCCCGCGCCGATCTGCCCGAAGTCGAAGCGGACCAGGGCCACGAGGTAGAGCAGCAGCCCGAGGACGAAGAAGACCAGTGACGTCCGGGCGAGCCAGTCGCCCGCCGAGGGCGTGAGGATGGCGCCCAGGACCGCGAGCGCCTCGGTGGCGACGCAGATCAGGAAGACACCGCCCGGCATGCTGCCCCGCAGATGTGTCAGGACCGCCGCGAGCAGCACCGCCCACAGGATTGCCGACCCGGCGAGGAGCACCGCGGCCAGGTGGGTCCAGCCGAGAAGGGCCACGCGGGCGCCGAGCACGGTGGTGGCGGCGACGGCGGTCAGGGCTGGCGGGGTGTCGGCCTCGGCGGCCCAGCGGGGACGGCTGTGCAGCAGCCGGGTGGCGAAGTCGAAGGCGAGCAGCAGCCACAGTGCGCCCGCGAGGCCGAGCAGCGTTCGGGACACCGTCTCGCGGCCGGTCAGATGGAAGCCGACCGAGATGATGCCGGTGGCCATCACCGCCGCGCCCGCGGCGGGCGGCAGCTCGGCCCACCAGCGGGCAGTGCGCTCGTTCATGATCCCCATCGCATCGGCTCTCCACCCTGTCCGCCACTCGGCGCGCGCGGAGGAGCCGAACGACACCCGGTGGGCGGCAACGGCGAGGCGGTTCCGGCGAGGCAGCGCCCGCGAGGTGGTGCCGGTGGACGGGCCGGGTGCCGGACCCGTCCACCGGGCGGAGCCCGTCCATCGGGCGGAGGTCAGGCCTGGGCGGTCGCCAGGAGTGCCTCGGGGGTGATGAGCGCGGTGGAGCCCGGAGCCGTACAGGCATGGGCTCCGGCCACCGCGCCCAGGCGGGCGCAGTCCAGGACGTCCCGGCCGGCGAGCCTGCCGTAGAGGAAGCCGCTGACGTACGCGTCGCCGGCGCCGTTGCTGTCCACCACAGGAGCCTCGGGGGCGACCGCCGGGATGTGCCGCGGCGTCGGGTCGCCGTCACGGGTGAGAACGTAGGAGCCGTCCGCACCCGCCGTGGCGACCACGGTCCGGGCGCGGCCCTCGCGCAGGATCTCCCGCATCAGCGCCGGCGTGCCGTCGCCCGCGCCTGCCGCGCTGAGGAAGACGAGGTCGGAGCGGAGGGCGAACTCCCGGTGGTGGTCGTTCCGCCCGTCCCAGTCGTGCAGATCGGTGGAGACGGGGACGCCGAGCGCCTCGATGTCGTCGTACAGGAAGCGCGCGAAGTTCATGATGGAGACATGGACGTGGCGCGCGCGGCGCAGCCGGGGCAGGTAGTGCTCGCTCGGCATGCGCAGGTCCGCCGGGTCGCGGCCGTCGTAGAAGGACATCCGGCGTCCGGTCGCGTCCACCAGGTTGACCGCGCGGCGGGTCCCGGCGGACGAGATCACCGGGTCGAACTCCACGTCCCCCTCGGCCATGCGCCGCCGTACGAGTGTGCCGATCCAGTCGTCGCCCACGCAGTCGAGGAGCGCGACCCGCAGGCCGAGGGCCCGGGTGCCGAGGGCCACGTTCCCGCCGGTGTGCCCGGGCCACTCCTCGATCGGTCCGACATGGACCGAGTCGGCGAGGGGGACCGGCAGGGCGTCGACCCGGATGACGGTGTCCACTCCGCTGCCACCGACCACCACGACGTCGTACCGGTCGTGTTGCTGACTCAACTCTGCCGCCTCTCAGGTCCCGCCGCGAACAGTATGGCGGTGGGTGGGACGGCGGAGCCGCCGAGTGGCCGGCCGGTCAGTCCTTGTAGTCCGGGCAGGTCCGGTCCAGGAGGCGGAGCATCGCCGACCACGCCAGGCCGTACGCGTCGTCGTCCTCGAAGTCCGACGTCGCCTCGCCCGTGAGCTGCCGGGCGGTGTACTCGCAGACCTCGGCGGGTGGGACGACCAGGGGAACGCCGCTCGACTGGGCGGCGATCTGGATCTCGCAGGCGCGCTCCAGGTAGTACATGCGCAGGAAGGCCTGCGCGGCGCTCTCGCCGACCGTCAGCAGGCCGTGGTTGCGCAGGATGAGGGCGGGGTGGGTTCCGATGTCGGCGACCAGGCGGCGCTGTTCGTCGAGGTTGAGGGCGACGCCCTCGTAGTCGTGGTAGCCGACGCGGTCGTAGAACTCCATCGACATCTGGTTGAGCGGAAGGAGTCCGTCCTCCTGCGCGGCGACGGCGCAGCCCGCCTTGGTGTGGGTGTGCAGGACGCAGTGCGCGTCGGCCCGGGCCGCGTGGATCGCGCTGTGGATGACGAATCCCGCCGGGTTGACCGGGTGGGGGGTCGGCTCGACGGGGGTGCCGTCGAGGTCGATCTTCACCAGGTTGGACGCGGTGATCTCCTCGAAGAGCAGCCCGTAGGGGTTGATGAGGAAGTGGTGGTCGGGCCCGGGCAGCCGCAGGGAGATGTGGGTGAAGATCAGGTCGGTCATCCTGAAGTGGGCCACGAGCCGGTAGACGGCCGCGAGTTCACGGCGCAGTCGGAGCTCCTCGGCGGTCCTCGTCAGTGCGGGGAGCGGTGTTGCGGTGGTCATGCGAGGACTCCTTCGAGGGCGGAGGCGGTGGGGTCGACGACGGGTGTCAGCGGGCGGCCGGTGCGGTGCCAGGCGATGACGTTCTCGGCGGGTCCGCACACGTACGCGCGGCGCGAGGTGTCCGACAGGAAGGCGCTGTGCGGGGAGAGTTGGATGCGGGGGTGGCGGCGCAGCGGGTCGTCCGCCGGGGGCGGTTCGACGGGGAAGACGTCGAGCGCCGCGCCTGCCAGGTGGTCCCGGTCCAGGGCGTTCGACAGGGCGGCCGGGTCGACGAGTTCGCCGCGCGCGACGTTGACGAGGAAGCCGCCAGGGCGCATGCGTCCGAGCAGCGCTCCGTCGACGAGGCCGCGGGTGGCCGGGGTGAGCGGGACGTGCAGGGAGAGGACGTCGGTCGCCGCGGCCAGGTCACCGAGTTCGTCGTGGCGTGCGATGCCGGCCGGCCAGTGGGCCGGGTCGGCGTGCGGGTCGTAGGCGGCGACGCGTCCGAAGACCGGGGCCGCGAGCGCCGCGAAGGAGCGGGCGATCCGGCCGAGGCCGACGAGTCCGAGAGTCAACTCGCTCGCCCGGCGCGGGAGTCGGCCCTGGGCCGTGAACTCCGCGTTCCAGCCGCCGGAGCGGACGAGGGCGTCGGCCTGCGGGAGCCGCCGGACGAGCGCGAGCGCGGAGGCGAGCGCGTGGACGGCGACGTCCTCGGTCGCGGCATCGGGCAGGTTCGCCACCCACACCCCGCGCTTCCAGGCCTCGGCCGTGTCGACCATGTCGTACCCCGCGGACATGGTGGCGAGGATCCGCAGCCCGGGGAGCCGGTCGAGAAGCGCGGCGTCGATCCGCGCGTAGCCGACGATCAGGGCGACCGCGTCCCTGGCCGCCTCCGCGAGGACGTCGGGGTGCCGCGTACCGGCGACACGGACCTCGAACCCCGCCTCGGTGAGGAGTCGGACTCCCGGCTCCGGATCCAGGTCGTCGGTGTCGGTGAAAACGGCGACGGGCTGGTTCACCCGGCCCCCTTCCGGTCGTTCGGTTGATGTGACGGCCGATTCGTCGGTTGATGACATGATGAACTTACGTTTCATCCGCACAGCTGTCCACTGACGCACGCTGCGGCTGTGCGTGAGCCGTGTCACGAACGGGCCCGGTTCTCCTGCCGGTACCCGAGAATGTCAGCGGACCCGGGGCCGACCGCCTCGTGGCCGCCGAGCCGAGGAGATCCCCGGGTGGACCTGGACGCCATCGACATGGCCGTCGTACGCGCGCTGCAGAAGGACGGGCGTCTCGCCTACGAGACGCTGGCCCAGCACGTCGGTCTGTCCCGGCCCGCGACCCGCGCGCGGGTGCAGCGCCTTCTGGAGTCGGGAGCGGTTCGTGTCGTGGCCGTCGTCCATCCCTCCGTTCGCGGACTGACCGCGTCCGCGCATCTCTCGGTCGACGTCGAGGGCGCGGCGGAGCCGGTGGCGCGGGCGATCGCCGAGCTGCCCGAGGCCCCGTTCGTCAGCCTGACGGCCGGACGGCGGGCCATCATGACCGAGCTCCGCACCGAGGGCTTCGGGGCGCTGGAACGGACCATCGAGCGCGTGCGTTCCGTGCCCGGTGTCGCGGTGGTCGACCCGCTGATCGGCACCCGCCACCTCAAGGACCCGTACCTGCTGGCGGAGGAGCCGACCGCGTCGGACCTGGACGACACCGACCTTCGCATCCTCGACGCCCTCGAACAGGACGGCCGGCTCCCCTTCGCCGACGTCGCCGAACGCGTCGGCCTCTCCCCCGGCGCCACTCGCGCCCGCACATTGCGCCTCCTCGACGGCGGGGTGGTGAAGGTGCTGGCGCTGGTCCGCCCCGAGGTGCTCGGAATGGGGTACGCGTGCGGCTTCGCCGTGCGCGTCGAGGGCGCGCGTGACCCCGTGGCGCGGGAGCTCGCCACGTGGGAGGAGGTCACCTTCCTGTCGGCCTGCCTCGGACGCGCGGAGCTGGTCGGCACGGTCACGGCGGGCTCCCTGGGCTCCGCACGGGCGGCGCTGGACGCCATGCGGGCGCTGTCGGGCGTACGGGATGTCGAGAGCTGGATCCATCTGGAGCTGGTCAAGGAGCGGTACGACCTCGGCGCACCGGCGGCGTAGGTCCACCGAGCGGGGCGGCGGGCCACAGGGAATCATGCCCGTATGAACGAAAAGCCGGTTGTCGTCGGCGTGGACGGGTCCGAGCACAGCCACCTGGCCCTCGAATGGGCCCTGAGCGCGGCGCAGCGGCTCGACGCGCCTTTGGTGGTCGCCCATGTGCGCTCCGAGGCGCTCCAGCTGGGGACCGCCCGGATCGCCTCGCTCGGCGAGACCCCTGACATCCCCGACACCGTTCTCGACGGTGTCCGCGCCTGGGTGGAGGAGCAGGGCCCGCGGGTACCGGTGCGGTACGACTCGCTCGACGGCACGGTGTCGGACGCCCTGCTCGACGCGGCCAGGACGGCGCGCTTCCTGGTGACCGGATCCCGAGGACGAGGCGGCTTCGCGAGCCTGCTGCTCGGTTCCTCCGGCCGGGCCCTGGCCGCCTCCGCCCCGTGCCCGGTCGTCGTGGTGCCGCACGAGGCGCGGACCGCGCCGCTGGAAGGCGATGCCGAGGCGGGCCGGGTCCTCGTCGGCCTCCACCCGGAGGAGACCGGCGACGAGGTCGTGGACTTCGCGTTCCACGCGGCCCAACAGCGGGGCGTGGCCCTCGAAGTGGTGACCGCCTACCGGTTGCCGCCTTCGCCGATCATGCTGGTCGGCCCGCCGGCGCCCGCCCTGCAGATGCCGCCGCCGATGCCCGTGGACGAGACGCCCGAGCTGGTCAAGGAGACCGCGAGCCTCCAGGAGGACCGGCTGCGGCCGTTCACCGAGCGGTACCGGGACGTCGAGGTCGTCCCCGTGGTCGTACCGGCGGACGCCGCGGGGCGGCTCGTCGACGACTCACGGCGCGCTGCGCTGGTCGTCGTGGGGCGGCACCGCAGACACCGGGTCGCGACGCTCCTGATGGGATCGGTCACCCACGCGGTGGTCCACCACGCCCACTGCCCGGTCGCGATCGTCCCGCCCGATCGGCCCGCGTCGACCTGAGAGGTGCCGACGACCTGTCATCGGAGCCGTCGAGCAACTTCTGGACGCCTGCGCGCCGAGCACCTGACTCCGGCCCGGCACCCTCGACCGCGCCCTAGCGGGCGCGGAGACCGACCGAGCGCCGCCGGAACGACCGGCTCCCGCGCAGCCGAAACGGGCCACCCGTCCGCCCGTGGACCGGGGCTGGCCGCGACGGGGCAGGGGAGGAGGGAGCCCGTGACGGGTCAGGGGAGGAGGGAGCCCGTGACGGGTCAGGGGAGGAGGGAGCCCGCGACGGCTCAGGGGAGGAGGCATGCCGCGACGGCTCAGGGCAGGAGGCAGCCCGTGACAGGGCAGGGGACGAGGCAGGCGGCCCGTGACGGGTCAGGGGATGAGGCAGCCGATGACAGTTCAGGTGAGGAGGCTCGGGGCCGCGCGGTCCAGGACCGTGGCGATCCGGTCCCAGGTCTCCTCGTCGCGGGCGAGCGGCTCCAGGGTCTCGCCCCCTCCCGTACCCCACGCGGTGGCGAGCGCGACCGGGTCCTCGCCGGTCGCGGCGGAGGCCGCGAGCGCGGCCGCGCCGAGCGCGACGAGTTCGGTCGCGGCGGGGACGACCACGGGGCGGCCGGAGAGACGGCGGATGGTGTCCCTCCAGGCGTGACCCTGGGCTCCACCGCCGATCAGGCGCAGCGGGCGGTCCCGTACCGCCGCGTCCGCGGGGTCGAGGCCGCAGGCGCCGAGGAGGTCGTCGAGTGCGCGCAGCACGGTGAACGCGGCGCCCTCGTAGGCCGCGCCGAGGATCGCGCGGGGTGTGGTGGTGTGGCGCAGTCCGGTGACGAGGCCGGTGGCGTGCGGCAGGTCCGGGGTGCGTTCGCCGTCCAGGTACGGCAGGACGACGACACCGTCGCCGCGTGCGGTCTCCTCGCGGTCGAGACCGAGCAGCCCGGCGAACCGGTCGACCGCGAGGCTGCAGTTGAGGGTGCAGCCGAGCGGGAGGTACGTGCCGTCCGCCGCGGCGAAGCCGGCCAGGCCGGGGGCGGCCGGGCGGGTCCGGGTGGCGGCGAAGACGGTGCCCGAGGTGCCGAGGCTCACGACGGGGTGGTCCAGGAGCCCCGCGCCGCCGAGCCCCAGGCCGACGGCCGCGGCCATGTTGTCCCCCGTACCGGCGGCGACGGCGACGCCGGCCGGGAGCCCCAGCGCGCGGGCTGCGGCCGGGGTGAGCGTGCCGACGCGCGTGGCGCCGCTCGGGGCGACGACTGGCAGCAGGGACTCGTCGAGGCCGAGGAGTCGGAGGATCTCGGGGTCGTAGGCGCGGCTCGCGGTGTCGTACCAGCAGGTGCCGGAGGCGTCTCCGGGGTCGGACGCGGCGACTCCGGAGAGGCGCTCCGTCAGGAAGTCGTGGGGCAGCCGGACAGCGGCCGTGGAGGCGGCGACGGAGGGCTCGCGGGCGCGCAGCCACTGCCACTTGGCGGCGGTCATCGAGGCGACCGGCACCGACCCGGTGCGTGCGAGCCAGGTGTCCGGACCGCCGAGCGCGGCGGTGAGTTCGACGGCCTGCGGGGCGGATCGGGTGTCGTTCCAGAGCAGGGCGGGGTGCAGCGGACGGCCCGCGGGGTCGAGGACGACGAGGCCGTGCTGCTGGCCCGCGACGGCGATGCCGGTCACGGCGGAGGAGGGCGTGCCGGCGTCGGCGAGGGCCGCGGCGACCGCCTCGCGCAGTGCCGACCACCACTGCTCGGGGTCGCTCTCGCGGGCTCCGTCCTCCCCCGTGACCGTGTGCGCGGCCCGGCCGGTTCCGCGTACGGCGCCGGTGTCCGCGTCCACGACGAGCGCCTTGGTCGACTGGGTGGAGCTGTCCACACCGATCACGACCGGGGATGCGGAACGCGTCGCCGCCATGGGCCTCACCTTTCCTCGGACCGCGTGCTCACTCTGGCGCGGAGTCGTGTCCACTCTGGCGCGGACTCACGCCGTGCCGTATTAGTTATCTCAGAAAACAAATAGAGGGGCCAGGCCTCGCCGCGCCCTTCTTTCCTCCCGAGAACGGCCAGAAGAGGGACAGACCATGACGGAACGCTTCTCCCCCGCACGCTTCTCCCCCACGCCCGGGGACCGGTTCACCTTCGGCCTGTGGACCGTCGGATGGCAGGGCCGCGACCCCTTCGGCGAGGCCACCCGCCCCGCGCTCGACCCGGTCGAGTCGGTCGAGCGGCTCGCCGCACTGGGGGCGTACGGCGTGACGTTCCACGACGACGACCTCATCCCCTTCGGCGCCTCGGACGCGGAGCGTGAGGCCGCGGTCAAGCGCTTCCGGGCGGCGCTCGAACGCACCGGCCTCAAGGTGCCGATGGCCACGACCAACCTCTTCACCCACCCCGTCTTCAAGGACGGCGGCTTCACCGCAAACGACCGTGACGTGCGCCGTTACGCCCTGCGCAAGACCATCCGCAACATCGATCTCGCGGTCGAGCTGGGCGCCACGACGTATGTCGCCTGGGGCGGCCGCGAGGGCGCCGAGTCGGGCGCGGCGAAGGACGTCCGGGTGGCGCTCGACCGGATGAAGGAGGCCTTCGACCTGCTCGGCCAGTACGTCACCGAGCAGGGCTACGAGCTGCGCTTCGCGATCGAGCCGAAGCCGAACGAGCCGCGCGGCGACATCCTGCTGCCCACGATCGGCCACGCGCTCGCCTTCATCGAGCGCCTCGAACGGCCCGAACTGGTGGGCGTGAACCCGGAGACGGGCCACGAGCAGATGGCCGGGCTCAACTTCCCGCACGGCATCGCCCAGGCGCTGTGGGCCGGCAAGCTCTTCCACATCGACCTCAACGGCCAGTCGGGCATCAAGTACGACCAGGACTTCCGCTTCGGAGCGGGGGATCTGCGCCAGGCGTTCTGGCTGGTGGACCTGCTGGAGACGGCGGGGTACGAGGGGCCCCGGCACTTCGACTTCAAGCCGGTCCGCACGGACGGCTTCGACGGGGTGTGGGAGTCCGCGAAGAACTGTATGCGCAACTATCTGATCCTGAAGGACCGTGCGGCCGCCTTCCGCGCGGACCCCGAGGTCCAGGAGGCCTTGGCCGCCTCGCGGCTGCCCGAACTCGCCGTCCCCACGGCCTCCGACGGTCTCGCCGGTCTGCTCGCGGACACCGGCGCGTTCGAGGACTTCGACGCGACGGCGGCCGCCGAGCGGTCCATGGCCTTCGAGCGCCTGGACCAGCTGGCACTCGAGCATCTGCTGGCGGTCCGCTGACCGCGTCACACCCCACTTCACCCTCACTCCAGCACCCACCCCACCCCCACTCCACCACCACGACGGGCGCCCGGGCCACGGACCGGGCGCCCGTTGCCGTACTCCGACGAGCTACAGCCCCCGGCCCCCTTGCCCGCTGGCCCCGGCAGGACAAGGCAGCAAGCGCTTTCCAAGAATCCTGCGCGAAGCATTGACGAAACATCAACGCCCCCTTAGCTTCATCGGCGTTGCACTTCGTACGTCATATATGAGACGCGATACACAAGATCTGAGAGTGCCTCATGACCTTCGCCCCCAGTCCCATCCCCTCCCGCACCCAGTACGTCCTGGAGGCGATCAAACACGACATCCTGACCGGCGGCCTGAGTCCCGGCCAGGCGCTGGTGGAGACCGAACTCGCCGCCCGTTTCGGGGTGTCGAAGACCCCGGTGCGCGAGGCCCTCAAGACCCTGGCCGGCAGCGGACTCGTGGTGATGAGCCAGTACAAGGGCGCGACGGTACGGATGGTGGACGCCGACATGGCCCGCGCGGTCTACGACGTACGGCTCCTGCTGGAGCCGGAGGCGGTACGCCGCACCGTCGACGCCGGTTCGCCCCTCGACGAGGCGCGGGACGCGCTCCGGCGGGCCGAGACCGCCGAGGATCCGGCCGAACGCTCGCTTGCCAACCGGGACTTCCACCGCGCCCTCTACCTGCCCTGCGGCAACCCGCTGCTCGGGCGGATGCTGGACGAGGTCCGCGACCAGGCCGCCCTGGTGTCCACCGTGGCGTGGGCCGCGACCCCCTCATGGGAGCGCGAGGCGGCCGAGCACGAGGAGATCCTGCGGCTCGCGGTGGCCGGCGACTCCGCCGGAGCCGGTCTCGCCGTGCACGACCACATCGCCTCGTTCGTCGAGCGCGCCTTCCCCGAAGACGGTGAGTGACCGAGTGACCAGGAATTTCGAGTCCGAGAAGGCCGCGCTCGCCGACGTGGTGGCGATCCCGGTGACCCCGTTCGCCGAGGACGGCTCGGTGGACACCGCCGCCCACCGCGCGCTCCTGCGCCGGATGATCGACGCCGGCATCCGTACCGTGACACCGAACGGCAACACCGGTGAGTTCTACGCCCTCACACCCGAGGAGCGTCGCCTGGTCACCGAGGTGACGATCGAGGAGGCGGGCGATCAGGCCGCCGTCCTGGTCGGTGTCGGCCACGACCTCCCGACCGCGATCGCGGCCGCCCGGCACGCCCGGGAGGCCGGAGCCGGCATGCTGATGGTCCATCAGCCTGTCCACCCGTACGTCTCCGAGGGCGGCTGGGTCGACTACCACCGGGCGATAGCCGAGTCCGTTCCGGAGATCGGCATCGTGCCGTACATCCGTAACGCGGCGCTCGACGGCGAGCGGCTCGCGGAGCTCGGCGCGGTCTGCCCGAACGTCATCGGTGTGAAGTACGCGGTGCCGGACGCGTCGCGCTTCGCCGGGTTCGCCCGCGACGCCGGTCTCGACCGCTTCATCTGGGTGGCCGGGCTGGCCGAGCCGTACGCCCCGTCGTACTTCGCGAGCGGCGCCACCGGCTTCACCTCGGGCCTCGTCAATGTCGCGCCCTCGGTGTCCCTGGAGATGCTCACCACCCTGCGGGCCGGCGACTATCCGGCAGCGATGAAGGTGTGGGAGCAGATCCGGCGCTTCGAGGAGCTGCGCGCCGCCAACGGCAGCGCGGACAATGTGACCGTCGTCAAGGAGGCGCTGGCCGCGCTCGGACTCTGCCGTCGCGACATCCGGCCCCCGAGCCGTGAACTGCCCGAGCAGAACCGGGCCGAGGTCGCTGCGATAGCCGCCGGGTGGCAGGCATGAGTGGCGCCCCCGCGTCCCGAGGCGGGGCCCCCGACGAGCTGCGTGACCATGCCGCCCAGAGCCCCGAGGACCCGGATCCCCAGGCCCGGCGCCGCCCGGAGGAGCTTCGCAGTCATCGCTGGTACGGGACCGAGGGACTGCGCTCGTTCAGTCACCGGGCCCGCACCCGGCAGCTCGGCTACCTGCCCGAGGAGCACCTGGGCAAGCCGGTCGTCGCGATCCTCAACACCTGGTCCGACATCAACCCCTGCCATGTCCATCTGCGGGACCGCGCACAGGCGGTGAAGCGCGGTGTGTGGCAGGCCGGTGGCTTCCCGCTGGAGTTCCCCGTCTCCACGCTCTCGGAGACGTTCCAGAAGCCGACGCCGATGCTCTACCGCAATCTGCTGGCGATGGAGACGGAGGAGCTGCTGCGGTCCTACCCCGTCGACGGGGCCGTGCTGATGGGTGGGTGCGACAAGTCGACGCCGGCGCTGCTGATGGGTGCGGCCACGGTGGACCTGCCGACGGTGTTCGTCCCCGCGGGTCCGATGCTGCCGGGGCACTGGCGGGGCGAGACCCTCGGTTCCGGTACGGACATGTGGAAGTACTGGGACGACCGGCGGGCCGGTCTGATCGGCGACGACGAGATGGCCGAACTCGAGAACGGGCTCGCCCGCTCCCCCGGCCACTGCATGACGATGGGCACGGCCTCCACCCTCACCGCCGCGGCGGAGACGCTGGGCGTGACGATGCCGGGCGCGTCGTCCATCCCCGCCGTGGACTCGGGTCACGACCGGATGGCGGCCGCCTCGGGGATGCGGATCGTCGAGCTGGTCCGGCAGGACCTGCGGCTCTCGCGGATCCTCACCCGTGAGGCATACGAGGACGCGGTCGCCGCCGTCCTTGCGCTCGGCGGGTCGACGAACGCCGTCATCCATCTGATCGCGATGGCCGGGCGGTCCGGGGTGAAGCTGACCCTGGACGACTTCGACCGGATCGCGCGGACGGTGCCGGTGCTCGCCAATCTCCGCCCCGGCGGCCAGTACCTGATGGAGGACTTCCACTTCGCTGGTGGCATGCCCGGCTTCCTCTCGCGGCTCACGGACCTGCTCCACCTCGAACGCCCGACGGTCGCCCACGCGACCCTGCGGGAGCAGCTCGACGGCGCCCTCGTGCACAACGACGAGGTCATCAGGGAGCGTGCACGTCCGCTCGCGGACGAGGGCGGTGTCGCGGTGCTGCGCGGCAATCTGTGTCCGGACGGCGCGGTGATCAAGCACATCGCCGCAGATCCGCAGCTGCTCAAGCACACCGGTCCTGCCGTGGTCTTCGACGACTACCGCACGATGCAGCGGACCATCGACGATCCGGAGCTCGGGATCACGCGCGACCACGTCCTGGTCCTGCGCAACTCCGGGCCCAAGGGCGGTCCGGGCATGCCGGAGTACGGCATGCTGCCGATCCCCCGCCATCTGCTGGAGCAGGGGGTGCGGGACATGGTCCGGATCTCCGACGCCCGGATGAGCGGTACGAGTTACGGCGCCTGCGTGCTGCACGTGGCACCGGAGTCGTACGTCGGCGGGCCGCTCGCCCTCGTCCGCACCGGCGACCTCATCACCCTGGACGTCGAGGCACGCACGCTCCACGCGGATGTCGACGAGGAGGAGTGGGAGCGCCGGCGGGCCGCGTGGACTCCCCCGCCGCAGCGCTACGAGCGCGGCTACGGCGCGCTGTACTCCGAGCAGATCTCCCAGGCCGACACCGGTTGCGACTTCGAGTTCCTGGCCAGGCCGGGAACGACTCCGGACCCGTACGCGGGCTGACGCCCGGGCCGGTCCACCCCAGTTCCACTTGTTCGGTATCTCGAACACCGTCTGCGAAGCGCTTCGCGCCCGAGAACGGAGCCGCCGTCATGGCCACAGCCGTGACCCCACCGCCCAAGGCACCCGCGAAAACACCCCCGGCACCCGCTCGCCCCCGCCGCCGTACGGGAGTGGCACCACGCCGTCTGCCGTATCTGCTGATCGCCCCGGCGGCGCTGCTGATGCTGGGCTTCATCGCCTACCCCGTGCTCAGCGTCTTCTACTACAGCCTGCAGCACTTCAACCCGACGAAGCCCTGGCGGAACGGTTTCGCCGGCTTCGACAACTTCACCCGGATCTTCACCGAGGACCCGCACTTCTGGGGCACGCTGAGCTTCAGCCTGAAGTGGGTCGCCGTCGAGGTGACGCTGCAGCTGCTCTTCGGACTCGCGCTGGCCCTGATCGTCAACCAGACCTTCGTCGGCCGGGCGCTCGGCCGGGCGCTGGTCTTCTCCCCCTGGGCCGTGTCCGGGGTGCTGACCTCGGCGATCTGGGTGCTGCTCTACAACTCGCAGACGGGCATCACCCGTTATCTCGCGGACATGGGCATCGGCGAGTACGGCACGTCCTGGCTCTCCGACACCTCGACGGTCTTCTCCGCCGTGGTCGTCGCCGATCTGTGGCGCGGGGTTCCGTTCTTCGCGATCCTCATCCTCGCCGACCTGCAGTCCGTGCCGAAGGATCTGTACGAGGCGGCCGAGGTCGACGGGGCGGGCCGGATACGGCAGTTCGTCCACATCACGCTGCCGCACCTGAAGGACGCGATCATCCTCTCCACGCTGCTGCGCGCCGTGTGGGAGTTCAACAACGTCGACCTGCTCTACACCCTGACGGGCGGCGGTCCCGCGGGCGAGACGACCACGCTGCCCCTCTACATCGCCAACACCAGCGTCGACGCCCACAACTTCGGTTACGCCTCCGCCCTGACGACGGTGGCGTTCGTGATCCTTCTCTTCTGCTCGATGGTCTATCTGCGCCTGAGCAAGTTCGGAGGCGAGAGCAAGTGATTGCCCAGGACGCCACCTCCACGGCACCGGCGGCGCCGGACGTCGAGGCCGACGCCACGGCCGCCGCACCCCCGACCCGTACGCCTCCGGTCCTGCGCCGCAAGCGGCGGCGCGCCTGGGACGAGGCCCCGCGCTGGCAGATCTACGTGCCGCTCGGCATCTATCTGCTCTTCACCCTCATCCCCTTCTACTGGATCCTGCTCTTCGCGGTCCGCCCGGCGGGCTCCACCTCGCTCCTGCCGTGGCCGATGACCACCGCGCACTTCGAGAAGGTGTGGAACGAGCGCAGCTTCGCCGTGTTCTTCCAGAACAGCCTCCTCATCGGGCTGGCGACGCTGGTGCTGACCACGGTCGTCGCGCTCGCCGGCGGCTACGCCCTGGCCCGGTTCGACTTCCGGATCAAGAAGGGCTTCATGCTGGCCCTGCTCTGCTCCCAGTTCGTGCCCGGCGCGCTGCTGCTCGTCCCGCTGTTCCAGATCTTCGCCAATCTGAGCATGATCAACTCGCTGGGCAGCGTCATCCTCGCGGAGACCGTCTTCCAGCTGCCGCTGTCGATGATCCTGATCAGCGGGTTCATCAGGAACGTGCCGTACTCCCTGGAGGAGGCGGCCTGGGTCGACGGGTGCAGCCGGTTCAGCGCCTTCCGGATCGTGGTGCTGCCGCTGCTCCGCCCGGGTCTGGTGGCGGTCGGCTCGTTCGCCTTCGTCCACTCCTGGAACCACTTCCTGTTCGCGCTGATGTTCCTCAGCAGCCAGGAGAAGCAGACGATCCCGGTCGGCCTCAACACGCTGATGGGCGCCGACAGTGTGGACCTCGGCGCGCTCGCCGCGGGCGGTGTGATCGCGGCTCTTCCCGTGGTGATCGTGTTCGCGTTCATCCAGAAGTGGCTGGTCACCGGCTTCAGCGCGGGGGCGGTGAAGGGATGACCACCATGACCTCCGCCCGCGAACCCTTCCCGGTCGTCCTGGCCGGCGCCCGGGGCCACGGCCGCTCCCATCTGGTCAACATCCGGCGGCTCGAACGCCTCGGCCTGGTACGGCTCGCCGGCGTCTGCGAGCTGCGACCGCTGGACTCCGAGGAGCTGGACGGATTCGGTACGCCCGAGCAGTCCGACGACTTCGGCGCGCTGCTGGCCTCGACGGGCGCCCGGATCGCGGTCGTCTGCACCCCGATCCAGACCCACACCGACCTGGCTCTGACCGCCGCCCGGCATGGGGCGCATCTGCTGCTGGAGAAGCCCCCGGCTCCGTCGTACGCCGAGTTCCGGCGGATGGCCGACGGGGTCGCCGCGGCCAGGGTGGCCTGCCAGATCGGCTTCCAGTCGCTCGGCTCCCATGCCGTACCCATGATCCGGCGGCTGATCGGGGACGGCGCGATCGGCGAACTCCTCGGCGTCGGCGGGGCCGGGGCCTGGATCCGCGACGAGGCGTACTTCCGGCGTGCTCCCTGGGCCGGGCGGCGGCGGATCGACGGTGTCGACGTGGTCGACGGCGCCCTGACCAATCCGCTGGCGCACGCGGTGGCGACCGCGCTCGCCCTGGACGGCAGCACGCGCGCCGAGGACGTCGAGTTCATCGAGACGGAGCTGCTGCGGGCGTACGCGATCGAGTCCGACGACACCTCGTGCGTACGGATTCTCACCACCCAGGGAACCAGGGTGAGCGTGGCCGCGACGCTCTGCGCCGAGACGCCCTCGGAGCCGTACGTCGTCGTGCACGGGACCCGGGGCCGGATCACCTTCTGGTACAAGCAGGACCGGGTGCTCCTCCAGCGGGCCGGGCACGGACCGGAGGAGTCCGTCCACGGGCGGACCGACCTGCTCGAGAACCTGGTCGGCCATCTCACCGACGGCACCGAACTGCTCGTACCGCCCGAGGCGACCGGCGCGTTCATGCGGGTCGTCGAGGCGGTCCGGCTCGCTCCCGACCCGCTGGAACTCCCGGCGGACGCCTGGCACTCGGAGTCCTGCGGGGGCGCGCCGCGCCGGGTGGTGCACGGCATCGCCGGCCTGGTCGCCGCGAGCGCCGACACCCTCAGCCTCTACTCCGAACTCGATGCCTCCTGGGCGCCGCCGCCCCGGAAGGCGGTCTGCCGGTGAACGCCCCGACGGTCCTGCGCTGCGCTGGCCGCCCGGTCGCCCGCTACGTCCTGCGGCCCGAGCTTCCGGCCGGCCATGCGCCGCGGCCCCATCTGCACCCGGTCTCGACCCTCGGCGGCGTCACGGTCACCGAGCAGCTGCCCGCGGACCATCCGCACCACCTGGGTGCCGGGGTCGCCGTACCCGACGTCGCCGGGTTCAACTTCTGGGGCGGGCGTACCTTCGTCCGCGGCCAGGGACCGACCGTCCTCGACAACCACGGCGAGCAGCGGCACGAGGGGTTCGAGCTCCGGGACCCGGACGGCTTCGTGGAGGAGCTGAGCTGGGTCGCCGGGGGGCGCGTCCTGCTCCGTGAGCGCCGCACGGTCTCCGCCACTCCGCTCGACGACACGGCGTGGGCTCTGGATCTCACCTTCTCACTGGCGAACGCCTCCGGCGAGGAGCTGTCCTTCGGCAGCCCGGCCACGAACGGCCGGCCCGGTGCCGCCTACGGCGGATTCTTCTGGAGGGCGCCCCTGGAGGGCGCCGCACCGGACGTCTTCGGGGCGGACGCGGAGGGCGAGCGGGCCGTGCACGGCGCCCGCGCCGACTGGGTCGCTCTCGCGGGCCGGAACTGGAGCCTGGTCTTCGCCGGGGCCACCGAGGACACCCGGCGCGACCCGTGGTTCGTGCGCGCCGCCGAGTACCCGGGAGTCGGCTCCTCCCTCGCCTCCGAGGAACGCCTGGTCCTCGCGCCCGGCGGGACGGTGGTGCGTCACGTGGTCACCGTCGTCGCCGACGGGCGCCTCGACCGAGACGGCGCGGCGGCCCTGGTGCGCAAGGCGGTGACCGCGTGAACGGGACCCTACCCACCGGGGACCTCGGGGACGGGACGTACCGCAATCCCGTCCTGGCCGCGGACTGGTCCGATCCGGACGTCGTGCGGGTCGGCGACGACTACTACCTGACCGCCTCCAGCTTCGGCCGGGCACCCGGCCTGCCGATCCTGCACTCCCGCGATCTGGTCAACTGGACGCTCGTCGGCCATGCCCTGGAGCGGCTGGCCCCGGAAGCCTCCTTCGCCTCGCCCCAGCACGACCGTGGTGTGTGGGCGCCGTCCCTCCGCCACCACGACGGCCGGTTCTGGATCTTCTGGGGCGACCCCGACCACGGGATCTGGCAGATCAACTCCCCCTCCGTACGGCAGGGATGGAGCACCCCGCACCTGGTGAAGTCCGGCCGCGGTCTGATCGACCCCTGTCCGCTGTGGGACGAGGAGACCGGCGAGGCGTATCTCGTACACGCCTGGGCGAAGTCCCGCTCGGGCGTCAGCAACCGGCTCACCGGTCACCGGATGAGCGCCGACGGCACCGAACTTCTCGACGGCGGGAAGACGATCGTCGACGCCGACCGTGTCCCGGGCTGGTTCACGCTCGAAGGTCCCAAGGTGTACCGGCACGACGGCTGGTTCTGGATCCTCGCCCCGGCCGGGGGTGTGGCCACCGGCTGGCAGGGCGCCTTCCGCTCCCGGGGCTTCTTCGGCCCGTACGAGGAGCGGGTGCTCCTGGAACAGGGCGGTACGGACGTCAACGGCCCGCACCAGGGCGGCTGGGTCCGCACGCAGCGGGGCGAGGACTGGTTCCTGCACTTCCAGGAGCGGGGCGCGTACGGCCGGGTGGTCCATCTCCAGCCCATGCGCTGGGGCGACGACGGCTGGCCGGTCCTCGGCGACGCGGGCTCCCCGGTCCTCGTCCACCGTAAGCCCGCGCTGCCGCGCCAGCCGCTCTCGGCGCCGGCCACGGACGACGACTTCCCGGGCGGCCGCTTCGGACGGCAGTGGCAGTGGACCGCCAACCCGAGGGAGGGCTGGACGACCCGGCACTCCGCCGACGGTCTGTGGCTGAACTGCGGCCGCACGGAGGAGATGGAGGATCTGCGCCGGCTGCCGCACATCCTCACCCAGCGACTGCCCGCCCGGACCTGCGCGGTCGAGGTCGACCTGCGTCTGGAGAGCGAGGAGCCGGGCGCCCGGGCCGGGCTCACGGTCCTGGGCGACGCGTACAGCTGGATCGGACTCCGGCGCGAGGCGGACGGAACGGTCCAGCTGGTGCACCGGTTCGCGCCGGTCTCGGCCGAGCGGGAGCGGGACGCGGCGTTCGCGCGGCCCGCCCCGAACGGCCGCGCCCGGCTCAGGGTCGAGATCGGCGAGGGTGCCCGTTGCCGGTTCTCGCACGACACGGGGGACGGGCTCACCGAATCCGGCCAGGTCTTCGCGGCCACCCCCTGGCGGTGGGTGGGCGCCCTGATCGGACTGTTCGCCGCCGCTCCGCCGGGCACGGGCCCCGCCGGTACGGCCGTCTTCACCAGGTTCCGCATCACCCCGAACTGCATCACGCCGAACCGCATCACCCCGAACGGCATCACGCCGAACAGCGTTTCCCCGAACGTCATTGCCCCGAACGACATTCCCCCGAGAGAAGAGAGCCGACGATGACCATCTTCCGCAACGGGCGGCGCAGAGCCGCCGGTGCCCTCGCCCTCACCACCGTCCTCGCGCTGACCGTCACCGCCTGCGGCGACGACGGCAGCGGCGCCGCCGGCGACAAGGGCAACGAGGGTTCGGGCAAGGGAGAGATCACCTTCTGGGACAACAACGGCGGTGTCCGCACCGACGTGTGGAAGGAGATCATCAAGGACTTCGAGAAGGCCAACCCCGACATCAAGGTGACGTACGTCGGCATCGCCTCGACCGAGGTGCAGTCGAAGTACGACACCGCCATCCAGGGCGGTGGCCTCCCGGACGTGGGCGGTGTCGGCGCCGCCATGCTCGCCGGGATCGCCGCCCAGAACGCCCTGGAGCCGCTCGACGCGCGGGTCGAGTCCAGCGCGCTGAAGGGCAAGCTCAACGCCGGCATGGTCGACAGCGTCAAGTCGGCGGGCGGACAGGACAAGCTCTACACCGTCCCTACTTCCGCCAGCAACGGCGTGCTCTACTACCGCACCGACCTCTTCCGGGCGGCCGGTCTGGAGGAGCCCACCACCTGGTCGAAGTTCTACGCGGCGGCCGACAAGCTGACCGCGAAGGACAAGAACAAGTTCGGCTACACCATCCGCGGCGGCGCCGGCTCGATCGCCCAGGCGCTCGACGCGATGTACGGCCAGAGCGGCATCAAGACCTTCTGGGACGGCGACAGGACGACCGTCAACGACCCGAAGAACGTCGCGGCCCTGGAGAAGTACGCGGCCCTGTTCAAGAAGAACACCCCGGCGGCCGACGTCAACAACGACTTCACCAAGATGGTCGCCCAGTGGGACAGCGGCGAGATCGGCATGCTCAACCACAACCTGGGCTCCTACAAGGACCATGTGAAGGCGCTGGGCACCGAGAAGTTCCGCGGCATCCCCAACCCGACGACGGACGACGGCACCCGGGTACAGGTCTCCAACCCGGTCGACGGCCTCGGGCTCTTCTCCTCCAGCAAGAACAAGGCGGCGGCCTGGAAGTTCATCGAGTTCGCGGCCTCGCACGAGTCCAACAGCAAGTGGAACGAGTCGGCCGGCGCGATCCCGGCCAACACCGAAGCGGCCGAGGACCCCTGGATCCAGAAGGCGGAGCCGACGAAGCTCGCCGCCGAGGTGCTCTTCAGCGGCGAGGCGACCATCGTGCAGCTGCCGTACTACCTGCCCGACTGGAACACCATCTCCAAGGCCGACAACGAGCCCGCCTTCCAGAAGGTGCTGCTCGGGAAGTCCACGGCCAAGGAGTTCCTCGACAGCCTGGCCGAGCAGCTCAACACGGCGCAGGCCGAATGGAAGTCGCAGAAGAAGTGACGTCCGCGCCCACGCGCCGCCGCGCGCTCGCGGCCGGGGCGGGCCTCGCGCTCGCCCTGGCCGCGGCGCCCGCCGCGGCGGCCTCCCCCCGCGTTCCCCGAGGACACCCCCGCATGCGCACGCTCCACATCGCAGGTGACTCCACCGCCGCCCAGAAGTACGCCGACGCCGCGCCGGAGACCGGGTGGGGCATGGCACTCCCCTTCTTCCTGCACCAGGGCGTCGCGGTCGCCAACCACGCAGTCAACGGGCGCAGCACGAAGAGTTTCCTCGACGAGGGCCGGCTCGACGCGATCCTGAAGGTGATCCGGCCCGGGGACCTGCTGCTGATCCAGTTCGCCCACAACGACCAGAAGGTCACCGATCCGACCCGCTACACCGAGCCCTGGAGCAGCTACCAGGACAATCTGCGGCGGTACGTCGCCGGTGCCCGGGAGCGCGGGGCGGTGCCCGTCCTCGCCACCTCCGTCGAGCGGCGCAGGTTCGACGCCGACGCCACGGCCCTGCGGACGCTCGGGGAGTATCCGGCGGCCATGAGGGCGGTGGCACAGCAGGCAGGTGTCGCTCTGCTCGACATCCAGGAATTGTCCCTGGCGCTGTGGCAGGAGCTCGGCCCCGAGACGACCAAGACGTACTTCAACTGGACGCCGGCCGAGCAGGACAACACCCACTTCAACCCGCCCGGCGCGATCGCCGTGGCCCGGCTGGTCGCGGCCGAACTGCTGCGGACACGGGTGCTCGCGCCGCGCGACACCCGCCGTCTCGACGCGGAGATCCCCGCCGGGTGGATCACCTGGCCCGACGCCGACCCCCATCCTGAGGAGAACCGACCATGAGTGGACGCAGACATCTGAGCCTGACGGGAGCGACCGCGCTCGTCCTGGCCATCACCGGCGGCCTGATGGGGCCGGCCACCGCGCAGGCCTCCCTTGCCCACAGCGCCACCGCCCACGGCGCCACTGCACACGGCGCCACCGCCCACGGCGCCTCCGACCCGGCCCGACGGACACTGCCCGCCGGCGACGGATGGGGATCGGCGGGCACGGGGACGAGCGGCGGCGCGGCGGCCGTCGCCTCCCGGGTCTTCACCGTCACCACCTGGGAGGAGTTCCGGGCGGCCCTCGCCGTCCCGGGCACCGAGCCGAGGATCGTCAGGGTCAAGGGGACCCTCAACGCGACGGCCGCGGGCTGCTCGGCGTTCGAGGCCCCCGGCTACGACTTCTCGCGGTACCTCGCCGACTACGACCCGGCCGTCTGGGGCCTCGACACCGTCGTCAGCGGCCCGCAGGAGGACCTGCGGGCGGCGTCCGCGAAGGCACAGGGCGAGGCGATCAAGGCGTACGTCCCCGCCAACACCACCGTCATCGGCGTCGGCAGGAACGCCGGAATCGTCGGCGGGAGCGTGCAGATCCAGGGCGTCGACAACGTCGTGATCCGCAATCTGACCGTCGAGAGCCCGCTCGACTGCTTCCCGCAGTGGGACCCCACCGACGGAGCGACGGGCGCCTGGAACTCCGAGTACGACAGCATGGTCGTGTACGGCTCGACGCACGTCTGGATCGACCACAACACCTTCACCGACGGTGCCCACCCGGACAGTTCGCTGCCGAGGTACTACGGCGAGGTGTACCAGCAGCACGACGGCGAGCTGGACATCGTGCGCGGCGCCGACCTGGTCACCGCCTCCTGGAACGTCTTCGCGGACCACGACAAGACGCTGATGATCGGCAACAGCGACAGCGCGGGCGCCACCGACCGCGGCAGGCTGCGGGTCACGCTGCACCACAACCTGTTCAGGAACGTGATCGAGCGGGCGCCACGGGTCCGCTTCGGCCAGGTCGACGCGTACAACAACCACTTCGTGGTGCCGGCCACGGGTTACGCGTACAGCCTCGGCATCGGCCAGGAGTCGCAGCTCGTCGCCGAGAAGAACGCGTTCAGCGTGCCGGCGGGTGTCGGCGTGGGCGCGATCCTCAAGAAGTGGAAGGACGCCCCGGTCACGACCGTGGGCAACCTCGTCAACGGCCGGCCCGTCGATCTCCTCGCCGTGCACAACGCCGAATTCCCGGGCGAGGTCCTGCGTGACGGCGCGGGCTGGACGCCCACGCTGCGCGGCCGCGTCGACAACCCGCGGGCCGTTCCGGGCCTGGTCGACCACCGCGCGGGCGCGGGCAGACTCCGCTGACCGAGGCCGGGGCGGCCCCCATCACGGCCTCCCGTCCGGCCGCGCCGCCCCGGCCTCCCCCGCTCGCTTTTCCACCTTCCCCAGCACCCGCGAACGGAGCTTCGTCATGCATCCGCTCAGTCGCCGTGTCCTGCTCACGGCGGGCGCCGGCGCGGCGCTCTCCCTCGGCCTGGCACCGGCCACGGCGTCGGCCGGATCCCGTCGCCCGTTCGGCCGGTACGGGTCGCCTGCCGCCCGGCTCACCGCACGCACCCTGTACGTCCACCCCCGCGGCCTCGGCGACCACACCACGGTCCAGGCCGCGGTGGACGCGGCCGGCGGGCCCGGCTGGACGCTGGTCGTCGCCCCGGGTACGTACTGGGAGACCGTGTCCGTCAGCGCCGCACGCACGGAGATGACATGGATCGGGGCGAGCGAGGATCCGCGCGAGGTCGTCGTGGTGTACGACAACGCGGCCGGTGCGACCCGTCCGGACGGCACCACCTACGGCACGTCCGGTTCGGCGACCACCACCGTCCAGGCGGCGGGCTTCACCGCGCGGTGGATCACCTTCGCCAACGACTTCCTCCGCTCCGACCTGCCCGGGAACCCCGGCACGCAGGCGGTCGCGCTCAAGGTGCAGGGCGACCGGTCCGCGTTCTTCCACTGCCGGTTCCTCGGCCATCAGGACACGCTGTACGCCGACTCGACGTCCCTGCCCGCCGTCGCCCGCCAGTACTTCGCGCACTGCTACGTCGAGGGTGACGTCGACTTCGTCTTCGGTCGGGCGCGCGCGGTCTTCGAGCAGTGCCACCTCCGTACCCTGCTGCGTCCCGACCTGGCGAGCGCCCCGCACGGCTTCGTCTTCGCCCCGTCGACCGCCGGCGCCAACCCGTACGGGTTCCTCGCGGCCCGTTGCCGGGTGACCAGCGAGGCTCCGGACGGGTACTACAAACTGGCCCGCCCCTGGGTGCCCAGCTCGGACACGACGGCCCGGCCGTCGCTCGTCGTCCGCGAGAGCCTGCTCGGCCCGGGGATCGACGCCGTGGCGCCGTACGCGAACATGCGAGACGCCCACCCCTGGCAGGCCCAGCGTTTCGCCGAGTACCGCAACACCGGGCCGGGGGCAGCGATCACCGATCCCGGGAGCCGTCCCCAACTCACCCCGGACGAAGCCGCGTCGGCGACGCGGAGTGCGTACCTCGAGGACTGGCGGCCCGCCCCCATCCACGCCTGACCCCCACGAACCCCGGCTCGGTCGGACGGTGTGGGGCTGGCAGAGGGCCGATGGCCGGACGGACCTGGTCATGGGTCCGTCCGGCCTCGTCGTACGCGGAGCTGCCTCCCGCGGGGCGCTGCTATTCGAGCAGCTCCGCGTACGCGCCCATGGCCAGGGCGATGTCCGCCTGGGCCCAGAACCGGTGGTACGTGAAGACGGGCGCGGTGCCGCCCGCCAGGTAGGCCTCGATCTTCGGCCAGGCCGGGTCGTCCTGGTAGAAGGAGCGGATCGAGGCGAAGGTGGACGAGGAGTTCACCGGGTCGGCGTTCGGCATGGTGCCGGTCCAGCCGCTCGGCACGTGTACGGGGTCGTCGAAGCGGTTGTAGTCGGCGCGGGTCTCCGGGACGGCGATGCCCAGCGGGTCCTGGTGGTGGGTCCACATGCCGTCGAGGAGTGCCTTCGCCACCCGTTTCGCCTCGGCGTGGCCGGACTTGGCGGCGTAGTAGGTCAGGGTCTTGGCGTAGGCGGCCGCCACGCCCACGTCGTCGGTGTAGTCGGCGACGGTGACATGGAGGCCCGCGTTGGCGCCCGGGTTCGCGGCGTTCCAGGTGTCGGGGGCTCCGGACCACTGGAGGGTGGAGGGGATGCGGTAGGTGCCGTCGGGGTTGATCGTGGTCTTCGACAGCGCCCAGCCGACCCACTTGTCGAGCACGGTCCTGGCGGCCGCGTCGCCGGTCTGCCGGTAGTACTCGGCGACCCGCTCCATGGACCAGGCCTGGAAGCCGAACCACTGGTTGGACGCCGGGTCGTGGTAGACGGGCTTCTCGTCGTAGAAGAGGCCGTGGAAGGTGGGGGTGCCGGCCGGGGGCTGTGCGTAGCGGCCCTGCCAGCTGTTGGTCGCTCCGCCGGCGATGGCGCCCTCGTCGGACTGGAGCCAGCGGTAGAACTCCAGTTGCCGGTCGAGGCTGGTCGCCCAGTCCGCCGCGCCCGTCGGCGACTTGGGCTTGAGCGGGGCGTACTCGCTGAGCGCGTAGGCGGCGAGCGGGTTCTGGTAGCCGCCGTGGGCGTGGCTGGAGCCGATGCGCCAGGACCAGCCCGCGCTGGTGTCGGTGGCGCCGCCCCAGGCGTAGTACCAGGACATCAGGTAGTGGGCGCTGTCCTTGCCCGTGCCGGTCGGACAGGCCGTCGGTCCGACGCAGTTGCCGGACTTCTTGAAGTACTTGTCGAACATGGCGTACCGCAGGTAGTCGCCCATCTTCGCAGCCTTGGCGACGGTCGCGGTGACCTGCGCGCCCTTGCCCTGCTCCTTGGCCCAGATGTCGGCCCAGTAGGCGGCCTGGACTGCGCGGGCGTCGGCGTCGGGGGCGTTGGTGAACTTCCACTGCCTGGCGTAGGAGGCGTCCCCCGTGAAGAGGTCGAGGTAGCCGTTCCGGCCGCCGAAGGCGAAGGTGTCGCAGGTGGGGTGCGGGACGGTCTCCCAGACGGACTCCTGGGGGCCGCGCTGGAAGGTGTTGATGTACGAGGGTCCGGTCGCCGTCGGTCCGGCGGAGCACTTCCCGGGCTCGTTGCCGTAGCCGTACACGTTGTCGACGTCCTGGAGCCAGTGCATGCCGTAGATGTCGTCGGTGCCGTAGGCGCTCTTCAGTTCGGCGGCGATCGGGTCGGCGCCCGCGGTGACTCCGGAGTCGAGCCGCGCGGGGTACTGCGAGGGCAGGTCGTGCTCGGGGGCGTAGGTGGCGGGCTTGGAAGCGTTGTAGGTACCGGTCGTGGGCTGGTCGGCATGGGTGGGGATCATGAACTTCTCCATGGTGTCCCACGCACCGTTGAACCTCGTCCAGTCGCCGGTGATCTTCCCGTACATCGCCTGGAGCCAGATCAGATAGCTGTACGCCTCCGAGGTCGTCTCGTGCCCGTGGTCGGGGGCCTCGACGATGAGCGTCTCGACGGCGTGATACGGGACGCCCTCCGGTGAGAAGTAGCCGTTGGCCGGGTTGGTGATCTTCCCGTGGAGGTCGAGGAAACGGGCGTCGTACGTGGAGCCGGCGGCCAGCTGGGCGACGGTGACCTCGGTCCTGGTGTGGCCGGGGGCGGTCGCGGTGAAGACGGCCGAGCCGGTGCCGGTGGCCGCCGCGGCGACGGTCACCTTCTGGGCGGTGTTCCAGTTCGCCGGGGTGAAGGTGAGGCTGCCTGGGGTGGCCGTGAGGTTGCTGTTGCCCGAGGTGCGGGCGACGCTCACGGCGACGTCGGCCGACGGCTGGGTGGAGAGCTTCAGGTCGAAGGTGCCGGTCGCGCCCTGGCGTACCCCGAACTGGACGGGGGTGGCGACGAGGGCGGGTGCGGCGGCCACGGTGATCCCGACCGGGGCCGACTCGGCGGAGGAGCCGAGGCTGTCGTACGCCTTGGCGTAGAGCGAGTGGGGGCCTGCGGCGAGGCCGGTGGCACCGAGGGTGAAGGGGGCGGTGGTGTCCGTGCCGAGCAGGGTGGTGTCGCTGTAGAACTCGACCTTGTCGATGGCGGCCTGGTCGGCGGCGGCCGCCGTGGCGGCGAGCGGGACCGGGTCACCCGCGGTGAAGACGGCCCCGGGGGCGGGGCTGGTGAGCACGGCGACGGGTGGCTGGTGGGCGCCGGTACAGGGGGTGCCGTTGACGGCGAAGGTGGTCGGGGCGGTGTTGGTGCCGCTGTACGTGAACTGGGCGCCGGTCGTGACGGCTCCGCCGGCCGCGATCGTCCTGTTCCAGTCCGCGTGGGCGACGGTGACGGTCTTCCCCGTCTGGGACCAGGCGCCGCTCCAGCCGTTGGTGAGCTTCTGGTCGCCGCTGTAGGCGTAGGTCAGGGTCCAGCCGTCGAGCGGGGCGGTGGCGCGGTTGGTGAGGGTGAGCTCGGCGGTGAAGCCCGAACCCCAGTCGTTGGTCCTGTAGTCGACGCTGCACCGCACCGCCGCGGCGTGGGCGGCGGTGCCGTTGACGGCGGTCAGGCCCAGGGGCAGGGACAGCGCCGCGACCAGCGCGGTCAGCAGCCGGCGTGATCTTCCTGGTGGCATGCGAGTGGTTCTCCTCGCGGCTCGGGAGGTGGCGTGCGAAGGCATGGGCACAAGCTCTGAACCAGTGGGAGCGCTCCCACAATGCAGAAGCGACGGAGAGGCGTCAAGGTGCCCGAAGAGTCGAACTCATCCGTCGGACGACTTCGTCAACTCCTCTTTTGCTTGGCGCCAGTTGACGCTACGGTCTGGCTCCACCAGTGGGAGCGATTCCGTCAGTCGGCGCGTCGTGAGGACGTGCCCTCGCTGCAAGGAGTCGCTCATGCGACATCCCCCACGTCTGTCGGCGCTGCTCGCGGGAGCGGCGCTCACGACGGCGAGCACCGCTCTCGCCGTCGTCGGTGCGGCCTCAGGAGCAGTGGCCGCACCTCTCTGCACGGTGAAGTACGGGGTCGTCGGCCAGTGGACCGACGGCTTCCAGGGCTCCGTCACCGTGACCAACAACAGTGCCCCGCTGAACGGCTGGAGCCTCGGCTTCGACTTCCCGGCCGGCCAGAAGGTGGGTCAGGGCTGGGGCGCCAGGTGGTCCCAGTCCGGCGCGACGGCCACGGCCGTCAACGAGAGCTGGAACGGTGCCCTCGGCACGGGCGCCGGCGTCACGGCCGGGTTCATCGCCTCCTGGTCGGGCGCCAACACCGCCCCCACGTCCTTCACGCTCAACGGGACGCCCTGCAACGTCGCCCCGGGGCCGACCCCGACGCCCACTCCCACCCCCACCCCAACCCCGACTCCCACCCCGACCCCGACCCCGACTCCCACCCCCACCGATCCCACCGGCCCGCCCGACCCCGTCTCCGGCGCGCCCGAGCTGAGCGTCGCCGGCACCCGGCTCACCGACCAGAACGGCGCGACCCGCCGACTGCTCGGCGTCAACCGCTCGGGGGGCGAGTTCATGTGCGTCCAGGGCCATGGCATCTTCGACGGCCCGGTCGACGACGCGTCCGTCCGCGCCATCGCGGACTGGGAGGCCAACACCGTTCGCATCCCGCTCAACGAGGAGTGCTGGCTGGGCCTGGAGAACATCAAGCCCGAGTACCGGGGCGCGCACTACATCGACGCCGTGAAGGGGCTCGTCGAGCGCGTGCTCGCGCACGGCATGACCCCGGTCGTCGAACTGCACTGGACCCACGGGCTGTACACCGGTCATTCGGCGGGCTGTTCCGACGTCCACGCCTCCTGCCAGAAGCCGATGCCGAACGCCCGGTACACGCCGGCCTTCTGGACCTCGGTCGCCGACACCTTCAAGAACGACCGCCGGGTCGTGTTCGACCTCTTCAACGAGCCCTATCCCGACCGGGCGACCTCCACCGCGGCTCAGGCCTGGAGCTGCTGGCGCGACGGTGGCATCTGCCCGGGCATCGGCTACGAGGTCGCCGGCATGCAGGACCTCCTGGACGCCGTCCGTGCGACCGGCGCCCGCAACCTCGTACTCGTGCCGGGCGTCGCGTACTCCAACGATCTGAGCCAGTGGCTCGCGCACCGTCCCACCGACCCGGCGGGCAATCTGGCCGCCGCCTGGCACGTCTACAACTTCAACACCTGCTCCGACGAGACGTGCTGGGACCGCACGCTCGCCCCGGTCGCCGCGCAGGTTCCCCTCGTCGCGGGCGAGATCGGCGAGAACACCTGCGGCCACGCGTTCATCGACCGCGTCATGAAGTGGTTCGACGACCGCGGGCTCTCGTATCTCGGCTGGACCTGGAACACCTGGAACTGCTCCTCCGGGCCGGCCCTGATCACCTCGTACGACGGCACACCCACCGCATTCGGCACCGGGCTGCGCGATCATCTGCGCGCCCTGAACTGAAAGGCACACCACGACATGAGCCGCAACCTCAGCCGTACAGCCGGCGGCACGACGAGCCGCACCGCCCTGCTGGCGGCGATCGGGCTGATCACGGCCACCGGCGCCACCGCCACCGTCATGAGCAGCACGGCCGGGGCAGCCGCGGCCGGCTGCCGGGTCGACTACCAGGTCACGAACCAGTGGAACACCGGCTTCGGGGCGAACGTCATCGTCACCAACACCGGTGACCCGCTCAGCTCCTGGACCCTGGAGTGGTCCTACGCGAACGGCCAGCAGGTCACCCAGGGCTGGAACGCGACGCTCACCCAGTCCGGCGCCGCCGTGAGCGCCAGGAACCTCTCGTACAACGGCAGCCTGGCCACGGGTGGTTCGACCTCTTTCGGTTTCAACGGCTCCCACACCGGCACGAACGCCGTCCCGGCGACCTTCACGCTCAACGGAGTCGTCTGCAACGGCGCCACCCAGCCGCCGACGACCCCGCCGACCACTCCCCCGACCACGCCGCCGCCGGCCGGCTCCAAGGCCGACAACCCGTACGCCGGCGCCAAGGTGTACGTGAATCCTGAGTGGGCGGCCAAGGCGGCGGCAGAGCCGGGCGGCACCAAGGTCTCGAACCAGCCGACCGGTGTCTGGCTGGACCGTGCGGCCGCCATCGCGGGCGTGAACGGCGGCATGGGGCTGCGTGACCACCTCGACGAGGCACTGACGCAGAAGGGCGGCGGCGAGCTCGTCGTCCAGCTGGTGATCTACAACCTGCCGGGCCGGGACTGCGCCGCGCTCGCCTCCAACGGCGAACTGGGCCCGACCGAGATCGACCGGTACAAGACCCAGTACATCGACCCCATCGCCGCGATCCTGGCCGACCCGAAGTACGCGGGCCTGCGGATCGTCACGACGGTCGAGATCGACTCGCTGCCGAACCTGGTGACCAACGTGTCGGGCCGCCCGACGGCCACCGCCAACTGCGATGTGATGAAGGCCAACGGCAACTACGTCAAGGGCGTGGGCTACGCGCTGAACAAGCTGGGTTCGATCGCCAACGTCTACAACTACGTGGACGCGGGCCACCACGGCTGGCTCGGCTGGGACGACAACTTCGGCGCCTCCGCCGAGCTCTTCAGGACGGCCGCACAGGCCGAGGGCTCAACGCTCGCCAAGGTGCACGGCTTCATCGTCAACACGGCCAACTACAGCGCGCTGAAGGAGAACCACTTCAGGATCGACGACTCCGTCAACGGGGTGTCGGTGCGCCAGTCGAAGTGGGTGGACTGGAACCGGTACACCGACGAGCTGTCGTACGCCCAGGCGATGCGGGCCAAGCTCGTCTCGCTCGGCTTCGACACCAACCTCGGCATGCTGATCGACACCTCCCGCAACGGCTGGGGCGGCACGGCACGTCCGTCCGGACCCGGCGCACTGACGGACGTCGACACCTATGTCGACGGCGGTCGTTACGACCGGCGCATCCACCTCGGGAACTGGTGCAACCAGTCCGGCGCGGGCCTCGGCGAGCGGCCGCAGGCGGCTCCGGCCGCCGGGATCGACGCATACGTCTGGATGAAGCCGCCGGGTGAGTCGGACGGTGCGAGCAAGGAGATCCCGAACGACGAGGGCAAGGGCTTCGACCGCATGTGCGACCCGACGTACACGGGCAACGCCCGTAACGGCAACAGCATGTCGGGCGCGCTGGGGGACGCGCCGCTGTCCGGGAAGTGGTTCTCGGCCCAGTTCCAGGAGCTGCTGAAGAACGCCCACCCGGCGCTCTGACACCCGGGCGCCGGCCGGAGTGCGGAGCTCCGGCCGGCGCCACTCCCTCCTATGACTCACGTCACACGGCTCAACCGATCACTTCACTGGGCCCGTCCGGTCTTACGTACAAGAACACACCGCAGCGACAGGACAGGAACAGGACGCCATGGCTGACGCAGTGAAGGGCCCCGCGAGCTACTTCCCCTCGATCGAGAAGAAGTACGGCCGCCCGGTCGCCGAGTGGAAGGAGCTGATCCGGTCGTCGCCGCTGACCAAGCACATGGAGCTCGTCTCCTGGCTGAAAACCGAGCACGGCCTCGGACACGGCCACGCCAACGCCCTCGTCGCGCACACGCTCGCGGAGGACAGCGGCAAGTGATCCCGCGGCCCGGTCAATTCACTCGCGTGCGAACGGCCCGGCCTGGCAGGATCCCCCGCATGACCTACGGAATCGAGTCTCACTCCGCCCTGTGAGCGCCCCGGACGAGCGCGGCGCGCTCACGCCTCGGCCCTCCCTGTACCACTACGCCCTGCGCCTGTATCGCGCGGAGCCCGACGGCCGTCTCCCCGAAGGCGGTTACCCTTCCCCCGACCGGCCGCCCCTGCCGCGCCCTCCACTCGACCGACGGAATGCGCGTCGGACCGCCGTGGACGCCATCACCCCCTTCCTGACCGACCCGGACCCCGTGCGCGCCGCCGACGAGGTGCAGCGCCGCCTGGACGAGCTGGGCGTACGAGACCATCACATCCGCTGGGCCCTCGCCGATCTGCCCCTGGAGGACGAGGCGGCCGCACGGGCGCTCGGCCGCCGACTGACCCGTGTGGGCACCAGCGGCGTGGCCGTGTGTCTCGGCCTCGGTCTCCTGGCCCGGCTCGGCGAGCCTGAGGACATCCCGTACCTCCGCACGCTCGGCCTGCTCCGGGACTTCACGGGCTATGCCGTGGAGGCACTCTCTCCCCTCGACCGCGCTGCGGCCGCCCTCGTGTGGCTCTCCGTGTATGTCGACGACAGCGAACTGCGCCCCGTGGTCGACGCCCTCGCGGCCGGTGACGCCGGTGCCGCCCGCGCCCGGCTCACGACGATTCCCAGAAGCCCGCGGACCGTGGGGCCGGAGACCGCCCGCAGGATCGCGGAGGCCGTACGGCTCACCGATGTCCTGCGCGAGGACCCGATCGACGTCGGCGTTCTGGCCCAGGCAGGATGGCTGCTGTCGCGGATGACGAGCCAGCGTGACTACCGCCCGGAGATCCTCTCGTACGACGACGACGCCGTCGCCGCCTACGAGGCCGTCGTCGCTCGGGCCGCCCTGCTGCCCCCGACTCTGGACCACTGCGCGACCCTGCTCTCGCTCGCCCTCGATCTGCACAGCGGTCCCAGCCATCTGCTTCCCTGGCCGCCGGGCCGACGCGAGGCCCTCCTGACTGACCTGGAGTCCCTGCTGCACTCACCCGGGTGGGCGGCCGTCGCCGACCACGAGCCCGACGACCTCGCCGAGCGCCGCCGCGCCCACTGGATCCGGCGCACGGCACGGCAGCCCTTCGGCCACTCCACGGCCGACGCGCCCCGGCTCCGGGTGGAGGTCGCCGTACGCGACCCCGCCGATCCGGACGTCGCCGAGACCCGCTTGCTGGTTGACGGGCGGCCGGTCGTACCGGCAGCGTTCGGTCTCGGACCCGGAAACGCTCCGGAGGAACTGCTCGACAGTGGACGTCTGCGGGCGACGGCCGAGCCACGGGAGGTCCAACTCGCCGAGGCGTACTGCACCGAGGGCTGCTGCGGGGCGCTGTACGTCACCGTGCAGCGGGACGGGGACCACGTCGTGTGGCGGGACTGGCGCCGCACGCAGTCCGGGCGACGCGGACAACCAGAACTGCCCGCGTACCGATTCGATGCCCCTGCCTACGACGCCGAGATCGCACGCGCCGAGAACGACCACTCCTGGGCGTGGCCGGCCCGTATCACGGCCCGCCTCCTCGCCGCGGGCCTGCGCGACAGGCCGGACCTCCTGACGCGCTGGGACGCGCGGTTCGGGTGGGTGGGAACCGATTACCACGATCCGGACACCACGGTCGTGTCCTTCACGTTCTGGCCGGGCCTCGCGGAGGGACAGCGGGACGTGGACGGACCGTGGCTGCAGTTCTTCTGGAGTCTGCCCGACGACGGCACACCCCCGGAGGCCCGGGCGGCGGCCACCCTGACGCGTCTGGAAACGACCGATCCGAAGACGTTCGCACAGGTCAGGGGCGGCAGCCGGGAGGACGCGGAAGCGCTCGGCTTCCCCTGGCCCGAAGGTCGTGACTAGCGGGTGTCGCCCTCCCAGTCCCAGTGCACGGCGTCGCCCTCGCGCGGCCCGTAGCGGGCGTGGCCGCCCGGGCCGTAGGAGCCGATCTCCGTGGCCAGGGCGGCCCCCTCCTCGAGCTGTCGCGCGGTCCATCCGGTGACGTCGAGCAGGAGTCCGTCCAGGGGACCCGCCACCAGTTCGCGGTAGACGTGCCCGGGTCTGGGGCCGGGGTGGGGATCGTCATGGTCGGCGCCGTACACACGCCCTCTCATCAGCTCGTCCATACCCGGCAGCATCGCACCCGGCACTGACACTCGCCCGGTCGCGACCGTCAGGTCAGGCCGCCGGGGCGATGTTCTGGTTCGAGCGGAAGACGTTCCCCGGGTCGTACTCGCGTTTGAGGGCGCGCAGCCGCCGGAGCTTGTCGGCCCCGTACGCCTGCTCGACGCGGGCCGCTCCCTCGTCCATGAGGAAGTTGACGTAGACGCCCGCGTGGTACGGCTCCAGCGCGGACCACCACGCACGCGCCCAGGCCCGCTCGTCGTCGAAGCCCTCGGCGTCGAAGCAGTTGCCGTTGATGTTGAACGTGTGGCCCACGCCCCGTCCGCTGCACGCGGTCTCGTCCTCACCCACGCGGGCGACCGCACCACCCAGGTGGAAGATGTTGCACGTCGAGAGCGGGGACCTGAGCCGCAGGGCGTGGGCCGCGCTGATGCCGATGACCTCGTCGTCGAGCCGCTCGATGTCGCAGGAGCGCACGTAGTACCACCAGCCGGGGCGGAACGACGGGTCGAACATGGACTGGTGCTGGAGGAACGGCTTGGGCGCGCACAAGTCGAGGAGCGGCGTCCCGAAACTCCGCAGCGGGCGGAGAACCCGCCGGCCGGCTTCGATGTCGCCGGCGTAGCAGCTGATCACCGCGATGACGGGCCTGCCGTGCAGTTCGGGCGGGATCGCCGGGAGGGGCGGGGCCTTGCGGTGGACGACGATGGTGGTCAGCTCGTCGGGGACGTCGGTGATCCACTCGCGGTAGAAGGCGAGCACGTGCGGCGCCTCTTCCAGGGGCCAGAGGATCGGTCCGGCGAGCACGGTGGGTCCCACGGGGTTGAGCCGGAACTCGAACTCGGTGACGACGCCGAAGTTGGTGCCGGCGCCGCGCAGGCCCCAGAAGAGTTCGGGCTCGTGGTTCTCGCTCGCCGTGAGGAAGGTGCCGTCGGCGGTGACCATGTCGGCGGAGAGCAGCTGGTCGACGGTGAGTCCGTACTTGCGCATCAGCCAGCCGATACCACCGCCGAGGGTGAGCCCGGCGAGGCCGGTGTGCGTCACGATGCCCGCGGGCACGGCCATCCCGAAGTGCTGCGTCTCGCGGTCGAGCGCCCCGAGCAGGACGCCTGCCTGGGCCCTGACCGTGCGGTTCACCGGATCGACGCGGATGCCGTTCATGGCCGACAGGTCGATGACGAGGCCGCCGTCGGCCAGTGACTGGCCGGGGAAGCTGTGGCCCCCGCTCCGTACCGCGACAGGCAGCCCACTGCGCGTCGCGCTCTCCAGCGCTGCGGCGACGTCGGCGACTCCGGTGCAGTACGCGATGAGGGCGGGGAACTTGCTGATGGATCCGTTCCAGATTCTCCGGGCCTCGTTGTAGGCGGGGTCGCCGGGGCGGACGAGCCTGCCGGAGAAGGACAGCTCCAGCTCCTGGAATGCCGCCTCGTCCATCCGCGCCGCGGGGGCTGTGCCCATCGTCGCTCCTCGGCCGATCGGGCCCCTCCTGCCAGGCTCCCACCGGCCGAGAGCCGGTGCCAGCTCAGGCGCCGACGGTTCCGTCGACGCCCTCGCGGAGGAAGTCCGCGTGCCCGTTGTGGCGGCCGTACTCGAGCAGGACGTGCACCATCACCATCCGCAGGGACACGTTCTCGCCCCAGCGCGGCTGGTGTCCCGCCAGCTCCAGGGAGGCGGCCTCACGCTCGATCCGCCGGGAGGTCTCGACCTCGGCCTCCCAGGCGGCGAAGGCTTCGGCGCGGGTCGACCGGCTCGCGTCGTAGGCGGCCTGGAAGTCGATCTTGTCCGACCAGACCATCGGTGCCTCGCCGTCCTCGAAGACCCGGCGGAACCAGGCGCGTTCCACCTCGGCCATGTGCCGGACGAGGCCGAGCAGCGACAGCGTGGACGGCGGCATCGACGTGTCCTTCAGCTGCTCGTCGTCGAGCCCCTCGCACTTCATGGCGAGCGTCGCGCGCTGGTAGTCGAGAAAGGCGCGGAGGGTTTCTCGTTCGCTGCCGAAGTGGGGCGGCGAGATGCGCGGGTCGGTGGTCACGGGTGCTGCTCCTCGTCAAGATCCGTCGCGTGCCCCGAACCTACCCGGACCGGCCGCGCGTTCACTCTCCGGGTGGGCCCTGCCGCTCCGCCGTCACGGAGGCGACGAGCACCCCGGCCAGGCCCGCCCACACCAGCGTCGCCGCGCCGCCGACCGTGGCCCCTCCGACGGCTCCGAGCGCGAGCGCCGCGCCCGCCCCGGCGCCCAGCGCCCGCCGGTCGGTTGCGAAGGCCCAGGCGCGGCGGCCGGCGCCGGGTGTACGCATCTCGAGCACAGCGGCGCGGCAGACCAGCGCCGCGGCGGCTGTCACCGCGGTCATCACGGACCCGTCCATGCCACCTGCCTCTCTCCGCCCATGGTCGCGCAGACCGCGAGGTCCGCACAGAGGCGTGACCCGGCGTGACCGGGGCGAGGCGCCGTGCGACCACCCGAGATGCGGGGCCGCACGGCCCGGGAGCATGCTGGCTGTGTGACGTCGCACCGCGAGGCCGGCCCCGCCCCGTCGGCCCGGACCGGGGACGTTCCTGGGAACGTGGAGACCGACGGGCGGCTGCTCGACGCCCTGCCCCTGGTTCTGGCCGAGGGCGCGCTGCGGTCGATCGAGGCGGTCGGCGGTTACGCCGGCGCCGTCTATCTGCGTTCCGGGACGCCGGACCTGCTCCGGATGGCGGTGCTCGCCGGGCTCCCCGGCCAGCTGTTCCGGCCCTGGTGGCGGATGCATGTGAACCGCCCCTTCCCGGTGGCCGAGGCCCACCGGTCGGGCCAGCCGGTGCACCTCGCCGACGTCGAGGAGGCGATGCGCCAGTTCCCGCAGCTCGTGGCGAGCCTCCCCTTCCCCTTCGCCTCCCTGTACGCGCCGATCGTCAGCGGCCGGGAACGCTTCGGGGTGCTCGTGGTGCTCCGCACGCCGAGCCCCGGCGTGCCGGTGAACACCCGGGACCGGATGCGGATGGCACGGGAGGCGCGCCGCCTCGGGGACATCCTGATGGAGCTCTCCGAGAGCGGCACCGTCGTCGAATGGCCCGAGGAGCCCGTGTGCGTCCAGCTCCCCTCGGGCGGCACGAAGCCCGTCCGCATCGGCTACTTCGACTGGGACCTGACCAGCGGAACCGTCAGCGCCGACGCCGGGCTGCGGGCGATCATCGGTGAGAGCGCCGACGACCCGTTCCCCGGGACCATGGAGGCGCTGACCGCGCGCCTCGCTCCCGAGGACAGTTACGCGCTGTGGACCATGGCCCGCCGCGCGGCCGAGTCGGGTGCGCAGGTGGCACGCCGGATCCGGCTCAAGGGGCCCGACGGCGGGCTCCACCTCCTGGAGGTCTCCGCCCGCGCCGCGGGCGACCGTCCAGGGCGGCTGAAGGGCTCCCTCGTCGACCTGGGTACCGGCCTGGTCGGCTCCGACGCCACCGACCGGCTGCCACGGGCCATCATCGCCATCGACCGCCTGGGCCGGATCACGTACGTGAACCATCTCACCGAGGCGCTGCTCGGCCGGCCCCGTGCGTCACTCGCCGGGCGGAGCGTGTGGGAGGCCCTGCCGTGGTTCGGCAATCCCGCGTACGAGGAGAATCTGCGCGCGGCACTGCTCTCCGACGAGCCCGTGCACTTCCTGGCCCACACAACCGACGACGAATGGCTATCGGTCTCGCTCTACCCGGGCCACGACGGCGTCACGGTGGTGCTGCTCCCCCAGAGCGACCCCGCCTACCAGCCGAGCTCCGTCGTCCAGCCGGACACAGGGCTCGGCTCACCGGCGGACCGGGCGTCGGCGCTGTACCGGCCGGTGGCGCTCGCCATCGCGCTGACCGAGGCGGTGACGGCGCGCCAGGTGTCGGCGGTGGTCACCGACGAGCTGCTGCCCGCGTTCGGCGGGCGGCAGCTGGCGATCTATCTGCTGAGCGATCGTCATCTCTATCTCGCGTGGGAGACCGGGTTCCCGGCCGGATTCCTGGAGCCCTTCGACGGAGTGGGTCTCGACGCCCAGCTGCCGGGCGTCGAGGCGCTCACCACCGGCCGGCCGCTGTTCTTCGAGTCGATCGAGCAGATGTCCCAGGCCTATCCGGACCTCCCCCTGGACGCACTCACCGGTGCACGGGCCTTTCTGCCGCTCATCGCCTCGGGCCGGCCGGTCGGCTCGTGCATCCTCGGCTTCGACCGGCCGCGCGGCTTCAGTCCGGAGGAGCGTACGGTCCTGACCGCGCTGGCCGGGCTGATCGCGCAGGCCCTGGAGCGTGCCCGGCGGTACGACAGCGAGTCCGCCCTCGCCCGCGGGCTCCAGGACGCGCTGCTCCCGACGCGGCTACCGGTCCTCGACCACGTGGACACGGTGGCGCGCTATCTGCCCGGAACGAAGGGCATGGACGTGGGCGGCGACTGGTACGACGTCATCGAGACCGGGCGGGGGCTGCTGGCCCTGGTGGTCGGCGACGTCCAGGGCCACGGTGTCGCCGCCGCGGCGACGATGGGGCAATTGCGCAGCGCGGTTCGGGCCTTCGCGCTCGGCAGCCAGTCCCCGGAGGACGTGCTGAAGGGCACCAACCGGCTGCTGATCGACCTCGATCCCGGGCAGTTCGCCAGTTGCTGCTACATGGAGCTCGACCCGGCGAGGGGTGTGGTCAAGGCCGTCCGGGCAGGGCATCCCCAGCCGCTGCTGCGGCGCCCGGACGGGACGACCGAGGTCCTGGAGCTGGCGGGCGGTCTGGTCCTGGGGATCGACACCGAGGCCACGTATCCGGTCACCGAACTGCACCTGGAGCCGGGGGCGGTCCTCGCCCTGTACACGGACGGTCTCGTGGAGCGTCCGGGCCGGGACATCGACGAGGGGGTCGAGTGGCTGCGCCGTACCTTCGCCGTCACGGGCGCGATCCCCCTTACGGAGACGGCGGACCGGCTGATCCGCGACGCGCGGCAGGCCACGGACCGCCCGGACGACATCGCCGTTCTGCTCGCGGCCCGCTGGACGGACTGAGCGGTCGCCAGACCGACGGCGGCCGCCGTCCCCGGCCGGGCGCCCTCACCCGGTCGGCCCGTGGCACTGGTCGGCCGGGCCGGGGGCGGAGAGGCTGGGGACATCAGACAGGGCAGCCCGAGGAGGACGTGTGCAGCAGGACAAGCAGCCGGAGTACCGCCCCGTGGTCTTCCGCGACCGCACCGCCGGGTTCGCCTTCCTCACCCGGTCCACGGCGACGAGCGAGCAGACCATCGAGTGGGACGACGGCAACACCTATCCCGTGGTCGATGTCGAGATCTCCTCCGAGAGCCACCCGTTCTACACGGGCAAGGCGCGGACGGTGGACACCGAGGGGCGGGTCGCGAAGTTCGAGCGCCGGTACGGGGAGGGCGGCGAGGAGTCCTGAGGCGGCATTGTCGGTGCCGCCCCGTAGGGTGATCGGGTCGGTACGAGAAGGACGGTACGGGGGTCGGTCGTGCGGGAGTTGTTCCTTGCGGACGTGCGGGCGCACATCAGATGGATCGAGCTGCCCGGGGAGGGGCCCGTTCGGGTCTTCCTGCACGGCCTCGGATGCACGGGGGCGTCCGACTTCGCCCATGTCGCGACGCATCCCGCGCTGCGGGGCGGTTCCGCGCTGCTCGTGGACCTGCTCGGCTATGGACTGAGCGACCGGCCCCGGGACTTCGGTTACGGCATGGCGGCGCAGGCCGCCGTCGTGGCGCGGATCCTGGAGCATCGGGGCGCGGCGGGCGTGGAGTTGGTCGGGCACTCGATGGGCGGGGCGGTGGCCGTCCGGCTGGCGGCGTCCCGGCCGGACCTGGTCGGCCGGCTCGTGGTGGCGGAGCCGAATCTGTATCCCGGCGGAGGTGCGTTCAGCACGCCGGTCGCCGCCCAGGACGAGGAGTCCTTCGTCCGGGACGGCTTCGCGCGGATGGTGGCCTCCGTGGACCGGCCCGACTACGCGGCACGGTTGCGCCTGGCCGATCCGCTCGCGGTGCACCGCAGCGCTGTCGCGCTGGTCGAAGGTGCCTCGCCGCCGGAGGGCGAGCTGCTGGCCGGGCTCGACCTGCCGTGCGCGTTCATGGTCGGCGAGTACAGCCTCCCGGACGCGGACGCCGAGCGGATGCGCGCGCTCGGTGTCCCGGTGTTCGAGGTCGCCAAGGCCGGACACAACCTGATGCTCGACAATCCGGACGGGTTCGCGGAGGCGTTGGCGCGCGCCCTGGCCGTGGACCGGGACTGACCCTGGCCGTGGCACCGGTCCTCGCGCACCGTGCTCACCTCAACGGGCGGAAGATGGTGCGCAGTGCGGCAGCGACCTGCTCGGGTTCCTCGTGTGCCATGAAACGCCCGCCGCGCCACGGTGTGCTTCCCATGACCTCCGACCGTACGGGCAGGTCAGAAGGGCCCGCATCCGGATAGGCGACGGCAGCGAAGGCGCCTCGGCCACGGCGGTGCCCGCCGGAAACGGTCGACCGCCCCCGCGTGGTGTTCTGCGGGGGCGGTCGTACGGAATCGGTACGGCTCAGGCCTCGACGACGCCGGACGCGGCGACGGCGATCTTGGCGCTGGTCGCGCCGGAGCGGGAGCCGAGGGACTCGATCTTCTTGACCAGGTCCTGGCCCTCGACGACCTCACCGAAGACGACGTGCTTGCCGTCGAGCCACGGGGTCAGGACCGTGGTGATGAAGAACTGGGAGCCGTTGGTGTTGCGGCCCGCGTTCGCCATCGACAGCAGGTACGGCCGGTCGTGCTTGAGGTCGAAGTTCTCGTCGGCGAACTTCTCACCGTAGATGCTCTTGCCGCCGGTGCCGTTCTGGTTGGTGAAGTCGCCACCCTGGAGCATGAACTCGGGGATGACGCGGTGGAACGGGGAGCCGGCGTAGCCGAAGCCGTGCTCGCCGGTGGCGAGCTCACGGAAGTTCTTCGTCGTCTTCGGGACCACGTCGTCGAACAGCTTGAAGACGATGCGGCCCGCGGGCTCGTCGTTGATCGTGATGTCGAAGTAAACGTTGTTGCTCATGGGGACATCCTGTCATTCCCGCTCACGCTGTGCGCGCACGGGCTGCCCTTCGGAGGGTCACACCAGTCCGCCGGCGTCCGGCGCCTGGGGGACGGCATCGGTCACGAGCGGGGCGGCCTCGTCCAGGAGGGGGCCGACCGGATTGTCGTTCTGCAGGAGACCGGTGGTGCCGGTCGCGCCGTGGTCGGCCGCGGAGGCGTGCGGCGGCGGGGTGACGAGGGCCGTGACGACACCGGCGGCGAGGGAGGCGATGGCGAGCATGCTGCGCTTCTTCATGCCCTGGTCAACTGTCGAGAAGCCGAGGGGTTACGGTCCGCGACCCAGGTGAACAGAACGCATACTTCCTATCGCCATAATTCATACCAAACCATTGCAACCGTATGGTTGTGGTGGATGTCTTCCCCAGTGACACCACAGTCCCCACAGCAACAGAAATGGGGGACGTCATGCTTCACCGTCAGAGCCTCGCGGCCATGGCCGCCGGCATCGTTCTGGCCGCCGGGATCGGTGCCACGATCCCCGCCGGCGCCTCCACGGAGCGGTCAGGGGCGACGGCCCCGCCCTCGACCGCGCTTGTGGTCGACGCCCGCTGGGGCGGGCACGCCACCTTCGACCGGCTCGTCATCGACATCCGGGGTGCGATGCCCCCGGTCACCGTGACCCCGGCCTCGGCACTCCACTACGACGGCTCGGGCCAGCGGGTTCCGCTCGCGGGAAAGTACTTCCTGGAGATCAGGCTCTCCCCCGCCGCCGCTCACGACGAGTCCGGCCGGTCCGTCTACCAGGGCCCCCGGCTCCTGAAGATCTATCTGCCGACGCTCAAGGGCGTCGCCCTCACCGGCGACTTCGAGGGTGTGGTCAGCATCGGGGCGGCCTTCGACACCAAGCCCGTCTACAAGGTCCGAACGCTCCACTCCCCCGAGCGCCTCGTGATCGACATCAACCACCCGGCCGGCTGCCGGGCCTGAGGGAGGACGCCCGGCGGGGCCGTACCTCTGCGCCCCCGCCGGGCAGTCCGTTCTCAGAGGTCGACGCCCGTCTCCACGTACACGGTCGTGCCGTCCCGCCGCGCGCGGTCGATCTCGGCGAGCCGGGCGAAGCTCACCGGCGACATCTCCCGCTCCCACTCGGCGAGGCTGCGGATGCGGAACTCGCTGTGCTCGTCCGGGTCGAGGACGACTCCGGCGAGCTGTTCGTCCGTCAGGACGCCGCCGTCGAAGATGAATCCGATGTGGTTGGCGGGCCACTCCTCACCCCGGTCGGAGACGAAATGGGTGCCGAGGAGCCTCGGCTCGCCCTCGAAGACGATCCCGGTCTCCTCGTGGCACTCGCGGACCGCGGTCTGCCACGGCGTCTCCCCCGGGTCCATGTTGCCGCCGGGCCACTGCCACAGCTCGGTGCTGTAGGTGGCGCGCAGCTGGAAGGGCCGGCCGTCGGTGTCGGTGAAGTACAGGCAGGCGTACGCCGTCGCCCTCGGCAGCGTCGCGATGTACTCGGCGGGCGGCAGCCAGGTGTTCGCCATGGGTCAGCTCTCTTTCGACGGACCGGGTGGATCACCTCCATCCAACCGGCCACGGCATGCTGTCCCCGCGCTCCGTGATCATGTCCACCGGATCGTGTGATCACGGAGCCACCGGGCCCGTCCGGTACGCGACGTCGGCGGGCGGGCCCGGGTGGACATGGCGTCACACGTGGTCGTCCGGCAGCTCGGCCGGAAGCCGGTCGATGTGGCGCAGGACCAGGTGTTCGTGGATGAGGCGCCCGACGAGGGCGGCGCCGTAGACCACGAAGCCGACGCCGACGAGCCAGGACTGCAGCACGAGGACCGTGCCGAACTGTCCGTACGTGAAGGCGTTGGAGGCGATCAGCGGCGAGAAGACGAACTGGGAGAAGATCCGGAGTCCGAACAGCCCCAGGGCCGTGCAGACCGCCCCTGGGGCGAGGGCGCGCCAGCGGATGCGTCCGCAGAGGAGGAAGCGCTGCGACCACCAGAAGAAGAGGAAGGCGCCGGTGACGTCGCTGACGGCGACGAGGACGGTGGTGGCCGTGGAGGACTGCGCGGGCACGGGGGCGGTGACGAAGAGGAGGAGCGCCACGACGAGGACCGCGAGCCAGACGACGTGGCGCCACATGGTGTGCCAGCGGGCGGTGGGCAGGTCCCAGACGCGTTCGTAGCCGGTCTGGACGGCGGATCCGAAGGTCACCCCGAACGCGGCGAGGGCGGCGAGACCGAAGGCGGTGGTGCGCTGCAGGGCCTGCCCCGGTTTGCCGAAGAGCTGTTCGACCTCCTCCTGGGAGACCTCGGAGACGCCGAGCCCCTGGATCAGCCAGCGGGCGAAGCCCTGGCCGCTGGCGAGGTCGGCGGCGGCGATGACGATGAGCAGCGGGACGAGCGTGAGGAGGCTGAGCGCCGCGAAGCCCATGGCGCGGTGCATCAGCTCCACCTCGCGGCCGCGGTTCCAGGCGAGGCCCACGACCGAAGTGAGGATGGACCGGTGGAGCCTGTGGAACCAGTGGCCGTGCTCGGTGGGGGCACCGTCGTGGGGCGCACCGGGAGTGGGGGGCATGCCACGGGGAGTACCCGCCCGGACGGGGGACCCCTCCGACATGCAGCCGAATGGGGGTTTCCGGTGGAGGGAGGCGGGCAGGCCGTTCGTTCGAGCGCACCCGCCCCCGCGCCGGTGGGTTCAGGATCGGGCGGATGTGAGGCAGGTACGTGTGCAGCCGTCCGGTGCGGCGTCCGGGCGGCCGGAGGAGGCCTGGAGCGCGGCGCTGACCAGGGTCGCCAGCAGGTCGATGTCGGATCCCATGTCCAGACGGACCGTCACCCACCCCGAACCGGCGCGCAGTCGCACGGCGCTGGACCCAAGGAGGGCGGGACGCAGTTTCGCGATCATGGCTCGGGTGAGGTGGACGTCGGCCTCGTGCTCGCCGTGGAAGTGCACGATGTCGTGCGTCGCGCTACGCAGCCCGAGCTCGGCGCCGCACTGGGCGCGGCCGGGGGCCAGCGATGGCCAGCTCATCAGACGTTCACTGGCGTGCCGGGCGGTGTTCATACCCTGGAGCGTGCCGGGACGGAGGGGCTTGCACAAGCGTCCGGCGGAAAGAATCGCGCCGAGGCGTGAAAACGGCCGTTCCTGGTCACACACGGCGTCCGCCGTCTCACAACGCGCCGCGTGGCGAGCGCGGTTCGGGGCGGTCGGACCGGTCGGGACCGTTCGTGGCCGGGTCGGGCCGGCCGGGGCACACTGGGCAGTCAGGTCGGTCGGGTCGATCGGCTCGATCAGGTCGATCAGGTCGGTTGGGTCGGGGTGGCGAGGAAGGAGCCGGCGGCGACGCCTCGCGTTCAGGAGGGCGGGGCGACTCCGGCGTAGACGACCTCGAACTCCTCGACGCTCCTCGTGATCACATGCGCCTTCGCGGTGGCCTCGCCCCTGATCGCCGCCACTCCGGCGCGGGAGGCCGTGAGGGCCTCGCGGTCGCTCCAGACGACGCCCACATTCGCCCGGCCCTTGGCGCGGTCCACGAGCAGGGATCCGCCCTCGAATCCGGACAGGGCCTCCAGCCTCGGGAGCGCCATGTCCCGGAAGACCTCCGCCAGGGCGTCCGTCCCGGCGGGGTCGAACTCCAGACGTGCCAGCCGGAACCACGCTCCGGGTCCGACGGACCGTGGCGGCCGGGCGACCGCCGCCTCCCAGTTGTCGACTGCCGCAGTCTGGGCGAACGGCGCGAGCAGCGTGGCCCGCCGCTCGCGCAGCAGTTCGTCGCTGGTGTCGCGGGAGTTCTCGTCCTCCCACCACGTTGCCGTCAGGAGCTTGCCGACCTCCCGGTCGACGAACAGCCCCATGCCCCGGAAACCCGGCTGTTCCGACACCAGGGCGCGGCCTTCGGAGGCGGTCGCGTCGACCGCCGCGTCGAGCTTGGCCGGATCTCCTGTCGCATACAGCGTGCGCACGTACACAGCGGTCCCTTCGTCTGCCGGGCGTCATGCCGGCGAGGGCTCGCCGGCATGGGCGGGCGCGGGTCGACCGCCTCCCGGTGTCCATGCGATGGCCTGGACGCGCGGACGGCAAGGGGGCCGGGGCGTCCGGGTGAACGCGCACGGCCCCGGCACATGCGTACCCGCCACACAGCCCCTCCGCGCCCGACCACGACTACGAGCGCTCGCGGATGCGTGCCGCGAGGACGGCGACGTCGTCCTCCGCGTGGCGGGCGTCCAGCCGCTGGAGGACCTCCTCGACGAGCTCCTCGGGACTGGAGCCGGGACGCACGCGGAGGGAGGACAGCCGGGCGAGCGAGACGTCGATGTCCTCGCCGCGCCGCTCGACCAGACCGTCCGTGAAGAGCACGAGCGTGTCGGCGGGGGCGAGGGTGCGGGTCACGGGTTCGTAGCCGCCGACGCCGGTGCCCAGCGGGGGACCGACGGGGAGGTCGACGAGGTCGGCGGAGCCGTCCGCGGTGAAGACCACGGGCGGTAGATGGCCGGCGCTGGCGAAGGTGGCCGAGCCGCGCGCCGGGTCGACCTGGACCAGCAGGCAGGTCGCGGGGCGCAGCCCGCCGTCGTCGGCGACGACGGAGTCGAGCTGGCGGAGCACGCGGTGCGGCGGCAGGTCGGTGGAGGCCACGTCGCGCAGGGCCGAGCGGTACGCGCTCATGTCGACGGCGGCGTCGAGGCCGTGCCCCATCACGTCCCCGACGACGAGCAGGCTGCGGCCGAAGTGGAGCCGTACGCTCTCGAACCAGTCGCCGCCCACCAGCGTCCTTGCGCCGACCGGCAGATAGCGCCCCGCGACCTCCAGATTGGGGTGCGGCCGGCCCGGCTCGGCGACCAGGGCCTGCTGGAGGTGGAACGCGGTCCGCTCGGTGGCGGCGAGCCGGCGGGCGTGTCCCAGGTGGACGGCGGCGATCCGCGCCGCGTCGTGGACGGTGGCGGTCTCGTGCTCGCCGAGGTCGTGGGCGCGGGCGCTCGCCGCGCTCACGGAGCCGATGACGCGGCCCTGCCACTGCAGCGGTGCGGACACGACGCGGACGGGGACGCCGCCGGGAGCCATGTCCGCGTAGGTGTGGGGCGCCCCCTTCTCGCGCCCCGGCTCCACCCGGTCGACGAGCTTGGGGTCCCCGGCCACCGCGACACGTGCCCAGCCGGGCTCGTCCTCGGGCCGGACGTCCACGGCCGCCGCCTCGAACCCGTGTCGGCAGAGGAACCCGGCCAGGTCCTCGCAGACGTTCCGCTCGTCGGGGTGCGAGCCGATCTCCTCGATCGCGTCCGTCGCGGCTTTCAGCCGGGCCAGGACCGCGGCAAGCTCCTCGACCAGGGAGGCCTGTTCCCCCGCTCGCTCCGACAAGACACCTCCACCGCCGCGACGGCCCCGAGCAGCGCACATATCCCATTGGACCAGCGGCGCGACATGCCCGCGCGCCACACCGGCCGAACCAGGAGTCCATCACATTGAGTGACCTCTTAGCCAGAACTTTCCGCCCCCACGCTACGCTGCGCCGGTGATCCCGTCCGATCTTCACGACTTCCCCTCGGCACTCACCGCGGTGGCGGCCACCCCCCGCGCGCACGAGGGCGACGAGGGCATCGACTACGAGCCGTTCGAGGGCTTCCTCTCCCCCGGGGACACCACCGCATGGCTGCGGGCCTGGACGGGCGACGAAGCGCTCGACGGCGACGCGTTCCGGGTCATCGGACAGAACGGCGCCGGCGGCTACGTGGCCCTCTGGCGGGTCCGCCCGGACCGGCCCGTGACCGACCAGCCGGTGGTCTTCTGCGGCTCCGAGGGCGAGATGTGCGTCCTCGCCCAGGACCTGTCCGGCTTCCTGTGGCTGCTCGCCGACGGTTACGGCCCCATCGACGTCGCCTACCCGGGCCGGCGCGAGCCCCTCCCCGAACCCGGCCTGCCGGCCGTGGCCGAGCGGTACGCGGACGCCGGGTCCCGTCGCCCCGCCCCGGAGATCCTCGCGGCCGCCGCGGCGGAGTTCCCGGACTTCGAGGAGACGATCGAAGCGCTCTGCCCGTGACGGCCGCACCACCCGTGACACCCGTGACCTTGGCCGCACGTGTGGTCGGGACGGTTGTGCAACGTGGCGGGAACTGATCCAGTACGCACATGGCTACCGGCCAGTACGGAACCGCGCGGCATGTGGGGGAACGATGACGACGACCGGGTACTTCAGCTCCGTCGACGATGTCGCCGAGCGACTCGCCGCGACCGGCTATCTGGCCTCCCCCGCCGTCGCGACCACCGTCTTCCTCGCCGACCGTCTCGGCAAGCCGCTCCTCGTGGAGGGCCCGGCCGGGGTGGGCAAGACCGAGCTGGCCAAGGCCGTCGCCCAGGTCGCCGACGCCCGGCTCGTACGGCTCCAGTGCTACGAGGGCGTCGACGAGTCGCGGGCCCTGTACGAGTGGAACCACGCCAAGCAGCTGCTGCGGATCACGGCGGGCCGCGACGAGTCCTGGGACGAGGCGCGTACGGACATCTTCAGCGAGGAGTTCCTGCTCCCCCGCCCGCTCCTCACCGCCATCCGCTCCGCCGAGCCGACCGTGCTGCTCATCGACGAGACCGACAAGGCCGACATCGAGGTGGAGGGACTCCTCCTCGAAGTGCTCAGCGACTTCCAGATCACCGTGCCCGAGCTGGGCACCATCACCGCGACCCGGCGCCCTTTCGTCGTCCTCACCTCCAACGCCGGCCGCGAGCTGTCGGAGGCGCTGCGCCGCCGCTGTCTCTTCCTCCACATCGGCTTCCCGGAGGAGGAGCTCGAACGCCGGATCGTGACATCGAAGGTGCCCGGCCTCGACGCGGCGCTCGTGGCGTCGCTGGTGCGGGTGGTCGGCGCGCTGCGCGCGATGGAGCTGCGGAAGGTCCCGTCGGTCGCGGAGACCATCGACTGGGCCCGCACGCTCCTCGCCCTCGGCGCCGACACTCTCGACGAGACGGTGGTCCGCGACAGTCTGGGCGTGATTCTCAAGCATCAGGACGACATCCAGAGGGCGGCCACCAAGCTCGACCTGGACGCGGTGTGACCACTGCGCCGGCCGGGGTGACGCACCGGCTCACCGGTCTGGTGCACGCACTGCGGGCGCACGGCCTGTCGATCGGCACGGGCGAGAGCGTGGACGCCGGGCACGCGCTGGAGGCGGTGGGGTTCACCGACCGGGAGCGGATGCGGGAGGCCCTCGCCGCCACGCTGCTCCACAAGGAGGGCCAGCGCCCGCTGTTCGACCGCGTCTTCGACCTGTACTTTCCCCTGACCAGCACCGACGCGGACGCGGACGCCTCCGAACCTTCCGCCTCTTCCGCCTCTTCCGCCGGGCAGTTCGACACGGCAGCGCTGCGGGAACGGCTGGCCGCCGCCCTGGCCGCCGGCGACGGTTCGGCGCTGACACGGCTCGCCGGCGAGGCGGTGGGCGGCCTCGGCCGCTACGGCTCCGCCCCGGACTCGGACGGCTGGTCCTCGTACCAGACTCTCGCCCGCCTCCGGCCGGAGACACTGCTCGCCCGCGTACGGGCCATGCTCCGCGACGCGGCCGTGGGCGGGCCGGAGTTCACCGACCGGCTGACGGACGACGAGATCCGGCGGCGGATCGAGGCGTTCCGGGAGCGGGTACGCACGGAGGCACGGCGGCGGGTCGCCGAACGGCAGGGCCGGGACCGCGTCGCGCGGCGCGCGGTCGCGGGCACCCCGGACAGCGTCGACTTCCTGCTCGCCGGCCGGGCTCAGCTCGACGAGCTACGGACGACGGTACGGCCGCTGGCACGCAAGCTCGCGACCCGCCTGGCAGCCAGGCGGCGGCGCGCCGCGCGCGGACGGATCGATCTGCGGCGCACGCTGCGCGGCTCGCTGTCGACCGGAGGCGTACCGATGCGGCCGGTGCTGCGGCGCCGCCGTCCCGCGCGCCCCGAACTGGTCCTGCTCTGCGATGTGTCGGGGTCCGTCGCGGGGTTCGCGAACTTCACCATGCTGCTGGTGCAGGCGCTGCACGACCAGTTCAGCAGGGTGCGGGTGTTCGCCTTCGTCAACCGGGTCGACGAGGTGACCGACCTGATCGCGCGGGGCGCGGCGGACCCGGCAGGGCTCGGTGCGCGCATCCTCGACGAGGCGGTGCTGACCGGCTGGCACGGTCAGAGCGACTACGGCACCGCACTGGGCGAGTTCGACGAGCGGTACGCCGACGCCGTCGGCCCGCGCACCGTGGTCTTCGTCCTCGGCGACGCCCGTACGAACATGAGTGACCCGAATCTCGCGGCGCTGAAGCGGATCGTGGGCCGGGCCCGCCGCGTCCACTGGCTCAACCCGGAGCAGCCGGCACTGTGGTCGACGGGCGATTCGGCCGCCCTCGCCTACGCCGAGCTGGTCGACATGCGTCCCTGCCGGAACGCGCGGCAGCTGAGTGATCTCATCGGCAGGGTCCTGCCGGTCTGAGCGCCCGCGTGGCACCATCACGCCTGTGACCACGCCTGAGGAATCTGCCACGGACCTGCCGCGCGGGATCGGGGCGCCCGCCACGCGGGCGCTGACCGCCGCCGGGTACACCACGCTCGACGCGCTCGCCGGGGTGCCGAGGGCCGAACTCGCGGCCCTCCACGGCGTGGGGCCGAAGGCCCTGCGTGTGCTCCAGGAGAGCCTGGAGGAGCGCGGCCTGTCGCTCGGCTGAGCCTCGGACGTCAGGCTCCGCCGCCCTTTCGCTTCTCCTCGTCCTCGTCGACTATCTCGGCATCGACGACATCGTCGTCGGCCTTGGCCTCGCCCTGCGGGGCGTCGCCGCCGGCGGCCTGCGCAGCCTGCGCGTCGGCGTACATGGCCTGGCCGAGCTTCTGGGAGACGGCCGCGACCTTCTCGGTGGCCGTACGGATCTCGGCCGTGGTGGCGTCGTCGTCGGACTTGCTCTTGAGTTTCTCCTTCAGCTCGGCGACGGCGGTCTCGACCTCGGTCTTCACGTCACGGGGGACCTTGTCCTCGTTGTCCTTGAGGAACTTCTCCGTCTGGTAGACGAGCTGCTCGCCCTGGTTACGCGTCTCGGCGGCCTCGCGGCGGCGGTGGTCCTCGTCCGCGTACTGCTCGGCCTCCTGGCGCATCCGGTCGACCTCGTCCTTCGGCAGCGAGGAGCCACCGGTGACGGTCATCTTCTGCTCCTTGCCCGTGCCCAGGTCCTTCGCGGTCACGTGCATGATGCCGTTGGCGTCGATGTCGAAGGCGACCTCGATCTGCGGGACACCACGCGGGGCCGGCGGCAGACCGGTCAGCTCGAACATGCCGAGCTTCTTGTTGTACGCCGCGATCTCGCGCTCACCCTGGTAGACCTGGATCTGCACCGACGGCTGGTTGTCCTCGGCCGTCGTGAAGATCTCCGACCGCTTGGTCGGGATCGTGGTGTTGCGCTCGATGAGCTTGGTCATGATGCCGCCCTTGGTCTCGATACCAAGCGACAGCGGGGTCACGTCGAGGAGCAGGACGTCCTTGACCTCACCCTTCAGCACACCGGCCTGCAGGGCGGCACCGATGGCGACGACCTCGTCCGGGTTCACACCCTTGTGGGGGTCCTTCCCCGTCAACTCCCGTACCAGTTCGCTCACGGCGGGCATGCGCGTCGAACCGCCCACGAGGATCACATGGTCGACGTCGGACACGTCGATCTTGGCATCCCGTACCGCCTGATGGAACGGCGTCTTGCAGCGCTCGAGCAGATCGGCCGTCAGCTGCTCGAACTGAGCACGCGTCAGCCTCTGGTCGAGGTGCAGCGGCCCCTCGGCGGACGCGGTGACGTACGGCAGGTTGATGGATGTCTCCGTCGCCGCCGACAGTTCGATCTTCGCCTTCTCGGCCGCCTCACGGAGACGCTGGAGCGCCATCTTGTCCTTGGCCAGGTCCACCCCGTAACCGTTCTTGAACTCCTTGACCAGGTGGTCCACGATCCTCTGGTCCCAGTCGTCACCGCCGAGGTGCGTGTCGCCGTTGGTGGCCTTCACCTCGACGAGCCCTTCGCCGATCTCCAGGAGGGACACGTCGAACGTGCCGCCACCGAGGTCGAAGACGAGGATCGTCTGGTCGTTCTCCTTGTCGAGGCCGTAGGCGAGCGCCGCGGACGTCGGCTCGTTGATGATCCGCAGCACGTTCAGCCCGGCGATCTCCCCCGCCTCCTTCGTCGCCGTGCGCTGGCTGTCGTTGAAGTACGCGGGCACCGTGACCACGGCGTCCGTCACGTCCTCGCCCAGATAGGCCTCCGCGTCGCGCTTCAGCTTCTGCAGCACCCGGGCCGAGATCTCCTGCGCCGTGTAGCGACGGCCGTCTATCTCGCCGCTCTCGGGGAAGCGCCAGTTCGCGTCGCCGACGTGCCGCTTCACCGAGCGGGCGGTCCGCTCGACGTTCGTCACCGCCTGCCTCTTCGCCACGTCGCCGACCAGCACCTCGCCCTTCTTCGCGAAGGCGACCACGGACGGCGTCGTCCGGCCTCCCTCGGTGTTCGTGACGACCGTCGGTTCGCCGCCCTCCAGGACGGAGACCACCGAGTTCGTCGTTCCGAGGTCGATACCGACTGCTCGTGACATGGCCCTCTCCTCAGCCCGTCGTCCCCGTCTGGCACCTACCCACCCACGGCCCGATCATGGAGGGAGATGTCCCGACGGGGTCGACGATCGGAACGGTCGGTGAGGTGCGATGGCACGGGTGACGGTGGACGGCGCGTACATCGTCGTCCGGCTGTCCCCGCGCGAGAAGCTGGCCGCGCGCCGCCGCACCGTACGGGTGCCGGTGACCTTTCTGCGGGAGGTACGGATCGAGCCCGACTGGTGGCGCGCGCTGCGCGGAAGCCGCGGCCGGGGCCTGTGGATCCCCGACCGGATCTGCGTGGGGACCCGCGTCCTGCCGGACGGCCGGGATTTCGCGGCGGTGAAGCCGGGCAGGCCGGTCGTCTGCGTCGAGCTGCGCCGGGACGCGCCCTACGGCCGGCTGGCCGTCTCCGACCCCGATCCGGAGCGGGCGGTACGGGAACTCGGGCCGTACGTCCCCACGGACCTGCTGGAATGAGAGCGGGGCCGGCGCTTCAGGCGGGACTGACGTTCTCGGCCTGGGGGCCCTTCGGGCCCTGAACGACGCTGAACTCGACCTTCTGTCCCTCGGTGAGTTCGCGATAGCCGGTACTGGCGATGGCCGAGTAGTGGACGAAGACGTCGGGGCCTCCGCCGTCCTGCTCGATGAAGCCGAAGCCCTTCTCGGCGTTGAACCACTTCACTGTTCCGGTGGCCATGGTGATCTCCTCGGCACTGACGAACACTTCCATCCTCTCTCGGCACGGGCCGGAAGTCCCGGCGGGTAGCGTGGCGGCATGGAACTCATCGGAGACATCACGGCCGACCGGCCCCTGCTCGTCCTTGCCGTCAAGGAAGAGGCTCAGTTCCTCGACACGGATCTGCCGATCCTTCTGACCGGCATGGGCAAGGTGAACGCGGCGTCCTCGCTCGCCACCGTCCTGGGCCGGGGCCCGCGCCCTTCGGGCGTGGTCAATCTGGGGACGGCCGGGGCGCTGCGGCCGGGGTGGACCGGGACGCACGTGGTGGGCACGGTGATCCAGCACGACCTCGACGGAGAGCTGCTCGCGACGCTGACCGGTGAGACGTACGGCGCTCCGCTCGCCCTGCCGGACGGCGGCGATGTGACCCTGGCGACCGGCGACGCCTTCATCTCGGACGAGGCCGCCCGGGCCCGGCTCGCGGCCCGTGCTCCGCTGGTCGACATGGAGGGCTACGCCCTCGCGACCGCGGCGGGCCTGGCGGGGGTGCCGATCCGGATCGTCAAGCACGTGAGCGACGAGGCGGGCGACGGGGCGGCCAGGACCTGGCGGGAGTCGGTCGCGGAATGTGCCCGGTCGCTGGCGCAATGGGCGGCGGAGAACACTCCGTACCGCTCCTAGGAGCACGCCGGCGGCGGCGCGCTCTCCGTGGATCCGGTCGCGGATCCCGCCGCGGATGCCGTGGATCCCGCCGCGGATGCTGACGTGGACAACGACCCCGACACCGACACCGCCGCGCTGTCCGACGCGTCCCGGGGTCCGGCGGGTGCCGTGGGGCCGAAGCGCCGGCGGTACGCGGACGGGGAGAGCCCCGTCTCGCGGTTCATCAGGGCGCGCAGATTGGCGGCGGTGCCCAGCCCGCTCGCGCGGGCGACGACGTCGAAGCGGGACTCGCCGCGCTCGATCAGCCGGCACGCCAGCGTCACCCTCTCTCCGGTGAGCCAGGCGAGCGGGGTGGTGCCGAGCTGCGCACGGAACCGGCGGTGCAGCGTCGCCGGGCTGACCGCCGCGCGGGCCGCCAGGCCGGCGACCGTGAGCGGAGAGCCGAGACGTTCCTGCGCCCAGGCAAGGAGCGGGGCGAGTGACTCGTCGGGGGTCTCGGGGACCGGCCGCTCGACGAACTGCCGCTGACCGCCGTCCCGGTGAGCCGCGAAGACGAGCCGGCGGCTGACGGCGTTGGCGGCCTCGGCGCCGTGGTCGCGGCGGACGACATGAAGTCCGAGGTCGAGCGCGGCGGCGCTGCCTGCGGCCGTGAGGATGTCGCCGTCGTCGACGAACAGCACGTCCGGTTCGAGGTGTACGGAGGGAAAGCGGGCGCGGAAGCTGTCGGCCCACTGCCAGTGGGCGGTGGCCCGCCGGCCGTCGAGGACCCCCGCCTCGGCGAGGGTGAAGGCGCCGCTGCAGAAGCCGATCAGACGGGCTCCGCGTGCGTGGGCGCGGCGGACGGCGTCGAGCACGGCGGGCCGTCGTGGCACCTCGACGTCGGGACGGTTGGGGACGATGAGCGTGTCCGCGGTGTCGGCCGCTTCGAGCCCGGCCACGCCGGTGAGGGTGAAGAAGCCGTCGCGCATGAGGGTGTCGGGTTCGGGCGAACAGAGCCGGAAGTCGTACAGGTCGCGCCCGAGCTCGGGGCGGCGCAGACCGAAGACCTCGGTGGCACAGCCCAGTTCGAAGGGGTTGGAGTTGGCGTCGACGATCACGACGACACGGTGCGCTGCGGGGTGCGAGGATCCTTGCGGCATATGCTATTTCTAGCACTCACACTGAGTGACGGCCACGGGTCAGGATGGCTTCATGAGCCGGAATACCGCTGATACCAGCGCACCCATCGCCCTGGCCACTGCCTTCGCGTCCTTCGACGAACTGTGGAGCCCACGCATCGTGACGCGGGTGAACGACTACGACGTGCGCGTGGCGAAGGTGGCGGGCGAGCACGTGTGGCACGCCCACGACGACACCGACGAGTTCTTCCTGGTGATCGAGGGCGAGCTGCACATCTCGTTGCGCGAGGGCGGCGCGGAGCGGACGGTGGCCCTCCCCCGGGGTTCGGTCTTCACCGTCCCCAAGGGCGTGGAACACCGCCCCTACGCCCCCTCCGGCGCGTCCATCCTGATGTTCGAGCCCACGGGCACGCTCACGGTCGGCGACCGCCACGAGGAGATCCCCGACCACGTGGACGCGACGACGGGCCACGCACTGGGCGCGTGATTCTCACAGGCGCCGCGGGGTGACCGCCGGGCGGCCGGCGCACGAGGCACTGAGCCACGCCGGAACGACGCCCTTTGCCCGGTTCTCCACGTTTCGACGGGCGGACCCAGGCGCACGCGCGCGTGGCCGCCGCCGCGTCCCGTGCGGGTGGCCGGTGGGCGGACCATCCTGGAGGGGTGGGCACCGCCCGGAGGCCGCGCGGCGGTGCGGGTGGTGCGCCCGTGCGCCCCCGATGCGGACGCGAGCGCCGGGTCACGTTCCGCACACGATGCCCACCGCGGGCTTCGAGGGAGGCGGGACACATGAGCGATTCCGAAGCAGGGTCAGGGACCGGGACGGGCGCTGCGGCCGGCAAGGCTCGATTCGAGGACATCTACGACCGGCCCGACCCACGGGCGTACTTCCGGCGCCTCGCACCGCTCGAGTACGAGATACCTCAGCAGGCTCAGGGCGCGTTCCGGCGCGCGGCAGCCGAGCGGGACGGCGGGACGGTCCTCGACCTGTGCTGTTCGTACGGGATCAACGCCGCCCTGCTCAACCACGACGTCACGCTGGCCGAGCTGTACGCCCGCTACACCGACCCGGCGGTGACGGGGCTGACGGCCGCCGAACTCGCTGTGGAGGACAAGGGGTTCTACGCGTCCCGGCGGCGGCGGGACGCCGTCCCGGTCATCGGTCTCGACGTCGCGGGCAGCGCTCTGCGCTACGCCCGGGAGGTCGGGCTCCTCGACGACGCGTTCGCGGAGAACCTGGAGGAGGGGGCGGCGCCGAGCCCGCGACTGCGCGCCGCGATGGCGGACGTCGGCCTGATCACCCTGACCGGTGGCGGCAGCTATCTCACCCGGCGCACCTTCGCGGCACTCCTCGAATGGGCGGGCAGGCCACTGCGGGTCAGCGCGTTCGTCCTGCGGACCGTGTCGTACGAGCCGATCGCCGAGTGTCTCGCCGACTACGGTCTGCGGACCGTCTCCGACCCGTCGCGGACCTATCCGCAGCGGCTCTTCACGGACGCGCGCGAGCAGCGTTTCGCGATCGAGGCCGTACGTGAGCGGGGGGTGGATCCGGAGGGCCGCGAGGCGGCGGGCCGGTTCCACACGGTGCTGTTCGAGTCGGCGCCGGCGGGTCGGCAGGGGTAGGACCGCTCTCCAGGCCCGCCGCCCCACACGACCGTCGTCCGAGACCGCCGTCCGGGACCCGTCGTCTAGGACCGCCGTACGACGAGCATGGCGGCGACGTCGTCGTCGACGCCGTGATCGGCATAGGCGTCCAGCTCGTCGTGGAGCAGGGCGGGGACGCGCTCGCCCGGTTCGTCCACCCAGTGGCTCATCCGCTCCTCCAGGGGGTAGAAGGTCCCGGCCCGGTCGCGGGTCTCGCTCACGCCGTCGGTGTAGAGCAGCAGCCGGTCGCCCGGCGCGAAGGGGACCTCCTCCACGTGATGGCGGGCGTCGAGGAGGCCGGACAGGTTGACCGGGAGGGACGGGTCGGCGAAGGGGACGGGCCGCACGTCCGTGCCGTGCTGGAGGAGCGGGGCCGGGTGCCCGCAGCTGAGGAGGCGCGCGACGGCCCCGGCGTCGGGGATCTCGACGAGGACCACGGTGGCGAAGCGTTCGGCGGCGTCGGAGTCGGGGTCCCAGGCTCCGTAGCGGCCGAGGCCCTCCTCCAGGCGGTCGGCGAGGGCCGGCAGGTCGGGCGCGTCGTTGACGGCGGCGCGGAAGGAGCCGAGCAGGACGGACGCGGTCTCCACGGCGCCCAGGCCCTTGCCCTGGACGTCGCCCAGCATCAGCCGTACGCCCCCAGGGACGCGTACGGCCTCGTAGAAGTCGCCGCCGATCCGGGCCTTGGCCGCGGCCGCGACGTACAGCAGATGGAGGTCGACGGGGCCGAGCCACGGCGGGAGGGGGCGGAGCACGACGCGCTGGACGACCTCGGCGACGGCGGTCACCTCGCGCAGGTCCCGCTCGTAGCGGAGCCGGGCCCGGCTGACCCAGGCGGCGGCCGCGGTCACCAGCATCAGGGCCACCTCGTTGGCGGCGATGACAGGAAAGAAGGGGTCGCCGCTGATCACCCCGAGCATCGCGCCCAGAGCCATGGCCGCCACACCGATGAGGATGGTTCCCCGGACGCTCCAGGTGACGGCGGCGAGGGCGGGCGCGGCCCCCAGGAGCCGGTCGTAGCGTTCCTCGTCCGCGGTGATCAGGTCGGCCAGCACCGTCAGGGCCATGACCAGTACCGGCAGGACCCGGCCGATGACGATCTGCGTGCGCGGCCGCGCCCAGGGGCCGCCACGGTGAGCACCAGAGGGCATTTCGTGATCGTACGCAGCGGGGGCGGCGTGGCCTGGGCGCCCGCGCCGCGCTGGCGTGTCCGGGCCGGGGTTCAGGGCCGGGCGAGGGCACAGGTCGATGTTGAGAAACTGCGACGGGGTGCAGGCGGGGTCAGGGCTGAGGCGCGGGTTGCGGCTGAGGCTCAGCTGCTGCCTCGGGATCGCCCGTCAGGGCGGGGCGGCCGGGAAGTCCGAGCGCGGCGGCGGAGCCCAGCGCCGCCAGGCCTGTCAGGACGAGAAGCGTGGTCCCCATAGCCGGTACGAAGCCCGAGTCCGGGTCGAGCGTCATCAGCAGGGTCGCGGCGGCGACGCCGAGCGCGGGGCCGATGTTCATGGCGGTCTGCTGGAGGCCGCCGGCGACTCCGGCGTCGGCCACGGAGGCCTGGTGCACGACGACGGCGGTGGCGGTGGCCATGACCGTGCCGAACCCGGCGCCCAGCAGCGCGAAGCAGACGCCGGCCGGCACCGCCGTGGCGGACTCGTCGAGCCGGGAGAGCAGGAGCACGCCGACCGCGAGCAGGGCCGCACCCCCGACGGTCGTACGGCGGGGCCCGAACCGGCGTTGCAGCAGGGCCGCGGCGGGCGCTCCGAGCACCATCAGGACGGCGAGAGGAAGCACCCACAGGCCGGTCGACAGCGGGTCGAGTCCGCGGACGTCCTGGAGGAAGTAGGTCGCGACGAAGAGCGCTCCGAAGAGGGCTGCCGAGGTCGCCAGCAGCGTGGCGAGGCCCGCCACGACGGGCCGGGACCGCAGGAGGGCGGGCGGCAGAAGGGGCCGGGCGGTACGCCTCTCGTGGCGGGCGAAGGCGGCTCCGGACGCGACGGCGCCGCCGAGGGCGAGACCGGTCGCCGTCGTCCAGCCGGATTCCGGCACCGCGACGAGCACATGGACCAGACAGGCGAGCATCACCGCGAGGAGCACAGCACCGGGCAGGTCGAGAGCCCCACGGGAGCCGCCTGCCGCCGGAGCCGAACCGCTCACCCGTGTCCTCGGCCGCGGTGCGACGCCCTCGGAGTCGTCCGCCGGGCGCGTCGGCCCGGTGACGGCTGCCAGGAGGCCGATGGCCAGGGCGGGGATCGCCGTCAGGGCGAAGACCGAGCGCCAGCCGAAGGCCGCGACGAGGGCGCCGCCCACGAGCGGGCCCAACGCCGCCGCGAGACCGATCGCGCTCATGCGGAGGGCGATCGGCATGGCGAGGCGGTCGGGCGGGAAGGCCGCCCGGAGCATGCCCAGGGTGGCCGGCTGCAGAAGCGCCCCGAACACCCCCTGGAGGATCCGCAGGGCGATCACCCAGCCGATCCCCGGCGCGAGGGCGATGGCGGCCGAGGTGGCGGCGAAGCCGAACGTGCCGAGGGCGAAGAGCCGCCGGTGGCCGTACGCGTCCCCCAGCCGGCCCGCGAAGACGAGGAGGCTCGCGACCGCGACGAGATACCCGGTGCTGGTCCACTGGACCTCGGCGAATTCCGCGTGCAGATCGTGCTGGAGCGTGGGCTGGGCGATCGTGAGCAGGGTGCCGTCAAGGGCCACGACGGCCGCACCTACGACGCTGCAGGCGAGGGTCACCCACCGTTGCCGTATCACCCCTCCCGCCCGGCGGGGCCGAGGTGTGCGTCCAGGGCGGCCCGGAGCAGGGGCCCGGCGTCGTCGGTGCGCGCGGCGAGCTGGAGGCTTCCCCAGGCCCAGAGCTGGGCGATGCCGTGCAGGTTCGCCCAGAGCGCGGCCGCGACGACGGTCGGCTCCGGGGCGGCTCCAGGACGGGCGCGGGCGACGAGCCGGCCGAGGAGGTCGAAGAGCGGCAGGCTCGTCTCGCGCAGCCCGAGGCGGCCGCTCTCCAGCAGGTCGTGCCGGAACATCAGCTCGTACATGCCGCGCCGGGTCAGCGCGAAGTCGAGGTGGACGCGGGCGAGGGCGTCGAGCTGGGCCCGCGCGCCGTCGCGTGTCTCCGCCTCCTCCCCCACGGCGGCGGCAATGCGTGTCGCGAGCTCGGCGAAGCCCTCGCGGGCGATGGCCGACAGCAGGTCGAGGTGGGTCGGGAAGTACCGGCGGGGCGCGCCATGGGAGACGCCGGCGCGCCGGGCGATCTCCCGGAGGGACAGCGCCTGCGCGCCTTCCATGTGCACCAGCTCGACGCCCGCGTCGATCAGTCGGCCGGGCAGTCCGGCCTCGCTCTCATCGCTCATAGACACTGTCTACCAGGCAGTCGTAGACAGCGTCTACGTTCCTCTCGCGTCAAGATCGAGAGCGCCCTCCGCTACACTGTTCGACAGCGAAGGGGAGTAGCCCTGCGAACCGGTCGTCGACACACTGGAGCCCTCGGGTTCCCGGTGACCGGGTCCGTGCGAAGCGCGGACGGGCGAGACCTTCGGCCAGGCATTCGCCATGTCCGCATCCCGTGGGCGTGGTCCGTCATGCCGGGCCGAGTGGTTCTTCCCGTCGCCCGCCGTGGTGCCGTGCGGATCCCGGGCCCGGATCAAACAGAGAGCCCCGGTATGCACCTCGACCCCTTGGCGATCCTCACCGCCTTCGGGCTGATCTTCCTCGCCGAACTGCCCGACAAGACGATGTTCGCGTCCCTCGCCATGGGCACGCGCATGCGCCCGCTGTACGTCTGGTTCGGCACGTCGACCGCGTTCGTCGCGCATGTCGCCATCGCCGTGGGCGCCGGCAGCCTCATCGGTCTGCTGCCCGACTGGATCGTCAAACTGATCTCGGCCCTGCTGTTCGCCTTCGGCGCCTTCATGCTGCTGCGCGGCGGGGGCGACGACGAGGACGACGAGGCGGGCGGCAAGGCGGTGACCGGCTTCTGGCCGGTCTACTCGACCGCGTTCATGGCCGTCTTCATCAGCGAGTGGGGCGACCTGACACAGATCACGACGGCCAACCTCGCCGCCACGAACGGCACCTGGTCCACGGCGATCGGCTCCGCCGCCGCCCTGATGAGCGTCTCGGCCCTCGCTCTGGTCGCGGGCCGCTTCATCGCCAAGCGCGTGCCGCTGAAGACGGTCCAGCGCATCGGCGGCCTGTGCATGGCGGCGCTGGCGATCTGGTCGCTGACCGAGATCTTCGTCGGCTGACACACTGGCCCGCCACCCCCACCGCACCACTCGCGCGCTCCCCCGCTCCACGCGCGTGCCCCGGCCGGCCGCCGGCCGGGGCACGTGTCTCCCTCGTAGTTCCGCAAGCCCCTCCGGAACTCCGCCCGACGAACCACCGGGTTCTCGGCCTGCTCGTCGGCAAGCGAACCCCCGACGAGCCGTCACCACTCGCGGGCGGCCACCAGTTCCTCCGCGTCGGCGTCCGCGAATCCGTAGGCCGTGGCCACGAACCAGAAGTTCTCGGCGATCTCCTCGCGCGCGACGGTCTCGATCTCGCTCCCCGCCTCGTCGAAGTCCGCCTCCAGCGCGTTGAACTCCTCGGTGGCCACTTCCGTCAGCGCGTACAGCGCGGCCAGGTCGGCCGGCTGCTCCGCCTCGATCCGCTCGCAGAGCCTCAGCAGGATCACCCGGCCCTTGTCGACGACGTGGTCCGGGTAGTACCCGTCCTCGTACAGCGCCTTGAGGAAGGCGTACCCCGCCACCTGCTCGTTCGTGATCGACATCTGTGTCCCTTTCCCCGCGTGATCATCAGACGTCCCCATCGTGCACCACGCCACCGACAACGCTTCCCCGGTCAGAGCTCCTTCGGCCCGTAGAGCGCGGCGGGGGCTCCCGTGGCGAGGGCCCAGTAACGGTCACCGAAGGACCAGTGCCACCACTCGGTCGGGTAGTTGACGAGCCCCGCTCCGGTCAGCGCTGCGCCCAGGATCTCGCGGTGCCGACGGGCCTCGGCGGGGATGGCGGTGGCGGCGGTGTAGCAGGCGCCCTCGCTCTCCTCCGGGCTCGCGTTCATCCGGGTGCCCAGGTCCAGTTCGCGCCCGTCGGCGGCGGCCAGAGTGACATCGACGGCCGAACCGGCGCTGTGCGGTGCGATCTCGGGCGGGGAGACGTAGCGGCTCGCGGCGGCGTGCAGTTCCGGTGCGGACCACTCCGGGTGGGCGGCGCGCAGTTCGGCGCCGTACTCCTCGAAGTACCTGCGCTGCAGCGACGGCGGCCGGTACCCCTCCACGTACAACAGGCGCATCCCGTCCGGGAGTCGTGACTGTGCCGCCAGCAGCCGTTCGAGGACGCCCTCCCGAAGGTGGGCGAAGGCGCCGGTTCCGTCGTGACAGCGGTTGTCGACCAGCAGCGCCTCGGCCTCCCGTACGTCCACGAGCCGTTCGCCGCACTCCTCGACGGGCAGAGCGGCGATCTGAGGGTCCGACATCAGCGTGATCTCACTCATGGTCACCCGTTCGCAGTGATCGTTCCTGGCTTTCGGCGAGCCTAGCCGGGCCGGAATGTCACCCTGGAGGGACGGTCCGACGACGAGGGGTGGCCCGTGAGCACCGATCAGATCCATGAGGAGCTGGACCGGCGTGCCGAGAAGACGGCCGCTCAGGTCGTCGCCTGGCGGCGCCATCTGCACCGGCACCCCGAGCTGTCCAACCGTGAGGCCGGCACCGCCTGCCTGATCGCCGAGCATCTCCGCTCCCTGGACCTGGACGAGGTCCGTACGGGCATCGCCGGGCACGGCGTCGTGGGGGTACTGCGCGGCGGCGGGGGCCAGGGGGATGAAGGCGGGCGGGTGGTGGCGCTGCGCGCGGACATCGACGCGCTGCCCGTCGAGGACCTGTGCGGTACGGACTTCGCCTCACGGACCGTCGACGCCGACTACCCCGGGGGCCCCTTCCCCGTCTCGCACGCCTGTGGCCACGACTGCCACACAGCGATGCTGATGGGCGCCGCCACCGTGCTCGCCGGAGTGCGCGACCGGCTGCCGGGGACCGTGCTGTTCGTCTTCCAGCCCGCCGAGGAGGGCCCGCCGGTCACCGAGCGTGGTGGGGCGCGGGCGATGCTCGACGAGGGCGCGTGCGACGACCCGGTGCCGACGATGACGTTCGGGATGCATGTCACCCCCTATCCCAAGGGGTATGTGGGATACCGGGTGGGCAATCAGTACGGCGCCTCCACCCTGGTGAAGATCGTGGTCACCGGCAAGCAGGTGCACGGCTCCACGCCCTGGCAGGGCGTCGACCCCATGCCGGCGGTGGGCGCGGTGCTCACCGGCATCGGACAGCTCTACCGGCAGGTCTCCGCGTTCGACCCGATCACGGTCTCCATCGGCCACATCGAGGACGTCGGCCGCTTCAACATCATCGGCCAGGCCGTCACCCTGTGGGGCACGGTCCGGTGCGCGGTCGAGTCGGACATGGCCGAGGTACAGCGGCGGCTCACCACGCTCGCCGAGCACTCGGCCGCGGCGTACGGCGCCACGGCGACGGTCGAGTATCTGCAGGCGGTCCCTCCCGTGCACAACAGCGCGGAGTGGGTAGCCGCGGGACTGCCGACGATCCGCCGGGTGGTCGGCGAGGAGCGAACGGTCGAGACCGGGGCGACGCTCGGGTACGACGACGTGTCCGAGTTCATGAACCGGTTCGGCGGCCTGTACGTGATGCTGGGCGTCCAGGACGCCTCGCTGGACGCGGACGGCCGACCGGTCCCGCTGCCTGGCGGGCGCGGCCTGGTCACCAACCACAATCCGCACTTCTACGCCGACGACGACACCCTCGTGACCGGCGTCCGGCTGCACGCGCACATGGCGTACGACCATCTGACCGGCGCACTGGCCCCCTAGCCCCCGAGTTGCGGCGTGCGTGACAGGCGAGAGGCTGGGACTGGACCCGCGTACCCGCCACCGCGTACCCGCGTAGCCGCAGGAGAGATGATGAGTGATCTCGCAGCCCTCGCCGACGAGCATCTGGCCGCCGCGCGCGCCGCGCCGCACGACCGCAGCGCCCAGGTCGTGATGCACGACGGCGTGCTCCGGCAGAGCGTGATCGCCCTGATTGCCGGCGCGTCGCTCGACGAGCACACCGCGCCGCCCGCCGCGAGTCTGCAGGTGCTGCGGGGGCGGGTGAAGCTGACGGCCGCGGAGTGGTCCGAGGAGCTTGCGGCGGGAGAGCTGAAGATCATCCCCAAGGAGCGGCACGGACTCACCGCTCTGGAGGACGCGGTCGTCCTGCTGACCGCCGTCATGGACTGATCCGCCGCCCGGGCGGCGCTCAGACGGTCTCGTCCAGGTCCTCGGCGTAGTGCTCGATGGCACGGCGGTACGTGCGTACGCCGGGGTCCTCGCTCGTGGCGGCGACCAGGCGGAGCAGCAGACGCGTCGACTCGTGGTGCTCGCCGGTGTTGTACAGGGCCATCGCCAGGAACGTGCGCAGCGCGCCGTCGTCCGGGAACTCCTCGATGCCGCCGCGCAGGGTGGCGACGGCCTCCTCGTACCGGCCGAGGACGCGGAAGGTGCTGCCGAGTCCGAGGAGCGCGCCCCTGCGGTCCTCCTCGGAGAGCCCCTCGCCGGTCGTCGCCTTCAGCGCCCGCTCGTAATAGGGCACGGCTTCGGCCTCCAGGCCGAGCACGTCGTGCGCCCACGCGGTCTGGTAGGCCACCTCCGCGTCGTCGGGGTGGCGGGCGGCGAGCGCCACCAGGCGGTCCCGTGCCTCCTCCTGACGGCCCTGCTCGCGCAGTGCGACCGCCGCGGCCAGCAGACCGTCCCGCTCGCCGCCCCTCACGTGGCCGTCAGAGGAGTCGGGGCCCGCGTCGGAGCCGGAGCCTGAGCCGGAGCTCGCGGAGCCGGCGCCCGCGGAGCCTGAGCCGTGCACGGGGCCTTCGTCGTTCTGGGAGTCGCTCATGGTCGCATCGTCGCAGGTCCCCCTGGAGTGTGGTGCGGCGGCTGCCAGATGACGGAACGCCATACTCCTGCCCGGTGGTTGTGGCGCCCGGCCCCATAGGGGGCGCGCGTCGCCCGCCCCTAATCTCCCGGCCACCACCCCGACATGCCCTTGGCATGACCGAGCCGCCCGGGAGATCCCATGCGTCCGCCCCACACACCCCGCCCACGCGGACCGCGCCGGCTGGCAGCCCTACTGCTGTTCGCCGCCGCGGCCCTGTTCCCGTCCGTGACACCCGCCTCGGCCGCCGCCCCCACGCCCGTACCCGGTGAGCTGCGGCCGTACAACGTCGATGCCGTCTACAGCTCCGGGATCTCGTCGGGCGGATACATGGCCACGCAGCTCCATGTGGCGTACTCCGGCACGTTCAGCGGCTCGGCGGTGTTCGCGTCGGGGCCGTACAACTGCGCCCAGAACACGCTCGCCACCGCCCTCAACGCCTGCATGAACACCGTCCAGGACCTCCAGCTCGCACAGCTGGAGCAGACCACGCGGACCTGGTCGGCGCAGGGGCTCGTCGACCCCGTCGCGAACCTCGCGGGGGACCCGGTGTACGTCTTCAGCGGCTCGGGCGACTCGACCGTGAAGCGCCCGGTGGCGGACGCGCTCGCCGACTACTACGGGCGGTTCGGCGCACGCGTCCAGTACGACCGGAGCACGGCGGCCGGTCACGCCTGGATCAGCCCGCTCGGCCCCAACTCCTGCACGGTCACACAGAGTCCGTTCATCAACAACTGCGGCATCGACGCCGAGCGCGATCTCCTCGGCCACCTGCGCGGCTCCGTCACCGCGCCCGGTACGACCCCCGGCGGCACGCTGATCCGGTTCGACCAGAACGCCTACGCCCCGGGCGGAGCCGCCGCGGCGCTGTCGCTGGACGACAACGGCTTCGTCTACGTGCCGAAGTCCTGCTCCGGCGGCGCGTCCTGCTCCCTGATGGTGGCGCTGCACGGCTGCAAGCAGGGGTACGGGTACCAGGGCTTCGGGACCCAGTTCGTGGACAAGGCGTATCTGAACGAGTACGCCGACACCAACGACATGATCGTGCTCTACCCGCAGGCGAAAGCGACGGCCACGCTGGAGAACCCCAACGGCTGCTGGAACTGGTGGGGTTATCTCGGCGATTCTGCCCACGCCCGGCACGGGGGCAAGCAGATCGAGACGATCATGGGGATGGTCCGGGCGCTGCGCGGAACCACTTCCCCGCCCGTGACCGACCGGGTGACACTGCCGAGCGTCGACGCCCAGGACGGCTACGTGAAGGCCTCGGCCGACGGCACGGGTGCCGCGGTCGGCACGCTGGAGGACACGTACGGGCTCGCGCTCGGCCGTGGCACGGACGCCAAGGTGAACCGGACACTGCTCTCCTTCGACACGTCGAAGATCCCGGCGGGCAAGGAGATCACGCGCGCGTATCTGACGGTGGCGCGCAGCAGCGGTGCGGGCGACCCCTGGGCCTCCCCGGCGGGCAACCGGCTCCTGGCGGACGTGGCGAAGGGCTGCTTCGGCGGGTGTGCCGTCGAGCCCTCGGACTGGTCGGCGCCCTCGACCGTGGCGGGCGGCGCGCAGATCGCGGCCTTCTCCTCGGGCTCCGCGGCCTCCTCGGACCTGTCGGCCCCGGCGCTCGCCGCCCTCGACCGCAGCGGCACGACGCAGGTCCGGCTGCGCTTCGAGACGGCCCCCACCTCGAACGCGTACCTCTTCGTGAACAAGGACACGCCGGTGACCCTGACGGTCGAGTACCGCTGACCGGCGTACGCGCGCATGGGCCCCCGCAGTTCGACCAGCGGGGGTCTTCCCGTACCGCGCCAGGTGTAACGCCTGCTACATTCCCCGGCGTGACGACCGCGCGCGATGTCTTCGGGGCGCCCGAGGCACGCGAGGCACGCGAACGCCTCAAGCTGCGCGAGGCGGTCTGCGAGGACTACGCCGAGCGCGTCTTCACCGCCCTGCACGGCGGTCAGGAAGGCCGGCCATGAGCGATGTGCCCCGCACCCCCCGTAGATCCGCGGGAGCCCCTGCGCCCCCGGGGTCCTCCGCGTCCGGCAGCGGTCGGGCCGCCGCTCCCAGGCGGGCCATGTGGCCCCTGTACGCGGCCGGTTTCACCACCGCGTTCGGCGCGCACGGCATCGCCGCCAACCTCGGCGGCTTCTCCGACGACGCCGTCACGTCCCTGCTCGTCCTCGGCGGTCTGCTCGCGCTGTACGACGGCGCCGAAGTCGTCCTCAAGCCCCTCTTCGGATCCCTGGCCGACCGGATCGGCGCGAAGCCCGTGCTCCTCGGCGGCCTGGTCTTCTTCGCCGCCGCGTCCGCCCTGTACGCCGTCGCGGACAGCCCCGGTTGGCTGTGGGCCGCGCGCCTCGGTCAGGGCGCCGCAGCCTCCGCGTTCTCCCCGTCCGCCTCCGCGCTCGTCGCCCGCCTCAACCCGGCCGCCGAACGCGGCCGCGCGTTCGGCAGTTACGGCTTCTACAAGTCCATCGGCTACACCCTCGGCCCGCTGCTCGGCGGTCTCCTGGTCTGGGCCGGCGGGCTGCGTCTGCTGTTCACGGTCATGGCCGTGCTCGCCGCGGCCGTCGCGGTGTGGGCCGTGCCGGCCGTACCGGCCGTGCCGCCACTGCCCAAGCGGCGCCAGACCCTCGCCGACCTCGCCCGCCGGCTGGCCGACCGCTCGTTCCTCGCCCCCACCGCCGCCCTGGCCGCCGCCACGGCCGCGCTGTCGGTCGGCGTCGGCTTCCTGCCCGTCTCCGGGGCCGTGGCCGGTCTCGGAACCGTGGCCACCGGCGCGGCCGTCTCCGTCCTGGCCGCCTGTGGAGCCGTCGTCCAGCCGTACGCCGGTCGCGCCCTGGACGCAGGACGCCTCACCACGCGTACCGGTCTCGCCGTGGGACTCGCGGTCACCGCGGCCGGCCTGCTCTGCGCGACGCTGCCCGGCCTGGTCGGCGTCCTCTCCGCGGCGGTCCTCATCGGTGCGGGCACCGGGCTGATCACTCCTCTGGGCTTCACCGCCCTCGCGACCAGCACGCCCGAGGAGCGCATGGGCCAGACCATGGGGTCCGCCGAGCTCGGCCGCGAACTCGGCGACGCCGGAGGCCCTCTGCTGGTCGCCGCCGTCGCCGCCGCCTCCACTCTCACGTACGGCTTCGCTGCCCTCGCCATGCTCCTGGCCGTCGGCCCGCTCCTCACCCTGGCGTCGCTCCGACGCCGGAGCGACCCGGCACCTCGCTGAGAGGCAGGGCCCACCGGGAAGCCGGATCACCCGATCGGCGGACCGGGTGGCCGCGACCTCCCGGTCCGCGAGAGCCGCCGAGACGGGGAGCCGGGGCGGCGGGAGCACACCCCTGCCACGCTCCGTAGCCGGGGCTCGGCGGGTGGGGACGCCGGGGAACTGGTCGAGTGGTGGGAGCAGTGGTGGCGGACGTCGTGAACAACGCGCTGGTGTGCCGCGTGAGCTCCCGGCAGACCGCACCGGCCTGACCGCACCCGCCGTGCCCGCCCTCGAACCCCGCGGGGCCTGAAGAGCGCTGTCCTCCGCTTCAGGCCCCGCGGCCATGCGCCGCCGGCGGCGCGGTGTCCGCCGGCCGGTGCCTTACTCACCGCGCAGGGCCTCCGAGATCGTCAGTCGCGCGGCGCGGCGGGCGGGGATCAGAGCGCCCAGGACGGCGAGCGTGACGCCGGCCAGTGCCGTCAGGGCGAGCGTCGGGGCGGTCCAGACGTCGAGGACGGACCTCGGGAGGGTGACGAGTGCTGCCTCGGCCACCAGCGGTACGGCCACCCGATGCGCTGCCATCCCCAGCGGAACGCCGACGAGACCGCCCGCCAGACCGAGCGCCGCCATCGATGTGACCACCATGGCGATCACCTGACGCGGGGTCATGCCGATCGACTTGAGCGTGCCCATGTCGCGGCGGCGCTCGCGCGTGTTGAGGACGACGGTGTTGAAGACGCCGAGCGCCGCGACCGTGCCGAGCATCAGGGACAGGGCCGTGGAGAGGCTGATGACGGCGACGGTGAAGGAGGCGGGTTCGTTGAAGATGGGGTACAGACCGGGGCCCGCCGCCTGGTCGACCGCTTTCGCGTACTTCTGCGGCGTGGTGCCGGAGTCGAGCTTGATGTGGTACCGGTACTGGTGCGTCTGCGGCCGGTAGTTCGCGTCGAGCCGCGTCAGCGTCCGCCGGTCGAACAGCAGACGGTCGGGCTCGTGGCTCATGAGCGAGCCGACGATGGTCACCTCGGTCCGCTTCCCCGCCAGGCCCAGGGTGAGCCGGTCGCCCACCTTCCCGCCGGTCTGGTTCAGGAACTCCGAGGCCACGACGGTCTCCCCGGCGCCGTTCAGCCACCGGCCGTCGACGAGTTGCTTCCCGTACCCGAGCGCCGCGTGGTCCCCGCGCAGGAAGAATCCGTCGACGGCGTCCGCCTGTCCGGCCAGGGTGAGCGAGACGATGAGGTCGGGTGTCACCTCGGCCGCGCCGGGAGCGGAGCGCAGCAGCGCCTCCATCTCGGCGTCGCTCCGGTCCTTCGCCGTCTTCTCGTCGAAGAAGGGGTTCGCCGGGCGCATGGTGAGATCGACGTCCTGCTGCGAGGCCTCCGTCACCTTGACCACGGTGTCGGCGAGGCCGCTCGCGAAGGTCACCGTGAGCACGCCGAGGACGATCGCGGACAGCGTCAGTGCCGTTCGGCCGGGGCGGGCCAGCGGCAGGCCGAGGCCCAGGCTGACCGCGCGCGGCAGCCGTGTCCGGCTCAGTCGTCGCTGGATCCGCAGGCCGCGGCCGGACCGACGCGGTGCGCTGCCCGCGCTGATCGCCTCGGCCGCGGAGAGCCGACGGGCCCGGAGCGCCGGGACGAGCGCGGCGAGGAGCACCACGAGCGGCATCCCGGTCAGCGCGGCGAGCTCCACTCGGAGGCTGATCCCCTCGATGCGCATTCCGGTGCCCTGGAAGGCGCCGGAGAGCAGTGGGCGGGCCGCGAGGTCGCCGAGGACGGTCCCGAGCACGCAGCCGATCACGGCCGGCAGGGACACCATCAGGAGGTAGACGGCAGTGACCTGACCGGGCGTGAAGCCCAGCGCCTTGAGCACACCGATGTGCCGGAAGCCGGAGACCACGGCGCCGCTCACGACGTTCGCCACGATCAGCACGGCGACCGCGAGGCCGAGGAGACCGAAGACCAGGAGGAAGGGCACGTACGCGCCGGGGCCGGAGGCCACGGCTCGCTGGATGGTGAGGTACGAGTGCGCGGCGACCAGGGAGTCGGACGGGAGCGCGGAGTCGACCGTGGCGAGCGCGGCCGCCACGTCCGCGTCCGTCGCGTGGCCGGTGAAGCGGTAGAGCATCTCGGTCATGGTGGGGCCGAGCGCGTCGATCTGGTCCGGTGAGACCCAGCCGTCGGCGCTGTTGCTCAGGCTGTGCGCGTAGCCGACGACGGTGAGGACCGGCAGGCCGGGCACTTTGATCGTGTCGCCGAGCGGCGGGCCGGGGCGCTCCGCCTCGAAGGGCAGCAGGGCGGGCGCGGGCCGCGACTCGTTGACGACGATCTCGCCGGGGGCGGTCGCCCAGCGGCCCTGCCACAGGTCGACGCGGTCCACGTCCCCGCCGGGTCCGGAGCGGCCCACCACGTTGAAGGGGCCGACGTGGCGTGGCGAGTTGCCCTCGGGGACCTGGAGGACGGCCAGCGGGTACGGGCCTGCGGACGCCTCGACGCCTGGCGTCCCGGACGCCTCGGCCAGGCGCGCGTCCGAGACCTTGGCCGTGTCGTACGCGGCGACGGCGTGTGCCCCGCGCTGCTGGGCGAAGCCCTTGTCGAAGGGGCCCGAGGCCGCTTCGAGGAGGCCGAGGGCCACCACGATGGTGGCCGTGGAGAAGAGGACGACGAGGCCGATGACGAAGGTCTGGAGTCGGCGGCGCCGGACGGCCGCGCGCGAGGCGCGCCACACCGCGCTCATGCCGTGCGCTCCGCGCTGCGTTCGCCTGCCACCCGGCCGTCGACCATGTCGACGATCCGTCCGGCGCAGCGCTCCGCCATCCGCTCGTCGTGGGTGACCATGAGCAGGGTCTGGCCGATCTGGTTGAGGTCGAGGAGCAGATCCATGATCTGTTCGCCGGCCCGGGTGTCGACGGCTCCGGTCGGCTCGTCCGCGAGGAGCAGGGCGGGCCGGTTCATCAACGCGCGGGCGACCGCGACCCGCTGGCGTTCCCCTCCGCTGAGCACGGCCGGGTAGGCGCCTCTGCGGTCGGCCATGCCGAGTTCGTCGAGGAGTTCGAGGGCGCGGCGGCGTGCCTGCGCGGCCGGTGTACCGGTGAGCTGCGCGGCGAGAGCGACGTTGTCGAGGGCCGGCAGGTCGTCGAGCAGATTGAAGAACTGGAAGACCATGCCGATCCGGCGTCGCCGGAAGAGGGCCAGTTCCTTCTCGTTCATGCCGGTGAGCTCGTCGCCGTGGACGAGCACGCTTCCGGAGGTGGGGCGGTCGAGTCCGGCGACCATGTTCAGCAGGGTGGACTTGCCGCAGCCTGAGGGCCCCATGACGGCGACGGCCTCGCCGCTGCGGATCTCCAGCGAGACCCCGTCCAGGGCGGTCGTCCCGCCGAACTCCTTACGTATGCCGTCGAGTCGTACGACGATCTGGCCTGTCCGGCCGGTGGCGGTGTCTCTCTGCGTGGTCATGGCAGGAAACTACGATCCGGGGGCGGGGCGTCGCATCACTCCCCCGAGGTATCCACGCGGCCCTGTCATCCTCGGGATGTACGCGGCTGCATCCCGGTGATGATGCGGATGACCTGGCGTTCTGCGAGGGTGAACCCGTGGGTGGATCGTGGGTGGGCTGGTGGGTGGCCGGCGTGGTGGTGGGGCTCGGGGCCGTCGCGGCGTGGCTCGCGGTGGCGCTCGTACGGTGCCGGCGGCTGCAGCGCAGGACGCTGGAGGAGCGGCGCCGGCTGCTCGAACGCGAGCGGGAGAGCGCGGCCCGGATCGCGGTGGAGGACGAACGTGCCAGGATCGCGCGCGAGTTGCACGACATCGTCAGTCACAACGTGGCGTTGATGGTGGTGCAGGCGGGGGCGGCCCGCGAGGTGCTGGCCACGCTGCCGGAGGAGGCGGCGAAGGCGATCGAGGCCGTCGAGTCGGCGGGCCGGGACACGATGACCGAGCTGCGTCATCTGCTGGGGCTGCTCGCACCCTCGCAGAGCGGCGGGGACGAGCCGTACGCGGCGGACCTCGCCCCGCAGCCGGGTCTCGGCCGGCTCGGTCCGCTGGTCGACCGGATCGCCTTCGCCGGGCTGCCCGTCGAGGTACGGATCTCGGGCGAGCCGCGGTCGTTGCCGACCGGCGTGGATGTGACGGCGTACCGGATCGTGCAGGAGGCGCTGACGAACGCGCTCAGACACGGGGACGGGGAGAAGGCGGAGGTGTCGGTGCGGTACGGGGAGCGCTATGTGCGGGTGGAGGTGCTCAGCAGCGGTCCGAGTGTGCTGACCGGAGGCTCCGCGCCGAAGCTGTCGCTCCGTGACCACGCGGGGGCGGGCCGGGGGCTGATCGGGCTGCGCGAGCGGGTCGCGGTGTACGGCGGGGAGTTGGACGCCCGGCGGCGCCTGGGCGGCGGCTACCGCGTCCGCGCCCGGATCCCGTTGGACGGCGCATGACGGGCACCGGCGCGACCCCGCTCCCAGGGGCGCCTCGCGTGTTGATCGCCGACGACCAGGCTCTGATCCGTACCGGATTCCGGCTGATCCTGGCATCGCGCGGCATCGAGGTCGTCGGGGAGGCCTCGGACGGCGCCGAGGCGGTGGCGGAGGCCCGGCGGTTGCGCCCGGACGTGGTCCTGATGGACATCCGGATGCCGGGGACGGACGGGCTGGAGGCCGCTCGGCGCATCCTTGCGGAGTCGCCGAGCTGCAAGGTGCTGATGCTGACGACCTTCGACCTCGATCGGTACGTGTACGCGGCCTTGGCCCTGGGCGCGAGCGGCTTTCTGCTGAAGGACGTGACGCCGGAGCATCTCGCCGCGTCCGTACGGCTGGTGGACACGGGCGACGCGCTGCTCGCGCCGTCGATCACCCGCCGTCTGGTCGAGCGGTTCGCGGGTGGTGACAGCGCTCCGGGCGCCGGCGCCGGGCCGGCGGTCCACCGCGATCTGGCGGTGCTCACTCCCCGGGAGCGGGAGGTGCTCACGCTGCTGGGGCGCGGGCTCTCCAACACGGAACTGGCCGAGGTGCTGACGCTGAGCGAGGCGACCGTGAAGACCCATGTGGCGCGGATCTTCGCGAAGTTGGCGCTGCGCGACCGGGCGCAGGCGGTGGTGCTCGCGTACGAGACGGGCCTGGTCACCCCGGGCGGCTCGACGGAGGCATGAGGGGCCGGGAGCGGGCGGGCCGGGAGCGGGCGGGCCGGGAGTGGGCGGCCGGGGCGAGGGCCCGCCCGGCCCGGGCCCGTTGCGTCCCGGGCCCCTTGCGTCCCGGCTGGATCAGCGCGGCGGCTCCGGCAGCTCCTCGCCCGTCTCCAGCAGGGACTTGAGGCTGGAGATCAGGGCCGGCCAGCCCTCCCCGATCATGCCGCGCATCGTGCTGTCGGGTTCCAGGTCGTCGTGGACGACGGTGAGCTTGACCATGTCCCCGGCCGGCTCGATGTCGAAGGTGACCTTCGAGCGGCGCTCCTTCGTGAGCTGTGCGTACACCTCGTCGCCGATCCCGACCGCTTCGGCCCACTCGGGCGTGAAGGTGTGCCAGGTGTAGGAGAGCCGGCGGCCGGGCTCGGCCGCGAGGACGACCTGCTCGGGGTCGCTCGTCTTCCGGCCGCCCTCGTCCCAGACCATGGGGGATCCCGCGGTCCAGGTCGTCTCGAAGGCAACACCCCAGTAGCGCCGGGTGAAGTCCGGGTCGGTCAGGGCCTGCCAGAGCTGCTCGGGCGTGGTGCGGATGTAGGTGGTGTAGACGAACGCGTTGCTGTCCATCGGGTTCTGCTCCAATGCTGACTTCAGGTCGGCGAGCGCGCTGACGCGCTCGCGGGCGTACCGGCTGATCCAGCGGTCCCCGATGGCGTGGATCGGAGCGGCGTTCAGGTAGTGCAGCTTCTCCCGCCCGCGCCGCACCGTGACCACCAGCCCCGCCGCCTCCAAGAGCGCCAGATGCTTACTGACGGACTGCCGTGCCATGTCCAGACCCGCGCAGAGTTCACGCAGGGTCTGGCCGTTGCGGGCGTTCAGACTGTCGAGCAGCCGTCGCCGACTGGCATCGGCCAGCGCCTTGAACACCTCATCCATCGCCCCACCTCAACATGCAGCCGTTTGACTGCCTCTACGATAGGCAGCCAATTGGCTGCGCGTCAACGACTTACCGCACCGGCAGGCCGCAGGGCCGCCACCACCAGGCCTTCCACCTCCTCCGCGGAGACGCCTCCGCCTCGCACCACCCGGTCGAGCACGAGCCCGTCCACGCACGCGAGCAGCGCGAGCGTGCGCCCCTCGGGGTCCTCGACCCCTTGGGCGGCGAGGAAGCGGCGGACCACCTCTCGCCCCGGGTTCTCCCTTGGAACCAGGATTTCGCGGAGTTCCGGGTCCCGCACGCTCTCGACCGTGCAGGCGTAGCGGGCGAGGGAACGGCGCCTGCCCTCGCCGGAGAGCCGCGCGGCGACGAGGGCCATGACCGCGTCCGCCAGTTCGGCGGCGGAGTGCAGCTCACCGACGCGCTCCCCCGCCGCCCGCAACTCGGCCTGGTCGAGCTCGACCAAGCGCCGGACCAGGGCGGCCAACAGGGCCGAACGGGTGCGGTGGTACGCGGACGTGGTACCGGCCGGGAGTCCGGCGGCGGCGTCGACGGCGCGATGGGTCAGCCCGCGCATCCCGGCATCGACGAGGACATCGAGCGCGACGTCGGCGAGCACGGTACGGCGGTCGGATTGGGGGCGTTTCTCGGCGGGGCGATCAGAAGTCACCCCCTCTTTCTACACCTGTAGAGGGCGCACGGTACGCTCTTCTACAGGTGTAGAAGAGCGTACCGGTGAGCGGAAAGAGGCTGATCGCCATGGGGAACGTCGCTGTCGTCGTGGGTGCGGGCATCGGGGGGCTCGCCGCGGCCATCGGGCTGCGGCGTGTGGGCTGGGAGGTGACGCTCGTGGAGCGCGTACCCGTTCTCGGCGACGCGGGCGCAGGGATCTCGCTCGCCGCCAACGGCATACGCGCCCTCGACGCGCTCGGCGTCGGGGCCGCCGTCCGCGCCGCTGCCCGCGGCCAGTACACCGGAGGTACGCGTACGCCGGACGGCTCCTGGCTCGCCCGGATGGACGGCGCCGCACTCGGACGCGCCCTCGGTACGCCCATCGTCGGCATCCCGCGCGCCACGCTCCACCGCCTGCTGCGCGCGGCCCTGCCGCCCGAGATCCTGGCTGTCCGCGCGGAGGTCACCGGCCTGGACCGCACGGAGTCGGGCCGCGTCCGGGTCCGTACGCGAGCTGTCGAGTCTTCGGCCGGGCACGAGCACGGCACCGGCGGGGGTACGGCGTCAGGGGGAGTCGGGACGGGCGGTGGTACGGCGTCAGGGGGAGCCGGTACGGGCGGGGGTGCGGCCATCGGAGGCGGACCCTGCCTCGACGCCGACCTGGTCGTCGCCGCCGACGGCGTCGGCAGCCGTACGCGGACGGCCCTGTTCCCCGACCATCCCGGTCCGGCCTACAGCGGCTCGACCGTGCTCCGCGCCCTCACGGACGGCCCGCTGGACCTCCCCACGGACTTCGAGATCACCTGGGGGCACGGCGCCGAGTTCGGACACATCGCCTTCACCGACGGACGGGCGGAGTGGCACGCCGTCCTCAACTCCCCCGCCGGAGTCCGGTACGACGATCCGCTCGCGGAGATCCGGAGGCGCTTCGCCGGCTGGCACGAGCCCGTCCCGGCGCTGCTCGGCGCGACGCGCCCGGAAGCCGTCCTCCACCACGACATCCACGAACTGACCACCCCGCTCCCGTCCTTCGTCGTGGGCCGCGTCGCCCTGCTCGGTGACGCGGCCCACGCGATGACCCCGAATCTGGGCCAGGGCGCGTGCCAGGCCCTGGAGGACGCCGTCGTCCTCGCCGCCGCGCTCGCGAAGGGACCGGACACGGACAAGGCCCTGGCGGCGTACGACGCGGAGCGGCGCCCCCGCTCCCAGTCCGTCACCGTCGCCGCCCGCAAGGCGGGACGGGTGGGACAACAGCTCTCCAGGCCGGGGGCCGTGGCGCTGCGCAACGCCGCCATGCGTCTCGCGCCGTCGGGCGCCACGCTCCGGATGATCCTGCGGCACGCCGACTGGACCCCGCCGCGCCTCCCCGGGGTAGCCGCGGGGCCAATCTGTTGAATAGGTGCGAAACCACCTGATCAACGGTGCTGCTAGCGTGTCCGGATGTCCCTGAAGCACGCGGTCCTCGCAGCCCTCCTGGAGGGCGAGGCGTCCGGATACGACCTGGCCAAGATCTTCGACGTGTCCGTGGCCAACTTCTGGGCCGCCACGCCGCAGCAGCTCTACCGCGAGCTCGACCGGCTCTCCGAGGCCGGTCTGATCGGCGCCCGTGTCGTGGAGCAGGAACGGCGCCCCAACAAGCGCATGTTCTCCCTCACCGACGCGGGTCGGCAGGACCTCATGGCGTACACGGCCCAGCCGCCGCGCCCGACCGCCATCCGCGACGAGCTGATGGTCCAGGTGCAGGCGTGCGACGAGGGCGACACCGAGGCGGTGCGCGGCTTCGTCCAGGAGCGGATGGAGTGGGCGCGGGGCAAGCTCGCCCGGTGGGAGAGGCTGCGGGAGTGGATGCTCGCCGGGCGCGACGAGGCCACGTACCTGCGCGAGGCCGAGCGGATCGGGCCGTATCTCACGCTGATGCGCGGCCGGTATCTCGAAGAGGAGAACCTGCGCTGGGGCGAGCAGGTGTTGGCGATCTTGGACCGCCGGCTCGCGGCCCGGCAGCGGGCCTGAGACGGGGCGGCCCACCGGTGACGCACATTCCTACCCTGCGGTAGCGTCACCCGTCGACGACCGGACGGGCCGGTCGGAGACAAGGGGTGGGCCGGATGAACGTCGGTGACATCGTCGAGGACTTCACTCTGCCGGACGAGACGGGGAAGCCCCGATCGCTGGTCGACCTCGTCGCGGACGGGCCCATAGTCCTCTTCTTCTACCCGGCGGCCATGACAGCCGGGTGCACGGCCGAGGCCTGTCACTTCCGTGACCTGGCCGCCGAGTTCCAGGCTGCGGGAGCGCGCCCCGTCGGCATCAGCGGCGACGTCGTCGAGCGGCAGCAGGAGTTCTCCGACCGCCACTCCCTCGGCTACCCGCTGCTCTCGGATCCGGAGGGCTCCATCCGCGACCGGTTCGGAGTCAAGCGGGGCTTCTCGCTCGCGCCGACCAAGCGGGTCACGTTCGTCATCGACGAGAACCGCCGGATCCTCGAGGTGGTCCGCAGTGAGCTGCGGATGAGCGCCCACGCGGACCGCGCCCTGGCGGCGCTGAGGGCGCGCACGACCTGATCACGAATCGTGGACCGTGGATCCGATATCCGATATCCGATATCCGATATCCGATATCCGATATCGATGATCCGTGATCCAGACGCCTCGACATGCGAGCCGACAGGGGGTGGGCGACACTCGCTCATACGCGTGGCCGACTGCGGCCGCCGCCGGAACGGAGCGCAGGAATGGACGACTACCCCCTCCTCAACGTCTTCTGGACCATGCTCTGGTTCTTCCTCTGGATCATGTGGCTCTTCCTGTTGTTCAAGGTGATCACCGACATCTTCCGGGACCACGAGCTGAACGGCTGGGCCAAGGCCGGCTGGCTGATCTTCTGCATCCTCCTCCCCTACCTCGGCGTGCTGGTCTACGTGATCGCGCGCGGCAAGGGCATGAGCCGCCGCGACGTGAAGCAGGCCAAGGAGAACGAGGCCGCGTTCCAGCAGTACATCCGCCAGGCCGCGGGTACAGGTGACGCGACCAAGGGCAGCAGCGTGGACGAACTCGCCCGGCTGGCCGATCTCAAGGACAAGGGCGCCATCACGAACGAGGAGTTCGAGAGGGCGAAGGCCAAGGTCCTGTCCTGAGGAACGGCTCCGCCGACACACCGGCTCCCGTGCTCTCCCGCTCGCTGCTGCGGGAGGCATGGGCCGAACCGGGCCGACTGCCGGAGCTGCTCGCGATGTTCGCCCTGCGGCACATGGGCCCGCCGGCCGGCCGTGCAGTGGAGCGGCTGCGCCGGGAGCGCCCGGAGGCGACTCCCGCCGAACTCCGGGCCCTGGTTTCGGCGCGTGGCCGGCGGACGGTCACCACCGAAGGGGCGTTCGTGGGCGGGCCGTTCATCCTGCTCATCCCCGTCGCGTTCTGCGGTGCCCTGCTGATCCAGGCGCGGACGATCCTCGAACTGGCAGGCCTGAACGGTCAGGACACCAGCGCCCCCGAACGCGCCGCCGAGCTCCTGGTCCTGCAGGGGGTGTACGCGGACACGGCGGCCGCCGAGGCCGGTCTGCGCGCCCGGCCCGAGCCGGCCGAGGACGACACACGGCCCCGCCCCGGCCGGATCGCCTCACTGTGGAACCTGACGATGCGGATGGCCCGGCTCCTCGGCATCCTCACTCCGGACGACGGCGGTCGGGGCAGGCTCGCCCGGCTCGGCCAGTGGGCGCTCCTCGGCGTGGTGCTCCTGACCGGTCTCGTGGCGCCGCTCGTGTGGTTGCCGTATTTGGGGGTCACGTACCACCGCGCCACCACCCGGCTGACGGATCGGGCGACCCTCTTCTACTTCGGCACCCGAGACCCGCGTCCGCCCCGCACCGGCCGTCTCCAGCCGGAGATGGTGGCGTCCGCGCTGCGGGCGCTGGCGTCGATCGTCGTCCCGGTGGTGGCTGCGGCCCTGGTCCTCTTCTCGGACCATGAGCTCGGCGGCGGCCGGTGGCCGCTGCTCGCCCTCGTGATTGTGGCCGCTCCCGTGGTGGTGGGTGGCGTGTGGCTCTGGAGCCACCACTCGAAGCGCCGCTCCCGCTGACCCCGCCCCTGGAGACTCGATGCTGTCCGAGCAGGCCGCCCCCGTCGTCCGAGCCACCCTCCCCGCCGTCGGAGCCGCGCTCGATGAGATCACCGAGCGTTTCTACGCCGGGCTGTTCGCGGCCCGGCCCGCGCTGCTGCGCGACCTCTTCAACCGCGGCAACCAGGCCAACGGCGACCAGCGGCGCGCACTGGCCGGCTCGATCGCCGCCTTCGCCGGGGCGCTCCTGGCGAGCCCGGACACGCGTCCGGACGTCATGCTCTCCCGCGTCGCCCACAAGCACGCCTCGCTGGGCGTCACGTCCGACCAGTACAAGGTCGTCCATGAGCACCTCTTCGCCGCGATCGTCGACGTGCTCAGCGAGGCCGTCACACCGCAGGTCGCCCAGGCCTGGGACGAGGTCTACTGGCTGATGGCCAACGCCCTGATCTCGCTGGAGGCCGGGCTCTACGCGGAGAAGGGGGTCGCGGAGGGCGATGTCCGCCGCCCCATGGAGATCGTCGAACGGCAACAGGAGACGGCCGACACGGCCTCCTTCGTCCTGCGCCACACCGGCGGACGTCCGACGGGGTCGTTCCGGCCGGGGCAGTACGTGAGCGTCCGCGTGGGACTGCCTGACGGCGCCCGGCAGATCCGCCAGTACAGCCTCTCCGCCGCGCCGGACCGCCCTCAGTGGAGGATCACGGTGAAGCGGGTGGACGGCGACCCGGTGGGCGAGGTGTCGACCTGGCTGCACGACCACGCGGTCGTGGGCGACACCGTCGAGGTGTCCGCGCCGTTCGGTCACCGTCGTGCACGCCGACCGTTCCCCCGCGGACCACGCGCACCGCTCGGAGCTGCACCGGCTGGTCGGCGCACTGCCGAACGGCTCCCTGCACCTCTGGTACGAACAGCCGGGGACGACGGACGCTCGCCCGGGCCGCGCGGACGTGAGCACCCTCGACCTGCCCGCGGGCGTGACGGCGTACCTGTGCGGCCCGCTGCCCTTCATGCGTCAGGGACGCGGAGACCTGCTGGCGGGCGGCGTCGCCGCCTCGGCCGTCCACTACGAGGTCTTCGGTCCGGACCTGTGGCTCGGCGCCGAGAACTGACCGCCCCGCACCCAGGAGGTGCGGGAGCGGGTCAGGGGACGAGGAACGGCTCAGCAGCTCATCGCCCAGGTGTGGGAGTCGCCCCGGTCGTTGGCGACGCCGTTGTAGCCGACCTCCTGCCCTGGGGTCAGGCAGATCGTCATCGCGCCGCCCTGATGGGCGCTCTCGTAGACCCGGACGTGATCCTTGATGCCCGGTCCCGAGATGCCGTGGTTGGCCCAGGAGGAGTCGGTGTCGGCGATCCAGCTCTCCCACCAGCCGTCGTCGCCACTCCAGTTGGCGCGCTGGCCGCCGAAGTTGGCTTCCTGCCATGTACAGAATTCACCACTCGGACAATCCGCCGCCTGGGCGGGTGCCGCCAGGGCGAGTCCGCCGGTGAGGGCGAGCAGGGCCGCGGCCGCGGTGGTGAGGATGCGCTTCATGAAGCGTTGTTGCCTTCCTGTGCGGTGAGGGTTGCGGACAGCTCGGCTGCCCGCCGCAGTGCGCGGGTGCGCAGCTGCTGGTAGGTGGTGAGCTGGTCGGCGCGCAGGGCGCGCACTGTCGCCAGCTCGGCGGGTTCCAGCCGTTCCCGCACCTCGGCCAGGCCGCTCTCCGTGTCGCAGCGGGTGACGACCGCGGGGTCGGGGCGTTCGGTGGGCGGGCGGCCGGAGGGGGTCGCGCAGTGGTTCCAGCGGGCGAGGGCGGCCCGGTGCGCGGGGGCGTCCTTCATCCGGTTCTGAGCCTCGGCGCGCAGGTTGTCGACGGTCACCTGCGCGCGGAACCAGCGCCTCTGGTCTCCGTACAGGGTCTGCCGGGCGGAGGCGAGGCAGCCGTCGGTGTGGGCGGTGACGGTGTGACCGGTGGCCAGGGTGAGCGACAGTTCGCGGGGGCCCCTTCCGAAAAGAGCCCCTTGGAGGCGCCGGTCCTCCTCGGGAGTGTCCGGCCGCCGGGCGAGGCTGAGTCCGCGGGCGTCGAGGCAGCGGTCGACGAGGGTGCGCTCGACGGTTCTGAGCAGCTCGTCCTGGGCCTGCGGCGTCGGTGGGACGGCCGGACGGGACTCGGTCGTGACACATCCCGTGAGCAGGAGCCCGGCGGCGAGGGTGCCGAGCACGCGACGGATGTGCGCGGTCGTGTTCGGCATGGCGGCCCCCTCATGACGTCCCTGGTCAGCGGGCCGGCGACGGGTTCGTCACAGCCCGTGACGATCACTGCCCGGCCGCGGAAAGGGCATGCGAGGAGTCACTCGAAGGGGTTGAACGCGCCGGAGTGCGCGCCGCTCATGTGCGGCCCACGCCTGCGAAACGACCACAGGCGCGGCCCGGGGAACGACAAAGCCCCGGTTGGACGGGGGATTCCAACCGGGGCCGATTGCCGCGACAACGAAGAGCGGTCACCGCAAGGGGGGGACCTGGGGACCGGGCCCCTTCGCCGTCACACATTGATGAACGATAAACCTTCAAGACGGGTTCCGCGGAGCCCAGGCTGTCCGATGTGAGACACCTCACCCCGTTTTAACCGCTCGTGCGTCTCACATCACGGACGGTAGACGGCCCCCGGTTCGGCCTTGCCGGGCGCGAGGAGCTGAGGAACCGTCACGAAGGTGAAGCCCCGCTCCTTGAGCTCGTCGATGATGCCCGGCACGGCGGGGACGGTCCCGTCGTAGATGTCGTGAAGCAGGATGATCCCGTCCCCCTGCGCTCCTTCGAGCACCCGCTTCCGTATGAGCTCCGAATCGGTCGTGGAGTAGTCCTTGGCCGTGACGCTCCACAGGATCTGCGCCAGACCCAGGTCGCGACTCACCTCGGAGACCGTGTCGTCGGTCCGCCCCTGCGGGGGCCGCATCAGAGTGGGGCGGCTGCCGGTGATCTTCTCTATGGCGTCCTGGGTGCGGGACAGCTCGTCGCGCACCTCGTCGGCCTCCAGATCCGTCAGGATGCGGTGGGTCCATGTGTGGTTCGCGACCTCGTGCCCCTCGTCCGCGATGCGCTTGACGACCTCGGGATAGCGGTCGACGTGCTTCTTGCCGAGCAGGAAGAACGTGGCGGGGACCTTCTTCTCCTTGAGCACGTCGAGGAGGTGAGGCGTGTCCTTGCCGGGGCCGGCATCGAAGGTCAGCGCTATGCACTTCGTCCGGGCACAGTCGACCGGTTCGGCCGATCCGGTTGCTCCGTGCGCACCCTGCTTGTCGTCCGATCCTGCGGCGTCGCCCCTGGCGTCGGCCGGGGTGATCGGGTCGACCCCGCAGCCGGTGAGCGCGAGCATGAGCGAGGCCGCCGCCAGAAGGGCGACGGCCGATCCCCTGCGCTTCCGCGTATCGGTTCGGAACATGCTGCAACCCGCTTTCCCCGTAGACGGCTTCGAATGGCGACGCGCGCCTGGTCAGGGGCATCGCGTCGTGACGTACGGAGCACTCTACACAGGGTGTATACACGTGATGCATAGGGGGTTCGGGGCAGACGTGTGCCCCGGACGGCGCCCGTCCGCTCCGCCCGGGGTGTCAGTGGGCCGGCGTGGCCGGCCGGGTCAGCGGGATGCGAGCAGCAGCCGGGCCTCGGTCTCCTGGTCGCCCGAGACGGACTGCAGCGACTGTACGTCGAAGGTGGCGGCGAGGGTCTTCTCCACCTCGTCCACCGCGCGGTACCCACCGGTCAGGAGGGCCCCGACCATCCCGGTGAGAGGCACGGGGCGGGCCTCCTCCCGGCGCCCGCCGGCAGTGTCGAACGTCGCCATCCAGACGGTGGGGGCGGGCGCGGTGGCCGCCTTCGGTCCGGGCGCGCTCATGTCCTCGAGCTTGTAGACATGGTCGAGGACATCGAAGACCGCCTTGGCGTCCTCCCGGTCGCAATCGCTCAGCTGCACGGTGACATCCGTGTCGATGTGCGTGTCGTACACGTCGCTCATCTCCTCGCTGCCAGGCGTTCCTGTGGTCCTGCCACGCTTCCAGCATCCCTCGCGCCGGGGCGTCCCGCGACGTTCCCGTACACCCTGGGCGGGTGCGGTCGCCCCCTGGCTCGGGCGACGCAGGATTGAAGCGGCTCCCTGCGGTTACCCGCGAAGAGGAGGACGACAACAGGAGGTTCCGTGTCCACTCGACCAGCCCAGGAGCAGACGGACGCCGGCAGGCTCGTCCGTGGGCGCAACGAGACGCCGGAGGAACGCGCGGACCGGCGCTGGGGCGAGCTGATGCAGGAGATCAGGGTCGCCCAGACGGGCGTGCAGATCCTGTTCGGCTTCCTGCTCACCGTCGTCTTCGCACCGCGGTTCTCCGACCTGTCGGATACCGACCGGACCATCTACGTGGTCACGGTCTCGCTGGGCGCGGCGGCGACGGGGGCGCTGATAGGGCCGGTGTCCTTCCACCGCATCGTGGCAGGGCGGCGGATCAAGCCCCAGACCGTGGCCTGGGCTTCGCGGCTGACGTTCCTCGGGCTCATGTTGCTGCTCGCGACGCTGACCTCGGCTCTGCTGCTCGTCCTGCGGGTGGCCACGGACGACGACTACGTGCCGTGGCTGGTCACCGGTCTGGTCGCCTGGTACCTGCTGTGCTGGTACGCGCTGCCGCTCTGGGTGCGGCACCGCTACACCAACGGAGACTGAGCCACCCCGGCGGAGAGTGAGCGGGCCCCCAGGGTCATGCTCCGGCGACGACTCTCTCGACGGTGTCCGCCTCGGAAGCCGGCTTGTCCGGCCGGTGCCGTACGACACGGGCGAAGCGCAGTGTGACCCCGCCGGGGTAGCGGGTGGAGCGCTGAATGCCGTCGTACGCGATCTCGACGACGAGCTCGGGCCGTACGCGTACGGTGAAGCCGTCGTCGTCCACGGCGAGTTCGCCCAGCTTCTCGGTCTGCCAGCGCAGCATCTCGTCGGTGAGGCCCTTGAAGGTCTTGCCGAGCATCACGAACGTCCCGTCGGTGGCCCTGGCGCCCAGGTGGAGGTTGGAGAGCAGCCCGGTTCGGCGGCCGTGGCCCCATTCGGCGGCGAGGACGACGAGGTCGAGCGTGTGCACCGGTTTGACCTTGAGCCAGGTACGGCCGCGCCGGCCGGCCACATACGGCGCGTCCAGGGCTTTGACCAACACACCTTCGTGCCCTCGGGACAGGGTGTCGGTGAAGAACCGCTCCGCCGCCACCACCTGTTCGGGCGCGTCTGGGTCGTCGACGACGAAGCGGCGGACCCGCCGGTGCTCGGGAAGCAGGCGGGCCAGGGCGGCGTGGCGCTCCTGACCCGGCCGGTCGATGAGGACCTCGCCATCAGCGGCGAGCACGTCGAAGAAGACGGGTGACAGGGGCAGCGTGGCGCTGGCGGTGACGACGTCGACCCGGGAGCCGACCCGGGATGCGATGTCCTGGAAGGCCAGCGGCCGACGGGTGGCGGGGTCGAGGGCGATGACCTCACCGTCCAGGATGAACGGGTCGGCGGCCGTCTCCCGGGCGACGGCGACGACTTCGGGCAGCCGGCCGGTGATGTCGTCCAGCGAGCGGGTGAACACCCTCACCTCGTCGCCTTGGCGGTGGACCTGGATTCGGATGCCGTCGAGCTTCTCCTCGACCACGCACCTTCCGAGACCCGTGACGGCCTCGGTGACCGAACCGGCCGTGTGGGCGAGCATCGGCTGTACGGGGACGCCCACCCTCAGCGCGAACCTGTCGAGGGCGGCGGGCCCGTCGGCGAGCACGGCCTGGGCGACGCGGGGCAGCGAACCTTCCAGCATCACGGCCCGGCGGAGTTCAGCCGGGGGCACGGTGGCCGCGCGCGCGACCCCTTCGAGGGCGATGGCGTCGAGGGCCCCCTGCCGTACCTCCCCGGAGAGCAACCGGATCAGGAACTCCTGCTCCTCCACGGTGGCGTCGCCCATCAGCTGGTGGACGAGGCGGGCCCGCTCGGTCTGCGACCCGGCACCGGAGACGGCGGCGAGCTCGGTCATCGCCGCATCGGTCCCGGCGAGGGTGAGGGTGGGGCGCTCCGCGGGCGGTACGGCAGGCGGGATCGCGTTCTTGAGGACGCTCCAGCCGACGCCGATACGCCCCTGCGGGAGCCGGCCGGAGAGGTACGCGATCACGAGCGGGCTCTCCTCGGGCACGGCCTCCGAGAACAGCTCGGCCAGGACCGCGATCTTCCGCGAGCGGGAAGATGTGGCGGCGACCTGCTGGGACGCGTCGGCGAGTCGTGCCAGAAGCATGCGCCCATCCTCTCCCGGCGAGGCCGGGAGCCGCACGTCGTACGGGGCACGGGAGGGGTGGGGCCGCGGCCTCGGTCGAGGTGCCGCGTCTCGTCGGCGGCGCGAACGGAACGGCCATGGCCTGGCGTTCACCGCCTGAGTCCTTGACGTACTCCCCGTCCTGAAAGACGGGGATTCCGGTCTGGGTCGTCCCACCCTCAGGTCCCGGGGAGGATACGGCGCGTTTCGTAGGCCCACATCGCGATCTCGACCCGGTTGCGGGCCCCGAGTTTGGCCATCAGGCTGGCCAGATGCGTCTTCACCGTGCTGAGGCTGATGTGCAGCGCATCGGCGATCTCGGTGTTGGTCAGCCCGCGAGCGACGGCGAGGAGCACCTGCTCCTCGCGGGCGGTGACGGGGGAGACCGGCTGGGCCACGGGCCGGCCGGCGGGCAGGTCCGCGAATGCCTGGAGCAGACGGACGGTGACGCTGGGCGCGATGAGCGCCTCACCGTCGGACGCCGACCGTACGGCCTGCGCCAGAAGGTCCGGTCCCGTGTCCTTGAGGAGGAATCCGCGGGCGCCGGCACGCAGTGAGCCGTAGACGTACTCGTCGAGGTCGAACGTGGTGATGACGACCACGGCCAGCGGGTCGGCGACGCCCGGGCCGGCGACCAGCCGGGTGGCCTCGAGCCCGTCGAGTACGGGCATGCGGATGTCGAACAGGCAGACGTCGGGGCGTAGTTCGCGGGCCAGACGTACCGCCTCCCGCCCGTCGGCGGCCTCGCCGACCACCTCGATGCCGGGCTGGGCGTTCAGCATGATCCGCAACCCGGTGCGGATGATCGTCTGGTCGTCAGCGACGAGGACGCGAATGGACACCGCTCTCGCTCCTCGCTCTCGGCAGTTCGGCTTCGACATGCCAGCCCCGGTCGGTACCCGGGCCGGCTCGTAGTGTGCCGCCGAGCAGGGTCGCGCGCTCGCGCAGTCCGGTAAGTCCGTATCCGTCGCGACCCCGGCCGGTGCGCCGGCCGTTGTCGCGCACGCTCACCCGTACCGTGTGCCGTTCCGCGGCGACCCGGACGACGAGCTCGGTCGCGTCGACCGCATGGCGCAGCGCGTTGGTCACGGACTCCTGCACGATCCGGTAGACGGCCGCGTCCACGGCCGGGGGCAGCGCGTCCAGTTCGCCGTCGAGCCCCAGGTCGACCCTGAGGCGACCACCCGGGGTGCGCACCAGGCGCTCCAGATCCGCGACTCCGGCAGGGGGCGCCAGCTCGGCGCCGACCCCGCGGTCGCGCAGCGCGGCGACCATGGCGCGCATTTCCTCCAGCGTGCGCGCCCCTTCCTCCTCGACCCCCTCCAGCGCCTCGACGGCGGCGGACGGGTCGGTGCCGGCGAGCACCCGGCCCGCCTGGGCGACGATCACCATGGCGGACACGTGGTGGGCCACCGTGTCGTGCAGTTCCCGGGCGAGCTGCTCGCGCTCGCGGGAGCGCACCTGCTCCAACTGCCGCTCGCGAGCGGTCACCCGGAACCGCACGGCAGCCCCGACCACGCCGGGCAGCAGCAGGAAGACGAAGCCCACGACCTTTTCGACTACCGGAGTCTCGTCCGTGACGACACACAGCGCGCCGGCCGCGACGATCACCGCGCCGCCCAGCACGATCTCCCGTCCCGATCCCCACCGGGGCAGCGCGTACACCAGCACGAGCACGACCGCGCCGGTGTACAGGCCGACGGGCTCGCGCGGTGCGGCGACGAGCGAGGCCACCGGAAGCAGGATCACCGAGCCGAACGCCAGCGTCACCATCGCCAGCGGGCGGGTCCGGCGCCACAGGGGCAGCAGGCACAGCCATACGGCGAGCACCACCGCCACCGGCCGCCACACGACGTTCTCGCGCAGGGTGGCCTCCAGCGCCACACCGGCAAGGCCCGCGGCGAGCAGCGCCCAGTCCCGCCGCACCCGGGCGGGCGCGTCGGGCGGCCGGGGTTCGGTCCACAGGGTTCGCAGGTCGTCTCGGAGCACGGTTCTCAGCCTAGGGACCGCGGCGTGCCGCGCATCGGCCGAAAGGACGGGTCGTCACTCCGCCCCTGGGCCGACGGATCCGCGGCCCGCGGGCCGATGTCGCGGAGCGCCGTGGCGACGAGCCTCGGCATCGGCGGCCGTACAAGGACGGCCGACGAGGTGGTTGGAGGACCCGATGCTCTCGAAAGCACTGTTGCGCCTGGGCGCAAGCGCCGCCCGCCATCCCTGGCGGGTGATCGCGGCATGGCTGATCGCCGCCACGCTCGCCGTCCTCGCCGCCGTCGCCTTCGGCGGGCGGACCGCGGACTCGATGACCGCTCCGGGACTGGACTCCCAGCGGGCAGCGGAACTGATCGAGCGGGCAGGCACCGGCCAGGAGGGGATGACCGCGCAACTGGTCGTCACCCCCCTCGACGACGGTGCGACGTTCTTCGACGACGACAGCGCGCGCACCGCTCTCACGCGGCTGCGGGCCGAGGTGAAGCGGCTGCCGCACGTGCTCGGCACGAGCGACCCGGCGGGAGCGCTCGACGCGGGCGGGGACACCGCCGTGCGCGGCGGCCTCGTTTCGGCCGACGGGCGGATCGCGGTCGTCCGGGTGCAGTACCCCGACCAGAGCCGGCTGTCGGCCGAAGACCTCGACGCCCTCGTCGATCTCGGCGACCGGCTGCGCGCCGAACTGCCCCTGCGCATCGAGATGGGCGGGAACCTCTTCTACGCCTTCTCCGACCCCGACGGCGGCGTGAGCGAGTTGATCGGCCTCGTCGCCGCGGCCGCGATCCTGTTCCTGGCGTTCGGTTCGCTCGTCGCCGCCGCGCTGCCGATCGGCATGGCGGTATTCGGACTGACCGTCGGGGTCGCCACGATGACGGTACTGGCGGGGGTCACGGACGTCCCCACCTTCGCACCGGTCCTGGGCAGCATGGTCGGGCTCGGAGTGGGCATCGACTACGCGCTGTTCGTGCTCGCCAGGCACCGGGAGTACCTCGCGCGCGGGCTCGATCCGCACGAGGCGGCCGGACGAGCGGTGGCCACGGCGGGGCGGCCGGTGGTGTTCGCCGGCGGAACCGTCGTCGTGTCGATCCTCGGCATGGCGGTCGCGAACGTGCCGTTCATGACGGTGGGCGGGCTTGCCGTCTCGATCGTCGTCCTGACCATGGTGCTCGCGTCGGTGACGCTGCTGCCGGCTTTCCTCGGCGCCGCCGGCCCACGCCTGGCCCGGGTCGGCCGGATCGGCCGGGCTCTGCAGACCAGGAAGCTGGGCCGACTCGCACGGCGGCGGAACCCGGCGGCAGGCGCCGCCCACGCCGCCGGGTGGCGTCGCTGGATCGGGCACGTCGGCCGGCGCCCGGTGCCGTACGCGGTCGGCGCGGCGGGGCTGCTGCTGACGGCGACGCTGCCCGTGCTCGGCCTGCGCGTCGGCCTGCCCGACGACGGCTCACTGCCCCACAGCCGTACCGAGCGCCGGGCCTACGACCTCGTCGCCGAGGGGTTCGGCCCGGGCACCAACGGTCCCCTCGTCATCGCCGCGGACCCCACCGGTGATCCGGGAGTGCTGGACCGACTCGTCGGGGCGGTCGCGGCGGATCCGGGCATCGCATCCGTCGCGCCGACGCACATCGATCGGGCCACCGGCATCGCGACCCTCGTGGTGTTCCCGACCACCAGCCCTCAGGACAAGGCCACGGCCGACACCATCGCCCGGCTGCGCACCGACGTGCTGCCCACGGCGATCGGGCACGGCCCGGCCAGGGCCCACATCGGCGGCGCCGCCGCGAGCCTGTCCGATGTGGGCCGACGCACCAGCCAACGCCTGCCGGTGTTCGTCGCCGCCGTGCTGGCGATGTCGTTCCTGCTGCTGATGCTGGTGTTCCGCTCGATACTCGTACCGCTCAAGGCGGTACTGCTGAATCTGCTGAGCATCGGCGCGGCCTTCGGCATCATGGTCGCGGTCTTCCAGTGGGGCTGGGGAGGCGCACTCATTGGGCTGGAAGCGACGGTTCCGATCGTGTCGTTCATCCCGATGTTCCTCTTCGCCATCCTGTTCGGCCTGTCGATGGACTACGAGGTGTTCCTCCTCTCCCGCGTACGCGAGGAGTACCTGCGCACTGGCGACAACGGCACGGCGATCGTTGAGGGCGTCTCGCGCACCGCCCGGATCATCACCTCGGCCGCCCTCATCATGGTGGCGGTCTTTCTGTCCTTCGCCGTCGCCGAGGACCCCTCCACCAAAATGTTCGGGCTCGGCCTGGCCACCGCGATCTTCATCGACGCCACGGTCGTACGCATGGTGCTGGTACCGGCGACCATGACACTCCTCGGCCGGACCAACTGGTGGCTGCCGAAGTGGCTGGACCGGATGCTTCCCCGCGGCCCGGTCGGCACCGACGACACCGACGCGGATTCCACGGGTGAGGCCCCGCGTCCACGGCTGGTTGACCGTTGACTCAACTCCTGCCCGCCCTTGGCGTCCGGCACCTCAGCGCGTCACCTAGGGGCAGCCCGCGTCGTGATCACCGGGTGGTCATGGTGAGGTCCTTGATCCAGATCATCGAGGCGCGCAGGTGGAGACCGGCGAGGTAGCTGTCGGGAGTCTTGTCGCATCGGGCGGCGTCGGGCTCACGGGTCGGCCACCTCTGGAGTCTTCACGCGTCGGCCGAGGAGGCCCCGGCGGCGGGTCGGCACGTTCGCGCCTCCCGGCCCGCCGCCAGGGCCTGTCACCAGGTGCCCCCGGAGGGCCTAGCCTCCGGTCGTCCTGCGGCGTCGCATCCACCACAGCAGTGCTCCGCCGGCTGCGGCGAGGACCGCCGCGATGCCCACGATCAGGCCGACGGGGGTGTTGCTGCCGGTGTCGGCGAGGTCGCCCTCGGGGTCCTTCGTCGCCGGCGGCGTGCTGTGGTCGCCGCCTCCGGGCGTGGAGGGGTCGGGTGCCGGCGTAGTCGGCTGCCCGGTGGGCTTGCCGGGGTCCGTCGGCGTCGGCGTCGGCGTGGGATCGCCACCGCCGCCGTCACGTTCACCCGAGGAGCCGAGGAAGACCTCTTCGGAACCGCGGTGCGTGGTCTCGGTCTGCAGGGAGGTCTTCGTGGTCTTGTCCAGGTCACGGTGCTGGACGTTGAACTGCGTCCGAGTGATGTTGCGCTTGGGGGACTTGGAGAAGTCGACCCCGCCCATGGACAGGATCCAGACCTTGCCGTCGTAGACCCGCTCGAACTTGTAGTCGCCGTTCTTGAACGAGTGGACGTACTTGTCGTAGACGGTCTTCTTGTCCCAGTCCTTGTTCTCGCCCCTGAGCGGCCACCGCTTGACGTCGTTGCTGTTGATGACCGTGCGGAAGTCGGTGGGCTGGGCGGCGTCCGCGCGGCGGACGTGCTCGGCGGCGACACGCGAACGGTAGACGTAGCGCAGGTCGGCGTAGCCGGCTTCCTCGTTCACGCGGCGCTCCACCTCCGGCAGGATCTCACTGCGGATGAGCGCTTCGGCCTGCTTGGACTGCGCCTCGGTGATGCTGCAGGTGTTCGGCGGCTTGTTGGGGCCGCTGGCCACCTCCATGTTGACCTTAAGCGGCGCGTCGAGGATGTAGATGCCGCCGTCCTGCTCGCGGACCGTCGCCGTCTTGGGGGTGATCCACTGCCGGATGATCGGCAGGCACGGCGCTCCCTCGGGAGTACGCGGCGCGGCGCGCCAGAAGCGCTCCCCGCGTTCGTACTTGTCCGGGTTCATCGCGTCGGCGTAGTCGTGCTTGAGGGTGAGGTCCGCCTCCAGCAGGATGCGGCCGGCGTCGGTCTTGGCGAACTCCTTGTCCATGATGACGTCGGGCTGCACCGGGTTCAGGTTCACCCAGAACTTGTCGGGGGTCAGCGCCAGCCAGGTGAAGAACGCGTCGTTGGCGAGGTTCAGACGCGCTTCACCGCCCCACCCGGGCTTGCCCTGGGAGTCGGGGACGTATGTGGTCTTCATGGAGTACCGCATCCCCTTGCCCTTGGCGGGGGTGGAGACGTAGTTGAGTTCCATGCTGGAGAAGTCGATGCCGCCGGGACCTCGGTTGAAGTAGCCGCCCCGGTTGTTGGCCTCGTACTGCTTCTGCATACGGGCCGCTTCCTGGGGGGTCTTCCCCGAGCGAAGGGCCTGGTCCATGATCGAGGAGCGTCCGGCCTTGAGCGGGTCGGCGTTGAAGCGCGGGTCGGAGCTGGTGTAGACGTTCGGCTTCAGCGGGCGCTCGATGGCGTTCGAACGGCGCTCGACGATGTTGGCCTGCCGCTCGTTGGTGTTCCGGGCCTCCTTCATCTCCTTGTTGAAGGCGGCGACCTTGTCCTTGGTCCCCTTCTCGGTCGTCTGCCCGGTCAGGTACTGGAACTTGTCCTTCGGGTACTGCTTGGCGAGCTGCTTGTCGCCCTTCAACTGGTCGTTCTCGATGTGACCGTTGGACTTGGCCTCGACGTTGATGCCCTTGGCCCGGTTGCGGGCGTCGATGCGGCGTTCCTGCTTGTTGCCCTTCTCGTCGGTGTATTCGAGGGTGTCCTCGCACCACCAGTCCGGGCCGACCATGTTGTACTTCTTGACCATCCGCTGCATGAACGCGAATCCGCGCGGAGGGTTGCCGTGCGGGGCGAGCCAGCGTATCTGCTTCCAGTCGTCCCAGTTCTTGTACCCGGTGGCGTTGTTGTACTGGGCGTTGTAGCGGGCGTACATCTCCATGACACGGTCGCCCGGGTTGCCGTTCTTCTCCCAGAGCTTCTGCCACTTGCGGTAGTCCGTGCCGGCCCTCTCACGCTGCTTGTCGGTGGGAGCGAGAACGCCGTCGAAGTCCTTGGCCGGGTTGACGTACGTGTAGTTCTCGTCCGCCGGGAACGGGTCGTAGTCACCGCTCATCGGCGGACCCGAGTTGTCCGGGGTCTTGCCGTACTTGTGCCCCAGGTACATCTCGTCGCAGCGCTGCGGCTTCGGCTTGGCCTCGGCCTCCTCGACCTGGAAGCCGGGGACACCCGGAAGACCGGTCAGGGCGATGGCGGTTGCCGCGCCGAGAGCCAGCATGGTGCGCGGCCACAGGCGACGGGTGTGGCCCGGCGGCCGTATCTGTGCAGTCACGTTCTTTCTCCCCCTGGAGAGCCCGTGCGCAGCGCCGCGTGGGCTCCTGAGATCGGCGAGAGTGCGGCGCTGGAGACCCGTCAACCTTAGGGGACATCGCAAGTGCGAAGGCGAGAACGCGGCTATCACTTCCAGCCAACTGTCTTACGTTTCCCGATCGTTACTCTTCCATCCAGGTCTCTTCCAGACGAGCGGCGGCCTCGGGTGTGCGCTCGACGCGGAACACCGACAGGACTCGACCGCGTCGGTCCACCGGCATCAACGTGCGCAGAACGGCGTCTTCCACCTCGGTGAAGTCCATCGTGCGGGGCTCGGCGTCGAAGTCGAAGTCGGGGTCGAGAGCCGTACGGGCCTGGAAGGCGTCGAGGATGTCCTCGACGCTCCCCTGCACGTTCCACGGGTCCTCGCCCGACCATCCCTCGGCCCACAGACGTGCTCCCCCGGGGTGGAGGAGCACCCACGCCCCGTAGCGAACGGGGAAGTTGATGCGGGCCGATCCGATCACCGCCGCCCCTGGAAACCGCTCGGCCAGAGCAGCGGCCTGATCGTCCAGAGGGAAGAACCCGTCCCGGAAGGCCAGCGCCGCGTCGGTGATCTCGGTGACCGGACCCCAGCAGCCGACCCGCACCAGCTCGAGGTCGGCGCGCGTGTCCTGCGGGACCAGCTCCGTGGCGGCGTGCTGCGGGTCCAGTTCCTCGGTGACGCCGGCGACCGCGGCCAGGGAGGCGACGACCTCCCTCGCGCGAGCGGGATCGTGCGGGGGAAGTGCATCGAGCGCATGGGGCGAGGGGTTCTCGATGACGGTGAGGCTGTAGGTGCCGTCATGGAGCATGGAGTCGTCGGGCGCGGAGTCCCAGATGCTGTCGTCGGTCATAGCCGTCCACCGTAGTGCGGCAGCGCGGCGGTGGAGGCGGGTCAGGCCACGTCGCGGCGGTTCGGACCCGGCCGGCGCCATTGCTGCCGCAAGGATCGAACCGGGCCGCGAGCACCTGCGGCTCTTACCGTACGCGACGCAGCGAACGTGCTGGTCGCAGCCGTCGACGCGGGGCGGTGAGCCGTTCTTCCGCCTCCTGCCCCTAGGCGCGCGCAACCTCCTCCGTCTCTTCACCGACCGCATCCCTGCGGCGCCTCAGACGGTCGAGGAGACTGCGGCGCGTACGGCGGCCGGGTGGGCGGACCAGGGTGGGTGTGCGGGGCGGGCGGGGCGGCGGCGCTTCCGACGCGGGTGCGGTGTCGGGGCGCGGTGCGGGGCGGTCCGCTCGGGCCTCGCCGAGGGCGAGGGCGAGGCTCATGCGGTGCCAGAGGATCTCGTCCGGGTCGTCCGCCACCATGAGTCGGTCCACGATGTCGCGCGCGGCCGCCGACTCCGAGCGCCCGGAGGGCGCTTCGGGGCGGAGGCCATCGAGGTGGGTGCGTTCGTACGGGTCGCCGACGACCTCGGACAACTGGCCGGGGTCGAGGAGCGAGGCGATGGCCGCGGCCCGCGCCCAGGGGTCCTCGGTCGACCGGAGCAGGAGCCCCAGGCGGCGCGCCCGCCAGTTGCGCGGCCGCCGGTCCTCGCCGCCGTCGGCCCGTTCCCTGATATCCCTCGGGAGCCTCCCGGTGAGCAGCCCGGGATGGGTCAGGGCGAACTCGCCGAGCTCACCGGCGAGATAGAGCCAGACCACCGCGCGATAGCGGTTGAGATAGAACCGCACCGGGCTGAAGTGGCCCGTCCTGGCGAGCTTGGTGAAGCGGTCCGGCGGAACGGCGAGCAACTCTGCGGCCTCGCTCGTACCGACCGTACGGACCCGGTCGCGCAGCCCGGCCGGGAAGTCCGGCGCGCTTCTGAGACGGTCGATCTCCGACTGCTCCACTCGGCGCCGTCCACCTCGCGCGCCGGCGACGCCTGGTGCGGCTCCCGGCCCGCCTCCCGCGGCGGCTCGCGAGGGTGGAGGCGTACCTGGCGCGGCGCCCGACACGGTCCTCACCAGGCCCAACTGGACGGCGAGCTGGAACTCGTCCCGCCTCAGCTCCAGTTCCTGCGCCGCGCGCGCCGGTGCCAGCGTCGGTGCCGGTGCCGATGCCGGTGCCTGTGCCAGCGCCAGTGCCGACGTCTGCACCGGCTCCGGCTCCGGCGCCGACGCGACGCGAGCGCCTTCTTCTCCTGTCATGACGGTCTCCCCCGTGAGTGACGATTACTCTCAGTGATGACCGTAGCTCCGCGCAGCCCCGTCCCGCGCGGCCTGTGGATAACTCAGAGTCCGCCGATGCCCGGCTGCCGCGCCGCCACCCCGAGGTGCTCGCCGACCCGGTTGACCAGCAGCGTCATCTCGTACGCCACCTGGCCGACGTCGGCGTCCGCGCCGCTCAGCACGCACAGGCAGCTGCCCTCGCCCGCCGCCGTCACGAAGAGCAGGGCCTCGTCGAACTCGACCATCGTCTGCCGCGCGCGCCCGGCCTGGAAGTGCCGGCCCGAGCCGCGCGCAAGGCTGTGCAGGCCCGAGGAGACGGCGGCCAGATGCTCGGCGTCCTCCCGCTCAAGTCCGCTGCTCGCTCCCGTGACCAAGCCGTCGTTGGACAGTACGAGCGCGTGCCGTATGTACTCGACCCGCCGGGTCAAGTCGTCCAGGAGCCAGTCCAGTTCCTTGTCCAGCGCCATGCGTGGTCCTTCCCCCTGTGTGTGGCGTCCCCGTCGACCCGAAGTCCCCGCGGTCCGCGTGTCCCGGCAAGCCTTACGCACTGTCGTGGACAGAGCAAGCACTCCTGGGGATGCCGGGGGTGGCGAGCGTGCTGCGGTGTTCGGGGTGGCGCACCATGGGGACATGCCAAAGATGACTCAGGAACAGTGGCGGGCGTTCGTGTCCGAGGGAACCCGCACCGGGAAGCTGGCGACCGTGCGCGACGACGGAAGTCCGCACGTGGTCCCGATCTGGTTCGTGCTGGACGGCGACGACATCGTCTTCAACACGGGCAAGGACACCGTCAAGGGCCGCAACCTGGCCCGCGACGGGCAGGCGGCGATCTGTGTCGACGACGACCGTCCGCCGTTCGCCTTCGTCACGCTCCGGGGCCGCGCCGAGATCAGCGAGGACCTGGTCGAACTGCGCCGCTGGGCCGCCCGCATCGGCGCCCGGTACATGGGCGAGGACCGCGCCGAGGAGTTCGGCGCCCGCAACGGAGTCCCCGGCGAACTCCTCGTACGCGTACGGATCGAGAAGGTGACCGCCGAGAGCGGCGTCGCCGACTGAGCCTGCACGACATCCCGCCGAGGCTCCGGGCCCGGCCCCGCCGTGCCGGGAGCCTCCCCGCCCGAAACGCCCACCCGCCCGCACGCGCCCCGGGCCCTCGGCCCGTGCAGGGAAGGACTCACCCGACCGAGTCGAGCAACCGCGCCGTGTGCATGCGTCCCGCGTACTCGACCAGCCGGATCAGCACCTCCTTGCCCGAGTCCCGGTCGCGCGCGTCGCACAGCACCACCGGAGTGCCACGGTCCAGGTCCAACGCCCGCGAGACCTCGTGCGCTCCGTAGTTCCGGGCGCCGGCGAAGCAGTTGACCGCCACGACGAAGGGGATCTTGCGGTGCTCGAAGTAGTCGACGGCGGGAAAGCAGTCCTCGAGCCGCCGCGTGTCGGCGAGGACGACGGCTCCGAGCGCGCCCTGGGAAAGCTCGTCCCAGAGGAACCAGAACCGGTCCTGCCCCGGCGTACCGAAGAGGTACAGCGAGAGGCCGGACCTGATGGTGATGCGGCCGAAGTCCATGGCGACCGTCGTGGTGGTCTTCTGGTCGACGCCCCCGGTGTCGTCCACCGACTCCCCGGCCCGGCTCAGCTGTTCCTCGGTGCGCAGGGGACGGATCTCGCTGACCGCGCCCACCAGGGTGGTCTTGCCGACGCCGAAACCGCCGGCGACCAGAATCTTCAACGCGAGGGCCGTGGTGTCCACGCCACCGCCCGCACCCGTGCTCTCAGAGCGCTCGTAGGCCATCGATGACTTCCCTCAGGATCCGTTCGTCGGGCAGCTGCGCGGGCGGTACGGGTCGGCTGACCCTGACGAAGCCCGCTTCGAGGAGGTCGCCGAGGAGGACCCGGACGACCCCAACGGGCAGATCGGCGTCGGCGGCGAGTTCGGCCACCGATTGCGTCTCCGCCCGGCACAGGGTGAGCAGGGCCCGGTGTTCGGGACCGAGGAGCGACTCCTCGGTCCGGCCGGGCGGATCGTCGTCGACGACGACGAGTGCGATGAGGTCGAACCGTACGTTGCTCGGTCCCGGCTTCGTGCGGCCGCCGGTCATGGCGTACGGCCGGACGAGCGGCCCGGCGTCCGCGTCGTACCACTGACTGCCCGGCGGGGCCTGGCCGTCGCCGGGGCTGTCCTCGATCATGGGGTGTCTCCGGTCAGCCGGCGGCCGGCGGGGTCGCGGTGAGCCGCGGCGGGGTGTGCAGATGCTCGCCGACGCGCTTCACGAGGCGGGCCATCTCGTAGGCGATCAGGCCGATGTCGGCGCTCACGGAGCTGAGGACGGCGAGGCAGGATCCGTCTCCGGCGGCGGCGACGAACAGGAATCCGTCGTCCATCTCCACCATCGTCTGGCGTACGCCCCCGGTGTGGAACTGGCGGCCCGCCCCCTTGGCGAGGCTGTTGAAGCCGGAGGCGATGGCGGCCAGATGCTCGGCGTCCTCGCGGCTGAGTCCGTTGGAGGAGCCGACGGCGAGGCCGTCGTTGGACAGGACGACCGTGTGCCGGACTTCGCGGACCCTCAGGACGAGGTCGTCGAGGAGCCAGTCGAGTTCACCGGAGCGGTGGTGGGACATCCTCTCGTGGTCGATCATGCGTGGTCTCCTTCACTGCCGAAGTCGCGGCCGAAGTGGCGGCCGTGGTCTGGGTCGTTGCCGAAGTCGGGGCCGGAACCGGACCGCGAGTCGCGGCCGAAGTCGGCTCCGGCGTCACGGCCGAGGTCGCGGGCTCCGGTTCCGAGGGGCCGTCGGGTACCGGGGGCCGGGCCGCCGCCCCGGACCCAGCCGTCGCGGTAGGCGGTCATCCGGTCCCTGACCTGTTCGGGGGTCCGCGCGTCCGCGCCCTGGACGGTCGGGGTCGGCGGCAGGTCGGCCGGCGGCGCCTCGCGCAGTTGCGGTACGAGGCTGGCCTGGCGCACACGTCGGGGCAGATCGCCGGAGTCGTCGGCGGTCGCCCCTGCCGGACCCGGCGCGGGCGTTGCGGGTGGTGCCTGCGGGGGTGGAGCGGCGGAGCGACCGCGCTGGCGCAGGGTGGTGACGCCGGCAGGCGGCTGCTCGGGGGAACCGTGCTCCGGCGCCTCCTGCTGTCCCGCGAGAGCGGGGATGCGGGGCGGCCGCGGCCGCGACTGCGAGTGCGACTGCGACTGCGACTGCGACTGCGCAGCGGAGGGCGACGGCGACGCGTCAGACGCGGAGGTGGAGGTGGAAGCCGACGCGGGTGAGGGCTGGGACGACCGGGACGAGGGCGTGGTGCCGGACGGAGGCAGAGCCTGGGCCTGGGGCGGGGGCGGCGCGGAGCCCACGGAGACGGACGGCCGGGCACGGTGGCGGGGGAAGGGCGCCTCATCGCCGCCCGGACGCTCGCGGTGCACCGCGTACTCCCCCGAGTCGTCCCCGCGCGCCGGCTCCGCCGTCCGCCCGTGCGCGGTGCTCCTCCCGGGTGGCAGCGCGCCCTGCAGTACGTCGGTGGGGAGCAGGACGACCGCGGTCGTACCGCCGTACGGCGAGGTCCGCAGATGGACCTTGATCTCGTGCCGGGAAGAGAGCCGGCTGACCACGAACAGGCCGAGCCGGTCGCTGTCGAACAGGTCGAGGGCCTCGGACTGCGCGATCCTCGTGTTGGCCTCGGCGAGGGTCTCCTTGCCCATGCCGAGGCCCCGGTCCTCGATCTCCAGGGCGTAGCCGTTGCCGACGGGCTCACCGCTGATCCGCACCTTGGTGTGGGGCGGGGAGAACTGGGCGGCGTTCTCGATGAGTTCGGCCAGGAGGTGCGTGAGGTCGGCGACGGCGCCGCCGATGACGGACGTCTCGGGGAGCTGGCGCACCTCCACGCGCGCGTAGTCCTCGATCTCGGAGACGGCGGCGCGTACGACGTTGGTCAGAGGCACCGGCATCCGCCAGGCGCGGCCCGGGGCTGCGCCGGAGAGGATGATCAGGCTCTCGGCGTGGCGCCGCATGCGGGTGGTGAGGTGGTCGAGCCGGAAGAGGTCGCCGAGCTCGCTGGGATCGTCCGCGCGGCGTTCCATGCTGTCGAGCAGGTTGAGCTGACGGTGGACCAGGACCTGGCTGCGGCGGGCGAGGTTGACGAAGACGCCGGAGATGCCGCTGGCGAGTTCGGCGCGTTCCACAGCGGCGGAGAGCGCGGCCCGGTGGACGATGGTGAGGGCCTCTCCGACCTGTCCGATCTCGTCCTGCGGGGCGGGGCCCGGCGGGGCCTCGGCCTGTACGTCGATCTCCTCGCCGGCCCGCAGCCGCAGCATGGCGCCGGGAAGCTTCCGCCGGGCGATCCCGAGGGCGGTGTTGCGCAGGCTGATCAGCTCGATGACCAGGGCGCGGCCGATGCGTACGGAGATCACGAGGGAGGCGGCGACGGCGGCGAGGCCGAGCAGTACGGCGGCGCCGCCGGCGGTGAAGGCGCCTCCGCCGAAGGGGTCCGCACGGTCGGCCGCGGCGCGGCGGGCGTCGGTCTCGATGGTCGTCAGCCCGCCCCGTACGACCGCCATGGCGTCGTCCCAGGTGGCGGCGGACACGGCCTGGATCGCCTTACGGCCGGGAGCGGCGGCTCCGATGCGGTCCTCGGCGGTGGTGAGCTGCTGGTAGCCGCGCTGGTCGGCGAGCTTCTGCCAGGCCGCGCGCTCGGGGCCGCGCAGGTCGGCGGTGGCGGACTCGATGAGCGCGCGGCGCGTCTCGACGGCTCCGGTGAACTGGCGAAGCCTTTCCGCACTCAGTTCGCCGCCGAGGTGGGCGGAGCCGAGCAGGGCGTCCTCGCGGGCGAGCATCTCGCCCGCGCGGCCGAATTCGAGGAGCACGCGCGCGTCGGCGCCGATCTCGGCGTCCTGGATGCCCGTCAGGGCGCCGCCCACGGCGAAGGCGGCGGTGATCGCGGCGGTGTACTCCGTGTACACCTGGTCCCAGTCACCATCACCGGCCGTGGCGGCGGTACGGAGCCGGCCCAGGCCCTCGGCTTTGGTGACGAACCGGCCGATCCGGTCGGCGACGTCACGGGGCAGGTCTCCCCTGTCTCCGACGGTGTGTGCGTCGTCGAGGCGGAGCCGGGCGACGGCGGCGTCGGTGCGCCGCGCCTGGTCCTTGAGCTCGGCGGCCCGTCCCGTGCCGGGCGCGGCAACCTGGCGTACGGCGGCGCGGCGTTCGGCCTGGAGCGCGGTGACGGCGGCGGCGACGGGTTCGCGGATCTCCGCGTCGACCCGCTGGAGCTGGCGCAGCCGGGAGATGTCCTGGGCGGTGGTGACCGTGGCGAATCCCCACAGGGCCAGCAGGGAGACGACCGGGACCATCAGCAGCGAGACGATCTTCGCGCGGACGGTACGGGGGCGCAGCCCGCGACGACCCAGCGGGACCGGCCGGGGGTCCGAGGGGCCAAACGATGCGGCCCCTCCGGGTGGTGCTTCGGGGGCGTGCACGGGTGGTTCGTCGGCGGGCGGCCCCGCGTGCGCGCGCCGTCCGCGCGCCGCGTGCGGCGGCGCCGTCGTCCCGGCGTCCTGGGTCTTGCGGGGAGTTCGCATGGCCTCCTCGTTCCGGCTGCGTCTGTCCTGGTGCGATGTGCGTGCCCTGTGCCGACCCCGTGGGGCACCTGGGCGCGGTGGGCCCCGTGCGCCGACTGCGCGCCGCGTGCGGGGGGCGACGGCCCGGCCCCCGAGCGGGATGGGCGTCCTCTACGACCGTGCTGGGCCGGTGTCCACCGGGCCTGCCCGGTACGCGTAGGACGGCGGGGCGCCGGGCGATCCCTGGCCCGCGGTCCTTGCTTCCGTGGCGTCCCCCCTTCCGCCGCCGCGGAAGCCGGGAGGCGCCACGTCGACCGCGCGCTCGTCCGGTTCGGTGAGCCGCTCGGCCGAGGCGTACGCGGCGCGCTCCTTGGCGGTAGGGGAGAGGGCCACGAAGGCCGAGGTGATGAAGAGATAGGAGCCGAGACCCACCGCGAGCGGGAAGATGAACTGCATGGCGGTGGCCCCGGGGAGCCCGGCCGTCGACGGGACGACCTCGACCTCGACGGCGAACATGCCCGTGTAGTGCATGCTGCTGACGGCCGCTCCCATGACCAGCGATGCGAGCGCCACGGCGGCCGGTGCGTGGATGTTGAGAGCGGCCCACAGCGCGGCCGTCGCGGCGACGACGGCGATGGCGACGGAGAGCGCGACCAGCAGCGGGTCGTACGTCACCTGTCCGTGCAGGCGCAGGGCGGCCATGCCCATGTAGTGCATGCTCGCGACGCCGATCCCGGTCGTCAGCCCGCCGATCAGGAGCGAGCCGGCCCGTTGGCGTCCGTAGCCGACGGCGAAGACGCCGACACCGACGACCACCACGGCGATGAGCAGGCTCAGGATGGTCAGCGGCACGTTGTAGCGGATGTCGGTTCCGGTGACGCCGAAGCCGAGCATCGCGACGAAGTGCATCGTCCAGATTCCGGTGCCGATGGCGGACGCGGCGGTGAGCAGCCAGTTGCGTCGCGATCGGCCGGTCGCGTCGAGCGCCCGTACGGTGCAGCGCAGCCCGAGGGCGGCGCCTATGCAGGCCATCGCGTACGACAGCACAGGTGTCAGCCAGCCGAAGGCGGCGTGGTCCAGGTGTCCCATGACTCAGGGACGCTAGACCGGACAAGGGGGCGCATCAGGGGCGCATTTCGAAAGCTGATGGAATATGACGCAGAGATGTTCCAGAACGATCGTGCCGCGCTCGAACATGGACACAGGGCGTTCACCCCTGAGGCTGAGGCATCATGCACGCATGAGCGATGACCCCACCCGTGTCCAAGAGTTCTTCGGCTCACGCGCCGCCGACTGGGACTCCCGCTTCCCGGACGACGGCCCCGCGTACGCCGCGGCGGTCGCCGATCTCGGCCTGCGCCCCGGCGCCGCCGTGCTCGACGCGGGGTGCGGAACCGGCAGGGCGCTGACCGCGCTCCGCGCGGCCGTGGGCCCGGCGGGAACCGTCATCGGCGCGGATCTGACCCCCGAGATGCTCGAAGAGGCGGTACGGGCCGGGCGCGACAAGGCCGGGGAGCTGATCCTGACCGATGTCGCCCGGCTGCCACTGCGGGACGGGGCGCTCGACGCCGTGTTCGGGGCCGGGCTCATCTCCCACCTGGCCGACCCCGCCGCCGACCTGCGCGAACTGGCCCGGGTCGTGCGCCCCGGCGGCCGGCTCGCCCTCTTCCACCCCGTCGGCCGGGCCGCGCTCGCCGCCCGCCACGGCCGGCAGATCACCGACGACGACCTGCGCGCCGAACCCAACCTGCGTCCGCTTCTTTCCGGTTCCGGATGGCGGATGGTCAGTTACGTGGACGAGGACGATCGTTATCTCGTGCTCGCCGTTCGACCGGACGACATCGCTCCGGCGTAGAGACGCCCGACGCACCCTTCTTTCCCGGCAGTTCCCTGTCTACCGTGGAGATGCCGGGCAGCCGTGTCCGGGAAAGGCGGCAGGCCATGGCCCGTGTGCGAGCGCTGTTCAACGCCCTCCTGCCGACCGCGCGACGGGCACCGGACACACCACGCGAACCCGCCCCGGTGCGACGGCAGCACAACATCTTCGAAGCCGCGGCGACGTACGTCACGGGATGCGTGGAGGACGACCAGGAGCGGATCGACGAGGCCGTCACCTGGGTCTCCCCCGAGGCCCTCTCGTTCGGTATCAACGAGCTCGCCTGCCGGGCGGTGATCGCTCTGGCCCGGGAGCGGGACGAGACACCCGAGACCGTGGCACGGTCGCTGCTCGGACTGCCTCCGGCCTGAGCCGCACGGACGGGCGCCGCGGCACCTTCCCGGCTCCCGTCCCCGCCACATTCCCTTCCGGAGACTCTCGACGCGCGGGTTACCCACTGGTTAAGGTGCGCCGACGACCAGATGGGGAGGCTGCCGTGGCTACCGCCGACGACGACGCGCTGTATGTGCTGACCGCCGTGCTGCTCACGCCTGCGCAGTTTCCGAGCGTGCTGGGCGACGACTACCCGGCGGCGTGCGCGGCGCTGGAGATCGAGCCGTACGCCGGAGGGTACGGGCTGGTGCTCGGCCAGGACGGCACGGGCGCCCGGTGGACCGTGATCGTCGACGACGTGTCGCTGGTCGCCGTGGCCATCGCCTCCTGGGACTGCGGAATGGAGTACGACCTCTCCCCCGACGAGCGTTCGGTGGTGGCGGCGCTCCCCGGCTGGCCGCTCGCCGTGGCCACGGCCGCGCCCGGCCTGCCGGCCCCGCACGACCCGGACCCGGAGGAGGGTGACCGCGCCCCGCTGTCCCCGCCCGAGGAGGACGGCTGGGGTCCGGCGCAGCGCAGGCTCGGTGCCGACGAGGTGGCGCTGCAGTGGGCGGCCTGGCGGGCCCAGATGGACGAGGACGCGTCAGGGGCCGAAGGCACCGACGAAGCCGCCGACGCCGGCGCGCCGGCAAGCGCGGACGGTGTGGGGGGTGCGGGCGGCACGGGTGCGGAAGCCGAAACGTCCGGCGACCCGGCGCACGACCCGTACGACGGCGTACGTCGTGCCCTCTCCGACCTGCGCGGCTATCTGGAGGACGCCCCGCCGGTGGGCCGGGTGCGGTCGAGCTTCGCGACGGGTGAGGCGCGCATGCTCCGGGCCGACGGACCCGGCTGGTCCATGGTCGCGCGGACCGACGACATGGCCTTCGTCCTCCTGGACGACGAACCGCGCGAGGTCCTCCCCGTGGCCCGCGGCCCCAAGCTGCCGGCGCTCCTGGAGGCCCTGGACGCGATCGCGGTGCGCCCCTCCTGATCCGCCCGGGGCCGACACCCCAAGGGCCGATCCTCCCCGGGTCCGGCCCTCCGGGCCGACCCCACACATGACTGACGGGCCCGAGGTGTGGCGCGGAACCATGGCCGCACGGAAAGGGACGACCGCACGATGTGGCGGCACACCCCCTTACCGTCGTCCCATCGGAGGCCGTCCATGCCGTCCACGCGCCTGTTCCGAGGCGTTCCGCTCCTCGCCGCACTCCTGACCGCGCTGACCGTCGTCGGCCCCGCCGGGCCGGCAGGGGCCGAGTCCGGTCCCGGCCGGCCCGGCTGCGTGGGCGCGCACCGGCCCCACGTCCCCGGGGCCGCATACCAGGAGACGGCGTGTCTCGCCGATCTGACGACCGCGGGCCTGGCGGGCACCCGGTACACCGACATGGCCGACCAGGCCGGGCTCTCCGCGAAGGGGACCCGGAATCCGTCCGGTGTCCCCGGTGTCCAGATCGACGGGTACTTCCCCGACGGCTCCCGCCTCAACGCCACGCACGGCTGGTCCCACGACGCCCAGTTCGTCATCCGGCTCCCCGAGAACTGGAACGGTGGGCTCGTCGTCACCGGCGCGCCCGGCACCCGGCGCCAGTACGCCACCGACGCCCTGATCTCCGACCACGTCCTGGCCCAGGGCTTCGCCTACGCCGCCACCGACAAGGGCAACACCGGGCCGGACTTCTTCACCGACGGGCGCAAGCCGGGTGACGCGGTCGCCGAGTGGAACAGGCGGGTGACCGAGCTGACGAAGGCCGCGAAGAAGACCGTACGGCAGCACTACGGGCGGGCGCCCCGGCACACGTACATGACAGGCATCTCCAACGGCGGCTATCTGACCCGCTGGCAACTGGAGAACCGTCCCGAGCTGTACGACGGCGGCGTCGACTGGGAGGGCGTCCTGTGGACGGCCCGCGGGCCCAACCTGCTGACGAGCCTCCCGGTCACCGTCGCCCGCTCCCTCGGCAAGGCCTCCGACGAGGACCTGATCGACGCCGGTTTCGCGCCGGGCTCGCGCTTTCTGTGGCCGTACCACGAGAAGGCCTACTGGGGCGTGACACAGAAGAGCTTCCGGGCCGAGTTCGATCCGTCGTACGACCCCGAGTGCCCGGGAACGACGGCCGGTTCGACGGTCGAGGAGATCCTCGCCCCGTGTGCATCCGACGCCTCGTACGACTACGGCTCGCGTCCCACGTCCGTACGCCGGGCGGTCGCCGAGGTCGCGCTGACGGGGCGCATCGGGAAGCCGCTCATCACCCTGCACGGCGATCTGGACACGCTGCTGCCGATCGCGACCGACTCCGACGTGTACGCGGGGATGGTCGACGCACGGGGGCGGTCCGGGAAGCACCGGTACTACACGGTCCAGGACGGTACGCACACGGACGGGCTGTACGACACGTACCCGGACCGGCTGCGGCCGATCCTGCCCTGCTACCGCTCGGCGTTCGCCGCGCTGCGGGAGTGGGTCGAGGAGGGTACGGCTCCGCCCGCGGACCGCACGATCGCGCGGCCGGCGGACGGTGACGTGGTCAACTCCTGCGCGCTGGAGACCCCGTAGGGAGGCTCACAGGTCGTCGGGAGGATCACGGATCCCCGGAGCCGAGGCCGGACTGCCCCCTGGCTCAGACCATCTCCAGGGGCCGGTGCGGCTCGGCCGGCAGCTCGACCCGGATCGGGTCGCCGGGCCGCACCTCGCCGCCGGTCAGGACGATGCTCATGATCCCGGCCTTGCGGACGAGCTCTCCGTTCTCGTCCCGGCCGAGGACCTGCTTGAGGAGCCCGTGCCGGTAGTGGTCGATCTGGGCACACGGGTTGCGCAGCCCGGTGACCTCGACGACGGCTTCGGCTCCGAGGTGCAGCCGGGTACCGGTCGGCAGGCCGAGGAGGTCGAGGCCCCGGGTGGTGACGTTCTCGCCGAGGGCGCCCGGGGTGACCTCGAACCCGGCGCCCGCGACCTCGTCGAAGAGTTCCGCGTGGATCAGGTGCACCTGCCGCAGGTTCGGCACGGTCGGGTCCTTGGCCACGCGGGAACGGTGCTTGACCGTGACACCCGCGTGGACATCTCCCTCCACGCCGAGACCGGCGACCAGCGTGATGCTGTCGCGGTTCGGCTTGGTGAACGAGTAGACGCCGTTGCTGCTGACCGTCGTGACGGTAGCGCTGCTCATGACGGGAGCTCCCCTTCTCCGATCCGATGATCACATGTACGTGATCACCATCGAGCGTACGTCAGCCGTACGTCCAGGTCAGCGGGTGGTGGCGGCTCGCCGAGGACCTCCTCAGCGGTTGAGCTCCTTGCGGGAGATCCGGCGCAGTCGGCGCCGCTGACTCGGGTCCAGGGCCAGGTACGCCACGGCCGGGACACCGAGCACGATCAGCAGGGAGAACCAGAATCCGATGAGGGGCCACAGGAGGAGGCCGACGGCCACTCCCCCGATCACGATCTTCGTCCGTGTCGACATGTCCGACGCCTCCTTGTCACGCTGCCGAGCGCAGCGGCTCCCCGACCTCGTGCAGATGTCCGAGCGCCTGTCGGTAGGACTCGACGAAACCGGTCTCTGTGTAGGGGATACCCACCGTACGACAGTGCGCACGCACGGCGGGCTGAGCGAGCCGAAGATGCGGCCGCGGCATGCTCGGGAAGAGGTGGTGCTCGATCTGGTAGTTCAGTCCGCCGAGGAACCAGTCGGTCAGGAAGCCGCCCCGGATGTTGCGCGAGGTGAGCACCTGGCGTCGCAGATGCCCCCAGCTGTCGCCGTCCGGGTGGGCGTCCGGCATCTCCATGCCCTTGTGGTTGGGGGCGAAGGCCATGCCCAGGTGCAGTCCGAGGAGCATCTGGTGGATCAGGGCGAAGACGAGCGCCTGGCCCACGGTGAGGGTGCTCAGGAGGAGCGTCGCGTAGAGAACGACATGGGCGAGGAGCAGGGCGCCCTCGACGAGTCGCTCGCGCCGGGTCCGGTAGGGCCCGTCCTTGGAGAACAGGGCCTGGAAGCCGTACACCTTCAGCGCGATGCCCTCCAGGGTGGTCAGCGGGAAGAAGAGCCAGGCCTGGTGGCGGGTGAGCCAGCCACGGAACCCCGCGCGGCCGGTGGTCTGGTGCTGGGCGAAGACGAGGATGTCGGCCGCGACGTCCGGGTCCTTGTCGAGGTGGTTGGGGTTCGCGTGGTGACGGTTGTGCTTGTCGTTCCACCACTCCTGGCTCATGCCGAGGAGCAGGTTGGCGTGGACGAGCTGGATCAGCCGGTTCCGCCGTCGGTCCGCGCTGATCTGGGCGTGTCCGGCGTCGTGGCCGACGAAGGCGACGCGGGCGGAGAGCAGGGCGAGCGGGACGGCGAGGAGGAGGGCCCACCAGGAGGGGCCGAGCAGGACCAGGCCCGCGACGACAGCGGCAAGGCCCAGGAAGTTGACCGTCATGCCGCGCGCGTACCAGCCGGCCCTGCGCTCGAGGAGTCCTTGCTCCTTGATGGTCCGCAGCAGCGGTGCGAACTCGCTGGCGCCGCCGCGTCCGGCGTCACGCCGGGCCGCGGCGCTCCGATCTGGCGCCGTGAGCGTTGCTGTTGCCTGGGGCATGGCGGTCTCCGGTGTCCGTGGGCGATGGCCCGGGCGGGGACCGCCCGGACTCCCTCGAACGTACGGATCGGTGATCCTCCGCAGCCATGGCGTCACCCCCCGAGGCCCGAGGGGGCCTCCCCGGGGGCGGGGGTGGGGCTGGCTCCACCCTTAGGGGTCCGGGGGGCCTCGCCTGCTATCCACGCGGCGATGGAGCGCGCACTCGGCAGTGTCCGGGAGGGCGCGGAAGGTGAGCCAGGTCACGGTGATTCCGCTCCCGGACGCCCGGTCGCTTCCTGTACCCTCGGCCGCTCGGCCCCAGTAGTCAAATTTGAGGAATGCGTTGTCGCCGTTCCAGAGACTCGATGAACTCGCCCCCTGCTCCGCCGTTTTCCTGCCCGCCGATCCGCCCCGAGCGAGCCGTATCGCCTTCTGGTCCCCCGACGGGACTCCGCCCACCGACGGTCTGCCGGCGACGGAGGGCCGGCTGACCGTGGTGGGCGACGACGTACGACCGCAGTCCGTCGCCGCCGCGCTGCTTCCCGTACGGGACGCCCTGCCGCTCCTCACGCGTGCCCGGTTCTCGGACAGCGCCTCGCCCGCGACCGCGTTCTGGGGCGCCGCCACCCTGTTCGCGCTGCACCTGGCGGCGCGGGGGCTGCTCCTGCCCGGCCTCACGGCCACCGATCGCGACGCGTGGCGGGCCGGACCGCTGGGCCATGAGGAGCTCGCCGAACTCCGGGCGCTCGCCGCGTCGATGCCGCCCTCCGCCCATGCCGTACCGCTGGCCGGGGACGGACCGGCGCCCGAGGCAGAGCCACTGTCCCTGCCCGAGCCGCTGTTCCTCCCCGAGCCCGAGGAGCTGCTGCGCGCCTTCGTGGACGCGGTCGTGGACGGGCTGCCGCGCACGCCGGCCGCCCCGCTCGCCGCCGGCGGGCCCGCCTTCGCGGCCGACGAGCCGCAGGAGCTGGCCCGGCAGCGGGCCTGGGCCGCGGACGTGGCGGCCGGCCATGACGCGGGCGTACGGCTCTCACTGCGCCTGGAGCTGCCCGGGCTGAACGAGCGGGAGGCCCCGGCCTTCCGGGCCGTGCTCCAGATGCACGGCGTCGCCGACCCGACGCTCGTCGCGGACGCGGCGGAGGTCTGGGCCGGGTCGGGCCCGGCGGGCACGGCGGGCACGGCGTTCGGACCGCGGGCCCGGATGGACGCCCTCCTCGCGCTGCGCCGCGCCGCCCGCGCCTGGGCGCCGCTGACACCTCTGCTCTCGGCGGCCGTACCGGACGCCGTCGAACTGGCCGACGAGGAGGTCACGGAGCTGCTCGGCCCGGCTGCCCGGGCGCTCGCCGCGACGGGACTCCAGATCCACTGGCCGCGCGACCTGGCCCACCGGCTCAGCGCCCGTGCCGTCATCGGCCCGCCGGACGACACAGAGCTGGACACGGCTGGACCGCTGGGCAGCAAGAACTCCGCGGACACCTCGGAGGCCACGGCAACCTCCGACGACACCCACGAGGACGGCACCGGCTCCTGCGGCCGGCGCTCCTCCGCGCTCCCCTCCTTCCTCTCCGCCGACGCCCTGCTCGCCTTCAACTGGCGGTTCGCCATCGGCGACCAGGAGCTCACCCGCTCCGAGCTCGACCAGCTCGCCGAGGCCGGCCGCCCGGTCGTCCGACTGCGCGACCAGTGGGTGCTCGTCGACCCGGCGGAGGTACACCGTGCCCGCGCCGCCAAGGACCGCAAGGTCACCCCGGTCGACGCGCTCGGCGCCGTACTCACGGGGACGACCGAGGTCGACGGCCGACGGGTCGAGGTCCAGGCGACCGGCTGGATGGAGCAGTTGCGCGCGCGCATCGACGACCCGGAGGGCGGCCCGCAGGAGGTCGCCCAGCCCGCCGCGCTCGCCGCGACCCTCCGCGACTACCAGCTGCGCGGCCTCAACTGGCTGCACCGGATGACCTCGCTCGGCCTCGGCGGCTGTCTCGCCGACGACATGGGTCTGGGCAAGACCATCACCCTCATCGCGCTCCACCTTCACCGGCAGAGCGAGCCTTCGGCCGCCGGGCCCACCCTCGTCGTCTGTCCCACCTCGCTGATGGGCAACTGGCAGCGGGAGATCGAGAAGTTCGCGCCCGGCACCCCGGTGCGCCGCTTCCACGGCCCGACGCGCAGCCTGGAGGGCCTGGCCGACGGCGAGTTCGTCCTCACGACGTACGGCACGATGCGACTGGACACCGGCCAACTGGCCGCCCGTACCTGGGGAATGGTCGTCGCGGACGAGGCCCAGCACGTCAAGAACCCGTACTCGGCCACCGCCAGGCAGCTCCGCACCATCGGCGCCAAGGCGCGCGTCGCCCTCTCCGGCACCCCGGTCGAGAACAACCTCTCCGAGCTGTGGGCCATCCTCGACTGGACGACACCCGGTCTCCTCGGCAGGCTCGGCACGTTCCGCTCCCGCTACGCCGCCGCCGTCGAGGCGGGCGAGGATCCTGCGGCGGCCGAACGGCTGGCCGCGCTGATCCGCCCCTTCCTGCTCCGTCGCCGCAAGTCCGACCCGGGCATCGCGCCCGAGCTGCCGCCGAAGACCGAGACCGACCGGGCCGTCTCCCTGACCAAGGAGCAGGCGGGCCTGTACGAGGCGGTGGTGCGCGAGAACCTCGCGGCGATCGCCGAGGCGGACGGCATGGAGCGGCGCGGGTTGGTGGTGAAGCTGCTGACGGGGCTCAAGCAGATCTGCAACCACCCCGCCCAGTACCTGAAGGAGGAGCGGCCGCGCGTCGACGGCCGTTCCGGCAAGCTGGAGCTCCTCGACGAACTCCTCGACACGATCCTCGCCGAGGACGCGAGCGTGCTGGTCTTCACCCAGTACGTCCAGATGGCGCGGCTGCTCGAACAGCACCTGGCGGGGCGCGGCGTACGCACGCAGTTCCTGCACGGGGGCACCCCGGTCGCCGAGCGGGAGGCGATGGTCGCGCGTTTCCAGGCCGGTGAGGTGCCGGTCTTCCTGCTGTCCTTGAAGGCGGCGGGCACCGGGCTCAATCTGACCCGGGCCGGGCATGTCGTGCACTACGACCGCTGGTGGAACCCGGCCGTCGAGGCCCAGGCCACCGACCGCGCGTACCGGATCGGGCAGACGCAGCCGGTGCAGGTCCACCGGCTGATCGCCGAGGGCACGATCGAGGACCGGATCGCCGACATGCTGCTGCGCAAACGGGCGCTGGCCGACGCGGTGCTCGGCGCGGGCGAGGCGGCACTGACCGAGCTCACGGACGCCGAGCTGGCGGACCTGGTCCGTCTCCGCGGCGACGGCGGTGGCGCTGGCGCTGGCGCTGGCGCTGGCGGCGACCGGGACAAGGACGCGGACGGTAACGGGAACGGGGACGGACGATGAGCGGGTACGCACACGACGACGAGCGGACCTTCGCGGCGCTGCCGCCGGCCCGGGGCTCGGCCTTCGCCCGCACCTGGTGGGGTCAGGCGTGGCTGAAGGCACTTGAGGACACGGCGCTCGACGGCGAGCAGCTGAAGAGGGGGCGCCGGCAGGCGAGGGCGGGCGCGGTGGGCGCGGTGTCGGTACGGCCCGGCCGGATCACGGCGGTCGTCAAGGACCGTGACGGCTCCTCGTACCGCAGCGATGTGCTCCTGCAGGAGCTGTCGGAGGACGACTGGGACCGGCTGCTCGACCTGGCGGTCGAGAGCGCGGGCCATATCGCCGCCCTGCTCGACCATGAGATGCCGCCGCATCTGGTGGAGGACGCGGCGGCGGCAGGGCTCGAACTGCTGCCGGGCATCGGCGATCTGGATCCCGAGTGCGGCTGCGAGGCGTGGGACCACTGCCCGCACACGGCGGCGCTCTGCTACCAGGTGGCGCGGCTGCTCGACGAGGATCCTTTCGTGCTGCTGCTGATGCGGGGGCGCGGTGAGCGGGCGGTCCTGGACGCGCTCCAGGAGCGCAGCGCGGCGCAGGCGGGGACGGAGGAGTCCGCCGTCGAGGGGTCGGCGCCGACGGGCGTACCGGCCCAGGAGGCCTTCGCCGCACGCGACATCCTGCCCCCGCTGCCGGCTCCGCCCGTGCTGCCCTCGACGCCCGGTGAGCCGCCGTCCCTGGACACCGAGACCGCGCCGGAGCCGGGGATCGACCCGGCGGCCCTGGAGTTCCTCGCGGCGGACGCTGCGGCCCGGGCCCATCGGTTGCTGGCCGAGGCGCTCGCCGCTCCGGGGCGCGAACGGGCGGGCGCGGGCACGGGCACGAGCACGGGCACGAGCACGGCGGATCCGGCTCTGACGGTCGCTCAGGATGCGGTGCGGCTGGCCGCCGGGGCTCCCCCGCCGTGGATCGCGGCTCGTCTCGCCGACGGGTCCGGGCGGCGTCGGGCGGAGCTGGACGTGGCCACGCGCGCGTGGCGGTTCGGAGGCGCTGCCGCCCTCGCCGTACTGGAGGAGGAGTGGACGCCCGGTCCGGAGGCGCTGGCCCGGGCGAAAGCGGTGCTCACGGAGGCCTGGGAGGACGACGACCGGCCCGTACTGCGGCAGGCCGCGGCGGCACGCTGGACGGTGGTCGGTGCCGAGGCGCAACTGCGTCTGGGTGAGGACGGCCGATGGTGGCCCTTCCGCAAGGAGCGCGGCCAGTGGGTCCCGGCAGGTCGAGCGGACCTGGATCCCGCCGCCGCGCTCGCGGCGCTGTCGGCACGGGAGGAGTGACGGAAGGAGTGACGGGCGGAATGACGGCCGGACCGGAAGGCACCCTTGCTGTGACCGGAGGGCACGGTCACAGCAGGGGTGCGGTGAGCGGGCGGGCCGTGGTGCCGGGGCGGGTGTACGCGCTGAGGCTGCAGGCCACGGTGTCGGAGCCGAGGAGGTAGCCGGAGCGGTACGGGTACTGGACGAAGGTGGTCCAGCGTGTGCCGTGCGGCTGCCCGGCGGCCTTGCGGCGCAGCGGCTCGCGGCACAGGGCCGCTGCGGCGTCCCGTATCTCCCGGTCGGTGCGGTGGTCACCGACGAGCCGTACCACGGTGACGAGTTGGGCGTGGTGCGGCCGGTCGCAGTCGCGCCGTACGACCGTTCCGGGCTCCGCCCGGTCGATGTCGAAGCACTCCCCCGGCTTGATGTGCTGGTAGCCGACCGCCGCAAGGTCGTCACCCGCCGTCGCTCCCTGCGGCGCGAGTCGCTCGCCCGCGGCAGGCGCGGCCTCGACGGTCACGTCACCCGGCGCGGTCGGTCGGGCCGCAGGGGTGTCGGACAGCCGGCTCTCGACTCCCTGACGGCCCGTCACCATGACGGCCACGATCAGGATGATGAGCGGCACGAGGAAGTACCGAAGGGGCGAGGACAACTCGCCGATGAGCGGGGACATGGCGACCAGAGTCACCCGCCGCCCGCCCAACGCACTTGACCTACGGCCGAGTTGAAGCACGGCCCGCACAGAACTGTGACACTTCCCTTACCTGTACGGGCCGTTCGTGGACCGCTCGATGCGCTAGAGGCCGAGCTGGCGCTCCGCACCCTCGACGGTCTGCGCGAGGAGCACGGCGATCGTCATCGGGCCGACTCCGCCCGGTACGGGCGTGATGAGGGAGGCGCGCTCGGCCGCGCTCTCGAAGTCGACGTCACCGACGTTGCCCGGGTTGTAGCCCGCGTCGATCACGACCGCACCGGGCTTGATGTCCTCACCCTTGATGAAGCGCGGCTTGCCCACGGCGGCCACGAGGATGTCGGCCTCGCGGACGATCGAGGAGAGCTCCGTGGTGCGCGAGTGGCAGTACGTGACGGTGGCATCGCGGCCGAGCAGCAGCAGGCCGGCGGGCTTGCCCAGGATCGCGGAGCGGCCGACGACGACGGCCCGCTTGCCGCTCAGCTCGACGTCGTACGCGTCGAGCAGGCGCATGATGCCCCCGGGCGTGCAGGAGACGAACCCGGGAAGGCCGAAGCCCATGGCGGCGAAGGAGGCCATGGTGACGCCGTCGACGTCCTTCTCCGGCGCGATCGCCTCGAAGGCGGCACGCTCGTCGATGTGCGGGCCGACGGGGTGCTGCAGCAGGATGCCGTGGACGTCGGGGTCCTGCGAGAGGGCGGTGATCGCGGCGACCAGTTCCTCGGTCGTCGTCTCGGCGGGCAGCTCCACGTGCTGGGAGCGGATTCCGGCCTTCGCGCAGCGGTTCTGCTTCATCTTCACGTACGTGACGGAGGCGGGGTCCGCGCCGACGAGCACCGTGGCGAGACAGGGCGTGACGCCGGTACGGCGGGTGATCTCGGCGGCACGGGCGGCGGTCTCCTCGACCGTACGGCGGGCGAGCGCGGTGCCGTCCATGAGGGAAGCGGTGCTGGTGGACATGGGCCACTCCTGGGCGTCGTCGATGACAGGGAGATCGCCCAGGCGCACGGCAGCGTCGGATTCGCGCGGCTGCGCGGGGTCCGGCGGGACCGCTCCCCGGTGGTGATCCACCTCAAGCGCCAGTCACGGCCCGAGCCCTACTCTACGTGAGGCCGCGCGAGCCCACAGGGGCGGTGTCCGGACAGGGCGCGTACGCGGAGGTGCCGGGGAGCTTGTCGCCGCCCTCCGCGCGCACGACGATGACGGACGGACGGGACGGACGGAACGGACGACGGGGCGAGCCGGACCGACGACCGAGCGACCGGACGGCGGCGGCCGGACGGCGGCGGCCGGACGGCCTCGCCGCGCGGGCGGCAGTTGCCGGCGGGGCGGATCGGGTCGGATCGGGTCGGCGACCAACCGTGGGACCTCGACAGGGAGGCCGAGTTGAGCGATGCGTGGGTGGCGGCGGAGCCGGACGCCGGAGCGCTGCGGCGGGCGCACGAGGTGTTCACCAGCGGCGGCCAGGTCCACCTTCCCCCGGTACGGCCGCTGGTGGCGGAGTCGTGGCGGCGCTCGGCGCGGGCCCGGGTCAGCCCGGACGGCGCGGCCTGTGTGGAGCTTGCCGAGGACGAGCTGGCAGGGCACCGCGAGGAGCATCCGCTGTCGGCCGCGATGCCGGTGATCCGTGAGCTGATGGGCACGTACGCGACGGACGGCGAACATCTGCTGGCGGTCTGCGACGCGGCGGGCCGGATGCTCTGGGTGGAGGGCCATCCGGGGACGCTGCGGCGGGCGCGGGCGATGAACTTCGTCGCCGGGGCCCGCTGGTCGGAGTCGGTGGCCGGGACGAACGCGCCCGGAACCGCGATCGCCGTGGACCGCCCGGTGCAGGTGTTCAGCGCGGAGCACTTCCGGCGGCCGGTGCAGGCGTGGACCTGCGCCGCCGCTCCCGTACACGATCCCCACACCGGGCGGCTGCTCGGCGCGGTGGACATCACCGGCGGGGACGGGCTGGCGCATCCGCACAGTCTGGCGTTCGTCCAGGCGGTGGCGCGGGCGGCGGAGTCCCAGTTGGCCCTGCTCGCGCCGGCGCGCGCCGCGGACCGGGTCCGGCTGGCGGCGCTCGGCCGGGACGAGGCACTGCTGACCGTGGCCGGCCGGCGGCTGCGGCTGAGCAGGCGGCACAGCGAGATCCTGGTCGTCCTGGCCCATCGCCCGGAGGGGGTGAGCGGCGACGAGCTCCTGACGCTGCTGTACGAGGACGAGTCGGTCACCCCGGTCACGCTGCGGGCCGAGCTGTCCCGGCTGCGCGGGCTGCTCGGGCCGGAGCTGCTCCGGTCCCGCCCGTACCGGCTGGCGGCGACGGTGGACGCGGACTTCGCCACGGTGGACCGGCGCCTCGCCTCGGGTGCGGTGTCGGCCGCGCTCGCCGACTACGCGGGTCCGCTGCTGCCGGTCTCACGCGCCCCCGGGGTCGTACGGCTGCGTGAGCGGCTCGCGGACGGGCTGCGGGCCGCGTTGGTGGACCGGGGCGATCCGGCGCTCCTCGCGGACTGGACGTACAGCGCGTGGGGCGGGGACGACGTGGAGATGTGGCGTGCGCTGTCGGAGGTGGTACCGGCGTCGGGGCGTCCGCCGGTGGTGGCTCGGCTGCGGGCGCTGGACGCCGAACTGTCGGCGGGCGCAACGGGGTTGCAACGTCCGGCTCCGCAGACTCGGCGGTGAGCGCCGGCCAGGGACGGCCGGCGCGGTCCGAGGGAGGCCATGTCCATGACCCGTTACGCCGCACCCGGTACCGAGGGCGCGATCATGTCGTACCAGGCCCGCTACGACCACTGGATCGGCGGTGAGTACGTGGCCCCGGTCCGGGGGCAGTACTTCGAGAACCCGAGCCCGGTCGACGGCCGTCCCTTCACCGAGGTCGCCCGCGGCACGGCCGAGGACGTGGAGAGCGCCCTGGACGCGGCGCACGCGGCGGCCCCGGCGTGGGGCCGTACGGCGCCCGGGGAGCGCGCCGGGGTCCTCCTGCGGATCGCCGACCGGATGGAGGCACATCTGGAGGAGCTGGCGGTCGCGGAGAGCTGGGAGAACGGCAAGCCGGTCCGCGAGACGCTGGCCGCCGACATCCCGCTCGCGATCGACCACTTCCGCTACTTCGCGGGGGCGTTGCGCGGCCAGGAGGGCGCGCTGAGCGAGATCGACGACGACACCGTCGCGTACCACTTCCATGAGCCGCTCGGGGTCGTCGCGCAGATCATCCCGTGGAACTTCCCCATCCTGATGGCGGTCTGGAAGCTGGCCCCGGCGCTGGCGGCGGGCAACGCGGTGGTCCTCAAGCCGGCCGAACAGACCCCGGCGTCCGTGCACTTCTGGATGAGCCTGGTCGCCGACCTGCTGCCGCCGGGCCTGGTGAACATCGTCAACGGCTTCGGCGTGGAGGCGGGCAAGCCGCTCGCGTCGTCGCCGCGCGTCGCGAAGATCGCCTTCACGGGTGAGACGACGACGGGCCGGCTGATCATGCAGTACGCCTCGGAGAACATCAAGCCGGTCACGCTGGAGCTGGGCGGCAAGTCGCCGAACATCTTCTTCGACGACGTGTGGGCGGCGGACGACGACTTCCGCGACAAGGCACTGGAGGGCTTCACCATGTTCGCCCTGAACCAGGGCGAGGTGTGCACGTGCCCGTCACGCGCCCTGATCCAGCGCGGCCACTACAGCGAGTTCCTGGAGGCGGCGGTCGCCCGCACGGAACGGATCGTCCCGGGCCACCCGCTGGACACGGACACGATGATCGGCGCCCAGGCCTCGAACGACCAGCTCCAGAAGATCCTCTCGTACCTGGACATCGGCCAGCAGGAGGGAGCGAAGATCCTGACGGGCGGTCAGCGCATCGAACACGGCGGCGAGTTGGCGGGCGGCTACTACGTACAGCCGACGATCCTCGAAGGCGACAACCGTATGCGGATCTTCCAGGAGGAGATCTTCGGCCCGGTCGTCGCGGTGACCTCCTTCACGGACTTCGACGACGCGATCCGCACGGCGAACGACACGCTCTACGGCCTCGGCGCGGGAGTCTGGACCCGCGACGGCAACACGGCCTACCGCGCGGGCCGCGCGATCCAGGCGGGCCGCGTCTGGACGAACTGCTACCACGCGTACCCGGCACACGCGGCGTTCGGCGGCTACAAGCAGTCGGGCATCGGCCGCGAGACCCACAAGATGATGCTGGACCACTACCAGCAGACGAAGAACCTGCTGGTGAGCTACTCCCCGAAGAAGCTGGGCTTCTTCTAGCGGAACGGAAGAAGGCGCCTGACCTGGGGTTTTCCCGGGTCAGGCGCCTTCTTGGAGCGCCCGGCCCTTCCCATGGGGGAGGCGTCGAAATACTCCTCTTCTTCCAGTTCATCCCACCCGTATCCCAGTCCTGACCAGCAGTTCCGGGCCATACACGGGCCAGATTGCGGCTCAGCCCTTGGGGCTGCTGTCCTCGCTGCGCCGGCTCCACTCCTGCATCGACTCCTCGATGAGCCGATTGGAATGCTCCTGAACACCGTCCAGGAACTTGGCGTAGTGCTGGAAGAGCACTTGGATGCTCTGGCCAGCCGGCGCGCGCATTCGGCAGGATCCACGCCGGAGTGCAGCCAGAACGAGATACCGGCATGCCGGAGGTCATAGGGCCTCTTGGCGAGGAGCGACGGCTGCTCATTGGGAGCCAGGGCCTTCTTACGGGCCCGCTCCCATGTCTTGCCGTAGGCTGCTGCGTCCACGTAGCCGTCGGCCGCATTTCGAAAAACTCGACCATCGGGCGCAACGCCGAAGCGATCGACGTGATTTCGCAGTGTGTGCACGAACGACGGCGGTATCGGCACGGGGCGCGTGGCCTTGACGGCTCGCCGCTTCAAGGAGTGCACTTCGTGGACCGAGCCATCGCCCGTCCACTCCTTGCCTGCCGTGACGACACCTCCGCTCAGGTTGAGCATGCCCCAGCCACTCTTCGGCAGATGGCACCGTGAGATCTGCAGGTGGATGACCTCCGCCGGACGCATGGCCGCGTAGTACATGCAGCCGAAGAACGCCTCAAGGTGCGGGCCGCGTCCCCGTTGTTTGCCAACAGCGGTCAGCAGGCGAGCATCCTGGGTCGGGTTCGGCACGCATGCCGGGTCCACTTCCTCACTCACCCCAGGAACCTGCCACTTGACCCTTGCGAGCGGATTCTCCGCGAAGTATCCCTTGTCGACGGCAGTTCCGAGGACCTCACTGAAGGCCGATCGTTTCCGCAGGGCAGTCTTCGCCGCGGCGGACTCTCCGTCGATCTTCCGGCCAAGCGCGTCCAACGCCCTGCGCACGACATCTGGTTCCATCAGCTCACTGATGGGCAGGGAGTGCCGCTGCATCCAGTCGAGGGCATGCTGCCATTCGGCGGACGGCTCACTCTCCCAGGCGCGCTTGTTGAACGCCCATGAATACAGCGCGCGCCGCAGAACCCTCGGCTCCGAGTAGCGCGCTTCGCGCCGCACCAGCGCGGGCGTGATGGTGGCGAGTGCATCAGCGAGAGTACGACGGGTGTTGCCAGGCGTTCGGTCCCATCGCTCATCGATGTAGGCATGAGCCAGGTCGTACCAGGTGGTCCGCTGCCTAATGGCACGGATCTCGGAAGCCGGCAGACCAGTCTGCTCGTCGAACGCCTCACCGTCCCGCGCGGCCGTCATGAGCTTCGCGCGACGGCTCTCGGCCAGCCCCTTGGTAATGAAGGACTCCGACCGCTCGCGGCCGTTGACCGTCCATCGGACCTCGAACGGCTTGCGACGCTTGGGCCGCTCCCGGATGTCCCAGAAGCGGACCTTGTAACTCATCGCCATTCAGGCGTATCCCTTTCGCACGCCTGCCACCAGGCGTCAAGGTCGGCACGACGGCAACGGAGTTCGTCGTTCGGCAGCTTGATCATGCGAGGAGCCTGGTTGCGGGCACGCAGACGGTAGAACGCCGACGGACTCATGCGAATCTCCGCCAGGACCTCAGCGAGTTTCAGCGCAGGGGGACGAGCCATTTCTTCCTTTCAGTCGGGGAACAGGAAGGGCTACACAGGTGGAGGTCGCAAGGCAGCACTGTGCAGTCCCGGGAAAGCGCGTCCGCCGGCTCCACTGCCAAGCACGGCCGAGACGGACGAACATCAATGGTCGCGATGATCCCCGGTTTGGCCAACCGGGGATCATCGGCTATGTTCCGCGCACGACTGACGCCTTTGCCGCTCTTCCCCCTACACGGTCTGCGCGCAGGAGGCCAGCTGATACGAATCGAAAGGGGGCATTCACACCACCCGCGACAGAGCTAGTCAATCGAACCGATCGAAGCGTGTGCAGCAGCAGAATGGAATCCTGATCGAGTAACCCGGTCGGCCGCTTCCGGCCCTGTTCCTCAGGGGTGTTGTACGTTGACATAGCCCCGGAGAGGGTTCCAGCCCTTTGGGATTCCTTCTCATCTGCTGTGGGCGAATACCGGAAAGCGCAACGCCGCTCACCGCAGCCCTCAGCACCTGCCTGCGAACGGCATCACAGGATGTTCCACCGGAGCCGCTCGTCCCGCTTCCCCAGACCCGCGACCCGCCGGTGCACCTCAGCCAGGGACCCGGGGCATGGTGAACCTTTCGGGCGTTCGTGGTGATCATGCGTAGTTCTCGGATGTCTCGAAGGGTCTGGTATCCGGGCCACGCAGTGACGTCCCACCCGTATTTTTCCGCGAAGGCTCCGTAGTGGGCGCGTCCAAAGCCGAATCGCCTGCAGTGGACTTCGACGGTGACGAGGTCCCATTCCGGCTGGCCGCAGGCGATCGTGTCCCAGTCGCACAACACGGCGCCTCCGTCGGTGGTGTGCAGAGCGTTCCGGTGCTGTGGATCGCCTTGAGTCAGCCCGGGAGCGAGGGCGAACTGCACTTCGTGAAGTTGCTCTTCGAGGCGGTCGGTCTCGTCTTCGATGTGGCGGAGTGAGGCCGCCGGCAGGCAGGTGATGTCGGCGAGGGAGCGACGGATGGCACGGATGTAGTCGTGCTCCGGGAAGTCGAGTGGAGGCGAGCCCAGTGTGTGTAGGGCGTGCAGGGGTTTGGCGAGTTGCTGGGCCTCGACGGGGTGCTCGGGCTGCGGTAGGTAGGTCCAGAAGGTGACGGCATGCCCGTTCACGACGACTGGTTGCTCGACCGGGTGGAGGGGACTGTGGGGAAGCCCGCCTCCACCAGCCAGCGAACGAAACCGTACGCGTGACGTCGTCGATTGCGGTGCCCTTGCGGGCGATCCTGACTACCACCTGCTCCTTGTCGAGGAGCACGACTGCGTTGGTGTGTCCGCGAAGGAGCCGCGCACCACGGCCGTCGAGGCGAGCCTCCGCGCATCCGCGCTCTAGAACCTGGTACATCTCGGACTCGTCGAACCCGCCCGGGGCCGCCGCTTGTGTCATGCCCTCCAGGCTCCCTGACGAAGTCCCGGGCTGTCGCATGTGCCCTGGCGGAAGCTTCATGATCTCGCGCAGTTCCCTAGCGGCTCGGCTGCTCTCTGGATCCCTGGAGGGCCGCAGACCTCATCCAACGGTCGGCAAGCCAATCAGCGGACGTGGTATCGGAAGGCAACGGCACAGAATTCTTCGGCTACGGCCCGGATGCGCGTAGTGCATGAGAGGGTGCACGGCGCTTACCTCGCGCCCGCCATCCCACATACCTAGCGCTGGCGTACGGAAGGACTCCGCCCTGACCGTCGAGGCCCTCCTCTCCTGCGGATACAAGGAAGAGGCGCGGGCCTCGGTCGGCTGGCTGAAGTCGGCGATCGTAGGCCGGCTGGAGACCATGCAGGCGATCTACCTCGGCACCCGCACCGCCGCCCCCGTCGCAGGAGGTGCCGAGCGGAGCGCCGCGCGCGACCATGGAGAGATGCAGCGGCCGTCTCTGCGAGACATCAGCGCCCCGGGGCGTCTGGCCGATGCCTTCACCGGCATCCGCCAGACGCCCCGGGGCGTCTGGCGGATGCCGGTGAAGGCATCGGCGCGGACGAACTGCAGCTTGCTGCGCGCAACCACGGGCTGCCGCTGGAGGCTTTGCGCTACGAGATCACACCGGCCGGAATGCACTACGTGCTGGTCCACTACGACATCCCCGAAGCGGACGGCGAAGCATGGCGCCTGTCCGTCGGAGGAAAGGTACGCACGCCCCTCAGCCTCGACCTGGCCGCCCTCCGTACGCTCCCCACCATCACCCGCCGGGTCACGATGGAGTGCGCGGGCAACGGCCGGGCACGGCTCTCACCCCGACCCGTCAGCCAACCCTGGCTGGTCGAGGCCGTGGGCACCGCCGACTGGACAGGCGTACCGCTGCGCTCGGTGCTCGACGCGGCCGGAGCAGCGACCGGTGCGGTCGAGGCCGTGTTCACCGGCGCCGACCACGGCGTGGAGCGAGGCGTCGAGCAGGACTATCAGCGCAGTCTGCCGCTGCCGGCGGACAAGGACGTGCTGATCGCCTACGCCATGAACGGCACGCCCCTGTCCCCACAGCACGGGTACCCACTGCGGCTCGTCGTACCAGGCTGGTACGGCATGGCCCATGTGAAGTGGCTGCGCGACATCACCCTCGTCGACAGCCCGTTCACCGGATTCCAACAGACGGTCGCCTACCGCTACCGGCAGGAACCGGAAGAGCCCGGCGAACCGGTCACCCGGATGGCGCCACGCGCCCTGCTCGTCCCGCCCGGGTTCCCGGACTTCATGTCCCGCACCCGCGTCGTGCACCCCGGGTCCGTGCGGCTGGAGGGGCGTGCCTGGTCAGGGTACGGGCCGATCGAACGGGTGCGGTTCAGCCCAGACGGTGGGCACACGTGGACCGACGCCGAGGTCACACCTCCCGGGGAGCACCCCGGCGCCTGGCAAGCCTGGCACACGGAATGGACGGCCACCCCAGGCAGCCACACCCTGGCGGTCCGGGCCTCGGATTCCTCCGGCCGCACCCAGCCCCTCGAACAGCCCTGGAACCGCGGAGGTTTCGGCAACAACCTCATCCAACGCGTCCCTGTCCTGTGCTACTGAACTGATGAGACTGGAAGGGAAGGCTGAGGACCCTCTTACGGATCCGTGACGCGCGGCCCGTCGAGCACCTCGCCGGAACCGAGGCGGCATAGCTTCGAGGCATGCGCGTACTTGTAACTGGAGGAGCGGGCTTCATCGGCTCGCACATCGTCGCCGAGCTGATCGGACGCGGGCACGACCCGGTGGTCTTCGACATGACGGAGGACGGGCGGGACGTACGGGATCCTGCTGCCGTGCGGAAAGCCCTGGCCGGGGTCGACGCGGTCTGTCACCAGGCGGCCAAGGTGGGCCTGGGCAAGGACTTCGGGGACGCACCCGGGTACGTGTCGGTCAACGACCTCGGTACGGCGGTGCTGCTGGCCCAGATGACGGAGGCGGGCGTACGAGGGCTGCTGCTCGCCGGGTCGATGGTCGTCTACGGCGAGGGGCGGTACGAGTGTGCCACGCACGGCGTGATCCGGCCCGGTCCGCGTGCCGAGGCCGACCTGAAGGCCGGTCGTTTCGAGCCGCGCTGTCCTGACTGTGGTGCCGACCTGGCACCCGGTCTGGTCGCCGAGGACGCGCCGATGGACCCGCGGAACGTATATGCCACCACCAAGCTCGCGCAGGAGCACCTCGCGTCCTCGTGGGCCCGGGCGATCGACGGGCGCGCTATCTCGCTGCGCTACCACAACGTCTACGGGCCGGGGATGCCCCGCGACACCCCGTATGCGGGCGTGGCCGCCCTGTTCCGGTCCGCGCTCGCGCGCGGCGAATCGCCGCGCGTCTTCGAAGACGGCGGACAGCGGCGGGACTTCGTCCACGTACGGGATGTGGCCTCGGCCAACGCGGTGGCGCTGGAGGCTCTGGCGGACGGGCCGGGCTTCGCCGCGTACAACGTCGGCAGCGGCGATCCAAGGACCGTCGGCGACATGGCACAGGCACTGGCCGGCGCGTGCGGAGGCCCGGACCCGGTCGTCACCGGCGAGTACCGGCTGGGCGACGTGCGGCACATCACCGCCGACTCTGCGCGGCTGTGCCGCGAGCTGGGCTGGCGCCCGACGGTGCCGTTCGCCGACGGGATGGCCGAGCTCACGGGCGAGGGCCCGGCCCTGCGGGAGGCTGGGCTCGCCCGGCAGCCGTAGGGCAGCAGTGGGCTGACCTGGAGGGAACGGCTACCCCGCCGGTGCCGGCAGGGTCAGTTCGAAGCGGCAGCCGCCGGAGACGTTGCGGACGTCGGCCCGGCCCGCGTGGGCCTCGACGATGCCCCGGACGATCGCCAGGCCGAGGCCCGCCCCCGAGGGGGGAGTACGTGCCGGGGCACCGCGCCAGCCGGTGTCGAAGACGCGCGGGAGGTCGTCCTCGGGGATGCCTCCGCAGGCGTCGGTGACCGAGAGCACCACGGAGTCCGCGCGGCTTTCGGCGGCGATCGCGACGGTGCCGTCGGCGGGGGTGTGGCGGATGGCGTTCACGAGGAGGTTGGAGAGAACTCGGGTCATCTCCTTGCCGTCCACCTCCACCGGGAGCGGTGCGACGTTCTCGCCCGCCAGGCGCACGCCGTGTTCCCGGGCAAGGGCGTCGGCACCGGCCAGGGCGTCTCCGACCAGGTCGTAGAGGGACATCCGGGTGGGACTGAGGGACAACGCGCCGGCGTGGATGCGGGAGAGCTCGAAGAGGTCGCCGACCATGGAGTTGAGGCGGTCGACCTCGGTGCGCATCTGGCGGTGGTAGCGGGCGGGATCGGCCGCCATGCCGTCCTCCAGCGCCTCCGACATGGCGCGCAGCCCGGCCAGTGGGGTGCGCAGGTCGTGCGAGATCCAGGCCACGAGCTCGCGCCTGGACGTCTCCAGGGCCCGCTCGCGTTCACGGGAGGCGGCCAGCCGTTCGCTGGTGAGGGCGAGCTCGCGGCTCAGGGCCTCGAACTCGGCGGGGGCGGGTACGAGCGGTGGCGTGAACGAGCCCTGCTCCCCGAAACCGCGGGCCGCACGGACGAGTTCCCGGCATCGTCGTACGACCTGGCGGCCGAGGAGCAGCGCGGTGGCCAGCGACACTGCGGCCGCCATCGCGACGACCATGGTCACCACGGCCAGGTCGTGGGAGGACAGGAACATCGCCCACGCCACCGCGAGCGTCCCGGCGAGCATCGCGGACACGGCGACGGCGGCGACGACGGCGAGGGACACCGCGAGACTCCGGTGCCTGAGGACGCGCAGCGCCACGGCTCCCAGAAGCCCCGCGGCGCCTGCGCCGAGGAGGGCGTACAGGGCGATCAGCAGCAGGTCACGCACGGCCGGCCGCCGTCTCGGCAGCCGACGCGGCCTCCGTGGCCGGGCTCGCCTCGAAGCGGTAGCCGACGCCCCAGACGGTCTGGATCAGTCGCGGGCTCGCCGGGTCGTCCTCAACCTTTCCGCGGAGCCGGCGCACGTGGACGGTCACGGTGGACAGGTCTCCGAAGTCCCAGCCCCAGACCTCGCGCATCAGCCGTTCCCGGTGGCAGACCTGCCCCGGGTGCCGAAGGAAGTAGGCGAGGAGATCGAACTCCCTCAGGGTGAGGGCGAGTTCCCTGCCGTTCTTGGTGACCCGACGCGCCGCCGGATCCAAGGACAGACCCGCCGCGGCGAGGCGTGGCTCACCGGCCGGAGCGGCGGCCGTCGCCCGGCGCAGGACCGACTGCACGCGCAGGACGAGCTCACGCGGGCTGAAGGGCTTGGTCACGTAGTCGTCCGCGCCCACCTCCAGGCCCAGAATCCGGTCGTCCTCGTCGCCGCGCGCGGTCAGCATGATGACCGGGACGGGCCGTGTGCCGCTCTCCCGTGCGCGCAGTCGGCGGCAGACCTCCAGTCCGTCCATACCGGGCAGCATCAGGTCGAGCACCATGAGGTCGGGCCGGAGCTCTTCGGCGGCGCGCAGCGCGGCCGGCCCGTCCGCGGCCAGGCGAACCGCGAAACCGGCCCGCTTCAGATACCCGGCCACGACCTCCGAGACGGTCGGATCATCGTCCACGACGAGAACACCGCCCAGCGCACCGATCTCGTCGGTGCCGTCGGGCCGGTGCCCTTCGTACGCACTCTCCCCATCGCTCACTGCCATGGCTCCAGGTTGTCACCCGGCTGGGCCCGGGTGCGGCGCGGGTTCCCCTCCTCCGGGATTGCGTCCGCGTTTCGTAAGGAGTGGAAGAGCCATTTCCCGCTACTCGGTTCCTACGGTGTGGAGGGTGACTTCATCTGCTTGCGCACCGCCCCGCGCGGACCTCGTACTGCCGTGCCTCGACGAGGCCGAAGCACTCCCCTGGGTGTTGGGGCGCGTGCCCGCCGGATGGCGGGCCATCGTCGTCGACAACGGGTCGACCGACGGCTCCGCGGAGATCGCCCGAAGCCTCGGGGCGACCGTCGTGCACGAGAACCGACGTGGTTTCGGTGCGGCCTGCCACGCCGGGCTGCTCGCGGCGCGGGCCGACTTGGTCTGCTTCTGCGACTGCGACGCCTCCATGGACCCGGGGCTGCTCGCCCCGATGGCCGCACGGGTGGCATCGGGTGAGGCCGACCTGCTGCTCGGCCGCCGCCGCCCGCAGGGCTTCGGCGCATGGCCCACGCACGCCCGCGCCGGGAACCTCGCCCTCGCACGGATGCTGCGCCACCGCACCGGCCTGCGGCTCCACGACCTCGGCCCGATGCGGGTGGCACGCCGGGAGGCCCTGCTCGGCCTGAGGCTGACCGACCGGCGCAGCGGCTACCCGCTCCAAATGGTGGTGCGCGCCGCGGACGCGGGCTGGCGGGTCGCCGAGACGGACGTCCCGTACCTGCCCCGCTCGGGCAAGTCCAAGGTCACCGGGACCTGGCGGGGCACCTGGAACGCCGTACGCGACATGCGCCGGGTCCTGGCGGAGCCGCCCGGCGCACCGTCCGTCTCGGCCGGGGAGGTCTCCGTATGAGCACCCTCCTCGTCATCGCCAAGGCTCCCGTGGCGGGTCGGGTCAAGACCCGCCTCACCCCGCACTTCACCCCGCAGCAGGCAGCCGATCTGGCACGTGCCGCACTCGAGGACACCCTCGCAGCCGTGCTCGCCACTCCGGCCGGGCACCGCGTCCTGGTGCTCGACGGGCGACCGGGGTCCTGGGTGCCCGAGGGCATCGAAGTCGTTCCGCAGACCGCGGGCGGCCTCGACGTCCGACTGGCCGCGGCCTTCTCCCACGCCGACGGACCCACCCTGCTCATCGGCATGGACACACCCCAGGTCACCCCGGATCTCCTCGCCCAGGGCCTCGACTTCAGCGAGACCGACGCCTGGTTCGGTCCCGCCGACGACGGCGGGTTCTGGGCGCTCGGCCTGGCCGAGCCCGACCCGGCGCTGCTCCTCGGCGTCCCCATGTCGGTGGCGCACACCGGGCGGAAGCAGCGCCGACGGCTGACCGCGTCCGGGCGCGCGGTACGGGACCTGCCCGAGCTGTGCGACGTGGACACCCCGGCCGACGCGGCACAGGTCGCGGCCGCCATACCCGGCACACGCTTCGCCACCCTCCACGGTGGCCTCTGCGCGGTGACGCGATGACCACCCAGCTGACCGAGCCCGCCCTCGCCTGGCGTGCCGACCCGTACGCCAAGGCCCTCCGCTCCGGCCGGGGCCCGCTCTACCTGCGCCGAGGCGACGGCTGGCTGCTGCCCCTGGAGGTCGAGCGATGGTGCGCCGAACCCGACGCGGCCGACGCCACCGTCCTCGACCGCTGCGACGGCCCGGTCCTGGACATCGGCTGCGGACCCGGCCGCCTCGTCACCGCCCTCGCCGCACGCGGACACCGGGCTCTGGGTGTGGATGTCACCCCGGAGGCGGTGGCCCGCACAGTCCGCGCGGGAGGCAGCGCCCTGTGCAGATCGGTCTTCGATCCCCTGCCTCGTGAGGGCCGCTGGGACACCGTGCTGCTCATCGACGGCAACATCGGCATCGGAGGTGATCCGGCCGCCCTGCTGCGCCGCGCCGCCCGACTGGCCTCACCGAGCGGCTCCTTGCTGGTCGAGGTGGCCACCACCGAGGTCGACGAGCGCGTCGAGGTCCACGTCGACGACGGCCGCGGCGGCCGCGGAGCGCCCTTCCGGTGGGCCCGGCTCGGCACGCGGGCCCTGTGCGCCGAGGCCCCGGAAGCCGGCTGGACCCGCGCCCTCACCTGGCAGGCCGCGGGCCGCAGCTTCGTGGCCCTACGCCGCTGACGACGCGACGTGAAGGGGGCCGACGCCGGAAACACGCGTCGGCCCCCTTCTGCATCGCCCCCGGCTCACCGCCGCCGAGCCGCCCGTAGCAGGCATGCGCGCACCGCGACGTATGCGACCGTGATCACCGCGACGGCCGCCATCGCGAGAAGCCAGTTCCGCGCGTAGTCCAGCGGCAGAACCGTCGCGTTGGCCACGCCTTCGGGGCGTAGGAGCGGCGGCAGGGCGATGGCCGTCAGCGAGCCCGCGACGATCAACGCGGCGCGCGGAACTCCACGCAGACGCAGACCCGCTGCCGCGGCGAGCGCGGCGATCGCGAAGACGAGCGGTGCGATCAGCCCGTCGTGCACGAGGACCCCGCCCGCGAGCCACACGCCGACCCGCCACGGCTCGGGTTGCTCCAGCACCAGGGCACCGCCGAAGGCCATCAGGACGATCCCACAGCCGCCCAGCACGTACCGGAACACCATCACAGCACCTCCAGTCGGCCGACCCACTTGGTCTGAAGCACTCCGGGCCGGTTCGGGGCGATGATCCGCGCCGGGTAGCCGTGGTCCAGGGACAGGACTTCGCCGTTCAGGCCCAACGCCAAGAGGGTGAGCGGGTCCTGAGCGTACGTGCGGCCCATCTCCATCACCCGGTACGCGCCCGCCGCCTCCAGTGACACCACCCGGCACCGTGCCCCCGAGCCGCCGCCCGCCCGGTGCAGCAGGTCGCGCATCCGTACCCCCGTCCAGCGGGCGGACTTGCTCCAGCCCTCGACACATGCGATCGGCAGGCTCACCTGGTACTGCGGCATCGCGCGCAGTTCCTCCAGAGTGAGGCTGTACGGGCGCGGCCCGGCGACGGTCAACCGCCAGTCGGTCAGCGACGCCTCGGTGACGCGTGCCGCGGCGGCCGTGCGGTTGACCGGCAGTCCCTGCGGCCCGTGGTCCGGGCTGCGCGGGCCGAACAGCTCCAGCGGGCCGAGTGCGGTGACGGACTGGCCGACGGTCGTCAGCGTGACGGCGCCGACCCCGGCCGCGACGGCCGCCAGCAGCTGGCGGCGGTCTGGTCCGTCGGCGGAGGGAAGAGCGATGGTGCCGGGTGAGCGGCGGGTGAAGTGGTCCCGGATCTGTGGCCATTGAACGGCGACGTGGAGCAGCAGCGCTCCCAGCAGCAGCCAGGCGACGGCGTAGTGCACGGGCACAAAAGAGAACGGCCATGGGTACCACTGGAAGGTGTTCAGCAGTCCGGTGAACAGCTCGAAGATCCCCGCGGCGACGAGCACCGCCACCGAGAGGCGCTCCAACGCGTGACGGGCCGACCGGACCGGCGGCCACGTGAAGAGTCGGGGGTAGACCGCCCACAATTTGACCATCAGCAAGGGGATCGCGGCTATGCCGGAGGCCACGTGCAGCCCCTGGGTGAGCCGGTAGCCCCAGTACGGGCGGCTCGGCAGCCGGTCGGCGAGCCAGGCGGGCGGGTGCTGGAGGTAGTGGCTGAGCACGCCGGTCGCGAAACAGACGACGATGGCGAGCCCGAGCCAGCGGCCGATCGCGGTCGCGGTACGGGCATCATGCAGACGCGCCGTGAAGGTGATCGGCGGTCCAGGAGGCGGAGTTGAGCGCATGAGCCCATGACACCCCTGGCAAGGCCCCCGTGGGTGGTCGGAACACCTTACGAAACACGGACGCGCGGGGCGCCCGACCCCACTTCCAGAACTGTTCCTGGAACGCTGCGGACGTGAACTCGCGCACCGCCCTCACCGCCACGGCCCTCGCCGCACTCACCACCGCCCTCGTCCTCACCATCCGGTACGACGGCTACTTCGCCGACCCCGGCGGGCTGTTCTGGTGGTACGCGGCGTGCTGGGTGCTGTTCGCCGGGGCTCTGCTCGCGCTGCGCCGGGCTCCGTCCTCCCATGTCGCGCCCCTGCTCGTGGCCGGGGCGATCGCCGTCACGGTGACCGGACTGGTGGCGCCGCCCCGGACCAGCACCGACTCCTACCGATACGCCTGGGACGGCCGTGTCCAGTCGGCCGGCGTCTCCCCGTACGACCACGCTCCGCAGGACCCGGAGCTGGTCCGGCTGCGCGACTCGTGGCTATTTCCCACGGGGGCGGCCTGCACCGGCCCCGATCGTGCCCGCATCCCGCACCCCGGACCGGTACAGCACTGCACGCGTCTCAACCGGCCCGCCGTGCACACCATCTACCCGCCCGTGGCCGAGGCGTACTTCCTGGCCGTAGACAGCCTCTCCCCGGAAGGGGCCCGGCACAAGCCGCTCCAGATCGGCTCCGGCCTGATCTCCCTGGGCGTGACCGGTGCGGTGCTGCTGATCCTGCGCCGCAGGGGCACGGATCTGCGGCGGGCCGCGTACTGGGCGTGGTGCCCCGTCGTACCCATCGAAGCGGTCAACAACGCGCATGTGGACGTCCTCGGGGCGCTGCTGGCCGTGATCGGCCTAGGGCTCGTCGCCGTCCTTCCGGACCGTCGCTCGGCCGGCGGACTGGTCCTCGGCGCCGCTGTCGCCACCAAGCTCATGCCCGCCGTCGTCCTGCCGGGCGCGCTGTCGGGAGTCCGCCGCGTCCGCGATGCGGCCGTCGTGCTGCTGCCCGCCGCCGCGTTCACCGCGCTCGCCTACCTCCCGTACGTCCTCCTCTCAGACGGTTCCGTCTTCGGCTACCTCGACGGCTATGTGGAGGAGGAAGGCTACGACGACCCGGCGGACGGACCCCGGTACGCGCTGCTCCGCCTGGTCCTGCCCGACAGCTGGGCGCTCCCCGTGGTCCTCGTCGTCATGGCGGGCGTGTGCCTGTATGTGATGTGGCGCGGTGACCCGCACCGGCCATGGAGCGGCGCACTCCTGGTCACCGGCTGGGCCTTCGCCCTCCTCACGCCCGGCTATTCCTGGTACGCCCTGCTCCTGGTCGCCCTCGTCGCGCTGGACGGACGCTGGGAATGGCTCGGCGTCGCCCTGGCCGGCCCAGCCGTCTACGTCTTCGGCCGGGTCTTCGACCACCGGGAGCCGACTGCCGCGATCGCGTACGGCCTTGCGGCCCTCCTCGTCCTCGCGGCCGCTGCCGTGCGGCGACGCCGCGGAACCGGAACGCGTCAGCCCGAAGACGTCTCCGTCCAGACATCGGGGCCGGGGTCGCCGCCCCGGGCCCGGACCGCGAGCCGGCCGATGTAGTGGCGCCGGCCCCCGGCGTGCGCGGCGCGTGCCTCTGGGGAGGGGAGCTCGCTGTGGACCAGGCGCGATGAAGGCCAGCGTCCTGACCGAGACGGTGATCGCCGTACCGTGCGACCGGGTCGCCTCCGGAGCGGCCGACCCCTCGCACGCCCCGGAGTGGTACTCCAACATCGACTCCGTCACGTGGCAGACCCCGCCGCCCGTCGCAATCGGCTCCCGGATCGCGTTCACCGCCCGCTTCCTCGGCCGGCGCCTCGCCTACACCTACGAGATCACCGCCTACGAGCCGGGCCGGAGGCTGGTGATGCGGACCAGCGAGGGCACCTTCCCCATGGAGACCACCTACACATGGGAACCTCACGGGGAAGCCGGCGACCGCACTCGCATGACACTGCGGAACCGGGGCGAGCCCAGCGGCTTCGCCGCACTCGCCGCCCCCGCGGTTGCGTCCGCGATGCGCCGCGCCCAGAGCAAGGACCTGGCACACCTCAAGTCGCTGCTGGACCGGCAGGTCCGAGGCTGGCCATCCTGCCTCGATCCCCCGTCACTTGGGCGGCAGTGTGCTCGCGAAACCCACGGCTGTCGTAATCCAGGGGTCGAGGACCTGATCCTCCGCGAGCGCGGGGCCGCCGATGGTCACCCAACCGCGCATGGGCTTGCCCGTGAAGTCCATCGGGCGGGCCTCCGGGCGGGCCAGGGCCACCTCGGCGTGCTCAGGGCCCACCCGGGCGATCAGCTCGTCGCCGATCACGCCCACGGTCACGTTCCCCGAGCCGGAAGGCCAGGCCGCCGAACATGCTCTTCTCGGTGAGGTCCGGCCGCTCACCGAGCCCGTCCCGGATCCGCTGGGCCAGCCCTTCGTCGTACGTCACGGAACCCACTCTTCCGCACGACCCGGCGACGCGCCCTGCGGGAGAGGCCGCCAGCCGACCGGCACCGCTCGGGTCTCGAGCCGCCGTCCCTCGCCGTCACCGCGCGGCTTCGCGTGCTCGTCGCTCACGACGTGCCGCTCGTCGTCGAGGCGCCGATTCATGCCACCTTCGGACGAGGAGGATCGCTGCCGAGGCGACGAAGAGCGCGGCTGTGATCAGCAGCCAGCGTCCCAGGAACCCGTCGGCCGGGAGCCCTGTGTACACGGTGTAGTGGTCGACCCGGCCCAGGATCAGTGGCCACCAGACCAGCAGCAGAAGCCCCGATACGAAGACCGGAACACGCACGTAGTTGACGCTCGGCCTCGGCGGCTCCTCCCCCGCACCTGCCTTCTCCCTGAACAGGCGCTGCACGGCCCGGTCGGTCACCGCGTAGAAGGGGAGCAGGACGAGGTCGTGGAGGAGCGCGGCCCCGACGAACCACAGGGCCACGCCCAGGGTGTCCCCTTTGAGCAGACGGACGCCGGCGTACGCGGCGAGTGCGAAGGAGGCCAGCACAAGGAGCAGGTGGAACGGGGAAGCTCCGTAGCGGCGGCGGAAAGCGGCGTTGTGGCTCATGCCGATTCTCCGAAGGTGATCCGGGTGACCCATTTGGTGTTGTGGACGCCGGGCGCGCCGGGGACGATCACGCGGGCCGGGTAGCCGTGGTCCCGCGAGAGCGCGGCTCCGTTGACGCGTACGGCCAGAAGTGAACGGTGGTCTCGTACCTGGTTGTCCCTCAGGGCGACGGAGCTGAACGCCCCTCCCCGCTGTACCGATTCCACCAGGGCCCGCGGGGTGTCCGTGCCGCGCCCGACCAGTGCGGCCAAGTCCGTGAGCCGAACGCCGCTCCACAGCTGGTCGGGGGTCGACCAGCCCTCGACGCAGGCGATGGGCAACGCCGCTTCGTGCTGCTCCATGGCCAGGAGCGCATCTCGGGTCAGCACGACCTGGCGGCCCGCGCTGCGCACGGTCAGCCGCCAGGCGGGGCCGATGTCGCTGGGCCGGATCCCGACGGATGCCGCGGTCTTGTTGATCTGGAAACCGTTCGGTCCTGAGCCGGGATCCCTGCCGTGCGGGGCAAGCAGCGCCGTGTGGCGCCACCAGCCGCCCACGCTCTGCCCGGCCGTCACCACGAACAGTGCCAGGGACCCCAGTCCGACCATGCCCAGGGCGCCCCTCCGTGAGATGGTCGGCGGCGCCGGCCGGGGCGACACAAGGCCGGCCGTCTCCTCCGTACCGGCTTCCGGCAGCTCGCGTCCGTACCTCACCGCGCGCAGGGCACGCGGCAGCCGGAAGGCCACGTGCACCACGAAGGCGCCGATGAACACCCACGCCCCGTAGAAGTGGAGGACGTAGAAGGAGCCCGGAAAGATGTAGTGCAACTGGACGTTGAGGATGCCTGTGGCGAACTCGAAGCCGGCGCCGCCCACCAGCAGGAGCAAGGACAGGCGCTCGATGCCGTGGCTGACCGACCGTACGGGCGGCCACTGGAACAGCTTGGGGATGACCGACCACAACTTCGCCAGCAGGACCGGCACGAGGGCGACGCCCAGGACCACGTGTACGCCCTGGTTCACCCGGTAGAGCCAGTACGGCGAGGTCGGCCAGGAGAACAGGTAGAAGCCGAGCCACCCCTTGTCCGGCGTCTGGTCGTTGACCGGCGACAGATCCGGGTTGTACGCGGCGTACGACAGCAGGCCCGTTACGAACAGCAGCGTGATGCCGACCAACAGGACGAGTCCGAGCACAGCGGTCAGCCACAGCCCCCGCAGCGGGCTGCGCCAGAACTCCGGCCGCGCCGGCCCCGGCGGGGGCCCCGACACGGCAGCCCACAGACGCGTCAGCGGAGCCGACCGCTTCGCAGGCTCCGACGGCACCCGGGATGGGGGCTCGGGCCGATTCCGCTCGCCGTTGCTCGCCTCCACCGGGACACCTCCGCACGCTCGCCGATCGTCGGAGACGAACATCCCGCACCGGAAACCGGGCCGAGCCCGTGACACGCCCACCCGAGGCCGCCCAGTGCCTCCCATGGGCGCCGTACAACGTCGATGCACCTCGCCTGCGTGGCGTCCCAGCGACCGGGCACCCCTGACCGGCGTCCGCAACTACCTCCGCGCCGGCCTTCACGAAGTCAAGGCTCCACGCGACAGCTGTGGTTCACAGCTTGAGGCGCCGATAGGCACGCGAGCGTGGATGAGTCGGGCGATCGCCGTTCCGATGCCTGATGCCGCGAGGAGGCAGGCCAAGCGTCCGAGTTCGTAGGGGCTGCCCAGGTGAGCCGGCCCATGGGCGGCGTGGCGAAGGCATTGAGGATGAGCCAGCAGGCCAGGGCGCTGCCGGGTGCAGCGACCAAGCGGGCCCCTGCGCTCACCAGAGCCACCAGCAGGGACAGAGCGATGAGATCGAGAGTGGCATCGCCTTGTTGGTCGAGGAAGTTGAAGGCGGTAACCAGGGCCAAGGCCGCAAGGGAGGTCACGGCCCAGACCGACGGCGTGGTGACGGGGTCGGGTACGGGACGGACGCCGTTCCGGGACGTGGGCGCAGCCGCTGAACCTCCCCATCCACACGCCTCACGACGCCGGTGGCCTACCCTCCTGCAGCTCGGGTGCCGGCTTGGAGGGGCGGGGAGGACCGCCGACAAAGCGGGTGAGGACGGGGCCGGCGATGGCGAGGATGAAGACGTACGCAGTCACCAGGGGGCCCAGCGTGCCGTGCATGGTTCCGACAAGTCCGACGATGACGAGGGAGAACTCCCCGCGGGCGATGAGTGCGGTCCCCGCGCGCCATCGCCCGCGGCGACCGACCCCGTCGCGGGCGGCCGCGTACCGCCCGGTGACGACTTTCGTGACGAGCGTGACGGCGGCCAGCGCGAGCGCGGCGGGCAGCACGGCTACCATGTCGCTGGGGTCGACGGACAGGCCGATCGCCAGAAAGAACACCGCGGCGAAGAGATCACGTAGGGGGCTGAGCACGGCCCGCGTGCGGGTCGCGGTCTCCCCGGTCAGTGTCAGCCCCACGAGGAACGCGCCGACGGCGGCCGAGGCGTGGACGAGCTCGGCCAGCGCCGCGACGATCAGGGTGAGGCCCAGGACCCGTAGCAGCAGTTGTTCCGCATCGGGGTGGGAGACGAGCCTGCCGAGATGGTGTCCCCAGCGGTAGGAGACGGTGAACGCGGCCAGGACCGCGCCGACGGCGGCGAGTACGCCCAGGATCGCCTGCCACCACAGCCCGCCGGAGGCCAGGACGGCGAGGACAGGCAAGTAGAGGGCCATGGCGAGGTCTTCGAGGACGAGGACCGACAGGATCGCGGGGGTCTCCCGGTTGCCGAGGCGGTGCAGGTCGGACAGCAGGCGGGCGACGATGCCGGAGGACGAGATGTACGTGGCGCCGGCCAGGGCGAGGATCCCGATCCCGTCCATCCCGAGCAGCCATCCGGCCACCGCGCCCGGAGCGGCGTTCAGCGCCGCGTCGACCAGCGCCGACGGCACGTGCCGCCGCATCCCGACCGCGAACTCGGCCAGCGAGAACTCCAGACCGAGCACAAGCAGAAGCAGGATCACTCCGATGGCGGCGCCGGTCTCGACGAACGCACCCGCCGCCGGGACAGGGGCGATCCCCCCTTCGCCCACGGCAAGTCCCGTGAGCAGGTAGAGCGGGATCGGCGAGAGCGTGTAGCGCCGCGCCAGTGTCCCGAGCACGCTCAGGGCAGCGAGAATCACGCCCAGCTCCAGCAGCAGCGCGACCGGCGTACGCACGCCCTCAGCCCCGGATGATCTGTTCCACGCCCGTGATGCCCTCGTGGGTACCGATCACCACCAGGACGTCCCCGCCCAGGAGAAGCTCCTGCGGCGTGGGCGAGGCGATCACCTCTTCGCCCCGGACCACCGCGACGATCGACGCCCCGGTCCGTGTCCGCGCCCGCGTGTCACCCAACGGCCTGCCGTCGAACGCGCTGCCCGCCCCCACCTCGACTTGTCCCGACGCCAGACCGGGCACCTCCTTGGTCAGGTCCGCGAACCGTTCCGCGATCCTCGGGGCGCCCAGGATCTCCGCGACCGCATCCGCCTCCTCGTTGTTGAGCTCGACCACCGGCCGCCCCTCGTCCGGATCCTCCGCCCCGTAGACGACCAGCTCGAAGTCACCCGTACGCCTGGCCACCACCGCCACCCGCTCACCCCGGTGATTCGTGAACTCGTAGCGCAATCCCACGCCGGGCAGCAGCACCTCCGTGACGTCCATCCACCCATCGTCAAGCCGCGCGGAAAGGGCGGCATGTGCAGAGGGCCCGAGCGGGTACCAGGGTGCCGTCGACGTAAGCGCGGCACCTCCCCCGGGCCGCCTGATGGTCTCGCTGCTCGTGGCAGCGAGACCATCAGTGATCGCGCGGCTCGGGTGACTGGTACCTGGGCGGCCCCGCTGATCGCCGCCGGCCTGGCACTCATGGTCTTCTTCCCGAAGATCACCACCGTGATCCCCGCCCCGCTGGTGTCCATCGTCATCCTCACCGTCATCACCGTCGGCGCGGCCATCGCGGTGCCGACCGTCGGCGACAAGGGCGCCCTGCCGTCCTCCCTGCCGGTGCCGGTCCTGCCCGACGTGCCGTTCACGCTCGACACGCTGACGACGATCGCCCCGCACTCCGCATGTACAACCGCAAGCTCGGCCAACAGCTGGAGGAGCTGCTCGACCAAGCCGCGCTCGTGCACTCCCCCGGCATGGACCGGGCCATCCTCGACGCCTCCACGACCGTCCTGTCCGACGCGGACACCGCGGCCCCCGCCCTCGCCGCCACCGCCGTAGCCGGCACGAGCAAGGTCATCCAGGCCGACGGCGTCCTGCTGCGGGCCGCCGAACACAACCGCCCGGGCGCGGCGAGGAACCGGACACCGGGCTGTGCACCCTGGCGCTGCTGTCGTCCACGACCGCCGACCCGGCGGGCGCCGAAGGCTCGGAGGCCAGCGGCCCGCAAGGCCCCGTCCTCCTGCCCGACGACCGCACCGTGGCGGGCAGCACAGGGCGCGGCAGCGTCGTCTGGAAACCGTCCAGTACGCCGGTCCCGCCCTGCCCGCTCGACGCCTGGCCCACCGTGGGGCGCCGCTGCGCGAGCTCTTCTCCAGCCGTCTGCGGTGAGCGCTCGCCGGGATCGTGGCCTCCGTACTCGCCCTTACGCTCACCACCACCGCGCTCACCGATGCCGACCCGGTGCACACCGCGTACATCACGCTGCTCGACCTGTGCTCCATCAACGACCCCGCGATCGACGCACCGGCCACCCACCAGATCCTCCAGCTCCTGTCCGGTCTCGTCGGCCTCGCCCTGCTCCCCCTCCTCGTCGCCGGAGCACTGGAAGCGCTCGGCACCTTCCCCAGCACGGGCGCCCTGCGCCGTCCGCCCCCGCGGCCTGTCCGGCCACGTCGTCCTGCTCGGCTTCGGAAAGGTCGGCAGCCGGGTGCTGGCCCGGCTGCGAGAACTCGACATCCCCGTGGTCTGCGTCGAGGAGGACCCCGATGCCCGCGGCATCCCTCTCGCCCGCAGCCTCCACGTGCCGGTCGTCCTCGGAGACGTCACCGATGACGGCATCCTGGAGGCGGCGAAGATCCATCGGGCGCACGCCCTGCTCGCCCTCGCCAGCTCCGACACCACCAACCTGGAGGCCGCGCTCTATGCCCGTACCGTGAAGGCCGATCTGTGCGTGACCCTGCGGCTGTACGACGACGAGTTCGCCACTGCCGTCTACCGCGTCCTGCGCACCGCCCACCCCGAGGCCCTCACCCGCAGCCGCAGCGTCACCCACCTCGCGGCACCCGCGTTCGCCGGCGCCATGATGGGCCGCCAGATCCTCGGCACCATCCCCGTCGAGCGCAAGGTCCTCCTCTTCGCCGCCCTCCTCGTCGAGCGCAAGGTCCTCCTCTTCGCCGCCCTCCTCGTCGCCGGACACCCCCAGTTCGAAGGACGTACCGTCTCCGAAGCCTTCCGCCCCGGCGCCTGGCGCGTCCTCGCCATCGACACGGCCGCACCCAGCACACGCCGTCCGATCTCGCATCCGCCCGTCACGACGGTGAGCAGCCCCAGCTGCTGTGGGACCTCCACCCCGGCTATGCCATGCGACCGGAAGACCGCGTCGTCATCGCCGCCACCCGACGCGGTCTCGCCGAACTGCTGGGGAGACCTCACGCGAGTGCCGGCACGGACACGCAATCCCCGGGCTGATCGGCGGGCATGCGGACAGCACCCTTCCACCCTGTCAACAGGAAGCGACTTCGACCATCAGTCTCCCGCCCGGATACAGAGCAGCGGTCTGGGGTATGCGCCCTTTGAGGGACGATTCGCGGCTTTCGAGTGGCATCGTCGGCCATCGAAGGGAGTGACCTGACGTGCGGGCCGAAGCGGGTAGTAAACGGGTCGTCGTGGGCATCGATGGCTCCCCGGCCTCCTACGCGGCCCTGCACTGGGCCGTGGACTACGCGCGGATGGCCGGAGCGGGCGTCGAGGCGGTGGCGGCGTACGACGTGACAGGAGCGATCGGCTGGTCGGCCCCTGCGATGGATGCGGCCCTCAATGCCGAAGAGGCAAAACGCACACTGAGCGCCGAGATCGGAGACGTTCTCGGCACGCTCCACGACGTACCGGTAGAGGAGCACATGGTGCGCGGGAACGCCGTCCAGGCACTGATCACCGCAGCCGAAGGCGCCGAGCTGCTGGTCGTCGGAAATCGAGGCAGGGGCGGCTTCGCCCGGTTGCTGCTCGGTTCCGTGAGCCAGCAGTGTGCTCTGCACGCCTCGTGCCCCGTCGTCATCCTCCGTGCGCCCGAGGACAGCCACGACGACACTGTGGCGGCGTAGGCCGGCAGCACCGACGTGAACGCGGCTGAGTCCAGACCGAGCGGAGCCGCGCCGGCCGCCCGCTCGCGCAGCACCAGGAGGGGCGCCATGACCCGGTCAGGCCGCACGCGATGAGCGAGGGGCTCCCGCTCGTCCGACAGGCCGGATACCTGCCGCTGGAGGACCACGGGTTGATCGGCGATGGGAGTACGTGTGCGCTAGTGGGGCGGGACGGATCAACGGGGTTCCTGTGCGTGCCGAGGTTCGACTCACCCGCTCTGGTCTGTCCCCTACTCGACCGGGAGCGCGGAGGTGCCTTCCACCTCACCGTGGCCGCTGCGGCGGAGAGCCGTCAGTACTACGTCCCGGGCACCGGTGTGCTCGTCACCGAGATCCGGTCGACAGAGGGCACGGTCCGGATCACCGACACCATGCTGCTGCGCCCTGGCGCGGCGCTCGAAGAGGACGCCCACGCAGGCACCGGAACCTTTCTGCGCCTGGTGGAGGTGGTGCACGGGCGGGCCGAGATCGGGCTCCGGCTGGAGCCCCGAGGCGGAGCCTCGATACGGCGCGCCGGTGAAGACGTGCGACTCGCTGCCTCCACTCATCGGGTCGAACTGCTCCTCCGGGGATCCCGTCCGCTGCCTGCCTGGCCGGGTGTCACGAGCATGCGCGAGGGGGATCGCTGCTGGGTCTGCCTGCAGTGGGAGCCAGGCGCCAGACCGCCCCGTTACGCCGACGGCGCCGTCGCGGAGACGATCCGTGTCTGGCGCCGTTGGTCCGACTTCCTCGTACAGGACGTCCCGCACCGCGATCTGGTGCACCGGTCGGCCATCACCCTCAAGCTGTTGGACTACTTCGCCAACGGGGCGATCGTCGCCGCCGCGACCTCCTCGCTGCCGGAGCGGATCGGCGGCGACCGCAACTGGGACTACCGCTACGCCTGGGTCAGGGACGCCGCGTACACGGTCTTCGCGCTTCGCCGGATCGGCCTCCCGGTGGAGGCCGGCGGGTTCCTGACCTGGGTACTGGACGCGGTCGAGAATTCAGGCGGGCCACGAGTCGTCTACGACATTGACGGCCGCCCGGCACCTGCAGAGACCATCGATCCCGAACTTGAGGGCTATCGTCGCTCCTCCCCCGTGCGCTGGGGGAACGACGCGGCCCATCAGGTCCAGCACGACGCGTACGGGGAGATCCTGGACTGCGCGTTCCAGTGGGCGGCGACCGGTGGGTCCTTCGACGCCCGGCTGTGGGAGCGGCTCCGGTCCCTGGCCGAGGCCGCCCGTACGGCCTGGGCAAGGCCCGACCACGGCATCTGGGAGGTACGGTCGCCTGCGCGTCCCTTCACCTACTCGGCGGCGATGTGCCAGGTGGCACTGGACCGCGCGGCGAGACTTTCCCGCCGCCTGCACCTGCCCGGCGACCCGCGTGCCTGGGAGCAGGACGCCGAAGCGATCAAGAGCCGCATCCTCTCCGACGCGTGGGACCCCGCCCTCCGCGCGCTGACCGAGCACCTGAGCCCCGACGGAGGGCTGGACGCCTCTCTTCTCGGGCTGCCGCTGCGCCGGGTCCTGCCAGCCGACCATCCCAAGATGATCGCCACCTGCCGGGCGGTGGCCGAGCGGCTCGACGCGGGCGGCGGGCTCCTGTACCGGTATCTACCCGCGGAGTCGCCGGACGGCGTCGGCGGGCGCGAGGGGGCGTTCGTCCTGTGCGGTTTCTGGCACGTGGACAACCTGGTCGGCCAAGGGCGCCTCGCCGAAGCCACAGAACTCTTCGAGCGGCTGTGCGCGTACACCAACCCGCTGGGCCTGCTGCCGGAACAGATCGATCCGGGCACGGGTGCGTTCCTCGGCAACGTTCCCCAAGCCCTCAGCCACGTCGGGCTGATCTCATCCGCCGTACTCATCGGCCGCACCGACCGCGGACTCAAACCCGAACTCTCCACCCAAGCCTGGTTCGAGTGAGTCTTCCCGCAGGCGTGGAGAAGGGGCAGCGGGCGGGCGCACCCGGAGCGGACTCGCGTGGAGTACTGCCAGCTCGGCGGCGCCGAAGGAGGCGTCGAAGCGGTCGCACCAGACAGCGACGCTGGTGAGACCGGTCAGATCAGTGTCCGCGGAGACGGCATAGTCCTGGTCTCCCTTGTTGCCCTTCAGCTCGCCCAGGCTGGCGTACTTCCCGTCGTCGAAGACGTGCCAGCCCGCCTTGCCCTCCTTGACCGGCGCATCGGTCAGCCAGACGCGCAGGTCAAGGCCGTTGCTGGTGTCCAGGTTCTCCAGGCGCACCGTGTGCGAGCCGGGCAGCCGGATGAGCTTCACCGTGCCGGTGGTCGCGTGCTCGTGGTTGGTCGATCAGGGAACCCTGAGCGACCGTCTGCCGCCCCTCCTCCGTCGGAGACGGGGACGTGGACGGGAGCACGGACGTCGTCGGCTCCGGCCCAGTCGAGGTCGGAGCCACGCTCGGGAGCGCTTCTTCGACGGTCTCGTCCTGCCACAGCTTCCACGGCTGGAACCAGACCCCGACAAGTACAATCGCGTCCACGCTCTCACCCACGCCGACCTCGGCGACAGCCTCGCCGCCCAGGCCCGCGCCGACGAGGCCGTCGCCGCCTGGACCCAGGCCCTGGTCCTCATGGAGGGCATGACCTCCGACCGGACCCGCAAGGCCATCTCCTCAGGCGCGGGTGGCGGGGTGTTCTGCTCCAAGCGGGCGCGGAGGGTGCCTTCGAAGTCTTCGGCGCGGGCGAGCTGGACGCGGAGCTTCTCGACCTGCTCGGCGGCGGCCTGCTGGTACTCGCGCACGCGCTCCAGAATGGCCTCGCGCTCGTGGACGTCGAGGTCGAATTCGGAGTCGAGGCGGTCGGTGGCATCCAACAGCTCGCGCATCTGGTCCAGAGTGAAGCCGAGCGGCTTCATCCGGCGGATGACCATGAGGCGGGCGACGTCTGTCTCCGTGTAGAGGCGGAAGCCGCCCTGGGAGCGGGCGGAGGGCACGACGAGGCCGGTCTCCTCGAAGTGAACCTGGCCCTCGGCGTCGTCGTCGGCTCCGTGGCCGCGATGGTCGTGTTCGCCAGGCGCGTCGCCCACCTCGCCGACGTCACGGCCGTCACCGACCCGGACGGCACGACGGTGGTCTACCGGGTGACCGGAGAGCTGTTCTTCGCGTCGTCCAACGAACTCATCGGCCACTTCGACTACGCCGCCGACCCGGACAAGGTCGTCATCGACCTGTCCGCCGCGCACATCTGGGACGCCTCTTCCGTGCCCGCCCTCGACACCATCGAGACGAAGTACGCCCAGCGCGGCAAGACCGTCGAGATCATCGGGCTCAACGACCCCAGCGCAGACCTCCACAGCAAGCTGACCGGCGAGCTCACCAGCCACTGACCGGAGGCGAGCACGCTCGCACAAAGGACCCCCGGCCTTCAGGGGCGGGGGTCCTCGACTCTTCCCAGCGCGGCCCTCGATGCCGAGTGGTTCCGTTATGGCGCGGGCTCGACTCCCGTCACCCCCTGAACGCTGCCGCCGACGATGACTGTACGGGGAACGCGTGAGCAGCTCGCCGTGCGGGACGGGCCGCACTCGGCGGGAGGGATGACCGGTGAGGCTTGAGAAGGGGCCGGCAAGCCGTGCCTCGTGTGAAGTAGCAGCGCTCCTGCGGGTGGGCCCCAGGCACCGGGTCGGCGAGCAACACTGTGAGTAGGCGGACACCGTAAGGATCCGATCACCGGGAGCGCCCCGTGGGCCTGCGGCTCGGGCGGGGAACCGCCTGCTGGAGCCATGGAAGATGGCGATGAACGGCTCGGTACGGATCGGACGAGTTCTCGGCGTGCCGCTGCGCATTCAGTGGACTGTGCCCCTGCTTGTGGTCCTTTTCGGATACAGCCTGGGAAGCCAGACGCTCCCCGTCTGGCTTCCGGGCCGGTCGAACGCCACGTACACGGTCGCCGGGCTGGTGGGGGCCGTGCTGCTCATCGGGAGCCTGCTGGCTCATGAGGCCGCTCACGCGTTCATCGCCCGGAGGAAGGACATCCCTGTCCAGGACGTCACGCTCTGGGCGCTGGGCGGGATGACCCAGATGGGCAAGCCGCGCACAGCCGGCGCGGCCTTCCTGGTAGCCGTCGGCGGGCCGCTCACCAGCCTTGTCGTCGGCGCGGTGGCGCTCGGTGCGGGAGTCGGGCTGAACGCGCTGTTCGGCTGGGCGGTGCTGGCCGCGGTGTTGGTGTGGCTGGCGTGGGTGCACTTCTTGCTGGGAGTGTTCAGTCTGCTGCCCGCGGCGCCGCTGGACGGAGGACGTGTGGTGCAGTCCGTCATCTGGTGGCGTACCGGGGATCGGGACCGGGCCGAACGAGCAGCCGCACGCAGTGGCCAGGTACTCGGCTTCCTGCTGATCGCCGGCGGCTGGATCTCCGTCCTTCGCGGCACCTTCGGCGGTCTGTGGCTGATGATCATCGGCTTCTTCGTCCTCATCGTCGCCAAGGCGGAGCGACGGCAGGCCGGAATGGCCTCAGCCCTGCACGGGGTACGAGCGGCCGACGCCATGTCGAGCCCCGTGGAGACCTGCCCCGACTGGCTCACAGTGGAATGCTGCGTCGACGACGTGGCAATGCGGGCCCGCGATTCCACCCTGCCCCTGATCGACTTCGAAGGCCGCCCCAGCGGCCTGGTCGACCTGTCGTACTTCGCGAAGATCCCCGTGACGCAGCGCACGGAACTGCGCGTACGTGACGTGGCGACCCCGCTGTCGCAGTGCACCACCTGCGCGCCGGACGACCTCTTGGAAGACGTTCTCGAAAAGGCCCGCCCGAGCAGGAGCGGCATACGGATCCTCTCGTGGGCAAGGGCGTCGCGGTCTCGATCTTCTGGTAGGCCGGTATGGCGAGGGAGCCCGCCCACTCGGCGACCCCGGCGGCGGCCCGCTGCGGCGTGGTCGTGTCGGGAGTCCCGGGGCCCTCGCCGTCGGCGCTCAATCGCCGGACGTCTGCCCCCGGCCCGGCACCTGGGGCGCCCTCGCGGCCTCGGCTTCGGCCTTCGCGTCGCTCACGACGGCGTCGGCCTGCTTCGCGACCTCTTCAGCAGCCGCGGCGGCATCGAGCGAAAGCGACGAGCCTGCCTCGAGCTCCGGGGCCCCGCCTTCGTCCGGCGCTCCGTCAGCATCGGTAGTGGTTGCTTCCTGCGGTTGCGCAGATCTGGGAAGACCCATCGTTGAGTGATCGCCGAATGCGTGGGTGACGGCGCGAACTGCCTCGGTCAGCTCGCCTGGGATCACCCAGAACGTGTTGTTGTCGCTCTTCGCCAGGTGCGGGAGCGTCTCGAGGTACTTGTAGGCCAGGATCTTCGGGTCGGCATTGTTGCGATGGACGGCCTGGAAGACGCGCTCCACCGCCTTGGCCTCGCCGTCCGCCCGCAAGATCATGGCTTGCTGGGTGCCCTGTGCTTCCAGGATGTCCTTCTGCTTCGTGCCCTCCGCGGTAAGGATCTTGGCCTGCCGCTCCCCTTCGGCGTGCAGGATGGCCGCGCGCTTGTCGCGCTCGGCCCTCATCTGCTTCTCCATGGCCTCTTTGATGGTGTGCGGCGGATCGATGGCCTTGATCTCGACACGGTTGACCCGGATGCCCCACTTGCCGGTGGCGTCGTCGAGGACGGTGCGGAGCCGGGTGTTGATCTCCTCGCGTGAGGTGAGCGTCTGCTCCAGGTCCATGGAGCCGATGACGTTCCGCAGGGTGGTCACGGTGAGCTGATCGATCGCATGCAGGTAGTCAGCCACCTCGTAGGCCGCCGCCCTCGGGTCGGTGATCTGGTAGTAGAGCACGGTGTCGATGTTCACCACGAGGTTGTCCTCGGTGATCACCGGCTTGGGCTCGGACGAATACACCTGCTCGCGCACGTCGAGTTTGGTGTTGACACGGTCCGCCACCGGCACGACGAAGTTCAGGCCGGGTTGCAGCGTCCGCCGATACCGGCCGAACCGCTCGATGTTGTAGCGACGCGCCTGCGGCACGATCCGCACCGTGGCGGCCACGAGGAAGACAACAACAATCGCCGCCACAAGAATCGGGATGACAACCGGATCCACACTTCCTCCCTTGCTACCTGTTCAACCGTTCACGGAAGGAGTTCGCGGGGGTAGACGACCGCTGTAGCACCTTCGATCTCCATGACGTCCACCAGCGCCCCCACCGGGATCACATGGCTTTCGTCGAGGGCACGAGCCGACCAATCCTCCCCGGAGATCTTGATCAGGCCGCGGCTCGCGGTGACCTCCTGCACGACCTCGGCCCGCTTGCCGATCAGCGCGTCGCTGCCCTCGCGTGTGAGCGGAGCCTGTGCCATATGACGCAGCGCGACAGGACGGACGATGAGGAGACCCGCTGCCGCAGCCACCCCGAGCGCCACAAGCTGGCCAAGAAGGCCGATGCCCACACCAGCGACGACAGCGGCAACCAATGCGGCGCCCGCCAGCAACCCGAAAACCAGCGTCAGGGTGAAGAACTCCGCGACACCAAGCACCCCGGCGGTGAGCAGCCAAACGAACCACGGCATCGAGTCAGCCTCCGTCAGAGATCTACCCACCAACCAATCACCCGGAACCTGGACAGAAGGGACTCGTCCGGCCCGGTCTGCGTCAGGACGCCTCGACGGCGACAGACCGGCGAACAGCGACGCCAGAAGCAGGCCGACGAGGACCACACCGCGAGGAGCGCCATGGAAACGGGGGCGACGTTCGACTCCGAGCCGTCCACTCCGACCATCACCGGTTCGCCGGTAGTCGCCTCCGATTCCTCATGTCCAGCCTCGCCCCGGACGACCGTCACCGCCACGGGATGCGCGACGGCGGCGGGAATCGTAGGGAGATCGGCGAATCACACGGTCTGCGGCCCCATGATCCGGACGAGCAGGTCGTCGAGGCTGATCAGGCCGGTGAGCGTGCCCTGTTCGTCCCGTACGAGGGCGAGGGAGGCGCGGCGCTGGCGGAGCTGTTCGACGGCGTGGGAGACCGTGTCGGTGGCGGCCAGTTCCGGCACCGGACGGGCCAGGGCGCCTGCGGTCAGGGTCCGGCCGCGGGTGCGGGCGACCAGGGCGTCGCGCGCGTGGACCGAGCCGAGGATCCGGTCTCCGTCGCGGACGAGGAGGCGGGCGCGGTCGGTTTCGGAGGCGCGGGCGAGGACCGCGTCGAGGCCGGCTCCGGCCGGGACGGTGATGATGTCGGCAGCCGGGGTCTGGAGTTCGGCGACCGGGGTCTGGGGCTCGGTCAGGGAGCGGGTGATCAGCTGCGAGTCCGTCTTGTTGATCAGGCCCAGCCGCTCCGACTCCTCCACTAGGTGGGTGAGCTGCTCACGGTTGTGGACGGCGGCCAGTTCGTCGCGAGGCTGGACGCGGCACATCCGTACGAGAGCGTTGCTGACCTTGTTGAGCACCCAGAGCAGAGGGCGCACGGCCTTGACCACGGCACGGAAAGCCGGGGTGAGCAGCATCGCCGAGCGCTCGGGGTGGGCGATGGCCCAGGACTTGGGGGCCATCTCGCCGAGGACCATGTGAAGGAACACAACAATGATCATGGCGATGGCGAAGGCGATGCCGTAACTGAGGGCCGTGGGCAGGCCCAGGTCGACCAGCAGGGGGTCGAGCTCGTGGGAGATGGCCGGCTTGGAGATCGAGCCGAGCCCCAGTGTGCAGATGGTGATGCCGAGCTGGGCGCCCGCGAGCATCAGCGAGAGCTCACGCATGCCGGCGAGCGCGGCCTTCGCTCCGCGCTGCCCGTCCGCGACGGCCTTCTCGATGCGGTGCCGCTTGGCGGCAACGAGCGCGAACTCGGCGGCGACGAAGAAGCCGCTGCCGATCAGCAGCAGGACGGTGACGAAGAGAGCCATGGGGAAGCTCATGCCTGGGTCTCCTCTGCGGCCTGCTGGACACGCTCGATGCGTACGCGTTCGGGGACGTGACGGTCGAGGCTCAGGACCTCGATGCGGACGTCGTCGACGGTGAGCCGGTCGCCGATCGTCGGGAAGCGGCCGAGGCGGTCGATGATCAGGCCGGCCACGGTGTCGTAGTCCTCCTCCTCGGGCAGGGCGATGCCGGTGGCGTCCTCGACCTCGTCGAGACGACGGCCCGCGTCGACGCGCCAGCCGTCGCCGTCGGGCACCGCGAGGGCGACGACGGTGTCGGTCTCGTCCGCGATGTCGCCGACCAGCTCCTCGGCGATGTCCTCGTACGTGACGACGCCGGCGACGCCGCCGTGCTCGTCCAGGACGACCGCGAACTCGTCGTCCCGTTCCCGCATCTGCGCCACCGCCTGCGGCAGCGGGAGCGTGTCAGGGAGCAGAAGCGGCCGTCGCGCCGCCTCCCCCGCAGTCGTCGTCTCGAAGCCCGCGGCCGGCAGGCGCATCAGCTCGTTCACGCCAAGAACGCCGGCGACGTCGTCCGGGTGATCCCCCACGACGGGGTAGTTCGAATGGCCGTACTTCGCGATCAGCTCGACGGCCTCGGTGAGCGTGGCGCCCTTGCGTACGAACACGGCGTCCACGCGGGGCACCATGACCTCGTCCATGGTCCGCTCGGAGAACTCCAGGGCGTGGTCGAGGAGCTCGGCGGTGGCGGGCGGCAGCTCGCCCTGCTCGTGGGACTCGCCGATCAGATGGCTGAGCTCCTCCAGCGTGGCCCCGTGGTGCAGTTCCTCGACCGGCTCGATGCCGACCTTGCGCAGCAGCTTGTTGGCGGCGCCGTCGAAGACGCGGACGACCGGTCCGACCGCCTTCAAGTAGACGAGAGTGGAGGAGGCCAGCGACTTGGCCAGCCGCTCGGGCACGGCAAGGGCCAGGTTCTTCGGGGCCAGTTCGCCGAGGACCATCTGCAGCACGGTCGCCACGACGAAGGCGAGAACGACGGAGATCACGGAGACGGCGCCCTCGGAAAGCCCCGTCCCCTCCAGCGCGGGCTTGAGGAGCGCCGAGACCGACGGCTCGGCCAGGAATCCGACGACCAGACCGGTGACGGTGATGCCGAGCTGGGCGCCGGAGAGCATGAAGGAGAGCCGTTCGAGGACCTTCAGCGCGCGAGCGGCCCGCTTGTCGCCGGCCGCTGCCTCGCCGGCGAGCGCGATGCGGTCGGCGGCGACGTAGGCGAACTCCTGGGCGACGAAATAGCCGGTGCCGGCGGTCAGCACGAGGACGGCCAGCAGGCCGAGAGCGGCGTTCATCGGCTACCGCACCCCATCACGTAGGGGTGCGTCGATCTGGCGGACAAGAAGGTGCTCCTCACACAAGGGGTCGGACTGAAGTATCGGGGCGTACGCGACGGGCCGCGCGGGATCACGCGGCGGCAGGGCCGACCAGCTCCTCCAAGACGTCCTCCATCGTCACGTAGCCGAGGACGGTGCCGGCCTCACCCGTGACGGCGGCAAGATGGCTGTCGGCCGCCCGCAGCGCGGTGAGCGTGTCGTCCAGCGGAGTATCGATACGAACACGGGTCACGGCATGGAACGCGGTGCGCGGGAACGGCCGGTCGCGGTCGACGACGCCGAGGGTGTCCTTGATGTGCAGGTAGCCCAGGACGGCACCGGTCGGCCCGGTGACCGGGAAGCGGGAGTAGCCGGCGCGTGCCGCCGCCCGCTCCACCTCGGCAGGCGTGATCCGGTGATCCACCGTGACCATCCGGGCCGCCGGGACGAGGATCTCGCCGACCGGCCGGGTCCCCAGCTCCAGGGCGTCGCGCAGCCGCTCGCCGTCGGCGGGCGAGAGCAGCCCGGCCTCGCTGGTGTCCTGGACCATCCGGGCGAGTTCGCCGTCGGTGTAGACGGAGCCGACCTCGTCCTTCGGGTCGACTCGAAGGAGGCGCAGCAGGGCGTTGGCGAAGGCGTTGATCCCGAAGACGACCGGCTTCAGGGCCCGGGTCAGGGCGACCAACGGCGGGCCGAGCAGCAGCGCGGTCCGTACGGGGGCGGCAAGCGCGATGTTCTTCGGGACCATCTCGCCGATCAGCATGTGCGCGTACGTCGCCAGGGTGAGCGCGATGACGAACGCGATCGGGTGGACCAGGCCGTGAGGCACGTGCGTCGCCTCGAAGACGGGCTCCAGGAGGTGAGCGATGGCCGGTTCGGCGACCGCGCCGAGCACCAGCGAGGAGGCGGTGATGCCCAGCTGGGCCGTGGCCATCACCGCCGAGATGTGCTCCAGGCCCCACAGGGTCATGCGGGCACGCCGGTCGCCCTCACGGGCCAGCGGCTCGATCTGGCTGCGCCGTACGGAGATCAAGGAGAACTCGCCGCCGACGAAGAACGCGTTTGTCAGGAGCGTCAGGAAGCCGATGGCGATCTGGACAGCGGTCATCGGGCCACCCCGGCGTGCTTGTGATCCGCAAGGCGGTCGGGCTCGGTGATGTGGATCCGGTCCGCCCGGTGGTGCTCGATGTCGAGAACGTCGAGCCGCCAGCCGTCCAGCAAAATCGCGTCGCCCTGGGCGGGGATGCGGCCAAGCCGGGTTGCGATCAGGCCGGCAACCGTCTCGTACGGGCCGTCCGGCGCCCGCAGTCCTATCCGGGCGAGCTCGTCGATCCGTACACCTCCGTCGGCCTCCCAGGTGGCCCGGCCGTCCTCGGTCGGCGGCGCGGGCAGCAGGTCGGGGATTTCGACGGGGTCGTGCTCGTCGCGTACCTCGCCGACGACCTCCTCGACGATGTCCTCCACCGTCGCCACGCCGGCCATCCCGCCGTACTCATCGATCACGACCGCCATCGTCCGGTGCTCCCGCATCCGCTCCAGAAGCCGGTCGGCGGCCAGCGTCTCTGGCACGAGCAACGGCTCGGTCACCAGCTCGGTGATCGGAGTGGCCACGCGGGCGGCCGGTTCCAGGGCGAGGACGTCACGAATGTGGACGGTGCCGATCACGTCGTCCAGCGAGACCCGGTAGACCGGGAAGCGGGACAGGCCGGTGGCGTACGTGAGGTTCGCGGCGTCCGCGGCCGTGGCCTGGGCCTCCAGCGCGCGAACGTCGACGCGCGGGGTCATCACGTTTTCCGCCGTCAGCTCGCTCAGGTGGAGCGTCCGGACGAACAGCTCGACGGAGTCCGCCTCGATGACGCCCTCGGCGGCCGAGTGCCGGGCCAGGGACGCCAGCTCGGCGGGGGTGCGGACAGTGGCCAGTTCCTCGGCCGGCTCCAGGCCGAAGCGGCGTACGAACCGGTTCGCGGTGTTGTTGAGGTGCCGGATGAACGGCCCGAATGCCGCGGTGAACCCCCGCTGGGGTCCGGCCACGACCTTCGCCACGGCCAGCGGGCGCGAGATCGCCCAGTTCTTCGGGACGAGCTCGCCGACGACCATCAACACGACCGTGGAGATCGCGACCCCGAGGACGGTGGCGATCGAGGAAGCCGCACCGCGCAGACCGAGCGCTTCCAGGGGGCCACGCAACAGCGCCGCAAGGGAGGGCTCGGCGAGCATGCCGATCACCAGCGAGGTGACAGTAATACCGAGCTGGGCGCCGGAGAGCTGAACGGTCAGCCGTCGAACGGCGCGCAGCGCACCTTCGGCGCCTCGCTCCTTCGCCTCGACGGCCCGCTGCAGCTCACCGCGCTCGACGGTGGTGAGGGAGAACTCGGCCGCCACGAACACCGCGCACGCCAGCGTGAGGGCCAGGGCCAGAAGCAGCAGAAGCACTTCGGTCACCGTGCCACCCCCGCTCCTTGGCTCGACTCGTCCGGGCAGGCGGTGGCACGGCTGGTACTGGGAGGCTCACCCATTGCGGGTCGCTCATTCCTTCTCGTCCTCGGGCGGAATCGGGTGGACAGGCAAGCACTCAGGCTTCTACACCACTGTAAAGGAAAGGCAAACACGCATCGAGAGCCGGGCACCCTGGCGCTGGTAGGCCGTGGGCCGGCGGGCGCCCGGGCGCCGGAACGCCGGCCAGCTCCGCCTCCAGGACGTCGAGCGCCTGACGGGCGCCCGCCGATCCGCTCCCCCCAGTGTCGCTGTGCCACTGCGTGGAGGTGCCCCGCTATCCCTCTGCGTCCCGTACGGGGCGACCCCAGCCCATGGATCCGGCACCGGCGGCGACCGCGCCCGCCCCCAGCCCCAGGGCGATACCGAGTCCGACGTCGTCGAGCAGGGCCATGCCGAGGAGGATGCCGGCCAGGAGGCCGAGCGGCATCGCCAACGCCGCCATCGTGCCGCGGGGTCGGCGGGCAGGGTCGTCCTTGTCGGTCGGGTGAGCATTCTGGGGCCCGTCCATCACGTCGCCACCTTCCTCGCAGTGGAGCCGGTCGCAGCCCTTCTCCACACACATCTTTCGGACTTTCTCTCCGAAGCACCTCTGTGCGCCCCTCCGTTGAGGCGCCCCACCCCTATTCTTCTACAGTGATGTAGAGAGCACGGGGCCCGGCTCACGCGCGCGTCGGCGGACGGATCCAGGCCAAGCGCTCATCCGTTACCCCTGGGAGGGCTGTCATGGCTTCGATCGACCTGGACAACGTGCTGGACAAGGCGTGGGCGGACAAGAGCCTGCCCGAGATCCTCGCGGCACCCGTCGCCGCCCTCAAGGGCGTGTCGGACCGGGACGGCGAACTCCTTCGGGAGGCGTTCGGGGTCAAGACGATCGCGGACCTCGCCGATCTGAAGTACGTCCGTTACGCCCAGGCCCTCGCCGGCCTGGACACGTCCGGCAAGTAGCGACACCACCGCGCCGGTACGCCGGCGGCGACCTCGGAAACACACGTACGCAAGAAGGAGTGAACGCCACGATGGTGTTCAAGCGGCTGCTCGGATCCCTCGGTGTCGGCGGCCCCGCCGTGGACACTGTCCTCGACCCGGGCGCTGTGACGCCGGGCGGCAGCCTGACCGGTCAGGTCCATCTGAAGGGCGGCAACGCCGACTTCACGATCGAGCACATCACCCTCGAACTGGTGGCCCGCGTCGAGGCCGAGCACGAGGACGGGGAGTCCGAGGGGGTGGTCGTGTTCGACCGTTTCGCCGTCGGCGGCAACCTCCGCCTCGCCGAGGGCGAGCAGCGCAGTGTCCCGTTCAGCGTGAACCTGCCCTGGGAGACCCCGATCACCGAACTGTACGGTCAGGGCCTCGGCATCGCCCTCGGCGTGCGGACCGAGCTCGGCGTCGCGGGCGCGAAGGACAAGGGCGATCTCGACCTGCTCGCGGTACGGCCTCTGCCGACCCAGGAGGCGATCCTCGAAGCCCTCGGCCAGCTCGGCTTCGGCTTCAAGTCGGCCGACCTCGAACTCGGCCACATCCGGGGAACCGGCCAGCAGCTGCCGTTCCACCAGGAGATCGAGATCACCCCAGCGCCGCAGTACGCGCACCAGGTGAACGAGATCGAGGTGACCTTCCTCGCCGGTCCGGCCGGAATGGAGGTCGTCCTGGAGGCCGACAAGCGCGGCGGCTTCCTCTCCGAGGGCCACGACGCCGTCAACCGCCACACGGTCAGCCACCATGGCGTCGAGCAGGTGAACTGGAACGCCGAGGTCGAATCCTGGATGAGGCAACTCATCGAGCACCGCGCCTCGTACGGATCGCACTCCTCGTATGGATCCCACGACGCCTACGGCCACAGCCACGGTGACGGGCACGGGCACCGCTCCGGGCCAGGCATGGGCACGGCGGTCGCGGCAGGTGCGGCCGGGCTCGCCGTGGGTGTCGTCGGCGGAATGGTCGCGGCCGAAGCCGTCGACGAGATCGGCGACTTCTTCGAGGGCGACGAGGAGGAAGGCGCCGAAGGCTGAGTTGAGCCTGCCGGGCGGTCGCCCGGGTGCACCCTGGGCCCGCGGCCGCTTCCGGCCGTGGGCCCTCCCCACGACCGCCGAAAGCTCCACGCCGTACGTCCACCCGGGCCATCCGGTACGCGTCTGCGAGCGTGTCCACCGGCATCACCTCTACGGGACTGTAGATTTCGCGCTCGGGGGGCACAGGGACGCCACCTCTCCCCCAGGAGCCCGCCATGCGAGCCCGCCTCCTCGCCCTCATCGCGGCCGCCGTACTGACCGCATCAGCATGCGGTCAGGACCATGCGACGCCGACGGACGGCCCGTCCGCCCGACGGGCCGCCGGCGGTGCGAACCCGGGCGTCGTCCCGGACGTCCTCCGATTCACCGGCACAGCCCTCGACGGCCGTCCGTTCGAGGGTTCACAGCTCGCCGGCAAGCCCGCGGTTCTGTGGTTCTGGGAGCCGTCGTGCGCCAAGTGCCGCGCCCAGGGCCCCGAGACCGTGATGACGGCAGACCTGTACGAAGGAGAGATCAACGTCGTCGGCATCGCCGGGGCGGGAGGGGCTGCCTTCATGGACGAGTTCATCGCCTCCACGGGCACGCGGCATGTGCGCCACCTGACGGATCCGGATCGGCGCATCTGGGAACGGTTCGGAATCACCGGGCCGGGTGCGTACGTACTGCTCGACTCGGCGGGGGAGGTCGTCGTTCGCGGCGCGGACCTCGACGGACGACTCGCCAAGGAGGTCACCCCTCTCATGCCGTGGGCCTGAGGGAATTGACCGGAACGATGCCGGCCATACCCAACCCTGATAGCTTCTACATCAATGTAGAAGATGTGGGTGGTCCGGGCCGTCCCTCATCCGGCCTGGACCACCTCCGACACGTAACGGAGTTCTGAAATGGCCCTGTGGGACCGCATCAAGGAGTCCGCATCGACGATGCAGACCCAGCTCATGGCGAAGAAGAACGACCTGAAGAGCGGCGCCTTCCGGGACGCCAGCATGGCGATGTGCGCGCTCGTCGCCGCCGCCGACGGCAGCATCGACCCCTCTGAGCGGCAAAAGGTCGCCCAGCTCATCATGAACAACGAGGTGCTGCAGAACTTCCCCGCGGAGGACCTCCAACGCCGCTTCGACGACAACTGCAACAAGCTCACCGCCGACTTCGACTTCGGCAAGGTCAGCGTCCTGCAGGAGGTGGCCAAGGCGAAGAAGAAGCCCGCCGAGGCCCGCGCCGTCATCCAGATCGGCATCATCATCGGTGGAGCCGACGGCGACTTCGACAAGGACGAGCAGGCGGTCGTACGGGAGGCGTGCTTCGCCCTCGACCTCCCGCCGCACGAGTTCGACCTGTAGTCGCCCGTCCAGGGTGGGGGCCCGTCCCGTCGTCGCGGGCCCTCGCCCTTCCACCCGCCACTGACCGCGGTTTTCTGTGGACGGTGCAGGATTCCGGAGGGCGGCACCCCCACCCGCGGCCACGTAGCCGAGCGCGACCCGGCCCCCCGCCTCCGCGGGTAGACCTCTACGGCTGACCCTGGGCCTTGGTGCGCTCGGGGTCCGACACGTGCTCGGGACAGTCGGGGTTGCGGCAGGGGCCTGGGGCCCACGCCGGCACGTAGACCCCGAGCGACTTGTGCCGTCCCTTGATGATCGCGTCTACACGGTGATTGCAGACCGGGCAATGCAGCGAGCCTCGCGGCCCGGTCTCGTGCTCTTTTTTGCCCATTCTTTAACAATAGTCGCTTATCGGTGGATCGGGCTTGATCGTGGGGCCTGTCTTTTTCTCAGAACGTCGGTGGGTCCGGCTGCTGGTCGGGCCCAGCACCGGTGGGGTCATCCGGCTGAGGGGTGTCGTCGTCCGGGCCGGGACCGACGGCCTGGTGATCACCGCTTGCGTCGTGAAGTCGATCGGGCTCGGGCGTGACGGGCCGACGGATGCTGAGGAAGACGGAGGCAGCCAGGACGGCGACGATGACGGCCAGACTCACCGGAGAGGGGATCTCAGGGATCGCGGGGCTGATCAACTTGTGGGACGCCTGGAGGATGAGCTTGACGCCGATGAACGACAGGATGATGGCGAGGCCGGTGTTGAGGTAGTGGAATCGGTCCAGAAGGCCGGAGAGCATGAAGTACAGGGCACGCAGGCCCAGAATCGCGAAGGCGTTGCTCGTGTAGACGATGAAGGCGTCGTCGCTGACCGCCAGGACGGCCGGGACGCTGTCGACCGCGAAGATCAGGTCGGCCGCCTCGATCGCGGCCACCACGGCGAGCAGCGGCGTGGCGACACGCTTGCCGGCCTCCTTGACGAAGAACTTCGCCCCGGCGTACTCGTCCCGTACGGGGATCACTTTCCTGAGGGCCCGCACGGCGAAGCTCCTGCCGGGGTCGAAGGAGCCCTCTTCCTCCTTGAGGAGCTTGTAGGTGCTGTAGAAGAGAACGGCGGCGAAGGCGAACAGGACCGCGGTGAAGCGGCTGACCACGGCGACGCCGAGGGAGAGGAAGACGCCACGGAAGACCAGGGCACCGATGACGCCGAAGAACAGGACCCGGTGCTGGTAGGCGCGGGGGACTCTGAAGTAGGCGAAGATCACGGCGAAGACGAATAGGTTGTCGACCGAGAGGCTTTTCTCCAGTAGCCAGGCGGTGGTGTACTCGGTTCCCGCGGTCGTGCCGAGGACGACGAAGACGACGGCGCCGAAGATCAGAGCGAGGCCGACCCACAGCCCGCTCCAGGCGGCGGCCTCCTTGAACCCGATGACATGCGCCGTGCGGTGGGCCAGCAGGTCCACGACCAGCGACACCACCACCGTGATGGCGAACGCTGCCCACAGCCAGAGCGGGACATCGAGCATGTCGGCCATTCCCCATGGCCGGCGCCGCGCCGGCCCCTTTCTTCGATTCTGCGGCATCGCCCGTATCGAGGCGCGGCCGACGATGGATCATGGCGTGGACCGGGCGCCGGCCTGGCGGTGCAAAGGTCTGCGGGCAGCTCCAGCCCGGGGCGCACGGGTCGGTCTTCAGCTCGGTGAAGTGCGACAACCGCGCCCAGGAACACCAGATAGCAAGATCACTGACGGGACAGCCTTAGAGCGGGGTAGCCGCCTTCAGGATCAGGAAAAGCGTGACGGCCGAGTTCGCCGAGGAAAGGGCGGAGACCGTCGTACCGGCCGCCGCGCCCCACGCGGCCAGGCCGGCAGTGGTGAACAAGGACGGCCAGAGGCGTGCGGTGGGAGCAGGGCCCATCAGAGCCGCGACGCGGCGCGGCACAGGTCCGGCCGAGGCGAATCCCGCGAGCGTCACGGACGGCGCGCCCCGGGAGACCAGCGCGGCCTTGCCGACCGCCCGGGCCACGGTGCGGCGGCTGCCGATCCGGGTGGCGGCCTCCTCGTCCGCCCAGCGCTCGTTGGTGTAGGTGACCGCCGTGCGCAGGGGCCGCAGGAACGGGTTGGCCCGCGCGGCGAGTTGCACGGTCAGCAGGAACCTGTGGTGGCGAGCATCCAGATGGGCACGCTCGTGGGCGAACAGCGCGCGACGCTCCGGCCCCGTCAACGTAGCGAGCATCGAGGTCGTGACCACGACGCGGTTCCTCCGGCCGGGGAGGGCGTATGCGTAGGGCGTCTGGTCCGGCAGTACCACGACCGATGTGGCGGGCAGGCCCGCCAGCGCCCGGCCGGCGCGGCGGCGTACGCGGTGGTGCCGCCACGCCGCCCTGACACAGGAGGCGAGAACGGCGATCAGGGTCGGGATGGCGACCTTGCCCGCGACCTCGTCATAGGGGACGGCCGCACGGACCTCAGGGTCGGACCAGCCGTCCGGCAGCGGGTTGCCTGGCAGTTGCGCGGTGCCGACGACCATCAGCAGCGCCAGGCACAGGGTGCTGCATACGGCGAGCACGCCGGAGACACCGGTCAGCAGCCAGGTGGCCATCCGCGGGTGCAGGTGGTGTGCGGCAAGACGTGCGACCGGCCATGCCGTCAGGGGCAGGACCAGCGGCAGGAAGACGAAGACCCCCATGGCGTCAGTCTTCCCCCTCCTCGGGCTCCTGAGCCAGCAGGTCGCGCAGCAGGCGCTCGTCGCGGGGTGAGAGCGCGGTCACAAAGCTGGCCAACACCGCCTTCCGGTCCGCCTCGGCGTCCAAGACCTTCCGCATCCGCAGCGCCGCGAGCCCGGACTCGTCCGCGACAGCCGTCCACTCGAACGAACGCCCCACCCTCTCCCTGCTCACCGCACCCTTGGTGTGCAGACGCGTCAGGATCGTGATGACGGTCGTATAGGCGAGGTCACCGCCGAGGCGCTCCTGCACCCATCCCGCGGTGCGGGCGCCGTGGGCCTGACGCAAGGCGGTCAGAACCTGCGCTTCGAGTTCGCCCTGGCCCCGCCGCCGGGGAGGCGTGTCGCGCCCCTCCCGCTTGTGTTCCGTCATGCCGCCACTCTCCCGCCGACTCGTACCGCCATTGTGGGGCGGTTCATCGTACTGAGACGACACGGTCCTGCCCGCTTCTGTTTCTGTGGCGTTGGTGACGATGTCCTACAGCAGGGGGCGCGGACCACCGCGACACTCCGCACTTCCCGAACCTTCTACATCACTGTAGATTTAATGGCTCCAGCACGCTACGGCCCGGAAGGAAGACGACATGGGTGTGAGCCTCGCCAAGGGCGGCAACGTCTCGCTGAGCAAGGAGGCGCCGGGGTTGACCGCGGTCCTGGTGGGCCTCGGCTGGGACGTCCGCACGACCACCGGGACGGACTACGACCTCGACGCGAGCGCCCTGCTCGTCAACGACGCGGGCAAGGTCGCCTCCGACCGGCACTTCGTCTTCTACAACAACCTCACCAGCCCGGACGGCTCGGTCGAGCACACGGGCGACAACATCACCGGCGAGGGCGACGGTGACGACGAGGCCATCAAGGTCGACCTGGCCGCCGTGCCCGCCGACATCACGAAGATCGTCTTCCCCGTCTCCATCCACGACGCCGAGAACCGCGGTCAGAGCTTCGGCCAGGTCCGCAACGCCTTCATCCGCGTCGTGAACCAGGCCGGCGGAGCGGAACTCGCCCGCTACGACCTCTCCGAGGACGCCGCCACCGAAACCGCGATGATCTTCGGCGAGCTCTACCGTCACGGCACCGAGTGGAAGTTCCGCGCCGTGGGCCAGGGATACGCCTCCGGACTCACCGGAATCGCGACGGACTTCGGCGTCAGCGTCTGAGACACCGAGCCAGATGGCCACCCCACCAGAGAGCGGAACACAGTGTTCGGAATCAGCGAGATAGCGATCCTCCTGATCGTCGTCATCGTCCTTCTCGGCGCCAAGAAGCTGCCGGAGCTCGCCCGTAACGCGGGCAAGGCGGCCCGCATCCTCAAGAGCGAGTCAAAGGCGATGAAGAGCGAGCGCTCCGCCCAGGAGGCCACCTACCAGGTCACCGAGAGCCGACCGGTTGAGGCTCAGCAAGGCACCCCCGGGACGCACGGCACCGACGCCTCACCCGGACCCACCACGGGGAGCGTCCGCCCCTGACGGAACCCCTGCCTGCCCGTCCTCCAGGGCGACATCGAGTCCCTAACCCCGGACTTCGCGCATCGTGTGAGCAGGTCCCGTTCGTCCGGCTGGAGGCTGCCGACCGCTGAGGCTTCTCACGGCTGTGCGGAGGGGGCGTACGTCGGCGGTTCGTACGTGTACGTGGGCGGGTTCCAGGTCGGCGTGGGTGACGGAGCGAAGGGCCCGGCACGGTTCTCCATCATCACGAGCATGAGGATGGCGAAGACCGAGCTGGCGATGATCAGGCCGAGGCCAATGGGGTTGCGGGGGTTGTAGGTGTAGCGGTTCGTCCCCCATGAGCTCTTCTTGAAGACGGGCTCGTCATCGTGATTCACAGGACGTTCCTCCGTAGTCGGGCATCGAGATGGTCAGGGGAAGCAGGCGAGCAGCGCGGCTGCTATGACCGTCCCCAGCAGACTCGGGCGGTCGTCGCCGTCGTACTCGACGACGGCGACGACTGGGCTGCCGCTCCGGGCCATGACGGGGCGGCCATCTGCAGGGGTGAGGCGTGCGGGCTGACGAGGGCGGGACGCCGCCGGGGCAGGACATCGGCGACCGTCAACGCGGTCATGTTCTGGCGGACTTCGCCGTCGAGGCGGCCGGCGAGCACAGTGGCACGCAGAGGGTCTTCACGCACCGCATCGGGCAGCATCCCTGCCAGGAGGTGATGCCCTTCCAGGAAAGCGATCGGATGGCCCTCCCGCGTCACCACCAGGAGGGCGGGCGTCTCGTCGCCGGCCAGGAGCTCGGCAGCTCGGAGCACGGACTCGTCGGCGGACACGGAAGCGCAACGGCGAGCGAGGTCACGTGCGTGCATGAGCGCTCGCTTCCGTGGTGGTGATCGTTGCGCATGTCTTTGCCCCCTCGCCGCCGGCCTCGACGAGGTCGTCCACGTGGAACAGGCGGGCGATCGGGACGTCCGTACTGCTGTGGGCGATGATCGAGAAGGCGATGCAGACGGCGATGAGGGTGTACGCCTCCTGTCCTTGCGGGATGCCGGCCTGGAGGACCAGCAGTCCGTAGACGACCGAGGCGAATCCCTTCGGGCCGAACCAGGCCGCGACGAGCTTCTCCCGGCGGTCGATCCTCGTGCCCAGCAGCGACAGGAGCAGTGACGCGGGGCGGATCAGCACGATCGCGAGGATCACCACCATGTACCCGCCGAGAGACAGGTCCCCGAAGAGCTGCGGGGTGAGCAGCGCGCCGAACACCAAGAGAGCGGCGAACTTGGCGAGCTCCGCCAGGGACTCGCCCAACGGCTCGAACGCCTTCTGGGACTCTGGCGAGACGGCTGCGAGGACCGCGCCCGCGGAGAAGGCGGCGAGGTAGGGGTTGGCGTGGGTGAGGTGGCCGGCGGCGTACAGGATGACGCCGATGGCCAGCGGCAACAGGGGCTGGAGCTTGGGCTCGGCCCCCAGCAGCCGGAACCTTATGAGCCCGCTGACGATCAGCGGCATCAGGACACCGAAGACGAGACCAAGGCCCAGCTCCAGGCCGATCATGCCGAGGGACGCCTCGGCATGGGGCGAGCTCGGACCGGCTGCGGCGATGAGGATCAGGACGACTGGCAGCGCGAGTCCGTCGTTGATGCCGCTCTCCACATTGAGCAGTTCACGCAGCCGGGCCGGAACCTCCTTGCGCCCCACGATCGCCGAGGCGAAGACCGGGTCGGTCGGCGCGAGGACCGCTCCGACGAGGAACGACGTCGTCCAATCCAGGCCCACCAGGTAGTGGGTGATCAGCGCCATGCCCACGAACGCGAGCGGCATACCGAGGCCGAGCGCGCGGGCGGGGTTGCGCCAGTTGGCCCGGAGCCTGGCGAAGGAGACGTGCATCCCGTCGGTGAACAGGACGGCGAACAGCGCGAGGTCGGCTGTGACCGACACGATCTCACTGTCGGGAGTGATGTGGATCAGCCCGAGGAATCCGTCACTGACCAGCGCCCCGCCGAGGAGGAAGAGCAGCGAGGTCGACAGGACGGTACGGGCGGCGAGCCCGGAGAGCAGGACCGCGATGAGGAGCGCGGCCCCGAAGACGACGACGAGCCCCATGGCAGAAGTCCCCCGATCGACACGTAAGAACAGAGGGAGCTCTCCCCCTGCTCGCCGACCAGGCTTCCCGGCACACCGCTAGCGACCTTATACGCTTCTTACGCGATGTTGACAGGTCCTTGACGGGCAGCCGGAGGCGGGTGTGGTTGCCGGAAGGCGGCAATGTGCCACTGGTTCGGTCCTCACCGGGGGCGGCCCAGCGATCCTCGACAGCCGCCGTCGAGATCGTCCCCCGATGTCTCCGCGCCCCTCCGAAGCCCCGGAACAGGGCCCCGCCTTCGAGCACGAGCAGCAGCGCTCCGATGGATACCTTCACGGAGCCGCTCGCTTCGTGTCATGGCCGGGCAGCGAGGCCGGCGACCAGCAGTCCGGCGAGGACCGCCCACGGCATGCTCGCAGGGCCTATCGACGCCCAGCCGATCACGCCGAGAACAGACCCTGTGAGCGCGCCCACTGCGAGCGCCCAAGGCTCGCGGAGGAACGCCCACTGCCGTGCCCCGCTCCCGGGAACTCTCAGCTCGTGGACGGCCGTACGAATGACCAGCAGGGCGATGATGATCGCCACTCCGAGCACTGCGGATCCCACAGCCGCTACCCCCCGTCCGCCGCACCGGTGCGCGAGCCGGTCTGGTAGATGTCGGGGATGCCATCGGCGTCGTCGTCGCGCTCCTCCTCTTCGTAAAGGCTCTTGTAGACGCGGTTACGACGACGCAGGAGAACGGCGGCGAGGACCGCGGCGATGAGCGAGCCGACGAGGACGGCGGCCTTGATGTGCTCACCTGTAGCCGGGTCGGGGAAGGCGAGTTCGCCGATCAGGAGGGCGACGGTGAAGCCGATTCCGGCCAGGGTCGCGAGTCCGAAGACATCGGCCCAGGCGAGGTCGGGGTTGAGCTGCGCTCTGGTGAAGCGCGCGGCGAGGTACGTGCCGAGGAAGATGCCGAGGATCTTGCCCGCGACGAGGCCGATGACGACGCCGAGGGGCTCGGGATCCGTGAACACGCGGGTCAGCGCGCCCCCTGACACAGTGACGCCGGCGGCGAACAGCGCGAAGAGGGGGACGGCCACGCCCGCCGAGACGGGGTGGACGAGGTGCGAGACGCGCGCTCCCGGGGAGGCTGTCTCTCCCTTGTCGCGGGTGGTGCGCAGGATGAGGCCCATGGCCACGCCGGCGACGGTGGCGTGGACACCGGAGTTGTACATCAGCGCCCACGTCGCGACGCCGAGCGGCACGTACCACCACCAGCCGCGTACCCGGAAGCGTTGGAGGGCGTAGAAGAGGGCGAGGCCGGCGAACGCGCCACCCAGGGCCAAGAAGTTGAGGTCCGAGGTGAAGAAGATCGCGATGATCAGGATCGCACCGAGGTCATCGACCACGGCCAGCGTGAGCAGGAACGCCCTGAGCGCGGACGGCAGATGGGTGCTGATGACCGCCAGGACCGCGAGCGCGAAGGCGATGTCGGTGGCCATCGGCACGGCCCAGCCGTCGAGGCTTCCGCCGCCCGCGGCGGCAGTGAGCGCATAGAGCGCCGCGGGTACCGCCATGCCACACAGGGCCGCGACGACGGGGAGGGCGGCCGTGGCGGGGGTACGCAGTTCGCCGACGACGAGCTCGCGCTTCAGCTCGATGCCCGCCACCAGGAAGAAGACCGCAAGGAGACCGTCAGCCGTCCAGTGCCCGACAGACAGGTCCAGGCCCAGCGCGGGGATGCCGAAGTGGAAGTCCCGTACGGACTCGTACGCCTCGCTCCACGGACTGTTCGCCCACACCAGCGCGACGACGGCCGCCGCGAGGAGGACCAGACCGCCGACGGTCTCCGTGCGCAGGGCTTCGGTGACGGCCTGGCGTTCGGGCCACGGCAGCAGTCCGAAGATGACTTTGCGGGGGCGTGCCTGAGTCACGGGAAGGGACCTCCGGGGCATGTCGGCAAACGGGCACACAGGCCCTCGGACGCCGACCAGACTTCCCGGCACACCAGCATCATGTTGATGCGTTCTTAACACCCTATCGGGTGGCCGGGGGTCCCACCAGGCGTCTCTCACCTGTTGGAACGCTTGAACAGGGCGAGAGGGCCCGTCCCCACCAAGGCGCGAGGTGGGAGCGGGCCCTCTCAGGAACCGGCCCGCCGGGGGGGCGGTCAGACGGTGGTCTTCACCGGCTCCTGGTCTTCGTCCTCGTCCGTGTCGAGGCCGGCGTCGCGCTTCTTCACGAAGGTGAGGAAGGAGTTCAGCTCCCGCTTGACGACCGGGGCGAGGAGGTAGAGGCCGATGATGTTGATGACGGCGAGCATGAAGAGCACCGCGTCGGCCATGTCGATGAGGGTCTGCAGGGTCAGCAGCGAACCGGCCACCGCGAAGAGCGTGTAGAGGACCTTGAACGTGAACTCACTGGCCTTGGAGCGGCCGAAGAGGTGGGTCCACGCCTTCATGCAGTAGTAGCCCCAGGTCAGCACGGTGGAGATCGCGAACAGCATGACCGCGATGGTCAGGATGTACGGGAACCAGGGAAGGACGGTGGCGAAGGCGTCGGAGGTGATGGTCACGCCGCCGATGGACTCACCACCCTTACGGACCTCGACATAGCTGGCGGGGTTGGCGATGACGATGGTCAGCGCGGTCATGGTGCAGATGACGACCGTGTCGATGAACGGCTCGAGCAGGGCGACCAGACCCTCGCTCGCGGGGTGCTTGGTCTTCACCGCGGAGTGGGCGATCGGGGCGGAGCCGAGACCGGCCTCGTTGGAGAACGCGGCCCGCTTGAAGCCGATGATCAGCGCGCCGAGGACACCGCCGGCGACGCCCTGAGGGTTGAAGGCGCCCTCGATGATCGTGGCGATCGCGGCGGGGACGGCGGTGACGTGGACGGCGATGACGACGAGGCAGGCGGCGATGTAGATGCCCGCCATGGCGGGAACGAGCTTGCTGGTCACCGAGGCGATGGAGCGGATGCCGCCGAGGAGCACGATGCCGACGAGGGCGGCGATGAGGATGCCGAAGAAGAGCGCGCCGGCGGAGGAGCCCAGGGCGCCGTTCTCGCCGCCGGTGACGGAGACGAGCTGGGCATAGGACTGGTTGACCTGGAAGAGGTTGCCACCGAACAGGCCGAAGAACAGGATCATGAACGAGGCGAGCACGGCGAGAACCTTGCCGAGCGTCTTGCCGTTCTTACCGAAGCGCTCGGCCAGGCCCTTGGGCAGGTAGTGCATCGGACCGCCGGAGACGGTGCCGTCGGCGTGGACCTCGCGGTACTTCACACCGAGGGTGACCTCGACGAACTTCGTCGCCATGCCGAGCAGGCCGCAAAGGATCATCCAGAACGTGGCGCCGGGGCCACCGATGGAGACGGCGACGGCCACACCGGCGATGTTGCCGAGTCCGACCGTGCCGGAGACGGCGGCGGTCAGCGCCTGGAAGTGGTTGACCTCGCCGGCCGACCCCTTCTCGTCGTACTTGCCCCGCACCACGTTCACGGCGAGCTTGAACTTGCGCAGCTGCACGAGGCCGAACCAGCCAGTGAAGACCAGACCGGCGACGACGAGCCAGGCCACGATGAGGGGAAGCTCCGTACCACCGACGGGAACGGAGTAGAAGACGACCTCGCCCAGCCATTTGGCTATGGGCTCGAAGAAGCCGCTGACGGCCTCGTCGACGGACTGGGTGAAGGAATCGAGTGACACGATGGGGACCTCAGTAACGCAGGACCGGCGTGCGGGAGGCTGCGCCGGTGGATGTGCGGGCTTTGAGCGAACGCCGTTGTCCGATCGGCGACCCGAGGGCCGACGTCCACGAACTCGGAACGTGATCACCTTGGTCGTGCTGCCGGTGCGTGCCGGCACTGCGCAGGAGCGGCGACGAGCGGTTCCACCTGCGAAGTTGCGCATTCCTACCACGACATCCGCCACACGCAGCGTGACGGACGTCACATAACGCATGGTGATCTTCGAAAGTCCCAGCAAGCGTGACGTGACCGTTATTCGGACACGGCGTCCGTTCACAGTGCACTTATCTCCGCAGGTCAGGAGCTTGAGTACGTAACACCCCTGTTCACGAGGGATGGCCCGCAGACAGTCGTCCACGGCTCGGCGGGAACGGCGCGTGAGCCTGGTCTAGCGTGGAAGTGACGCACCGCAACTGCGACAGACACCCCGCCTGGCCGCAGACTGTTCCGTCGGGCGGTGCTCGATCGGCAGGTGAGGTCCATGACCAGCACAGCCGGCGTGTCCGGTGCCGGAACCGAGGATTACGACGTGATCGTCGTCGGCGCTCGGTGTGCGGGTGCCCCGACGGCCATGCTTCTGGCCCGCCTCGGTCACCGGGTCCTCCTGGTCGACCGGGCGACGTTCCCGAGCGACACCATCTCCACCCATCTGATCCATCCGCCCGGCCTGGCCGCGCTCGAACGCTGGGGACTGCTGGACCGAGTGGTCGGAACGGGCTGCCCCGCAATCGACATCTATGCGTTCGACCTTGGCCCCTTCGTCATCGCCGGGTCCCCTGCCGGGGAGGGCTTCGACGTCTCCTACGCCCCACGCCGCACGGTCCTGGACAAGATCCTCGTCGACTCCGCCGCAGAGTCGGGCGCCGAGGTCCGAGAGGGGTTCACCGTCGAGGAGATCCTGTTCGACGGCGGGACGGTCACCGGAATCAAGGGGCACGGCAAGGCCGGGAGGACCGCCACCGACCACGCACGGATCGTCGTCGGTGCGGACGGACTCCACTCGACCGTCGCAAAGGCAACGGCCGCCTCAGGCTATGCGGAGAAGGCGAAGATCAACGCGTACTACTACACCTACTGGGCCGGTCTGCCGATGTTCGGGCAGTTCGAGGCGTTCGACCGCGAAGACCGCGCCTTCGCCGCATGGCCCACCAACGACGACCTGACGATGGTCATCTGCGCGTGGCCCATGCGCGACTTCGAGGCCAACCGCGGCGACATCGAAGGCAACTACCACGCCACACTGGCCCGCGCTCCGGCCTTCGCCGAACGGGTCTCCAAGGCCACTCAGGCCGAGCGGTTCGTCGGCATGGCCATCCCCAACTACTTCCGCAAACCTTACGGACCCGGCTGGATCCTCGTCGGAGACGCCGGGTACCTGAAGGACCCCATCACCGCCCAGGGCATCCAGGACGCCTTCCGGGACGCGGAGCGGTGCACGCGGGCCCTCGACGACGTACTCGCCGGCCGCCGGCCTTTCGACGAAGCCATGCGGTCCTGCCAAGAGGCAAGGGACTCCGAGGTCATGAGCATGTACGAGTTCACGGCCGAGTTCGCGACGCTGGAACCACCGCCCCCCGAGATGCAGGAGCTGCTCCTCGCCGCGTCCCGCAGCCGCTCGGCACAGGACGAGTTCGCCCGAGTGACGGCCGGCGTGACGCGGCCGGAGGAGTTCTTCGGACATATGCAGGAACGCATGGAGCACCAGGCACCTCACGCTGCCTAGCGGGAAGCCTCTGCCGGTCCTGCCACGTGCCTTCCTGCCGGACGGGCGAGCAGATGGCGCGGGTCCGTCGCCCGGGTGATCGCCGTTTCGACGGCCGTGATGCGGTCGGCGAGCAGGCCGAGGGCGGCGACCGCCCGGCTCAGCGGGTCCTCTCCGGCGCCGCCAAGTACCTGGGTGCGCAGGTAGGCGGTGGTGACCTCCGACCAGCGGGCGGCCTGCGAGGTGGTGAGGGTGCCCCGCAGCGCGGCGAGCTTCAGGAGGCTGGCCTCGGCCTCGGTGGTGAGCGTCTGGGCCTCGGCGGTGTAGTGGTCGTCGATCACGGCGGCGAGTTCGGCGTTGTTCATGGCGGGTGAGATACGGGCCGCGATCTTGTTCATGTTCCGGTACGAGCCCTGGAGTCGGAAGGGCGGTTCGGTGCGGGCGTCGTCGGACTGGGCGGAGGAGGCGATGTAGGCCGCGTTGACGGCGAGGACGGTCTCGCGGGCGGTCAGCAGGTGGCGCAGGACGGCGAGGACGCGGTCGAGTTCGGCGGGGGCGTAGGGGTGCACGAGCCCGTCTCGGCGGGCGGCCGGGTCACCGTCGGCGAGGCGCACGAGGAGTTCCAGGTCGGTCCGCTCGCGGCCGGCGAGAGGTACGAGGATCGGATTCGAGGTGAGGGCGTTCTCGACGAAGCTCAGGGCGAAGGGTTCCTCCTTGCCTGTGAGGACGTCGCCGAGGTTCCAGACATCGGCGCGGTTGGCGAGCATGTCAGGGACGCGGAAGAGCCGGCCGGACTCGGTGTAGGGGTTGCCGGCCATGCACACGGCGAAGCGCTTGCCCCGCAGGTCGTGGCCGTTCAGGGTCCGGGTCGCGTCGCAGAGAGGAATGAACTTCTGCAGGAACTCGGGTGACGTGTGCTGGATGTCGTCCAGGTACAGCAGGACGTTGTTGCCCGCCTCCAGGGCGAAGGCGATCTTCTCCAGCTCCCGGCGGGCGGCGGTGCTCCGGGCCTCGGCGGGGTCGAGCGAGGCCGTGTCCTGCCCGAGGGTCGGCCCGTCGACCTTGACGAGAAGCAGGCCGAGGCGGTCGGCGACGTACTCGATCAGCGTCGTCTTGCCGTACCCGGGCGGCGAGAGGAGCAGCAGCAGGCCGCTGTTGTCGGTCCGCTTGGCGTCACCGGCTGCGCCGAGCTGCTTGGCCAGGTTGTCGCCGATCAGGGGCAGGTAGACCTCGTCGACGAGCCGGTTGCGTACGAACGACGACATGACCTGGGGCCGGTACTCGTCCAGCCGCAGCCGGCGGCGCTCGGCGGCGGCGAGGGCGGTCCGCTGCTGCTGGTACGCCCGGAAGCCGGGCACGAAGCGGTCCGCGAAGTGGGCCGTACGCGCCAGGAACTCGTCCAGCCGCAGGATCAGTGTCCGGTCGGCGATTCGCGGGTGTGTTCCGAGCAAGCCGGTGACCTTCGCGACCGTCGTGCCACTCGCGTCGTAGCGCTCCAGGTCCGGGCACAGCTCGATCGCGACCGCCTCGGCGAGGTCGCCGTCGTCGATCTCCTCGCCGCATGCCGCCGCGTAGGACGTGAGCCAGCCTTCCACCAGCTGGCGTCGGGCGGACGGATCCGGGAGAGCGGCCAGGTCATCGTCGTACGTGGGGCTTCCGACGGCCCGGCGGAACTTCTCCAGGAATGTGCGGGCTGACTCGGACACCGCGAAACCGGCCGGGGCGGCGGCCAGTTCCTCGAAGAGGTACGCGGCGGCTGCGGCGTCTCCCGCCTCGGCGGCGAGTTCCGCCCGGGCGGTGTCGATCGCGGGGGCGAGTCCGAAGGTGTCGCGGGCCCGGACCAGCGACGCGGCACGGCGGGTCCATGAGGCGCGGGACTCATCCGTGGTGCCGTGTGACCAGAAGATCTGCGCGGCGGCACGTGCTGTGGCCGGGTGTCGGAGGAGTCCGGCGTTCTCGTGCAGCCTAAGTAGTGCGGTGAGGATCGCTGCCGCATCGTGGTCGTGGACGCCACGCTCGTACCCTTCGTCGTAAGCGGCTTCGGCAGCCCGCCGGACGAGTGCGGGCAGATCAGCGCCGGAGAGGGCGTCGGGTCCGTGTTCGGTGAGCAGTCGCGCGGCCAGGTGCTCGGCGCGGTAGACCTCGGACGATTCGGAGGGCAGTGATCGGTCCCAGTACGGCCGGGTCTCGGCGAACTCCGGGTCGGTGACCGGCGCGCGGTAGTCGGTGCCGGTGAGGGCGAAAGCGAGCGTGTCCTCGTACGGTACGAGGGTCAGTTCGGGTGTCTGCCGGTTGACGGCGAACGCGTGCCGGCCGAGGCGGATCGTGTCTCCGCCGTCCGCGTACAGCTCGGCGCGGTCCCGCAAGGCGCGCCCGGCCTCCTGCCGGGCGGCCGCGAGCCGGCCGTCGAGCTCCTCGGCCCGTGCCTGGTCGTCGAGTGCGCGCAGCTCCTCCGATGTGCGGCGGACCTTGGCGACCATGGAGTCCGAGGCGAAGTACGTGTGGACCGCGTCGAGGCTTTCCAGGGACGAGGCCCGTCGGTTGATGGCCTCCAGGACCCGTGTCGCCGAGTCCGCGAGTTGCTGGGCCCGGCGGGCTCGGGCGTCCTGAAGGGTCTGCCTGCGCGCCGAGAACGCCTCGTACACCTCCGTGCGCTTGTCGGCGATCTTGCCGAGGAAGCCGTCGTGCTCGGCGAAGCGCGACTCCAGGTTCTCCAACTGGAGCAGGAGGCGTGCGAGCTGGTCGTCGCAGGCCGAGGGGGTGCCGGCGGATGCCAGAGCGCCCGTGACCGACTGGGCGAGGAGCGCGAACTCGGCGGCGAACTCGGCCTGTCCCTCCTGATCGAGGAGTCCCCGGCGACGGGCGGAGAGCTCCGCCCCCGCCCGGTTCGCCCCGCCCAGCACCTCCGCGATCCGCTCCAGAATCGCGGTGCGGACCGTCGCGTCGCCGATGTCAAGGCCGGCGACGACTTCTGTGAGCGTCTGGAGCCCAGTCGTCAGTGACTCCAGCCGGTTGGTGACCGGGCCGGCCTCGGCAACGGTGGCGATCGCCTCGGCGTCGGCGGTGAGCCGCTCGACCTCGGCGTGGTGACCGGCGAAGGCGTCCTCCCGGCCGAGGAAGGAGACGGCGCGCTGGGCGGTGGAGGCGATGACGCCCTCGACGTCCCCGGCCAGCGCGTCGATGCCCTCTGTGTCGGCGTACCGCATCTCCTTCAGGGTCAGCAGGCGGCCCTGCGCCTGCCGGAGCTCGGTGATGCGGCTGATCCACTCCTGGGCGCCGGCCGGTGCCTCGCCGCGGATCCGACGCACCAGTCGGGCGATGTCCTCGGCGGTAGCTGCCAGCGCGTCGGCGGCCTGCCGAGTCAGGGTCTGTACGGTCTCGAACTCGGCCAGCACCTGCTCGGCGGTGGTCCGCACTTCGCGCAGTGGGGTGAGCAGCTCCCCTGCCTCCGGGTCGCCGAGCCAGTGGTGCTGGTCGGTGGCGCGTGTGCAGGCACTCAGCAGGGTCGCGTACCCGCCGCTGGTCGGGGTGGTCTCGGTGACCTGGCGGGCTATGGACAGACAGTCGGAGATGCCGCGCACCAGGTCGGCGTTGCCGATCCGGGCCAGCGGGCCGTGCGCGGAGGGCGCGACGTGGGTGGCGGAGACGTACGGGCTCTGCCAGGTCTGCAGCGGGTGCACCCGCGTGGGCGCATCCGCCTCGGCGCGCAGGACCACCAGCGCGCCGTCGTCGAAGAGGGCGTAGCAGTGGCAGGACAGGGGCGTGTCGATCTCCTTGCGGATCAGGTTGTACGGGAGGAGCAGGCTGCGGCCCTCGGCCCGGGCGTGGAACGCGTACAGCACGTCCTCGCCGTTCGGCGAACGCACGGCGCGCTCGAACTCCAGGTCGCGGGTGTCCGCGTCGAAGGTCTTCACCGCACCGGTGGCCAGGCAGTACCCGCCGGGGAAGACGATCCCCTGGTCCTCGGGCAGCCGTCGGCAGGACTGACCGATGCCGTCGAGCCGGACCACGGTCTTCGTGACCGTGTTGAAGACCAGGTGGCGCCGGGTCTCCTCCTTGTACGGGCGGATGCGCAGGAGGATCATCGTGCCGATCGTGGCGTGGGAGACCTCGGCGTCCGCGAGTGACTGAAGTGGCTCGTCCACGGGCTCGGCGTAGATGCCGTCCCCGGTCTCGGTGTCGTTCTCCGTCTTGATGGTGAGGGCCCCGCCGATGGTGGAGACGAAGACCGTCCCGTCGATGGAGACGTGCGGGTGCCGGCCGAGGACGTGGTCTTCGCGGGTCGTCTCGGTCCACTCGAAGTCCTGCGGGGCGGGGAAGACATGGTCGCGCTCGCCTCGGGCGTCCAGGAACTGTGCTTCGCCGGACGGGGTGAGGGCCCAGCGCAGCACGCGGATGTCGTCGGCCTGTTCACCGATCTGGAACACAGCGAGCAGCTTGCCGTCCACATGGCGAAGCTGGAGCAGCCGCGCGCCCTGGTAGTACCGGTGCAGGGCCGAGAACTCGCGGATGAAGGCCGGGTCGTCGAGCAGGCCGGGCACGGCGTCGTCGGGGAGCCGGTTCAGCTCGCGGTCGTGGAGGGCGAACACGTCACCGACGGCGGTCTCCGACCTGAGCACCGTGGACGCGTTGTAGCCGGAGAGCAGCCGACCGCCGACGGCCACGATGTCGCGCGGCACACAGGTGTTGTCGGTCCGGATGCGTTCGGTACCTGTGAGCTTGAGATCGGTGGAGCCGAAGGCCGTGATGCGGGCCGTGTTCAAGATCTCCGCGCGGCGGGCCAGTTCGGCGGCCTGTGCGCCGAGCCGGTCGCGCAGCACCTCATACGTGCCGGCGTCCAGCGTGGTCTCCATACCGGTCTCCATCTGCTCCAGCTCCTGTGCGTGCAAGGTGATTCAGGTGGCTGAGCCGCACCCCCGTGGCAGCTCAGCCACCTCCGGCCGCTCCCCCGGGGCGGTCAGTTCTTGGCGGCGCCGTTCAGCGCCTCGAGTCCGGCCGGAGCCGCTCCGTCCAGGACACCGGACTTCATGACCTTCGCCAGCAGCGCGGACACGCTGAGGTTCTGCACATCGGCCGTGGAGAGGGAGCCGAGCACCTTGGTCAGGTCCTCGGTGAAGTCCGAGGTGCCGTTGAGCCACGAGCCCGCGAGGGCCTGCGCGGTCTGCGAGGAATCCATGAAGCCGTCGACCGACTTGCCGAGCGCGATCGACTGCACGAGCCGGTCGAGGAAGACGGACTCCCCGCCGACGATGTTGATGTCGGCGTGCTCCAGACCTGTCGCGAGGACGGTGGCCTGCGCCTCTGCGACCTGGCGCTGCACTTCGAGCCCGGCGAGCCGGATGTCCTTCTCGGCCTCCAGGCGCAGCCGGTACTCCTCGTGGTTACGGGACGCCTCGTCGAGCGCGGTCATGGCGGCCGCCTTCTCGGTCAGACCCGCTGCCTCTGCCTTGAGCTTCTCGCCGATCGCGGTCGCCTCGGCGAGCGCCTTCTCACGGGTGCCGACGGCTTCGGCACGCAGTCGGGCCTCGGTGGCCTCCGCCTCGGCGCGGCCGGCCTTCTCGATGGCGCCTGCCTCCTTCTCCCGTACCTGCACGGCCGCGAGGCCTTCCGCCGCCGCCTCGGCCTGGATGCCCTCGGCGAGTCGGATCTTGGCGCGGGCATCCATGTCGGCGGCCTTGTTACGGGCCTCCGCCAGGGTGAGTTCCTCGGCCGCCCGGTGCACGGCGGCCTGCTCGGCGGCCTCGGCGGCCTTGATGTCCTTGACGAGCCTCTCCTGCGCCTCGGCCTCGGCCGCGATGACGACCGCCTGCCGGTCCCTCTCGGCCTCCTCGACCGCCCGCAGCCGCTTGATGGACTCCTCCTGCTCGGCGACCGTGCGGTCGACCGCGATCCGCTCACGGATCACCTCGGCGATGTCACGGCGCTCGACCTCGACCTCCTTCTCGGCAGAGATGCGGGTGAGTTCGGTTTCCCGGTCGCGGGCAATGACCTCGAGCATCCGGTCCTTCTCGATCCGCTCGTTCTCGACGGCGATGACCCGCTCGCGGTTCTTCTGCGCGACCGCAACCTCACGGGCCTGGTTCTCTCGCTGGATCCCGAGCTGCTCCTCGGTCTTGAGGAAGGCGCTCTGCGCCCGCAGCCGCTCCTCCTCCACGACCCTCGCGGTCTCGGCCTCCTCCCGGGCACGTACGGTGTCGATCTCCCGCTTCTGCTTGATCTCGGCATCCGCCTGGCGCCGCTCCAACTCCAGGATGGCCTCGCGGGCGTCGACGTTCTGCCGGGTGATCTCCTTCTGCTCGTGCTGACGGAACTCGTTGGTACGGACGTTCTCGACAGCCGTCAGCTCGGTGATCTTCCGGATGCCCTGCGCGTCCAGGATGTTGCCGGGGTCCAGATGGGAGAGCGGAGTCTGCTCCAGGTAGTCGATGGCCGCGTCCTCCAGGCTGTAGCCGTTGAGGTCGATGCCGATGATCTCGATGATCCGAAAGCGCAGCTCCTCGCGCTTGGTGTACAGATCGGTGAAGTCGAGCTGCTTGCCGACGGTCTTGAGCGCCTCGGAGAACTTGGCGTTGAACAGCTCCTGCAGCGTTTCCTTGTCGCTGGCCCGCTGGGTGCCGATGGCCTGCGCGACCTTGATGACGTCCTCGACGGTCTTGTTGACCCGCACGAAGAACGAGATCCGGATGTCGGCACGGATGTTGTCCCGGCAGATCAGCCCGTCCCGGCCGGTCCGGGAGATCTCGATCGTCTTCACCGAGATGTCCATGACCTCGGCCTTGTGCAGCACGGGCAGAACGACCTGCCCGGTGAACGTGACGTCGACCTTCCGCATCTTGGACACGATCAGTGCCTTGCCCTGTTCCACCTTGCGGAACAGCCGGCTGAGCACGAACAGGAGGGCGAGGGCAGCGAGCAGGGCGACGGCGACGAGCACGCCGATGCCCACGGTGATGGCATCCATGAGAAGTCCTCGGGTGAGGTGAAGTGTGGTGGGCGGCAGCCCGGAAGAGCACGACCGACGAACTCAGGTCAGGCCGGCGACGTCTTCCCGGGAAGGCCCGGGTTCGTCAGGGAAGAGCGCGGCAAGCGGTCGTACGAGGCGACCCGTCACACGCCAGGAGACGAAGGGCGCGAGAAAGAGCAGGAGCAAGGAGAGCAGTGGGGACAGGGCGCCTTGCAGGGCGGCAGCTTCGAGCAATACGGCGCCGAACAGGCTCAGGAACCAGCCGACCGCGACAAAGACCGAGGCCGCCACAGCGACGGGCAGCCTGCCGAGCTTCAGTGCGTCGGTGTCCACGTCGGAGTCGAACGCGTCGTAGCCCGCCGCACCGCAGAGCACCAGCAGCCAGAAACCGATGACGACGACCAGCGCCGCGGTCAAGAGCAGCGTGGGGAAGCCGACGGCGGCGTTCAGCAACTCCCCCATGGCCTACCCCCTGACGCGTGACAGCTTCCGGCCCCCGGCATCGGCTCTCCACCCACACCCCCGGCAGGCCCATCGTGGCACCGCGGGTGCGCCTCGCACATTGCCGTCGCCCGGCAGTCTTAACGCCTTCTTGATGCCGGTAGCAGCCCCCTCGACGGAGCCATGGCACCCTTGGTCTCCGCGCGTCAGGAACTCATCAACGACGCAACCTGTAGTCGGGGAGGGACCGTGACCGAACGGGAGTCGGCCGAGGAGTACCTGGAGGGGTACGCCGAGATCCTGAAGGGCGTCTGCGTCACCGGACGAAGGCTGACGCGCGAGGAGCTGGAGGGGCTGCGCGCCCGCGGCGAGCGAGCCGCCGAGGCCGGCATGGGTCTGCGCGCTCTCGTCCGCGCCCACCTCTCCGCCGCGAGGGCGACCAACTCCGAGCTGCCGCAGGGGGCTCACGACCACCTTCTGGCAGCCGTCGAGCAGGCAATCGACGCTTTCGCTGAAGGGCACGAGCGGGCACAACGCCTGGCGGTACGTCAGGAAGAGGCGGCGCGCCGCGAGTTCATCGACGACCTGCTGTATGGACGCAGCGATCTCGGCCGCCTGGCCGAGCGCGCCGAACGCTTCGGGCTGCTCCTCTCCCACGCCCACGCCGTGGCCGTCGCCCAGGGACCAGAGCCGTACTCCGACGGATTTCCGGTCTCCCGCAGCGTCGAGTCCTCGCTCGTCGCCCGCTTCGGCAACCGCCGCATCCTTCTCACGACCAAGGACGGCCGGCTGATCTGCGTCGCGCCCGCCGACGAGCCCGACGTGCTCACCCACTTCGCCAAGCAGGCGTACGCCGCCACCGACGGCGGCCAGGTCGCGATCGGCCGCCCCCACTCCGGAGCGGGAGGAGTCGTCCACTCCTACGAGGAAGCCCTCAACGCGCTCGACCTCGCCGCCCGCATGGACCTGAACGACCCCGTCCTGCACGCCGCGGACCTCCTGGTCTACCCCGTCCTCACACGCGACCGGCAAGCGATGGCCGACCTGGTCCTCAGCGTGCTCGGCCCACTCCAGCAGGCCCGCGGCGGCGCCGAGCCGCTCCTCAACACCCTTACTGCGTACTTCGACACCGGCTGCGTGGCCGCCGAGGCCGCCCGACGCCTCTCCCTGAGTGTCCGCGCGATCACGTACCGGCTCGACCGCATCCACCGACTGACGGGCGCCGACCCGGGCGACCCCGCCCAGCGCTACACCCTCCAGACCGCCGTCGTCGGAGCCCGCCTCCTCGGGTGGCCCGACCAGGAACTCTGACCGCTGGGGGCGCCGAGACAGCGCCGGACGGGCACACTGACGGTAGGAGTTCCACAGCAGCGGTGGAGGCGGTCACCATGGGTCACCCCGCAGACGACGAGCGCATCCTTGCCGAGATGGAGCACGGACTCGCCCACGACGACCCCGCCCTCAGCGCCACGATGGAGACGCTGAACCAGCAGTTTCCAGAGCAACCGGAGCGCCCTGTCAAGGCTCGTTCACGGCGCGACCCCCGACTCGTGACGGCGGTCGTCCTGGCCGTCATCGCAGTGCTGGCGCTGATCCTGACAGCCGCCCTGAGCACAAGGCCCGCGCCACCCGACGGGGAGGTCACCCGGCCGGCGGCGCACTCTGCCGTGGTGACCACGCACCGGTGATCGCGTTCAGCGACGCTTCGACCGCGAGGAACGTGCCAGGTGGTCGTAGAGGATCACCCACCCGATGCTCATGGCGACAAGCCCCAGAGCCGTGTACGCACACACCGAGCGCACGCCGGTCGACGCACCGGCCAGGCGTGCTACCTCGCCGGTGCGCACCGCTCCGTACAGGGCCACGCCCGCCACGCCGAGCAGGGGCACGGGTCCCTCGGACCACTTGAGCCTGCCGGGTCTCCAGCCCCGGAGAAGGGCGACGCTCGGCGTGAGAACCAGTACGGCCCCGGCGGCCAGGAGTGTCCAGCTCACCCACGGGCTCACGCCGACGCTCCCTGTGCAGCGCCGTTCGCGCGCACACGGTGCCGACGCATTTCGAACGTACCTACCAGTGCGGTGGCTGCGTTCAGGGGGAACGCAAAGGTCTCGGCGACGACGGTCGTGCCGGTCGCCCGGCTGAGGCTCGCGGCCAGCGCGGCGCAGAGCAGGAGCGCGGGCAGTACGCGGCGCCACCGTGGCAGCTCAGTGAGGCGCCAGACCCGTACGGCGATGACGGTGTTGAACGTCAGGAAGGCGAGCGCCCACAGGGCGAGCACGACGAGGGTGAGAGGCATGGTGGCTGCTTCCGGGCAGGCGGACGACTGTGCCGACCAGACTTCCCGGCTCACCAGCAGTGGATCCTAGCGGTCAGGGCAGATCTGTGAACGCCTCCACGGCCTGGGTCTTGCCCGTGACCACGATGATGTCGCCCTTCTCGACAACCGTCTCGGCGGTCGCATAGGTGAAGTCTTCCCCGGGCCGCTTGATGCCGACGACGGTCACGCCGTACTCGCTGCGGACCCGGGAGCGTCCCAGAGGCTGTCCAGTGGCCACGCCCGGTGCGACGGTCTTGACGAGGGCGTAGTCGTCGTCGAACTCGATGAAGTCGAGCATCCGGCCGGTGACGAGGTGCGCGACCCGCTCGCCCATCTCGTGTTCGGGCAGGACGACGTGGTGGACGCCGAGGCGTTCGAGGATCTTGCCGTGCTGGCGGCTGATCGCCTTGGCCCAGATGTTGGGGACGCCGACTTCGAGGAGGTTGGAGCTGACCAGGATGCTGGCCTCGATGTCGGTGCCGATGCCGACCACGGCGCTGGTGAACTCGTGGACGCCGAGCTGGCCCAGGACGTCCGGGTCGGTGGAGTCTGCGACGACGGCGTGGGTGAGCAGGTCGCTGTACTTCTGGACGAGCCGGGCGTCGGTGTCGATGCCGAGGACGTCCCAGCCCCGATGCATCAGCTCGTTGGCGAGGGAGAATCCGAAGCGGCCGAGACCGATGACGGCGACACGTTGGTCTGTGGCCACCTGGTGCTGCTCGGTCAGCCGCCAGCGCCGGCGCTTGCGCAGGTTGTGCAGGTAGTTAGCCAATGACGGGTCGCTCCTCGGGCAGTTCGTAGCGTCGTGTGCGCTCACGCAGGGCGAGTGCCGACACGAGGGTGATGGGGCCGATGCGGCCGATGAACATCAGGCCGACGAGGATGAGCTGCGCGATCGCCGGGAGGTCGGCCGTGATGCCGGTGGACAGGCCGACGGTCGCGAAGGCCGAGACCACCTCGAAGACGACGACGTCCAGCGGCTCCTCGCTCACCGACAGCACGGCCAGGGTGGCGGCCATGACCAGGCCCACGCCGAGGAGCGCCACCGTGAGCGCCTGGCGCAGCACATGCGGGGCGAGGCGGCGGCCGAGGACGACCGAGTTCGGCTCGCCGCGTACCTCGGCCAGGATCGCGGCCGCCAGGACGGCGAAGGTGGTGACCTTGATGCCGCCGGCCGTTCCCGCGCTGCCGCCGCCGATGAACATCAGGGCGCACGTCATCAAGAGCGTGGAGGAATGCAGTGCGCCGATGTCGAGGGAGTTGAAGCCGGCGGTGCGGCTCATCGACGAGTAGAAGAAGCTGTTCAGGAGCTTGCCCCACACGTCGTACGCGCCGAGCGTGGCGGGGTTGGTCCACTCCAGGAGGCCCGTGAGCACCGTCCCGACTGCCAGCAGGACCATTGACGTGATGACCGTGAGCTTGGTGTGCAGGGTCCAGTTCCTGCGGCCCGTGGTACGCGCCCGGTTGCGGTGGCGCAGCAGCTCCAGCATGACCGGGAACCCGATGCCGCCCAGGATGACGGCGAGCGCGATCGGCAACGTGACCCACGGGTCCTGGGCGTAGCGGGTGAGGCTGTCGGCATGCAGACCGAACCCGGCGTTGTTGAAGGCCGACACGGCGTGGAAGTACCCCAGGTACGCGGACTCGCCGAAGCCGTAGCCGTACCCGAAGCGGAACCGCAGCGCGAGGAACGCGCCGACACCGAGCTCCACGGCCAGGGTCGTGCCGGCCACACCGAGGAGGACCTTGCGGACGTCTCCGATGCCGAGGCTCTTCGTCTCCGCCTGCGCCGTCAGCTGCATCCGCAGCCGCAGCCGGCCCGAGACGAGGAGGGCGAGCAACGAGGCCATCGTCATGATGCCGAAGCCGCCGACCTGGATCAGCGCGAGGATGACGCCCTCGCCGAAACCACTCCAGTACGTGCCGGTATCGACGACCGCGAGGCCGGTCACGCACACGGCAGAAGTCGACGTGAACAGCGCGGTCAGCAGGTCGGTGGCACCACCGTCCTCGGTCGCGAGCGGCAGCATCAGCAGCATCGTGCCGACCATCGCCACACCCGCGAACCCGAGGACCACCGTGCGGGCGGGATGTGCCGTGAAGAGCGCCCGTGCGCGCTGGGGCGCGGTCACTACCACCGGCGCTGTCCTCTTCCCGCGAGTTGATGCTGATGTGATGTCAAGAGAGCGTCATCGACCGGCGCAACAGTACCTCCGCGCCCGTGGGGGACGAGCGACCGGCACGATGGCGGCACGGGTGCTCGGTTCTACGCTGTGGCGATGCGATCGATCTACCGCGGCCCGGCCGCGCACGACCAGGTGCGCGACTGGTGCGAGAAGCGCCTCGACGCGTGGCCGGTGCCCCACACCCGCTCGCATGTCGACACCTCTGCGGGAGCGACTCATGTGACGACGGTGGGGGCTGCCCCGACTCCAGGGACTCCGAGCATCGTCCTCGTACCGGGGACGAACATGAACGCAGCTGTCTCCCTGGACACGCTGGAGTCACTGTCAGGTGTCGGTCAGGCAATCGCGGTGGACGTTCCGGGGCAGCCCGGTCTGAGTGCGGATGTTCGTCCCGGGCGCGACCGTGCAGCGTGGTACGGGCGCTGGCTGTCACAGGTCGTGGACCAGGTGGCGCCCCAGGGTGCGGTGGTCGTGGGGCATTCGCTGGGCGGCGCGATCGCACTCGCCTCCACCTCGGAGCGGATCACAGCCCGGGTCGTCGTCTCCCCTGCGGGGCTGATCAGGCTGCGGGTCAGCCCCGCCGTACTCGGGGCGACGCTCCCGTGGTTGCTGCGTCCCACTGTTCACCGCGCCGAGCGACTTCTACAGCACATGACGGCCCCCGGTACTCGGCCACCGCATGCATTGGCCGACTGGATGGCGCTCGTGGGCACGACGTGCCGCAGCAGCCTCGCTCCCCGGCCTCTGCCGCGATCGGCGCTGACGGCCGCCCGGACTGCTCCGGTCTTCGTGATCGTCGGTGCACACGACACCTTTCTGCCGGCCTCTGCGCTGCGTCGCGCCGCACGACGCCTGCTCGGTGCCGATCTCCTTGTGATCGGCGATTCTGGGCACCTGGTCCTGGACGAGGCGGTGGAGCGAGCCGCCATGGTCGTTTCTGAGGCGCTCGGCGCGCGTTAACGGCATCAAGAACGCGTAAAGATTGCCGGACTCCGGCAGTGAACTCCCGTGCGGTTCGGTGGGAACATCCTTTGACGGCAGAAGCGGCACCGCATCTGCGTGCGAGCCGAGGGGACAGTGACATGACGTGGTTTCTGGGCCTCGGCACCGCGGGACTCGTGCTGCTCGTCCTTGCCCTCGTCCTCGACGGTCTGTTGGAGGGGGTCTTCGACGGACTCGGCTCGGGACTGGACGGGTTTCTGTCATTGCCGGTGATCGCCGGTTTCGTGTCGGCGCTCGGGTTCGCGGGGGCGATCACGATGGGGGTCACCGGTACGGGGGCGGGGGTCGCCACCGGTGCGGGCGTGGTCGCGGGGGGCGTCGTGGCCTGGCTGACGGGGAAGTTCAGTCGGGCGCTGATGCGTGACGGAGCCGCGCCCGCGCCGAGGGGCGAGGATCTGACCGGTGGTTCGGGGACGGTCGTCACCGCCATTCCCGGGGACGGCTACGGCGAGGTTCTGCTCTACCTGAGCGGCCAGCCGGTGAAGTACGCGGCGAAGGCGTCCGGTCCGGTTCCGCGTGGCGCCGAGGTCTGGGTCGAGGCGGTGCTCTCGCCGACCTCGGTCGTCGTACGTCCCGTCGAGCGCTGACCGCTGCCCCCGACTTGCTCTGTTTCTTTGGCTCCACTTTCAAGGGATGTGCTCATGAGCCCTGTTCTCACCGCTGTGGTGGGCATCGTCGTACTCGTCGTCCTGCTTGGTCTTGTGGTCATCACGCGCTACAAGGTCGCCGGTCCGAGCGAGGCGTTCATCATCACGGGCCGCAGGGGGAAGCAGGCCACCGATCCCGCCACGGGGCGGGTGTTCACCGACAACAGCGGCCAGAAGGTCGTGGTCGGCGGCGGCGTCTTCGTCGTGCCGTTCGTCCAGCAGAAGTTCACCCTCGACCTGTCCAGCCGGCACATCCCGGTCGCCGTGCGCGGCGCGGTCACGCTGCGCGGCGTGAAGGCCAACCTGGAGGGCGTCGCGATCGTCAAGGTCGGCGGGACGGAGGACTCGATCCGGGCCGCCGCACAGCGGTTCCTGATGCAGCAGGACGGTATCGTCGGCTTCACCCAGGAAGTGCTCTCCGGCGCGCTCCGCTCCATCGTGGGACGTATGTCGGTCGAGGACATCATCCGCGACCGCGCCGCCTTCGCCGGACAGGTCGCCGAGGAGGCCGAGGCCAGCCTCTCCGGCCAGGGCCTGGTCCTGGACGCCTTCCAGATCCAGGACATCACCACCGAGGGCTCCTACCTCGAGGACCTCGGCCGTCCGGAGGCCGCCCGCGCCAAGCAGGAGGCCGACATCGCCGAGGCCGTCGCCCGCCGTGCAGCCGAGCAGGCCCGGCTCAAGGCGGAGGAGGAGATCGCGATCGCCCAGCGGACCCTCTACCTGAAGCAGGCCGAGATCAAGGCCCAGACCGACGAGGCCGCCGCCCAGGCCAACGCCGCCGGTCCCCTCGCCGAGGCCGACCGCCAGCAGCAGATCCTCGCCGAGCAGGAGAAGGTCGCCGAGCGGCAGGCGGCACTGACCGACCGTCAGCTCGACACCCAGGTCCGCAAGCCCGCCGACGCCGCCCGATACCAGGCCGAACAGGAGGCCGAGGCCCGCCGCATCGCCCTGGTCAAGCAGGCCGAGGCCGACGCCCAGCGCGCCCGCCTGACCGGTGAGGGCGAGAAGGCCCACCGCGCCGCCCTGGCCGACGCCCTACGCATCGAGGGCGAGGCCCAGGCCGCCGCCATCTCCGCCAAGGGCTCCGCCGAGGCCGAGGCCATGCAGAAGAAGGCCGATGCCTTCGACAGGTACGGCGATGCGGCCGTCCTGCAGATGCTCGTCGAGGTCCTGCCCCAAGTCGTCGCCAAGGCCGCCGAACCCCTTGCCGCCATCGACAAGATGACCATCATCTCCACCGACGGAGCGAGCAAGCTCTCCCGCACCGTCACCGACAACGTCGCCCAGGGTATGGAACTCCTCTCCTCCACCACCGGCGTCGACCTTGCCGCCCTCCTCCAGGGCATCACCAGCAAGGCGGAGCCGGCGGCCGTGCCGGCCGCGACGAGCGCGCAGGTCGAGATCACCGACTGAGACACCAGTCCGACGGGGGGCACGGCGTGAGAAGAAGCTTCAAAGTGCACGCGGGGCTGCAGCTGGCCCTGGCCATAATGGCGTTGTCCGCGGCCGCCTATAGCGCCGTCCCCCACCTTCCGCCGTTCGCCGGCGAGGGGATTCTTCTCGGTATCGGGTTCGCGCTGCTTTTCCCGCTCCACGCCGCGACGATCTTCCGCAGCATCGCGCTCGAGATCCGCGTCAGGGGATACGCGAGCAACAGGACGAACCAGTGGCGTGCTCTGAAGTCCCTTCCGGGCCGGGTGCACGTCCTGCTCGTGGGCCTGGGTCTGGCAGGGGCCGTCCTGCTCTCCGGAGCGTTCTCGGACGACTCGGGCCTCCAGGCGACCGATGCCGTCCGGGGCCGCTACTACGCCGTCGACACCACCGACCCTCAGCGGCAGAGGATCGAGGTCACCGGAAGCCAGTACGAGGCGCTGAGCAAGCAGGGCCAGAAGACGATGCTCGCGATCTACGGCCTCATAGCGGCCGGCGGTGGCGGCCTGACCCTCGTCTTCGCGAAGCTGGAGAACTGGGCCGGACGGCCGTGACGCGGGCTCCGCGACACGGCAAGCCGTACGACACAAGACGGCTGCGCATACGCGCCGTACTCATCGGGCTCGCCGGAGTGTCAGCCCTCGTCGCAGGCACCGTCCTGTTCGCGTGGCTCCCCCATGCGGTGGCAGAGGAGCGGGCGTTCCGCGCGGCGACCGAGTGCCGCGGGGCGGCGACGACGGACTGCCTGCGAGCGGGTTGGTACACCGTCGAGTCCGTTCAGGTGCACCGCGGCAAGAGCCCAGGCGGATGGGTCGTGGTCTCCGGGCCCGACGAAGCAGCCGGTGAGGTGGAGTTCTCCGGCGTCGGTGACTTCTTGGATCAGGTGCGCCCCGGCGATCGGGTCGCGGGCACGATCTGGCGAGGCAGGATCATCGTCCTCTCCAACGAGCGGGCCGCGCAGCGGACCAACTCCCACCCGGCCGGCGACTCGCAGTTCGCCGCCGGAACCGGCACCGCCCTCCTGCTGGCCGGAGGACTCGGTGTCCACCTGTCGCAGTGGTCGCTCCGACACCAGGAGGCTGCCGCGTGGCGCCGGAAGCCGGCTGCACTCGGCAGAAGCACCTGGGCGGTGGGCCTGCTAAGCGCCTGGTCCTTCCTCCTGCCGGTCCTCCTGCACGGCCGGAGCACAGACCTAGGCGTCTACTTCGCGCTCTGGACACCCGCCGCCCTGACAGCGTGCGCGGTCCTGATCCACGTTGGCCGGCGAGGCCGCGCGCCTCGCTGATGGCAGCCGCGGGGCATTTCCCGGCGCCGAACCTGAGGGCAGTGATCGAATCAGTGCATTCACCACGTCATAGGGGGAGACATGGCGGCACTGCCGCAGCAGGGGAACGCCGAGGCACGGGTCGGCGGGCACATGGTGGTCTGTGGCGACGACGGCCTTGCCCACCGACTGGCGGACGAGCTGCGGGAGGTCTACCGGCAGCGGGTCGTCCTGGTCGTCACCGGCGAACGGGCCGCGGCGCGGACCGCCGAACCGGTCACGGCGCCGGCGGACACGACGAGTGGGGGCACGGTCGTGCCCGTACACGTGATGACGGCGCAGGCGCCGACGGAAGAGGCGCTGCTACGGGCCGACGTCGAGCTGGCGACCGCGCTCGCATTGCTGTACGAGGACGACGAGACGAACCTGCGGGCCGCGCTCGTCGCCCGTCGGCTCAGCCCCGGACTGCGGCTGGTGGTCCGCATGTACAACCGCAAGCTCGGCCAGCACCTGGAGGAGATGCTCGACCAGGCGGCGCTCGTGCACTCCCCCGGCATGGACCGGGCCGTCCTCGACGCCTCCACGACCGTCCTGTCCGACGCGGACACCGCGGCCCCCGCCCTCGCCGCCACCGCCGTAGCCGGCACGAGCAAGGTCGTCCAGGCCGACGGCGTGCTCCTGCGCGCAGCCGAACGCACCCCGCCGGGACGCGGCGAGGTACCGGACCCCGGCCTGTGCACCCTGGCGCTGCTGTCGTCCACGACCGCCGACCCGGCGGGCGCAGAAGGCTCGGAGGCCAGCGGCCCGCAAGGCCCCGTCCTTCTGCCCGACGACCGGACCGCGGCGGGCACCACCGGGCGCGGCAGCGTCGTCCTGGAGACCGTCCGATACACCGGTCCCGCCCTGCCCGCACGGCGCCTGGCCCGCCGTGGGGCGCCGCTGCGTGACCTCTTCTCCAGCCGCCTGCGCTGGGCGCTCGCCGGCATCGTCGCCTCCGTCCTCGCCCTGACCCTCACCACCACAGCGCTCACCGACGCCGACCCGGTGCACGCCGCCTACATCACGCTGCTCGACCTGTTCTCCATCAACGACCCCGCCATCGACGCGCCGGCCACGAACAAGGTCCTCCAGCTCCTGACCGGGCTCGTCGGCCTCGCCCTGCTCCCCCTCCTCGTCGCCGGAGCACTGGAGGCACTCGGCACCTTCCGCAGTGCGGGCGCCCTACGCCGCCCGCCCCGCGGCCTGTCCGGCCACGTCGTCCTGCTCGGCCTCGGAAAGGTCGGCACCCGCGTCCTCGCCCGGCTGCGAGAACTCGACATCCCGGTCGTCTGCGTCGAGGAGGACCCCGATGCCCGCGGCATCCCTCTCGCCCGCAACCTCGGTGTGCCCGTCGTCCTCGGCGACGTCACCGATGACGGCATCCTGGAGGCGGCGAAGATCCATCGGGCGCACGCCCTGCTCGCCCTCACCAGCTCCGACACCACCAACCTGGAGGCCGCGCTCTACGCACGTACCGTCAAGGCCGATCTGCGCGTGGCCATGCGCCTGTACGACGACGACTTCGCCACCGCCGTCTACCGCACCCTGCGCACCGCCCACCCCGACGCCCTCACCCGCAGCCGCAGCGTCACCCACCTCGCCGCCCCCGCCTTCGCCGGCGCCATGATGGGCCGCCAGATCCTCGGCGCCATCCCCGTCGAGCGCAAGGTCCTGGTCTTCGCCGCCCTCCTCGTCGCCGGACACCCCCAGTTCGAAGGACGTACCGTCTCCGAAGCCTTCCGTCCCGGCGCCTGGCGCGTCCTCGCCATCGACACAGCCTCCCCCGCCGCGCGCCGCCCCGACCTCGCCTCCACCCACCACGACGGCGAACAGCCACAACTGCTCTGGGACCTCCACCCAGGCTACGTGCTACGACCAGAGGACCGCGTTGTCATCGCCGCCACCCGACGCGGGCTCGCGGAACTGCTGGGGAGACAGCCTGCGGGCAGCAGCTCCTGAGCTGTATCAGCCGGACGCGGGAGAAAGGAGTGGACTCAGCGCCGCCGTGACCGTCCGCCGCACAGGAGCGGAAGGGTCGTGCGAACGCGAACGGCTGACCGAAGCGGAAGCATCGCGGCAGAAACGCATCCGTCGCGATGGAAGGAGCCCGCTTCCAGCAAGCAGAGGCGTTCCGCGTCAGGCACTCCGAAGCGCGGGAAGCGGCATAGCGCCACACCACCCGACTGGACCGGGACGTGGGCGCCGCGCGCACGCAAGTGCCACCGGGCCAGGCCAGAACCGAAGCCGAAGCATGGATCAGTTGGACGGCAGCCACTGTGGAGCGCCCCGATCCGCTGAATTCACCACCCCGGCTGCCCGACGCTCCCCAACCACGCTCCGAAGACTTGAAGCCCTTCCTCGGCACGGCCCGCCGCGACGGCAATTCCCGAGGAGAATCGACCACGTAACGCAGCACGATCCTAAAAGACGCTGAAAGACTCATCCGCGCCCAGGTCACGGGTGGCCCTATGCGGGTCGAAAGCGCCTTGATCTCGCCAGCCTCACCACGTTCCTCGCCGCCTGGTTCACGATCGGGGCGCCCCTCTTCCCATTCGGCCATCCCCTTCCCGCCAAGGCGCGACGCACGCAGCAGACGAGGGACCCGCGGTGGCAGGGGTCCCGGCTCCTCGCCCTCGCACCCGAGGTCGGCAACTGGAGGACACCACCGGGACAGATGCTGACCACTTGCCGACTTTTCTGACGTATCGTCAGGTCGGATCGGGAGGGTTGTGTCGGCCCAACCACTCCCCCACCGCGACCACGATGCCAGCCTACGCAAGGCCCCTCGGAGCCTCTGCGTGATCACTGTCACTGCGACATGCGGGACGCACCACCCCGCCCCGCTGTGGTCGCCGACGGCTGGCTACCGCTCCCGCCCCGAGCGAGTGGGCCCTGGTGGACGGACTTCGAATCCCCTCGGGGATGGCCAGCCGCGGTGTGTTCGGTCCGCTGTCCAGCGACGACGAGCATAGGCCGCCCACCTGGTCCGAATCGGCGACGCTCGCCGCACCGCGTACGGCCGGGCATGGCAGGGGAGGCCGCCGCCGTGGGGCGGGCGGAGACGTCGGCGATGCGACTGGGGACCGTTCGACCCCAGCGAGATGCCTGCCCTGTGGACCAGACTGGTGGTGTCGGATCCGGGAGGTCTCCATGAATACCCAGCCGAGCGTCACCGCGGCAGCCGAGCCCCTCCTGCTCGACGCGGCTCTGCCCGAGTTCCGGTTCTCCCGCCTCGAGTGCGCCGTGATCGCCGCCGCGCCGGACCTCGTGTTCGGCGCAGCCCGAGATCTGGACATGCTGTCCATCCACTCGCCGCTGTTCGACGCGCTCATGTGGGCGCGTGGAGTGCCGGACCGGCTGCGCCGTCGGCCCGTGGTCACACCGCCGTCGATGCGGGTGTCCGATCTGTTCGACACCGACGCACGTGGTGGTCAAGGGGACCCGGAGGCCCAGCCCTGGGTTGCCCTGGGTGAGCGCGCGGGCCGCGAGATCGTCTTCGGGGCAGTCGGCAAGGTGTGGAGGCCCACCCTCGAGTGGCGCCGTGTCGAACCCGGTAAGTACATGAGCTTCGACGAGCCCGGCTGGGCGAAGATGGCGGCTGCCTTCGTCATCCACCCCTACGGTGCACGGCGGTCCCTCCTGACCTACGAGGCGCGCACCGCCTGCACCGACCCCGATTCCACCACACGGTTCGGCCGCTACTGGATGTTCGTGTCCCCGGGCGTCGGCGTCGTGCTACGCGGGGCACTCAGGACGATCGGGAAGGCCGCGGAGGCGGCCGGAGAACAGAGTCCGAGAGGAGACGAGGCGTGATGCGTGCGGTGATCGTGTACGAGAGCCTGTTCGGCAACACACGCGAGATCGCTGACGCGATCGGAGAGGGCGTGAAGGAGGCGCACCCGGACGCCGAGGTCGAGTGCGTGGCAGTCGTCGACGCGCTGCCCGAACGCATCGGTCCCACCGATCTGCTGGTCGTCGGCGGGCCGACCCATATGCGGGGCATGACCACCGGGATGAGCCGGAAGATGGGGCTGAAGGCCGAGGAGCAGGAGGCCGAGAAGAAGGAGCGTCCCTTCACCCCCGAGGAGGGCGCCGAAGGCCCTGGCGTCCGCGACTGGTTCCACCACAGTCTCCCGAAGGCCCACACCGGTACCCATGCTGCCGCGGCCTTCGACACCCGGGCGGATATGCGGCTGGCCGGCGCCGCCGCCGGCGGCATCGCGCGCCGGCTGCGCGGCCATGGCTATGAACTCGTCGCAGAACCGGAAGGATTCATCATCGAGGACACCGAAGGACCGCTACGCGAGGGCGAAAGGGATCGCGCGAGGGCGTGGGGCGCGGCTCTCCAGGTGGCTTGACTGGCCCCCATAGGAACGCCACCGATCTTCGTGAGAGCACGTCGAACAGGCCCCTCTCCCGTAGCGGAGGCCGCCATGCGAGGGCCTGCGACCTCACTCCTGTGCAGGTCTCGGCCACGCAGCCAGAGCCAAAGGCTCGGCTGGACGTGAGTGCCAAGACCCACGGGCGGCGATGGCCGGTGAAGCGGAGATCAGGTCCGTACACATCCTGGCCGACGCACTCGCCGGCTCCGACCGGGACTCGGGTGCGGTCGGCGAAGCCGCGCTCCGTCAGCCAGGGCGCGACACGAATCCGATGCGTGCCGCACACGGCGGGACGCCCGAGGCGGGTTGACACGCCTCGCACGGGCCGAACAGGGCCCCAAGGGGGCCATCCGGCCCTCCTCCCCCATCACACACCGAGGCAAGACTGGGAGTGGACACCGATCAGGAGGCCCCCGATGAGTACTCCCCCCAACCCGCGGCTCACGGCAGCTCTCTCCGCCGACCAGCGTGACCGGCTGTTGCAGTGCGCCGGCCCGGTGGACTTCCCTGAAGGGACCCGGCTGTTCGAGGAAGGCGGGTACGCCGATCGGTTCTGGATCGTCCGTACCGGGACGGTCACCCTGGACGTCCGCGTGCCCGGCAAGCGGCCGGCCGTGGTCGACAGTGTCAGTGCGGGTGAACTGCTCGGCTGGTCGTGGCTGTTCGAGCCGTACCGCTGGCACTTCGGGGCCGAGGCCATGACGCGGGTACGAGCGGACGAGTTCGACGCGGCGACCGTGCGCATGATCATGGACTCCGATCCGAGCTTCGGCCTCGCCCTGGACCACTTCGTCGGACAGATGCTCGCCCACCGTCTCTTCTCCGCCCGTGTGCGGCTGCTGGATCTCTACGCACCGCACGGGAGCGGCCTGTAGATCCCCACCCCTCAGGGAGAACGTGATGCCCGCCTCGCGCTACACCGTCAGCGACGTCATGACCCACACCGCCATCGCCATCGGGCGTGACGCGCCGTACAAGGAGATCGTCGCGCTCATGGACCAGTGGAAGGTGAGCGCCGTTCCCGTTCTGGAGGGGGAGGGACGGGTGATCGGGGTCGTGTCGGAGGCCGATCTCCTGGCGAAGGAGGAGTTCCGGAGCGATGTACCCCGCCCCGACGAGTTCGACGCGGCGTCCAAGGCCGGAGCCCTACGGGCCGGTGAGCTGATGTCCAGCCCGGCCGTGACCGTCCACCCGGACGCGACGCTCGCCGAGGCGGCTCGGATCATGGCCAAGCGGAGGGTGAAGCGGCTGCCCGTCGTGAACGACGTCGGCATGCTGGAGGGCGTCGTCAGCCGGAGCGACCTGCTGAAGGTGTTTCTCCGTACGGACGCCGACATCGAGCAGGAGATACGCCGATCCGTCCTCGGCGAGATGCCCGTTCCGGCAGGGCTGGAGGTCGCGGTGACGGAGGGGGTGGCCACGATCCGCGGCGCGCTCGCCGACCGGGCGCTGGTCCCGCTCCTCGTCCGCGCGGTGCGCGCGGTGGAGGGGGTCGTCGACGTCCGGATGGATCTCGATCCCGCCCCTTGAGCCGTTCCATGGCGGACAATCCTCATAGGGACGTTCTGTCCGTGCCCGACCGACCGCAGGGGTCGCCATGTCCGATCTGCCGGCATCCACCGCACACACTCGCGTCTTCCTCGTGGATGACCACGAGGTCGTCCGCCGGGGTCTTCGCGACCTGATCGACGACGAGCCCGACATGGAAGTGGTCGGCGAGGCGGCCACCGCCGACCAGGCCCTGGCCAGGGGCCCCGCTCTGCGGCCGGACGTGGCGGTTCTCGATGTCCGGCTGCCCGACGGTGACGGGATCTCCGTGTGCCGGGAGCTGCGCTCGCGGATGCCGGAGCTGGCATGCCTGATGCTGACCTCGTTCGACGACGAGGACGCACTCCTCGACGCGATCATGGCGGGAGCGGCGGGGTACGTCCTCAAACAGATCAAAGGCTCCGACCTGGTGTCGGCCGTACGAACCGTGGCCACGGGCCAGTCGATGCTCGACCCGGCCACCACCGCCCGGCTGATGCACTCGCTGCGCGACCCCGAGGCGGCGAAGCCGCCGGAGGACGAGCGGCTCGCGGCGCTGTCAGAGAGGGAGCGTTCCGTACTCGAACTCATCGGCGAGGGGCTCACCAATCGGCAGATCGCCAAGCGGCTCTATCTGTCGGAGAAGACGGTCAAGAACCACATCTCACGGCTGCTCGGCAAGCTCGGCGTGGAGCGCCGCGTCCAGGCCGCCGTCATCGCCGCGCAGGCGCACGAACATGACGCCGAGCAGACGTAGCCCGCTCACTGCCGCTCGGCCGACTCCCGCTCGGCCGGAAGCGGGATCCGCCACTCCAGCACGGTGCCGCTGCCCGGCGCCGCTCGTGCGAACACCGACAGGGCGCCGCCCAGCCGCTCGGCCCGTTCGGAGAGGTTCCGCAGTCCACTGCGGCTACCCCCCTGCGAAATGCCGATGCCGTCGTCGCTCACCGTCACCGCCAGCACGCCGTCTTCGACGACGACGGACACTTCCGCCCTGCTCGCCCGGGCATGCCGCGCCACGTTGGTGAGCGCTTCCCCGAGGACGGCCAGCACCTGCTCGGCCGCACCCGGCGGCACGTCCGTGTCGAGCAGGCCCTCCATGCGCAGCGCCGGAGCGAATCCGAGCGTCGACGCGGCCGAGTCCACGGCCTTGACCACGCGGTTTCTCAGTTTCGGGGCGGTTCCGGGGGTGTCATGTTCGCGAAGGCCGAAGATGGTCGATCGGATGATCTTGATGGTGGCGTCGAGGTCGTCGATCGCCCGGGTCAGCCGGTCCGCGGCCTCCGGGTGCTCGACGAAGCGACGGGCGCTCTGCAGCGTCATCCCGGTGGCGAAGAGACGCTGGATCGCCAGATCGTGCAGGTCCCGGGCGATCCGGTCACGGTCCTCCAGAAGGCTCACCTGCTCCGCGTCACGACGGCGGTCGGCCAGTTCGAGCGCCAGGGCCGCCTGACCCGCGAATCCGGGAAGAGCAATGACCTCCGCGGGCGTGAAGAGGGGTCGCCCGTGGCGCCGCGCGAGGATCAGCACCCCGCTGAGTCGCTCCTTGGTTCCGACCGTGACGGCCACCGCCGGCCCGAAACCCTTCCACCGCTCCGGCTGAACCGTGATGCGCGGCTCATTCTCCACATCGGCGACCGTGGCCAGGCCCTCCTGCGCCAGGGCGGCCTCGACCAGCGTTCCTTGGCTGCTCGGGAGGACGACGCCCCGGTGCGCCTCGGCCCCCTCGCCGCAGGCCAGCGAGCCCCGCAGCTCACCGCCCGTTCCCACCAGGTAGAAGACCCCCATGTCGGCGCCCGCGATGTCCACGGCCTGTTCCAGCATCCCCTCGAGGACCTGGGACTCCTCCGCGCCGGACAGGAGGGCGCTGGTCAGGTCGGAGTTCGCGGCCAGCCAGCGCTGCCTGAGCCTGCCCTCCTCATACAGACGGGCGTTCTCGATCGCGATGCCGGCCGCGACGGCCAGGGTCGTCACCACGGCCTCGTCCTCGGCGTCGAAGTCCGCCGCTCCGCGCTTCTCGGTGAGGTACAGGTTGCCGAACACCTCGTCGCGGACCCGGATGGGTACGCCGAGGAAGGAGTGCATCGGCGGGTGGTGGGGCGGGAATCCGTACGAGGCCGGGTGCTCGGACAGCTCCGGCAGGCGCAGCGGCTGGGGATTGCGGATCAGTTCACCGAGGAGGCCGTGCCCGGAGGGCAGGTCGCCGATCTGCTCGCGCAGGTCGTCGCCGATGCCGATGGGGAGGAACTCGGACAGTCTGTTGTCGTCACCGATGACACCCAGGGCGCCGTACTCGGCGTCCACGAGGGCCACCGCCGCCTCCACGATGCCACGCAGCACCTGCGGCAGGTCGAGTTCGCGGCCCACGGACATGACGGCTTCGAGCAGCCCGTTGAGCCGGTCCCTGGTGCCACGCACCGCGTCGATGCGCACCTGGACCTCGTCGAGCAGCTCGTCGAGTCTCAGCCGCGGAAGCCTGCCCTCCGCGGATTCCGGGCCCTCACGACCCATCCAAACCTCCGGCTGCGTCGAGCGCACGGGCCGCACCCGAAGCGCGCACCTTCACCGTAGTCCGGACGAGCTTCCCGTTCCTGTCGGGTCCCCCGGGTGGAAGGCGGTCCGTACGAGGCGGGCCGCCACGAATCCGGCCGGCGCACACGCGATCGCGATGCCGGCGCCCGCCCAACCGAGCGGCTCGGTCTCCAGGACCGAGCCCAGGAAGGGCACGTACAGCGCCGCCGCGGCCAGGAGGGCGGAGGCGAGGACGGACAGAGGGAGGAACGGGTTCTCCTTGGTCAGGAGTCGGGTGCGTAGTCCCAGGACGACGCCGAGCTGCGCGGCGAGCAGGGCGAGGAAGAGGACGCTCTGCCAGGCGAGGTCCAGTGCCTGGGCGGCGAGTCCCGCGCCCAGGGAGGCTGCCGTGACGACGGCCGCGAGAAGGAGCAGCCTCTGCCAGGCGCCACCGCCGAGAATGTGCTGGTCAGGTGGGCGCGGGGGGCGGTGCATCGCTCCCGGGGACGCGGGTTCGGCACCCATCGCGACGCCGGTGAGACCGTGTGTCAGGAGGTTGATCCACAGGATCTGCCCGGCACGAAGAGGCAGGGGAAGCCCCAGGAGCGGGCCGACGAGCATCACGAGGATCTCCGCCGCACCGCCGGCCATCCCGTAGACGAGGAAGCGGCGGATGTTGTCGTAGACACGCCTCCCCTCCTCGACGGCCGCCACGACCGTCGAGAGCTCGTCGTCGGTGAGGACGAGATCGCCGGCCTGCCGTGCGACCTCCGTGCCCCGTGCCCCCATGGCGACGCCGATGTCCGCCCGGTGGAGGGCGGGGCCGTCGTTGACCCCGTCGCCGGTCATGGCGGTCACCGCTCCCCTGGCGCGCCACGCCTCCACGATGTCCAGCTTCTGCTGGGGGTCCGTACGGGCGAAGACCCGCACCGAGGTGAGGTCGGCGACCCGTCCCGCGGACACGTCCGCGCCGGTGACGACTCGGCCTTCCGTCTCGCCGCCGTCGCCGAGGAGAGCGACGTGGGACGCCACCGCCCGAGCTGTCGCCGGATGATCCCCGGTGATGAGGACGGGAGTGATGCCGGCCGCTCGGCAGGAGGCGAGGGTCGCTGCGGCATGTGGCTTGGGCGGGTCGCTGAGTGCGACGAGGCCGAGAAGCGCGAGCCCCGACTCCGCCACGGTGACCGGGCTCGGGATGTCGTTCCGCATACCCGATGCCACCGCGAGCACGCGGTACCCCCGGGCCGCCAGACGCGCTGCCTCCTGGTGCGCCTTCACAAGCGCGTCCGGGGGATCGATCAGGACGGCGGAGTCGAGTACGGCTTCGGGTGCGCCCTTCATGCAGACGAGCACCCCGTCTTCGCCAGTTCTGTGGAGCGTGGTCATGCGTCTGCGGAGGCTGTCGAAGGGCGCTTCTCCGATCCGGGCGCGGGTCACCGACAGTTCCGTCGGCTCCGGGCAGCCCGTCTTGGCCGCGGCAGTGAGCAGGGCGGCCTCCATGGGGTCGCCCAGCGCCGTCCAGCGGCCGTCGGACGCCCCGTCGTCCGCCGGGCGCAGCGCGGCGTCGTTGCACAGGGCAGTCACCGTCAGCAGCTCCGTCAGCGGCTCGAGCTCGTCCGCCTCCGCCGGCCGCCCGGCAACCAGGACCTCCCCCACGGGTTCGTACCCCACCCCCGAGAGCTCGGCGCTCACTCGCGGTGTCCAGACGTACTGGACGACCATGCGGCCCTCGGTCAGCGTGCCGGTCTTGTCGGTGGCGAGGACGGACACGGAGCCGAGCGTCTCCACCGCGGGAAGCCGCCGCACCAGGGCGTGTCTGGCGGCCATGCGCCTGGCGCCGAGAGCCAGGGCGAGAGTGACGACGGCGGGAAGGGATTCGGGGACGGCTGCCACGGCCAGGCTGATGGCAGTGACGGCCATCGTGCCGAGCGGGAGCCCCCGCACCAGGCCGAGGGCGAAAACGAGGACGCACAGGGCGAGCGTCACGACCGCGAGGACGCGCCCGAGGGCCGCGAGTCGGCGCTGCAGCGGGGTCGGCTCGCGACGTTCGTCGAGAAGAGCCGCGATGCGGCCGAGCGCGCTGGACGCCCCGGTCGCCGAGACCACGGCCACGCCCCGGCCCCGGACGACGATCGTGCCGGCGCTCAGCCTCGCATCGGGGTCCTTGTCGACGGGCACGGACTCCCCTGTGAGCATGGACTCGTCCACCAGAACGGCGGACGCCTCGGCGAGCTCGGCGTCGGCGGCGACGATGTCGCCCTCACCAACCAGGAGGACGTCACCTGGGACGATCGAGGCCGCCGGGAGATCGCAGACGGCGCCGTCGCGCCGCACGCGCGCGTGCGGCGCGGTGAGGGCCGAGAGGGCGGCTACGGCGTTGTCGGCCCGGATCTCCTGCGCCACCCCGACGGTCGTGTTCACGAGGACGACCAGTCCGATGACGATGGCGTCAGGATGGTCGCCGATCGCGAGGGTCAGCACGACGGCCCCGAGGAGCACCATGATCAGCGGGTCGGTCAGCTGGGCCAGGATCCGCTTGTGGAGCCGTACGGGCCTTCTCGCGGTCACCTCGTTGGGGCCCGTCTCGGCGAACCGCCGGGCGGCCTCCTCCTCGGTGAGGCCCGTGGTCTCCCGCACCCGTGCGGGTGCCCGGTCCTCTGCCGACGCCGTCATGGCCCGCTCACCCGGCAGGGACGGTGATCACCGGGCAGTGGGCTCGGTGCAGCAGCCCGTGGACGACGGAGCCGACACGCATCCCGGTGTATCCGCCCCGGCCCCGACGGCCGACGACGACGGCAAGGGCGTGCTCGGCTGCGTCCGCGAGCGTCTCCACGGGGGAGCCGATGGGCACCTCGTGGGTCAGCCGGACGTCGGGGTACTTTTCCGACCATCCCGCGGTGGTCTCCGAGAGCAGGCGGCGCTCGGCGTGGAACAGCGTGTCGCCGCTGTGCAGGGAGAAGACGGGTGGTTGCCAGACGGCTATGGCACGCAGGGCGCAGCGCCGGAGGTCCGCTTCCTCGACGGCCCAGGCCAAGGCGGCTCGTGAGGATTCGCTGCCGTCGACGCCGACCACGAGGTACGGCGTCTCCTGCGTGACGTGTTCCGCGTCCCCCACGACCACCACCGGGCATTGCGCCTTCGCGGTGACCGGGACGACCAGGGAACCGGCACTCAGGAACTCCTCGGTACGACTGAGATGCCGGGAGCCCAGCACGATCATGTCGGCCTCGTGTGACAGACCGGCCAGGACTCCTGCCGGGAACCCGTCGAAAAGGGAGGAGGTGGTCTTGACGCCGGGCTGCCGGGCCTGAGTCCAGGCAAGCGCGGCACGCAGAGCTTCCGTGCCGGCTTGTCGCTGTGCCTCGTGACGCGGGGTGTCGTCGACGTGCTGGGTGTCGTGCTGCGGGGGTATCGCGACCACCAGGCGCAGTCCCCGTCCTCGCCGGTGAGCCTCGTCCGCAGCCCAGGCAAGGGCCAAGTGCCAGTTCTTGACCGGGTCGATACCGACGACGATGTCACGGCGATCCGTGGTGCGCGTCATGACGTGCTCCCATGTCCAGGCCCTTGCCGGGGGATGAGCTCCACAGGGCAGTGCGCGTGCTGCAGCAGGGTCAGCGTGATCCGGCCGAGCGTCGGTCCGAGGTAGCCGGGCGATCGCCGACCGCCGACGACCAGAAGGTCGGCGTGGTGCGACGCGTCGACGAGAGCTCCCGGCACGCTGTGGCTCTTCTGGCCATCGGCCTGCACCGTCAGATTCGGGAACTCCTCCCGGAGCCGGTCCGAGACCGAGGACAGCACGTGTACGTGATCGCGGGCGTTCCCGTCGCCACCGTTACGCAGCGCAGCCCGTGAGGCGGCGGGCAGCCCCACACTCCAAATGTGCAGGAGCCGCAGAGGCACCTTTCGCAGCAGGGCTTCGCGGGCCGCCGCACGGGCGCAGCCCACGTCGGCCTCGTTCCGGACCGCCGCAAGAACCGCGCCGGCATCGACGGGCTCTGCGGCCCCGCGCACCACGACCACGGGTGTGGTGGCGCCGGCCGCGACCTCAAGACCGACCGATCCGAGCAACAGTGAAGAGAACCCGCCCAGACCCCGGTGCCCGACGACGATCGTGCCGGTCCGGGCGGCGGCTTGCCGCAGACTGCCTGGGGCTCCGCCATCCGTGAGCTCCGGGACGACCGTCAGGTCAGGGTGGCGTTCCGCGATCTCTTCAGCGGTCCGGTCGAGTAGTGCCTGCCCTGCTCGTCGGCTTGTGACGATCTCCGCCTTGGATAGAAACGGGACAGGTGGGTCCGTGTCCGCCGCGTGGACGAGACAGAGAGTAGTGCCCCGCAAGGCCGCCTCCGCTGCCGCCCACGTCACCGCCGTGTGTGCAGACGGTGATCCGTCGACGCCGACGACGACCCTGCCCAGACCGGGACGGGCTGCGGTTCCGTTCATGGCTCCTCCTCGCAAGGTCCGAGGGACCTCCTTCCACCCTGGCATCTGGCCCCGGGTGGCCGCAGGTCCGCTGGGGGCAATGAAGGGACCAAAGGTCCCCACCCCCGGCCGGGCAGGCCACGGCCCGCGCAGTAACGAGCCCGTTCGGTCCTGAGGGTGGACCATTCGGCCCTCGCCGACCCCGAGCGCGCGTCGGAGGGTGGTGGTGCGGGACAGCGACGTCCGAACCCTCGAACAGGAGGCGCGGCGATGAAGCACATGAAGGTCGGCGGTCTGATGACCGATGACGTGATCTCCGCCGTCCCTGCGACGTCGTTCAGGGAGGTGGCGAAGATGCTCGCCGAGCACGAAATCAGCGGGGTCCCCGTCCTGGACCAGGACGACCATGTCGTCGGAGTCGTCTCCGAGAGCGACCTCCTGGCCCGCCACGAGCTGACCGCGCGGGACCTGATGACCTCACCGGCCGTCACGGTGCACGCCGAGGAGACGGTGGCGGACGCGGCACGGCTGATGGTGCGTCGCGGCGTCGAGCGCCTTCCCGTGGTCGACGAGGAGGAACGGCTGGTGGGCATCGTGACCCGCCGCGATCTGCTCTGTGTCTACCTCCGCCCGGACGCGGAGATACGGCGCCGCATCCGTGAGGACGTCCTCGCGGATGCCATGGACCTGCCCGGGGACGTGGTGGACGTGCACGTCCTCGACGGCGTGGTGACGCTGGGGGGCCGCGTCCGGCGGCGGAGTCAGGCCCTGATGCTCGTCGGACTCGCCGAGCGCGTGGACGGCGTCGTCGCAGTCGTGGACCAGCTGTCCTTCCACGAAGACGACGCACGTCTCACCTCCTCCACCCGGACTCCGCACGACATCTCTTGGTAACTCACTCAGACAGGACGAACCGTGTCTGCCACCGTTCTGACCCGACCGCTCGTGGTGTCCCTGATCGAAGACGCCGTCACGGCGCCCTCGATGCACAACGCACAGCCTTGGAAGTTCGTCTGCGGGACGGGCGCCGGCGTCGTCGAGCTGCACGGCGATCCGCTGCGCGGTATGCCGCACGAGGACCCGGATCACCGTGCCCTCCACCTCGGCTGCGGCGCCGCCCTGTTCAATCTGCGGGTCGCCGCCGCGCACCGGGCCCTGCATCCCGTGGTCCGACTGCTGCCCTCTCCCGGCGATCCCTGGCACCTAGCCGACGTACGGTTCGACGGTCCCGACGACGCCGACAGCGAACTGGGTGTGCTCCATGCCTCCCTGCCGCGGCGGCACACCAGCCGCTTCCCCTTCACCGAGGAGCGGATCCCCTCCGAGGTGATCGACGGACTCCGTGCCGCGGCCCTCCTGGAGGGCTGCCGACTCGTCGTACCGGGAGCGTGGCACACCGACACCGTCATGGATCTCTTCCACACCTCCGAACTGTTCGAGGCGGCGGACGAGGCCGTGCGCGCGGAGATCGCCGCCTGGACACGCACCGGTGCCGCCGGGGAAAGCCCCGGCACCGAGGGCATCCCGGCGTACGCCTTCGGCCCGCGTCAGTACGACGTGACCTCTCCTGTCAGGGACTTCGGCGCTCCCCGACAGGTGCCCGGCCGTACCTCGGCGCGCTTCGAGAAGAGACCGCAGATCGCGCTCCTCGGCACGGTGGAGGACACCCAGGAGGACTGGCTGAAGGCCGGCCAGGCCATGCAACGGGTCCTCCTGCAGGCCACCCTCGACGGACTCGCCACCTCGCTCATGTCCCAGCCGCTGGAATGGCCCGAACTCCGTTCCGACGCTCGCGATCCCAGCTCGACGATCGGCTTCGTGCACATGCTGATCCGCCTGGGCTACGGCCCCCAGGGGCAGGCCACGCCACGCCGCCCTGTCTCCGAGGTGCTCGCCTTCGACTGAACCCTCACAGGCGGAACCAGCCCTCCTGTCCGGCGGGAACGGTGACCCGCCGATCGCCAGGGAGCACCACAGCGAGCGGACTCTCGGGCGAGGCAGGAACCCGAACGGCCAGGCGCCCAGGCAGCCTCCGCAGCCGTACCCCTCGATGACGGCCGGCGCACAGAGTGAAGGTGAACCGCGGGATCTCCGCCAGTGGCACTGGAGCCACTCGAAGCCCTTCCGGTCCCGTTTCCAGGCCGGTGAGCCCACGTTCGACGAGATCGATCGTGCCAGCCATCGCCCCGAGATGGATGCCCTCCCCCGTGGTCCCGCCCTGGACGTCGGCCACGTCGGCGAGCAGTGTCTCCTCGCAGTACCGCCAGGCGTCGGCACCCTTCTGCCGGGCCAGCACCCAGCCGTGGACGAGACCACTCAGCGTCGAGCCGTGGCTGGTGCGCCGCAGGTAGTACGAGACGGTCGCGCGCCACACCTGCTCGTCGAGGCGGTAGCCGAGCCTGGCGAACAGGCCGTACAGCTCCTCGGGCCCGAAGAGGTAGCCCAGCATGAGCGTGTCGGCCTGCTTCGACGCCTGGTAGCGGTTGACCGTGTCCCCCTCGGCCTCCAGGATCCGGTCGAGTCTGCGGATGTCGCCGTAACGGGCCCGGTACGCCTCCCAGTCCAGTTCCCCCAGGTCCCCGTACCCCTCGAACTGGCTGACCACGCCCTGGTGGAACGGAACGTACAGGCGCCTGGAGACGGCGTCCCAGCGGGCGATTTCGCCGTCGTCCAGCGACAGTTGCTCCGAGAGTTCAGACCGCCGGGCCGCGGGCAGCTCGCCGAGCAGGTCGAGGCCACGGGCAAGCACCCAGGCGGCGGTCGCGTTGGTGTAGGCGTTGTCGTCGATGCCCGGGTTCGCGGCATCGGGATAGGCGTCGTGGTACTCGTCCGGTCCCATGACGCCGCGGATGCGGTAGCGGCCGAGCGCGGGGTCGAAGGTGGCGGCCCCGGACCAGTAGCGGGCGACTTCAAGGAGGATCTCCGCCCCGGCGGAGTGGAGGAATCCGCGGTCGCCGGTCGCCTGCGCGTACCGCCAGACGTTGTACGCGACGGCCGAGCCCACATGGCGCTGGAGGTGGGAATGGTCGGGCAGCCAGCGCCCTGAGCGTGGGTTGAGGTGCAGTGCCTGTGTCTCCTCCCTGCCGGAACTCGCGCTCTGCCAGGGATACATGGCCCCCTGCTGGCCGGCGAGGCGGGCGGCCTCGCGGGCGGCCGGCAGTCGACGGTGCCGGTACATGAGCAACGCGCGGGCCACCTCGGGGAAGTGGAGGTCGAGGTAGGGCAGGACGAAGAGCTCGTCCCAGAAGACGTGCCCCCGGTACGCCTCGCCGTGCAGCCCGCGAGCGGGCACACCCACGTCGAGGTCCGCCGTGTGCGGGGAGAGCGTCTGCAGCAGGTGGAACACGTGCAGCCGCAGGATGCGGCCGACCTCCCCGGGCACGCGCAACTCGCCCTGCTCCCAGACGCGCTGCCAGGCCGCCTTGTGGGCGGAGAGCAGCCGGGGGAAGGAAGGAGCACGAGCGATGACGTCGGTGGCCGCTGAGAGCGGGTCGGCGGCGGGCCAGTCCATCGAGGTGTGCAGCGCCAGAGTCTTCACGACCATCGCCGAGCGGTGGGGCACGATCGGCAGGTGGTACGTCTGCACGGTGCCGGCGCTGGTGGTCTCCTCCCGCGCGGGCCGCGCGGGGCGGGTGACCGTGCGCACGGCCATGGCGATCCTGATGCCCGGGTCGACGGTACGGCAGGAGATCCAGGCGACACCGTCTGTCTCGAATCCGGTCCGGTGGTCCGTGAGGTGACGCCCGTCCAGGTGTCGGTAGCGCTCGACTCCGGCGTTGGTGACGGCGCCGTCGAGGACGGACAGTACCTCGACGGAACCGCTCCAACCGTAGGCGCGGAACAGGGTGCACTGGGCCGCGAGTCCGGGATCGCCCATGTGCACGACGCGGATGTGGCTGACGCGCAGGCCCCGCCCGCGGGCGTCCTCGAAGAACAGGCGCCGGGTGAGCACGCCCGCGCGCAGGTCGAGACGGACGTCGTGGTGGCGCAGCTCCGCGGCATCGGGTGTGAGCCAGTCGCCGGCCGGGCCGTCGTCCGGCCGGCAGCGATAGCGCAGAAGCGTCCAGTTCGGAAGGTTGACGAGGTCCTCGTTCACGACCCGCTCGCCCGCGACGACCGAGGTGAGCCGGTCGTAGCCACCGGCCAGATACGTGCCCGGGTAGTGCGCGGTCCCGGCGGTGCACTCGGGAGCGGATCCCCGGGTGGCGAACCGGCCGTTGGCCAGCGTACAGAGCGCCTCGACCAGCGGTTCACGCTCCAGGTCGTAACCGTCGTACCCCCACGTCCAGTCGGTGGTCATCCGCGCTCACCCCACACGCTCCGGACCAGCGTCGTGAGATCGGGGACCACCAGGTCGGCGCCCTGCTCCCGCAGGAGGGCGGCGGTGCGTCGCAGCGGCGTGCGGTCGACCCCGACGACGAGACCGAAACCGCCGCGACGGGCTGCCTCGACTCCGGCGAGGGCGTCCTCGGCGACCGCGGTCTGCTGCGGGTGCGTGCCGAGGAGCGCCGCCGCCCGCAGGAAGAGCGCGGGATCGGGCTTGCCTGCGAGGCCGAGCCGGGCGGCGTCCTCGCCGTCCACGATCACGGCGAGGAAGCCCGCGAGCCCGGCGGCGCGGATCAGCGCCCGGGCGTGCCGGGAGGCGGACACCGCCGCGCATGGCACGCCCGCCGTGCGCAAGGCCGCGAGAGCCGGCCGGGCGTCGGCGAAGGCCGTGACGCCTTCCGTACGAAGCAGATCGACGAACGCCGACTCCTTGCGTGCCGCGACGGCCCAGACCGTGTCACAGCCGGGGGCGTCGTGGGGCTCTCCCGGTGGGAGGTGAAGACCGCGTGAGGTGAGGAAGGCCGCCGCGCCGTCGTACCGGGACCTTCCGTCGACGAGCTGGCGGTACTCGGCGTCCCGGTCGAAGGACGGCTGTGTCCCGCTGTCGGGCGCCCGTTGGTCGAGGCATGCGTCGAACGCGACCTTCCACGCCGCCGCGTGCACGACGGCGGAGTCGAGCAGTACGCCGTCGGTGTCGAAGACGGCGCCGTCCAGCGGCCGAGAACCCGGGCCTCGGCCGTTCATCAGGCGACCGGCGGGGCCGGGAGGCTCACGACCGTGTGCTGCGGGCCGCCCAGCGCGACCTTGACGGCGCCGGTCTCGGCCGCGCGGCCGAAGACCTCGTACGCCTCCTCCATCTCCCCCAGCTCGAACCGGTGGGTGACCAGTTCTGCCGACGGCAGCCGTCCGGCGGCCATCATGCGCAGCAGCAGGGGCGTGGACGAGGTGTCGACGAGTCCGGTGGTGATGGTGACGTCCTTGATCCACAGGTCTTCGAGGTGGAGGGCCGCCGGCTTGCCGTGGACTCCGATGTTGGCGACCCTGCCGCCGGGCCGGACCATCCGGGTGCACATCTCGAACGCCTCCGGAACGCCGACGGCCTCCATGACGACATCGGCGCCGAGGCCGTCGGTCAGATCCGCGACCAGCTGCTCCGGCTCCTCCCCGGCGTTCGCGATGGCGTCCGCGCCGAGGGCACGGGCGGCGGCCAGCCGCGACTCGGCGAGGTCGACGGCGACGATCCGGCCCGGACTGTAGAACCGGGCGGTGGTGATGGCGGCGAGACCTATGGGGCCCGCTCCGACGACGACCACGGTGTCGGCGGGGCGCACGGCGCCGTTGAGGACCCCGACCTCGTAGGCGGTGGGGAAGATGTCGGCGAGCAGGACGGCGTCGAAGCTGTCGATCGAGTCCGGCAGCGGATGGACGGACAGGTCGGCGAAGGGCACCCGGACGTATTCGGCCTGTGTGCCGTCGACAGTGTGGCCCAGGATCCAGCCGCCTCCGCCACGGCACTGTCCGTAACGGCTCTCCCGGCAGAAGCGGCACCTGCCGCAGGCGGAGATGCAGGAGACCAGGACGCGGTCGCCCGGTCGCACCGTGCGGACGTCGCCGCCGGTCTCGACCACGGTGCCGACCGCCTCGTGTCCGAGGACCCGGCCGGGCGTCACCTCCGGCACGTCCCCCTTCAGGATGTGCAGATCCGTGCCGCAGATGGTGACGGCGTCGACCCGGACGATCGCATCGGCGGGGTCCTCGACGACGGGGTCGGGTACCTCCTGCCAGGCGATCCGGCCCGGCTCTTGGAAGACGAGTGCCTTCATGGCGCCCACCCACTTCCTGTCGCGCGTCGCTGCGGTCCTCGTCCACCAGGCTCCACGGACTCCTCCGGCAGCACATGAGCCGATCGGCCCCTGAACGGACCCGCTCGGACCCTCCGGACCGGGCAGGTCCGGATGCGAGGGTGGAGACCGGCCCACACTCCGAAGGAGGGCTGACCATGTCCGAGGCAGCCCCCAACCTCTCTCCCGCCACCCCGCGCCCGGCACTGCTCAGTTTCCTGGGCGGCGTGGGGACGGTCACCGGAAGCAAGTTCCTGGTCGAGAGCGACCATGCCCGGATCCTCCTCGACTGCGGTCTCTTCCAGGGTTTCGCGAACCTGCGACGCCGCAACTGGGAACGCTTCGCCCGCGACGCCGCGGACGTCGACGCCGTGGTCGTCACCCATGCCCACCTGGACCACTGCGGCTATCTGCCCCGCCTGGTCCGCCAGGGCTTCCGGGGGCCGATCCTCACCAGCGCCCACACCGCTCGACTCGCCGGGATCGTGCTGCGCGACAGCGCCCGTCTCCAGATGGAGGCGGCCCGGCACGCCGACGAGCACGGTTGGTCCAAGCACCGCCCGGCCAAGCCGCTTTACGACGACTCCGACGTGGAGAAGACGCTGGCGTTCTTCGACCCGATCCCCGTCGACGAGGACGTGGAGATCATGGCCGGCACCGGGCTGACGCTCCACCGCGGCGGGCACATTCTGGGATCCGCGTGGGCCCGCCTGACGCTGGAGGACGGCCACACCCTGGCCGTCTCCGGAGACCTGGGGCGGCCCGGGCACCCGCTGCTGCTTCCGCCCGAGCCGTTCTCGGGAGCAGACGCGCTGCTCATGGAATCCACGTACGGCGACCGTCGCCACGACCATGAGTCCGCCCGATCGGGGTTCGCCGCCGTGATCGCCCGGACCCTCGCCCGGAACGGCACCGTCGTCATCCCCGCCTTCGCGATCGACCGCACCGAGGTCGTCCTGCACGAACTGACCCTGCTGCGCGAGACCGGCCTGCTGCCCCGGTCGGTCCCCGTGTACGTGGACAGCCCCATGGCCCTGGCGGCCCTCGACGTGTACCGGGACGCGGTGCGCGAGCGGTCCACCGAGCTGCGGCCGGAGATCCTCGCCGAGGGAGAGACCGCGCTGAGCCCCGCGCCGTTCCTCGCCGCCAGAACGGTCCAGGAGTCCATCGACATCAGCAGCGCCCGCGGACCCTCCGTCATCGTCTCCTCGGCCGGCATGGCCACCGGCGGCCGCGTCCTGCACCACCTCCACCGGCTGCTCCCCGACCCGCGCAACGCGGTCGTCGTGGTCGGCTTCGCCGCGGCCGGCACCCGGGCGCGGGACCTCGTGGACGGTGCCCGGACGCTCAAGATGTTCGGCGAATACGTACCGGTGCGGGCCGAGGTCGCCGACGTCCCCCACTTCTCGGCCCATGCCGACGCCGGACAGATCATCGACTGGCTGCGCGGCGCCCCTCCCCCGCACACCACGTACCTCGTGCATGGCGAACCGGCCGCGTCCGGGGCGCTGCGTGACCGCATCGACCGCGAGCTCGGCTGGACGGCCGTCGTGCCCCGCTCCGGTGAGGCCGTCCTGGTCCGCTGAACCCGGGCCCATCGGTCCCCCGCGTGTGACCCGCCCGGCCCTACGTGCACCCGGCCGCCACGCGGGAGTCTGTGAGGGAAGGGCTGGAGGCACATCATGAGCACCATGAGGATGCTGCTGAGCGAGCTCGCTCCGGAGGCGCGGGACCGGCTCCTGCGTCAGGCCCGCCCGGTCCGGTTCCCCGCAGACACGCGCATCTTCCGCGAGCGGCAGCTCGCCGACCGGTTCTGGATCATCGAATCCGGGCGGGTCGAGCTGGACAAGCGCCTTCCCGGTCCCAGCACCGCTCTCGTCGACACACTCGTACCCGGCGACCTCCTCGGCTGTTCCTGGCTGATCCCGCCGCACCACTGGCGTTTCGGCGCCACGGCGACCACCGAGGTGCACGCACTCGAATTCGACGGGCGCTCCGTCAGGGAGCTCAGCGCACAGGACCTCTCCGTGGGCGAGGCTGTATCCGCGGCCGTCGCGGCTGCGCTCGCGCGCCGATCCCTCAGGTAAGGAATGAGCGATGACACCTCAGCCGTTCACCGTCGCCGACGTGATGACCAAGAAGGTCGTCGCCGTCCAGCCCGGGGCGGAGTTCAAGGAGATCGTCGCCGCCATGGAGCGGTGGAAGGTGACGGCCGTACCCGTCGTCGAGGGCGAGGGCCGCGTCGTCGGAGTGGTCTCCGAGGCCGATCTGCTCCTCAAGGAGGAGTTCCACGACCACCGCCTCGGTCTCGTCGAACAGATGCGACGGCTCGACGCCACGGCCAAGGCGGGTTCCCGACGGGCCGAGGACCTCATGACATCGCCCGCCGTCACCGTCGCGCCCGAGGCGTCCCTGCCCCAGGCCGCGCGCCTCATGGCCGCCCAGCGCGTCAAGCGGCTGCCGGTCGTCGACGCGAGCGGCACCATCCAGGGAATCGTGAGCCGGTCCGATCTCCTCAAGGTCTTCCTCCGACCGGACGAGGATCTCGCCGCCGAGGTGCGCCGTGACGTCGTCGAGCACCTGTTCCCGCTCTCGCAGCACCGGGTCGATGTCCGTGTCGACGCCGGGGTCGTGACCCTCTCCGGCGAGGTTCGCGACAGCGCACTCATCCCGCTCGCGGCCCGCCTGGCCCGCGCTGTCGAAGGCGTCGTGGACGTGCGGTGCGAACTCACCGCCAAGAGCCGGACATAGCCGTGTCCGGCCTTTACGGTGCGGGTCACGGGACCAGGGCGCGGGGACGAAGCATGTCTCGGTGACCAGCACCGGCCTGTCCTCGTCGGCGAAGGCGACGGCTCCGGCCCCGAGGCAGGTGTTCCGCGGCCCCGGCCTCCGCGACGTCATCGGCCGGGCGAGAACCGGCTGTCGGCTCCGACGATCGTCGTACGAGGCCGGATCGAGGCGCGGGCGCGAGCCGTGCCGCCGCACCAAGGACACCCCGCGGAAGCTGCGCGCCCGAAGGGGCGAGCGGGCGCCGCCAGTGGGCTGAGATCGAAGCCGGAGGGCGGGACACCATCACCGCTCGTGGGAAAGGTGCCCGGATGACGTGGCTTGCGACACCGGCGGGCGCTGTCCTGGTGCTGTTCATCCTCCGGGACGTGTTCCACACGCTCTGGCACCCGACCCGTCACGGCGGCCTGAGCAGACTGGTGATGATGTCCATGTGGCGGCTGTCCGCCCGCCTCGGCACCGGGAGGCGCACCGCCGGTCTGGCGGGCCCGCTCGGCATGGTGACCGTCTTCGCCGCCTGGGCGCTGACCGTGGCCCTGGGGTGGGCGCTCATCTACTGGCCCCACATGCCGGAGGAATGGTCGTACGCAACGGGGCTCGTCCCGTCCGAACACGCGGGCCCTCTCGACGCCCTCTACATCTCGCTGGTCACCCTGGCCACGCTCGGACTGGGCGACATCGCGCCGGCCTCCGGGTGGCTGCGTGTACTCGCCCCGATGGAGGCCCTCGTGGGCTTCGTCCTGCTGTCGGCGACCGTCGCCTGGATCCTCGGAATCTACCCGGCGCTCGCCCGCCGCAGGGCGCTGGCCCTGCGGCTGTCGCACGTGCGCCGGAGCCGGGCCACCACCCAGGCGCTCGACTCCGACGGGGGTGCGGCGCTCCTCGACGGCCTCGCCTCCGCCCTCTCCACCATCACGGTCGACTTCATGCAGTACGCCGAGTCGTACTACTTCCACGACGGGGACGAGAACACGTCCCTGCCCCGCCAGCTCCGCTACACCGTCGGCCTCGCGGACCAGGCCACCAGGGCGCGCCACCCGGACGTCAGGCTCTCCGCGTCGGTACTGCGCAGGGCACTGGAAGACCTGGCCGTCGTGCTCGACGAGCGCTTCCTGCGCACGGGCGAGGGACCCGAGCGGGTCTTTGCGGCCTACGCCGACGACCACGGGCAACCCCATGGGCCGGACGGCCCTCCCCACGACGGCGGCAGCGGGCGATCCTGAACGGGGGGGCCGCCGGTCGAACGCGTGAGAAGGTGACGAGCGAGGCACCGCAGTGTCGCGGATGTCAGCGTCGTTCCGGGCACGACGTTCAAGGAAATCGCACGGCTTCTGGACGAGTTCGACATCACTGCGGTGTGCGTCGTGGACGCGTCGGACCGGCCACTGGGCGTGTCTCGGAGGCGGACCTGGTACGCCACCGCACCGCCCGGGCCGGGCTCGACACCGCGGGCACTCTCATGTCGAGTCCCGCAGTCGTCGCCCGACCCGAATGGAGCGTGGTGCGGGCCGCCCGCGTGATGGACCGGGCCTGCGTCGACGGTGTCGTGGGGGCCGTCGACCGGCTCCAGCACGAAGACGACGACCTGTCGAGGAAGTGACGATCATGGGCACCCCTAGCGCCCCGCACGGTCCCGTGGCGGTATCCGCCGAACTCGACAGCCAGCTGTCCCGCTGGCTGTGGCTGGTCAAGTGGATTTTGGTGATCCCCCACTGGATCGTGCTGTTCTTCCTCTGGATCGCCTTCCTCGTCGTGACGATGATCGCGTTCTTCGCCATCCTCTTCACCGAACGCTTCCCCCGGGGCCTGTTCGACTTCAACCTCGGCGTGCTCCGCTGGTCCTGGCGCGTGTCGTACTACTCGTACGGCGCACTGGGCACCGACCGCTACCCGCCCTTCAGCCTGGGCCCTGAACCCGACTACCCGGCCCGGCTCGACATCGCCTACCCGGAGCGGCTCTCGCGCTCGATGGTGCTGGTCAAGTGGTGGCTGCTCGCCATCCCCCACTACCTCGTGATCGCCTTCTTCACCAGCGGCATGCACGCAGGATGGTGGAGCGGCGGGCTGATCACCCTGCTCGCGCTCATCGCGGCGTTCGCCCTCGCCTTCACCGAGCGCTATCCGCGCGACCTCTTCGTCCTGATCGTCGGACTGAACCGCTGGGTCCTGCGCGTCGCCGCCTACGCGAGCCTGATGACGGACGCCTACCCGCCCTTCCGACTCGACCAGGGCGGTACGGAGCCGGCCGGGACCGAGCGCGCCGCGGACGGCAGCTGACGGCGCCGCCTGGCGCGCCGCACCTCGTCCGTTCCCCACACCAGGACCGGGAACGTCGCGACGAGGAGGACGATGTCCAGAGGCAGGGCGGCCGTGCCGAAGAGATTCTGGAGCGGGGGCGCGTAGACGAGAGCGGCCGTGAACGCGAGCTCGAAGGCGACGCCGGCGAGCAGCAGCGGGTTCGTGAACACCCCGATGTCGCGCAGCGCCGCGTGATCGGTGCGGGCCGCGAACGCCGTGCCGACCTGGCAGGTGACGATGCCGGCGAAGGTGGCCGTCGTAGCCGTCACATAGGCGTGGTGCAAGGGGCTGCCCGTGCCCGTGGGGTCACCCGGCTGCCACCCCGCCCGCCAGAGCACGTAGAAGTAGCCCGCCATGACCAACACCGCGGAGACCAACCCGAGGTAGCCCCAGCTCCTGACGAGCATGTCGCGGGAGATCACGCCTTGATGCCGCGGCCGAGGCGGCCGCTGCATGATGCCGGGCTCGGAGCGTTCCCGGCCGAGTGCGAGGGCGGGCAGGGTCTCCGTTCCCAGGTCGATGGCGAGGATCTGCAGAACGGTGAGGGGAAGCGGTACCGTGCCGGCGGAGAGCGCGAAGACGAGGAAGGGAACGATCTCCGGGGTCGCGTGAGCGAAGATGTAGACGATGAACTTGCGCACGTTGTCGTAGACACGTCGTCCGGATTCGACCGCGGTCACGATGGTGGCGAAGTCGTCGTCGGTGAGCACCATGGTGGCAGCCTCGCGGGCCACATCTGTGCCAGACCGTCCCATGGCGACCCCGATGTGGGCGCGGTGCAGCGCGGGGGCGTCATTGACGCCGTCACCCGTCATGGCGACGATCCGGCCGTGCGCCCGCAGGGTGTCGGCCACCTTGAGCTTCGTCTCGGGTGAGGAGCGGGCGAAGACGATCTCGGCGTCGCCCTCCACGAGGAGCCGGTCCAGCTCGTCGTCGCCCAAAGACTCCGAAGCCGCGACCACGTGCAGACGGGGTACTCCGATTCCGACCTCCCGGGCGACGGCCGCGGCGGTGGCTCCGCTGTCCCCCGTCACGATGTGCACGCGCAGCCCGGCCTCGTGGCAGCGGCGTACGGCCTCCGCCACCTCGGGGCGCGGCGGGTCGTACAGCCCGACCAGACCGAGCAGCGTCAGTGCCGACTCGGCGTCCTGACGGCGTGACGGCGGCTCCGCGCCCGGCGGCAGATCGCGTACGGCGACGGCCAGGACCCGCATGCCGCCCCGAGCCAGCTCCTCCGCCGCCGAGCGGGCGGCGTCCGTGGCGGAGCCAGGACGGACACGGGCCAGGACCGCCTCGGGCGCTCCTTTGGTGACGGTCCGCACGCGACCTTTCGCCTCGTCTTCCTGCACGACCGACATCAGCCGCAGCCGGGGATCGAAGCGGAACAGTCTGCGCCGTCCCTCGTCGCGCCGGGCGAGGTCCACCGGCACCTCGCGGTCGGAGGCCCCGGTGACGAGGGCAGCCTCCGTCGGATCGCCGTGCAGCTCACCGTCCTCATCACGGGTGACGGTGGTGCACAGGGCGCTCGCCCGCACCAGCTCCTGCGCCCAGGGGCCGGGCTCCGCTCCATGACCCGCAGTCCAGAGAGCCCTCAGACGCATGCTGTTGCGAGTCAGTGTGCCTGTCTTGTCCGTGCAGATGACGTTCGTGGAACCGAGCGTCTCCACGGCGCTGAGCCGCTTCACCAGGGCGCCCTCACGGGCCAGTGCGCGGACGCCGACGGCGAGGGCCAGCGTGATCGTCGGAAGCAGTCCCTCGGGAACGTTGGCGACGAGGAGCCCGATGGCGAACATGAGGGAGTCGGTCACCGGCAGTCCGACAGCCACGCCCAGGACCAGGAACAGGGCGCCCATGCCGGTGGCGACCCCGGCGATGAGCCAGGCGACCTTCTTGACCTGTCGTTCCAACGGGCTCGCCTCGCGCCGCGTCCGCTGGCTCAGGGCCGCGATCCGGCCGAGCTCGGTGTGGTCGCCGGTGGCGAACACGATGGCCCGGGCCTGCCCCTCGACGCAGGTCGTGCCGCTGAAGACGAGGTTCGGCTCCTCAAGCAGGGGGGCGCCGAGGAGCCCGGCCGCGGCGATGCGTTCGGCGGGTACGGACTCGCCTGTGAGCATCGACAGATCGACTTCCACTCCGCCTTCGGTGACGCGTGCGTCGGCAGGTACCTTGTCGCCCTCTTCCAGCACGATCACGTCGCCAGGCACCAGGTCCCGTGCCTCCACGGTGAGGGGCCGGCCGTCACGTACGGCGAAGGCGTGCTCGGGCAGATAACGAGCGAGGGTCTCCACCGCACGCTCGGCCTGGCGTTCCTGGAGCAGCGCGAACGCCGCGTTGACAGCGATGACCGCCAGGATCGCCCAGCCGAGTACAGCGAGGTCCGCGACGAAGGCAAGAGCCGCGGCGGCCCACAGCAGAAGGGCGAGCGGATGGATCAGCTGCCTGACGAGCTCCCGCGCGAAGGAGGAGCGCGCCTTGCGCCGCACCTCGTTCGGGCCGTGCACGGCGAGGCGGCGGGCGGCTTCGCGGTTGGACAGTCCATCCGGTCCGGTGGCAAGTTCCCGGCGCAGCCTGGGTAGGGGCTCGCTGGGGTCGAAGGGCAGCGTCCGAGTGTGCGAGGTCGTCCGCTCCGGTGCGGTACGGCGGCCTGCACGGTCAGTCATCGCCGCTCCCTGCATCGCTGGCCCGGCGGTGTCGGCCCGGACCACAGGGGTTCCACCTGCTCCCACTCGCGTTCCCACGCAGCGAGCCGGTGACCTTCGGTCCGCCGTCGTACAAGGAGGACCACACCGGCGCCGGTAGCCCCGATGACTCCTGCCGTCGCCGTACCGCCTGAGAGGGAGGCCAACGCCCGGTCCGCGGCGCTGCCTGGAGGTTGGGCGGGGGCCCCTGCGTCGTCCACCCAGATCGTCACCCTTCGGCCCTGCGGCGTTCGAGGCGGGACATGGATGGTCCCGGACGGGCGAGCGTTCTCAGGGGTCATCAGAACGAAGACCAGGACTGCGCGCCCGAAGGGTCCTTTCGATGGCAAGGCTGCGGCCCCGCTGCCCAGCGACTCCTGGTGGGACATGCCGCACCTCCCGTCGGGGGGTGGCCGGTCAGTGGATCCGCAGCACCGGTCAGGGGTTGGCGCCGAGTTCCGCTCCGATGTGGTGGGCCCATGCCTGGATCCGTTCCGGATTGCGGAAGTCGCCGCCTTTGCCCCTGCTGACCATGTGCCGGGCGACCGGGTCCGATGTCTCGGCGGTCACGGCGCCACCGAAGGTGATGTGCTCACGGGCTCCGAGCTTCTCCATCCGCCGGGCAACCCCGCGTACGGGCGGGATGTCATGGTCATCCGCGGAACGGTCGACCGGACCGCTGCTGAAGAGCCAGACAGGACGGTGCCGCAGTTGTTCGGCGTTGCGCCGGGCGCAACGCCGGGCCTTGCCGTTCCAGTGCCCGGCGTAGAGGGCTCCGCCGAGGACGACTCCGTCGTAACCGCTGACGTCGGTGACGGTGTCGGCCGGCAGGACGACGGCGTCGAAGCCGTCGTCCCGGAGCGTCTGGCCGATCGCTTCGGCGATTCCGGCGGTCGCGCCGGCCTTGCTGCCGTAGGCGACCAGGACACGCTTGGCGTTCATGGCTCCTCTCCCCCGGCCTTGGTGTCGGCCCGCTTCACCGGAATGGTCCGCCCGGTAGGTGTCTCCTCGACGGGCATCGGGATGCGGACGGTGAGAATGCCGTCCGCGTACGAGGCGTCGACGTCGTCGACCGGGATGGTGCCCGGGAGGCGCAGTGTCCTGCGGAACGATCCGTAGCGGAACTCCGAGTGCTGCTTGTCCTCCGTGCTCTCGCTGTGCTCCGCGCTGACGGTGATGAGGTTGTCATCGACCCTGATGCTGATGTCCTTGTCCGGGTCCATGCCCGGCAGTTCTGCCTTCAGGACGTACTCGCCGTCCCCGCTGGTCATCTCGACCGGGATGGAATGGGCGGCGGAGCCGGGGCGCCAGCCCGGCAGCCCCGGAAACTCCCGGTTGAACCAGTCGTTGAAGTCGGGGAAGTGGCTGTGCCTGCGTTCCACCTTGCCTCCGGCCATTGTCTGCTCCTCGTGTACGGGGTCCAGGACGGTCGCCGTGGACCCGAGTCGGTTCGGACAGGCGGCGGATCGGGTTCCGGGGCCCGGTCCGACTCGCTAACCCCATCGTCCGCCCGCAGGGTCATGTGGCGCAGCGTCCAAGAGGGCTGTCCGACGGGGCCGAACGGGCCGCAGCGGGAAGGACCGACCGGCCCATGGCGCCGCGGCTCCGGTGCTGTCAGCGGCAGACCTCCTCGACGAAGTGGCCAACCCGTTCCTCCGGCAGGTGCCGTGCCAGGTCCGCCTCACTGATCATGCCGATCAGGCGGTGATCGTCGATCACGGGCACGCGGCGGATGCGGTGATCCTGCATCGTGCGGAGCACCTCTTCGCCGTCGGCGCCCGCGTCCACGGTGACCGGCTTGCCCTGGGCGAGGTCCCCGGCCGTCATCCGTTGGGGATCCTTGCCCTTGGCAAGGCACTTCACCACGATGTCCCGGTCTGTGATGATGCCGTGCAGCCGATTGTCCGGCCCGCAGATGGGCAGCGCGCCGACATCCAGCTCGCTCATGCGGCGCGCGGCGTCCACGAGGCTCTCGTTCTCCTGCACGCAGCTCGCACCGGTGTGCATGATTTCCCTTGCGGTCGTCATGGCCGCGTCCTCCTTTCCATCCCCCTGCTCGCGATCCGGCCGGTTCTCCACCGGTTCAGAGGAAGAGCGTCGACACCCTGATGGTGTGTACCGGGCGTTTGGGAGGCCCGTTCGCCCCCTCCGCCGGCACCTGGTGGTTCCTGGGGCGACCGCGCCGCGCGTCCCCCCTGGCCGCCTGCGGCCCGAGCTGGACCGGCGGCTCGCTGTTTCGGGCGACTCGGTGCCGTGTGTTCCTGGGCATGGTCACCGCTCCCTTCGTCCCGTGCCGCTCCGAGCGCCGTCTCGGCGCGGGCCACGTGCCGCTTGACCGCCGCTGCTACCACCTCGGGCGCCTCCCCACCGCTCTCCTCGGCCAGCAGCTCGTACGCGGCCAGAATGGCGTCTCGCAGCGGTGGAGGCAGTGGCTGCGCGAGGAAGAACGAACGGATGCCCGCCCCGACCTCGTCGAGCGGGGCCCCTTGGTGCAGGTGGTCGTGCTCCTGGACGGAGTCCCGCAGTCCGCGGCAGGAGAGAAGTTCCTCGTACGCCTCAGCAGTGGTGGCGAAGCCCGTCGGTACGCGTATGCCCGCGGCGCCGAGCCGGTTGGCCATCTCTCCCGGCGAGGCGCTGTTGCCTCCCACCCGGCCGACATCCGACCGGCCCAGCTCCGCGAACGGTACGACGCGTCGCGTCGGTCCCATGGCATCCTCCGAGACTCTCTGGCGCCCTCAGTACGGAAGCGGACTGCCGGACGGGGTGCGCCGATCGAGGGGGCTCGGCCTGTGGGGCTGACGGGGCCGGGAGCTGATGCGGATGCGGATGCGCTGCATGGTGCTCACCTCTCCGTGAAACCGGCGGACGGACCGGATTCGTCCTCTCGCCTCACCGTCCCGCGTGGAGGTCTCCGCTCCCCAGTGCCGAGCGGGTCAGCCGGCCGGGGCCGGTCGGTCGGCCTGGAACGGGACCGGTCGGCCCATGCCGGATCGCCGACGCGCCCCTCACGCTGTGGGAGGGGGACGGTGATCACGGGACACATGGCGCGGTGCAGCAGGCCGTGGACCGTCGAACCCAGCCGCATGCCGGAGTAGCCGCCGCGGCCTCTGCGGCCGACGATCAGGGCGAGGGATTCCTGGGACGCCAGGGCGAGTTGCTCAACCGGGTGCCCTCGAAGGACCTCCTCGGAGATGGCGACATCCGGATACCTCTCCGCCCAGCCCGCCACCGATTCGGTGAGCAGCCGACGCCGCTCGACCAGCCCCTTCTCCTCGTCGTCGTGGGCGAGGAAGGAACGGGGCCAGACCCAGACGACCCGCAGCCGTGCCTCGCGCACGCTCGCCTCCTCGACGGCAAAGGCGACGGCGGCCCGTGAGGACTCGCTTCCGTCCACGCCGACGACGAGCGTGGGTGGGTGCACGGCGGAGTGCTCAGGTGCACGGACCACGACGACGGGGCAGTCGGCCCGCGCGGTGAGCGGGACGACAACGGAGCTCTCGCTGAACATCTCGGCCGCCCTGCCGAGACGCCGGGAGCCCACGACGACGAGTGCGGCGTGCTCCGCCATGTCACGCAGCACGGTCGCCGGCACGCCGTTCACGCGTTCCGTCGCGATCCGCAGCCCGCCATGCAGTTCTCGGACGAGGTCCTCCGCGTTGGCTATCGCCGACTCCGCGCGGAGTAGCAGGGCGCTCTGGTGCGCGAAGGCGTCGTACCGGAGCCCGTCATGGGCGGGCGGTACTGCGACGACCAGTCGGAGCGCCAGTCCTCTTCGTACGGCCTCATCGGCGGCCCAGACGAGAGCGGGGATCGACTGCTCCCGGGGGTCGATTCCGAGCAGTATCTCGTTCACGTCTCCTCGACCCGGGTGGCGAAGGCGGGTGGGACGATCTGCACCGGGCAGTGGGCGTGGTGGAGCAGGGTGTGGGCGACGCGTCCCAGGGACGGACCGACGCCCAGCGTTCGGTGTTCCCTTCCCATCACGAGCAGATCGGTGTGGGCACTCGCCTCCACCAGGATCCCGGGCGTGCTCGTGCCCGTCTCGACGTGATGGCTGACGATGAGCCCGGGATAGTACTCACGCACGAGGTCGGCGAGCGCCTTGATCTCGTGCACGCGCTGCCGCGCGATCTCATCGAGGTCGTCCAGCATGGTCGCGACGCTGCCGACGTGGGTGAGCACGTTCCAGACGCTCACCAGACGCAACACCGCCTTGCGGGCATCCGCTTCGGCAGCCGCGACGAGCAGCCAGCCGCGATCCGAAGCACCGTGCACGGCCGCCGTCACCGATCCCGACTCGGGACGGTCGCCTTCACCGCGGACGACGATCACGGGCGCCTCGGCGCGGGCTGCCACACCCAGACCGACGGAGCCGAGCATGAGGGCCGAGAAGCCGCCGAGCCCCCGGTTGCCCACCACGATCGTCCCGCGGTCGCCGGCGGAAGCCCGGAGACCGGCAACCGGCTCCTGGCGGCTCAGTTCCTTCGTGATGGCAAGGTCCGGAAAACGCTCTTGAACCGTGTTCGCGGTATCGATCAGCAGTTCACGGCCCGCTTCGCGTACCGCCTGGATTGTCTCGGCATTGGCGAAGAGGGCCCGGCGGTCGGTATCGGCGGCGTGCACGAGATGCAGAGGCCGCCCCCGTCGGTCCGCCTCCGTGGCGGCCCAGAGCGCGGCCGTGCGCCCGGAGGGGGACCCGTCGACTCCCACGACGACGTCGCCCAGCTCCGGTCGAGCGGGGATCTCGCTGGTCATGGCTCCTCCTCCGGGATACGCCCGGCGCTCGGGAGCACGTCCCGAGGGGGCGACACCTCCCACGCTGACACCGTGCCGGGCTTCCCATGCATGGGCCGTTCGGCCCCGATCGAGACCCGCCCGGCCCTGCTGTCGGGAGCCACGGGACCACCAGCCTGAAGTTGGGGATGTCCTGTGCGGTCCGACCGCGGACGGAGCGGAGCGGACTCGGCTGAGGAGGCACGTCATGACAGCCCAGGTCACCGTCGGTCTGGGCGCTCGGAGGAAATCTCGCTGCGGTGGGGTGGGCGGCATCGGAAGCGGTGCTGCGCGACGTGCCCCTCCGGCCGGTGCACGTCGAGGAGTGGACGAACAACCCCGGAGGTGCCCTTGCCGCACGCCCGCACCCTGGCCGAACGGGCCGAGGGTCCCTCCCGAAAGGAGTCGAACCGCGCGCGGAAGGACCATCCCGGCCTCGAGGTGCTCACTGAGCGGGTGCGTGGCCGGGCTGCCGAGGAACTGACGGCCGCCGCGAACGAGGCGGATCTGACGGTGCTCGGCTGCGCGCGGGCTCGGTGGCGTTCAGGGCTTCATCGTCGGCTCGGTCTCCCTCACCGTCGTCGGCGCGGCGCGTTCCTCGCTCGGTGTTCTGCGGGTGCCGGTGCCCTGTGGAAGGCGTGTATCGGTCGGTCGTCTGTGGCATCGAGCTAAGGAGCCGACGCGGGCGACGGCTTCGTCGTTGGATCCACCCGCGGAGAGCCGGTCCGGTTTCCGGTGATCTCATCGATCACGCCTGGCCGGCAGACCCGTTCGAAGTGCCGGGCGCGCCCGGTACGCGGATTCGGCGGCCGGTCACCCGGCGCGGCGAGAGCGTCACCTTGGTGTCGCGCCCATCCCCGGCCCACGGCTCCGGGCGGCCGGCGTCGTTGATCCTCTCTACCGAGGTCTCGTCCGACACCGTGCGTACCGGACCGACAAGGAGCACGCTCCAGCCCTGGCTGAAGGCCTCGTCCAGACGGTCCTCCTCGAAGGCGACCTCCGCGCCGGACGCCGCGGCGCGCGCGAGGGACGAATCCGCACCGGTCATGAAGACGATCTCCCCGTCGACGACCTGGTAGTTGAGAGGGAACACCGCCAGCCCGTCCCGTCCCTCGACGGCGACCCGGCCGACGCCGTGGCCGTCGAGCAGCTTCCAGCACTCGGCCTCGCCGATCTCCTCCATCCGTGCCTGGTGCCCGGCGTGGGCCTCTCCGGGCGCGAGGTCCGACCTGTACCCGGTGAGATCCTGGACGGTGGTCTCCAAGGCGTTGGCGAGCCGGACCAGGAATTCGATCCCCGGGGTCGGCACACGCTCTTCGACGTAGGCGATGAAGCCGGGTGCAGAGCCGGCTCGTTCGGCCACTTCCTCCCGGGACAAGCCGAGCTGCGTGCGCCGTGCCGCGACGCGGCGTCCCAGGTCGCTCGTGACGTGCGGCGCGTGCCGGTCATCGGCCGTGCTCATCACCGGTCTCCTTCCGGGGGCTCCGGGTTCCGCTGGGGTACCACGGCGACCGGACACGAGGCGTGGTGCAGGGCGCGGTGGGCGACCCTGCCGAGTTCCAGGCCGACGAGCCTGTCACGGCGTGGTGCCCCGACGACCAGCAGGTCGGCGGCGGCGGAACGCTCGGTCAGCACTCTGTGCGCGGCACCCTCGACCGTGGTCCTGCGCAGGCGCACCCGGGGATGCGCGGACGCTGCGGCCTCAAGGGCCTTGTCGAGCAGTTCCGAGGACCTTTCCGCGAAGTAGGCTCCCCCGTCGCCGGTCAGCAGCAGGTGGTCGACCGGTTCATGGGCCGGCCGTCGCCAGGCTCGGACGACGTCGAGTTCCGCATCCCGGACAGCCGCCTCACGGAACGCGAACCGCACAGCCGGAGAGTCCACGTCGTGTTCTCCTACGCCGAGCAGAACGCGCCCGTGGCGTGCCTCCAGGGCCTGTCGGTCTCCACGGACGACGACGACCGGGCAATGGGCCCGGGCGGCCACGATGAGACTGACGGATCCGAGCAGAAGGTCGGCGAACTCGCCGCGCCCCCGGGACCCGACGACCAGGATCGCGCCCTCCTGCCCCTCCCTGAGCAGCCCGGTGGAGGCGTCCTCAGCGAGGACGTCCGTGCTGAGGGGGAGGTCGGGTGCGCGGCGTCGGGCGCGTTCGGCCGCAGTGCCGGCGATGTTCTCGGCGAAAACCTGGCCCGAGGAACGGTCCGTGGCCCAGGTGGGGACGACTCCTTCGTACCGTTCCCACATCGAGGCGTGGACGATCCGTAGGGGGAGCCCGTGCCGTACCGCTTCGTCGACGGCCCAGTCCACGGCCGTGAGACTGGCGTCGGACCCGTCGACTCCTACCACCAGGGGCGATTCCATCGTGCCCACCGCCTTCCGGGTCGTGTGGTGGCCTGCTGCCACGCTCGCACCGGGCTGCAGGGGCTGGGTAGGGCCGGTCGGTCCCGGGCGCGGTCCGCCCGGACCACGAGTGGCGGCGCTGCTGGAGACACCACGGGAGGAGGGGCCCATCCGCTTCTCGCGGATCCTGATCGCGCGGTGCGCGGCTCGAAGCTGCTTCCCCGCGTCCCTGGGGCGGGCCCCTCCTCACTTTCAGGAAAGCACCGGTCGACGGCCCGTGCCAGGGCTGCACGGGTCCCGCCGTGCCCCTTTCGGCCCTTGTCGTCCGCCGCCGGGTGGCGACACCCTCGCGGCAACAGGACTCGGGGCGCGGACGTACCGGAGGCCGGTCATGAAGCACCCACGTACCGTCGACGACGTGATGACCCATGCGGTGGTCTCCGCCAGGCTCGACGCACCGGTCAAGGAGATCGTCCGGTCCATGCGGCGCTGGGGCATCAGCGCGGTTCCCGTGCTGTCTGCCGAGGGGCGGGTGGTCGGCGTGGTGTCCGAGGCGGACGTACTCGGGACAGCGCGGGGTCGGTGACGGCGGGCACCTTGATGTCGTCGCCGGCCGTCACCGTGCCGCGCGGTGCCACGATCGCGGGGGCCGCGCGGCTCATGGGGCGAGGCCATCTCAAGCGGCTCCCCGTGGTGGACGAGGACGGCCGCCCGGTCGGCGTCGTCAGCCGGGGCGACCTGCTCAAGGTCTATCTACGCTCCGACGCCGAACTCGCCGAGGACGTGAGGCACGAACTCCTCACGCATCTGATTCCTGAAGGCGACGCCGCACTCACCGTACGAGTCGCAGATGGCGCGGTGACGCTCACCGGACGCCTGCCCCGGTCCGTGCCTTCGGATGTGGCCCTGCGGCTGACCCGGGCTGTGCCCGGCGTGGTCGACGCGGCGGCGGAGTTCACGACCGCGTAGCGGCCTTCGTGTCATGCGGCGGGAAGTGCTGGACCCGCGCGTCCGGGCCCGGGAACACCAGAGTGACCCGGCCCGTGTCCGACCATCGGACGTCGAAGGGGGGAGTGCCGTCGGCGTGGTGGAGCGCGACGATCTCACCGTCACGCCCCTCGTCCCCGACCGTGGCACCGCCCACGATCAGCCGGTCGCCGACGCGAGCCCACAGCCCCGCGCGTGGTTTCTCCTGGCCTTGCCGAGTTCCGGTCGCAGTCATCGTTCTCGCCTCCCGGCCCGCGCGCCCGGTCGCGGCCCTCCCGGGACCGGGGCTCTCGCTTCCACCGTGCGTCCAGGCCGACCGACCGTCATAGGGGCGAACAGTCCCGGAAGGGGACCATTCGGCACTGCACGCGGGTGGGCTTCGCGCAGCAGGGTGAGATCTACCGGGGCCGTCGCGTCCTGTGAAGGAGGACCGTCATGCAGCACCGTACGGTTTTCGAGGTGATGACACACGACGTGGTCACCGCCGCCCCAGGGACCTCGTTCAAGGGGATAGCCCGTCTCTTCGCCGAGAACGACGTCTCGGCGGTCCCGGTCGTCGACCCGGACCGACGCCTGCTCGGCGTGGTCTCCGAGGCCGACCTGCTGCGGACCACCGCCGAGCTCCCCGACCTGGAGGGCCGCCCAGCAGACGTCCGACTGCTGTCCCAGGAGGAAGGGCTGCCCGACGCGGAGACGGCCGCCCAGCTGATGACCTCGCCCGCCGTCACGGCACACCCGAACTGGAATCTCGTCGAGACGGCCCGGACGATGGACCGCGAGGGGGTGAAGCGGCTTCCCGTCACCGACGAGACCGGTCGGCTCATGGGGATCATCAGCCGCAGCGACCTGCTCCGGCCTTTCCTGCGCGGTGACACCGCGATCCGTGACGAGATCGAGCACGACGTCCTGGCCCGCACTCTGCGCCTCGCCCCCGACACGATCCGTGTGGCCGTCGACGACGGAGTCGTCAGGCTGACAGGCCGGGTCGACGAGCGCGCCGACATCCCGGTGATAGTTCGGCTCTGCCGCTCGGTCGACGGAGTCGTCGCCCTGCACGAAACGATCGAGTACTCCTACGACAACCTCGCGCTCGACGTGGAGCCACCGCGATGAACGCCCTGTGGGTGGCACCGGTCATGCCCGACTACGACAGCGCCCGGGCCACGTTCTCCTGGCGACGCGAGCGGTCCCGGCTCGCCGGGCTGCCAGACGGCGGCATCAACATCGGGTACGAGGCGGTCGACCGGCACCTGCGCGAGGGCCACGGCGAACGCGTCGCGCTGCGTTGCGTCGCCCGCGACGGATCCATTCGGACGGTGACCTTCGCCCGCCTCGCGGCCGAGAGCTCCCGCTTCGCGCACGTGCTGGAAACGCTGGGCCTGGAACGCGGCGAGCGGGTATTCACCCTGCTCGGCCGCCGGTTCGAGCTGTACAGCACCGTCCTCGGCACACTGCGTGCCGGACGAGTCCTGTGCCCCCTGTTCACCGCCTTCGGTCCCGAACCCGTCGCACTGCGCATGGAGCTGGGCAACGCCCGGGCGCTGGTCTCGACCCGGGAGCTGTACGAGCGCAAGGTGGCCCCGGTACGGTCCCGGCTTCCGCACCTACGGCACGTCCTGCTCCTCGACCCCGGGGCCGACCCACCCCCGGACACCCTCTCCTTCCCCGCGCTCACGTCCGCCGTTCCGGACGAGTACACCGTGGGACCGACCGATCCGGCAGAGCCGGCGCTGCTGCACTTCACCAGCGGCACCACAGGCACCCCCAAGGGCGCGATCCACGTGCACGAGGCGGTCCTCGCCCATCACGTCACCGCCGCCTACGCCCTGGACCTGCACGAGGGCGACGTCTTCTGGTGCAGCGCCGACCCCGGCTGGGTCACCGGCATGTCGTACGGCATCATCGCCCCGCTCACCCACGGGGTGACGACGGTCGTCGACGAAGGGGACTTCGCCCCCGCTCGTTGGTACGGGATCCTCGCCGACCAGCACGTCACCGTCTGGTACACGGCCCCCACCGCGCTCCGCATGCTCATGCGGGCCGCTCCGCGCGGCGGCGACCCGGCGCCCGCAGCGCGCCACGACCTGTCGTCGCTCCGATTCGTCGCGAGTGTCGGCGAGCCACTCAATCCCGAGGCCGTGCACTGGGGCCGGGAGGCACTCGGGCTGCCGGTCCACGACACCTGGTGGCAGACCGAGACGGGGGCGATCATGATCGCCAACTTCGCGGCCGATCCGGTGCGGGCCGGTTCGATGGGACGACCGCTTCCCGGCGTGGAGGCAGCTGTGCTGGCGTGCGGCGAGGACGGCCGTGCCGCGGTCACCGGCGGGCACATCCGGATCCTCCAGGAGCCAGGTGCCCAGGGCGAGCTCGCCCTGCGGGCGGGCTGGCCGTCGATGTTCCGGGGCTACCTCCACGAGCCGAGTCGTTACGAGGCGTGCTTCGCGGACGGGTGGTACCTGACCGGCGACCTCGTCAGCTGCGACGCCGACGGCTGGTACTGGTTCGTGGGCCGGGCCGACGACGTCATCAAGTCCGCGGGGCACCTCATCGGGCCGTTCGAGGTGGAGAGCGCGCTCATGGAGCATCCGGCGGTCGCCGAGGCCGGTGTCATCGGACGCCCCGACGCGCTGGCCGGCGCGATCGTCAAGGCGTTCGTGCTGCCGCGCCCCGAGTACCCGCCCGACACCGAACTGCGGCGCGACGTCATGGCGTTCGCCCGTCGGCGCCTCGGCCCGGCCGTCGCCCCCAGGGAGATCGAGTTCGTCGAGGATCTGCCCCACACCCGCAGCGGCAAAGTGATGCGCCGCCTGCTACGGGCCCGCGAGCTGGGCCTGCCCGAGGGAGATGTGTCGACGCTGGAGACACCCGAACCGGCCTGGACGGCCGACATGTCCGACAAGGAGCCGTGATGGCCACCGCACACGGCGGCACGTCCGCCAAGACATCGCGAACGAAGCGCCCCCGTCGCGCTCATGGACCCGCGACGCCCTCCCGCACTCCTGCGGCGGCCCACGACATGGACCTCCTGCACCAGATGCTGCTCATCCGGCGGTTCGAGGAACGGTGCGTAGAGCTGTACAGCACGGCGGCGATACGGGGCTTCGTCCACCTGTACATCGGCGAGGAGGCGGTGGCGGTCGGCGTCCACCAGGCGCTCGACGAGCGGGACGCGGTCGTCTCCACGTACCGCGAACACGGCCACGCGCTGGCCCGTGGGGTACCGCCCGAGGCCGTGATGGCGGAGATGTACGGGAAGACCACCGGGTGCAGCCACGGTCGCGGCGGCTCCATGCATCTCTTCGACGCCGGCCGCCGCTTCTACGGCGGCAACGCGATCGTGGGCGGCGGACTGCCGCTCGCTGCGGGCCTGGCGCTCGCCGACCGAATGCGCGGCGAGTCCCGCGTGACCTGCTGCTTCTTCGGTGACGGAGCCTTCGCCGAGGGCGAGTTCCACGAGACTGCCAACCTGGCGGCGCTCTGGGGGCTGCCCGTGCTCTTCGTCTGCGAGAACAACCTGTACGCGATGGGGACGGCCCTCGCCCGCGAGCACGCCCAGACGGACTTGGCGATGCGGGCGGCGTCGTACGGCATGGCGGCCTGGGCCGTCGACGGCATGGACGTACACGCCGTGGAGAAGGCGGCGCGCGGCGCGGTCGAGTCCATCCGGGCCGGCAGCGGACCGCACTTCCTGGAGATGCGGACGTATCGGTTCCGAGCGCACTCGATGTACGACCCGGACCGGTACCGGCCGAAGGACGAGATCGAGGAGTGGAAGCGGCACGATCCCGTCACAGGCCTCGCCGATGGCATGCGTGCGGCCGGCTTCCTCGACGCGGTCGCCCAAGAGGCCCTGGATCACGAGGTCATGGAGGCAATCGACCGAGCCGTCCGGGAGGCCGAGCAGGCTCCCGAGGAGCCGGCCGGAGATCTGCTGCTCCATGTCACCGGCCGACGCGAGGAGGTTCCGTCATGAGCATGCGTACGCGGCCGCGGGCGCATCCCGACGACGGCACCACCACATACAGGGAGGCCCTGCGGGAGGGCCTGCGCGAGGCGTTGGCCTCGGACGACCGGGTCTTCCTGATGGGCGAGGACGTGGGCCGCTACGGCGGCTGCTTCGGGGTGAGTCTCGGTCTGCTGGAGGAGTTCGGCCCGGATCGTGTCCGGGACACACCCCTTTCGGAGTCCGCGTTCGTCGGAGCCGGTATCGGCGCCGCCCTGGCCGGGATGAGGCCGGTCGTCGAGATCATGACGGTCAACTTCAGCCTGCTGGCCCTCGACCAGATCCTCAACAACGCCGCCACCCTTCGGCACATGTCCGGCGGACAGCTCGGTGTGCCGCTGGTGATCCGCATGACGACGGGCGCGGGACGGCAGCTGGCTGCCCAGCACTCCCACAGCCTCGAAGGCTGGTACGCGCACATACCCGGCCTCCGTGTCCTGGCGCCGGCCACGGTCGACGACGCCCGCCATGTGCTGTCCGCCGCGTTGGCCGACCCCGACCCGGTGCTGCTCTTCGAGCACGGCAGCCTCTACAACGCGGCCGGCACGCTCGATCCGACGGTCCAGGAGGTCGACCTGGACCGAGCGGTCGTCCGCCGTGAGGGCACCGACGTCACGGTCGTCGCATACGGCGGTTGTATGTCCAAGGCCCTCGAAGCCGCAGAGGCACTGGCTGGGGAAGGGATCAGCGCGGAGGTCGTCGACCTGCGGACACTGCGGCCCCTGGACGACACGACGATCGTCGGCTCGGTCCGGCGGACTCACCGGGCCGTCGTCGTCGACGAGGGCTGGCGCAGTGGCAGTCTGTCCGCCGAGGTCGAGTCGCGCATCTACGAGCAGGCGTTCTTCGACCTCGACGCGCCTGTCGAACGCGTGTGCAGCGCCGAGGTCCCGATCCCCTATGCCCGTCGCCTGGAGGAGGCGGCACTCCCCCAGCCGCCCGGAATCGTGGCGGCGGCGCGCCGGGTGGTGAGCTGAGATGGCCGAGTTCACGATGCCGTCGCTCGGCGCCGACATGGACGAGGGCACGCTCTCCCAGTGGCTGGTGCGCCCGGGGGACGAGGTGACGCGGGGCGACGTCATCGCAGTGGTCGAGACCGACAAGTCCGCGATCGAGGTGGAGTGCTTCCAGAGCGGTACGGTCGATGCCCTCCTCGTCGACGAGGGCACCACCGTGCCGGTGGGCACCCCGCTGGCACGTATCGGCACGACCGTCGGAAGCCGGCCCGCCGAAAGCCGGCCCGCCGAAAGCCCGCCCGCCGAAAGCCCGCCGACGTCGACGCCCCTGGTCCGCAGACTCGCCGAGGACCGGCACGTCCACCTCGCCGCCGTCCATGGTTCGGGCCCGGGAGGGAGGATCACACGCGCAGACGTGGAGCACGCGGAACCGGAGCCGGAATCAGCACCAGCACCGGAGCGCGACGAGACCTCGCCGACGCCACGGCCGGTGAAGCCGGTGCGCAGCGACAACTCGTCCGGGGAGCGTCCCGCTCCGGTGCGCGTGCGGTCCTCACCGCTCGCGCGGAGGCTGGCCACGGAACTCGGCGTCGACCTCGCCGAGGTGACCGGCACGGGCCGGGGCGGCACAGTCCGTGCGGAGGATGTCCGTTCCGCCGCAGCCACCGAGGGCGCACCGCGGCCGGCCGGCCCAGACCTGGCGCGGGCGGCCACAGCCCGGCTCATGAGTCGATCCAAGCGGGAGATCCCGCACTTCTACCTCTCCACCACCGTGGACATGGCAGCGGCCCTCGAGTGGATGCACGCCCGCAACCGCGAACTTCCGCTGTCCGCCCGCCTGGTACCCGCCGCACTCACGCTCAAGGCCGTCGCGATGGCAGCTCACGACGTGCCCGAGCTCAACGGGCACTGGGTCGACGACGGCTTCGTCCCGGCGGAGGAGGTACGGCTGGGCGTTGCCGTCTCCCTGCGGGGCGGTGGCCTTGTCGCCCCCGCCCTCGCCCACGCCGACACACTCTCCGTGGCCGAAGTCATGGCCGCGCTCAAGGACCTGGTGGCACGGGCACGGGGCGGTCGGCTCCGAGCGTCGCAGACTGCCGATCCCAGTCTCACCGTCACGAACCTCGGCGACCAGGGCGTCGAGGCCGTGTTCGGGGTCGTCTACCCTCCGCAGGTCGCGCTCGTCGGCCTCGGCAGGGTCGTCGAGCGGCCGGTTGCCGTGAACGGCCTACTGGGAGTGCGTCCCGTGCTGACGGCGACGTTGTCCGCCGATCACCGAGCCGCCGACGGCGCCACCGGCGCACGCCTCCTGATCGCCATGGACCGGCTCCTGCAACGACCGGAGGAACTGTGAACCACGACCAGGCAAAGGCGTTCGTTCGGCAATCCGTGCAGCGTGTCGTCCCCGGCGCCGAGTTCACCGGGCTCGATCCCGGCGTGTCCCTGCGGGACACGTTCGAGATGGATTCGCTGGACTTCCTCGAGTTCGTCGAGGCGCTCGCCGAACTCAGCGGCACGGAACTCACCGAGGACGACTATCCGGCCCTCGACTCCTGGGACGGCTGCGCCGCTCGCCTGATGGGCGGGGCCAGTGCGTCCGCACAGGGAAGGAGCAAATGATGCGTCACCGCAGGATCGGCCGGCTGATGGCCCGTGAAGTGGTGAGCGTCCGCGGCGACGCCCCGTTCAAGGAGATCGCCCGCACGCTCTCGCAACACCACGTGACCGCTGTTCCCGTGGTGGACGGCGAGGGCCGGGTGGTCGGGGTGGTGTCGGAAGGGGATCTGCTGCGCAAGACCGCGGACCAAGCCGCCGCCCCGGGTGACCCGCCGGCCGTTCCGGCCCTGGAGGCGTGGGAGCGGGCGAAGGCCGAGGGGACGCGGGCCGAGGAGCTGATGTCCGCACCCGCCGTGTGCGCCCGCCCGGAGTGGACCGTGGCCGAGGCGGCACGGCTCATGGAGGTCCAGAAGGTCAAGCGGCTCGTCGTCGTCGACGGCGACGACCTGCTGCTGGGCATCGTGAGCCGTCGCGACCTCTTGGCCATCTACCTCCGCGAGGACGACGACATCCGCCGGGAGATCGTCGAGGACGTTCTCGGTGACACGCTGCGTCTCGCACCGACCTCCCTCGCCGTCGAAGTGCACGACGGGCGGGTGGAGCTCAGCGGCAGGCTGGCGTTCCGCGGCATGATCCCGGCGATCGAGCGCATGTGCGCGACGGTGGACGGCGTCGTCTCGGTCTCCTGCACCCGTCTCACGTACGACGTCGACGACACCGATCGAGGAGGTGGACGATCATGACGCGGAGCATCGTGGTCGGCCTGGACGGCACAGAGCAGGCCGAGGCAGCTGCGGAGTGGGCGGCCGAGGAGGCGCTGCTGCGCGGCACAGACGTGCATCTGGTGTATGCGAAGGATCCGGCACCGGGGTCCGCTCTGTCTCTCGTGGAGCGGGAGTCCGAGGAGCCGTGGGTCAGGGAGATGATGGCCCGCACGGCCGGTGGCCTGCGCGAGCGCCATCCCGGCCTGTCGGTGACCTCCCGGGTGCTCCCCGCGAGCCCCGTGCCGGGTCTCCTCGCCGCTGCCGAGGAAGGCGAGCTGCTGGTCCTCGGATCCCGGGCGCTCGGCAGCGTGGCCGGCTACCTTCTGGGCTCAGTCGGCCTGACGGTCGCCGGTGCCGTCGAGCGACCCGTCGTACTCGTGAGGGCCGCCGGCGCGGCGAGCACTCCACGGGGCCCCGTTCTGGTCGGGGCCGACGTGCGGCAGCCCGTGGACTCCGTGCTGGGCTTCGCCTTCGAGGAGGCCGCGCGACGGCGCACCCAGGTCCTCGTCGTGTACGTACAGCAGCTCCCGCTGCACGCGGGGATGGGGCCCGCGATGGTCCCGGACTTCAGGCTTTCCATGGTGCCGGAGATCAAGCGTTCGGTGGAGGTCATGCTGGAACCGTGGCGGGCGAAGTATCCCGACGTCGAGGCGGTCGCCCGTGTGGCGGTCGGATCGGCCGGACTGGAACTGGTGGCGGTCGCCAAGGAGTCCTCCCTCGTGGTGGTGGGGCGGCGGACCCGCCATTCGACGCTCGGCGCGCACATCGGCAGCGTGGCCCACGCCGTCCTGCACCACAGCCCGGTGCCCGTGGCCGTCGTTCCCCACAGCTGATCGGTGCCGGTCAGCCGTCGGACGCCGTCGGACACAGCCGTACCGCCGTGACCTTGTACTCCGGACACGAGGTCACGGTGTCGGCGTGCTCCGACGTGAGAGAGTTGACGCCGCTGGCCGGGAAGTGGAACGCGCAGAAGACCTGCCCGGGAGCGGGTTCCGTCCCGACGCGGGCGACGAGTCGCGCCTGTCCGTGGCGGCTCTCGACGGTGACCTGGGCGCCGTCCCGAACACCGAACCGGGCGGCGTCCTCGGGGTGCAGGTCCAGACGGTCGGAGGCGTCGAGAAGAAGGTTGCCGCCGCGCCGGGTCATGCTCCCGGAGTTGTAGTGGGCCCACCGGCGCCCCGTGACGAGCACCAGCGGATAGTCCTGGTCAGGTTCCTCGCCGGGCGGCAGATAAGGAGCCGCCGACAAGTGGGCGCGCCCGTTGGGCGTGGCGAACTCTTCAGCGTACAAAGTGCGTTCGCCAGGCCGGTCCGGCGCGGGGCAGGGCCAGGGCACAGCCCCCTCCTGGTCGATCCGCTCATGTGAGAGACCGGCGAAGAGGGGAGTCACACGTCCGCACTCTGCGAGAGCCGCCGCTGGGGTGGGACAGTCCAGGTCGGCACCGAGGGCGTCGGCGACGGCATGCACGACCTCGAAGTCGGAGCGCGCCGCACCGGGCGGAGCCACCGCGGGTCGTACGCGCTGGAAGCGGCGGTCGAAGTTGACGAACGTCCCGTCCTTCTCCAGCCAGGAGGCCACGGGCAGGACGACATCAGCGTGGTGGGCGGTCTCGCCGAGGAAGAGCTCGTTGACCACGACGAGCGGGCAGGCGTCGAGAGCCTCCGCGACACGTCGGCTGTCGGGATCGGTCGCGCACACGTCCTCACCGATGATCCACAGCGCCCGCAGCCGTCCCTCCCGAGCGGCCGCGAACATCTCGGGGATGCGCATGCCGGGCCGCTCGGGTACCGGCCGGCCCCACACCGCCTCGGCGCGAGCACGGGCCTCCGCGTCGGTGACACGGCCGTAGCCCGGAAGCAGATCGGGCAGGGCGCCCATATCGGAGGCGCCCTGGACGTTGTTCTGGCCGCGCAGGGGGCTGATGCCGAACCCGCGGCCGGTGGCGCCGACGGCACCGCGCAGGATGGGAAGGTTCGCCAGGGTCCGCACCCCGTCGGTGCCGTGCAGGTGCTCGGTGACCCCGAGTCCGTACAGGACGGCCGGCCGCTCCGCGCGGCCGTAGAGCCGGGCGGCCGTCCTGATGTCCTCGGCGGGGACGCCGGTGATTTCGGCGACCCGCTCGGGCGGGTATTCGGCCAGCAGGTCGGAGAGTTCGTCCAGCCCGGTCGCGCGATCGCGGAGGAAGCCCGAATCGGTCATGCCCTCGACGAGGAGAACGTGGGCGAGGCCGTGGAAGAGGGCGACGTTGGTGCCGGGGCGCGGACGCAGGTGCACGTCGGCATGGTGCGCGAGGCCCACGGCGCGGGGGTCGGCCACGATCAGGGCGGCCCCTGCGAGTGCCCGCTGAAGGAGGCGGGCACCGACGACGGGGTGGGCCTCGACGGGATTGGCGCCGACGACCAGGAGGCAGTCGGCGGTCTCGACGTCGTCGAAGGGGTCGGTGCCGCCGGCGCGTCCGAAGGAGGCGGTGAGTCCTGCGGCTGACGGGGCGTGGCAGAGGCGGGAGCAGTTGTCGACGTTGTTGGTGCCGATGACGGTCCGCAGGAACTTCTGGACGAGGTAGTTCTCCTCGTTCGTGGCACGGGCGGAGGAGATCGCGGCCACCGAGTCGGGGCCGCCGTCAAGGACGGCCGCGCGCAGGCCGTCGGCGATCCGGGTCACCGCCTCGTCCCATGTCGCCGGTCGCAGTTCGCCGTCCTCCCGGATCAGGGGCTCGGTGAGACGTTCGGCGGAGCTGAGATATCCGTACGCGAAACGGCCCTTGACGCACGCGTGGCCCCGGTTGACGGGCCCGTCCCGGGCGGGGAGCACAGCGGCGACACGGTCCTCGCGGACGACGACGTCGAGGGTGCAGCCGACTCCGCAGTAGCCGCAGGTGGTGCGTACGCGGTCATGGGGGGTCTGCCGCGACGTGAGGCCCTGACCGGGTCCGGGCTGGGTGATCGCCCCCGTCGGGCAGGTGTCGACGCAGCCGCCGCAGGACACACAGTCGGAACCGGCCCAGTGGCCGCCGGTTCCCGGTGCGACGACCGTGTCGGCACCGCGCCCTGTGAGGGTGAGCGCGAAGGTGCCCTGGACGTCCGCACACATGCGGACACAGCGCCCGCACGCGATGCACAGGTCCCGGTCGAGATGGACGTACGGGTGGCTCTCGTCGCTTCCGCGCGTAGAAGCACCGGCCGCATTCTCCAGCGGGATCCCCAAGGCCCGGCACGCCTGGGCCAGTTCACTGTGTGCGCTGTCGGCGAGCGCGTGCGGTGGGAGCGCCGAGGCGATCAGGGCGACCGCGTCCCGGCGCAGGTTACGCACGTTCTCGTCGGCCGTGTCGACGGTGAGGTCCGACGTCGCGGGGGTGACGCACGCGGCGACGGTCCGCCCGCCGGCGCGGACCAGGCAGGTCCGGCAGGAGCCGACCGGCCGGAGACGGTCGTCGTGGCAGAGGGTGGGCAGGTCGGCTCCGGCGGCACGTACCGCGTCGAGCAGTGAGGCCCCCACGGGCAGTTCGACCGACACGCCGTCGACCTGGAGCCGGGTCATCGGTCCCATCCTTCCAGGGCCTGCCCGTAGGCGCGGGCCAGGCTGCGGACGGCGGCGGGGACACGGCGGCCGAAGGCGCAGAGACTCGCCTCGCCCATCAGCCGTGCCAGTCGTTCGTAGGTCTCCCCCGGCCCGCGCCGGCCCCGGGCGAGTTCGAGCCCTCGCCGGGTGCCGACCCGGCAGGGCGAGCAGGCTCCGCAGCTCTCATCGGCGGCGAACTCCCAGACGTGCCGAAGGAGTTCGTTTGGATCGGTGTCGGCGTCGAAAGCGACCATGCCGGCGTGACCGAGCGCGGCGCCGTGCTCGGCGAGCGCTGCCGTGGTGAGGGGGACGTCGAGCGCTTTCCCGGCGAGGAAGCCGCCCAGGGGGCCGCCTATTTGGAGGGCGACGAGCTCGCGGCCGTCCTTGAGGCCGCCGCCGAACCGGGTGACGATCTGTTCCACGGGGGTACCGAGCTCGACCTCGTAGGCACCGGGCCGGGTGAAGCGCTCGGACAGGCAGACCAGTTTGGTGCCGGTCTCGTCCGGTACGCCGCGTCGGGCGTAGGACGCTCCGCCGTGGGCGACGATCCAGGGCACTGCCGCCAGGGTCTCCACGTTGTTGACCACGGTCGGCGCGTCCCACAGGCCGTGGTCCGTGGGGTACGGGGGCCGTGGGCGCGCACAGCCGCGAGCGCCCTCGAGGCGGGCGATCAGGGCGGTCTCCTCGCCGGAAACATAGGAGCCGGCTCCTTCGACGATCTCGACGAACGGCTGCGGACCGGCTGTCTCGACCGACGGGGCCAGGTCCCCCGCCTGCGTGGCGCGTTCCACCGCCCGCAGCAGCCGTGCCATGGCTCTCGGATACTCGGAGCGCACCAGGACCGTCCCACGCCGGGCGCCGCAGGCGAAGCAGGCGAGCGCGAGTCCCGCGAGGACACGCTCGGGGTCCTCCTCCATGAGCAGCCGGTCGGCGTACGAGCCGGGGTCGCCCTCGTCCCCGTTGGCGACGACGACCGTGTCGGGCTTTCCCGTCGCTGCGGCCCACTTGTCGGCCACCGGAAATCCGGCGCCGCCGCGCCCGCGCAGTCCTGAGACGGCGGTCTCCTCCCGTACGTCCTCAGGTCGCATCCCGGCTACCGCCTCGCGCCACACGTCCCAGGCGGAGTGCCCTCCCACGATCCCGGCGAGCAGGACGGGCGTACCGGTGGTGTCGGCTGCCGGGATGCCCGACGCGCGCGGTTCCGCCCGCCCGCCGAGCTGGTCGGCCAGGTCCGGGCCCGTGCGGGGCAGGGTGCCGTCGAGGGCGGCGGGGCCCGCGTAGCAGTAGCCGAGGCAGTGCACGGTCTGCAGCGAGGTCGAACCCGCCTCGTCGACCGTGCCCGCCACCACGCCGAGAGCGCGCTCGACCTCCGCCAGATGCTCCCCGCCCCGCGCTGCGAAGCACGCCGTCGCGGTGCACACCCGCACATGCCGCTCGCCGCGCGGGGCGGCGAGGTCGGCGAAGAAGGTGGCGGGGCCGAGCCCCGCGGCGGCCGGGAGTCCGGCTGCCTCCGCGGCTTGGGGTGCCCATGCCTCCGGCCCTTCGGCGGTACCCGACCTGGCACGCTCCAGCGCGGCCGGCAACAGCCCCCCGCGCCCTCCGTGCCGAGCGGTCAGCTCGCGGAGCGCGTCTGGGCGTCGGCCCGGCTCCTCGGGCATCCGACCGGTCATGCTCCCAGCGTGACCGGCCGCGCCGCCGCCCGCATCCCGGCCGGTCACGGGCTTCACGGTTTCGCGTTGCGCAGGGCGGCCAGGCGCCGACGGTACTCCTTCTCGCCGATCTCACCGCGCGCCAGTCGCTCGCCCAGGATCTCCTCGGCCGAGGTGGCTGGGCCGAAACCCCGAGGCCGTTCCGCGGCGCGGTCCAGTGTGCGGAAGAGCATCACCGCGACGGTGATGAGAAGGCCCCAGAACAGCACCATCCCGGCTGACATGGCGAACCAGCCCCATACGTTCATGCCGTCGCCGTACCAGAACATCATCGCCACTCACACTCTCGGCGGCCTGGCCTGCAGGAGTGGAACACCCCTGCCTCCGGTCTGTCCGACACCCCCACCGTGCCCGGCCAGGACGCACCCGCACAGGGCCGACCGGGCCCCTGGCGGGGGGCCGGTCGGTCGCGGAAGGGAACGAGCGGCCCCTGTAGCCGGGGTCCCGGCGGCCGGAGAGTGGGGAACAGCACGGCTCGCGCCGTCCACGCGGATCACTGCCGGGAGGCCACCATGGCCCGGAACACGGGGAGCCGGCCGGTCGTGGATGCGCCGCGACCGTGGCAGATGCTGGTCCTCGCCACCATCGGGTTCGCGCTCTGCTTCTGGGCATGGGCGCTCTTGGCCCCCCTTGGCCCGCGGCTCCGGGACGACCTCGGCCTCAGCTCCTTCGAGCAGTCGCTGGTGGTCGCCGTGCCCGTGGTGGTCGGCGCGCTCGGCCGGATCCCGGCGGGGGCGCTGACGGACCGCTGGGGCGCACGCCGTGTCTTCCCGCTCGTCGCGGCCCTGACGATCCTCCCCGTGCTGTACCTGGGTCACCTGGCCGACTCGTTGGCCGAGGTGCTCGCGGGCGGTTTCATGCTCGGGCTCGGGGGAACGGCCTTCGCAGTCGGTGTGCCGTTCGTCAACGCCTGGTACCCACCCGCACGGCGGGGCGTCGCCCTCGGGATCTTCGGCATCGGCACCGGTGGAACGGCCCTGTCTGCGTTCACCACCGTCCAGCTCGCCGACGCCGTCGGACGGGCCTTCCCCTTCGATCTCGTGGCCGCCGGCCTCGCGGTGTACGCCGCAGTGGCCTGGTTCCTCCTGCGCGACAGGCCGGGACGGGCGACGGCGGCGGGGTCGCTGTTCTCGCGCACCGCCCTGGCCGTGCGTACGCCGGCCACCTGGCAGCTGGCGTTCCTGTACGCCGTGTCCTTCGGCGGGTTCGTCGCGTTCAGCGTCTACCTGCCGACCTATCTCACCCGGGCCTACGAGCTGGGACGCTCCGACGCGGCACTGCGGACCGCGGGGTTCGTCGTCCTCGCCGTGGCGACGCGGCCTGTGGGCGGCTGGCTGTCGGACCGCACCCATCCCGTACCCGTACTGACGGTTTCGTACGGGCTCGTTTCGGTGTGCGCCCTGGTCGCGGCGTTCGAGGCGGACCTGGTCCCCGTGGGAACAGCGGCCTTCTTCGGCATGGCCGCCGGCCTGGGTGCCGGGTCCGGGGCGGTCTTCGCGCTCGTCGCACGTCTGGTTCCGGCCGAGCGGGTCGGGTCGGTGACGGGAGTGGTCGGGGCGGCGGGCGGTCTCGGAGGCTTCTTCCCACCCCTGGTGATGGGCGCGGTCGACAGCGTCGCGCACGACTACACGTGGGGATTCATCCTCCTCGCGGTCACCGCCACGGGCGCAGGAACCCTCGCCGCCACCGCCGTCCGGCGACGCGCCCGGGCGCCCACGGACCCCTGACTACGACGGCGAAGCCGCTCGAGCGGGGCCTCTCGGTGACCCGGCGATTGGGCCCTTCGGCCCCCTCTTCCGGGCCTGGATGGCCGTAGCCTCCCGTTCCTTCCGGGGGTTGGTATGGAAAGCATGAACACCGACCGGGCACTCCTTGTCGCCACCGGGGTACGGAAGATCTACCGGACGGGCTCCGTGGAGGTCACCGCCCTGCTCGACCTGGATCTCCTCGTGCGCCACGGGGAGATGGTGGGTGTCATGGGACCGTCCGGCTCCGGAAAGACCACGCTGTTGAACTGTCTGTCGGGGCTCGACGACATCGACGGCGGCCGGGTGGAGGTCGACGGCCACGACCTGTTCGCCATGTCGGACGCGGCGCGCACGGAGCACCGGGCCCACACCATGGGCTTCGTCTTCCAGGCGTTCAACCTCATCCCCGTCTTCTCCGCGGTGGAGAACGTCGAACTCCCCCTGTTGCTCGTGGGCACGCGGCCGCGTGAAGCACGCCGAAGAGCGCTGGACATGCTCGACCGAGTGGGCCTCGGCCACCGGGTAGAGCACCGGCCGAGCGAGATGTCCGGCGGTGAACAGCAGCGGGTGACCATCGCCCGCGCCCTGGCCGGACGCCCGGCCATCGTGTGGGCGGACGAACCCACCGGCAACCTCGACAGCGCGATGGCCGACCAGGTCATGGACCTGCTGTGCGAACTCAACCAGGACGAGGGCCAGACGATCGTCCTGGTCACCCATGACAGCGCCATCGGCGCCCGCGTCCCCCGACTGATCCGGATGCGCGACGGGCAACTGGTCGACGACGTCCGCCAGACCGTCACCGCCCCAGCCGCAACACGCGACGTCCCTATGGGCTGACCATGTACCCGAACCTCCTCATCCCGCTGCTCACCGCCCTCGCGGTCGCGCTCGCGGCGCTCGTGCTGGTCGCCGTCCGGCAGCCGGTGTCACGGCGCCTGGCCTTTCGGCAGGTCGCCCGACGGCGCACCGAGGCAGCACTGGTGATCGGCGGATCGATGCTCGGAACGGCCATCGTCATCGGAGCCCTGGTCGTCGGCGACACCCTGAACTTCTCCGTACGACAGGAGGCGTACCGCACCCTGGGACCGGTGGACGAGCGCGTCATCGCACCCCCTGGGCCGACCGGGCGCGCCGTCACCGATCGGCTGGCCGCCCTGGCGGGCGATCCCGACGTCGACGGAGTCCTGAACGCCCAGGCCACCCAGGCATCGGCCGTCAGCACCGCCGACGACCGCACGGCCGCCGAACCGCGCGTCCTGGCCTGGCAGATGGACTTCGACGAGGCATCGCGCTTCGGCGCATCCGGTGGCGACTCCGGTCTCGGCGGACCGAACCCGAAACCCGGCCAGGTCGTCGTCAACGAGCCGCTGGCCCGGTCCCTGAGCGTGGGCGCCGGCGATCCGATCACGTTGTATCTGTTCGGGACACCGCAGGCGTACCGGGTCGAGCGTGTGGTGCCGGAGCAGGGTCTCGCTGGTGTGGGACTGGGCGGCCGGCTGAACCGCGACGTGTTCCTGGCACCGGGAGCCCTGGACTCCGCCGCCCGGCGCGCAGGTGCGGAGCCGCGCTCGGTCACCTTCGTGTCCAATCGAGGCGGCGTCGAAAGCGGCGAAGCCCTGACCGACCGGGTGACCGCCGACATCCGGCAGGCTCTGGGTCCGCTCGCCGGCCAGACAGCGGTCGAGACGCCGAAGCACACGGTCCTGCGGGACGCCAAACAGGCCGGGGACTCCCTCGGAGCCCTGTTCCTCATGATCGGCAGTTTCAGCATCATCGCGGGCGCACTGCTGCTGGTGAACATCTTCGTGATGCTCGGCGAGGAGCGGAAGTCCCAGATGGGCATGGTGCGAGCCGTGGGGATGAAGCGCTCGCGGCTCGTCGGGTCCTTCACCCTCGAAGGGGCCACGTACGCGCTGCTGTCCGCGTTGCCGGGCGTGGCGATCGGCGTCGCCGTCGGCTGGGGCGTCGCCGTGGTGGCGGCGCAGATCTTCCAGGGCTGGTCGGTCGGCGGAAGCAGCCTCCGTATCGCGTTCGCCATCACCCCCACCAGCGTCCTCAACGGACTGGCCATGGGCCTGCTCATCGCCTTCGCCGCGATCCTCGCGACCAGCGTGCGCATCAGCAGGTTCAACATCATCGCCGCCATCCGCGACCTCCCCACCACACCCGGACAGGGGCCACGCCGCCGTGTGCTCGCGGTCTCCACCACCCTGGCAGTCCTGTGCGGGTTCGCGGCCGTCCCGGCCGTCGCACGCAGCCAGCCCGACGCGACGTACCTCATGCCGGCACTCGCGCTCGCCTTCGCGACTCCGGCACTGCTGCGCGTCCTCCCCCGACACACGGTCACCACCCTGGTCGCGGGAACTGTTCTCGCCTGGACGCTCCTGGCACCCGTCATACGCCCGCGGATCTTCGACACGCCGTCCATGTCCGTGTACGTCATCCAAGGCGCCCTGGCCGCCTTCTCCGCGGTGGTTCTCGTCAGCGACAACCAGAAAACGCTGCTTCGGCCCGTACGGCGATTCCTCCAGCGCCCCACGGAGGGTGGCCTGGCGGCGCGGCTCGCGGTCGCGTATCCCTTGGCCAAGCGATTCAGGACCGGCGCGACGCTGGTGATGTACACCCTGATCGTCTTCGTCCTCGTGCTCTTGACGGAGATCTCGGGCACTCTGCGCGCCGGAGTCGATGGAGTCGTCGCCGACGCCACCGCCGGATACTCCCTGCGGCTGGACTACAACCCCCAGGTCGCCGGCGACCGACTCGTCGCCGAGCTGCGGGCCGGTCCCTCGGCTGCCCGGATCTCCGCCGTGACACCGCTGATCAACGCCACGGGCAGGGCCACCGACCCGGGGCACCGCAGCGCCCAGCCTCTCGACATCGCGGCCGTCGGGGTGCCCGGCGGAGCGATCACCGGCATCACGTTCCGGGAGCGGCTGCCCGGCCTGACAGACGACGCCGCGGTATGGCGTGCTCTCGCCTCCGACCCCGGCTACGTCGTGCTCGACGGCTTCTTCGGCAGCACCGGCGGCCCGGCCGGCGACTACTACGACCCCGGCGACACCCTCACCCTGACCGATCCCCGGACGGGCCGCAGCGAAGAGAAGGTCATCGCGGGTGTGCTCAGCAACGGGTTGGTCTTCTACCCGGGCACCGGCGCCAGTTCGACCACGTACCCCGTGGTGTTGAGCGAGCAGGCCACGCGCGAGCTCTTCGGCCCCCAGGCACAGAACGCCTCCGCACTGGTGCGAACCAGCCCCGGCACCTCCCCCGACGCCCTGGCCACCCAACTGCAGGGCGAGCAGCTCTCGTCCAGCCTGGTAGCCACGCCCATCGAGTCGGACATCCGCCAACAGTTCGACTCCAGCACCGCCTTCTTCCGCCTCATGCAGGGCTTCCTCGCCCTGGGCCTCGGCGTGGGCATCACCGGCCTCGGAGTCGTCATGGTCCGAGCCGTACGAGAACGCCGACGCACCATCGGCATCCTGCGGGCCCTCGGCTTCCGGGCACGAACCGTCCAACGGTCCTTCCTTTGGGAGAGCAGCTTCGTCGCCGTGGAAGGAATCGTGCTCGGCTCACTGCTGGGCGTGCTCACCACCTGGCTGATGTACAGCAACAGCGCCGCATTCGAGGGCCTCGAAGGAGGTTTCCCGGTCGAATGGACGAGCATCGGCGGCCTGGCGGCAGCCACCTTCGCCGCGTCGCTCCTGGCCACGATCGGGCCGGCCCGGCGCGCAGCCGCCATCCGCCCGGCACTCGCGGTCCGCGTCACCGAATGACGAGCAGCCCAGGAGGGCCCAACGCCAACCCTGGTGGTGAGGCACCGTCGTCGCGAGATCCACTTCCCCGCGCACGGCCACCTCGTCACGCGTCGAGCTCCCGGGCGATGTCGTCCGCCAGGCGTCGATCGCCGCCCAATCCCGCTGGTCCCCGTAGCGGCAGCCGAGCAACCGAAACAACAAGGCGCCCTTCCGGTCGAGGTGCTCGCGCCGAATCACACCCGAGAAGCGCCGATGCTCTTGGGGACGGACGACGTCCACGAGCGCGGCAATGCGCGGCTGGACGACACGTTCGGCGAGCAAGCGCAACGTCTTGGGCAAGGCGGCGGTCAGCTGCGGACACGGCAGCCGGGCGGCTCAGGAACCGGACCTCAGGAGTGCAGACTCGGCACCGGCGCCACAAGCGGCTGCTGCGCGAGGTGTCAGTCTCGGTGGTCGGTAAGGGGTCCGCAGAATCCTCGAGGGCCGGCGGAAGTTCTGCTGCCGCCAGCGCGGCCGCCGACCTCCTGCGCCTGTCACCGGCCCGCCTCCCGCCACCAGAGCAGCCCCGCCGGCTCCATGCGCCCAGCCCCCCGTCCACGTGGCGCGTACACGCTGACGGCGGTGCCCCAGCCCCCCCCCGCTTCTTCGTTGTCATCTTCTTCGTGAGCAAGGATCACTTCCCCACATTCCGTTGGTCCAAGATCCGGGCCATACCCGGGCCAAGTCCCAACCAAAGATCACCAAGGCAATCGTTTTGGCTGGTCATCACGAGTATGGGCCGTGTACCACCAGCACTCGAAGAACCTCCTGGCGAGCTACTCCCCGAAGAAGCTCGGCTTCTTCTGAGCAGCGACCTCGGCGCGATGGTGGACGGTGCGGGCGCCAGCGGCGGGGTGCAGGTTCGGGGCGAGGCCGCGATGACCCTGATGCGCTCCTCTTCCCTGCTGTACGACGATCCGGGTGTGTTCCTCGGCGTCGCCGGATGGGGACTCGCCTCGCTGCGCTTCCACGCGCGGACCGGGCGGCAGCTCCATCTCGACCGTGCCGTGCAGGCGGGCGAGCACCTCCTCAGAACGGCCAGGCACGAGGGCGACACCTGCTCGTGGCGGTCCTCTCTCGACGGTCTCGTCCATTACGGGTACGGCTACGGGGCGAGCGGCATCGCCCTCTTCCTCCTCCATCTGCACCTGGCTACCGGCGAGGAGCGCTTCCGTTCGTACGCCGTACGGGGTCTGGAGTTCGACCTGGGACGTGCGACCGAGAGCGGCCTCGGCCTGCAGTGGCAGCGGGTCGAGGGCGACCCCGTGGTGTACCCGTACTGGATCCACGGAGGCGCGGGGGTCGGCAGTGTGCTGGTCCGGTTCCACCGGCTGCTCGGCGACGAGCGGTACGGCGAGCTCGCCCGGCGGGTGGCTGACGACACCTTCGTCACGTACTCCTATGCGCCCGGTCTGTTCGAAGGCCTGGCGGGGATCGGCGAGTTCATGCTGGACATGTACCGCTGCACCGGCGATGAGGAGTACCGGGACAGGGCCTACGCCGTCGCCAGGACCGTCCTGTGGTTCCGGGTCGAGGAGGAGGGCGGGATCGCGTTCCCTGGCCGTTGGCTGAACCGAATCGCCCACGACTACGCGACCGGCTCGGCGGGCATCGGCATGTTCCTGTCCCGGCTGGTCGCCCCCGGCGAACGTGCCTTCGTGGATCTGTGAGGGCTCGGCGGGTGCCCGGAGGCCCTGCCCGTGGCACGCCTCGGCAGCCTCGGTGAGCAGCAGGAGAAACCCCTCCCTGGCCCGACCGCTGCCGGGCCGCGTGCCCCGGTCGGCCGGAACCCGCGGTGCGCTCGGTCCTGAACCCCGTGTCGAGGTGTCCCACGACTTCGCGGTCGATGTTGCGGGCTTCCCGGTACACGTAGGCGAAGAGGTCGGTGACGGTGAGGTTCCGCGTTGTGGCTTTGCCGTCGCTGCTGGAGAGGAATGTCTCGCGAGGGAATCCGAGGCCCGCCAGAACGTAGTCCGGCAAGAGTGGCAGGCTGCCGTCCGTTTACACGGCGCAGGTGTTGAGCGGGTCCAGGGTCACTGGGTCGAGGACAGCATCGGCGGTCGAACTCGAACTCATCAAGAAGTTCCACGAGCCAGCGATCTGAGCATTGTTTACGCATCTCGGGACCCGCGCGGATCGCACTCGCCGACGGCATCGGGCCCGGTCCGATCGCCCTGGCCTCCCTCATCCCCGTTCTGGGACTCACCCTGGTCATCAGCTCCTCGGCCACCTGGATTGGCTCCCGTCTGCGGCGGTGCCGGACGCGGTTAGCAGGCCGGTGGGCGGCCACTCGGCGCCCCGTCCGGTCCACACGCGTCGGGCGAACGTGCCCCGTAAAAGAAGGAGCTGCCGGCAGGTGCGAGCCGGACCCGGGACCGGAGGATCGTGCGCGAACTGCGGGCAGCGCGACACGAGGGCCGGCGCTGCTGTCGAGCGCCCTCCCGGAGCAATGCCGAGCCCGGATGGGGGCCTCCGACCGGACTCGGAGTGCAGGGGGACGGCCGCCCGCCTAGCGTGATCGCCGAACGGAAGAACCACGCAGCCCGGGGTGCCACCGGTCCAGACGGCCTTCGGCCATGGGCCCGCCCCGGCGCTGGCAGCGCCGGGGCGGGCCCATGGCTACCCGGTGCGCGCCCTTCAGCATCCCCCACACCCTCCGGGAGTTCGGCATGGCCCGTATCACCATCAACGGCGTGACGGTGGACCCGCTGGTCCAGTCCGAGGAGCTGGCCGCCGCATCGCTGGTGTCCGAGGACGCCTCCGCGTCCAACTATCTGCTCGTGCAGACCACACACCCACCAACAGCCGACGAGAAGGAACAGCTCTCGGCGCTCGGCGTGGTGATCCAGGAATACGTTCCGGACGACACCTATCTGTGCGGCTACCGGCCGAGCGATCTGGACGCCGTACGCGCACTGCCCTTCGTGGCTTGGGCGGACGTGTATCTCACCGGCTTCAAGATCGGCCAGTCGCTCCGGTCGACCCGGCTGCGCACGGGCGTCGCCGAACTGGCCGAGTCGCTGGGCGGTGCAGGTCCGGCGTACCCATGTGTCGGCCGGTCGGGCTAATCCGGCGTGCGGGTCGCCGTCGCCGGCGCTTGTCTGGAGGCGTCTCGTGCCACCCCATGAGACGTACGCGACCGGGAGGCGCCACGACATGCAGCCCCAGTTCAGGACGCAGAACATCGCGTCGACCAGTGGATTCCTTTCGGTCGACGAATGCGATGACGTCATCCGGGCCATGGCGCAGGCGCCGCGGGAGCCGGCCCAGATCGTGCGTGCGGGCGAATCGATCCTGGACGAGTCGCTGCGCCTGTGCTTCGACCACCACTTCCCGGAGGACTTCAAGCGCCGCATCGGCGAACGCATGGCGTCCTATTTCGTCGACCACCGCGCGGAGTTCGACTCGGATGCGGACTATTTGTACGGTCCGTACTTCATGTCGTACGAGAAGGGCAGCTACTTCCGCGCGCACCGGGATGTGGCCAATCACAAGGACGATCCGCCCCGGCTGGCCGCCCACCGGTGGTCGCTGCTGCTCTACCTCAACGGGCGCGACGGCAGCGAGGCCCTGCCGACGTTCGACGGCGGCGCGCTCACCGTGTACGAGACCGACCCGGGCCTGCGCGACCGCCGGGTGGTCGTGGTGCCGGAGCCCGGCATGCTGCTGTTGTTCCGGTCCTCCCTGATGCACGAGGTGGCGACCGTGCGCGACGGCACGCGGTACGCGGTCGCGGGGTGGATGTCCAGTGCAGACTCCCCCGCTCTTGGAGGCCCGCGATGACCCAGCACTCCCCCGCGAACGAGTCGGTCCGGTTGACGGTGACGAAGGAGACCGATGTCGAAACGCGGACCGCGCTCGCCGCGTTCTGTCGCCGCAACCGGTATCCGTACCTCTATTCCGAGGTCCTCGAGCCGCTGTTGTCCCGGAGCGGCCTGGTGCTGGCGCTGGCCACGACGGAGCGGCCGTGGCCGCCCAAGGGCATCGGGTCGCAGACCGTCGAGGCCGTGGGCATCGCATTGATCGGCAGCGAGAACCGGGCCCATCTCACCCCCGTCCTGACGGACCTGCGGAACGCCACCAACATCGGCCTCGTCGGTGCCGTGACGAAGCAACTGCTGGAGCACCTGCGCGCGGCGAACGTGCCGTCGGCCGGATATCTGGTCCGCCAGGGCGACCGAGCTCTCGAGCGCGCGCTCGAGCAGGCCGGTTTCGCCGAGGCCGACTTCCAGTCGTCCACCGACTTCGCCGACTACCTGGAATTCTCCGCGGCGCCGCAGAAGGTGCTCGACGCGCTCAGCCTGGGCCGGCTGAGGCTCGGCGACCTGCTGGCACTCGGCCTGGACGGCGGCGAGCTCGACCGGCTGAGCTCCTACCACTTCGCGCTGAGCGCCGGGCTCACGGCCTACCTGCAGGACTCGATCCGGTACGCGGCCATGCTGCCCGGGCTGATCGACCTGGTCGCCACCTCTCCTCCCGGGGGAGTTCCGCCCGGCACGCCCGGCCCCCCGCTGGAATGACCCGCACGGCGTCCGGGGCGGAGCGGGGGCCTGTTGGGGGGTCGGTGACCGTTTCGCTGGTGATCGCGAGCCTGGACGAGGGCGCGGAGCTGCACGAGACCCTGAGGTCCGTGTTCGCCGGGTCGGACGTCGCCGACGAGACCATCATCATCGACGACGGCGGCACCGACGGCAGTTGTGCCGCCTTGGAGGTGGAGGAGTGGCGCGCGCGAGGGGTCGTGGTACGCCGCATCCCGCGCAGCGGCGTCGCAGCGGCCCGCAACGCGGGCGCCCGGCTCGCCCGGGGCACGCACCTGCTGTTCCTGGACGCGCACTGCCGGCTGGAGCGGGACTGCCTCGGCCGGCTGCGGGCCGCGCTGGCCGCCGGACCCGATGCCGTCCTCGCACCGGCCCTGCGCGACTTCGGCGGATCGGCGCTGGGCTGCGGCGCCCGCCTGATCGACGCCGACCTGCGGGTGCGCTGGCTGCCTCCGCGGCCGGACGGCGCCCTGTACCCGGTGCCCATCGCGCCGGGCGGCTGCCTGGCGGTGCGGCGGGCGGTGTTCGAGCGGCTCGGCGGCTTCGGGACCTTTCGCGAGCTGGGGCTTGAGGACGTCGACTTCAGCCTGCGGGCCTGGCGCGCCGGGATCGACGTGCTGGCCGTCCCGTCGGCACGGCTGGAGCACCGGTTCCGCCCGTACCCGCCCTACCGTCTGAGCTCCGCGAGCCGCGCGTACAACGTGGCACGGGTGGCGCTCGTCCATTTCGACGGCTCGCGCCGCGAGGAGTGCCTGCGCAAGGTGATCGGTACGCCCAGGGCTGCGGAGGTGCTGGTCGAGGCGTTCGCCGGCGACTGGGAGGCGCAACGGGGCGCCGTCGCGGCAGCGAGTGTGCGCTCCGCGGAGGCGTTCTTCGAGAGGTTCGGAGACTGGAGGTGAGGCGTGTCCAGCGTGCGCTGCGCCGCCCCGTGGGCGCACCGGGCCGGACCCGACGTGAGGACCGCCCACGCAGTGACCTGCCCGGCATCAGGTGGGGGTGCAGGGCAACGGCGAGCACCCGCTCCCCGTGCGCTCACCTCCGGACCTATGGACAGCAGCCCGGTCGGGATTGGATCCCGTCAGTGCCCGGAGGCGTCTCCTGATCCGGCGGTGGACCTTCGGGCCCACCGCCGTGAACTGTTTCAAGCCGCCGCGACCGACCACCTGTCATTCATCTCGAACTGTCCTCCCGACTGGCGGGCGCTGAACACGGCTGCCTGACGTGCCTGACTACCGCCCGGGACCCGGCGGTGGCACCCGCTCCTCGGGCTGCGGCTTGCCGTCCCCGCTCGGGTCAGGGCGCTGCGGTGACGCTGTGGTTCGTGGTCGCGGTCAGCCCTGCTCGCTGATGTTGACCATCCACGTGATGCCGAACTTGTCCGTGCACATGCCGAACACGTCGCCCCACATCTGCTTCTCCAGGGGCACGGAGACGGCGCCCTCGGCGGACAGCTTCTCCCAGTAGCCTCTGAGCTCGTCCGCGTCGTCGCCGCTCAGACTCACCGCGAAGTTGGTCCCGGTCTTGTGCTCCATGCCCGGCGGCACGTCGGCGCCCATCAGCGTCATTCCGCCGGAGGTCTCGAGCATGGCGTGCATGATCTTGTCGTCGTATCCAGGCGGCACCTCGGAGCCGAACTCGCCGTAACCGCTGAGCCTGAGATCGCCGCCCAGGACACTCTTGTAGAACTCCATGGCCTGCCGCGCGTCGCCGGTGAAGCTGATGTACGGGTTGAGACGAGATGCCACGAGTTACTCCTTCGGGACGATGAGATGGTGCGGGCATCATAGGTGCGTAGTGGTAGGAATCGGACGGTCCGTGAGTTCCGGTAGCCCGTCCGGTCGGCATACGGCGTCGTGCCCGACCGAGCAAGGTCCGGCCGGCACGCCATGGACAGCACACCGGAGCCGGGCTGCCCATGGCGGACCGTGCTGCGACAGACGCGTGGATCCCCGGAATGGCGTCGCAGCGCGTCGCCCGGACGGTCGTCGATCACCGGTAGCGTGCCGCCCGTGTCCGAGCACCAGCGCGACCTCGTCGGCTACGGCGCCGAGCCGCCGCATGCCGCCTGGCCCGGGGGCGCTCGCGTCGCCGTCAGTCTTGTTCTCAACTTCGAGGAGGGCGGCGAGCGCAACGTCCTTGACGGCGACCCGGCCTCAGAGGGGTTCCTGCACGAGGTCGTCGGTGCGCCGCCGGTGGTCGGCGACCGTGATCTGAACGTCGAGGCGATGTTCGCCTACGGCGCTCGCTCCGGGTTCTGGCGCATTCATCGCACGCTCGGTGCCTACCGTGTGCCACTCACCGTCCACGCCGTCGGACTGGCCCTGGAGCGCAATCCGGATGCCGCGCGGGCGATGGGAGCCGCCGGCTGGGAGGTGGCAGGGCACGGCTGGCGCTGGATCGACTACCGCGCCGTGCCCGAGGACGTCGAGCGCGCCGATATCGCGCGCACGACCGCGACGATCGAGCGACTCGTCGGACGCCGGCCCGTCGGCTGGTACACCGGCCGGACAAGTTCCGCGACACGGCGCCTCGTCGTCGAGGAAGGCGGTTTCCTCTACGACTCCGATGACTACTCGGACGATCTGCCCTTCTACGTGGAGGCATCCGGCCGGCCGCACCTCGTGGTGCCGTACAGCCTCGACGCGAACGACTTCAAGTTCCTGATCGTCCATGGGTTCACGACAGCGGACGACATGCTCACGTACCTCGTCGACACCTTCGACGTTCTGCACGCGGAGGGCGCCGAACGCCCCCGCATGATGAGTGTCGGCCTGCACGGCCGCATCATCGGGCGTCCCGGCCGCATTCGCGCGCTTGACGGCTTCTTGCGGCACGTCACGCAACGCGGCGGAGCGTGGATCGCGACGCGGGAACAGATCGCGCGGCACTGGCTGACCACACATCCTCCGGAGCTCTGAGCCCGCGCCGCGTACCGGCGCAGCCGTGATTCGCGCCCGTAGTCGCGGATCTGTTGCGCCGTCAGGGGGCCTCCGGGTGGGCGAGGGTGATCGTGGCGGATCTCGGCTCGGCGCCCGAGGGCAGCCATTCCCCCGGGCTTCCATGGCCTGCCGTGTAGGAACACCTTCCTGGTGAGCTGCTCACCGAAGAAGCTCGGCTTCCTCCATGGGCACGCCAAGAGGCGCCTGACCTGGGCTTCTGCCCGTCAGGCGCCTCTTGACAGCCAGGCTCGGTCCACTGTCGGGAGTCCCCGAGTCCCGCCTCGGTGGACGCGGTCAGTGCGAGCTGCTCACCGAGGCTGCGGTCGCGTCCTCGCGGCGGTTCGGGGCCGTGTCGGCGCGTACGGCTTCGGCGTCGGCGCCGCTGTGCCGTTCGGCCCACGCCTCCAGCGCGGCCCGGCAGGCGTGGTCGAGGTGGTGGACACCGGAGAGGTCCAGGACCACCCGTCGGTCGCTCGGCAGGGCTTCCAGGCTGTCGAGTATCTGGGGCAGCCGGAGGAAGGTGACCGTCCCCTGGAGCCGCACACGGACCGCGTCGCGCCCGTCGTCGCTCTGTTCGATCCGCAGGTGCGACGCCTCCCAGGCGGCCTTCCCGACCGACAGGACGAGGCCGATCAGGACTCCTTCGAACATGCCGACCGAGACGATCGCCGCCGCCGTCGCCACGAGGACGAAGGCCTCGCCCCGGTGACGTCGCCACAGCCTCATGACGCCCTTGAAGGGGATGAGCTTCCAGCCGGCGTGCACGAGGATCCCGGCCAGCGCCGCCAGCGGGATGTACGCGAGAACGGCGGGCAGCAGGGCGACGAAGAGCAGCAGCCAGACACCGTGCAGGATCCGGGACGCCTTCGTCCGGGCTCCGGCCTCGACGTTGGCCGAGCTGCGCACGATGACCGCGGTGAGCGGCAGGGCGCCGAGCAGACCGCACAGCGTGTTGCCCGCGCCCTGTGCGACGAGTTCCTTGTCGTAGTCCGTGCGCGGTCCCGAGTGGAGCCGGTCGACCGCCGCCGCGCTGAACAGCGATTCGGCGGAGGCGATCAGGGCGAACGCGACGACCGTGCCGAGGAGGGCCGGGTCGGCCAGGGAGGAGAGGGCTTCCGAGCCCGGCAGATGGACCGCCTCCAGCACGCCGCTGACCCGCACGGTCTCCACCGGAAGGCCGAACAGGGCGGTCGCGAGGGCTGCCAGCAGTACCGCCACCAGGGCGCCGGGAACCGCCCGGGCCCGGTGCGGCACACGCCGCCAGCCGACGATGAGGAGGACGGTGCCGGCCCCGACGGCGAGCGACGCGAGGGCCGTCGGGCTGCCCAGGGCCTCGGCCAGGGCTCCCGGCAGACCGGTGAGCTTGTCGAGTCCGGAGTCCGGGGCGGGGATGCCCGCCGCGGCGTAGAGCTGCCCGGCGATGATGACCAGGCCGATGCCCGCGAGCATGCCCTCGACGACGGAGAGCGAGATCGCACGGAACCAGCGGCCCCACCGGAGGAGGCCCATGGCGATCTGCAGCAGGCCGGCCACCAGCACGATGACTCCGAGCGCGGCCAGGCCGAAGGAGCGGACCGCCTCGAGGACGAGGACGGTGAGGCCGGCCGCCGGACCGGAGACCTGGAGGCTGCTGCCCCGCATCAGGCCGGTGACGACACCGCCGACGATGCCGGTGATGAGGCCCAGTTCGGCCGGGACGCCCGAGGCGACGGCGACGCCGAGGCAGAGCGGGAGGGCGACGAGGAAGACGACGAGCGAGGCGGCGACGTCCTGCCGCAGGAAAGGGAAGGAACGCAGCATCCGGAGCCCCCTTTTCACAGCGCCTCGAAGGCATCGGCTCCGGAGCGGTACTCCAGGACGGCACCGGTGTGCACCTCGTAGTACCAGCCGCGGAGGCGGAGCCGGCCGTCCGACAGCCGCCGTTCCACGCACGGATAGGAGCGCAGGCGGAGCAGTTGGGCGAGGACGTGGCCGTGCACGGCGTCGGTGACGGCCGGGTCGTCGGCGCGCCCCGGGGCGCCGTCCGGGGCGGCGTGGGCGAGCCAGTCCCGTACGGCAGGCACGGCGCTCAGGTCGTCGCCGCGGACGAGGGCGCCCACCGCGCCGCAGTGGGAGTGCCCGCAGACGACCACGTCCTCGACACCGAGTGCCTCGACGGCGTACTCGATGGTGGCGGCCTCCCCGCTGGGGTGGCCGGTGCCGTACGGGGGCACGATGCCGCCCGCCGTGCGCAGCTCGAAGAGCTGGCCGGGCCGGGCGCCGGTGATCAGGGCGGGTACGACCCTGGAGTCGGAGCAGGTGATGAACAGGACGGCCGGGGACTGGCCCGCGGCGTGCGGGGCGAACTCCTCAGGGCGCTGTCCGAATCGGCGGGCGTTGTCGATGAGGGGCTGCATGAATGTTTCCTCCTGGCGCGCCGTGGGGCGCGTCGGGCTGACAGGTCGGCGCAGGGTGGTGCCGTCCGTCAGCAGAGGAACACCTGCAGGGCGGAGGAGTCGTGGGAGTCGAGCGGTCTCGGACGGGTGTCCCAGCCACCGGGGCGGGAGGCCGGCGGATCCGCGAGGGGGGCGGCGCGAGCGACGAGCGCCGGACCGGAAAGGCCCGCGGTCGCGGTGACGGGCCGCCGCCGGTCACGGTGGAGCACGGAGCCGCTGGGGATGTCGGCCTCGCCGCCCCCTGCGTGTGCGGATTCGAATGCCGCGGCCGGAGCGACATGCTGGGGGGAGGGCCGGTGAAGCTGTGTCGCGGGCCCGACGGGGGTGAGTTGGAGGCCGGCGCAGACGAGGGCGAGGACAAGGAGGAGGGCCGTGCGCAGGGCCGCGGACACACGGACGGACGACATATCGGCGCTCTCCTCCCTCCGGTCGAACCACCATGAGCTTCACCAAAGCAAGCCCATGGACGAGTCAAGGAAGAGTAATACGCCCAAGTGAACAGCACTCCGCAACACCCGTGCCGTGCGAAGGTTTTCGAATGGAATCAGCCTGATGTTGACGCAAACGGCGGCATGGACACGAGTGCGCACCCCACGAACGACGCGGCCCACCAGGAAGCCTGGTGGGCCGCTCGCCGGTGAGGAGCCGTCTCCGGGTCAGGCGCTTTCAGGATGCACGCGTCCATGGGCCCGACCTGCGTGCGCTTCGTCGCAGACCCGAGGCTCCTGACCGCCCCCGCATCCGTTGTTCAGTCGCAGCAGTCGCAGCAGCACTTGCACGGGTTGCAGCAGCCCCCGCCGCAGCCGTCACCCGAGCCCCCGCCGGAACCACCGGACCCGTGGCCTCCGCCCGAACCGCCGGAGGAGCCGCCCGAGTTGCCGCCGCCATGCCCGCCGAACCAGCCGTCACCCCCGGAACCGTCCCTGCCGGAACCGTCCCTGCTGGAACCGTCCCTGCCGGAAGCATCGCGGCTCGAGCCGCCGCTGCCGTTGCCCTCGCCGAACTGCCAGGACTCTCCCTCACCCGGGTCCGCGTCGTCGTCGCAGCGGCAGCAGTTCGAGCACAGCCTGCAATCGCCGCACAGTCGGCGGTACTCGCGACACCGCCGACACTGCCCCTCCGGCGGCCGGCCCGACGCCGTCGGCGCACCCTCCGGGGCCGCACCCTCGAGCGCGCCCACGCCGCAAGCCGCACCCGTGCCGGTCTCCGAAAGCTCTTCCGTCGCCGTGCGGCGACCCAGCCAAGGCAGCATGCGCAGGCCCCGCTCCTGGCGGCCGTGCCGGTGGTGGCGATGCCGGGGGTCGAAGACTCGATCGACGGCACGCTCCAACTCGCCGCCCAGAAGCGCCTGTACGAGCCGCCCGTCGACGAACACGGCGTCGGACAGGGCAAGCCGGATTCCACGAACGGCGTCGTCGCAGAGCCTGCGCACCTCGGCGCGGTCCGCGCCGGTCACGGCGATCGGGTTCCACGCGCCCGACTCGGCGTCCGCGTCCAGATCCTCCACCGCGTCCAACAGATGCGCCAGTCGACCGAACAGACGGCCGGCTTCCGCCAGCGGTTCCGCATTGTCCGGGCGGTCGGTGAGTACGGCGGTGTACGCGAAGGCGGCGGCGGTCGCCGTCTCCGTGGGCTCCGTGACCGTCAGCAGCGAGCTGCCTCGGCCGGTCGACCGCTCGATCTGCGGCTGGCGCTCGACAGCCTCGAGCAGCACCGCGGTGTCGAAACCGAGCCGTTCGCCGCCCGCGGCCCCCGCACGGTCCCAGCCGTGGGCGATCCGGCGTGCCGCCAGTGCCACCGGGCGGCGTCCCAACAGGCCGTCGCCGTCGGCCACATGGTCACGTATCTTCGCGGCAGCCAGCACAAGCGACACCGTCGCCGCCAGCCGCGCGCCCTCGCCCTGCGCCACGTCCGCCGATCGCATCCCGCGCAGCGGGCACGGACCCGCCCCTCGCCGCCAGTCGCCGGTGCGCTCCGACTGCGCCTCGGTCAGTACGGAGACGATCAGGCCGTCGTAGTTGGTGGCCACCCTCGCGAACTGCCCGTACTCTCCGCGCAACGTCAGGCACAGCCCGCACAAGTGCGCCATCCACTCGGTACGCAAGCCGTCGCCCAGCCGATGACGGCATGGCCTGATGATTCCGAACACCGAAACTCTCCCCCGTAGAACAGCTACCCGGACGCATCCGGCCGGACGTCTCACGGACGAAAGACCGAACAACCGGCACGACCGCGTGTGACGTCAACCGCATGCGTCATCAACGCGCGGTCGTCATCCTAAATGGTCCCTTCCGAGGAGTGTCCGCGGAGGCTGGACGCGGCCCCGGGGCCTGTGGCAGCGCCGTCGACGACGTGATGCGCTTCAGCCGATCAGCGTTCTCGGTAGCGTCTCCACCTGCCGCATGGGACCGACCATGCGCCCGGCCGGCCCGTACGAGGGCTTCCGGCGGAGAGGAATGAGGCGGCAAGAATGAGTGAACCGACGAAGCCCAAGATCGACCTTCCGGAGGGCGACGCTCCCCCCGAGCTGACCATCCGGGACCTCGTCGTCGGGGACGGGCCTGAGGCGAAGCCGGGCAGGGTCGTCCAGGTTCACTACGTCGGGGTCACCTTCGAGTCCGGAAGGGAGTTCGACGCCTCTTGGGACCAGGGCCGGCCCTTCAAGTTCGCCGTGGGTGGCGGCAGGGTCATCAAGGGCTGGGACCGGGGGATCAGGGGGATGAAGGTCGGTGGCCGGCGCGAGATCATCGTGCCCCCACGCCTCGGTTACGGCAACCAGTCCCCCTCGCCGCTGATCCCGGCGGGTTCCACACTCGTCTTCGTGGTGGACCTGCTCTCCGTGGTCTGAGGAACGCCTGCCGCGCTGCCCGGCCTCTCCGTTCGGACGAAGGCCGGGCAGCACCTGGTCGGCCGCAGCCGTGGGCTCGGACCGCCGGTGTTCCCATCTGGCTGTCGTGGCCCCCGGTGCCGACGTCGACCACGCCGGCCCCCTCACCGATGACCTCCAGGCCGCTAGGTGGGTGTACGGGCGGTCTTCTTCGTCGTGGTGCCGTCTTCGTCCTGAACCTCTGGCGCATCGGGTTGTTGCGGAACGGGCGGAGTACGGACCAGCAGCGCGACCAGCACCGTCAGCCCTCCGAGCACGGCGCCGATACCGAATCCCCACCGGATGCCCGTGGCCAGGGCCTCCGTGGGGTCGGCGCCATCGGCTGCCGCCGTGGCGGCGCGTCCCGACATGACGCTGATGACCAGGGCGGTGCCGGCGGCGGCCGCAACCTGCTGGAGCGAGCCCAGGATGGCGGAGCCGTGGGGGTAGAGGTGCGGCGGAAGCACGGACAGGCCGGAGGTGAAGACGGGCGTGAAGACGAACGCCATGCCGACGCTCAGTGCCACGTGCAGGGCGAGCACCAGCCACGGCGAGGTCTGTGCGCCCGTGAGGGCGAACAGCGCGAGGCAGAGCGCTGTGAGTACGGCTCCGGGGACGACCAGTCGTGGTGCGCCGAGCCGGTCGTAGAGCTTTCCGACCTGCGGTCCGAGCAGGCCCATGGTCAGGCCGCCGGGGATGAGGAGCAGCCCGGTCTGCAGTGAGGTCAGGCCGCACACCTCCTGCAAGTAGATCGGCAGCAGGATGAACGCACCCATGAGCGCCATGAAAGACAGGCACATCAGGCCGAGGGCCACGGAGAAGTGCCGAAACGTCAGGGCGCGGAGGTCCAGCAGCGGCGTGGACGAGCGCTGCAGTGCAAGCTGCCGCCAGATGAACAGGCCTACGAGCACGGCACCGACCAGGGTCGTGGCCTCCGGGGGCACGACCGCCGGGGCTTCGTCCCCGGCGCCGAGGCCGCTCAGGCCGTAGACCAGGGCGCCGAAGCCCGCTGCCGCCAGAGGGACGGACAACCAGTCGATCGGGCCGGCCTGCGGCTCGCCGATGTTGATCAGTCTGCGCTGACCGACTATCGCCATGGCTCCGGCGATGGGCAGTACCGCCAGGAACAGCAGGCGCCACGTTCCCAGCTGGAGCAGCACGCCGGAGACCGCGGGGCCGAGGGCGGGGGCGACGGAGATGACGAGGGTGATGTTGCCCATGACGCGGCCGCGGTCGTGCGGGGGCACGAGGGTCATCAGCGTCGTCATGAGCAGCGGCATCATGACGGCGGTGCCACTGGCCTGGATGACGCGGGCGACCAGGAGCACGGGGAAGGCGGGCGCGGCCGCGGCCAGCGCCGTGCCGGCGAGGAACAGCGCCATGGCCAGGCCGAAGGCGGTCCGGGTCGTCACGCGCTGGAGGAACCACCCGGTCACCGGGATGACGACGGCCATGGTGAGCATGAAGGCCGTGGACAGCCACCCTGCGGCTGCCGCGGTGACCTCGAACTCGCGCATGAGTCGCGGGATCGCGTTCACCATGATCGTTTCGTTGAGGAGAACGACGAACGTGGACAGCACGAGGATCCGCAGCACGGCGGTGACACGGTCGGGCGAGAGGGTGGGTGTTGCGTGTGGTGCGAGCATGGCGCCTTCCGTCATGTGAGTGTCCTCCGCACATAGCAGGTCACACCAACAGACCGCGGCGCCGGGAAGAACTCATCGGTGTCCCCCCGATCCTGTCGGCGCCGCCGCCCGGGCTCAAGCCATTTTTTCGACCCGGTACGGCCGGGGCATGGCTTCTGGAGCAGGTGCGAGCGGCCGGTCAGCCGCGCAGCCGTACGGCGAGCGTGGCGAGCCAGGCGCCGGGCGTGAACGGCGCCGGGGGTTCGACCTCCGCGCCGAGCGTCACCAGCGCCAGGGCCAGGCCGTCCTCGTCGAGGCCGAGGGCGAGGAGGTCGTGCAGCTCCCCCGTCAGCTGGGCGACGAGCCCCGTGTCGGTGCCCTCCAGGTAGTCGGCGAGTGCGGCCTCGTGATCACCGAACTCGTCCGGCATGTCCTGCGAGAACCATCCGCCGAGCAGTTGCGCCAGCTCGGGGAAGCGGGCCCGCCACTCCCATGGCGTCGTGGGCGCGGCGGGCGGTGGCGCCTCGCCGTTCGCCAGGCTCTCGTCGAGTCGGTCGGCGAGGCCCGTGAGCCAGTCCCGTATGTCTTCGGGCGGCAGCCCCACATCGGGCAGCCGGTAGTACTCGCCCAGCCGCTGCCGCAGCCGCCCGGGCGGATTGGCGGCGTAGACGCGGAGCTGCTCGGCCGCGACGGCGATGGCCCAGGGCCGGGTGCGCCAGGTCTGCCGCAGATAGCCGGCCACCGCCTCGGGGGCGTACGGACCGAGGCCCAGGTGGGCGCGGACGACCTGGTCGAGCTCGCCGTACTTGCGGTCGTGCTCGGCGGGGTTCAGGGACACGGGAGCCTCTACAGGTCGACAGGCAGGGAGGAGTGCACGGTGAAGGGGTACGTTCCGGGCCCTCCGGATCCGGTCCGCCGCAGGACGACCCGGGCGGCGCGCACCGGGATCGGCTCCTGGCCGGCCAGCTCCATCCCGGAGGTGAGCAGAGTGCCCACCGGATCGGGCCGCGAGGGCCAGGCGGCCTCGATCACGAGCCGCTGCCGGGTGGACTGGGCGAGCCAGCGGTGGATGACCTGCTCGTTCAGCGAGATCACCTGCTGGGTGGCCCACTGGGCGGTCACCCGGTCCGGGAAGGTCGCGGCGCGGTCGGCACGCGCGCGGACGGGTCCTGCGGAGGGTGCGGGAGGTGTCGTCATGTCAGGCCCCGCCCCAGCCGCGCAGGGTGGCCCGCTGAGCGGCGGAGTAGTTGGCGTGCCCGGTGGTGACGACGGCGTGCAGCCACTTCTGCGCTGCCTGCAGGTCCTCCATCTGCCGGTCCCATCGGTCGAGTTCGTCCACGAAGGCCTCGCGGGCCTCGCCCTGCCAGGCGAGGACGACCGGCACCGTGCGGTCGTACAGCGCGCTCAGGCGCTCGTTGAGCCTCTTCACGATGTCCTCGAGGTCGCCGGCTATCTCGCGCAGCGCGACCAGGTCGACGGTGATCGAGCCGTCGTCGTTCACGATTCCCCCTGCCGTACGGACGTTCAGATGCATGTTCAGATGTCGTTGATCCTGCTGGTCGGCGCCGCTGCGCCGCCGGGGCCCGCGCCCCCCGGCCCCTCACCGGACAGTTCGCGTACCTCGGCGTCGATGTCGACCTTCCTCATCCCCGCCCGGAACTCCCGCAGGAGGTCCAGCTCCTGGCGCGTGAACCCGTCCCGGCTCATCCGGACCGCTTGCGCCAGGACTCCCAGGATCTCCCGGACCCGCACGGCGTCGGCCCCGGCCTCGCGGTGCAGCTTCCGGTACGCCGTCGCCGCCTCGCTGCGCCATCGCGCCTCGGCCCGGTCGACGAGCGCGTCCATCCGGCGCACCTGGCCGTCGATGTGCGTCCGCATGGCGTCCAGGTCGTCCGCGAGACGCTTCAGGTCCTCGTCCGTCACGGCGAGGTTCGGCTCGATGGGCATGGCGGCGGCTCCTTCCGGTGCGAGGGGGTGGTGGGTTGGCGGGTCGGTGGGTCAGTGCTGCTCGGCGAAGTGGGCGTGGACGGCGTCGAGGAGCAGCCGCAGCCGTGCGCTCGTCACCGACGGCATGACGGGCGCGAAAGCCTCGTCGAGCTCGGCGGACGAACGGAACATGTAGAGGACGCGCTGGAGTTGGCCGGCCAGATCGGCGATTCTGCCGTGGCAGTCGGGGTGATCCATGGCGACCAGCTCACGTGCCGACACCTCCGGGTCGCTGCCGTACTCACCGGTGGGCAGTTGTGACGCGAACTCGTTGACGACGTCGAAACGGGCGAGCGCCTCCCACTGGGAGAGCGGCAGTTCGTCGTAGCCCGGGAAGACGCCGAACCAGGGGTCGCGGACGAGTTCCGCCAGGGAACGCAGGAAGGCGTCGACGGGGTCGTCGCCAGCCGCCCGGGCGAGCCGCTCACGGAAATCGGCCGGTCTGGTGCTGAACCGCTCCGTGCCGTAATCGCTCGCCAGTCCGTCGAGGAGCGAGGCCACCGCGTCGAAGGGCATCACCCAGGCGATCGTGTGCGAGTCCTGCATCAGCCGGGAGAAGCGCTGGAGCTCGTCCTCCAACGGGGCGGCCCCCGGGTTCCGCGAGGCCACGGCAAGGTCGACGAGGCGGGCCAGCACCCCGCTGGTGAGTACGGCGTCAGTCGGTTCGGTCACCTGAGGCATGCTAAGGGGCCTTCGGATAGGCGGTGAGCACGTAGAAGGACTTCGACTCGGGCGAGTAGGCGAGGACCACGTGCACCGTGTGCACGTTCTTTGCCTGGGCCGAGTATCCCGACGAGGCGAAGTCCGCCTGGCTCACCGAGGTCCCGACGGCCACCTGCTGCCCGTTCGCGTCCGTGACGGGGAAGTCCCAGGCCTTGACGGATCCGGGCTTGAAGGTGCCGTCGGCGACCTTCCTCTCCTGGTTGCGCATCCAGGTTTCCAGCTCGCTCCTCCTCGCCGGGTCGTTCACCGCGCTCTGCACGTACTGCTCAGCGGACGGAAGGTCGCGGAACGTCGACGCGTCGGCGCCGCCCTGGTCACGCAGCCGGTGCATCAGCTGCTGGGGGGTGAGTCCGATGTGCTTGTCGATCGTGTGGGCCTCCTTCCCGGTCCTGAGTGCCTCGGGGGGTGGGGGCTGGAAGTCGTTGCGCTCCCACTCCATCGAGGCGAGGTCGATGCCGAACCTGCTGTTCGGGTCCCGCGACTGCTCGTTGAGCGGGACGATCGACCGGTCGAACTCGAAGAGCGAGCGCGCGCCGAACGCCTCCGCCCTGGCTGACTGCGACTGAAAGGTCGGCACGGCGCGCGAGGCCTCACGCAGCGGTTCGAGAAGGCCTTTCACCTTTGTCGTCTGGGCCCGCAGCGTGGTCTCGTAGGCGTCGACGGCCTTGTTGACGGCGTCCGTGTCGATGCTGAGGAGCACCGCGGCGCCCAGGCCCTTCCACAACTTCTTGAGGCGTTCGAAGAAGTCCCCGAAGAAGCTCTTGAGGTCGGTCACGTCGAGGAGAGCCAGGGCGTCCTTGAAGGCCTGGTACAGGATCTCGCGCAGCTCGGTGCGGACCTTCTCCGCGGCCTCCGCGTACGAGCGGATGGCCTGGGCCAGGATCTGGGCCGTGGTGCTGAGGACACCGAAGACCGGGAGGCTCGTGCCCGCGCCGGTCGGCGGCTTGTGCGCCCATTCGTAGCCGGCCGTGTTCTTGCCCCACGCCTTCGTGCCCCAGACCGACGACACGAACTGCAGCATCGCCCCGTGCCAGTCCCCGTTGGCATGGTCCGTGATGGCGTCGACGGTGCCGGTGAGCTGTCCCTGGATGATGCCGATGCCCGTCTGGTACGGCAGCCAGGCCTGCGAGAGCTCGTTGACCCTGAGGTAGTTCGGGAGTGGCAGGATCTCCAGCGCGCGGCCGCTGCGCAGCGCCTCCTCGATGACCGTACGCATCAGGGAGCCGGGGATGTCGCCGTCGAAGACGTCGGCGAAGTCGTCGACGGGGTTGCCGTCGCGCACGCCGAACGGCGGCGGAGCCGTGTACCCCGGCGGGGCGGTGATGACCTGCGGCGGCGGCTGTGGCGTGAAGGGTGGATTGAGCGGGTGGGTGGCCGCGTCCGCCTGCCGGAAGTTGTTGGCCGTGGTGGTGAAGCCGACCGCCGCGCCGCCGACGGCGACCACGGCCTTGCCGTGCACCTCCATGAGCAGGGCGACGACCGCGGCGTACTGGGTGGCGAACTCGGCTGTGACGGTGCCGGATCCGCCGACCTTGGAGTAGCCGGCGTGGACGTCGAGGAACTGTACGAGCGCCTTGTGGAACGACTGCTGCTCCACGGCGAGGGCCGTCGACACCTGGTACAGGTGAAGCGGCTGGACGTCGAAGCCGCCGGGGCCCGTCCAGGGGCTGGTCACCGGGGGCGCGGGGGACGGAGGAAGCTGGGGCGGCGGGCCGGAGACCGGAGGGGTCGGCGGCGCGTTCGGGCTCGGCGACGGTGTCGGCTCGGGGCTGGGCGTGCCCGAAGGCTGCCCCGGCGACGGCGGATGCGTCGTGCCGGGTGTCGGTGTCGCGGTGGGCTGCGGGCTCGGGCTGGGACTCGGCGACGCCGTGGCGGTCGGGCTCGGGCTCGGCGTGGGCGTACTCACCGGCGCGTCCCGCCCGTGCCACCCGTTCCCCACGCGGCGCTCGCCGCGCAGGGGTGCGCGTACGCACCTGTGCCCCGTTCCCGTCCCATGAGTCCCCCCCGACTCCGTCAGACTGAGGCCGAAGCTAGCAGGACGACGCGTCAAATCCCATGATCGACCGGAGTGTTGGCCGAAAGTGCGGGGCGGTGCCCGGCCGGACTGCGGCCAGATCCGTGAGCACGGCGAGCGACGCAACGACATCACGCGCTGGATTCCGCGCTGCTCCCCCACGCCGCATTGTCAGGCCGTAATTGAAAACGGTCGTCGTTTTCATATAAGCTCGCGGCGAGCACCTTCGACACCTCACAGGAGATCCCGATGGCCGTCCCCAAGCGGAAGATGTCCCGCAGCAACACCCGCCACCGCCGGGCCCAGTGGAAGGCCACAACGCCGCAGCTCGTCCCGGTCACGGTCGACGGCTCCGTGTACCAGGTCCCGCAGCGACTGGTGAAGGCGTACGAACGCGGCCTGCTGCGCCCCGAGGGCTGAGCCGATGGCACGCCCGGCCGACACACCACTCCCGGTCACCGTCCTGTCCGGATTCCTCGGAGCCGGCAAGACCACCCTGCTCAACCACGTCCTGGGCAACCGCGAGGGCCTGCGCGTCGCGGTCATCGTCAACGACATGAGCGAGGTCAACATCGACGCCGCGCTCGTGCGCGGCGGAGAGGCCGCACTGTCCCGCACCGAGGAGCGACTGGTCGAAATGACCAACGGGTGCATCTGCTGCACCTTGCGCGACGATCTACTGGAGGAGGTCGACCGGCTGGCCCGCGAAGGGCGCTTCGACTACCTCCTCATCGAGTCCAGCGGGATTTCCGAGCCGATGCCCGTGGCGGCCACGTTCTCGTTCCCGCGCGACGACGGTGCCACCCTGGGGGACCTCGCACGCCTCGACACCATGGTCACCGTCGTGGACGCGGCGAACTTCCTGCCGGAGCTCGCCGGCGGCGACGAACTCACCGCCCGCGGCCTCGACCAGTACGAGGACGACGAGCGCACCGTCAGCGACCTCCTCATGGACCAGATCGAGTTCGCGGACGTCATCGTCCTCAACAAGCTCGACCTGGTCGGGCCGACCGAGGTCGCCGGGCTCCGCGCGACGCTCTCGCGACTGAACCCTGAGGCGAGGCTCGTTCCCGCCGTCCGCGGCCAGGTGGCCCTCGAACAGGTTCTGGGCACCGGCCTGTTCGACGTCGAACGTGCTCAGCAGGCCCCGGGCTGGGTCAAGGAGCTCAACGGCGACCACGTCCCGGAGACCGAGGAGTACGGAATCTCCTCGCTCGTCTTCCGCGCCGACGCCCCCTTTCACCCCGGCCGGCTGTGGACCTTCGTCACCAAGGGCCTCGACAGCGGCACGTTCGGACAGATCCTGCGCTCCAAGGGTTTCTTCTGGCTCGCCAGCCGCCCTCGCGTGACCGGCCTCTGGTCCCAGGCCGGCGCCGTCGCCCGCTTCGAACCTTCGGGCGCCCGCGGACCGGACACCACGCAGGGCCAGGAGCTCGTCTTCATCGGCACCGGCCTGCGCGCCGACGCTCTGCGGGCCGCTCTCGAAGCCTGCCTCCTCGGGCCGGGCGAAGACGTGCCCGCCGTGGACGAGTTCCCGGACTGGGAGACGTACGGAATCGACGACGCCTGCGAGCACGAGAACGGGCAGGCCGTGAGCGCCGCCGCCTGAAGACTCCGGGTCGGACGGCGGTCGCAGCCACGGCGCCGTCCGACCCGGCTTTTCCCGTCTGTCGAGCGGGATGCTGCCGCGGCCCTCGGTGTGGCGCTGGAGGGTCTGACCACGTGCCGGTCACGTTCCGAGAGGCTCCGCCCAGCCGTTTCGCACCGCGAAGGCGCCGAGCTGCATGCGGGTCCGGACTCCGGCCATGTCCATGAGACGACGCAGCCGCCGGTGCAGCGTGCGCGGTGACAGGCCGAGTTGGGTCGCGGCCGTCAGGTCCGTCATGCCGGCCAGGAGCAGCGCGAGCATCCTGCGGTCGAGCTCGGTCGGGCCTTGCGGACCGACCGCGACGGTGGATTCGGACTCTCCGGCCGCGGCCGACAGCGCGAGCGGGTGCGCGGAGTGCCATACCGTCTCGAACAGAGCGTCCAGCGCGTCCAGCAGACCGCTGCGGTGCAGCAGCACGGCGCCGGGCTCCCCGTCCGGTGTGACCGCGAGCGGGACAAGACCGAGATCGGCGTCGGCCAGCACGAGTTTCATCGGCAGCTGGTCGGCGACACGGAGTTGCACGCCCTTGCGGAGCGAATCGATCGCGTCGTCGATGATGCCCGGCTCTGCCAGCACGGCCTGGTCCAGCACCGCCCGGAACTGCACGCCTCGGCCGATGGCCACGGGTTCGGCGGTGTTCTCGTCGGGCGGCAGGGCGACGAACGGTGCGGTGATGAAGGATCGGACCTGCGTACGTGCCGCCTGCTGCACCTGCAGGAAGCGATGGCGGATGGCGTCGACGCCCGAGACGACCTCGATCAGATCGCTGATGCTGCTCCCGGTCATCGCCGCTCGGTGTTCCTCGGCGAAGGTCACGAGGGCGTGCTCGGCCATACGCAGCCCGTCCCGGCGCTGGCTGATGAGAGCGCCGAGCGCCATGGCCGGCGGCGCGGCGGTGAACCGGTCGTCCGCCGACCTCGTCACCAGTCCCCACCCGACCAGACGGGACAAGGCCTTGTCGACGTGGGCATACGGGAGGACGACGTGGTCGGAGAGCAGGTCCGCGGTGGAGTCCGGCCGTCCGAGCAGCGCCCGGTAGACCCGCTCGTCATCGGGTTCAAGGCCCAGAACATCCAGCATCGGCGACCGACTCTCTTCCGCTTGCCGCAGCGGGGAGAGTATGCGCCATGGCGGCAGACCCTGAATAGTCCCTGGTGGGAGCTGGTGCGGGGGGAAGGGGCCCGGGGAGTCGCCTCCCCGGGACCCGACAGAGCGGTTCATCGCAGGCCGTACGCCCGGATGATCTCGTTCTTGACGCTGTAACCGCTGTCCGTCCCGGCGCTCGCGCGGACCGAGATGAAGCCGCCGGGCTTCTTGGCCGTCCTGAACGAACCCGTCCAGGAGCCGTCGGTGCCCTTGGTCAGGGCCACCTTCTGCCAGGTCGTGCCATCGTCGTACGAGACGTCCAGCTTCACCGTGGTGACGGTGCCCGGCAGGGTGCCGCGGCCCATCGGCACCGGCTTGAGCGCGATCTCCTGGGTCGAGTTGGCCTTCACGTCGCCGTGCAGGTCCGACTCCAGCTTGTAGTCCAGGTTCAGCACCGAGAACGGCTCGAAGAAGTCCGAGTCGACGGTGTCGGACATGAACGTCCACTCGGTTCGGGTGCGCGTCGACAGCCGGAAGTGATCACCGGGGCGCTCGGCGTCGAGGACGGCGCGGTAGGGCAGGTTGCCCGCCGGTACCTCCACCCACTGCATGTCCGTGCTCTGCGGGTTGTCGTGGATCAGCTTCTCGCCCTGGAAGACCTGCAGGTGGGTCGGCGTCTCACCCCACGGCAGGAACCCGCCCAGCCGCATGGTGTCGCTGGCCGATGCCCACGCCTGCACGTTCCAGGTCATGTGGTTCTGCCATCGGGAGTTGTACACGCCGAAGGACTCGCTCTGGCCGGGGCGGGTCGCCGGAGCGAACCAGTCCAGCCGGGTGGTGCTGCCCTTGGCGTACGTGTTGTCGCCCGACACCATCACCCACGGCAGGGGTCCGTCGACACCCTGCGCGTGGAACTCCCTCCAGACCTGGCCCGGCGTCACCCATTCGGTGCGGGTGCCCGGGTGCCACTCGGCCTCGGGGAAGTTGAACGACGGGCTGAGGGTGAAGTCGGACCGGTAGCCTTCCGCCATCGCGCCGCCCGCGGCCGAGTAGTAGCGGGCATCGATCCGGGCGAGGTCACCCTTGGTCGGCTTGTAGACCAGGGCACGGTCCGGAACCTGGCCCGGGTACTCCCGGGTGAGGTCGTAGACGAACGGCGTGTGCTCGGTCTGCTCCACGGTCAGCTTCAGGATGCCGGCCTTGGCCATCGAGACGAGGGACTTGCCCGCGTCGCGATGCACGGTGGCCACCGGGATGGCCGACTCGCCGACGTACTCCATCAGGCCACCGACGCCGTCGTTGACCACGATCAGCGCCTTCGCACCGGCCGCGACCGCGGCCTCGGTGCGCTCCTGTGGCGAGACCTCGTCGCTGCGCTCGATGACGACGACCTTGCCCCTGGCCCTGACCTTCTCGTAGGCGGCGGGCGCACCGTTGCCCGCGTGGACGGCGTCCAGCCTGTCCGTGGCGGTGCCCAGGGCGCTGCCTGCCTGCACCATTGCATCGAACCGGAGCCGGCCGCCCGGTGTGCTCAGGCCGAGCTGCGGCTCGCCCTTGCGCCAGCGGGTGGTCAGGATGAACTCGCCCTGCTTCATCGGCTCCGTCGGCGCGACGTAGACGTCGTCGTACGTCGGCGGCAGCACGTACGCGCTGCGATAGTCCATGAACGGGTCGAGGCCCTTGTAGTGGACGTTGAAATCAACCTTGCGCTGGCGGTCCTCGGTGCGCTGTGGTGCCTCGGTCTGCAGCAGTCGTGCCTTGCTCGCGTCGAGAACCACGTCTGCGGCGCCGTCCTTGAGCACCGTCTCCGGATCGACCAGCACGGCCAGACCCGAGCGGTCCGCCTTCTCGCCGTCCACGTCGAGGTACGCCGCGACGGTGTAGTGACCGGGTGCCATGCGCATGGTGGTCGAGCCCTGGACGTGGACCTGCCACGGCCAGAAGTCGCCGGCCATGTTGATCGTGACGGAGCCGGTGGCGGGCTTGCCGTTCCGGTCGACCAGCTTGATGTTCAGGTCGTACCGCTCCTCCTCCTTGAGCAGCGCCACGGACGTGCGGGTCACGGGCTGCCCGGTGGCAGCGTCGGTGGCGGTCACGTAGCCGACGTGCCGGCCGGCGGAGGCGGCTTTCGGGTCACCGGTCACCGGGACGGCGGCGGTGCCGCCCGCCGGGACGGTGACCGCGGTCGCTCCCAGCGTGAACGGGCCGCCGTCGCCGGTCAGCGACAGGTCGAGCGTGACGTCCGCGGAACCGGTGTTGGTGAAGGTCAGATCCTTGGTGACGGCGCCGTCGCTCGGCTCGTGCGGCCATGTGTGGTGGCCGAAGAAGAGCGATCCGGTGCCGCGGACCGTGCTGCGCACTGCGGCGGCCACGTCGAGGCGGCCGGTGCCGACCTCGTACGGCGAGTACCCGCCCTCCAGGCCCTTCGCGGTGCTCATCAGGTGTTCCTTGAGCTGCGCGCCGGTCCAGTCCGGGTGCTGCTGGGCCAGGATCGCCGCCGCGCCGGCCACGTGCGGGGTGGCCATCGAGGTGCCGCTGATGGTGCGGTAGAGGCCCTCACCACCAGTCATCTCCTGCGAGCGGGCAGCGGTGATGTCCACGCCCGGCGCGGCGATGTCCGGCTTCATGCCACCGGAGTGGGCCAGCGGGCCTGTACTGGAGAAGGACGCGAGCCGGTCCTGCTTGTCCGTGGCGGCCACGGTCAGCGCGGAGGCAGCCGCACCCGGGGCTGAGATGCTCTCTGGCCCGGAGTTGCCGGCGGCTATGACGAACAGGGTGCCGTACTGGGCGGAGAGCGCGTCGACGGTCTGCGACATCGGGTCGCTGCCGTCCGTGGGGTAGGAATCGCCGAGGCTCATGTTGACGACGTCCGCACCGGACTCGGCGGCCCACTGCATGCCGGCCATGACCCAGGAGTCCTGGCCGGAGCCCTCCGCGCCGCCGAGCACCTTGCCGACGTACAGGTCGGCGCCGGGTGCGACCCCCTTCTCGTCCCCTCCGGAGGCAGCGCCCGAACCGACGATCGTGCCGGCCACATGAGTGCCGTGCCCGTTGACGTCGGTGATGCCCTCACCCGGCACGAAGCTCGCCGTGCCGTCGATCAGGCCGGCGAGGTCGGGGTGGTTGACGTCGATCCCGGTGTCGAGCACCGCGACCTTGACGCCCTTGCCGTCGTACCCGGCCGCCCAGGCCTCGGGCGCGCCGATCAGCGGCACGCTCTCCTTCAGGCTGGCCTTCACACGACCGTCGAGCCACAGCTTTTCGACACCCGCGCCCAGCGTGGCGCTGCCGTGCGGCGCGACGGAGGTCCAGAAGGTGCGGGCCTGCCGCTTCTCCGTGCTGAGCACCGCGCCTCGGATGCCCTTGAGCTTGCGGGTCAGCTTGCTGCCGCGGGGAGCCGTCGGCTCGGCGGCCGCGCGGGACGTCGGCTCGGCGTACGTCGCGATGAGCGGTACCGCGGCCGACTTCGCGTCGTCGTACCCCATCTCGATCAGGTCGGTGACGTTGAACAGCCGCCGGTCCAGCCTGTCCGCCCCCAGCAGCGGCGCGGCCTCGTCCGGGATGACGAACAAGTCACCCTTGATCTCCTGGAACTTCACGCCGCCGACGGCGCTGTCCGGCCGGTCGACGTCGGCGACCTGCTTGCCGTCGGCCGTCGTGGTGACCGTGACGACATCACCGGTGACCAGGGTGACCTTGTGGGTCGGCGGGGGCTTGGCGGCAACGGTGGGCTTGCTCGGAGCGGCTTGTGCGGGTGCCTGCAGAACTGCGAGGCCCGACGCCAGCAGGGGCACTGCGGTGGCCGCCGAGATCAGCCGCCGGCGCCTGCGCCAGAAGGCGGATGCATGAGAGGGGGAGTACATGCCATGGGTCTATCGACCGGCGAACGGCGTCGTGAAGGCCTCACCACGGCAAGTCCTCGCCATGGCAGAGGCTTGTCAGCGGTGAATCGTGGGATTCCGGACGGATTACGACGACCCCAGGTGGGCGTCGTGCGGTACCGACCCCATGCCCTTGACAGGCGGAGGCGGCGTCCCGGCCGCGCGCCGTGGTCGCGGGTGACGGCGTCGGCACCCCGTTCCGCCGTGGCATCGCGCCGCACCCCTTCGCCTGACCACGTCAGCTCCCCGACCGCTGCTCTTCTACCCGCGGCACGTTCGGGAAACCTCGACGGGCTGGCGGTCGGGAGCTGGTCTGCGAGGATGTTCCGCATGGACGTGCGGAGCAGGAACCACGTGACGGTGACCGGGCGTCCCGGCGCGCCGGTGGTGGTGCTGGCGCATGGCTTCGGGTGCGACCAGAACATGTGGCGTCTGGTGGTGCCCGCGCTGGAGCGCCACTTCACCGTGGTCCTCTTCGACCATGTGGGCTCGGGGAACTCTGCGCTGTCGGCGTGGAGCCGGGAGCGGTATTCGTCACTGGACGGGTACGTCGACGACGTGCTGGAACTGTGCCGGGAGATCGCGCTGGGCCCGGTCTATTTCGTGGGGCATTCGGTGAGCGGGATGATGGGCGTGCTGGCCGCCGCACGGGAGCCCGAGGCGTTCGCCGGCCTGGTGCTGCTCGCGCCGTCGCCCTGTTTCATCGATGACCCGGACACCGGATACCGGGGCGGGTTCAGCGCCGAGGACATCGACGAGCTTCTGGAGTCGCTGGACGCGAACTATCTGGGCTGGTCGGGCGCCATGGCCCCGGTGATCATGGGTAACCCGGAGCGGCCGGAGCTGGGTGAGGAGCTGACCAACAGCTTCTGCCGTACCGACCCGGACATCGCCCGGGTGTTCGCCCGGGTGACGTTCCTGTCCGACAACCGCGCCGATCTCGCAGCGGTGGGTGTGCCCACCCTGGTCGCTCAGTGTTCGAGCGACGCGATCGCTCCGCCGGAGGTGGGCGCTTTCGTCCACGCACGGATTCCGGGAAGCCGGCTCGTCACGCTGAACGCGACGGGCCACTGCCCCCAGCTCTCCGCCCCGGAGGAGACCGTCGCGGCGATCACCGCGTTCGTGGGAACCGCCGGATAGATGGGCAGGACAGGCGACGCGGCAGGGAGCGGAGACCCGGGCGAGGACCGGGGCCCGGCGGACGGGGAGGCTCGGTTCTCCGCCCTGCTGGAGGACAGCGCCGAAGAACTCTACGAGCACGCGCCCTGCGGATACCTGACCACCCTGCTGGACGGGGAGATCGCCAAGGTCAACAGCACGCTGCTGGACTGGCTCGGATACGAGCGCGGCGAGCTGGTGGGACGCAAGCGGTTCTCCGAGCTGCTGACCGTCGGCGGGCGGCTCTACCACGAGACACACTTCGCACCGCTCCTGCGGATGCAGGGCGAGATCAGCGGAATCGCCCTGGAGCTGAAGGCCGCCGACGGCTCCCGCCTGCCCGTCATGGTCACCTCGAGGGTCAAGACGGGCAGTGACGGGCAGCCACTGCTGATCCGCACGACCGTCTTCGACGCCCGCGACCGCCGCGCCTACGAGACCGAGCTGCTGCGCGCCCGTCAGGAAGCGGACCAGGAACGCGACCGCCTGAAACTCCTGAACACCACCCTGCAGAAGACCCTGCTGCCCCCGGCGCTGGCGAACGTGCCCGGCCTGGACGTGGCGGCGTACTACCACATCGCCTCCGTCGAGGAGGTCGGCGGCGACTTCTACGACCTCTTCCCCCTGGCCGCCGGCACCTGGGGAATGTTCCTGGGCGACGTCTGCGGGAAGGGCGCCGCCGCCGCGGCCGTCACCTCGCTGGCCCGGTACACCCTGCGTGCCGCGGCCGTCTACGACCCCGACCCGGCCGCCGTCCTCACCAACCTGAACACCGTCCTCAACCACGAGTACAACGGCACAGACCCGCGCTTCTGCACCGTCATCTTCGGCCTGCTCACCCCCGACGCCGACCGCGGCGGCTTCCGCATCACCCTGGCCAGCGGCGGCCACCCACCCGCCCTGCTGATGCGCGCGGACGGCACGGCGGACTACCTGCCCACACCCGGCGGGCAGCTCATCGGCGTCCTGCCGGACGCCGACATCGCCACCACCACCGTCCACCTCGCCCCCGGTGACACCCTGCTCCTGCACACCGACGGCCTGACCGAGGCCCACACCAACGCCGGTACCGAGGGCCGCTACGGAGACGACGCCCTCCTCGCCTTCGGCCGCTCCCTCGCCCCCACCACCGCGTCGGCCACCATCGGCGCTGTCCGCGACCTGCTCGACACCTTCGGCAGCGGCGTGGACGACGACACCGCCGTCCTGGCCGTCCACGTGCCCCGGCCCACCAGCGAAGAGCCCCGATGAACAGGCATCTGACCCTCCATACCCGCACCACCGCCAAGGGAGCGGTCATCGAACTGACCGGGGAGCTGGACCACCGCACCGCACCCCAGGTCCGCGCGGCGCTGCCCGGCGCCGGCCTACGGGCGGGCCAACAGCTCGTCCTCGACCTCGCAGGTCTCACGTTCTGCGACTCCAGCGGCATCACCGTGCTCATCGCAGCCCGCAACCACGCCCTCGCCGCCGACGCGACCATCGCGCTGGCCGCGGTCCCCGACCACCTCCACCGGACCTTCCGCATCGTCGGCCTGGAGCACGTCTTCCCCATCCACCCCACCGCCGGAGCCGCCGAGGCCGCCTGGCGGCCCACCACTGGCTGACCCCCGCACCTTCAGGGGCTCGGGGAAGGACGGGTCCACGGGTTCGTCACGGCCAGGCCTGTCCGGCGGCCTGCGTGCGACTGGCCAGCACCAGAAGTACGGCATCGACCCCGGCGACGCCCAGGATGACCAAGAACGGCAGGCGGCCTTCCACGAGTGCGGTCGGTCCGGCCACCGAGACGAGGCACACCGTCAGTGTCACCGCGATCAGGACTGCGCCGCCGCGGGTGACGGACCCCGTCGGCCCAACCGTCACCACCACGCAGGAGGCGAACGTCAGAAAGGCGGCCCATGCGATCGACCCGCGCCTGCCCAGTCGCTGCGGCAGTCCCCGCACACCCTCCGCAAGGTCGTCCTCGATGTCGGGGAGGACGTTGGCGAAGTGTGCGCCGGTGGCAAGGAGACCCGCTGCGGCGATGAGCCAGGGAGGTGGCCACGGGCTGCCCGGGAGAGCCAGCGTCAGGAACGCGGGAAGCAGCCCGAAGGCCACGGCGTACGGCACCCACGAGACGATGGTTCGTTTCAGCCACAGGTTGTAGGCCCATGCGGCGGCGACGCAACCGAGGTGGACCGCGCCGGCCCGGAACCCGCAGGCAAGCGACAGCGGGACGCAGGCGAGCAGGGCCACCAGCGCTGCCGCACCCACGGTCCCGGGCCGCAGCGCCCCCACGGCAAGCGGCTTGTCCCGCCGGCCTGCGGCCCTGTCGCGCCGCATGTCGATCCGGTCGTTGCACCAGCCGATGGAGAGCTGGCCTGCGGCGACCGCTGCCATCGCCTTGACCCCGGCAGCGGGGCCCAGGCCCACGGCGGCGGCCAGCAGCGCGCTCACGGCCGTGACCGCCACTGCCGGCACAGGGTGAGCGGCCTTCAGAAGAGCGACGAGAGCGGACCGTTCGCCGCGGCCTTGACGGGACGGGCCGACCAGGCCGTCGGTTCCTTCATCAGTCGTGGCGTGCACCACCGACACGCTAGGCCACGGCGCGCCCGTGACGGCCGGGTTCAGGGTGTCGCCGTCTCCCTGTCCCTATGTTGGAGCAATGACTCGTGTACTCGCGGTGAGTACGGCATTCCCGCCACACCGCTACATGCAGCAGGAGATCACCGACGACCTCGTCTCCAGCCTGCCGCCCGGGACCGACAGCGGCCTCCTGCGCCGGCTGCACGCCGGGGCTCAGGTGGACACGCGTCATCTCGCCCTGCCCCTCGACCGCTACCGGGCGCTCGGCACGTTCGGCGAGACCAACCGACTCTTCGTCGAACTGGCCACCGATCTGGCCGTCGAAGCGGCCCAACGGGCCCTCGGCGACGCGGGGGTGCGCCCCGAGGAGATCGACCTGGTCGTCTCGACGACCGTGACCGGGGTCGCGACCCCCTCCCTGGAAGCCCGCGTCGCCACACGGATCGGCCTGCGGTCCGACGTCACGCGACTGCCCCTGTTCGGTCTCGGGTGCGCCGGAGGCGCCGCCGCACTGGCCCGCGCGCACGACCATCTCAGCGTCCGGCCCGACCGCATGGCACTCCTCCTGTCCACCGAACTGTGCTCGCTGACCTTGCAGCGCGGAGACATGTCGATGGCGAACCTGGTGGCGGGAAGCCTGTTCGGGGACGGAGCCGCCGCGCTCGTTGCCGCGCACAGCGACCGTGCGTCCACGACGACGGGTGGGACGGCCGCCCCGGGGCCCAGGGTCGTGGCCACACGCAGCCGGTTGTACCCGGGGACCGAGCAGATGCTCGGCTGGGACGTCGGCGAGTGGGGGTTCCGCATGGTGCTGGGGCCGGAGCTCCCCGAGCTGGTCCGGCTGCACGTGACCGAGGAGGTCGAGTCCTTCCTCGCCGAGCACGACCTCAAGCCCATGGATGTCACGGCGTGGATCTGTCACCCGGGCGGCCCCCGGATCCTCGACGCGCTGGCTGAGGAGCTCGGTCTGCCGGACTCGGCCCTCGCCGCGAGCCGTCGCGCCCTGGCGGCCACGGGGAACCTGTCCTCCGCCTCGGTGCTGCAGATTCTGAGCGACACGCAGACGGCACCGCCGTCGGCGGGTACGACCGGCCTGATGATCGCCCTCGGGCCCGGCTTCTCGTCCGAACTCGTCCTGCTGGCGTGGTGACACCTGTGACGCCGTACACCGTACTGATCCTCCTGGTCGTCGCCGAGCGGTTCGCCGAACTCGCCGTGGCCCGCCGGAACGGCGCCTGGAGCCGGGCCCGCGGCGGCCTCGAGCACGGCGCCGGGCACTACCCGACCATGGTCGCCCTCCACACCGCGCTCCTCGTCGGCTGCCTCGTCGAGCCCTGGGCGGCCGACCGGCCCTTCCTGCCCGTGCTCGGCTGGCCCGCCCTCGCCCTCACGCTGGCCGCCCAAGGGCTGCGCTGGTGGTGCATCGGCACCCTCGGCCCCCGCTGGCACACCCGCGTTCTGATCGTCCCCGACCTTCCGCTGGTCTCCTCCGGCCCGTACCGGTACCTGCGGCACCCCAACTATCTGGCCGTGGTCGTCGAGGGCCTGGCCCTCCCCCTGGTGCACACCGCCTGGCTCACCGCCCTGTGCTTCACGCTCCTCAACGCGGCTCTGCTGACCGTACGCATCCGCTGCGAGAACACCGCGCTGGCGCCGTCACGCACCCTCCCCGCCTCCGGTACGGCGCAGTGATCGACCTCCTCGTCGTCGGAGGGGGCCCGGCGGGACTGGCCACCGCGATCCACGCGGCGCGACGCGGCCTCGACGTGATGGTCGCCGAGCCGCGCCCCGCGCCTGTCGACAAGGCGTGCGGTGAGGGATTGATGCCCGCGGCCGTACGGGCTCTCAAGGCGCTCGACGTGAGCGTGCCCGGCCAGGCCCTGCGGGGTATCGGCTACGTCGACGCCGCCGACGGCCGACGTGCCGAAGCCGCGTTCCGCACCGGGTACGGCCTCGGCGCCCGCCGGACCCTGCTGCACGAGGCCCTCACCGCACGGGCGGCCCAGCTGGGTGTTCCGGTCGTCCCGCACCGCGTTCGCCAGGTGAGCCAGCACGACACGTACGTCACCGCGGACGGGATGGCCGCCCGCTACCTCGTGGCGGCTGACGGACTGCACTCCCCCACCCGCCGGACACTCGGCCTGACCGTGCGTCCGGACGCCCGGCGACATCCACCGAGGTACGGACTGCGGCGCCATTACGCCGTCGAACCGTGGAGCGACCTCGTGGAGGTCCACTGGTCGGCCGCGTGCGAGGCGTACGTCACGCCCCTGGGACCGCGGCAGATCGGCGTCGCGATCCTCACCGGTCAACACGCTTCGTACGAATCCCAGTTGGCCCACTTCCCCCTCCTGGCGTCCCGCCTCCACGGCGCCGACGGGACCCCGGTCAGGGGAGCCGGACCGCTGCGCCAGCAAGCCCGTTCCCGGGTGGCCGGACGGGTCCTGTTCGTCGGTGACGCGGCCGGGTACGTCGACGCGCTGACAGGTGAGGGGCTCACCCTCGCTCTGGCATCGGCGGACGCGTTGGTGCGCTGCCTGCACGCCGACCGTCCACAGGAGTACGAACGTGCGTGGCGTCGTCTGTCCCGCACCTACCGTCTGCTGACGACGTCCCTCCTCTGGACCCGGAACCAGCCCGGCCTGGCCCCCCTGATCACGCCGGCAGCCGCCAGGTTCCCCGGCCTGTTCCGGCACGCCGTGAACCTGCTCGCCTGATACGTGGAACCCTCTGGCCGGGCTTCAGGAGCCGCGCCGGGCTCGGTCGTCGGCCCGGCCTCCGGCGCCCAGCAGGCCGGTCGCCTCGAACGGTTCCGTGCGTTCCAGACGAGGCAGCTCGGTGCGGGCGACGTGTGTGACGACGGGTGGAAGGAGCGCCCGCACCGGCTGGACGGCACGGAGCCAGGCGGGCACGTAGACCGAGGCACTGCGACGTTCCACGGCGGTGGCCAGACGCTCCGCGACCAGGTCCACCGGATGGACCTTGCGTGCGGGCTGCGGCATGTGGGCGCGCAGTTCCCGCAGGACGGCGTGCCGGTCGGCGTCCCGGACCATGTCGGTGTCGATCCAGTTGAGGTAGGCGATGCCGACGGCGACCCCCTGGTGGGCGACTTCGGCGCGCAGGGCGTGGGCGAAGGACTCGGCGCCGGCCTTGGACGCGCAGTAGGCGCTCATCAGGGGTGATGTACCCATCGCAGCCAAGGAGGTGATCTGGAGGTAGTAGCCGTGGGTGGCGAAGAGGTCGGGCAGGAAGGAGCGTGCCGTCGCCGCGCTGCCGATGAGATTGACCTCGATGACGCGGCGCCAGACCGCCGGATCGGAGTCGGCGAACGTACCTCCTTCGGCGACCCCCGCGTTGGCCACCACCGCGGACACGGGTCCGAGGCGGGCACGGACCTGCCGCGCGGTGTCGGCCACGGCCGCGTCGTCGGTCACGTCGGTCTCCCAGCACACCGCCTCGTGACGCAACGAGGCGGCCACCTCCTCCAGACGCGGCCCCTCCAGGCCCAGCAGGGCGAGCCGCGCACCCCGGTCGTCCAGCGCACGGGAGAGAGCCGCTCCCAGCCCCCGCGCTGCTCCCGTCACCACCACGGTGCGGCCCTCGAGGGGCCGGGTGCGCGTACGAATCCTCACGGCTGCCTCCGTCCGTCCGAGTACCGTCCGCCGGTCGGCCGCGCCTCCGCCCAGGACCTTCGTCCGGTCTCCCTTGTTCCAGGATGCGCCCGCCGGGCGGTCGGGTCCTGGCGACTCCCTCGGCCACGGCGTCACGAGCGGCTGCGACCGGGAACCGGCGGATGTACGCCCCGGCGGACCCTGGCGGGAAGTGCGCGCTCGAAACGCGTGAGATGCGGCGCGATCGGGGCACGCGCACCATGACCGTGACGCCGTCTGTCGAGGGAGGCCGCTGTTCCCAGGAGCCGCGGGACCGACCTGTTCGCCCTACCAGGGCCCTGCCGAGCGGGTTGGCGGCGTCCAGACCGTCCCGGTAGGAGGAGCTCCTCATGGCCGTCCGTCATCAGCTGATCCACCGTCCCCCGCACGCCGTGTGGGCCGTTCTCGCCGATCCGACCCGCTACGGCGAGTGGGTGGTGGGCCCGTCCGAGTCCACGCCGCTCGACCAGTCCTGGCCGGAGGTCGGCTCCCGGCTTCGCTACACCGTCCGTCTCGGCCCCTGGTCGACCGACGGAACCACCACGGTCCGGCACACCGTTTCCGGCCGGGAGTTGGAACTGGAGGCGGCGTTCAAGGCCCTCGGCACGGCGAGGATCTTCCTCCAGCTCAGGCCGTGGGGAGAGGAGACCCTGGTCGTCTGCGACGAGCATCCGCTGCGCGGTCTGGGCGGGACCCTGCACAACTCCGTCAGCGAAGCAGCCGTCCAGCTCCGTCACCGTGGCATGCTGGCCCGCCTCGCCAGGGTCGTGGAGCAGGACCGCGCCGGGAGCCGGCATGCCTGACGCGGTGGTGATCGGCGCCGGGCCGAACGGCCTGGTGGCGGCGAATCTGCTGGTCGACGCGGGGTGGACGGTGGAGGTCCTGGAGGCGCAGGAGGAGCCCGGCGGGGCGGTACGCAGCGACCGCGGGGTCCACCCGGACTACGTCTCGGACGTCTTCAGCGCCTTCTACCCGCTCGCCGCGGCCTCCCCGATCCTCGCCCGCCTCGATCTGGCCGCCGAGGGCCTGCGCTGGAGCCATGCCCCGCGCGTGCTGGCGCACCCCCTGCGGGACGGCCGGTGCGCGGTCCTCGAACGCCGGGTGCAGGACACGTCGGCCGGGCTCGCGGAGTTCGCGCCCGCCGACGGCGACGCCTGGGAGAGCATGTACCGGACGTGGAGCCGGATCGGGCCGGATCTCGTGCAGGCCCTGTTCACACCGTTCCCGCCGGTCCGAGCCGGGCTCCGCCTGGCCGCGAAACTCCGCGCCACGGGCGGGCTCCGCCTGGCGCGGAATCTGACGCTGCCCGTGCGGCGCCTGGGCGAGGAGGAGTTCGCGGGCGAAGGCGGGCGGCTCCTGCTGACCGGGAACGCCCTGCACGCCGACCTCACTCCGGAGGCAGCGGGCAGTGGCGGCTTCGGCTGGCTGATGTCCATGCTGGGCCAGAGCCACGGCTTCCCCGTCCCCGCCGGGGGTTCCAGCGCGCTGACCACCGCGCTGGTGAGCCGGTTCCGGCGCCGCGGAGGTGTCCTGCGCTGCGGGGAGCGCGTCGCGTCGGTCGTGGTGCGCGGGGGCACGGCGGTCGGGGTCAGGACCGCGGGCGGTGAGACGGTCGGCGCGCGCCGTGCCGTACTGGCCGACACCTCGGCTCCCTCGCTGTACCGCGACCTCGTCGGCGAAGAACACCTCCCGCCCCGCCTCGTACGGGATCTGGAGCGCTTCCACTGGGACTTCGCGACCTTCAAGGTCGACTGGGCGCTGAGCGGTCCGGTGCCGTGGACGGCGCGGGGCGCGGTCGGCGCGGGTACGGTCCACGTGGCCGACGGCGTGGACGGCCTGACCCGGTTCGCCGCCCAGCTCGCCACGGGCCACGTCCCTGACGAGCCGTTCGCCCTCGTCGGCCAGATGACGACCGCCGACCCCCGCCGCTCGCCCGCCGGTACGGAATCGGCGTGGGCCTACACCCACCTCCCCCAGCGCATCACCGCCGACGCCGGACCCGACGGCATCACCGGCCGGTGGGACGCAGGCGAGCAGGAAACCATGGCCGATCGCATCGAAGCCCAGGTGGAGCGCTACGCGCCCGGCTTCCGGGCGCTGATCCGCGCCCGCCGCATCCTGGCCCCGGCCACCCTCCAGGCGCTGGACGAGAATCTGCACAACGGCGCCATCAACAACGGAACCACCGCCCTGCACCAGCAGGCGATCTTCCGCCCGACGCCCGGCACAGGCCGCCCCGAGACGCCCGTCAAGGGCCTCTACCTGGCCTCCGCGGCCGCCCACCCGGGCGGCGGTGTCCATGGCGCGCCGGGCGCGAACGCCGCCCGCGCGGCGCTGCGCCGACATGGACTGCACGCCCTGTTCCACCGCGCCCAACACGTCTGAGGGCCCGGCAGGCTCGTCTGAGGGCCCAGGCGGCAGGCTCGCCGATCGCCTCAGGTCGCTCCGTCCGGCGGGTCTTCGGTTGCCGGTACGGTCACGGCCCCTCCAGCGGCGTGCGCAACGCGCTGCGTCCCTCGGCCCAGGCCGCGCCGATGTGTGCGGCCAGGCGGTTCTCGAGGTGGACGGTGGCAGCGCAGCCGAAGGCGATGTCGGCCTCCAGGGACGGCTCGTCGTCGAGCAGCCCGCCGACGACCTCATGGCGGACGACCTGCTCGTGCACGGCGTCGGCCTCGACGTGCTCGTCGTAGAAGTGCTGGGCGGCCGGTCCTGCCCCGCAGCGCCGCATCGCCTTGGCGAGCCGCCTGGAACCGGGTGAGGAGGTCACCTCGACGCAGGCGAAGTGACCGACGAGTGCACCGCGGTGGGACCGGTGGAGCCCGAAGAGGGACATCAGGTTGACGGTGGCGAGCAGCGGCGCGGGAGCATGGTCGACGTAGCGGCCGTACGTGGGGTCGAGGCCGAGGTCCTCCATGAGGTCCGCGAAGAGCCGGGCGTGGATCCGGTCGGCGCGGCCGGCGCCGAACTCGTCGTACTCGATGGCCACCATCGCGGCCTTGGCCCGGCCTCGCAGCCGGGGGATCACCCAGGCGTGCGGGTCGGCCTCCTTCAGGTGGTAGAGCGAGCGCAGGGCGGCGTACTCGCGCAGCTGCCAGAACTCGCCCTTCCGTTCGAGGTGGTGGCTGACACTGCCGACGGGGTCCAGTTCTTCGACGAGGAGCGGGGCGAAGGCTTCCGCCACCGACCGGGGGGCGTCGGACAGCTCGGTGGCGAGTGCGTGCAGGAAGCGGGATTCCATGGCCTGGCGCAGCCGCAGGAGTTCCGGGTCCCATTCGCGGGCGTCGTCCACCCCGTCGAAACCGCGGTAGTGGAGTTCGTACAGGAGGTAGAGGGCGAGCTGGAGGTCGTCACCCCAGGGGTCCGCGGTCAGTACGGCGCCCGGGCTGTATTCCGGCACGCCGTTCGACCGCAGGGCCGTGGTGACGGTGGCGGACAGCTCGCCGCGCGGTTCGGCCAGGCGGGGCCCGGCGGCGGTGGCCGTGGCGCTCGTGACGGAGGGCGTCATTGGGGGTCCTCGTTCTCGGAGGGCGAGGCGGCGCGCTCGCGGGGGCGATGACTGGTGTCGCACCACGGGTACGTACGGCTGCGGCGGCATGTGCAGACGGCGACCATGAAGCGATCGGACCGGGCGACCGTTCCGTCGTCGAGGACGATCTCGACGGGGCCCTCCACCAGGACGGGGCCCTTCGGGTCCACGGCCAGCCGTCGGGCCGGTGCTTCCGTACGGCCCGGGCCTGCGATGTTCCGCGGGTCAGCGGGCACGGATGACCACCAGCTCTTCCCGCTCCTCGGCCTCGGCCACCAGCCCCACTCGTTCGAGCCAGGCCCGGCGCGAGCGCAGGACGGGTCCCCAGGGCACCGAGGCTCTCGTCGTGACCTCCGCGGCCATTCCCGCGCCGCGCAGCCGGTCGACGGTCTCCTGGGCCCCGCACAGCCCGGAGTGGACCATGAGCAGGACCCCGCCGGGACGCAGCAGCGCCGGTGCGCTCGCGCAGATCCGGTCGATGACACTGCGCCCGTCGGGTCCGGCGTCCCAGGCACGTTCGGGCCCCCGCGAGGGCGGCCTGGCGCTCGGTGCGGGGACGTAGGGCGGGTTCGAGAGGATGAGGTCGAAGCGGCGGCCTGCGGCGCGTGCCGCGAAGTCGCCGTGCACGACGCGCAGGGGCAGTCGCTGGCGCAGAGCGTTCAGGCGGGCCGTGACGACGGCGGACCACGAGACGTCGACCGCCGTGACCCGTGCCCGTCTCCGCGCGGCGTGGAGGGCGAGGGCGCCGGTTCCCGTACCGATCTCCAGCACGTCCGTGCCGGGGCCCAGCTCCTCGTGGGAGAGCGCGTGCGCGAGCAGACGGGTGTCCGCCTGCGGTCGGTAGACACCGGGCAGGGCGATCAGCCCGGCAGGCAGGGCGCCCGGGGTCAGAGCCGTAGCGGACACGGCGTACCTCCATGATCGACGGGCCGGATCGCGGCCGACAGGTGCCAGCCACTCCCTGCGACTGCCCCCTGCGGGGTGACTCATCCACGATGCGGTGATCTGTCGATCGGTGCCGGCGCCGGACACGCGGAGTTGCCCCGGTCGTGCCCGCCGCATCGTCCGGCTGTAGGCGGTACGGGCGTACTCGGCGTGCCGCGGGCGGCTGGAGGGGCGAGGCTTGCGGCGGGGCCGCTCCGGCCCCCGCCGACCTGTGCGGCAGGGATCTCGCGGGCGCGGAGTCCGCCAGGAGGAGACGTCAGGCATGGTGCAGAAGAAGGCGAAGAAGGCCGCGGCCGGCAGGGTCACGAAGGCCGGGACCACGCCGAAGAAGCAGCCCGCGTCGGAACAACCGCCCGGACGGCCTTCGCCCCGGCCGCCCGCCGTGGCGGAGCCCACCCGGCCCCAGGAGCCCCTGCCGCCCAAGCCGGACCAGAGCGGCCCCGACACGGTGAGCCCCACCGGGCAGCCCACCGGCGCTCCCCAGGCCGCCGTGGCCCAGGGAGGCGCCTATCTCACGAATGCACAAGGTACCCGGCTCCCCGACAGCGACCACTCCCTGAAGGCCGGCGCACGAGGGCCGGTGCTGCTGCAGGACCACCACCTTCGCGAGAAGATCACTCACTTCGATCACGAACGCATCCCCGAGCGCGTGGTGCACGCACGCGGCGCCGCCGCCCACGGGATCTTCCAGGGTTACGGCACGGCGGCGAAGATCACCAAGGCGGCGTTCCTGGCCAAGGGCGCCGAGACGCCGGTGTTCGTCAGGTTCTCCACCGTCCTCGGTTCACGGGGCTCGGCGGACACGGTGCGTGACACGCGTGGGTTCGCGACGAAGTTCTACACCGGGGAAGGCACGTTCGACCTGGTGGGCAACAACATCCCGGTCTTCTTCATCCAGGACGCCATCAAGTTCCCCGATGTCATCCACGCCGCGAAGCCGCACCCCGACCGGGAGATCCCGCAGGCACAGAGCGCCCACGACACCTTCTGGGACTTCGTGTCCCTGCACACCGAGGCCACCCACCACACCCTCTGGAACATGTCGGACCGGGCTCTGCCCCGCTCGTTCCGGATGATGGAGGGCTTCGGCGTGCACACGTTCCGCCTGGTCGACGCCGAAGGCGGCACGACATTGGCGAAGTTCCACTGGAAGCCCAGGCTGGGCGTCCACTCCCTGGTCTGGGAGGAGGCACAGATCACCAACGGCATGGACCCCGACTTCCACCGCAGGGATCTGGCCGACGCGATCGAGGCGGGTGCCTTCCCCCAGTGGGAGCTGGGCATCCAGACCTTCCCCGACACCCCGGACCAGACCTTCGAGGGCATCGACCTCCTCGACCCCACCAAGATCGTCCCGGAGGAGCTCGCACCGGTACAGCCCATCGGGCTGATGACGCTGAACGCCAACCCGGTCAACTACTTCGCCGAGACCGAGCAGGTGGCCTTCCACCCCGGGCATCTCGTTCCCGGCATCGACGTCACGGACGACCCGCTCCTCGCGGGGCGGCTGTTCTCCTACCTCGACACGCAGATCAGCCGGCTCGGCGGCCCGAACTTCGCCCAGATCCCCATCAACCGCCCACACGCTCCCGTCAACGACATGCTCCGCGACGGCATGCACCAGACCGCCGTCCATGCCGGGACCGCCCCCTACCGGCCCAACAGCCTCGACGGCGGCTGCCCCTTCCTCGCCGGAGCGGACACCGCCGCCTTCATCGAAGCGCCCGTAGAGCTGCCCGCCGCACAGAAGGTCCGTGAGGCTCCCGCGTCGTTCGCCGACCACTTCAGCCAGCCCCGGCTCTTCTGGCTGAGCATGACGCCCGTCGAGCGCGAACACATCGTCGCCGCCTACACGTTCGAACTGAGCAAGTGCTACGAGCAGGCCGTCAAGGAACGTGTCCTGGCCGTCCTCGCCAACATCGACCCCCAGCTCTGCGAAGAGGTCGCCACCGGACTCGGACTCCCCGTACCGGCCCCCACGGAGCCCCTCACCCGCCCCGACCCGAGCCCGGCACTGTCGCAACTCGGCCGGACCTGGCCCGTGGACGGACGGGTCATCGGCATCGTCGCCCACCCGGCGGCAGACCTGAGAAGCGTCCGCTCCGTACGGGACGCCGTGTTCAGGGCGGGCATGGTTCCCCTGGTCATCGCCCCCACAGGCGGCGTCCTCGGCCGCGGGAAGAACCCGGTCACCGTGCAGCGCACCTTCGCCGCCGCCCGTTCCATCGAGTTCGACGCCCTCCTGCTCGCCGGAACGCCCGACGCCGCTGCCGACGCCCACGGCGCCCGGGACGCCAAGGCCGGTGCGGCCGGGGCCGGCGGTCCCGACCCCCGTGTCCTGCTGCTGGTGTCGGAGGCGTACCGCCACGGCAAGGCGATCGGCGGATGGGGGAACGCCTCCCTGACGTTCGATGCCGCCGGCATCGGAGCGGACGAACCGGGCATCGTGCTGGAAGGAACCCCCGGCGCGGTCCTCAAGCAGATCACGAAGTCCCTGGCCGGGCACCGCGCCTGGGACCGGTTCCCCACCACGCTCTGACGGGTGAGGAGCGGACTCATGACAGGGGTGTGGGGCCCGAACTCAGCGAGTTCGGGCCCCACACCCCTGTCACGCCCGGCGATCAGAGCGGGCGGCCGCCGATCGGCGGGAAGCCGTAGTACGTGCCGAGCTCCTCGCGGTACCCCGTGTCGCCGAGGTGCTTCTCACGGTGGAACTCGGGCGAGTCCTTGATCTGATCCTTGGTCAGGTCGACGAAGATCTTCCCGTCCTCCGGAACGACCCGGGTCACCGTGCTCGCCGGCAGGAGGACCTCCTTCCCGAAGATCCACACACCGGTGTCCACGACCAGGTAGGCGTCACCGACCTCGTCGGAGTGCTTGTCGACCTTGCCGATGCTCCCGTCGGTGGCCTCCACCTTGTAACCGGTGAGATCGGCACCGGCCAGGTGGCCCGAGGTCGACTTGAAACTCCACACATGCTCAGTCACGCGAAAACAACTCCTCCGATAAAGGGAGTACGGCGAGGAAATTCTCGCCGCTTCTACTTTTCCGTACGTCGTGCGCGGCGGACCTCACGTCCCGCCGGAATTCCGCCTACCCCGCTTCCGGTCGCCCATTCACATCATTCGGACGGGCGCGCGGCGCGGATCGACGGAACGGGCCGGCTACCACCGATACCATCGACCGCTACCGGTCTTGGGGCGGGCGACGAAACCGAGCAGCCAGACGACGAGCAGGGCGATCGCGATCCACCAGAGAATCTTCAGCGCGAATCCGGCACCGAAGAGAATCAGGATCAACAGAAGAACGAGAAGCAGGGGAACCATGATTGTTTACCTCCGGAAAATCATGTGCCCCGGTCTCCTGCTCACACACCTGCGAACTGCCGGGCGCCGAAATGGTCGTAGGACAAGGGCCTCGCCCTCGGAGTAGGAGCGGGGTGTGCCGATCTCCGCGACGGCGGCGCGCAGTTCGTGGCCCGTGGGAGCAGGCGGCCACGACCCGGGCAGCGGGGGCGGGGCCCGAGTGCGGACCGGCGGGTCCATAAGGTGGCCCCATGTCTGCCACGTTGAGTTCCACGAAAGCCGCCGCCGCTCTGCGCACAGCGGCTCGCGTGTCCGCCGAGTCGTTGTTGGTCCTGCTGATGGCGGGGGTGGCCCTGTGGATCTTGGGTCGCATGTGGTCGGTCGTCTGGCCTCTCATCGTCGGACTGATCCTCACGACCCTGACCTGGCCGCTGGCCCGCTTCCTCCGGCGGCACGGCTGGCCTCCCGCCTTGGCGGCAGGGGTCGTCACGGTCACGTTCGTCCTGGCCGTCGCCGGGATCGTCGCGCTCATCGCGGTGCCGGTCGCATCCCAGTCCGGGGAGCTCTCCAAGGGCGTGGTCGAGGGAATCCAGCGGCTGCGTGAGTGGGCGGCCGGGCCGCCGCTGAACATCGGCGAGGACGAGATCTCCGGGGCTCTCGACACGGCGATCGCCCGCGTTCAGGACAGCATCGGCAGCATGGTCACCGCGGTCGCCACCGGCGTGGGCACGGTGTTCAACGGCGTGGTGACGGCCTTCCTCGCCCTCTTCCTGATGTTCTTCTTCCTCAAGGACGGCCCGCGGTTCGTACCGTGGCTCGCCCGCCAGCTCCCCGGCCGGCTCGCCGTCGACGTCCCGATCGTGGCGGAGCGGAGCTGGGACACTCTGGGAGCCTTCGTGCGCAGCCAGGCATTCGTCGGCCTCCTCGACGCCGTGCTCATCGGCCTGGGTCTGTGGATACTCGACGTCCCTCTGGTCCTTCCCCTCGCGGTGCTGACCTTCGTCTCCGCGTTCGTACCGATCGTGGGCGCCCTGTTCGCCGGCTTGGTCGCGGTTCTCATCGCGCTGGTGTCGAACGGCCTCACCGACGCGCTGATCGTTCTGGCGATCATCGTCGTGGTACAGCAGTTGGAGGGAAACGTGTTCCAGCCGATGATCCAGAGTCGCGGACTCGGCCTGCACGCGGCCGTCGTCCTGCTTGCGGTGACCCTCGGCGGAAGCCTGGCCGGCATCGTGGGCAGTCTGCTCGCCGTCCCGCTGGCCGCGCTCATCGCGGTCTTCTGGAACTACCTGCGTGAGCAGCTCAGCGGCGAAGGGCCGGAACAGGACCCCGACGAGGCACACGCCCCCGTCCCCGTCACGTCGTGACCGACGAGGGACCTCCCGCGCGTCCCGCCGCGGCTGACCACCCCTCGGGGGTGTGTCGGTCCGGCCGGGACGGCAGGACCCTCTTGGCTCCGAGCCGGACGCCGTAACGCTCGCGGGCCGCGAAATCGGCCGCCCCCCACACCGCCGGCCGCCCGACCTCCGCGCACAGGTGGAGGATCGCGTCGTCCCCGACATGGACACCGACGTGAGCCCCGTAGGCAGAGGCGGTGGAGTTGAACAGGACCAGGTCGAGGGGCTGCGCGACCGGTACGCGGACCGTGGCCTCCGTGTCGCTCCACAACTCGGAGGAGCGCAGGTCCGGAGGGGTCAGGCCGAAATGCCGGAGCACCTCGTAGGCGTACAACTGACAGTTGGCGCCGGCCGCGAGGCCCGGTCGGGCGGCCACGGCGGCAGCGCCCGGGAAGCGCGAGCCTTCGTACCGCACGGTCCAGAACTCGGCCGGAAGAGCGGTGATCATCTGCGTCGTCCCCCTCCATCACGCCGGTCGCAGGACAGGGTGGCCCGACGTGACCAAGATACCGGCGCCTGGAGGGGGTTCACCCCTCCAGGCGGGCCGGGACGTCAGGGTCTGCGGGCGTGGAGGGCGTGGGCGCCCAGTGCGAGCGGGGTGTGACCGACGAGTTGGAGGCCTTGGTCTTCGAGCAGCCGGGCATAGTGGCCGGCCGTACGCTCGCGGCCTCCGGTGTTGCACATCATGTGGAGGTCCCACGCGGTGGCGAGCGAGGGAGCGGCGTCGGCCGGCAGGAGACGTTCGACGATGAGCAGGTCCGCGTGCGGCGGCATGGCGTCGGCGCAGTGCCGCAGGATGCTCCGGCAGCGGTCGTCGTCCCAGTCGTGCAGGACACGGGAGAGGATGTAGACGTCACCGCCCGGGGGTACGTCCGCGAAGTCGCCCGCCCGGTATCCGCACCGCTCGCCGACGTCGGTGGAGTCCAGGTACGTGCGCGCCGCCGCGAGGACCTGCGGGCGTTCGAGGAGGATGCCGCGCAGGCCGGGGTGGGCGGTCAGGATGCGGCCGAGGAGTTCTCCGGTGCCGCCCGCGATGTCGACCACGGTACGAGGGCGGCCGGGGGCGGTGGCGGCGGCGGTCAGGACCGGGTGCGAGGGGAGGGCGTCGAACATGGCGGCGCTCGACACCATGGACTGGTCGAACAGGGGGGCGAGTTCGGGGTCGCGGGCGAAGTGGTCGAAGTGGTTCTCGCCGTAGAGATGCTCGAAGCCGGGTCGTCCGGTGCGTACGGTGTGGGTCAGGTGCGCGAAGGACTGGTAGAAGGGGCCGCCGTACATCAGCGCCAGGGCGCGCATCGAGCCCGGCGCCTCCGAGTCCAGGAGTGCTCCGACGGCGGTGAGTCGGAAGCCGTCGGGCCCTTCGGAGACCACACCCAGCATGGCGAGGTACCGCAGCAGGGTCGCCAGGCTCTGCGGGTCGGCGCCGACGGCCCGGGCCAGCTCCGCACTGTCCGCCCCGGTGTGGCGGTTCATGACCTCCGGCAGCCGAAGCCGTGCGCAGGCCGCCAGGGCCTGGGTGGTCCAGGCGCCGGTCAGCAGCCACAAGAGTGTTTCCGCCGGCTGGGGCTCGCCTGTCTGCCGCGCCTCCCCCGCCGGGGCCTGGGGCCGGCCGAGATGCTCGGTCAGTACGTCCCGGTGGTCTCCGCTCGCGTACAGCTCGACGCGCCGGTACGCCGTCTTCGTGTCGGCGGGAGCGGTGAAGTAGAACACGGTGCCGTCCTCATGCGGGTTGTAGCCGCCCCCGTCGGCCGCCGCGCCGTGCCGCGCGAAGCTCGCCAACAGCCCGCGCAGCACCAGGGGGTCGGGCTGCTCGACGTCGAAGGCGAGATGCGCCTCGTGGTCCAGGCGGCGCTCCTCGGCGGCGATCCCGGACAGCCCGGAGCCCGGTGGCACCGTCAACGCGAACACCTCGACCGCTCGGTGCTCCTCTGCGGGGCCCCGGACCACGGGACGGAGAATCCTTACGTCAAGATCCGCCGGATCGCGGCGGTGGCGTGACGCGAGGCGCTCGCGCACGACGACGCTGGGCTGCGCCCCCGCGTCGGCGGACAGCCCGCACGCCGCCAGGTCCGCCCGCAGCGCCTGCTCGTCGGGCGGGAACACGAGCACGGCGGCGTGCGCGAAGCGGCACCGGTCCGTCAGTGCCCGCAGTTCGGGACCGTCGAGCCCGGGCAACACGCGCGAGAGCAGCACGGACGTGTCCTGCTCCCGGACGAATCCGGCCGTGGCGCTCAGCCGTTCCGCGTCGTCACCGACGTCGGCCGTCGGCGTGTTCGCGGGCATGGTGAAGGGATGTTCGGAATGCATTCCCTGTCCGTGTGTGAAGGAGGAAGCCCGGGCCTGGCCCGGAACGGGGACGAAGTCGGGAGAAGAGAAGAGGAGGAAGAGAAGAAGAGAGGGTCGGTCAGATGCCGACGTAGTTCTCGGCGAACCAGTCCTGTTGGGTGCGCGAGGTGCGCAGCGAGGCCAACCGGGAGTGGCGCAGACGCTTCTGGAAGAGGGAGGCGCTCTCGGTGCCCGGGTCGTCGTGCAGGAGGCGGATCATCCAGTGCGAGAACTCCTGCGCACGCCAGATGTGGGCCAGGCACCGCTCCGAGTAGGAGTCGAGTGGCTCGCGGTCGCCGTGGGCGAGGTCCGCGGTCAGGGCCTGCGCCAGGATCTCTGCCTCCAGCACCGCCAGGTTCGCGCCCTTCGCGGCGGACGGGCTGATCAGGGCGGCGGCATCGCCCACCAGGAACAGCGAGCCGTGGCGCAGCGGTTCGAGCACGTCGGACTCGAGGTCGACGACGGCACGCTGGACGACCCGGCCGCGCAGCAGGGGTCCGTACTCGGTCGCGCGCATGCGCAGGTCGAGCTCGGCCCAGACGCGGTCCTCGCTCCATGCGTCGGCCCGGGTACCGCGTTCACACTGCAGGTAGTAGCGGGTGATCTCGACAGAGCGGGCCATGTGCCCGGCGAAACCGCGCGGGTGGGTCGCGTAACCCACGGCGTCCAGGCTCGGCGGCGCCTCGGCGAGCAGGCCCAGCCAGGACACGCCGTGGTCGCGGTGGTGGCGGTGGACCACGCCGGACGGAAGCGAGCGCCGACCCGCCCCGTGGCGGCCGTCGCAGGCGGCGACGTACCGTGCCCGCCACCGTCCGGGGCGCCCGTCGCCCTCCCGTACGGCCACCGTGGGCGTGGGGCCGTCCGCGTCGGACACGGCGACCGCCTCGGTGTCGAAGCGGATCCGCCCCCCGGCGTCGATGAACTGCGCCAGCAGATCGGCGACCAGCTCGTGCTGCGGATAGACGGTGTGCGGCTCGCCTCGGCCGAGGCTTCGGTAGTCCAGGCGGAAGCGGCCGTCCTCGGTGCGGAACTCGCAGACGCTGTGCTCCCGCCCGCGCCGGCGCACTCCCCCGTCGAGACCGTTGCGTTCCAGGATCCGCACGGTGTTCGCGGCGAGGAAGCCTGCCCGTGCGCGGTTCTGGACGTGGTCACGACCGGCACGTTCCAGCACGACACAGTCGATTCCGCTGCGAAGTAAGAGGTTCCCCAGCACCAAGCCGGCCGGGCCGGCCCCGAGGATGACCACATCGGCCGAGTCCTGGGCGACCCGGGCGTACTGACTCTCTGTCACAACAGTGGATCATAGGCACTGGAAAATATGGGGACACTCAAATATCACCCGAATGCGCCGCATGATGCGAAAAGGATTCTGCCGACGGCGAGGTACACGTCGAGCGCGCAGGACCCTGCCGGGTACCCCCTCCGGGCCCCTCTCGCACAGCGGGGCGGCGATGATCCATGTCACTGTCGTGGGTTCTTCAGAAGGCCACGGCGCAGCCCTTAGCGTTGCCGAAACGAGCCGGGCACGACGCGGGCGCGTGCCGCTCCCAGGCACGACGTACGCGGGGAGGTGTCGGCGACCCGTTGCTCATCACCGGCAGGGTGAAGGGATCAGGATGTTCCGCAAGGTACTGGTGGCCAATCGCGGGGAGATCGCGATTCGCGCGTTCCGCGCAGGCTACGAACTGGGTGCGCGCACGGTGGCCGTCTTCCCCCACGAGGACCGCAACTCTCTGCACCGGCTGAAGGCCGACGAGGCGTACGAGATCGGCGAGCCCGGACATCCGGTGCGGGCCTACCTCTCCGTGGAGGAGATCGTCCGGGCGGCCCGTCTGGCCGGCGCCGACGCCGTCTACCCGGGGTACGGGTTCCTGTCCGAGAACCCGGAACTGGCGCACGCCTGCGAGGAGGCGGGCATCACGTTCGTGGGCCCGAGCGTGCAGACCCTGGAGCTGACCGGGAACAAGGCGCGTGCCGTGGCCGCCGCCCGGGAGGCGGGCGTACCCGTGCTCGGCTCCTCGGCGCCCTCCACGGACGTGGACGAACTGGTGGCGGCCGCCGACGGCATCGGCTTCCCGGTCTTCGTCAAGGCGGTCGCGGGCGGTGGCGGTCGAGGCATGAGGCGGGTCGAGGACCCGGCGACGCTGCGCGAGTCCATCGAGGCGGCGGCCCGGGAGGCCGAGTCCGCCTTCGGCGACGCGACCGTCTTCCTGGAGAAGGCCGTCGTCGACCCGCGCCACATCGAGGTGCAGATCCTCGCCGACGGCGAGGGCAACGTCATCCACCTGTACGAGCGCGACTGCTCGATGCAGCGGCGCCACCAGAAGGTGATCGAACTCGCGCCCGCCCCGAACCTCGACCCGGAGGTGCGGCAGCGCATCTGCGACGACGCCGTGAAGTTCGCCCGCCGGATCGGCTACCGCAACGCGGGCACCGTGGAGTTCCTCCTCGACCGCGACGGCAACCATGTCTTCATCGAGATGAATCCGCGCATCCAGGTCGAGCACACGGTGACCGAGGAGGTCACCGACATCGACCTGGTGCAGTCGCAGCTGCGCATCGCCGCCGGCGAGACCCTCGCCGACCTCGGCCTGTCGCAGGAGTCCGTCGTGCTGCGCGGTGCCGCCCTGCAGTGCCGGATCACCACCGAGGACCCGGCCAACGGCTTCCGCCCGGACACCGGCATGATCAGCGCGTACCGGTCTCCGGGCGGCTCCGGAATCCGGCTCGACGGCGGCACGACCCACGCCGGAACGGAGGTCAGCGCGCACTTCGACTCAATGCTGGTCAAGCTGACCTGTCGGGGCCGGGACTTCAGGACCGCCGTCGACCGCGCCCGGCGCGCTGTGGCCGAGTTCCGTATCCGCGGCGTGTCCACGAACATCCCCTTCCTGCAGGCCGTGCTCGACGACCCGGACTTCCAGGCGGGAAACGTCACGACGGCGTTCATCGAGCAGCGGCCGCACCTGCTCACCGCGCGCCACTCCGCCGACCGCGGTACGAAGCTGCTCACCTACCTCGCCGACGTCACCGTGAACAAGCCGCACGGCCCGCGGCCCGAGCTGATCTCCCCGGCCGGCAAGCTGCCGGCGCTGCCCGCGGGCGAGCCGGCCTCCGGCTCCCGTCAGAGACTTCTCGCGCTCGGTCCGGAGGGCTTCGCGCGGAGTCTGCGCGAGTCGCCGACCATCGGTGTCACCGACACCACCTTCCGCGACGCCCACCAGTCGCTGCTCGCCACCCGGGTCCGTACCAAGGATCTGCTGGCCGTGGCCCCCGCGGTGGCGCACAACCTGCCGCAGCTGCTGTCCCTGGAGTGCTGGGGCGGCGCCACCTACGACGTCGCGCTGCGCTTCCTCGCGGAGGACCCGTGGGAGCGCCTCGCCGCGTTGCGCGAGGCCGTCCCGAACATCTGCCTGCAGATGCTTCTGCGGGGCCGTAACACCGTGGGGTACACCCCGTACCCGACCGAGGTGACCGATGCCTTCGTGGAGGAGGCCGCCGCCACCGGCATCGACATCTTCCGCATCTTCGACGCGCTCAACGACGTCGACCAGATGCGCCCCGCCATCGAGGCCGTACGGGCGACCGGGACGGCGGTGGCCGAGGTCGCGCTCTGCTACACGTCCGACCTCTCCGACCCGGCGGAGAAGCTGTACACCCTGGACTACTACCTGCGGCTGGCGGAGAAGATCGTCGCCGCGGGAGCGCACGTGCTGGCGATCAAGGACATGGCGGGCCTGCTGCGCGCCCCCGCCGCGGCCAAGCTGGTCTCCGCGCTGCGCGCGGAGTTCGACCTGCCGGTGCACCTCCACACCCACGACACCGCGGGCGGCCAGCTCGCCACGTATCTCGCGGCGATCCAGGCCGGGGCCGACGCGGTGGACGGCGCGGTGGCCTCGATGGCCGGTACCACCTCCCAGCCGTCGCTGTCGGCGATCGTCGCCGCGACCGACCACTCCGACCGGCCCACCGGCCTCGACCTGCAGGCGGTCGGTGATCTGGAGCCGTACTGGGAGAGCGTCCGCAAGGTCTACGCCCCCTTCGAGGCGGGCCTGGACTCGCCGACCGGGCGCGTGTACCACCACGAGATTCCCGGCGGGCAGCTCTCCAACCTGCGCACGCAGGCCGTCGCGCTCGGCCTCGGCGACCGTTTCGAGGACGTCGAGTCGACGTACGCCGCCGCGGACCGGATGCTGGGCCGGCTGGTGAAGGTCACGCCGTCGTCGAAGGTGGTGGGTGACCTCGCGCTGCATCTCGTGGGCGCCGGGGTGGCACCCGAGGACTTCGAGGCGGCGCCGAACCGCTTCGACATCCCCGACTCGGTCGTCGGCTTCCTCCACGGCGAGCTGGGCACTCCTCCCGGTGGCTGGCCGGAGCCGTTCCGCACCAAGGCGCTGGAGGGCCGCGCCGGTCCCAAGCCGATGCGCGAGCTGACCGCGGAGGACCGCACCGGCCTGGCCAAGGACCGGCGCGCGACGCTGAACCGCCTTCTCTTCCCCGGCCCGACGAAGGCGTACGAGGCACACCGCCAGGCGTACGGCGACACGAGCGTGCTCGACAGCAAGGACTTCTTCTACGGGCTGCGCCCGGGTAAGGAGTACACCGTCGATTTCGGGCCGGGTGTGCGGCTGCTCATCGAGCTGGAGGCCATCGGCGAGGCCGACGAACGCGGTATGCGTACGGTCCTGTCCACCCTGAACGGCCAACTGCGGCCGATCCAGGTACGCGACAACGCGGCGGCCGCCGATCTCCCGGTCACCGAGAAGGCCGACAGGTCCGACCCCGGCCACGTCGCCGCGCCGTTCGCCGGCGTGGTCACGCTGGCCGTCGCCGAGGGCGACGAGGTCGAGGCGGGTGCGACGGTGGCGACCATCGAGGCGATGAAGATGGAGGCCTCGATCACCGCCCCGAGGAGCGGCCGGGTGTCCCGCCTGGCCATCACCAGGATCCAGCAGGTGGAAGGCGGCGACCTCCTCGTCGAGATCGGGTGAGTCGCTGACCGGTGGGCGGCCGGGGCACCGAGCGAGGTGTCCCGGCCGCCGTCCTTCACCACGATGACCGGGGGCCGGTGCGACACTGGAGGGCATGTGCGGCCGATATGCCTCCTCGCGAGCGCCCGAGGACCTCGCGGGTCTCTTCGACGCCCGCCTCGACACCGACCACGTCCTCGAGCCCTCCTGGAACGTGGCACCCACCGACGAGGTGTGGGCGGTGCTGGAGCGGGCGGAACGGGGCACCGGCGCCGTGGAGCGGCAACTGCGCCCTGTGCGCTGGGGCTTGGTCCCGTCCTGGGCGAAGGACCCGGCGGTGGGGTCACGGATGATCAACGCTAGGGTGGAGACGGTCCACGAGAAGCCGGCCTACCGGCGAGCCCTGGCCAAGCGCCGCTGCCTGCTGCCCGCGGACGGCTTCTACGAGTGGGTCGCCGTTCCCGCCACGGCATCGGCCAAGGCGTACAAGCAGCCGTACTTCATCCGGCCCGAGACCGGGTCCGTGGTGGCGATGGCCGGGCTGTACGAGTTCTGGCGCGACCCCGCTGTCGCCGACGACGGCGATCCGGCGGCCTGGCTCACCACAGCCACCGTCATCACGACCGAGGCCACCGACGCGGCGGGCCGGATCCACCCGCGGATGCCCCTCGCGCTCGACCCGGACGACTACGAGGAGTGGCTCGACCCCTCCCACCAGGACACGGCAGCTCTCCGTACCCTCCTGCACACCCCTGCGGACGGCCGCCTCGCGGTGGCGGCCGTGTCCACCGCGGTCAACAGCGTGCGCAACGACGGCCCTCACCTCCTCGACCCCCTCACCCCCTAGGGCCGAGGGCGAATTCCGGGGTCCGTCGCGACGGCCACCGGTAGCGTGGCCGCTCGTGATGGTGGGAACCGAAGAGACCCGGCTGGTCGTGCTGCGTGGCAACAGCGCGTCGGGGAAGTCGTCCGTCGCGGCCGGTCTCCGTGAGCGGTTCGGCCGCGGCCTGGCCCTGGTCGGCCAGGACAACCTCCGACGTGTCGTGCTCCGCGAGCGGGACCGGCCCCGTGCGGCGAACATCGGCCTGATCGACCTGACCGCCCGTTACGCCCTCGATGCCGGCTATCACGTCGTCGTCGAAGGAATCCTCACCGCCGCCCACTACGGCGACATGCTCGCGCGGCTGCGCGCGGACCACCGCGGCCCCACCCACGGCTACTACCTGGACGTGCCGTTCGAGGAGACGGTGGCCCGGCACGCCACCAAACCGATCGCCCATGACGTCGACGAGTCGCAGCTACGCGACTGGTACCGCCCGCGCGATCTGCTTCCCGGCGAGTCGGAGACCGTCATCGGAGCCGACAGCACCCTGTCCGGGACGGTCGACCGCATCATGCTCGACACCGGCCTGGCCCACCTGCCCGCACTGGACCGCTGACCGAACGAGCCGTTGTTACGCGGACGACCTACATCTCCATGCGGGTACCCCACCCGCGGGCCGTTGCGACGGAGTAGGCGACGTGCGCGGCCGCGACGTCCAGTGCGGCGTGGCCGGTGGACTTGAACAGCGTGATCTCGTCGGCATCCCGTCGGCCCGGGTGGTCGCCGGAGAGGACGGAACCGAGGAGCGTGACGGGCCGGTCGGAGGGGAGGTTCTGGAGCTCATGGGAGCCCGAGGGAGGCGGGGTCGTGGCGGCGCCCGGCCACTCGGCGAACAGGGCCGCGTCGCGGACGGTGTCGGCGTCCAGTTCAGGGCCGTGGGAGCCGCCCACCGAGCTGACGTGGGTTCCCGGGTCGAGCCACGCGCGGCGGACCACGGGCTGGACGGCTCCGGTGCAGCAGAACACCCGGTCGGCTCCTCGGACCGCCTCCTCGATCCCGGCCCCGACCCGTGCGGCCGGATGAAATGCCGCGGTCTCGCGGGCGCGTCGCGGGTCACGACCGGCCACGACGACGGGCGTCGCCGGGTCGAGCGCGGCGAGGAGGCCGATCTGGGCGCGGGCCTGGGCCCCGGTCCCGATGACGGCGACGCGGGAGGGACGGGGCCGGGCCAGGGCGCGGGCGCCGAGCGTGGCGGTGACCGCCGTACGCACCTCGGTCAGGGGCCCGGCGTCCATCAGTGCCAGGGGGCGGCCGTCCGTCTCGTCGAAGAGGGCGACCAACCCGCGGTGGCTGCTCCGGCCCGGCGCCGCCCGGTCGGCGAACACGGAGACCAGCTTGGCGCCGAGGCCCAGTCCGGGGACGTACCCGGGCATGGCGCCGAGCAGGCCGTCCGGCGCGCGTGCGGCGATCCGGGGCGGCGCGGAGACCTCGGACCGGGCGATGGCGATCAGTGCCGTGGCCGTGGCGTCGATGACGCGGTGCGGGTCGAGTGCGGCGCGGGTCAGGGGGCCGTCGAGGAACAGGATCTCGCTCATTCAGGACCGCCCGGGGAGGAGGGGGAAGAGGAGGCGGGCGTCGGCTGCCCGGCCGGCTCTCCCCGGGTGGAGAGGACGCGTGCGAGCTCGTCGGCCGCCTCGCGCAGGATCTGCTGCAGCGGGGGGAGCCGGGCCGCGTCGAACTCCGGGGCGAGGCCGACGAGGGTCAGCGCGCACACGGGCGAGCCAGGACGGGGGACGACGGCACGGCTGAGGGAGGCGACGGGCTGCTCGTTCCGCCCGTACTCGACGGCGAACCCGGACCGCTCCGTGCGCTCGATGTCGGCCAGCAGCCCCTCGGGCCCCGCCAGTTGGCACCCGTCCTCCTCGGCCACGCGCAGGTACGGCGCCCGGTCGGCCGGGGCGAGCGCCGCGACGAGTGCGAGAGGGCCCGCGAAGCGGTGGACGGGCAGCGAATGACCCATCAACCGGCTGACCATGGCCAGGCGATCCGGGCGTACGACGTCGATCACACGTGACCGGTCCGCCTCCGGCACCTGGAGATTGACCATCATGCCGCTGCGCTCGGAGAGCTCCGCCAGGACCGGCCGGGCCAGGACTCCGAGCGAGTTCCGGGACGCGGCGGACGACAGCTGCAGTACGGCGACGCCCGGGAGGTACCGGTCGCCGACGCGCAGCACCCAGCCGCGCCGGACCAGGTCGAGGAGGACGCGGTACGCGGTCGCCCGGTGCAGGCCGACCTCCTCGGCCAGATCGGTGAGGCGTGGCGGCTGGGACGCGCGGGCCACGGCCTCGACCAGGTCGAGGGCCTTGTCCACGGCCGTGCGGGGCGCTTCGGGCATTCCGACCACTCCTTGTGGCGTCGGGGGTGCGAGCGTACGGTAGCGCACGTTGCAACCAGCGATACACCTGTTACGTAGAGCGTAACAACCTGGTCGAGTACGCGAGGTGGAGATGACCAACGGGACCCCGGGCGCACCAACCCCCTACGCTCCGGCGCGGAAGGGGGCGGTCGCGGTGTACCGGAACGCCACCCTGTTCGACGGCACCGGGCGGCCGCCCACGGCCTCGACGTCGATCGTGGTCGACGGCCCCACGATCAGCGCCGTCGCCGACGACGCCGAGATCGCCGCACGGCTCCCGGTCGACGCCCAGGTCTTCGATCTGGACGGCCGCTTCGTCATCCCCGGCCTGATCGACACCCACCAGCACCTCGCCACTCCTCCCGACCGGCCGGCCGCGGAGGCGGTGCTGCGCCGGCTCGTCCACAGCGGCGTCACCGCGATCCGCGACATGGCCGACGACCTGCGCCAGGTGGGGGACCTCGCGCGCGCCACGCTGGTCGGCGAGATCCCGGGCCCCGACATCCGGTACGCCGCGCTGATGGCAGGACCCGGCTTCTTCGACGACCCGCGTACCCACCAGGTCTCCCAGGGAGAGATTCCGGGCACCGTGCCGTGGATGCAGGCGGTGACCGGCGAGACCGACCTTCGTCTCGCCGTGGCCCTGGCGCGCGGCACCCACGCCGCCGCCATCAAGGTCTACGCGGACCTCGACCACGCCACCGTCGCCGCGATCACCGCCGAGGCACACCGCCAGGGCATCCCCGTCTGGGCCCACGCCACCGTCTTCCCCGCCACACCCCGGCAGGTCGTCGCGGCGGGGGTGGACAGCGTCTCCCACGTCACGCTGCTCGCCTTCGACGGCGCAGACGGGCAGTTGTCCAGCTACAAGCACAAGCCGCCCGTCGACCACGCGAGGTTCGCGGCCGGCGACGACCCCGGCATCGAGGAGCTCTTCGCCCTGATGCGACGGCACGGAACCGTCCTCGACGCGACCGCCGCGATGTGGACGAGCGACGTGATGGCCGGCTCGGGCCCGCGGGACGCGGCCCGCGCGGCCGCCAACGCCGAACTCGCCGCGTGTCTCACCGCCCAGGCCCATCGGGCGGGCGTCGACATCTGCACCGGCACGGACTACGAGACCGACGCCGCGGACCCGTTCCCCGCTCTGTACGACGAGCTGGCCTTCCTCGTCCACCGCTGCGGAATCCCTCCCGAGCAGGTGCTGCGCTCAGCCACCCTGATCGGTGCGCGCAGTGCCGGCGCCGAGGACGTCATGGGCAGCGTGGAAGCGGGCAAACTGGCCAACTTCGCCGTCCTGGAGAACGATCCGCTGCAGAACATCGACCATCTGCGCACGATCACCCTCACGGTCAAACGTGGTCGCCGCTTCGAGCGGCACGCCTACACCCCCGGAAACGGCCGCACCGCGGATTCCCACGGCGTCGAGGAGACCCGATGACCACCACGCCCATGATCATCAACGCCCTCGGACAGCTCGACAACCCCAACGCGCCGCGCTCCGCAGAGGCGGCCGCCGAGCTCAACCAGTCGAGCGCGCAACTCACCATCGACGCGCGGACCCTGGCCGACGCCCACGCCTCCGGCCTCACCGCCGTCAACATCACCCTGGGCTACACCATCGGCGACCTGCCTCCCTACGAGCACACGCTCCAGGAACTCGACGTCTGGGACGCCATCATCCGCGACAAGGCGGCCGACCTCCTTCCGATCCGCACGGTCGCCGACCTGCACCGCGCGAGGGAGGAAGGCCGGATCGGCATCATCTACGGATTCCAGAACGCCGTCGCCGTCGGCGAGGACACCGGACGCATCGCCACCTTCGCCGACCGGGGCGTCCGGGTCGTCCAGCTCACCTACAACCAGGCCAACCACATCGGCGACGGCTCCATGGCAGCGGAGAACCGGGGGCTGACCGACTTCGGCAGGAGCGTCGTCGAAGCCCTCAACGACCACCACCTCATGGTCGACCTCTCCCACAGCGGTGAGCGCACCTGCCTGGAGGCCGCGAGGATCTCGCGCGCCCCCGTGTCGATCAACCACACCGGCTGCCGCGCCCTGGCCGACCTGCCCCGCAACAAGACCGACGAGGAGCTCCGCCTGGTGGCGTCCCGCGGCGGGTTCGTCGGGGTCTACTTCATGCCCTTCCTCAGTCTCTCCGGGCACGCGAGCGCCGCCGACGTCGTCGAGCACATCGATCACGCGGTGAACGTGTGCGGCGAGGATGCCGTCGGCATCGGTACCGACGGCACCATCACCTCCATCGACGACCTCGACTCGTACCGCAGGCACCTCGTGGAACACGTGGCGCTGCGCAGAGCGGCTGGTGTGGGTGCGGCCGGGGAACGCCCCGACACCCTGCCCTTCGTGCTCGACCTGCGCGGGGTGGACCAGTTCCGCGAACTCATCCGCCTCCTGGAGGCCCGCGGATACCGCTCTTCCCGTATCGAGAAGATCATGGGGAAGAACTTCGTCGACTACGCGGAGAGGGTGTGGGCGCCGGAGAGCACCTGATCAGTGGCCGTTCCGGTGCCCGGTGGACACCCGGAAGGTGCTGAGCACCGCCTTGTGATCGGTCGGCCAGGTCCAGCTCGGTTCCCGGAACTTCTCGCGACCGGACTCCTCCACCCGCTCGTTGCGCACGATCGAGGTGGACGGACCGACGATCACGCTGTCGAGGAGGCGGATCCGCCGGTCCGGGTGGTAGAACACGAAGTCGATCCGGTCCCGCTCGTCCGCCTTCGGCGCCCAGGTGAGCGCCCCCGGCTCGGCCCCCGCGTTGTCACTCGGCCAGGTGAACCCGGGCGTCCGCACGGGGTCCGGGTAGATCTCGCGGTAGCTGTCGCGGAACCCGGCGTCCTCGATGGCCTTGGTCGTCGACCACTCGACGACGGTGCCGTTGTGGTCGAACAGGTTCCGCGTCCGACGGGTCCAGTCCCGGTGCGACGGCTCGTTGAAGTCCCCGGCCGGCATCGTGAGCCGGCCACGGCGCCGCTCCTCGGCGGCGTCCGCCAGCACCGCCTTCGTCACCTGGGTACGACCCGACGCCTCGTTGATCCTCGTGATCAGGCCGACGTCGGTGACCGGGCCCGTCGGGATCTCGTCCCAGCCGTACTCCGAGGTCTCCAGGGGCGCCGGAGTACCGCCGCCGTATCCGCGCGGCAGGTAGTTGGCGTAGTAGCGGTACTCCAGGTGCCCGGAGTAGGCCGCTATCTCCGTGCCGTCGACCTCGATGACCGCCTACGACCAGTACGGGAAGGACTGGTGCTCGATGACGGGGTAGCGCGAGATCACCGCCGGATCGGTCGGGTTCTCGTTGTCGTAGTAGGTCAGCCCGCGGTCCGCGAGATCGGCGAGGGTGGTGGCGACCCGCTCCGGAGTCGACTCGCTGAGCATGACGACGTCCGGCTCCACCGCGGCGATCGTGTCGGCGATACCGGCCCGGCCTCCCGGGACCTGGCTGCCACCCAGCCAGATGTTGAACTGCAGGACCTTGAGCGTGCGGTACGACGGCACTCGCCCACCACTCCGCGGCGTCGCCTCGGCCGTACCCGCCCCCAGCAACCCCGCGCCGGCCGTCGCGCCGACCATCCCGAGCAGCTCGCGTCGCCTGATCATTCATGACCCGTTCCGGACGGTGCCCGAGGACCGCTCCGGAGAAGACCGTACGGAATGCGTCAATGCGCCTCGACGGAGCCGCATTGGACATCGTGGAGAGTTCTACGCGCGTCCGAACAGGCGCCGGCATATCGGAAAACACCACTCGGAATCCTCCCCGTTGGAGCTATCACCACAACTGTTCGGCAGGGGGCGAAACACACCTCGGACCAGGAGAGAATTTCGGACGCACTGTCCGAAAAGATCAAGAGGAAAGATCCATGCGACGAAGACTCTTCGGCATGACCGCCTCCGTGGCCGCATTGGGACTCTTGGGCTCCCTCGTCACCGCCTGCGGCTCGTCCGGGGGCGACGGCACGACGTTGCGCCTGGTGGTGCCCGAGTACGGCACCAGCCCGGCGACCAGCTCGAAGGCGTACTGGGACAAGTTGGCCGCCGCCTTCACCGCCGCCCATCCCGGCACGAAGGTCGAGGTGACGCTCAGTCCGTGGACCGACGTCGACCGCGAGGTCACGCGCATGGTCGAGGAGAACAACGCCCCGGACGTGGCTCTGATGGGCGCGTACTCCGACTTCGCCGCGCAGGGCCGCCTTTACGCCGCCGACGAGGTGATGTCGATCAGGGCGGAGGCGAACTTCCTGCTGCCTCTCGCGGAGGCGGGCTCGGTCGACGGCACGCTGTACGGCTTGCCGTTCGTGGCCAGCAGCCGGCTGCTCTTCTACAACAAGGAGCTGTTCGACGAGGCCGGAGCGAAGCCGCCGAAGACGTGGTCGGATCTGAAGGACGCGGCCAAGGCGCTGAAGAAGGAGGACGTGCTCTACCCGTACGCCCTGCCGCTCGGCCCGGAGGAGGCGCACGCCGAGGCCATGATCTGGGGGCTGAGCAACGGCGGCGGGTACACCGACAGCACCGGCGGGTACAGCATCGCGTCCGAGCAGAACACCCAGACCTTCCGCTGGATCAGGGACAACCTGGTCGTGCCGGGCCTGACCGGCCCGGTCCCGCCGGCCGAGCTCAACCGGGAGGACGCCTTCGCCGCCTTCCTGCGCGGCGACGTCGGTATGGTCAACGGCTATCCGTCGCTCCTTCACGAGGCCAGGGCCAAGGGCGTGAAGGTCGGCACGTTGCCCATGCCCGTGTCGGACACGCTGGACTCCAGGGAGGCACCACCGGCGGTGGGCGTCGCCGACTGGATGATGGCTTTCAAGCACGACGGAAATCGCGAACTCGTGGGCTCTTTCCTGAACTTCGTCTACGAGGACAAGAACCTCAGCGAGTTCGCCGGGCGCTACCACCTGTTGCCGTCGACGGTGTCCGCCACCCAGGCATCCCGCTACGCGGCGGCGGACCCCAGCGCCGAACAATTCCTGACCGCATTGCGCAGTGCCCAGCTGTATCCGGTCAACGACCCCTCCTGGCTTCAGGTCAGCAATACCATCAAGCGGAACATCGGCAGGGCCGTCGCGCCCTCCGCCGACCCGAAGATCGTGCTGGAGCAGATCGCCCAGCAGGCCCGGGACGTGGCTCAGCAGAGATAGCACCGCCGGAATCCGGGGACCATTTCCTCCCCCTCTCCCACCCGCCCGTTCTCCCCTTTTCCGTTCTTCCGCTGCACGCCTTCTCTCAGGCGTGATGGCGGTAGACGGCCTGGGCTACGCAGGCCGGCTTGGCGCTGCCCTCGACCTCGACGGTGAAGGTGAGGGGCATCTGGACACCGTTCCCGTTGACCTCCTCCACGGTGCCGACGACCCCGTGCAGCCGGATCCTCGCACCGACGGGGACGGGGCTGGGAAAACGGACCTTGTCCAGGCCGTAGTTGACGCTCATGGAGATGCCCGTGATGTCCAGGAGCTCGCCGAACAGGGGAATGATGAGGGAGAGGGTGAGGTAACCGTGGGCGATGGTGCGGCCGAAGGGGCCGGTCTCGGCCCTCTCCGGATCGGTATGGATCCACTGGTGGTCGTCGGTGGCGTCGGCAAAGGTGTTCACCCGCTCCTGGGTGATCTCCCGCCACGCGGTGCGGCCGAGGTCGGCTCCGCTGAGGTTCCTGAGGGCGTCGAGGCCGTGCGCGGTGGTGGACATGGTGGGACGGTCCTTCCGGTGGAGGTGCGAAGGGGCGAAGGTGTGTGACCGGCGTTCTGTGAGCGGCGTTCTGTGACCGGCGTTCTGTGACCGGCGTTCTGTGACCGGCGTTCTGTGACCGGCGTTCTGTGAGCGGCGGTCAGTCCGCGTGGCGCTCGCGCACGGCGGCTTTGACGACCTTTCCGGAGGCTGTACGGGGCAGGGCCTCCGTGAGGACCACCGACTTGGGAATCTTGTACTTGGCGAGCCGGCCCTGAAGATGGCCGAGCAGGTCCTGCTCGTCCGTGCGGACGCCTGGTCTGAGGACGACGACGGCGCGGCCGACCTCGCCCCAGACCGGGTCCGGGACGCCGACGACGGCGCACTCCTCGACGGCGTCGTGAGTGAGGAGCACGTCCTCGACCTCGGCCGGGTAGACGTTCTCGCCACCCGAGACGAACATGTCCTTGACCCGGTCGACGATGTAGGCGTGGCCGTCGGAGTCGAGCCGGGCGAGATCGCCGGTGCGCAGCCAGCCGTCTTCCGTGAACGCGGCCTCGGTCTCCTCGGGCCTGCCCCAGTAGCCGGCCATCACGTTCGGGCCCTGGACCAGGACCTCGCCGCGCTCGCCGGGTCCGGCGTCGCGCCCGTCGGGCAGGACGACGCGCGTGTCGGTGAAGAAGTGGGGCACACCGGCGGAGCCCGCTTTGACGCGGGCCTGCTCCTGATCCAGGAAGAGCACGCCCGGAGACGCCTCGGTCATGCCGTAGCCCTGGCTGAAGGCCAGGCCGCGGTCGAGGTACGCGGCGATGGTGCGGGCCGGGACCGGCGCGCCGCCGCAGTTGAGGGTGCGCAGGCTGGAGAGATCGCTGGTCGTCCAGCGGGGCCGGGCGGCCATCGCGTCGTACATCGTGGGCACGCCGAACATGTACGTGATGCGGTGGTGTTCGATCGTCTCCAGGACATGCTCGGCGTCGAAGGTGTCGAGCAGCACCACCCGACCGCCCTTCAGGAGCGTGGGCAGGCAGGTCATGTTGAGGCCGGCGGTATGGAAGAGCGGTGCCACGACCAGCGTCGCCTCGTCGCTGCGGAGCTCCGTGTCGACGAGGACGCTGACGCTGTTCCACGTGACGTTGCCGTGGGAGAGCACGGCGCCCTTGGGGCGGCCCGTGGTCCCCGAGGTGTACATGATCATGCATGGATCCCCAGGGGTCACTGCCTCGTCCAGAGGCTCGGTTCCGCCGCCGGCAAGCAACTCGTCATAGCCGAGGGCGTCGTGGCCGAGGGCGTCGTGGCCGAGGGCGTCGTGGCCGAGGGCGTCGTGGCCGGCCCCGGCGAGCGTGATCCGGTGCCGCACCACGCCGCGTTCGGCGGTCGCGGCCTGGGCGGCCTCCGTGTGCTCCGGCGCGTGGATGAGGAAGGTGCTGCCGGAATCGGCCAGGTTGTACGCCAGCTCCGGAGGCGCGAGCCGGGTGTTGAGCGGGACGAAGACCGCTCCGAGCAGACCGGCGGCGAACAGCGTCTCCAGGAACGCGGGGTGGTTGGGGCCCAGGTAGGCGATGCGGTCGCCGCGTTCCGCGCCGAGCGCGCGCAGGGCGTGAGCCAGGCACAGGACGCGCTGGTGCAGTTCGCGGTACGTCCGGGTGCCGCCGTCGTGGACGAGGGCGATCCGGTCGGGGGTCCTGCGCGCCCGGCGGGCCGGCCAGGAGCCGATGCCTTGGTTCAACACGTCGACTCCTTCAGTCGGTGAGCAGGCCGAGCAGCCGGGCGGCGTTCTCCTTGAGGATCTTCGGCCGGACCTCGGGCCTGATGTCGAGCGCTCCGAAGTCGGCGAGCCAGTGGTCGGGTGTGATGACCGGGTAGTCGGAGCCGAAGAGGACCTTGTCCTTGAGCAGGGTGTCGGCGTAGCGCACGAGCTGCGGCGGGAAGTACTTCGGCGACCAGCCGGACAGGTCGATGTGGACGTGCGGCTTGTGGGTGGCCACCGCCAGGGCCTCGTCCTGCCAGGGGAAGGACGGGTGGGCGAGAATGATCCGCAGCTCCGGGAAGTCGACGGCGACGTCGTCGACGAGCATGGGGTCGGAGTACTTCAGCCGGATTCCGCCGCCGCCCGGGACACCGGCGCCGATACCGGTCTGGCCGCTGTGGAACAGGGCGGGTACGCCGGCTTCCTCGATGGCCTCGTACAGCGGGTAGGCGAGCCGGTCGTTCGGGGCGAACGCCTGGATGCTGGGATGGAACTTGAACCCGCGCACGCCGTACTCCTCCACCAGGCGCCGTGCCTCTCGTCCCCCCGCGCGTCCCTTGTGCGGGTCGACGCTGGCGAACGGGATCAGCACGTCGGGATGGGCGGCACAGTTCTCCGCGATCTCCTCGTTGGAGATCCGCGGATGTCCGGTGGCGTGTTCGGCGTCGACGGTGAACACCACGGCGGCCATGTGGCGTTCGCGGTAGTGGTGGGCCATCTCGTCGATGGTGGGCTGCCGGTGCCCATGGGCCTTGAAGTACTTCTCGGACGCGCCGAGCAGTTCGGGGCTCAGCGCCGCACGCCCGTCCTTGGAGACCTCGGCGTGGGTGTGCATGTCGATGGCGGTCAGCCGGTCGAGGTCGAGCGCGAGCTCGTAGACAGGGACGCCCATGTCACGCCTCCGGGGCCTGCGGCGCGGGGATGCCGTAGGTCTCGGGGTCGGTTCCGAGGCCGCCGGCCCATTCCTCGGCGATGGCCTGGGAGCTCCAGCCTCCGTCGGCGTAGGCGACGGCCTTCTCCTTGGGGTGCGACCACAGGGCCAGCCGGTCACCGCCGATACCGATGGCCTGTCCGGTGACGTCCTTGGAGGCGTCGGAGGCGAGGAAGGTGACGAGTCCGGCTACATCCTCGACGGTGCCCAGGCCCTCGCCCTTGCGCAGCCAGTCCGGGAGCGGGGTGCCGGTGCGCTCGGACGCCTCGATGACCGGGGCGAAGGCGGGGATGGTCCTGGTCATCTCGGTGGCGGCGACCGGGACGACGGCGTTGACGGTGATGCCGGCTCGGCCCAGTTCCATGGCCCATGTGCGGGCCATGGCGACGATGCCGGCCTTGGCCGCGGCGTAGTTGGTCTGGCCGAAGTTGCCGCGCTGCCCGGCGGGCGAGGCGATGAGCACGAGCCGGCCGCCGGCCCCCTGCTCCCGCATGCGGATCGCGGCCGCCCGGGCACAGGTGAAGGTGCCGCGGAGGTGGACGCGGACGACGTCGTCGAAGTCGTCGTCGGTCATCTTCCACAGCACGCGGTCGCGCAGGATGCCCGCGTTCGTGACGAGGACGTCCAGGCGGCCGAACTCCCGTACCGCGGTGTCGACGAGCTCCTGGGCGGCAGCGCTGTCCCCGACGGCCGCGGCTGCCCCGACCGCCGCGCCCCCCTCGGAGCGAAGGGTGGCGACGGCGGCGTCGACGGCGTCCTGGTCGACGTCGTTGACGACGACGGCGGCGCCGGCCGCGGCGAGGGCCCGGGCGTATCCGAGGCCGAGGCCGCGTCCGCTGCCGGTGACGACGGCGACTTTCCCGTGGAGGTCCATGGAGGGTCCTTCGTGTGAGCGGTGGGTGGGACGTCGAGACCTTCGGGCACACCGCCCGGGTTCGATCGACAGGAATCCTGATGAATGACAGCCTCGCCAATCAACAGGATTCCTGTCAATGCCTTAGGCTGTACCCGCCACTCACCGGCCGGCATCACAGGAGGACGAACGTGACCACCTCGCTGCTCTACCTGGTCAAGCGGACGGAGCTGGCGGTACGCGCCCGCCTCGACGAGCTGGTCAGACCCGCGGGCATCACCGCCCTGCAGTACACCGCCCTGACCGTCCTGGAGCAGCACGACGGAATCTCCGCCGCTCAGCTCGCCCGCCACTCCTTCGTCACGGCCCAGACCATGGCCGACATGGTCCGCGCCCTGGAGAGCCGCGACCTGATCCGCCGCGAGCCGAACCCGGACAACCGCCGGGAGCGCCTGATCCTCCTGACCGACACGGGGCGGCGGCTCCTCGGCGAGTACGCCGAGCCGGCCCGCAGGCTCGAGGAGCACATGGTGGCCGACCTGACCCCGGAGGAGACCGACGCCTTCCGGCAGGCCCTGCACCGCACATGGCGGTCCCTCACCTGACACGCCCACCGCGTCCACACCCGGGACCGGACGGCGCGCCGCGGCTCCGGACGTCGGTGCGGTTCCGGAGCTGTGCGTCCACGACGGGAGGCGACGATCCTCTGCGGCAAGTTCGAGGCGGGGCAGCACGGCCTCGGCGTACCAGACCAGCGGCTGACGCCCCGTCCGGGCGCCCCAACGGGGGCTCGAACGACGTCGGTTCAGGAGACCGAGCGGATGCGGCGCACCAGGACCGAGCCCGCTACGGCCAGAGTGCCCGCGAGCGCGTACAAGGCCGTGTACCCGCCGAAGTGGGTGACGACCGGGGCCGCGATCACGGGTGCGAGCACCTGGGGCAGGGCGTTGGCGATGTTGATGACGCCCAGGTCCTTGCCCCGGTCCTCCGCCGTCGGCAGCACGTCCGTGAGCAGGGCGAAGTCGACGGCCGTGTACACGCCGTACCCGAGGCCGAGCACGAGCGAGGCGACGACCGCGCCCGTCCAGGTCTGCCAGACGGCGAGCAGCAGGGTGGCCGCGGAGATGACAAGACCCGACCAGATCACATAGGACTTCCGTCGGCCGCTGCGGTCCGACCGGATGCCGCTGATCACCACGGTGGAGAGCAGGGTCAGCGCGTTGAGCGCCGTGAGGATCAGGACGCCGTTGTCCGCGTCGCCCTCGTAGTGCACGGCGTCGGTCAGGTAGTAGAGCAGGTACATCGTGCTGATCGAGTACGACAGGTTCATCAGGAACCGGGTGAGCCAGGCCCACCCGAAATCGGGGTGGCGCCGCGGGTCGATCCAGAAGCCGCCGAGGAACGTCCCCCACCGGAAGGCCGGCCGGGCGGCGCGGGAGAGCGGGGTGTCGCGCCGCATGAGGATGTAAGGCACGGCCGCGAGCACCGAGAAGACCGCGCAGGCCAGATATCCGGCGGCCACCCCGCCCGCGACCGTGGCCAGCGCCGTACCCGCCAGGACGCCGCCGACCTGGGAGACGCCGAGCCAGCCGCCGACGAGACCGCGCTGCCGCACCGGCACCTGGTCGGGGACGGCCGCGGTGAGGGCGGCGAAGGCCGCGTTGAGGGCGAGCTGGACCAGGCACCAGCCCGCGATCACGGTCGCCACGTTCCGCGCCCCGGCGAGGACGAGCAGCCCGGCCGCCCCGCCCGCCACTCCGCCGGCCACCCACGGGATGCGCCGGCCCACGGACGCCGTCGTCCGGTCGGAGAGCGCGCCGAAGACGGGGTTGGCGACCATCGACACGGCTGCTCCGACCCCCGTCACCAGGGCGAGTGTGGACGCCTTGTCGTCGGGGGTGAGCTGCTCGGCCTGGCGTGCCAGGAGCAGTTGCAGCGGGCCGAACCAGCCGACCCAGACTCCGAGGTTCGCGAGGGACAGCGCGCCCACCCACCGCCCGCCGGCCGGGGTACCGGTCGTGGGGGCCGGCTCGGCCGCGGTTCCCTCCGCCGTCCCCTCGGCGGTCATCTGCCGCTCTTGATCAGGTCGCGGTACCAGACGTACGACTGCTTGGGCGTCCGCGCCAGCGTCTCGTAGTCGACGTGGACGAGGCCGAACCGCTGCCGGTACCCCTCCGCCCACTCGAAGTTGTCGAGGATCGACCAGATGAAGTACCCGCGGACGTCGGCGCCCTCCGCCATCGCCTCGTGCAGCGCGCGCACGTGGCCGTCGTGGTACGCGACGCGGCGGGCGTCGTCGATCCTCCCCGTCTGGGGGTCCGGACCGTCACCGTACGAGCAGCCGTTCTCGGTGATGTACAGGGGCGGCAGCCGGTCGCCGTAGCGCTCGCGCATGGTGGCGAGCAGTTCGCGCAGTCCGTCCGGGACCACCGGCCAGCCGAAGTCGGTGAGCTCCCGCCCTTCGATCTGCCGGATGGCGAAGGGGAGGTCCGACGGTATGTCGATGCCGCCGAAGGCGGTGGCGTCGGCGGACGTGTCGCCGAAGGAGGGGGCGTCAGCGGAGGCGGCTTCGGCGCTCGGCCGCGGGGCGCCGACGAGCATCGGGTTGTAGTAGTTGATGCCGTACCAGTCCAGCGGGGCCGAGATCGTCTTGAGGTCCTCCGCCACCGGGCCGGGGAGGAGCGAGGCCAGGCCCTCGTCCGGGTAGGCGCCCGTCAGGACGGGGTCGGCGAAGAGGCGGTTCGTGAGGGTGTCGTACAACTCGGCGGCCGCGCGGTCGTCGTCGCCGTCGCCGGCGCTCCATACGGGACTGTGGGAGGCGGCGATGCCGATCTGGCGGGCGCCCGCGGCGCGCAGGGCCTGGACACCCATGCCGTGGGCCAGGAGCTGGTGGTGGGCCGCGGGCAGGGCGTCGAACACGAGACGCCGGCCGGGGGCGTGCTCGCCGAGGCCGTATCCGAGCAGGGTGACCTCGGCGGGCTCGTTGATGGTGATCCACATGGGCACCCGGTCGGCGAGGCGCTCCGCGACCACCGAGGCGTACGCCGCGAACCGCTCGGCGGTGTCCCGGTCGAGCCAGCCGCCGTGCCGCTCCAGGGCGAGCGGGGTGTCCCAGTGGAAGAGGGTGGGTACCGGGGCGATCCCCGAGGCGCAGAGCTCGTCGACGAGCCGGTCGTAGAAGTCCAGCCCCTTGTCGTTGACCCGGCCGTGGCCGTCGGGCAGGACGCGGGACCAGGAGACGGAGAACCGGTAGGCGTCGACGCCGAGTCGGGCCATCAGCGCCACGTCCTCGCGGTAGCGCCGGTAGTGGTCGGTGGCCACGGCGGCGTGCGAGCCGTCCTTGACGCGTCCCTGCTCCTCGGTGAAGGCGTCCCAGGAGGAGGGACCACGGCCGTCGGCCGTGAGGGAGCCTTCGATCTGGAAGGCGGAGGCGGAGACTCCCCAGAGGAAGTCGGCCGGGAACTCGGGTACGGGCGCTGCCATGAGGACTCGCTTCGATCGCCGGGTGCGGGGTGCCAGGTGCGAGGTGCGGGGGGGGCGGGGCGGGGTGCTCACGGCACTTTCGGGTCCCGGGGTCCGCCCTGTCAATGGAAAGTGAACAATTCTCAGCTTTTACCCGGCGCGTCCTCTCCAGGACCGCTCCGGGTCCTGGCGCCGGGTGGACGCAGCTTCGCGGCCCTCCCCCGTCTCGCCGACATGCGTCGCGGGACGACGGGGGTCAGATTGGAGGTATCCGACCCACGGGACGGAGACGCCTCGGAGGGCAGACGACGGAGGAGCGAGTTATGACAACCCACACGGGAGCACCCGGTCGCCAAGGGGAGACACACAGCAGCGGCTGGCTGGTGTTCGCCGCCGTCATCATGATCTTCAGCGGCGTCATGACGCTGCTCGGCGGCATCTCGGCCATCGCCAAGGACGACGTGTTCCTGGCCACGCGCAACTACGTCTACGAGCTCGACCTCACCGGCTGGGGCTGGATCCATCTCATCCTGGGCATCCTCATCGCGCTCACCGGTGCCGCCCTGTTCACCGGCGCCACCTGGGCCAGGGTCGTCGGTGTGGGGCTGGCCGGTCTCAGCATGATCGCCAACTTCATGTGGCTTCCCTACACGCCGTGGTGGGCGCTGTTGCTGATCGCCATCGACGCACTCATCATCTGGGGACTGTGCGTCGCTCCCCGGCCGATGAGGGACTGACGTCCGGGAACGGAACGGCAGGCGTGGCACGCGTGGCACGTGAAGCGGCGATCGGGGAGCTGCCGCAGATGGTGCTCGTCGTCGGCGTCGCCGGGTCGGGAAAGTCGACGGTGGGGCGACTTCTCGCCGAGCGACTGGGCTGGGAGTACCAGGACGCGGACGCGTTCCACTCCGAGGCCAACCGCGCCAAGATGGCTGCCGGTCAGGCCCTCACGGACGACGACCGGGGGCCGTGGCTCGAAGCGATCGGGGAGTGGATGGACCGGTCGATCGCTGCTGGCCGGCAGGCCGTCGTCACCTGCTCGGCGCTCAAGCGTGACTACCGGGACGAGCTGCTGGCGGGGCGCCACGGAGTTCTTCTGGTGTACCTGCACGGCTCGCGCGCCCTGCTGAGGTCCCGGCTGGCCGCGCGGGACGGCCACTTCTTCCCGGCGGATCTGTTGGACAGCCAGCTCGCCGTTCTCCAGGAGCCGGAGCCCGACGAGCACCCGCTGGTGGTGGAGATCGACCAGCCCCCGGAGGCCGCCGTCGCGGCCGTGCTGTCGCTGATGCCCGGGGAACCCGCTGTCGGGGCACCGCCGGCCGGGCCGGACACGGACCGGGCCGCCCGCGTCGGCGCTTCCGCGTCTCCCAGCCTCACGGGCGCGTCGTGGCGGTTGGTCCGGGGAGACCAGAGCGCGGCGGTGGTCCAGCTGGGCGGAGCCCTGCGCGACTACACCGTGAACGGCCGACCGCTGCTGGACGGCTACTCCGCGGGGTCCGCCGTCACGGGCGGCCGGGGGCAGCTGCTCGTCCCCTGGCCGAATCGCGTGGGCGACGGGCGCTACCGCTTCGACGGCAGGAGTCTGCAGCTCCCCCTGACCGAAGTGGAGAAGGGCAACGCGATCCACGGACTGCTTCGCTGGGCCCTGTGGCAGCCGCTCGCCCGCACCGAGGACTCGGTGATGCTCGGCACGACGCTCTGTCCCCAGCCGGGATATCCGTTCCTCCTCGACGTCCGTGTCGAGTACCGGCTGGGCCCGGACGGTCTCTCGGCCGCCGTCCACGCCACCAACACCGGTACGGGGCCGGCGCCGTACGGAGCGGGGCAGCATCCCTATCTGACGGTCGGCACCGACCTCGTGGACAGCGCCGCGCTGACCGTTCCCGCCCGGTACCTGCTGCGTACCGACAACAGGGGCCTGCCCGTCGGGCGGGAGCCCGTCGACGGAACCCCGTACGACTTCCGCACCGCCCGGCCCATCGGCGATCTGCGACTGGACACCGCCTTCACCGGGCTCGACCGCGCCCCTGACGGGCGGGCGACCGTACGGCTCGCACACCCCTCCGGGCTGCGGGGCGTCGATCTCTGGCTCGGCGAGGGAACCCGCTACGTGCAGGTGTACACGGGCGACACCCTGCCCGAACCCGAACGGCGGCGCGGGGTCGCCGTGGAGGCGATGTCCTGTCCACCGGACGCCTTCCACAGCGGTACGGACCTCACCGTCCTGCAGCCGGGCGCGACCCATGTGCTCCGATGGGGCCTGAGCCCATGGGGGTACGCGTGACCCCGTCCGTGGAGCCCTCGCCGACGGGCGGGATGAGCGCGCACGACTTCCGGACGCTCTACGAGCGGCTACGGGGCCGGGCGGCGCCGCCGGCGGTGGAAGGCCGGTGCGGCGCGCTGCGCCATCTCACTCCCGAGCGGGTGGCGGCGGCCGCCGCGGAGGTGCGGGTCGGACGTACGGTCTCGCTGGCGGCTCCGATCGACACCGTGCCGGGCCCCGACGATCCCGAGCCGGCGGTCCACCGGATGACCGGACCGAGCCCGGACGACGTCGGCTCGGACGCGCTTCACTTCGCCACGGACCGCTTCGCCATGAACGTGCACGGCGACGCGGACAGCCATCTGGACGCGCTGTGTCATGTCATGTTCGACGGAGAACTCTACGGCCGAGTGCCCGCGAGCACCGTGACGGCCGAGGGTGCCCGGAGGCTCTCCGTGGACCTGCTCTCAGCCGGCATCGTCGGCCGTGGTGTCCTGCTGGACATCCCGCGGCTGCGCGGCGTGCCCTGGCTGGAACCGGGCGACCATGTCACCTCGGACGATCTGACGGCTGCCGAGGCCGCGCAGGGGGTCCGCGCCGGACCGGGCGACCTGCTGTTCGTCCGGGTGGGGCACCGTCTTCGGCGCACCGAACGCGGGCCGTGGAACGCGGCCGAGGCACGGGTGGGGCTCCATCCGACCGCCGTGGAGTTCCTGGCCGAGCGCGAGGTCTCGGTCCTGGGCGGAGACGGCAACAACGACACCGCGCCCAGCGCGGTCAAGGACATCGCCTTCCCCGTACACGTCCTGGCCATCCACGCCCTGGGCATCCACCTCATGGACTACCTGCGGTTCGAGGACCTGGGCGCCGCCTGCGCGGAGGCCGGACGCTGGAGTTTCCTCTGCGTGGTCGCCCCCCTGCGGCTGCCCGGGGCCACGGGGTCGCCGGTGAACCCGATCGCGGTGCTGTGACCGGGGCGCGGCGGGGCAGCGTTCCGGGGCACCCACCAGGCGGCCCGCTCCGGTCGCCGTGCGCGGGGAAGGCGGCTACGTTCGAGGGGGGTGGGACCTCTGGCCCCTCGCCGAGGGGGGCGCCCGGTGCCTGACACCCGGTCGGGGCCATGACCCCAAGGACGGTGGTCGCCGTGGGCGACACCCCTCACTACGACGTCATCATCATCGGCACCGGTGCCGGCGGAGGGACTCTCGCCCATCGCCTCGCCCCTTCGGGCAAGCGTGTGCTCCTCGTCGAACGCGGCGGCTACCTGCCGCGTGAGCGTGACAACTGGGACTCGACGGCCGTCTTCGTGAAGGGCAAGTACCGGGCTCCGGAGTTCTGGCTCGACAAGAACGGCACGGAGTTCCCGCCCGAGGTCAACTACTACGTCGGCGGAAACACCAAGTTCTACGGAGCCGCCCTCTTCCGGCTGCGCCCCGAGGACTTCGGCGAGCTCCGCCATCACGGCGGCATCTCTCCGGCCTGGCCGATCCGGTACGAGGATCTGGAGCCGTACTACACGCAGGCCGAGCACCTCTACCTCGTCCACGGACGGCACGGCGAGGATCCCGGCGAAGGGCCCGTGAGCGCGCAGTACGCCCATCCGCCCGTGGAGCACGAGCCGCGCATCCAGCAGCTGAGCGACGACCTCGAAAAGCGTGGGCTGCACCCGTTCCATCTGCCGATCGGCGTCAATCTGAGCCAGGAGAACGGGGGCCGGCCCACCCACTCCAGTGTCTGCATCCGGTGCAACCGGGTCGACGGCTTTCCGTGTCTGGTACGCGGCAAGTCCGACGCCGAGGTGATCTGCGTCGAGCCGGCTCTGCAACACGCCAACGTCGAGATGGTCACGGACACACAGGTGGTGCGCCTGGAGACCGACGACCGTGGGCGCAGGGTCAGCGCGGTCGTCGGCCGGCTCCCCGACGGCTCGGAGGTCCGGTTCACGGCCGACGTGGTGGTCGTCTCCTGCGGGGCGGTCAACTCCGCGGCGCTGCTGCTGGCCTCGGCGAACGAGCACCATCCGCGTGGTCTCGCGAACAGCTCCGACGTGGTCGGCCGGTTCTACATGCGGCACAACAACCTGGCGTTGATGGCGGTGTCGAAGGAGCCCAACGACACCCAGTTCCAGAAGACCCTGGCCCTGAACGACTGGTATCTCGGCGCGGACGACTGGGACTTCCCGCTGGGCGGCATCCAGATGCTGGGCAAGTCGGACGCCGAGCAGATCCACGGCGAGGCCCCCCGGTGGGCCGGTGCGGTGGCGCCCGACATGCCGTTCGAGGTGCTGGCACACCACGCCGTCGACTTCTGGCTGTGCGGTGAGGACCTGCCGCTGGCGGACAACCGGGTGACCCTCGACGGTGACGGGCGGATCCGGCTCGCTCTCGACGAGACGAACAACATGGAGGGCCTGAAGCGCCTGCGGCACAAACTGCAGGGAATGCTGGGCCACTTGGGCATGCACGAGCACCATCTGCTGTCTCACAGTATCTACCTGCACAAGGGCATGCCGATCGGAGCGACAGCGCACCAGGCGGGCACCGTGCGCTTCGGCACCGATCCCGCCGCCTCAGCGCTGGACGTCAACTGCAAGGCCCACGATCTCGACAACCTGTACGTCGTCGACACGAGCTTCTTCCCGAGCATCGGCGCGGTCAATCCGTCCCTGACGGCCATCGCCAATGCCCTCCGGGTCGGCGACCACCTCGTGGACCGGCTGGGATGACACGACGTCCGGCCGGGTCGCGAGCAGCGCCCGGCCGGGTGGAGAACGACGCCGACCGCTCATCCGTTCGGCGGAAGATGCTGGACCCAACGGCCTAAAGCCGATTCCGAGGACATGCCGACCGCCTCGTCGGGTGGTTGCGTGACGGTGCCCGGCCGAGCCGACGCCCGGGCCCAGCGCATCCGCGCAGCGAGGAGGCAGGACGGCATGGATTCCACCGTGGAAGCACCGCAGGGTGTGATCCCGGCGCGTTTGCTGCGCGGCCAGAAGGCTCTGGTCACCGGCGCCAATTCGGGCATCGGCAAGGCCACGGCGATCGGCCTGGGCCGGGCCGGCGCCGACGTGGTCGTCAACTACGTGGCGGACCCCGAGGCGGCAGAGAAGGTCGTCGAGGAGATCGCCTCGTTCGGGGTGCGGGCGGCGGCGTACCAGGCGGACGTGTCCCAGGAGGACCAGGTCGTCGCCATGATGGACCGGATGGTCCAGGAGTTCGGCACCATCGACATCCTGGTGGCCAACGCGGGACTGCAGCGGGACGCTCCGTTCACGGAGATGACCCTCGCCCAGTGGCAGAAGGTCATCGACGTCAATCTCACCGGTCAGTTCCTGTGTGCGCGGGAGGCGGCCAAGGAGTTCCGTCGCCGGGGCGTGGTCCCCGAGGTGTCCCGGTCCGCCGGGAAGATCATCTGCATGAGTTCGGTGCACCAGATCATTCCCTGGGCGGGTCACGTCAACTACGCGTCCTCCAAGGGCGGCGTGCAGATGATGATGGAGACCCTGGCCCAGGAGCTCGCGCCGGAGAAGATCCGGGTGAACGCGGTCGCCCCGGGGGCGATCAAGACGCCGATCAACCGCGCGGCCTGGGAGACGGCCGAGGCCCGGGAGGACCTGCTGAGGCTCATCCCGTACAGCCGGATCGGTGACCCCGACGACATCGCCTACGCGGTGGTCGCCCTCGCGTCCGACCTCATGGACTACGTGGTGGGCACCACCCTGTACGTCGACGGCGGCATGACGCTCTTCCCCGGCTTCGCCACCGGTGGATGACCCTCTCCCGGCCCCGCACATCCTCGAACGGCAAAGGCGCGCATGCCCACCTCGCTCCACCTGCTGGCGGATGCCCCGGCCCAACTCCTGCCCGCCCGGGAGCTCATGGCCTTCACCCTGGCCTCCCACATCATCCTGGTACCCCTCGGCGTGGCCTTCCCCTTCATCACCCTGGTGATGCACTACCGCGGACTGCGCCGCAAGGACGCCACGGCGCTGCTCCTGGCACGGCGCTGGTCGGCTGTCATGGCGGTCCAGTTCGCGCTGGGCATCGTCACGGGCACGGTGCTGTCGTTCGAGTTCGGCCTGTTGTGGCCGGGGCTGATGGGGCGGTGGGGTGATGTCTTCGGGGTCGGCTTCGGCGTCGAGGCGTGGGCGTTCTTCCTCGAGGCCGTGCTCATCGCCATCTATCTGTACGGATGGCGGCGGCTGAAGCCGCGGACGCATTTCCTCCTCGGGCTGCCCCTGCCGTTCGCCGCGCTGCTCGGGGCGTTCGGCATCCTGGCGGCCAACTCCTGGATGAACACGCCACAGGGCTTCTCGCTCGACGCCGAGGGCAACCCGGTCGACGTGAACGTCTGGAAGGCCATCTTCACGCCGATGTTCGGGCCGCAGTACTGGCACTTCGTCGTGGCGATGGTCCTCACCGCGGGCTTCATGGTGTCCGGTGTCTACGCGATGGGGTGGCTGCGCGGCCGCCGGGACCACTACCACCGGCTCGGCTTCGCCGTTCCGTTCACCATCGCCGCAGTCGCCGCACCGGTGCAGTTCTTCCTCGGCGATTTCATCGCCCGGTCGGTCTTCCACCAGCAGCCGGTGAAGTTCGCCGCGATGGAGATCGTCTGGAAGACCGACACCCGTGTGCCGGAGTACCTCTTCGGGAGGCTGAACGAGGACGGCACCGTCTCGGGCGGCATCAAGATCCCGCTCCTGGACTCGGTGCTGGCCGGATTCAGCGCGGACACCGAGGTGAGGGGGCTGACCTCTGTCCCGGCGGACCAGCGTCCCACGGCGACTCAGGCGACCATCGCCCACTGGGCCTTCGACATCATGGTCCTCATCGGATCCGTCCTGGTGCTGCTCGCCCTCTGGTACGGGCTCGTCTGGCTGCGGCACCGCCGCCTGCCCGCCTCGAAGTGGTTCTACCGCTCCGCGGCCTGTGCCGGTGTCGCTTCCGTCGTGGCCGTCGAGTGCGGCTGGATCGCCACCGAGGTGGGACGGCAGCCCTGGATCGTCTACCAGAACATGCGCGTCGCCGAGGCCGTGACCTCGACCCGCTCCACCACCCTGTGGATCATGCTCGGGGTGGTGATCGTCGTGTACGTCTTCCTCTTCGCCTCGTTCCTCGTCGTCCTGCTGAAGATGCGCACGCGCTGGCGGCTCGCCGACGAGCAGCAGGCCGCGGCGGGTGTCCACACGCCGGAGGCCGACATCCCCTACGGGCCGCGGGGTTCGCTGCCCACGGGTGACGTGCCCGCCGGCAACGGAGCCGGCCGCCCCGGGGGTGACAGCCCATGACCGCCGACCTCATCGCCGTGGTACTGCTCCTGGCCGTGACCGCCTACGCCTGCGCGGGCGGCACGGACTACGGGGCCGGGTTCTGGGACCTGACAGCCGGTGGGACGGAGCGCGGACGGCGTCCCCGGTGGCTCATCGACCACGCCATGGCTCCCGTGTGGGAGGTGAACAACGTCTGGCTGATCTTCGTCCTCGTCATCATGTGGACCGGGTTCCCCGTCCTGTTCCAGACCGTGTTCACGGCGATGTGGCTCCCTCTGGCCCTGGCCGTCGTGGGCATGGTCCTGCGTGGCGCCGGCTTCGCACTGCGCAAGCCGTCCCAACGGCTCGCCGGCCGGCGGTTGTACGGTGCCGTGTTCGCCTCGGCCTCGGTCGTCACGCCCTTCTTCCTCGGTGCGGCCGTGGGCGGGGTCGCGTCGGAGCGCGTGGCTCCCGGTACCGAAGCCTCGGCGGACGTCTGGGCCGGCCCGACCTCGCTCGTCTTCGGTCTGTCGCCATCGCGACGACGGCGTTCCTCGGGGCGGTGTTCCTCACCGGGGACGCCCGCAGGTTCGACGCACCCGATCTGGTCGGCTACTTCAGGCGGCGCGCGCTCGGCAGTCTCGCCGTGCTCACCGTCCTGGCCGTGGTGACCGGGTTCGTCACCCATGAGGACTCCCCGTACGTATGGCACGGCCTCACCCACGGTCTGGGGCTGCTCTTCGTCATCCTGGCCGGGGTGGCCGCTCTCGCGACCGCCTGGCTCCTCCTGCGGACACCGGGGACGTGGATGCGCGTCACAGCAGTCGGAGTCGTCGCCTCCGCCGTGATCGCCTGGGGCATGGCCCAGCGCCCCTACCTGCTCCCCACCTCGCTGACCGTGTCCGATGCCGCGGGCGCGTCCTCCACGCTGACGTGGCTGGCGATCGTCACGCTGGTGGCCCTGGTGGTCGTCGTGCCGGCCGTCGTCCTCCTCTACTGGCTGGACACCCACGGTGAGCTGGAAGAGCTCACCGACTCCGAGCTGCGCCGAGGAAGCGGCACCGCCGGTGACGGAGCGGTCGGCGACGGCTGATCGCCTGCCCGTGTCCCATCCGGACGTCCCCTTCGCGCCCGCCCCCGACGGAGGAAGCCCCAGTGACCGACGACGAGATCCTGCTCGGCCTCGCCCTGACCGTGGTGCTCGCGACCGGCTCACAGATCCTGGCGGGCCGACTGCGCGTCCCTGCCCTGATCATCCTGCTTCCGGTCGGGTTCGCCGCCGGCGCGATGACCGACGTCATCCACCCGGACAAACTGCTGGGGCCGTCGTTCTCCGCCCTGGTGTCGCTGTCCGTCGCGGTGATTCTCTACGACGCCGGTCTGGGACTCGACCTGCGCAAGCTGGCCCACCACACCCGGGGGATCGTGGGCAGGCTGCTGGTGTACGGCGTGCTGCTCACCTTCCTCGTCACCGGAGCGGTGGCACCGGCGATGTTCGACATGCCCCTGCGCGTGGCCGCGATGCTCGGCATGATCCTCGTCGTGTCGGGACCCACGGTCGTGGGGCCGATCCTCGACTTCGTGCGGCCGAGCGACAAGGTGCGGCGCATCCTGATCTGGGAGGGGACGCTGACCGACCCGATCGGAGGCATCCTCGGCGCCCTGACGTTCCACGCGGTCGCCTCGTCGCACCAGATCGACATCGGCCGGGGCTACCAGCTGGGCCAGTTCCTCCTCAGCATGGCCGTCGGGCTGGCCGGCGGGGTCGTGGGCACCGCTCTGCTCTGGTTCACCCTGCGCACCCTCCGGCTCGGCGAGACCCTCGGCACGCTGGCGCAGCTCGCCATCGTGATCGGCGTGTCGGCGGTCTGCGACATCGTGCGGGACGACACGGGACTCATCGCCGCGATCGTGGCGGGACTGGCGGTCGCCAACATCCGGGGCTTCGACATGCCCTCGCGCCGGCCCTTCTTCGAGACGCTGGTCCAGCTGATCATCGGGCTGCTGTTCGTCTCCATCTCCTCCACCGTCACCCCGGCGTCCGTGGTGCCGGTCCTCCTTCCCGCGCTCGGTCTGATCGCGATCCTCGTCCTGGTGATCCGCCCCCTCGTGGCCTTCGGCGCAGCGGCGCGTTCGGACCTGTCACGGGGGGAGCGCACCTTCATCGGATGGATGGACCCACGTGGCATCGTCGCGGCGTCCACGGCCTCGGCCTTCTCCGCCGGTCTGGTCCAACGGGGGGTGCCCGGGGCGTCGAAGATCCTTCCGGTGACCTTCCTGGTGATCGTCGGAACCGTTCTGCTGTACGCGCTGACGGCGGCGCCGATGGCAAGACGGCTGGGGGTCGTGAAGGCGGAGGGCACGCGCGTTCTCCTGGTGGGCGGCCGGCCCTGGGTCGTCGACCTGGGCAGGGCGTTGCGGTCCGCCGGCCTCGACATGCTGATGTGGGCGGGGCTCGAGGAGGAGCGGGAACGCATCAAGGGAGCGGGGCTCGAACTGGCTAAGGGCGATCTGCTGGCCACGGCCATCAACCCCGGGGCGCGTCTGGAGGGCGTGACGGCCGTCTTCCTGGCCACCGAGGACGACGACTTCAACGCGCTCGCCTCGATCGTGATGCAGGACAACGTCGACGGGCCCGTCTACCGGGTGGGTCCCCCGCACGACAGCCACGGCGTGGTCGCGCCGTACACCGGGGGCGACATCCTCTTCGGCACCTCCCTGGTCCGCCATGTGCTCGCGGAGCGCTACGCGCGGGGGGCCCGGTTCGTGGTGCAGCCGGCCGCCGCCCCGCTGCCACCGGGGCACGAGACGCTCTTCGTGGTGCGGGCCGACCACCAGCTCGTCCCTGTCACCGAGACCCGGGAGAGCGCCCCGCGGGAAGGGGACACCCTCGTCCTTCTCGGGCCCGCGCCGACAACGTCGGCCACTCCCCCGCCCTGAGCACTCGCGCTGAGCACCCGCGCTGCGCGCTCCTGGGGCGGCTCCGCGGGCTAGATCTCGTCCCGCCGCTCCTCCCGGAGTATCGAGTCCAGGGTGATCGCCGCGTCGATCTGTGCCAGGTGCGTGAACGCCTGGGGGAAATTGCCCAGCTGGCGCCCGGTCAGGTCGATCTCCTCGGAGTACAGGCCCAGGTGGTTGGCGTACGTGAGCATCTTCTCCAGCACCAGCCTGGCCATGTCGGTACGTCCGGCCCGCGCCAGGGCGTCGACGTACATGAACGTGCACAGGGAGAAGGTTCCCTCCGAGCCGCGCAGGCCGTCGGGGGACGCCTCGGGGTTGTAGCGGTAGACGAGGCTGTCGCTGACCAGCTCACGCTCCATCGCGTCCAGGGTGGACTGCCACTGGGGGTCGCCCGGCGTGATGAAGCCGACCGTCGGCATGCGCAGCAGCGCCGAGTCGAGCACGTCGTCGCCGTAATGCTGCACGAAGGCCCGCTTGCCGCTGTCCCATCCCCGCTCGAACACCTGCGCGTAGATCTTGTCCCGCGCCTCCACCCAGCGTCCGCCGGCCGCGGGACGGCCGTCGTCGTACGCCATCCGGAGGGCACGGTCGAAGGCCACCCAGGACATCACGCGACCGTAGGTGAAGTCCTTCCGGCCGCCGCGTGTCTCCCAGAGCCCTTCGCCGGGCTGATCCCAGTGGTCGACCAACCAGTCGAGCAGGGTGTGCAGCGCGGTCCAGCCTCCGTGGTCGAGATGCATGCCGTGCTCGTGCGCGAAGTAGATGCTGTCGAGCGCCTCACCGTAGATGTCCAACTGGAGCTGGTTCGCCGCCCCGTTGCCGATGCGGACCGGCGCGGAGCCTCGGTACCCCTCCCAGTGGTCGAGGGTCTCCTCGACCAGGTCGGCCGAGCCGTCGACCCGGTACATGATGTTCAGCGGTCCGGAGCTGTTCGCCTGGCCGGCCTTCTCCTTCACGCGGTCGTGCAGCCAGTCGATGAACGCGGCCGCCTCTTCCTTGAAACCCATGCCCAACAGGGCGTACACCGAGAACGAGGCGTCACGGATCCAGGTGAACCGGTAGTCCCAGTTGCGCTCTCCGCCCAGTTGCTCGGGCAGGCCCGTCGTGGGGGCGGCGACCAGGGCGCCGGTCGGCGCGTACGTCATGAGCTTCAGCGTGACGGCCGAGCGTTCCACCGCCTCCCGCCAGCGGCCGGAGTAGGTGGACTGCCCCAGCCAGGAACGCCAGAAGCGGACCGTCTCGTGGAAGAGCCGGTCGAACTCCTCCACGCGGACCTCGTACGGCGGCCCTGCCGGGGAGGATTCCATGATCAGGCCGCGCCGCTGCCCCGCCTGCAGGGTCAAGGAGAAGCGCAGGTCGTTCCCGTCGGCCGACAGGATGTTCAACAGCCGTTCGTCCTCCGGCTCACGGACGGGGTGGACGGCGAGGCGCAGGTCCTCCGAGGTGAAGACGGCCCCGTGCTCGGTGCGGTGCAGCTCGTGAGGCTTGCGGCCGTAGTCGAAGCGCGGAGCGATCTCACCTTCGAACGTCATGCTGCCGCGTACGCAGCGCAGCAGACGGACGAGTCGGTGCCGGTCGGTCGCGGTCTTTCCGGTCACCGGCATGAAGTCGACGACCTCCCCGGCACCTGCCTCGGTCATGAAGCGGGTCACCAGAACGGCGGTATCCGGATGGTAGAGCTGTTTGGTGGTGTACGTGCCCGCAGCCGGCCGCACCGTGAAGTGGCCACCCTTGGTCCGGTCGAGCAGGGCGCCGAAGACACTGGGCGAATCGAACCGCGGACAACAGAACCAGTCGATCGTCGCATCGGTCGTCACGAGGGCCGCCGTCTGCAGGTCACCGATCAGTCCGTGGTCCTCGATCAGGGGGAAGTCGTCCATCAGGGACCCCTTTCAGCCCCGGTCGACCACACTCGGGGCACCGTCACGCCGCGGACGAGGTGCACCCGGCGTCACGCGATCAGCTTAGGCCGCCGACGCCGGTCCGTCCTGACAAGGGGATCACCCGAGGTGAGAGCGGTGCTGCCGCTGCGCGGGGGCGGGAATCGCCCTACCGTGAGGTGACGGCGCTCCCGCCTGGGGAGCCCGCCGTCCCGAGTGCCTCAAGAGCACCTGACTCCTCCGGTGAAGGGGGCGTGGCGTGGGTGTCATGACGTCCTGGGCCGACCGATTCAGGCTGCGCCAATACGTCAAGGCAAGCCTGTGGATCATTCCGATGCTCGGTCTCGTCCTCGGCACCCTCCTCGCCGAACTCGCCCTCGCCGCCGACAGCGCGGATTGGCCGCCCAGCGGCTGGCACTACTCCGCCGCGACGGCGAGCGGGGTACTCGCCGCCATCGTGGGCGCGATGGTGGCGTTGCTCGGGTTCGTCGTCACCATCGGCGTGCTGGTGGTGCAGCAGGCCACGGGAACCCTCTCCCCCCGGTACATGCGCCTCTGGTACCGGGACCGGCTGCAGAAGGCGGTTCTGGCGACCTTCACGGGGACGTTCGCGTTCGCCTTCTCGTTGCTGCGCAGCGTCGAGTCCGACTCGGTTCCGGACCTCGGGGTGACCCTGGCCGGCGCGGCCGTGGCCGTCAGTCTCGTGCTTCTGCTCATCTACCTCAACCGGTTCACCCACAGTCTCCGGCCGGTGGCCATCGCCGAGTTGGTGGCGCGCATGGGAGAGGGCGTGTTCACGCGTGGCGCCGAGGCGATCCGGAACGCGGCGCCACGCCGAGCCGAAACAGCAGCCGAAGCAGGAGCGGAAGCCCAGGCGGAAGCCGAAGCCGGAGCCCCGTCCGAGGCCGGAGCCGTGGAGTCCGGCGGTCCTGTGACGCGCATCCGTTCCGCACGGGGAGGCGCCATCCAGGCCCTCGATCTCACCGGTCTGGTCGCGGAGGCGGCGCGCCACGACTGCGTCTTCGTCATCACCCGGCTGATCGGGGATTTCGTACCGCCCGGCACCGTGCTCGTCGAGGTCCACGGGGGCAGATCCGCGCCCGACCCGGTGCGGGTGACCGGACTCATCGCCCTCGGGCCGGAGCGCACCATCGAACAGGACCCCGCCTTCGCTCTGCGGGTCCTCGTCGACATCGCCATCCGGGCGCTGTCCCCGGCGGTGAACGATCCCACGACCGCCGTACAGGTGATCAACTACATCGAGTGGTTCCTGCACACGGCGGGAAGGTCTCCTCTCCCCGGTCGTTACGTTCTCGCCGACGGTCAGGGGGAGGCCCGGCTCGTGCTGCCGGGGCGTGACTGGGACAACTACCTTCAGCTCGCCGTCTGCGAGATCATCGACTACGGAAGCTCGTCCGTGCAGATCTGCCGCAGGCTTCGTGCCATGCTCGACGGTCTGCTCGACGCCCTCCCGCCGCCGCAGCACGCCGCGGTGCGCACGCTGTCGAGCCTGCTGGAGGAGTCGGTCGAGCGGGAGTTCACCGACCCGGCCCGCCGGTCCATCGCCCAGCAGCCCGACCTCCAGGGCATCGGCGGTCGGCGCTCCCTCTGACCCTCGCAGAATCTTCACGTAGGTGGCGCGCATCGCACGGCATCCGGGGAAGCCGCACCGAAAGAGGACGACTGGGACACGCAGAGGAGGCAAGGCCGTGACCGCCGTCGCCATATTGTTGATGCCCACGCTGGCGCTGTTGCTCTACGCGATGGACCGGCTCGAGGACCGGATGACGGACGGGGAACCTGCGGAGGTGCCCTCGGGGCGGCCCCGGCACGCCCGGCCCCGGCATCTGCGTCCCGTACCGGACGCTTCTCCCCTCGAGGACGAGCCCGCGCACGGCGTCCGCCCCGATACCGCGGCCGACGCGGCCTGAGAGCCTATCCGCGTGCGCCGCGGACGTCGCGGGCCCGGCCTCGTGGCTCCGTGCCACGGTCGCTCGGGTGCCACTCGGTGAGCAGGATGGTGGCGTCGTCGCGCAGCTTGTGGTCCTGGTGCTGGCGCAGCCCCTGGATCAGACGGCGTAGGGCCTCGGGGGCGGGGTCGCCCGCGGCGGTCGCGCGGATGACGGTGTCGGCCAGCCGTTCCTCGCCGTACAGGTCTCCCCCGCGTGAGCGAGCCTCGGTGACGCCGTCACTGTAGAGGAGGATCCGGTCACCGGGCTGGAGGCGCTGGGAGTGCTCGGTGGGCGGTGATTCGGCGAGGAAGCCCCACCCGAGCGGCAGGTCGGGCTCCCGGGCCAGAACCTGCGGCAGAACCCTTCCCTGACGGATGAGCAGCGGCGGCGGATGGCCGCAGTTGATCCAGGTCAACCGTCCGTCGGCCGTGTCCAGATGGGCGACGACGGCGGTCATGAGCCGGTCGGTGAACCACTGGTCCAGGATCCGGTCGATCGCCGTGACGATGTCGGTCAGTGAACCGCCGGAGCGGCGCGTCGCGCGGCAGGCGGCCAGCCCGGCGGCACTGGCTCCGCCCGAGGCGAGGTCGTGGCCCATGGAGTCGAGGACGGTCAGGTGCAGGCCGGTGTCGTCCAGGGTGTGGTCGAAGGTGTCGCCGCCGATGTCGTACGCGGGCTCCAGCACGGCCGAGGAGGTCACATCCGCCGTGCCGATGGTCCGCGGCGGCAGGAAGGCCCACAGCAATTCGGCCTGTACCGTCATCGGCCGTGTGCGCTCCGCCTCGACCAGCAGGTCGCTGTGGGACGACTCCGACACCACGAGCAGGGCTGCGACACCGGCGAGCGTCTCGCTGCGCTTGAGCAGTGCGCCGTCCAGCGAGGGCGCCGTCACCATCAGGACGCCGAGGCGTTCGATTCCGTCGATCATCGGCAGCCAGGCGGTGCTGCCGTCCCTGGACCGCTGCACCTGCTGCGTACGGTAGGCCAGGCCGGCCAGTGACGTGTCGACGTCGACCGTCTCCGGCCGCGCGGCACCGGGCTGGGGCAGTGCGACGAGCCGGGTCTGCTGCAGGTCCGCCACGTACATGGCTGTCCCCTGGAGCCCCAGGCCCCGACCGGCGTCGTGAACCAGGCCGGCGAGCTCCCGCCCGGACAGCAGGTGGGAGCGGGCCAGCAGATCGGCCAGGACATCCTCGTACGTCGACACACGACCTCCGCGGCTCTCCTCGGACGTCTCACGAGGCGGCGACAGCGGGCTGCCGTCCTCCCCGGGCGCCCCCTGGAGTGGCTCTCAGGCTACGCAGACCGTCCGGTGATCGCCTCCTCACGGGGCCGGGTGCCCGCCCACGTGGCGCGGCGGGACCCGGCTCTCCCGGGCCGGCTGCGGCGCGAGGGAGGGCCCGTGCTCGACGAGCACGGGCCCTCCCTCGCACGAACCGCACGCGAACGTCGCGCGACGACTCAGACGATCCGGCCTCCGAAGGGGCCACCCAGCCCGTAGTACGAGCCCAGCTGGTGGTGGTAGTCGGGGTCCCCGAGGTGCTTGTCACTGTGGAACTCGGGCGCGTCCTTGATCTGCTCCTTCGTCCGGTCGACGAAGATCTTCCGGTCGTCCACGTCGATCCGCACCACGGTGCCGGCCGGAAGGAGGACCTCCTTGCCGAAGATCCAGACCCCGGTGTCCACGACCAGATAGGCGTCACCGACCTCGTCGGAGTGCTTGTCCACCTTCCCGATGCTGCCGTCGATCGCCTCGACCTTGTAGCCGGTCAATTCGGTTCCGGCCAGATGACCCGAGGTCGACTTGTAGCTCCACACGTGCTCAGTCACGCGAAAACAACTCCTCCGGTAGGCAAGGGCAGCCGGCGGATCGCCGGCTCCCTCCTCTTCCGTGTGCCTTGCGGGGCGGGGTGAACGCCCTTGAACTCCGCCTGCCCCGACCCCGACGGCGCATTCACCCGATCTCGCGCCGGCAGGAGCGACGACCGCCGCCCGCTCAGAGGCCGAGGTCGAGGAGAGCGTTCTCCACGACCTCGGTGAGCGCGGGGTGGATCCAGTACGGAGACGTGGCGAGGGTCGCGGCGTCGATGCCGAGGGTCGCGGCCAGGACGAGGGGCTGGATGAGGGTGGCGGCCTGCGGGCCCATCAGGTGGGCGCCGAGGAGCCGCCCGGTCCCGGCCTCGGCGAGTACCTTGCAGAAGCCGGTGGTGTCCTCCATGGCCCAGCCGTAGGCGACGTCGGCGTACTCGGCGTTGCCCACCAGATAGTCGAGGCCCTGGTCGCGGCAGTCCTGCTCCGTGGCGCCGACGGAGGCGATCTGCGGGTGAGTGAAGACGGCCGCCGGCACCAGGCCGTGGTCGGCGGAGATCAGGTCGTCCGGGTGGCGGAGGTTGTGCGCGACGACCTTCGCCTCACGGTTGGCCACGTGCTTGAGGGGCACCGCCGAGCAGATGTCACCGAGCGCGTAGACACCGTCCGCGGTGGTGCGCTGGTGTTCGTCCACGATCACCCGGCCGTCGCCGTGGGTGGCAATGCCCGCCGCTTCCAGGTTCAGCCGGTCAGTGTTCGGGACACGGCCCACCGCGACGAGCAGCATGTCCGCCTCTACCGTGGATCCGTCGTCCAGGGTCAGGCGCAGCTCGCCCGGGCGACCGCCGAGCGCCGTGAGTTCCTGGCCGAGCCTGAGGTCGTACCGAGAACGGACCAGCGCGGTGAACCGCTCCGCGACCGTCTCGTCCTGCGGGCCGAGCAGGTGCTCCTCCTTCTCGACGATGGTGACGGAGCTTCCCGCCGCGGCGAACACCTCCGCCAGCTCCGCGGCGATGTAACCGCCTCCGAGGATCGCGAGGCGCCGGGGCGGAGCGTCGATCCGCATGACGGTGTCGGACGTCTCGTACGGCAGCTTCGCGTCCGCGACGGGCTTGGGCACGAGCGGACGACCGCCCGCCGCGACGACGATCTGGCCGGCGCTGATGTCCACAGCTCCGTCCGCCCGTTCGATCCGGAGCGTCCTGGGGCCCGTGAACCGCGCGCTGCCCTCGTAGACGGTGACCGAGTCGTCTTCGATCCTGCCGCTGCGACCCCGGTCCCGTTCCGCGTCCAGCCGCCCGAAGACCCGGTCGCGCACGTCCTGCCACCGCACGGCTTTCAGGGCGGCGTCAACGTCGAACGCCCCGGCTTCCCCGACACCCCGCGCGACATCCGCGGTGTGGGCGAGCATCTTGCTCGGAATGCAGCCGGCGTTCAGGCAGGTGCCGCCGAACCAACGCTCCTCGACGACTGCCACGTCGAGACCGGCCATGGAGTCGTCGACGACGGCGTTGCCGGATCCCGCACCGATGACGACAAGATCGTGGTGGCGCATCCGTCCACCGTACGAGGGAGTGCGCCGATCAGGCGCGACGGCACGCCCGCGCCCTTCCTGCACGAGCGCGGAGCCCACCCCCGTAAGGGAGTTCGTCATGGCAGGCGGCAGCCGAGCTTTCCGGCCTCAGGCGTGCCTTTCACGCCCCGCTCCCGGAAACCATGCGTGAAATCCTCGTCCGGGGTTACGAGCGTGAGTACGGCGCCGCTCGGGTTTGCGGCGCGATCCCCCGACGGAACTGGTGACGATGTCTGAATCGAGCCGGCAGCACGAGACCACCCAGCCGCCCTCGGCACCACCGGTGCGGGCGTGGCACACCACGGCCCGTCAGGTCCAAGGAGGGATCGGCCTGCCCGTCGAGGCCACGTTCCACTACGACCCCGATGACCCCTGGGCGGTACGCATCACCTTCCGGCTTCCGCTGGGCAGCGTCGTCGAATGGACCTTCTCCCGGGAGCTGCTGAGCTCCGGGACCCGGGTCCTGAGCGGCGGGGGCGACGTCCGGCTGTGGCCGCTGCGCCTCGGTGGCAGGGAGGGGCGCGTCCGCATGCGGCTCGGCCCGGTAGGGGCGTTCGCGGTGGTCGACGTCGACCGCGCGGGCCTGCGGAGCTGGCTGGACGAGACGTACGCCGCCGTGCCCGAGGGCGAGGAGGCCGGACGGATCGACTGGGAGGCCGAGACCTCTCAGCTCTTCGCTCGGCCTTAGAGCCGGAGTTCCGCGAGACGGACAGAGACGAATGCTTGTGACAGGAGGACCTGATGCTGGACAGCTGGCGTGCACGAGCGGCCTGCCAGGATGTCGACCCCGATCTCTTCTTCCCGGTGGGGACAGGCGCACCTGCGCTCATCCAGGCCGAGGAGGCCAAGGAGGTCTGCCGGCACTGCCCCGTACGCGAGGAATGCCTGCGCTGGGCCATGGACGACTCCCGCCAGGTGACGGGTGTGTGGGGCGGCCTGCGCGAGGACGAGCGGCAGTCGCTGAAGCGTAGGCGCCGCCGGGCGAACAGGACGAATTGAGCACCGACGACGGGATGGGCGCTGAGCGGATGCCGCCGGCGCCCTCCTGTACGGGGCGCGTTCACGGCGGCGCGCCGATCCATGCCTACGACTGGTCGAGCATGCCCTTGCGCAGGTGTTCCAGATTGCGGGAGAGCAGCCGGGAGACGTGCATCTGGGAGATGCCGAGCTCTTCGCCGATCTCCGACTGCGTCATCTCCTCGACGAAACGCAGGTGCAGGATCCGGCGGCTGCGGTCGTCGAGTTCGACGAGCAGCGGCGCGAGGGTGTGGAAGTCCTCGAAGAGCTCGAGCGCCGGGTCCTCCACGCCGATGAACTCTGCGAGCGCCGCGGCATCGTCCTCGCCGTCGGGGCCGACGGCGGCGTCGAGCGACGCGGAGTTGTACCCGTTGGAGGCGATCCGCGCCTCGATCACCTCGTCCTCGGAGACGTGCATATGGCTCGCCAGCTCCGCCACGCTCGGTGCGCGGCCGGGCCGGGAGCTGAGCTCCTCGGTCGCCTTGGCCAGCTCCAGCCGGGCTTCCTGCAACCGGCGCGGTACATGGACCGCCCAGGAGGTGTCACGGAAGAAGCGCTTGATCTCACCGACGATGCAGGGAATGGCGAAGCTGGTGAACTCCACCTCCCGTGAGAGGTCGAACCGGTCGATGGCCTTGATCAGACCGATGGTGCCGACCTGGACGATGTCCTCCATCTCGTCGCCGCGGGCCCCCCGGAAGCGGCCGGCCGCGTAGCGGACGAGCGACATGTTCATCTCGATCAGGGTGTTGCGCGCGTACTGGTACTCGTGTGTGCCCTCTTCCCATGCCGCCAGCTTGTCGAAGAACACCTTCGACAGCATGCGCGCGTCCTTCGGAGCGACCTTGCGGGGAGATTCGAGAACGGGAAGGTCCTCCGTACCCGTCTCACCACCTGCCCTCGTCTCCGTCGTCACCTCAGTCGGCACTCTGATGACCTTCTCTCGTCGGTTGGCAACGGTTTTGCCCCCGTGGGGATTTCGCTTACCCCCACTTCGACGAGACATGCCACCGCACCGCTCGGCGGGACATGATTTTCCCGACCGCCCCGACGGCTCCCCCTGCGTGCCCGCGGCTCCTCGTGACTACGGCAGCGCCGCGCCGCGGGCGGAGATCCACAGGGCGTACCACTCGTCGTGGCTCAGGTCGGGTTCGGCCGTCGCCGCGTCCCGGCAGGCGCGGATGCGTTCCGGGTTCGACGTACCGATGACGGGGGCGATACGGGCGGGGTGGCGCCGCAGCCACCAGAGCACGATCGTCTCCGGTGTGGTGCCCTTGGCCTCGGCGAGCGAGGTCACCAGCGCGGCCGTGGCCGTCTCCTGCGAGGTCGCCTGTGCCCCGGTGTAGCGTCCCTGGGCCAGCGCCCCCCACGCCTGGAGCTCGATGGCGTGGGTCAGGCAGTGCTCGACCGTGCCAGCGGGGAACCCGTTGCCGGCGGACTCCGGAGTGTTGACGAGGACGCCGTCCTCCAGCCAGGCGCGCCGGTGCAGGCTCATCTCCAGCTGGTTGGCCACGAGCGGCAGGTCCATGTGGGCCTGGAGCCGGGCGATCTGCGCGGCGTTCATGTTCGAGACGCCGAAACGGCGCACGAGCCCCTGCCGGTGGAGCGAGGTCATGGCATCGCCGATGTCGGCGGGGTCGGCCAGCGGGTCGGGGCGGTGCAGAAGGAGGACGTCGAGGACGTCGGTGCGCAGCCGCTCCAGACTCGCCTCGACGCTGCGGACGATGGAGGAGCCTCGCAGGTCGTACAGGCCCGGCCGGTCCCCCTCGGCCAGGCGGATGCCGCACTTGGTCTGCAGCATGATCCGCTCACGCAGTCCGGCCGAGCGGGCCAGGACCTCGCCGAAGACTGCTTCCGACTTTCCGCGCTGATAGATGTCGGCGTGGTCGAACGCGGTGATGCCGCTGTCCAGCGCCGCCTCGACAGCGGCCTCCGCCGCGTCGATGTCGGCGGCCGTGTGGGGTCCCGCGTCCCAGCCTCCCCCCAGGCCCATGCAGCCGAAGAGGAGGCGGTGGTCGGTCTTCTCAGGCGTGGTCACCAGGTCACTTTCGCACACGCACTCGACGCGGTGCCACGGGACGGCGTGCGAGGTCAGCCCTTGGTCAGGTGGTGCGCCGCGACCACCATCGGCGCCGGCGTGGATACACGGCCCTGCCCATGCGGCGGCCCACCAGGGCGTAGCCGAGCAGCGCGCCCGTGGTGTTGAGCAGGACGTCGTCGATGTCGAAGGCGCGCCCCGTGATCAGGGCCCCCTGGATCAGTTCGACCAGGAGCATAGTCGCCACCGTCAGCAGGGCGACCCGTACGAACCCGCGGCTGCGGGGGGACACGACCGGCAGCAGCAGGCCGAACGGCACACCCAGAAGAATGTTGCCGCCGAGCTGCTTGACGGTGTCGCGGAAGGCAGGCTGTCCGAGATAGGCGCGGATCGAGTCCCCCGGTCGGAGGTTGTCGTGGGTGAGCATCTCCGAGGCCGGCGACGGCTGGAGGGTCAGCCGGGCGAGGACGACACCGAAGGCCACCATCGCCGCGAGAGCCAGCACGGTGATGCCGAGGCGGAGCAAGGGCCCGGGTCCCGCCCCCGGGGTCTTCTCGTTCCCCTTCTCGTCCTGTCGCTGCTTCTCCAGCTTCTGCTTCTGCTTCTGCTTCTGGTGCCGCTCGGTCGTGACGCGGCGCCTTGCGATACGTGACGTCATGGTCCCCAACTCCGCATTGATTCAGGAAGGTTGTGCGTACGTGACGGTGACCTGTTCGAAGCCGAGTGCGCGGAGCAGGCCTTGGAGCATCGATGTGGTGTTCTTCTCGGCGCGCAGCGTCAGATCGCTCTCCTTAGCGGCGTCGCCGATGCGGTCCGCGGCCAGGATGTGGACGGCGCGCTCGTCTGCCGGGTTGTCGGAGAACAGGTCGCCCAGGCGGTCGATCAGGCCACGCTGCTTCGAGACGGTGTAGGAACGTTTGGGGTCCACGGCCGGCTCGGCGAGCTGCGCGTGCGGCAGACGCAGGGTGGCTGTGGTGCGCTTCTCGTCGACGGTCACGCTGCCCTGGCCGATGCCGCGGAAGTCGACGTACGCGGCCACACTGCCGCTCGCGACGAAGAGCGTACGAGTCCCTCGGATCGAGTCGGGCAGCAGCCGGGCGTCCTTCTCCAGGTCGACCACGACCTGGTAGTTGCCGGCGGCGCCCTCGTACCGGTGCATGTCCTGGATGGACTTCAGCACCGCCGGGCCGGAACGGTCGTGCGTGTCGACACCGAACACGTCGTCCAGTCCTGGCACATGGACGAACCGCCCCAGGAGGAACAGGACCAGGGACAGTGCGACGAGCACGGCGGCCACGGTGCGCCAGCTGCGTGACGCCCGAACGCGTTGCGGCGTTCTGCGTGGAGGCTTGTCTTCTGCGTCTTCTCGCATGGGTTGCTGGTGCCCCGCATGTGGGTCGGCACGCCCGACCAGCCTCATTCTGGGGCTGGTTGGCATCCCCGGGGCGAATGCGGCGCGCCACCGGTGGCGCAGGGAGGAACCGGCCATGACAGAAGCCCCCATGGCGTCCCTTCCATGGGGGCTTCTGTGCTCTGTGGCGGGTGGTGCCGGGTCACGCCCGGAGCAGCCGTTCCGTCACCTCGCGGTAGGTCCGCAGGGTGAGCCGGAGCTGCTCGGTGTCGGGGCCCGGCCCCTCGGGATCGCCGTTCTCCTGCCAGCCCGCCCGCAACGCGATGCGGCGGTCCCTCAGGGAGGCGATGAGCTGTTCCTCCGCCGCCGCGAGGACCTCGGCCGCCTCGGCGACCGAGTCGCGGGGCGAGTCGACGAACCCTGCCAGTGCGTGGTGCAGGCGCTGTCCGAGACGGTCGCGTTCGCCGTCGCCGAGCAGTTGCCCGGCCGGGCCTCCGCCGTCGCCGGCGGGCCCGTGTCCGGTACCGGGCGCGGGGCCGCCCAGAGCGCTGACGTCACCGCTGACGTCGCGCTCGCCTCGGTCGCCGTGGCGCGGACCGCGGCCGTCGCCGGAGGCGAGGTTGTCGCCCGAGGCGTGGCCGTTGCCCTGCCGGTCCGTCGTGTCCCGTCCGCGCGGCGCGGCGGGGGACGCGGTGGGAGCGTTCTTACGGCTCCCGCCGCTCCGGCCCGTGGCACCGTGGTCGTCGGACGGGACTGCGGACTGCGGCGCCTGCGCCAGCGGCATCGCCGGAGGCGGAGGCGGAGGCGGAGGCGGGGTGGGCGGCGGGGACGCGCTGACCGGAGGTGCGGTGGGGGGTGTCGCGGGATGGCCGGTGCGCTGGACCGGCACGGCCGCGGCAGGGGCTCCCCCGCCGCCGACCGGCGCCGGACCGTCGGCACTGCCCGCCGCGCCCGGGGCCCTCGGCGGCGGCACGGATGCACGCCGACCGTCTCCCTCGGCCTCGTCCGCTGTCCACCGGTCCCGGTTCTCGCGCGCCATCACGCACCACTTCCCTTCGGCTTGAGGAGATGCCCGCGGTTTCGACCGGACGCCGCACGGGTGCGGGCGGCGGCCCCGGTGCCGGTCGGGCTCCCGGTCGCCGTCAGGCCCTCGAACAGGGCGCGCGCGTGCACCAGCGCCTCCCGCAACTCCTCGGTGGACGCGGACTTGGAGTGCATCGCACGGCGTACCGTGCGCAGACCCTCCACATGGTGCGGATGGTGCACCGACAGAGCGGCGAGCTGCTCGTCGGGCCGGTCGGGCTCCGGGAAGCCCCGGGTCGCGGCGATCCGCGAGAGGAGCTCGTCGGCGTCCGCGACGGCCTGCCGCGGCGCGTCGACGAAGCGCTCCTGAAGCATGGTCCACTGAGCGGCGTAGTGCTCCCGCACCGACGGCTCCAGCGGCAGAGTGCGGATGCCGCCGTACCGCTCGGCCCGCTCGCGCAGGTCGTGGTGGGCGGACTCGCTGTCGCCGCCGTGCCGTTCGAGGGTGCGGTCGTACTCGGGGCCGAAGCGGCGCTTGAGGGACCGCGTACCGCTTCCGGTGCCCTTGCGGGCCCGGAGCACGAAAGCGGCCGCCAGTAGCGCGGCGACCGCCGCCACGAGGATGAGAACTGCGGTCAAGGTCGACATGGCTGCCTTCCTGGATGTGGTGACTCCTGGCTGGCTGTTGGTCACTTCTTACTGGGCGCCTGTCACTTCGGCTTGCCGCTTCTCGGGCGGTCAAACCCGAGGCACGCCGATGTCACCGGTGCGGCCCCGTCAACGCCTGTTCCGTGGGCTGTAGGGCTCGAGGAGCTGATCGACAGGCGCGTAGTCGTCGGTGAGCAGTCGAGCATCGCCGATCCACGAGGTGAGGTCGGCGCCCGTGGCGATCTTCCAGCCGGTTCGCCGGGCGTCCAGCGCTTCCTGGGTCGCGCGTACGTCGACCGGGCGGTCGGACGCGAGCACCACCAGATTGCCGCCCTTGGAGGTGGCGGTCGGATCGAGGCCGATATCGGCGGGCTCGCCCACGAGGGCGACATGCTCGAAGGTCGCCCCGAGGGTGGCCACTTCGGCACGCGCAAAGGCCAGATCACCGTGATCGATGAGGTTGGCGACGTACAGGCCGTCTTCCTTGAGCACCCGTCGTACGTCAGCCATCGCTTCCACCGTGGTGAGGTGCCACGGCACGCTGACGCCCCCGAAGGCGTCGCCGACGACGAGGTCACGACTGGCGGTGTCGAGTCGCCGCAGGCCGAGCCTGCCGTCTTCGACGCGTACGTCGATGCCGTCCTGTGAGCTCAGACCCAGCTGGTCGCGGTCGATGCGCACGACCCCGCTGTCGATCTCGGACACGAGGCTGCGCGTCCCGGGCCGCGTGGCCGCGAGGTAGCGGGGAAAGGTGAGCCCACCGCCGCCCACGTGGTGGGCGGCGAGTGGCTCGTCCTTGGGGAAGCCGGCATCGACCACCGACGCGATGGCGCGCACGTACTCGAACTCGAGGAAGGTCGGGTCGTCGATGTCGACGTAGGAGTGCCGCACGCCGTCCAGAACGAGCGTGCGACCGCTGTCCCGGTCGGGGTCCGCGACGAGCCGCGCGCAGTGGTACCGGGTCTCCGTGTCGCAGCCACCGGGCGCGACCGTCGTGCCGAGGCCGCCGGCTACCACCACGAGCGCCAGGGCGGGCGTGATGCCCCATCCGCGCGTTCGCCACTCGGCCAGCACCGAGCCGACCACCAGCAGTGCTCCGAGGCCGATCAGGATGCCGCTGACCGGCCACCGCGCGATGAGGACGAAGCCGGTGAGGACCGTGCCCACGATGGCGCCGGCGGTGCCGACCCCGGACAGGCGGCCGACAACCGTTCCGGTTTCGGTGAGGCTCGTGAGGCGCAACTTGGTCACGATCGGCGTCACCGCGGAGAGCAGCGCGCCAGGCACGAGGATGGCCAGCGCCGCGATCAGCAGAAGCAGCGTCGGTGCCCACTCCGCGGTGGTGCGCAGCACGGCGGGGGTGAGCGCGACGACGGCTCCCGACACTCCCAGCGAGGGGCCGATGAGCCGACGTGGATCGACCTGGTCGGCGATGCGCCCGCCTAGCCAGGAGCCGACCGCGATCGCGGTGAGAGCGATTCCGATCACCATGGTGCTGGTCTCGAGGGTGAGGCCGAGGTAGGGAGCCAGCAGCCGCAGAGCGGCGATCTCCACCACCAGGACCGCGGCCGACGACCCGAACACCAGCGCGGCAGCGGTGCGGGGGCCCAGGCCGCCGTTGCGGGGCGTGTCACAGGCGGCAGGCGAGGAGGACAATCCGGTCACGGGCGACATCCTTGTATACGAATTACCGACAGCACGGCGAAAGTTCTCAGCTTATGGCGCACGAAGGCTCCGTCGGCACGTGGGATGCGGCTCCCGGGTGCCCACCCCGGGCCGCGACCCGGAGGAGCGGGGCCTGGGCGACGAGTTCGCCGAGCATCACCATGGTCCCGCCGACAGCACCGAGGTGTTCTCGAAACCCACCGACATCACTCTCCCGTGGAACCCCTGCCCGACGTCGGCAACGCCTTCGCTGCCGCCGCGGTCACCGAGGTGACCTGTGTGTACGAGGCTCGACATGGCTAGGCTCGGAGTATGGCTGGTGACGGTGAGTTCAAGCGGGACACGAACTACATCACGACACGCATCACGGCCGACGGTCGTGACGGCTATCTCGTGGAACCCGGGCGCTATCGCCTGATCATCGCGCGGGCCTGCCCGTGGGCGAACCGGGCGGCGATCGTCCGGCGTCTCATGGGTCTCGAGGACGTGGTGTCGATGGGTATCGCCGGGCCGCTGCACGACGAGCGGAGCTGGTCGTTCCATCTGGACCCGGGCGGCAAGGACCCGGTGCTGGGTATCGAACGGCTGCAGGAGGCGTTCTTCGCGCGTCAGCCCGGCTATCCGCGCGGCATCACGGTGCCCGCGATCGTCGACGTGTCCACGGGCCAGGTGGTGACCAACGACTTCGAGCAGATGACACTCGACCTGGGGCGCGAGTGGTCGGCCCATCAGCGGGACGGCGCGCCGGACCTCTACCCGGAGGAACGCCGCGACGAGATCGACGACGTGGCCGGCAAGGTCTTCCAGGACGTGAACGACGGTGTCTACAAGTGCGGCTTCGCGAGCTCGCAGGAGGCGTACGGCACGGCGTATCAGCGGTTGTGGGAGCGGCTCGACTGGCTGGAGCAGCGCCTGAGGAGCCGGCGCTACCTGGTGGGAGACACCATCACCGAGGCCGACGTACGGCTCTTCCCGACACTGGTCCGGTTCGACGCCGTCTACCACGGCCACTTCAAGTGCAACCGGCAGAAACTGACCGAGCTACCGGCCTTGTGGGCCTATGCGCGGGACCTGTTCCAGACGCCCGGTTTCGGCGACACGATCGATTTCGAGCAGATCAAGGCCCACTACTACGTGGTGCACCACACCATCAACCCGACCGGGATCGTCCCCGAGGGCCCGGACCCGCGCGGCTGGCTCACCCCGCACGGCCGGGAAGCCCTCGGTGGGCGGCCGTTCGGCGACGGCACACCGCCCGGTCCGCCACCGCGGTCCGAACGGGTGCCCTCGCTCACCTGAGCCGGGCGGCAGCGGCCCCCGTCCGTTCCAGGGGCGTGGCCGCGCCGGCACGCAGGAGCCCGGACCGGTCGAAGGCAGGCTCCTGCGTGCTCCGTGTCGGCTGTCAGAGGCGCGTCAGCAGTGCCTCGACGGCCTCCGCCGTGGTGGGGTGACGCGCCATCAGGGCCAGGCCCGACGGGCCGGTCGCCGCAGGCTCCCATGGCCCCTCACAGCCGAGGAGTGCGGCGACCGCGTCGCAGGCCGCAGGATGGGCGTCGAGCAGGATCGCGCGCTTCCCGGCCCCCTGGTCGGACGTCGTACGGGTGGGGACCGGCTGCGTCTCCCGCCACGGCGGGACCCAGCTGTCCAGCTCGCCGAGGCGCGAAGGGAAGATCCGCCCGGCCTCACGGATGAGGAGCGGGGCGAGGTCGGCCCCGCCGGCGCGCAGGGTGGTGATCAGGGTCGGCAGCCAGGGCAGGAGTACCGGGTCCGGCAGCCGGCCGAAGGCGTTCGACACCGCTTCCACCACGAAGTCGGTGAGAGCGGGTGCGGGCTCCAGGGCGTGAAGGAGGCCGCTGAGATAGCGCGGGTATGTCGGCAGGGCCAGGGGGTTGTCGAGGAGTCCGTCGCAGCGCTCCCTGAGTTCGCTCCGGGTCATGGTTCCGAGCTGGGTCTGCGAGGCCCACAGCAGCGCGGTCTTGGACGGGTCCTCCGGGTGTGACTGCGCGACCGCGAGCTCGAGCTGGGTGCGGTCGCAGCCGAGCGACAGCGCCAGGGACTCCATGCTGAAGAGGAAGCCGAGCATCGCCGCCACCTGCCGTACGCCCGCGTCCTCGTCGGCGAAAGCGGTCGGCAGCAGCGTGCAGTAGTGGGCGTAACCCGTCTTCACGAAGGATTCGATCCACGCGGGCAGCACCGGCTCGCTCGTACGGTAGTACGCGAGGAGCCGGCGGACGCGGCGGAGCACTTCGGGCGCTCCGTCGACGCTCCGCTCGGCCGCGAGCACCTCCAGGGCGCGCGTGCCCAGTTCGTCGGCGAGGCGGCGGCTGCGCAGATGAAGGGTCGCGTCCTCGACGGCCTGGAGAACGGTCGCGGCGGTGGCCTGCGGTCCGTACGCCGCACGACGCAGTCGCTGTTCCAGAACCTGCTCGATGCTGACGCCCTCGTAGCCGAGTTCGATGAGGGCGCGTTGATGGGTGCCGAGGGCGAGGTCCCAGGACTCCTGGATCGGGCGCTCGCCGAGGGTACGCTCGCCCATGATCGGGCGCGCGGCGCCGTGGGGCATCAGGTACCGCAGCATCCACAGCACATCGGAGCAGCGCTCGAGCTCAGGCCGGCCGGCGATGTCCAGGAGCGCCCGTTTCACGCCTCGTGCTTCGAGTTTCAGCCCGAGCGGGGCGAGCCGGTCGTGGACGTCGCGGGCGAGGGGCGGCAGGGCTTCGTATCCGACCTGCCCGATCCGGTCCCCGCCCATCATGATCTCCACGAGCCGGCGCACGTCGCGCCGCCCGGGCACGGTGTCCTTCTCGATGCAGGTGACGGCCGCGTCCTGGAAGTCGCACGGCGTGGGCTTGGCCCGGTCCCGCATCCCGGCGAGCAGGATCGACGTCTCGAAGACAGCGATGGCGTCGGCCGTCGAGGCGAGATAGCCGTTCCGGCGGGCTGCGCGGACGATGTCCACGGACCAGCCGAGCAGTTCGGCCTCGTCCAGCCGGTCGAGAACCGGTGGCCGGCGGAGGAACCCGGTCAGCATGTCCGCCGGCTCGGCGTTCGACGCGCCCGTCACGGCCGAGGCCTTCCTCGGCCGCGCCTTCTTCGCGCCCGCCTGCCCCGCCAGCCTGAAGGGCTGGACGCGGGTGCGCTTGAGGTTCTTGGCCCATACCGTCGCCGCGATCGACACCGAGCCCGCGGCCAGCCCGAACTGCGCCTCGATCGCCGCATGGCTCGACGGGATCAAGCCGTACTGCCAGGTCGTACCGGTGCGGGGGCTGATCTCGAAGGTGTCGCCGCCGTCCACGCCGAACTCCGCCACGCGGCTGGCGGCGTGGAAGGCGCCGCAGACGTACAGACAGTCCTCCGGGTCCGTGCCGGTCGCGGCCAGGTGCTCGCGCATCCGCGTCCACATGTACCGCTCGCGGTCCTCGTCGACCCGGACGCGCTCCGCGTCACCGGGCGCCAGGCGCCGGAAGAGGCTTCCGATCAGGAACATGGCCTGGCGGTACGTGTCGTGGTCGCTGTCACCCAGCGGCAGTTCGACGTACTGGTGCCACCACTCCGACCAGTGCCGCACCCGGCCGTGGCGCAGCAGGTGCTCCTCGAGTTCGGCGAACCGCGGCCGCAGGTCGCCGATCTCCACGCCGACGGCGTCGCCGTGCAGCGCGGCCTCCTCCTCGGCCGACGGCGTGTCCGTCCCGGCTGTTTCCGTGCGGCCGCGGCGCGTGTCCCACTGGAAGACGTGGTCCGAGGAGCGATCCACGAGGACGAGCTCCACGCCCGGGGTGTCCAGCGCGTACGCGATCGCCTGGTACTCGGCCGATGCCTCCGTGATCGGGGCGACCACCGAGAGCGGCGCCCACTCCTCGGGGAAGCCGTCGAGCCGGGACGCGAACGCCTGGACCGCGACGGGGAGCCTGCACTTGCGCAGTTCGGTGAGCAGGGGCGTCATGTCCTCGCACAGCTCCAGGTACACGACCTTCGGCTGCTTCTCCCGCAGCCGGCGTGCCATCGCGAGGGCCGAGGCGGGCGAGTGGTGGCAGACCGGGAAGATCTCCAGCGGTTCGCGCGCCGCTCGGTCGACGTCGTCGACGAGTCCGAGGAGGATGCCCTCCAGGGCCGCCGGGCCGTCGGCGAACGCGGCGGCGGCCTCCTGGAGTTGGACGCGGAGAGCCTCGAAGGTCCCCTCCTGGTGGCCGGTCACGACAGGTTCGCGATCGCGTCGCGGCCGCCGTCGAGGAACTCCGGCCACAGGCCGCCTTCCTCCTTGCCCCGGGGCTCGACGACGCCGTGCAGGTACTTGTTGAGAATCGCCAGGTCCTCGGGCTCGCGGCGGGCCAGGGAGCCGACGAGGGAGGAGGCGAGGGTGCGGGCGGTGAGGGCGCGCTCACCGAAGAAGTTGGAGTGCAGGATCGCGTCCTCCAGGACTCCGATCTGCTCGGCGGTGGACAGCGCGGACTCCAGCTTCTCGTCGTCGCTGGTGGCCGCGGTCGCCGAGGCGCGCAGGTCGGCGAAGCTCTGGAGCAGGACGTCCAGCAGGTTCGGCGGCACGTCCAGTTCGATCTGGTGGCGGCGCAGGAGTTCCTCGGTACGGAAGCGGACGATCTCGGTCTCGCTCTGCTTGTTGGTCACGACCGGGATGCGGACGAAGTTGAAGCGGCGCTTCAGCGCGGAGGAGAGGTCGTTGACGCCCCGGTCCCGGCTGTTGGCGGTCGCGATGATCGAGAAGCCGGGCTTGGCGAAGACGATGTTCTCGCCGTCGGCGCTGTCGAGTTCGGGGACGGAGATGTACTTCTCGGAGAGGATCGAGATCAGGGCGTCCTGGACGTCGCTGGTGGAGCGGGTGAGCTCCTCGAAGCGGCCGATGGTGCCGGTCTCCATCGCGGTCATGATCGGCGAAGGGATCATCGACTCGCGGGACTGGCCCTTGGCGATGACCATCGACACGTTCCAGGAGTACTTGATGTGGTCCTCGGTCGTACCGGCCGTGCCCTGCACGACCTGAGTGGAGTTCCGGCTGATCGCGGCGGACAGGAGCTCGGCGAGCCAGCTCTTGCCGGTACCGGGGTCGCCGATGAGCAGCAGGCCGCGGTCGGAGGCGAGGGTGACGATGGAGCGTTCGACGAAGCTCCGGTCGCCGAACCACTTCTGCGCGATCTCGCGGTCGAGGCCGTCGGCGCGCTCGGAGCCGAGGATGAACAACCGGACCATCTTCGGGGACAGACGCCAGGAGAACGGCTTGGGGCTGTCGTCGATCGACTCCAGCCAGTCGAGTTCCTCGGCGTACTTGATCTCGGCAGGGGCGCGCAGCAGATCGGACATGTTCGGAGCCTTTCGTGCAGGTCTGAGGCGGCACGGGGCCGCGGGTCTCTGGGCGCGCCGCGGACGTGGGGCGGCGCAACGAGGTGGGGTCAGGTGAGGAAGTTCTTCAGCTCGTGGACGAGCTTGCGGATATGGCCGGAGAGCACGGGCGTCCCCTGGTCCTTGAAGCGCTCCCGGAACCACGGGTTGACGCTGCCTCGGCCGGCGCTGGTCACCGAACCGACCGGGATGAACTTGGCCCCGGAGCGGTGCACGGCGGCCATGGAGGCGAAGAGTTCCTCGCCGCGCCATTCGTAGAAGTCGGAGATCCACACCACGACGGTGTTACGGGGCTCGGCGATCTTAGGCTGGGCGAGCGCCATGGCCACGGTGCCGTCCGTGCCGCCGCCGAGCTGGGTTCGCAGCAGGGTCTCGAAGGGATCGTGCACCCAGGGGGTGAGGTCGAGGGCCTGCGTGTCGTAGGCGATGAGGTGGACGTCCACCTTCGGCAGCCCGGCGAAGATCGAGGCCAGGATGGTGCAGTTCACCATCGAGTCGACCATGGAGCCCGACTGGTCGACGACCACGATCAGCCGTTGGGGCGTCGTCTTGCGAGACGTGTGCCGGTAGTAGAGGCGGTCTACGTACAACTGCTCTTCTTCTGGGCTCCAGTTGGTCAGGTTCTTCCAGATCGTCCGGTTCACGTCCAGGTTCCGGAAGACGCGCTTGGGCGGGACCGAGCGGTCCAGTTCCCCGACGGAGGCCTTCTCCACCTGCGTGCGCAGTACCTCGGCGACCTCGTCGACGAACCGCCGGATCAGTGCCTTGGCGTTCGCGAGCGCCACCCCGGAGAGGTTGTTCTTGTCCCGCAGCAGCTGCTCGATCAGCGACATGCTGGGCGTGAGCCGGGACGCGAGCTTCGGGTCGGCCAGCACCTCCCGCAGATGCATGCGCTTGACGAGGTCCGCCTCGATGGCGCCGAGCTCCGGTCCGATCTGCGGAATCAGCCGGCTCAGGTCCGGCGTACCGGCGCGCCCGCCGGTGCCGTACGGGCTGACACCGGACCCGCCCGCGCCGGCGCGGCCCCCGCGCAGGTCGCCGGGCCGGCATCCGAGGGCGCGCTCCAGCCATCCCGCGTCGGACTGCCAGCCGGCGAGCTGCCCGGCACTGACGGTTCCGGCGGGGGACGCGAACACGTTGAGCAGGACCTTCGACAGCAGTGCCGCGCGGCGTACCTCGGCGGCCCGGTCGCGCGGTCCGTCGCCGTCCTCGGGCACCATCAGCCCGTCGAATTCGTCGGCCAGTTCGGGGTGGCGCTGCACGACGGAGTCGACGGAGGCCTGCGGGTCCAGCAGGCCCGGCGGCAGCCCTATGTCCTCGACGACGGCCAGGCTCGCGGATTCGAGTCCGGGCTGCTCCTCGGCGTCGAAGAGGCGCGCCAGCAACCGCCAGTACAGCACCTGGCGCCGGTTCTCGTCCGCGTCGGCAAGGGCGACTTCGGGAGTGGTGTCGGTCATGCGCGCAGCAGCCTTCCCGCTCGCTCACGCAGCACGGCGACAGCGTCGGTGGCGGCCTTCTCGCCCTTGGCGCCCGCCTTGTCGGTGGTCCCTCCGGCCCAGGATCCGGCGTGGATCGCGAGGCTCTTCTTCCGCACGGTCGTCTCGACCGCGAGGGGCTGTACGTGGAACTCACCGGCGTCCCAGCGCAGGAGGCCGATGCACGCTCCGGACGCGGCGGCGTTCTCCGGGGTGAGGGGGCCGGCGGCCGGGATGCGGTCGGTGTCGACGGCGAGCGGACGACCGGCGACCGTGAACGTCAATCCGTCGCCCTCCCGGGACACGACGTACCCCTCGAGGAACACCGGGATCGCGATCCGGGCGGGGTGGCGATCCAGCGGGGCGGGGGCGGTGCCGACCGCCGTCGGCAGGACGACGCGAGCGGTGACGAAGGGGTCGGCGGGCTCGCCCGCGCGGGCGAGGGCGTCGTCCCAGATCAGGTCCCCTTCGGCTGTGATGGGCATCCCGTTCAGGTCCATCGCCCTGCCCTCGCCGACAGCGGCCAGGAGCGACATGTGCGGTCGCAGGAGCTGCCACAGGCCCGCACCGACGACGGTGTCCGGCTTCGGCGCGGAGACGGAGGCGCGCACCAGTCGGGCGGTGCCTCCGTCGGCCGGCTCCAGCACGGCATGGACCTGCGCCTGTACGGCGGTCGCGTGCTCGTGCAGATCGACGCCGAGCGGGAGAAGACGACCGGTCACGGTGTCCGTGGTCGGCACATCGGCTGCTCCGGGCAGCGTCAGGAGCAGCGCGCGCGACCACAGGTCGGCCCAGCGGCGCTCCGGGACCCGCTCGAGCGCCGCACCGGGGCAACAGGCCGCGAGCTCGGTGGCGAGGCCGTCGAGCAGGACCGCCGGACGGCGCAGCGACGGGTCCGACAGCAGCGCCGAGACCACGGGGGCGGCACCGGACACGATCTCGTGATCCAGTCCCCGCCAGCCGGTGCGCGCCAGGTCGCAGAGCCATGACCGGGCGGCGGCCAGCACGTTGACCGGCTCACCGGCGGGGACCGGACGGGGCACGTCATCGGTGGTCGTCCGGCCCGTTGCCGCGTGCACCCGCTCGGCGAGCGCGTCGTGGACGGAGCCGAGGAGGGCGGTGCGGGCGGCGGCGAGGGCGACGAAGTGCTCCTCCCCGGCGGCGCCCGCGGCGGTCTTCTCGGCCGCCTCGCCGACTCGGGCGGCCAGCGGGGTGCCCGCGACAGCGTCGGCGAACGCGATCAGATCACCGGCCTGAGCGGGCCGGGGACGGAGGAGGCCGTCGGTCAGAAGGGCGTCGAACCCGTCGACCGCGGCGAGTGCCTCGTCGAGGCCGGGAACCGGCTCGGTGAGCAGGTCGGCGTGCATCAGGCCACCTCTCGGGTCGGCGGGAACCACTGCATCTCCGGCAACGGGCCGGTCGACGGCTGGAGTTCGAGGTAGGACAGATGCCGCAGGAACCGGCTGAACACCGGTGCCGCGGCCGCCGTTCCGCCGACTGCGGCCGAGGGGCGGGTGGCGGACATGGCGCTCGTCACGCCGGCCGCGTGGAGCTGCTCGTCGGCCGGATCGACCTTCAGATAGCGGGCGACACGCTCGGCTCCGTACTGCAGCACCGCCTCACCGATGAGGGCCAGGATGTGGTTGCAGAAGGAGCCCCGGGCGCCGCCGCAGGGCCGGTTGTTGTTGGTGCTGCACGAGAAGGCGTAGTCGCCGGCCGCGACCGACGAAACGTAGACCCGGGCGATGTCCGATCCGCTGGACACCACACCCTGCAGGCGTCCGTCGGCCAGCTCGACGAACGGAACCTTGGCCAGCTTCCGTGGGCGAGCGGGCCGCAACACCCGCGTCAGACTCGAAGTCTCCCAGTGGGACAACGCAGATCTCCTCAGGGCATGGGAAGGGCAAGGGAAGGCCCACGCCTGAACGGCGGGACGAGTAAGAACCTAGTGGCCACCACTGACATCGCCCGGTGCGCGGGATGTTGGCGTGACGCGACCGACCAGCGCCTGAAGGGGATCGGGACCTCGGGCGATGGGGCGGCGCCTGCCGGGCCCGTCCGAGGCGCGGCAGCGCATCGCTCTCTCGGACGCCGTGCCGAGCGCCTCCGGGCCGGGCCGCGTGGCCTGCGGTAGAAGGAGAGGGAAGGGAGTTCCGTATGACGCCGAAACAGCCCAGGACAGAGCTCGACGCCCGCTACAGCTCCGCGCTCAATCCGCGCCCTGGCGCGGAGGACGTGGCCGCCACCGACTGGGCCGAGGCCCAGCGCCGGCTGCGGGCGGCCGAGGTCTTCTGGATCACCACGGTCCGGCCGGACGGCCGACTGCATGTCACGCCGTTGATCGCCGCCTGGCACGACGGGGCGCTGCATTTCAGCACCGGTCTGGGCGAGCAGAAGGCGAAGAACCTGGCCGGCAACGCCCACTGCGCACTCACCACAGGGCACAACTCGCTCTCCGAGGGCCTCGACATCGTGATCGAGGGCACGGCGGAGCGGGTGACGGATCCAGCGCGGCAGGACGAGGTCATCGCCGCGTTCGAGGCGCAGTACGGGGACCACATCACTTCGCCCGAGGGGACTTTCCACGGCTTCGGCGACAGCATCCGCCAGGGCAACGACCTGCTGTTCGCCGTGGCACCCGGCACGGCGTACAGCTTCGGGCACGACGGCCAGGTGTTCAGCCACACCCGTTACACCTTCTAGCGTGCCCGCGCGCGGTCAGTGGGCGGCCGCAGGGGTCGGGGCGAAGGCGTACAGCTCGTCAGTGCCAGGCTGAACGATTCTGTAGCTGCTTTCCGGTACCTCGTTCCACGCGCCGGGCAGGTCGTCGAGTGGTTCGGACACGATGAGACGCGACTCCTTCGAGATGTCCCGCAGGAACGAGATGTCGGGATGCAGCTTGCGCAGGTCGTCCACCCGGCTGCTGTAGAACAGCGAGCGCGAGGCCCGCTCGCTGGAGTAGCGGAAGGCCCAGAGGCGTTCACCGTCGGTGATCGCGAGGGTCATCTGGAGCGGGAACTCCACTCCGTGTTCGAGGCCGACGCGCTCCACGGCCCCTGCCATCCGGGCCACGGCGGCGGGCGGGTCCTCGTCCAGTCCGAAGGTGAGGGCCAGGTAGAACATGACCTCGGAGTCAGTCGTTCCTTCGAGGTCGGCGAAGAGCGCGGGGTCGATGAGCAGCGTGAGGTCACGGCGCATGAGGTGGAAATCGGCGATGGCTCCGTTGTGCATGAACATCCAGCGGCCGTGCCGGAAGGGGTGGCAGTTGGACTGCTGTACCGCACTCCCGGTCGATGCCCGGATATGGGCGAAGAAGAGCGGCGAGCGAACGTGATCAGCCAACTCCCGCAGATTGCGGTTGTTCCAGGCGGGGCCTACGTCTCTGAGAAGCGCCGGGGTGCTGCTCTCGTCGGTGTACCAGCCCACCCCGAACCCGTCGCCGTTCGTGGTCTCCACGCCGAGTTTGGCATTCCGGCTCTGGTCGATCAGCGAGTGGGCCGGCTTGTACAGGATGGTGTCGAGCAGCACGGGCGTTCCCGAATACGCGAGCCATCGGCACATATGTGATCACCTGGGTCTCTACAGCTCCGTGGAGAGGCGACCGCCGTCCCTGCTCCGGCAGGGCGCTGCGCACGACTGGCACGCCCACCACGGGTGGCAAGCGCCCCGAAGGGGTTCTTACTCCCCCAGTCGGCGGGCGGCTTCCGCTGTGAACTCGTCCGACTCTCATTGTCTGCTCCGCCCCCCGGTCGGCGCCAGGCGGGCAACCGGCCGGGGCCCGCCTCACTCGGGCCCCAGCCCTTCGCGAAGGCTTCCCCGAGCGCCCCGCGCACGGCCCTGACGTCACCGTTTCCGTCTCAGCGCGCGCATCATCCGTGGCAATTCGGCGTTGATCATCCGACCGCACAGCGCACCGCCGAAGACGACCACGCCCACGGCGACGAGCCAGGTCTCGATGACCAGGAACGCACCGAACGGGCCGTAGCTGACCGCGCTGGACGCGATCAGCGGGGAGAACACGAGCCGGGAGAAGGCCCTGAGCCCGAGCAAACCCAGAATCGTCACCAGCGCCCCCGGCAGCAGAGCCGTCCACGCGACCCTGCCGCCCAGCAGCAGACGCTGCGACCACCACATGAACAGGGTGCCGCCCAGTGCGGTGATGAGACCGCGGGCCGGGTTGTCGCGCCAGAGGGAGGGGACGGCGATCAGGTAGAGGAGACCGATGAGGACGGCGAGCCACACCACGTGCCGCCACCGTGCCCGCCACCGCGCCGGGGGAAGATCCCAGGCCTTCTCGTAGCCGCTCTGCACCACCGTGCCGAACGAGAGCCCGAAAACGGCCAGCAGGGCAAGGCCGAACGCCGTCGTGGTCCGCCGTACCTGACCCGGCAGAGCGAACGACTGCTCGATCTCACCTCTGGCAGCCTCCGACACGCCGACGCCGTCCGCGAGCCACTGCGCGAACCCCTCTCCGCTCCCCGCACCCGCCGCGGACACGACGATCAGTAGCGGTACGAGTGTGAGGAAGCCGAGTGCCGCGAATCCGAGGGAACGCTGCCACAGGCCGAAATCACTCACCGGCCCCCACCGGTGCCCGGCTCGCAGCCGACGGATCATGCTGCGTATCCGCGCGAACAGAGACCGTGGCCCCGCGGGAGGGGAAGACATCATCGTGCCGGTGCACGGAAGGCCGAAGGCCCTGGTGCACGGGCGTCGCTCGGGTCGACAAGCACGGCGCGCTCCAGACGGCTGCTGCTACCTCCACGGTAGGACCACCCCGCCGGGGGGACCACCACGAGCCCCGTCCGCCCCGTGCTCCGGACATGTGGGGCCGTCTCGCGACGCCGCGAAGCCCGGCATCGGAGCACACCGGCGCCGGCCGGACAACGCCGGACGCCGATCCCCCGGCCGGGACCGGGCGACCCCGCACGTTTCCGAGACTCAACGCCTCGCCTCCGGCGCGCTCGGGCTCCCTCGATCCGAGGTGCCGTCAAGTCCCTGTTCAGATACAGCGTTTGGAGGACGAGAGCCGAGTCACGCATACGTTCGGAAGTCACGGGCACGCGAACTCCAGCCCCAGACGGCGGATGGAGCAAGACTCCAGGCGGTCTTCCAGGCCTCACAGGCGGGATCATGAACGCGACTGACGACGAACAGAACAAGACATCCGGACAGCGCATCGACATCTCCACGGCCATGCGCCGCGCCTCCGCTCAACTCTCGGAGCTGTTGCGCTGCGAACCCGGCTCCGTCTCGGCGGTGAAGGCCACCGACGACGGATGGTCGGCCGACGTGGAGATCGTCGAGCTGGAGAAGATTCCGGACACGATGAGCGTGATGGCCTCGTACCACGTCGCTCTCGACCCAGAGGGCCGGCTCATGGCGTACGAGCGCACACGGCGCTACGCCCGGGGCCAGATCGACCGCCGTTGACGGCGATGCCGACGCCGGCGCCTCCCGGAAGGGGAGGGCCCAGCGGGCACGCGTCGACAGACGCAGAACCGAAAGGAGTTCACCATGACACTCGTCCAACAGAGCAGTGCGACGAGCGGCGGAAGCGGCTCGGGAAATCTCTACGACGTGCTGGAACTCATCCTCGACCGAGGGCTCGTGATCGACGCGTTCGTCCGCGTCTCCCTCGTCGGAATCGAGATACTCAAGATCGATGTCCGCGTGGTCGTCGCCAGCGTGGACACCTACCTCCGCTTCGCGGAGGCGTGCAACCGGCTGGATCTGGAGTCCGGCCGCAAGGCTCCGACCCAGCTCACCGACATCGTGGGCGACATGACCGAGAGCGGCGCCAAGGGCAAGTCGAAGGGCGCGCTGACCGGTGCCGTCGAGGCGTTCACCGACTCCCTGCAGAGCAAGCGCGAGGAGTCCGAGGAAGAGCCGCGGAAGCGACCGGCGCGCAAGTCCACGTCCAGCAGGACGTCCGCCTCCCAGCGACGTGAGGAGTAGCAGGTGCCGACTTACGTATACGCCATCACCGGCGCGGAGCATCCCCTCCGCCTGAACACGCTCCAGGGAGTGGGCGACCCGCCGTCCCCCCTGCGGACGGTCACGACCGGCGACGTCGCCGCCGTCGTCAGCGACGCACCGGACGGACTGCGGGCCAAGCGTCGTGACGTCCTGGCGCACGAAGGCGTCCTCGAGTCGCTCATGGCGGACGGCGCGACGCTTCCGATGCGCTTCGGACTCCTGGGCGCCGACGACGACAAGGTGGCCGAGGCTCTGGAGCGGGACGGCGACACCTACCGCGCCCGTCTGGCCGAACTCGACGGACACGTCGAGTACAACCTCAAGGCCGCCCGCGACGAGCAGGACCTGCTGCTCGAGATCCTGTCGGGGTCCGAGCAGATCCGGCAGCTCAACGAACGTACGCGTTCGGGGGCGGCGGCACAGGACGAACGCATCGCCCTGGGGGAGCTGGTCGCCGCGCAGGTGGCCGAACGCCACAGCCGGCAGGCGGAGGAGACCATGCAGCGGCTGCTGCCCACGGCCGCCCGCGTCGCCCGCGCCGAACCCGGCGCGAGTCACTTCCTCAACGTGTCGTTCCTCGTCCCCGCCCGGTCCACGGAGGCTTTCGTGCGCGCGGTGAAGGACGAGGCGGACCGCCTGGGAGAGGCCTGCACCCTCACCCTGACCGGGCCTCTGCCGCCGTACAGCTTCGTGTGACGGAGGGAAGGGAGGCGGACCATGGGGCTCCTCACGGGGATAGTGACCCTGCCGCTGGCGCCACTCCGCGGCACCGCGTGGGTGGTCGACCAGGTGCTGCTCGCCGCGGAACGGGAGTACTACGACCCCGAACCCGTACGCGCACAGCTGGCCGCCCTCGTGGACGACCTGGCGAACGGCCGGGTGGACGCGGAGGAGTTCGACCGGCGCGAGGACGCGCTTCTGGACCGCCTCGACGAGATCGAGGAGTACCGGAGGGGATCGGGGAACGCCTCATGACCCTCCTCAGTGACCGATCGAAGCAGAACGAGGTGCATCGGTGATACCGAAGAACGCCACGACGGCCGTCGCGCTGGTCGGGGGCTATGTCCTGGGACGGACGAGGAAGGCAAAGGTGGCCATCGGCGTGGGCATGTTCCTCGCCGGCCGCAGACTGGACCTCGACCCGCGACGGATCGGGAAGCTGCTGGCGGCCTCGCCGGTGACCGGCGCGCTGAGCGACCAGGTGCGCCGAGAGCTGGTGGAGGCCACGAAGTCGGCGGCGACCCGTGCGCTCACGCAGCGCGCGACAGGCCTCGCCGACACACTGCAGCGCCGGACGCAGGCACTCGGCCGAACCGACGACGCCGAAGCCGACACTGACGCCGACGCCGACGCCGAAGCCGATGCCGGCCTCGCCGCCGACGACGAGGCCGCCGACTCGGAAGACGGTGGCAAGCGGAAGGCCCGGTCGCGGCCCGCGTCGGCGACGAAGGCCGCGACCAAGACCGCGTCCAAGACCGCCGCGAAGACCGCGAGGAAGAAGCCGGCCTCCGAAGGAAGCAGCTCCACCTCGCGAGGGCGGCCGTCGGGCGGGGGCACGGATCGTACGCGCAGGACGTCGACGACCGCGCGCAAGCGCGCGAGCGCCCCCAGGAAGTCGTCGGCGTCCGCCACGCGGAAGGCCAGGAGTGACGACGATGCCTGACTCGAACTCGACGCTCGGCAGGATCAGGAGCGAGGTGGCGGAGAACCCCGCCACCGACCGGCTGAAGGAAGAACTGCGCCTCTATCTGACGGCGCGCGCCGAGGACGCGGTCACGCGGCTCGGTGAGCGCCTCGGCGAGAGCGTGGCCCGGCTGGCGGAACCGGGGCGGGCGAAGGGTGGCGTCGCGAAGAGCCTCGCCAAGGGAGGCCAGGCGCTCAGCGAGGGCAAGTCTCCCGCACGGGCCGCGCTCACGGCCGGCACCTCCGCCTTCAAGGACACCCTGAAGACGAAGGCCAAGGGCCTCTTCGGCTCGGGCCGCCGGTCCGGTGGCGGCGCGTCGAAGAGCGTCACGATCGTCGAGGACATCGATGTCGGCGTTCCCGTACGGGACGCGTACGACCAGTGGACGCAGTTCCAGGAGTTCAGCACGTTCGCCAAGGGCGTCGTCAGCGTCGAGACGGCGGACGACACGACCACCAACTGGAAGGTGAAGGTCGCCAAGTCCACGCGCAGTTGGCAGGCGAACGTCACCGAGCAGATCCCTGACGAGCGCATCACCTGGACCACGGAGGGCGCCAAGGGCACGGTCAAGGGGGTGGTGACCTTCCACCGTCTCACCGACGACCTCACGCGGGTGCTGCTCGTCCTGGAGTACTTCCCCAAGGGGCTCTTCGAGAAGACGGGCAACATCTGGCGTGCCCAGGGGCGGCGAGCCCGACTGGACCTCAAGCTCTACCGCAAGTTCCTGATGATGCGCGGAGAAGCCACCGACGGCTGGCGCGGCGAGATCAAGGACGGCGAGGTCGTCGTCGGCCACGAGGAGGCCGTCGAACAGGAGGAGAGCCGCGCCGAGGGGCAGACGGACGACGTCGCCGAGCCGGACGACGACGAGGACCTTCCCGAGCCCCACGAGGAGTACGGCGAGGAGGGCTCCGAAGGCCTCGTCGACGACGAAGGCGCCGACGAGCTCTACGACGAGCCCGAAGGTGAACCGGAGTACGGGGACGAGTCCGAGGACGAAGAGGGATACGACGACGAGGCCGATGGCGAGGCCTACGAAGCGGAAGCCGAGCCGGGCGACGACGCCGACGAGGTCGAGGCGGTGGACGAGGCCGAGCAGGACGACGACGTCGAGGAGGGCTCGCGCAGGACCGCACGCCGCTCCCGGCGCCGTAGCGCCACCGTCGGCAGCTGACCGAGAGCCCGAGCACGCACACAGAACAGGGGCGCCCACGTGACCGATTCCTTTGCAGGCCGTCTGCCGGCCTCACCGCACGCCACGCCGCCGATCAGCCGGCAGGGCTCGTCGGCGAACCTCGCGGACATCCTGGAGCGGGTGCTCGACAAGGGCATCGTGATCGCCGGCGACATCCAGATCAACCTCCTCGACATCGAGCTGCTGACCATCAAGCTCCGCCTGCTGGTCGCCTCGGTCGACAAGGCGAAGGAGATGGGCATCGACTGGTGGGAGCACGATCCGTCGCTCTCCTCCCGGGCGCGCCCGCCCCGGCCGGTCGCCGGCGGTGGCGCCGGATCCGGTGGCCGGGAGGACGTCCTGGCCGAGGAGAACGAGCGTCTTCGTGCCGAACTCGACCGTCTGCGCGCTGCGGCCGTACCGGCCGGGAAGGGGCAGGAGCCGCACGGCGTGGCCGGCGGCGAGCGAGAGGAGGGCGAGCGGTGAGCACGGGAGACCTGACATCCGAGGCGGCGGGCACCGTCGGCGCCGGACCGGAGGCCACGCGGCGCCCGCCGGGGCCGCCCGCCGGTCCCCCGATGTCGTACGTGTACGGCATCGGCCGGGACGACGGGAGCCTCGATCGGCTCGCCGACACGATCGGCGGAGTGGACGGTCACGGTGTCCGGCTCGTCGCGGACGGCGGACTCGTCGCCCTGACGTCGCCCGTGCCCGGCGACGTCTTCGAGGAGGCCGCACTGCGCTCCCAGCTGGAGGATCTCACCCGGCTCGAGGCGATCGCCCGCGCCCACCACGCCGTGGTCGACGCCGCCTTCGCCGAGGCGGTCGTCCTGCCGCTCCGACTCGCGACGGTGTACCTGGACGACAGGCGGGTGGCCGGGATGTTGGCGCACCACCACGCCCGGTTCACCGAGTTGCTGGCGTGGCTCGACGGCCATGTCGAACTGGGGGTGAAGGTCCACGCGGACCCGGAGGCGATGGCCCCCTCGGGCACCGCCGTCCCAGCCGCCACCGCGTCCCGTGTGTCGAGCCCGGGGCGGGCGTACCTGGAGCAGCGGAGGCAGCGGCGCCGCAGCACCGAGGATCTCTACCGGGCGGCCGGGGCCGTCGCGGTCGACGTGACGGACGTGGCGCGGGCCCTTGCGCGGGCCACCGCCGTACACCGGCCCCAGCAGGGCGAGTTGTCCGGGCGCCGCGGGGTGAATCTCACCAACCACGCCTATCTGGTCCCCGCGGGCGACACGGAGCGCTTCCGGACGGAGGTCGTAGCCGCGGCCCGGTCCGTTCCGGGGGTGCGGGTGGAGGTGACCGGTCCTTGGGCTCCCTACTCGTTCGCGGCGCCCGACACGGCCGAAGCGGAGCGTACGAGCGAGGGCGCGGGTGCGGACGAGGACGAGGCGGTACGGCGATGAGTACGCCCTTCCCGGACGACGGTCCGTACGAGAGCGGCGACCGCCTCCCCGGACCGCCGGTCGCTCTCATCGACCTGCTGGACCGCCTTCTGACCGGCGGGGCGGTACTCACCGGGGACCTGGTCCTGTCCGTCGCCGACGTCGATCTGGTCCACATCAATCTGCGTGCGGTCATCCGGTCGATCACCGGGGACGAGCCGGCTCCCTGGGCGACGCCGGCGGACCGTGCCCCGACCCTGAGGAGCCCCACCCCGTGAAGGACCTGACCACGACCGCCACCACGGCGGGCAGTTCCGTGACCCGACGACTGGCCACGGACCCCGACACGGTGGAACGCGACCTGATCAAACTCGTCCTGACCATCGTCGAGTTGCTTCGCCAGCTGATGGAGCGCACGGCAGTCCACCGGGTCGACCAGGGCGACCTGGGCGAGGACGAGGAGGAACGCATCGGTATGACGCTGATGATCCTGCACGAGCGCATGGAGGAGCTGTGCGAGCGGTACGGCCTGTCGATGGACGATCTGAACCTGGATCTGGGGCCCTTGGGCTCGCTGCTTCCCCGTGACGCCGTCGGTCTGTGACGTGGTCTGTGACGTGTTCCGGCGACGCACCCCGTTTTACCCGTGAAAGAGAGGCAAGGAGAAATCTCATGACTGCAGAGAGCGGAAATACCAGGAACTCCGGTACCACCAGCACCCGGAAGTCGACAGCCAAGCGCGCCGCGACCACGGCCAAGCGCGCCGAGACGAAGGCCACGGCGGCGGCCGGCGAGGCGCAGTCCGCGGCACGCGACACGGAGAAGGCCGCCTCGCAGAGCGTGCGTTCCGCGGGCGAGGCCACCAAGCGCGCCGGCCGTGCGGCGGCGAACGGCTTGCAGAGCGGCCAGCAGGCAGTGACGGCGAACGCCGCGAAGGCGGTGTCCGCGGCCACCACCGCCTGGGCGGTCGTCAAGCACCGGAAGGCGATAGCGGCCGGAGCGGCCGCGGGTGTCGCGGGCGTCGCGGTCACCGCCTTCGCGGTGGGCCGTTCGACGGCGAAGCCGGCCGTCGGCCCGCTGACCCGGCTCGCGGGCGGGCGGATCTGACCGCACACGCGGGACCTCACACCGCGCTCGGCGAACGCCTCCCGATCCGCCCCGGCCTCCGGGGCGGATCGGCGTCGTTCAGGGGCACGTCCCGATCCGGCCCGATCCGCGGCGACCCGGCCCGTGCGACCGCCCGATGCCTGACCCCGGCCCGTGCGACCGCCCGATGCGCCGCGACCCCGCCCGTGCGACCGCTTGATCCGACGCGACCCGGCCCGCTCGACCGCACGACCGCTCGACCGCCTGACCGCCTGACCGGCCGACCCGGCCACGTCAGTCGGCCGACGACACCGGCCGGCCGCGCTCGTCGGCGGCCGGTCCTTCCGTCACTCGCCCTCCCCCGCCCGGAGGCCCGGGCCCTCACGTCGGATCCGGGCGAGGACGATCACGGCGTCGTCGGTGGGCGAGTCGGGCAGCAGTCGTGTCAGGATGCCGTCCGCCGCCTCCTCCAACGTGCCGCTCGCGCCTTCGAGTTGCGACCCGAGCGCGGCCACTCCCTCGCCGATGTCGACGCCGCGCGCCTCGACGAGGCCGTCGGTGTACAGCGCGAGCGTGTCGCCGTCGTGGAGCTCGATCTCCGTCGTACGGAAAGGCACCTCGCCCACGCCCAGCGGTACCCCGAGCACCTCGTCGATCGACTCGACCACGCCGTTCGCCCGGCGACAGAGCGGCGGCAGGTGGCCCGCGTTCGCGATGCGGGCCAGGCCCGTCGTCGGGTCGTAGCGGATGTAGAGGCAGGTCGCGTACGCGATGCCGGCATCCTGGGCGCAGGCGTCGAGCTCCTCGAGGAGACTGTCGGGTTCCAGGTTCTGCCGGGCCAGCGCCTTGGCGGTGATGCGCAGGCGTCCCATGGCCGCCGCCGCGGGGACGCCGTGTCCCATCACGTCGCCGACCACCAGCGCCACCCGGCCGCCCGGCAGGTCGATCACGTCGTACCAGTCGCCGCCGACCTCCGTGGCGTGGCTGCCCGGCAGGTACCGGTGGGCGACCTGCACGGACGGGCTGCTGGCGAGGGCGGTGGGCAGCAGCGCGCGCTGGAGGGTGAGTGCGATGTCCTGGACCCGGCTGTAGAGCCGCGCGTTGTCCAGGCACAGCGCCGCCCGCGAGGCCAGCTCGCCCGCCAGGCTGAGGTCCTGCTCGGTGAAGTCCGGCCGGGCGGCGGAACGGCCGAACATGGTGATTCCCTGCACCGTGCCCCGCGCGACGAGCGGAGCGATGAGCAGAGAGGTCAGACCGCTGTCGATCAGGAGCTGGGCGCGGGCCTGGTGGATGACGGTCCGGGTCATGAAGTCGGCGTTCACGGGGACGCAGACGGGCCGCCCTGTCCTGAGCGTCTCGTGAATGCTCGAGCCGGGCGGGTAGGTGACGCTCTCCAGGCCGCCGACCAGCTCGGGTGCGGGTGGCGGGAGGGAGGTGCCGGCCGCGATCCGGCGGGTGACCAGCACCGAGTCCGGGTCGAACACCTCGCGTTCGTCCTTCCACTCCACGACCTCGACCACGGAGGCGTCGCAGAACTCGGGAACGACCGCCTCGACCAGTTCGCGAGCGGTGACGTGCACGTCCAGCGTGGTGCCGATGCGGGCAGCGGCTCGGTCGAGCAGCGCCAGTCGCTGCCGCCCCGCGGCGGCCTCCACGATGGCCTGCTCACGGTCGGTGACGTCCACGAGGAGCCCGCCAAGACCACGACGGGTGCCGACGGCCTGGCTGAGGGGGAAGAAGCTCACGGAGCGTACCTGGTCGAGGTCGGGGCGGCCCGGCGTACGCACGGCGACCAGCGTGCTCACGACGGTCCGGCCCTCGTCGGCGACAGCCCGCAGCATGCGCTGGTACTCGCCCCCGTCGGACGTGATCATGAACTCTTCCATGGTCCGCCCGATGTGGTCCTCGATCGGGGTCCCGTCCATGTCGGCCAAGGCCTGGTTGAGGTGGACGTAGCGCAGGTTCTCGTCGAGCATCACCAGGCCGATCGGGCAGGTCTCGAACAGCGCGTCGAGAAAGGCCAGGTTGGTCTTGACCCGGTCGAGTCCCTCGCTCTCGCTCGCCAGGCCGACGATGACGGAACGGCCCTCGTCGATGGTCACCGGGAATACGCGGAACCCGCAGTCGAAGACCCTCCCGTCCTGGTGCAGGGTCGGTACGCGCGCCCGCCAGTAGCCCAGGGTGCGTCCGCGCTCCGCGAGGCGCTCCGCCGCACCCGCCCCGTCGAGGGGAGCAGCGGGGAAAAGCACGGAGGCCGGCCGGGACAGCACGTCCGCGGCCTCGTGGCCGAAGAGCCGCTGCGCCCCGGGACCCCAGAAGCAGATCCGGCCCTCCTCGTCGATGCCGAGCACGGCCACGGCCACGTGTTCCAGCAGCGTCCCGGGTTCCGACCAGATGGGCCCGGGAGCCTGCTCGTCCCACGATCGACCCCCCGGCCGAGGTGAGGACACCAGGCCCCCTTTCCGGGTACGGGCGAAGGGCGAGTGCCTTACTCGCCGGCGGAGCTGAACCCTCCGTCCATTCTGCCCGTGCTGCGCATTTCGGACATCAGGGGCCGGACGGGGCCTCGAGACCCTCTCCCGGTAGGCACCCCAGGACAAGCCGGTGCCGTGGGCCGGAGACGGTTCGGCCGGGGCCGGGTTTCCGGTGCGGCCATCCGGAGCACCCGCCCCATGACGGAACTCGAAGGAAAGGCGGGCGGCATGCCGCAGACCAAGCAGGACCAGGACGTCGTCGGGGTCATCCTCGACGATCACCGCGCCATGGAGGACCTCTTCCGGCGGATGCGCAGCGTCGAAGCCGACCGGAGCGCGGCTCTGAAGGAGTTCTCGGCGTTGCTCATCGCCCATGGCGAGGCGGAGGAGGCCGAGGTCTACCCGGCTCTGAAGCGCTTCCGCAACATCGACGACGACGAGGTCGAGCACGGGAGCGAGGAGCACGACGAGGGGAACAAGGCCCTTCTGGCGCTGCTCGAGGTCGAGGACGTCGGTTCGGAGAAGTGGGACGAACGGCTGGAGGACCTTGTCGAGGCGGTGTCCCACCATGTCGACGAGGAGGAGCGGACGATTCTCAACGGCGCGCGGGAGAACGTGCCGGACGAACGCAGGGCCGAGCTGGGTGCCGCCTTCCTGAAGGAGCGCGAGCGGCTGCTCGCGTCGGACTGCGGCAGTGTCGAGAACGTGCGTCGCGTCGCGCACCACTGACCGCCCCCTCGTGCACCGCCCGTCTCGGCACCGCGGCCTGTCCGTTCTACATAGAAAAGCACCCCCTTCGATGAGTTTGGGCGGCCGTGGACGAGGTGAGGCGCTCTTCTGTAACTCTGGTTCCACAGACAGGAAGGAGCGATCGTGTCCCTCGACGGCAAGAACGTTCTCGTCCTCACGACGAACTACGGCACGGAGCAGGACGAACTGCAGAAGCCGGTGGCGGCGCTGCGGGACGCCGGGGCCCGGGTGGTCGTGGCCGCACAGCAGAGCGAGCCCGTACAGACGCTGGTGCACGACAAGGATCCCGGCGAGAAGGTCACCCCCGACCAGCGCATCGCCGACTCCGACGAGGCGGCATTCGACGCCGTGGTCGTGCCGGGCGGCACGCTGAACGCCGACACCCTGCGTACGGACGAGGGTGCCCGGCGGCTCGTGTCCGCGTTCGCCGCGTCGGGAAAGCCGGTGGCTGCGATCTGTCACGGTCCGTGGCTGCTGGTCGACGCCGACCTTGCGCGCGAGCGCGAGCTGACCTCGTACCCCTCCCTGCGGCCGGACCTGGAGAACGCGGGCGGCAGCTGGGTGGACCGGGAGGTCGTGGTCGACACCTCGGGCGGTTTTCCGCTGATCACCTCCCGGAATCCTCGCGATCTGCCCGCCTTCTCGGAGGCGATCGTCAAGGCGCTGAGCCCGGCCTGAGACGTGGGTCGCCGGGGTCCCGGCCGTCTCTCGCCTCCTCGGGCACGGCCTTCGGCGCCTGCCGTGGCGCCGGCAAGGGCGACGGTGAGGGCGAGGGTGAGCGGAGTCTGACGCACGGATGGGCCCGCCCCAAGGCGCGTGTCTTCCGTACCCTGGCGGCATGCGCATGCGTCCCACTCTGAGCTGGCACCCCGAGGAGGACCTGCCCCCGGCCACCATGGATCTGGGACCGGTCGCCGCCGCGCTGGCCTCCGGCGGCGTCCTGGTCATCAGTGGCGCGGGCATCTCCACGGAGTCGGGCATCCCGGACTACCGGGGCGAGGGCGGCAGCCTCAGCCGGCACACCCCGATGACGTACCAGGACTTCACCGGCAGCGCACAGGCGCGACGGCGGTACTGGGCGCGCAGCCACCTCGGCTGGCGCACCTTCCGCCGTGCCGGGCCGAACGCCGGGCACCGGGCGGTGGCCGCGTTCGCGCGGCAGGGGCTGCTCTCGGGCGTGATCACACAGAACGTCGACGGCCTGCACCAGGCTGCCGGCAGCGAGGGCGTCGTGGAGCTGCACGGGAGCCTGGACCGGGTGGTCTGCCTGTCCTGCGGCACGTTCAGTGCGCGGTACGACCTCGCGCGTCGCCTGGAGGAGGCCAACCCGGGCTTCGCACCCGTGGCGGCCGGCCTCAACCCGGACGGCGACGCCGACCTCACCGACCATCAGGTGGGCGACTTCCGCGTGGTGCCGTGCACGGTCTGCGGCGGCGTCCTCAAGCCGGACGTGGTGTTCTTCGGCGAGGCCGTTCCGCCGCAGCGGGTCGAGCACTGCCGCTCGCTCGTCCGGGCGGCGGCTTCGGTCCTCGTCCTCGGCTCCTCGCTGACCGTGATGTCCGGACTCCGGTTCGTCCGCCAGGCGGCCCAGGCCGGCACCCCGGTCCTGATCGTCAACCGGGACCCCACACGCGGTGACCGCCTGGCCGTCACGCGTGTCGCGCTCCCGCTCGGCGCGGCGCTCACCACGGTCGCCGACCGGCTGTCCGTCCGCGTCGACGACCCCACGGCCACGGAAGCAGCCGTCCCGAGCGCCTCCCGCGACACCCGGGCCCCCGGCGCGTCGCAGTGATCGCCCCTTGAAGGCCGGCGTCTCCACCAGCTACCTCCACGAGCGAGCCGCCGGGCGTGCGCCTCAGATGCGGAGTGTGCCGGGGAACGCACCGTGGCCCACGCCCGGCTCGGTGAGGGCCAGCCAGCCGTGGCCGCGCATGTCGGTCTCCGGTCCGACCTCGCCGGGGTCGACCGAGAGGTACCGACAGGCAGACCGGGCGCCCATGGTTCCCGCATGGGAAGGGGCGTGGTCGTCCGGGTGGTCGACCGCGGCGGTCTCCCACGGCAGCGGGTCGCCCTCCCACTCGGGCTCGCCCTCGGCGACGTACTGACGGATCATCCGGCCGTCCTGGGCCACCAGCCACACGTCGGAGCCACCGGCGTCGTCCAGGAAGAAGAACTGGGCCTGGCCGCAGTGGAGGCTGAGCCGCTCCACCGTCTCGAACATCCCGTCCCCGGGGTCGCCGACGAGCAGGTCGAACTGGCCGAAGATCAGGCGCCAGCCGTTCAGTTCCGGGGTGATGAAGGCCCGCCCCACCGTGCGGCCGGCGCCGTCCGGCCCGGGTACGGGAATTTCCCTGGTCTCCGACGCCTCGACACCGGCGCTGACGGTGACAGGCTCCCGGTCGTGCAGGCCCAGGGCCTCGAAAACCCCTTCGTAGGTCGCGCCCGGTACGGCCATCCACCAGCCGCTGAGGGTCGCATCCGGGAGCCTAGGAGTCTCGTGCGGGATCTTCACCCGTATCAGCCGCTGTATCGCCGCGCGGTCGCGGTCGTCGAGCGCGTCGACGCCGCCGCCCGCGACAAGCGCCGCCATCGCGCCCCGCCGGATCGTCGGGGCCGCCGACAGGTCGCGGCGCAGGGCGCGCAGTCGTTCCCGGAAGGAGTCGTGCAACAGGCGGGCGTAGTCGGATGCCTCGAAGGGGATCCGGCGGCCTCGGGCGAAACAGCCCACGAGGGCCGTCAGTCCGGCCTCCGAGTCCGCCCGCAGCCTGACGAGCCCTTCAAAACCGTTGCTCGACTCCTTGTGGTCAGGATCGGCGGCCAGGGCCGCGTACTGGTCGGCGCACCGTTCGTCGAACGCTCCGAGGAGCCGGTGCGCCTGCCAGCCCGTCAGCTCCTTGCGCCGCGAGGCCGCCAGCACCCTGTCGAAGGCCGGAGGGCCGATGTGCCGCAACGCCCGTACGACCGGCTTGAGATCAACGGTCCGCTGCACGCCGGCCACGCTGCGGAGCAGCTCCGGCACCACCCTGTCGGGCTGCGCCGCCAACTGTTCGACGGCGGCTTCGACACGCGCGGCATCGTCGCTGTCCAGGTCCGCGAGAAGCAATTCGATCTTCATGGACGGCAGAGTAGTCCCGGCCACTGACAGGCTTCACCACCACATGGCGTGACGACGACGGACACCTCGTGAGGCCGCCCGGCACAGCGGGAGTCATCGCCGGTCACGCCGGTCGGCCCCCGCCACCCCAGGCAAGCTCCCGTACAACCGTTCGCTCTTCTCATGTGTCGTGTGGGTGCGGCGTTCTCCGCCGCACCCACACGACCTTCCCCGAGGAGACTCCACCCCATGCCACTCGCCCGCGTCCGCACACCCCGGCCCCGGCTGACCGCCGCGATCGCCGTCGTCCTGGCCGTCACGACCGCCGGCACGCTCGCCGGCCCGGCCACCGCCGCGACGGCAGCTCCCGCCGGTGCGGCCGCGGTCGCCCAGCAGGGCGCCCGCGACGCGGTCTTCCCGTTCCCCAGCGGCGACGTCGCGACCGCCGGGCCCCACGGGTTCCTCGCCCTCCGGACGGACGACGTCGTCTGGACGCGGTACGCGGACGGCTTTGGCACCACGTTCCCGAAGAGCGCCGCAGTCACCTATCGAGGCGCCGCCGGAGCCGATGTCGTCGTGGCGAGCGAAGGAATCCGCCATACCGTCCACGACATGGCCAAGGGCGGCGACCCGGTCGTCATCGACGTCCCCTACAAGCTGCACGAGGTCAACGGCTCGACGCTCGTGATGGTCGACACGGCCACCAAGGAGCTCCACCTCGTCAGCAGGGCGCCCGGCGGCGAGGTCGTCGACCGCAAGGTGACCGGGCTGCCCGCCGGAGTCCCCTGGAAGTTCTACGGCTCCACGCCCGGCACGGTCGCCATGGAGACGGCGGCGCCGGACTTCGACTTCCGTCTCGCTCTGGTCGACGTGGCCACGGCCGCCACCGTCGAGACGTACGAACTCGGCCGCCACAGCGACTTCGCGCAGGTCACGCCCGACCGCGTGCTCTGGGAGTCGGAACAGGGCCGGACCACGATCGTGGACCGGAAGACCAAGCAGGCCGAGACCGTCCCGTACAAGGCTCAGGTCGCCCTGGGCGGCGACTGGCTGGCGTTCACCCGCCCCGGCACGGTCGTCGTCGACGGGGTCACGTACCCGAGCAGGCCGCTCGTCCTCAAGTCGCTGAAGGACGGCCGCGAGGTCCCGCTCCTCGACTCCGCGGGTCAGATGGCCCCGGTCGGCGACGGCACACTCCTGGTGTCCGGTGGCACCTTCGCGCAGGGCCGAGGCGTCTTCCGTGTCTCGCTCGACGCGAGCGGCACCCCGGTGGCCCCCATGATCGGGGACGGGCAGAGCCCCCTGGAGATGGTCCTCGATCGGGTGAACATCCCGAGCGTGTACCGCTTCGACGGCTCCGACGAGGACGTGACCTGGGAGACCAGCCAGACGGACAACGGCGTCGCGCTGGACCTGACCCACGTGGCAACCGGCCGCACGGTGTCGCTCTGGAGCTACTACGACACCTTCATCGACTGGGACGGCTATCTCAACAAGGCGATCGGTGCCTACAACGGCGCGTACACCTGGAAGATGACCGCCATCCCGGCGTCCGGGGTGGGCCCCGCCGCCGTGAAGACCGGCACGACCACGGTGGACCGTGGCACCGCGCCGCGCGACTTCACCGACAACGCCCACGCGGACGCGCTCGTCCGCGACAGCTCGGGCAACCTCTCCGCGTACGACCTCAGTCAGCTGCGCGCCATGGGCAACGACCCCGACTGCAATGAGGAGAACTGCCCGCCGGTCGTCCGCGACCCGAAGCCGGACGTGCTGGGCACCGGCTGGAACACGTACACGCTGATGGCCTCCCCCGGGAACGTGGCGGGTTCGGTCGCGCACGACGTCGTCGGCCGGGACCGCGACGGTGTGCTCTGGCTCCACCAGAGCGACAGGCAGAAGCTCCTGGCCCGCACGAAGATCGGCGGCGGCTGGAACATCTACAACAAGATCACCGGCGGGTCCGACCTGAACGGCGACGGCCGCGGCGACCTCCTCGCCACCGACACCTCCGGCGTCCTGTGGTTCTACGCCTCCACCGGCAACGCCACGTCCCCCTTCAAGGCCCGCAAGAGGATCGGTGGGGGCTGGGGCGTCTACAACCTCCTCACCGCCCCGGGCAACATCGCGGGCGCCTCCGGCGGCGACCTCCTCGCCCGCGACACCTCCGGCACCCTGTGGCTCTACCTGGGCAAGGGCGACGGCACCTTCACCGCCCGCCGCAAGATCGGCGGCGGCTGGCAGAAGTACACCCACGTCATCCCGGCGGGCACGAACAGCCAGGGCGTGGCCGACATCTACGCCGTCGGCCCCACCGGCTCCGCGCTCTACTCCGGCCGCGACAGCACGACCCGGCCCTTCGAAGCAGCCCACGCACTGCCCCTGCGCAGCGACTCCACCCGCTTCAGGACCTTCTTCTGAGGTCACACGGCAGGGCTTGCCCATGGACCGGGCAAGCCCGGTGGCCGATGACCGGGGCGCGGTCATCGGCCACCGCCGGCCCCGCAGACCGGTCGTTCGTGGAGCGGTCTCGGATCCCTTATCAGAAGGGTTGTCACCCGGTGAGGTGTACCCATGACAACGGCCCGTTTTCCTCCGCAACGGCCCAATCCGGCCAACCTCACAGCGTTTTCGACCCTGCGGACAACCGAGCCCCCCGTCCGTTCCTCTCACCACGCGGGCAGGCGGCTCGGTGTCGTCGAGCCGTGTCGCCCGCTGTCTGCTGCCTTCTCACACAGCATCCCGGAGGACGAGGGAACGATGACCAGAACGCGTACCACCCGGCTGCGGCGTCCGCTGCTCGCGGGCACCACGGCCATCGCTGTCATGGCCGTGACGGCCGGATTCGTGGCCACCACGTCGGAGTCGGCGAAGGCCGCGACGGGGCCCAGCCTGAGCCTCATCGCGGCGAGCAATTCCATCACGCTCACCTCCTGGAAGGAGGAGCCGGGCGTCTATCTGGATCTCGGCACCTACCTCACCGCGGAGGGGACGCCGCTGGAGCTGAAGGTGACCCGGAAGTCCTACAAGGACCCGGTGACCATCGCCCAGACCGTGTACGAGGGCGGCAAGGCCAAGACCAAGGCGCTGCCCGCCGGCACCGTGAAGGACTTCTCCGGGCTGCCGGGCTTCGCGGAGATCACCATCACCGACAAGGCCGGCAAGAAGGTCCTCAGCCGCGCCGAGAGCTTCTGCCCGAACAACGCCAGTGGCCGCGTACGGCCCGACGCGCCCGCCACCTCGAAGTATCCGGAGAGCTGCCCGACCAACCCCTTCACCCTCGGTTCCGTCTGGGGCGTGGAGAAGGGCTGGGCCGCCAACACCTACGCGGGCTCGTACACCGAGCCGGTCAAGCTGGCCGCCGGTGCCTACACCGCCAAGGTCTCGGTCGCCAAGAAGTACCGCGACCTGTTCGGCATCGTGAACAAGCCCGCCACGGTGAAGGTGACCGTGGAGGAGCGCAGTTACGAGGAAGGCCGGGGCGCCGCGGCTCGCACGGCGAAGCCCGGTGAGCACGCCGGGCACGGCGCCTCCCACCAGGCACCGCCGGCCGCCGGTGCCGCACACGCCGGTCACGGGCCGGGTCACGCCCCGACGCCCGCCCAGGCCGGCGCTGCGGTGACGAGCGGCGCGGGACCTTCGTACAACGTGGGTCACGGCCCGCTCAAGGCCGCCCCGCCCGCCCTGCCGTGGGCGCTCAAGAAGCAGCAGGCGGCGCGTTCGACGGCCGTCGGTGACACCGGAGGCCAGACCGACGGTTCGCGCAAGGCGCCCGCCCTGGGGCCGATGTCCAAGCGGCCCACCGGAAAGCCTTCCGTCCCGGACGTCCCCAAGCCCGACCTGCGGTCGCTGCCGGCCTACGGCATCACCATCAGCGACGGCGGGGAGGACGTCCCCGGCAAGGACTACCTGGCCTTCAGCGCCAATGTCTGGAACGCAGGCCCGGCGCAGCTCGTGGTGGACGGATTCCGCTCGCCCGGCAAGGCCAAGATGGACGCCTACCAGTACTTCTACGACGCCCAGGGCAAGCAGGTCGGCTACACCCCGACCGGCACCATGGAATGGGACCCGCGTCCGGGCCACGTGCACTGGCACTTCACCGACTTCGCCAGCTACCGGCTGCTGAAGGCGGACCAGAAGGAGACCGTGCGCAGCGGCAAGGAGGCCTTCTGCCTGGCCAACACCGACGCGGTCGACTACACGGTGAAGAACGCCAACTGGCACCCGTACAACACCGATCTGGCCACCGCCTGCGGCCAGGAGAACTCCATCTCCGTCCGCGAGGTGCTGGACGTCGGCTCCGGCGACACCTACACCCAGGACCTGCCGGGCCAGTCCTTCGACATCACCAACCTGCCCAACGGCACGTACTACATCCAGGTGCTGGCCAACCCGGAGAACCGGCTTAAGGAGACCAACACCGCCAACAACAGCGCCCTGCGGAAGGTCGTACTCGGCGGCAAGCCGGGCAAGCGGACCGTGACGGTGCCGGCGCACGACCTGGTGAACGCGAACTGACGGTACGTCCGTCAGCGGTACGTCCGTGACGGTACGTCCGTGACATCGCGCGATCAGCGGGAAGGCCTCCCCGTGACGTTCACGGGGAGGCCTTCCCGTCGCCTCCGTGCGCCGGTGTCGCGCGACGTCTCAGGTGACGGGGTGAGCGCCGCTCACAGCATCACCACCGAGCGCAGGACGTCGCCTTCGTGCATCCGGGCGAAGGCCTTCTCGACGTCGCCGAGCCCGATCGTCTCCGTCACGAAGGCGCCGAGGTCGATACGGCCCTGCTGGTGCAGGTCGATCAGCATCGGGAAGTCGCGCGAGGGCAGGCAGTCTCCGTACCAGGACGACTTCAGAGCGCCTCCGCGGCCGAAGACGTCGAGCAGCGGCAGTTCGAGCTTCATGTCCGGGGTGGGTACGCCGACGAGCACGACGGTCCCCGCGAGGTCACGGGCGTAGAAGGCCTGCTTGTACGTCTCGGGGCGGCCGACCGCTTCGATGACGACGTCCGCGCCGAAGCCGCCGGTCAGCTCGCGGATCGATTCGACCGGATCGGACGTGCGGGAGTTGACGGTGTGGGTGGCGCCCATCTTCTTCGCCGTCCCGAGCTTGCGGTCGTCGATGTCGACGGCGATGATCCGGGACGCGCCGGCCAGCCGTGAGCCGACGATCGCCGCGTCCCCGACGCCCCCGCAACCGATGACCGCCACGGTGTCTCCCCGGCCCACGCCGCCGGTGTTCATCGCGGCGCCGATGCCCGCCATGACTCCGCAGCCGAGCAGACCCGCCACCGCGGGCGACACCGCCGGATCGACCTTGGTGCACTGCCCGGCGGCGACCAGGGTCTTCTCCGCGAACGCACCGATTCCGAGTGCGGGTGAGAGTTCCGTGCCATCCGCCAGGGTCATCTTCTGCTGTGCGTTGTGTGTGTCGAAGCAGTACCAGGGGCGTCCTCGCAGGCATGCGCGGCAACGTCCGCACACCGCACGCCAGTTCAGGACGACGAAGTCACCGGGCGAGACGTCGGTGACGCCGTCGCCGACCGACTCGACGACACCGGCGGCCTCATGGCCGAGGAGGAACGGGAAGTCGTCGCTGATACCGCCCTGCTTGTAGTGCAGATCCGTGTGGCAGACCCCGCAGGCCTGCACCTTCACCACTGCCTCACCCGGCCCCGGATCCGGCACCAGCACCGTCTCCACCCGTACCGGCTCGTTCCTGCCGAGGGCCACCACGCCCTGAACCTGCTGTGTCATACGGCAAATTCTCCTCTCTTCCCCCTCGGTCCGTGGAGTGCCGTGCTGCCTCTTTGGCGAGTTTCCTCCGCCGCCGTGCGCAAGGTCGGTGGAATTCCGGTGCGCTTCTGCACCAGATACGTATCATGATGGTGCAGCAGCACCACTTGACCCGAAAGGATCACCACCGTGAACCAGCTTCCCTCCCACCCCGACAGCGAGCGTCTCTCCGTGACCCTCTGCCCGCCCGCCGTGACCGCCGTGTCCGAACTCTCCACCGCCGGCGGGGTCAGCAAGGCTGACGTCATCAACCGCGCCATCCTGCTCCTGGGGTTCGTCGAGAGCGAGCGCGCCAAGGGCAACGAACTGATGATCCGTGACACCGAGGGAGCCCTCGAGCGCATCCACATCCTCTGACTCCCGACGGCTCGCCCCGGCAAGCCGTGCGACGCGGGGCGCGGCGCGCGGCATGGGGCGCTGTGGGCGCCCCGCGATCCCCCTTCGTAAAATGCCGCGTGCCACCAGGCGGTTGCCTGGGGACGTCGAGAGGAACACCGTGGCAGAGCCGTTTTCGGTAGCCGTCGTCGTACGCGGGTACGAGACCGATACCCAGGGCCATCTGAACCAGGCCGTCTACCTCCAGTACGCGGAGCACGCCCGCTGGTCGCTCCTGCAGAAGAGCGGGATCCGGCAGTCGGATCTGCTGGAGAAGGGTGTGGGGCCGGTGGCCCTGGAGGTGACGGTTCGCTACCTGAGGGAGTTGCGTGCCGGCGACGAGGTGGAGGTGACGTGCGACTTCGTCTGGGGCGAGGGCAAGACCTTCCGTATCGAGCAGACGATCCGCAAGGTGGACGGCACCGTGGCCGCCGAGGTGACCGGCGTGGGCGGCCTGCTGGATCTGCATGCGCGCAAGCTGGTGGCCGATCCGCGCGCGTACTTCCGTGAGCTGGCCGCCACCCCTGAGGACTTCGGCCTCTGAACCAGGGCGCGGCCCGGCTGCCGGACGTGCCACCGCACACCCCTGCCCCGTCACCCGCTCGGGCGAACGGGCCATGTCTCCCCTTGCGGGCCGTGCACGGGCCGTGAGCGTACGCCGGCTGCTGGGGCACTTCGCGGGAGTCGGAGTGGTGCGGCGCTGATCAGGCCCGGGGCCGGGCCGGCACCGCGGGGGTGGCGGGACGTGAGCCCGGATGCGTCGGGGGCGGGCCGGGGACATCATCCGTACATGGCAGGTACTCCCCCACCCCCCGAGACGGCCCGCGCCACCGGCGAAGGGGCACCCCGCCAGACACTCGCTCTCACGGCGATGCTGTTCGCGGTGTCCATGACGTTCATCGATCAGACCATCGTGTCGATCGCGGCGCCGAGCATCACCGACGAACTCGGACTCTCCGCCTCCGGCATGCAGTGGGTGGTCAACGCCTATCTGCTCTCCCTCGCCGCGTTCTTCGCGCTCGGCGGACGCCTGTCCGATCTCCTCGGCCACCGCCGGATGATGTTGATCGGCACGCTCGTCTTCGTCATCTCCTCGGTGCTCTGCGGCTGTGTCCCGTCCGGCGGCTTCGCGCAGACCTGGCTCATCGTCTTCCGCACCACACAGGGTCTGGGCGCCGCGCTCATGTTCCCGGCGGCGCTGGCCATCGTCATCGCCGTCTTCCCCGTCGACCGGCGCGGCCGGGCCCTCGCCCTGTTCTTCGGCCTGTCGGGCGCCCTGACCGCGGTCGGACCTCTGCTGGGCGGCTGGCTGACCCAATGGACCTGGCGGGCGATCTTCTGGGTGAACGTGCCCGTCGCCGTCGTCGCGATCGTGCTCACCGTGATGGCCCGGATCCCCGAAAAGCGCCGGGCGGAACGGCTCGATATGGTCGGTGCCGTGCTGGTCGCGGCAGGTATGGCCCTGAGCGTGCTGGGCTTCCAGCAGGCCGCGGCCTGGGGCTGGAGCAGCGTGGCGACGTGGGCCTGCATCGTCGGCGGCCTGGCGATCCTGGTGGTCTTCTACGGCTACGAGCGGCGCACCACCCATCCGCTGATCAATTTCGACGTCTTCCGCGACCGTGCCTTCACCATCGACAGCCTGGTGCTGTTCTTCGCCATGCTCGCGTTCGTGCCGGTCTTCTTCTTCGCGTCCGTGTACGCGCAGGTGTCGCTGAGCGCCTCGCCGAACCAGGCCGCGCTGTTCCTGCTGTACTTCTTCATCGGCTTCGGAATCGCGTCGCAGTGGGGCGGCAAGATCCTGGACAAGCGCGGCGCCCGGCCGGCGATGAAGATCGGCTGTGCGCTCGGCGCGGTCGGGTTCTACCTCTGGGCGCAGGAGATGACCGACCTGTCGATCCACGACCAGTGGCCGTACGCCGCCATGGCCGGCGCGGGCATCGGCTTCCTCCTCGCCCCCGCCTCCACCGACGCGGTCAACCGCTCCATCAACGCCTCGTACGGCGAGGTCACCGGAATCACGCAGACCATCCGCAACTACTCGGCCGCCATCGGCATGGCCGTGTTCGGTACGGTCCTGACGCACGTCACGACCAGCCGGATCACCACGACGCTGGAGCAGCGCGGGCTGCCGCCGACCGAAGCCGAATCGACGGCCCGTCAGGTCGGGGAGGCGGTCACCGGACACCCCGACGGAAAGGGCCCGTCAGGCGACGGGCCGGTCGCCCAGGCACTTCAGGGTGCGGGCGACGCGATCCGCATGGACTTCGCCGAGGCGAACCAGTGGGTCTTCTACGGGATGGCGATCGCACTGGCTGTCGCCTTCGTGTGTTCACTCGCCCATCCGGGGACACGGGTCACGGCACGTCAGGACATGGACTCTCCGGTCAGGGAAGCCCCGTCGCGCAGCTGATCGCCGACGGATGGACGGTGGTTCGGTGCCCGAAGGGGCCGGGTCCGCGTCGGCGGCGGGCCCGTCCCCTTCGGGGCGGTGGAGGGTCAGACGCGGTCGGCGGCGATGAGGACGTACTGGAAGGAGCCGTCCTTGTACGAGTTGATGAACGCCTCCTCGATGCCGGTGACGAGCGAGGACGTGGCCCGCAGCTCCCAGTACGGCAGGGTCTCCGGCGTCAGGTCGATGACCGCCTGCGGGACGAGGCGGTTGTCGGCCATGGCGCGCAGGTATTCGCGGCGCGAGTGGATGTTGCACTCGAAGTGTGCGTTGATCTGGGAGACCCACTTCGAGGGCTGACCGTACCGCGGGTTCCAGCAGCCGGTGATCGTGACGTAGCGGCCCCCGACCTCCAGGATGCGGGAGTGCTCGGCGAACAGGTCGTGCAGATCGACGTACATGCTCGACTCGTTGTTCCACGATGCCGCGGCCTGCCCGGTCTCGAAGGGCATGTCGAGCATGTTGCACACCCGGGCACGGACGTGGTCGCCGATGCCGAGCTCATGGGCGCGGTTGTTGGCGAAATCGGCCTGCTTGGCGGAGAGGGTCACGCCTTCGACCTTGCAGCCGAACCGCTGGTGGGCCATGACCAGGGAGCCGCCGCGACCGCAGCCGGCGTCCACGAGGGTGTCGTCGCCCTCGATGGCGCCGAGGTGGTCCAGGAGGATGTCGGTCTGTGCCGACTCCAGGCGGTGGAGCTCGGCGATCAGCTTCTTCTCGTAGGCGCTGTCGGCGGGGTCGCCAAGGGCGGCGTGGTCGATGTCGCCGATGCCGTAGTGGTGGTGGTAGAGCCCGTCGACGTCGCCGAGGCGGAGGTTCACGGGGCGGGCCTCGTGGTCCCAGTATCGGGCGATGTCGCCCTGATAGGGGGACGCCGGGTTGGGGACGAACGGAGAGGTGGTGGAGGCGGCAGAAGTGGTGGTGAGTTCGGTGGTCATGGATGGTTCCTTCGTATTTACCAGAAATCGGGCAGGCTGTAGCGGTAGGTGTTGGTCTGGTGCCAGTAGTGGTTGCCGTCGACCCACACGGCCACGCCGCGCAGGAAGCGGAGGACGTCCGGGGCGGGGCAGGCGGCGGCCAGAGCGGCGGCTTCCGCTTCGAAGGCGTGCATGAGGTCGTTGTGGACCTCGACGGCCTTGAGGTAGGCGTCGCGTTCGGAGCGGTTCTCGCGTTCGGCGATCACCACGGGCAGGTTCAGGTGCCGGCCGGGGCTGGCGAGCTCCTTGGTGTAGGAGTAGAGGTCGTTGACGATCGTGGTCGCGTTCCCGGCGAGCGCGATGACCCGTTGCATGGCGGGCTGGGCGTGCAGGTCCGCGGGGAGCTCGTAGCCGCCGACGGTGTCGGTGATGGTGGGGCAGGGGCGGAAGTTGTTGAACTGGCGCATCGCCAGGTACTCCCACACCTCGGGGATGTGATCGGTCTCCGCCCAGGCGGCCTCGGCGAGGTACCCCATGTGGAGGCGGGCCATGTCGTGCCGGAACCGGTCCGCCTGCGAGGCCGTGGCCTGCTGGAGGAAGTACTCCATGGCGGAGCGGTAGGCGCGCCGGGGCGCGTCCGCGTGGAGCGACTCGGCCCAGGCCCCTTCGTACTCCTTGGTGGTGTGCACCGGATCGAGGGCGGTGTGCGCGAGCAGCAGCCGGCCGCCCAGGCCGATGGGTGAGCCGCCGTGGTCCTCGCAGTAGCAGTCGTCGACGGCGTTCTCGGCGACCATGAGCCGTGTGGCGAGCATCAGATGGTCGATGGTGGGCGCGTCCGGGTGGCAGGCGACCATGTAGCGGCCGACGGAGAAGCCGTCGAACTGGTCCTCCCACTCCTCCGGGACAGCCTGGACCTCGTCCACCGCCCACGACTTGATCCTGCGGCTGACTTCCTCGACCCGTACGGGGTCGGGCTCGGCCACCGGGTGGTAGTAGAGGCCGGGGATGGGCGTGCCCTCGACCGGGGCGTCCGGCACCGGCAGGGGCGTCTCGTCGCGCAGGGTGAGGTGCAGGCCCGCCGTGCCCAGGCCGCTGGGGCCACGGAGGACGCGCTCCAGGGCGGGGGCCGCCTCGGTCACGGCGGCGGCGTTCGGGACGCCGACGGCAGAGGCCGCGGGGGCCGCTTCGGCGGCCGCTTCAGTGACGGCCGCGGCGTCTGGCGCTGCGGTGGGGAGCGACAGGGTGAGCGGGGCGGGCGGGCCTGGGAGAGCGGGCAGGGTGCCGGGGGCGGTCGGCGTGTCCGCCGCCGTGGGCGGGGTGTCGGCGGGAGGTGCGGACGTGACGGCGGAGGCCAGGAGGTGGGCCCCGAAGTGGGCCGCGGCGGTGGGCAGGCTCGACTGCAGAGGGGAAAGCCCAGGATCGGGCATCCGTAGCTCCTTGGTGAGGTGGGTGGGCTGTCCCTGGTTCCGGGCGCGCCCCGCTCGGGTGGGTCCGGGCGCGCGGTCGCAGGACGGTCGTCCAGGGGTGTTTTGTGGATCAGGCTCAGGGCTCGGGCTCGGACCTCACGCTCGGGCGTGGGCTCGGGCCCGCGTCGGACGGCGAGCGGCGACTGCGCCGGCCTGTGGTACGGCGCCGGAGCCCCTCGGCAGCCGAGCTGTTCGGGCGCAGTGGCGTCGCGGCGAGGTGCCGTGCGCCAGGCGTCGTCGACCTGGCGCCGGCCCCAGCCCTGGCCTTGGCCTCGACCTTGGCCCCGGCCATGATCCGCCGTACGTGCCCTAGTCGCGCCTGCGGGCGATCTGTACGTTCTCCAGCACGCCGAGCGCGTTGGGCACCAGGATGGCGGCGGAGTAGTACGTGGTGACCAGGTACGAGGTGATCGCCTGCTCGCTGATGCCCATGAAGCGGACCGAAAGCCCGGGTTCGTACTCCTCGGGCAGGCGGGTCTGGTGGAGGCCGATGACGCCCTGATTGTCCTCACCGGTTCGCATGGCGAGGATCGAGCTGGTGTTGTCCTTGTTGATGGGGATCTTGTTGCAGGGCAGGATCGGGACCCCGCGCCAGGCGAGGACTCGCTCCCCGTGGAGTTCGACGGTGTCCGGGTACAGCCCGCAGGCGTTGAGCTCACGCCCGATCGCGGCGATCGTCCTGGGGTGGGCCAGGAAGAGCTTGGTGCTGCGGCGGCGGCAGAGCAGCTCGTCGAGGTCGTCCGGGGTGGGCGGTCCGGAGTGCGTCTGGATGCGCTGCTTGAAGTCGGCGTTGGGAAGCAGGCCGAACTCCGGGTTGTTGATCAACTCGTGTTCCTGGCGCTCGCGCAGTGCCTCGATGGTGAGCCTCAGCTGTTCCTGCGCCTGGTTCATCGGCCCGTTGAAGAGGTCGGAGACCCTGGTGTGGACCCGTAGAACGGTCTGGGCGACGGACAGTTCGTACTCGCGGGGCTTGAGCTCGTAGTCGACGAAGGCGCCGGGGAGCCGGGCTTCGCCGACGTGGCCGGCCGACATGGCGATCTCGGCCTCGCCGTGCTTGTTCTGCCGCTGGTGGGGCAGCGCGCTGAACTGCTGGATGTGGGCCTGGAGGTGCGGTGCCGCGGACACGACGGCGTCGAAGTCGCGCCGGGACAGGCTGAGCAGCGTGCCCGCGGTGGCCGCGACGGCGGTGCTGTCCCAGGTGCCGCCGCCGTCGAGGAGAGCGTGGTCTCCGAACCGGTCGCCGTCGGCGAGGACGGCCACGGCGACCTCGTCGCCGTACTTGCCGACGGCGCTCTGGGTGACGCGGCCGCGGGCGATCAGGTGGATGTGCTCGGCGGGGGTTCCGCGCTCGACGAGCACCTCACCGGCCCGGAAGTCGCGCTGCACGCACCGGCCGGCGAGCGCGGTCAGTACGTCGACGTCGTCGAAGCCGCGCAGCAGGGCCAGTTCACCGAGTTCGCGGGGGATCACCTGGACGTCGGTGCCGTCTTGGACGAACTCGATGCGTCCGTCACCGACGGTGTAGCTGAGCCGGCGGTTGACCCGGTAGGCGCCGCCCTTGGTCTCCACCCAGGGGAGCATCCGCAGGAGCCAGCGGGAGGTGATCTCCTGCATCTGCGGGGCGGACTTGGTCGTGGTGGCGAGGTTACGGGCAGCCGCGGTACTCAGACTGGAGGGCCGGGGCGGCTCCACTTGCGCTTCCGGGCTGGTCTCGACAGTCATCGGGGGAGCGCTCCTTCGCGAGGCGATGATCGGCGTGCGCACGCGCCAACCGGTGAAAAGCAGGAAGACGGAGAGGAATGAGGAGGATGGGGAGGAAGAGGATCAAACGGGGAATCCGTCCCGATCACGGGGAACAATAACGTCCGGTAAGCCCGACTCGCCCTGGCAGACAGTGCGGTTCCCCAGATGCAGTGATCTTGCTCGGCACGGTGTTTATCCCGGGGACCGACGACATCCAGACACGGGCGCGGCGAGGGCGTGACGCACGCGACCGGGGAAGATCCGCTCAGGCGCAACTCGGCGCCGGGCGGGCGGGATGCGTGGCGCGGCAGCGTCGGCGCCACTCACGCCTCGGGGCTCCCAGCCGTGTCGGCCGTCGGCTGCGCCGACCGGCCCACCCGTGGCGGTCTCTCCGCGCAACCCACCCCAGGCGTCCGCCTGCTCGTCGCTCATGCGAGTACGGACGGCCGCGAGATCCGGCCATTGCCGGAAGGTTCGCCTCGCAGGTTCGGAGCCGACTGGCCGTGGCTCCCCGTCGGGTCGTTCGAACCGGTCCATCGACCGGTAGCCGACTTCGCCGGCGACGAGAACGCGTTCAAGGGCCAGATGTTCGGCCGGGCGGCTTCGGGGTCCATGACGGCGGCGGTCAGCAGGGCCGTGACGATGTGAGCGCTGTCCTGGCGGGCCGGGAGCGTCGTCCTGGCGTATGTGACATCTGCACTTAACCGCCGGAACCGCCCTTGGTGGAGCTCGCCGTGTGTGCACGCGGCGGAGCAGGTCACCCAGGGCGGAACCGGCAGTCGGGTTCGTTTGACCACCCGATCAGGAATCCGGCCGTCCAAGGCCGGCGCCCTGCCCTCAGTCCAGGCAGAACTCGTTCCCCTCCGGGTCGGCCATCACGATGATCCCCTCGTCCATGTCATTCGGCTCGAGCCGCTGCAGGCGCTTCGCGCCCAGCGCCTCCAGCCTGGTGGCCTCCACCTCCAGCGCGGCCATGCGGTCCTGGCCGGTCAGGCCCGGTGCTGCGCGTACGTCCAGGTGCAGGCGGTTCTTCACCGTCTTTCCCTCCGGGACCTTCTGGAAGAACACCCGCGGGCCCTTGCCGTCCGGATCCGTGATGGCCGAGCGGTCGTTGTGGTGCTCAGGCGGCACACCCCATGCCGTCAGCGCGGCCGTCCAGTCGGGGAAGCCCTCCGGGGGCGGGGCGAGGCGATAGCCCAGCGCCTCGGCCCAGAACGCCGCCTGCGCGCCCGGATCGGCGCAGTCGTACGTCACTTGGAATTCCTTGGCCATGTCGCCTCCGACCGCTCGAAACCTGTCCACGTCCTCGCCCCGACATCCTCGCATCGCCCACTGACAGCCGCTCGCCGCCCGACGACGTCAGCCTCGGCGGGCGCCGAACACCTGGGTCCAGTAGGGGCCGCCTTCGGAGTGGACGCCGATTCCGATCTCCTTGAAGTCGCAGTTGAGGATGTTCGCGCGGTGGCCCGGGCTGTTCATCCACCCCTCCATGACCTGCTCCGGGGTGCTCTGGCCCATGGCGATGTTCTCGCCGTACGTCGACCAGGGGTATCCGGCGGCCGTGACGCGCTCGCCGGGCCCGGCGCCGTCGGGGTTGGTGTGGTCGAAGAAGTCGCGCGCGGCCATGTCTTCGGAGTGGCCCTGCGCCGCCCTGGTCAGGGTCGCGTTCGCCGAGAGCGGGCCGCATCCCGCCTTGGCGCGCTCGGCGTTGACCAGGCTGATCACCTGGTCGGCTGCCGAGCCCGAGCCGGAGTCTCCCTGCCTGCCCGCACCGGTCCCGGTGCCCGAGTCGTCGCCGGTCCCGTTGCCGGGGCGCGTGGTCTTGGGCTTGGGCGCCGAGGTGCGGGGGTCGGCCGTCCTCGTGGGTGCGGACGAGGCGGTACGGGTCGGACGGGGCGAGGCGGTGGTGGCCTTGGCGCTGGGCGTCGCCGACGTCGAGGCAGAGGCGGAGGCCGATGCCGAGGCCGTCGAGGGGGTCGGGGTGAGGCCGTTCGGCTCCTGCGCGAAAGGCAGGTCCGGAGCCGGGGCCGCCGCGCGGTTCGCTTCGAGGAGCTCCCCGTCTCCCCCGCGCCCTCCGCTCAGGTAGAAGGACCCGCCGGTGAGAGCCACGACCGCCATCCCCGCGGTGACGGCGACCTTGCGCCGGCTGCGTTCGCGCTCCTGCCGGCGGCGCCGGCGCGCGTTCCGGGAGGCCCGGGGACCAGGCCCTGCCCACGCCGCCGAGGACGTTTCCTGCGGCTCGCCCGGTGCGTACGGTCGCGTCAGGTCGACATGGCCGATGAGTTCGGTCTGATCGGCCTGCTCGATCTGCTCGGTCTGCTCGTGGCTGTCCCCTCCGTCCGTCCCCGTGTGCGGCACCGGAGATTCGTACGCCACCGCCGCATAAGCCGTCGTCGCCGAGGCCGCAGCCGCCGCCAGCCCCCAGCCGATGTGCTCGCGGACGTCCGCGAGAAGCTGGTTCGGCGGCGGCACCAGCGGGAGTCCGGCCAGCAGCGCCTCCGTCGGCACGAGGCCGCGCCAGCGGGCGGCGCAGTGCACGCAGCCGGCGGCGTGCCGGGCCAGGTACTCACGCCAGGCGGCGGAGGGGCGGCCGTCCCAGGTCCCCGCCTCGTACCCCAGGGCCGGGCAGAGCGGGTTCGTCGCGAGCGCGCCCACGACGACCCGGGCGGCATCGAGCCGCGCCCGCATCCCCTCCACCCGTGCGGCAGTGTTCTCGACGGACCATTGCAGGGCCGCCGCGACCTCGTACCGGCTCAGTTCTCCCACGCACTCCAGCCACCACAGCGCCAGCAGGTCGGCGTCCTCCGGCTCGATCCAGCGGGCCGCCTCCGCCGCCTCGCGCTGCTGTCCGGTCAGGTGCAGCCGTCCCACGGTCACGTCGGCGAAGTCCGGGCCGACGACGGGGAGTCCAGCGGTGTCGCCGAGGAGCTGGGACTGCTGCATGTGCCTGCGGACGCCGTCGACGGCGATGGCCACGAGCCAGGGGCGGAAGGCGTCCAGGTCCCGGAGGGCGCCCAGACCGTCGAGGGCCCGGAGCATCGTCTCCCGTGCGAGGGCGTCGACGTCGTGGTGTCCGTTCAGCGCGCGCCCGACGATGTTGTAGACCAGGGGCAGATGGGTGGCGACCATGCGGTCCCGTGCCCAGGGGTCGCCGTACTGCGCCGCCCTGACCAGCTCCGTATCGTGGCCCTGCTCCGTACCTATGCCCTGATTCACGCTGTCCGTCCTGCCTGTTGAAGATGTCGGCACATGGGAGATGCCGGTGCGGACACCGGATAACGGGAAACGCGACCGGCTCGACGTGATGTAGGTCACCCGACCTGATGTCGCGGATTCGGGCGCATGGCAGGAAGTCGGCCACGGGTGACCCGGGAGGTACTGGAGATCGGTGGCCGGACGGTACGAGAATGACTGCGGGCGCGACACGTTCGACGCGCGCCGCCTCGAAGCGGAGGGTTCGGTTCGCCGTCCTTGTCCGTCTGCTCCTCCTGACAGCGCCGGTCCGGGACCCGAGAGAGATTCACGTGCACCTTCGAGAAATCCGGAGATTCCCCGTCAAGTCCATGCGCGGGGAGCAGCTGAAGAGCGTCGAGCTCACCGACAACGGCCTGACCGGTGACCGGCACGTCCATGTGCGGGACTCCCGCGGCCTGCTGACGGCCCGGGTGCGCTCCCGGCTGCTCGGCCTGTCGGCGACGACGGCGGAGGACGGCAGCGTGCTCGTCGACGGGCGTCCGTGGGACAGCCCGGAGGCGGCGGCCCTGATCCGGGACGCGGCCGGCCCCGACGCGGAGGCGGTGCACTACACCGGACGGGAGAGGTTCGACGTCCTCAACCTGACCGTCATCACCGACGGAGCCGCCCAGGCCCTCGGTCACGACCCGCGCCGGCTGCGGTCCAACCTGGTGATCGGCGGCGTTCCCGGCCTCGCCGAACGCGACTGGCCCGGCCGTACGCTGCGCATCGGCGACGCCGTCATCGGTGTCCTCAAGCTGCGGTCCCGCTGCGTCATGACGACGGTCGACCCCGACACCGGCGAGCGGAACCACGACGTGCTGCGCGACATCCACCGGCTGTACGACGGGACGTTCGCGCTGGACTGCTGGGTTGCCTCCCCCGGCACCGTCGCCGAGGGCGACGAGGTCCGGCTGACCGACGAGGAGTGGCCGGAGCCGGTCCGCGGCGGTTGGATCGTCGGGGCGCCGTACGTGGTGTCCTGAGACGTCACCGTACGGGGTGCTCCAGCGGGCAACCCCGCCCGGGCCCTGTGCCGTACGCCGGACTCGTCGACAGCGCGAACCCCGATGCGCCGCACCGCTCGTGGAATGGCTCGGCGACGGGGCCCCTCATTCCGCCCGCCCACATTCCCACCCGGCTGGCAGACACGCGATCTGGGCCGAAACCCGGCCTGGAAAGTATGATCAAGCGATGTCTGACATGACCGAGACCACGCCCGGCTGGCTGACGACGGACGAGCTTGACGTCGCCAGGGCCCGGATGCCCATCCTTTATGTCGAGGCCGTACCCGTGCGCGTGGACGACAGCGGGGAAGTCACCAGCATCGGAGTGCTTCTGCGGATGGGTGCGGAGGGGACGATCAGCCGCACGCTGGTCTCCGGCCGTGTCATGCACCACGAGCGGGTCCGTGACGCGCTGCTCCGCCATCTGGAGAAGGACCTCGGACCCGTGGCCCTGCCCCGCGTCCCCGCTTCCCTGCAGCCTTTCACGGTCGCCGAATACTTCCCCACCGCGGGCATCACCCCGTACCACGACCCTCGTCAGCACGCGGTGTCTCTCGCGTACATCGTGCCGGTGGCGGGCGACTGCCGCCCTCGCCAGGACGCGCTGGATCTGGTGTGGTTCAGCCCGCAGGAAGCGGCCTCTCCCGCCGTGCAGGGCGAGATGCCGGGTGGCCATGGGGTGCTGTTGAAGCAGGCCCTCGCGCATGTGGGACACGCGTACTGACGTCTCCGCGCACCAGGCTCCGAACACGACGGCGGGGCCGCCTCCCTCGGAGGCGGCCCCGCCGCAGTCTGTGACCCTGCCGTCAGCCGATCTGGGCGCCGTAGGTCGAGAGTGCCTCGGTCACGGGCTGGAAGAACGTCTCTCCGCCCGAGGAGCAGTTGCCGCTGCCGCCCGAGGTGAGCCCGATCGCCGTGTCACCGGCGAAGAGCGACCCGCCGCTGTCACCGGGTTCGGCGCAGACCGACGTCTGGATGAGGCCTTCGACGATGTCGCCGTTGCCGTAGTTCACCGTCGCGTCGAGGCCGGTGACCTCGCCGTCGTGGACCTGGGTGGTCGAGCCGCTGCGCTGGACCTGCATGCCGACCGTGGCGTCGCCCGCCTTGGTGATGGGCTGGGCGCTCCCGTTGTAGAGGTTGACCTCGCTCGGGTGCGGGGTGTCGCCGCTGTACTTCACCAGCGCGAAGTCGTTGCCGGGGAACTGGGAGTCGACCATCGAGCCGATCGCGGCGCCGCCGGCCGAGTCCGACCACTCGCTGCCCGTCTGGCCGCAGTGCCCGGCGGTGATGAAGTGCGGCTCGCCGTCCTTCACCACGTTGAAGCCGAGCGAGCAGCGTCCCCCACCGGAGTGGATCGCGTCGCCGCCCGAGATGAAGGGCTTGAACTCGCCTGCGGTGCGCTTGAGTTCGGCCTTGCCGCCGAGGCCCTTCACGACCTGCTGCAGCTTCGTGAGCTCGGCGCCCGAGACGGTACGGTCGGCCGTGACGATCACCTTGTTGGTGACCGGGTCCGTGGCCCAGGACGTGCCCGGGATGGTGGCCTTCTCGGTCAGGGTCTCCCGCGCGCCGGTCAGTTCGGCCAGGGTGTTCTCGACGATGCGGGGCTTGGCGCCCGCCTCGCGCACGGTCTGGGCGGCGTCCTCGGACACCACGTTCACGACGAGCGCCTTGGTGTCGGCGTCGTAGTAGGTGCCCGCCTCGGCCGACCCGAGGTCCACCTTGAGGGAGAGGGCGAGGGTCCCGGCGGCCGGGGCGGTCAGCGTCTTGACCGAGAGCTGCTCGGTGCTGTCGCTGGCGTTCGCACTCTGGAACGTGACGCCCGCGGCGACCAGCGCGGCGACCGCGCCACCCGCGACGACGGACTTGCGCCTGGTTATGCGACGGTGCTTCAAATTGACCTCCTGTGGGGGCCGTGCCCGGACGATGAGGGGGGTCCGGGTACGGAGGATGACCCGCCGCACTATTCCGACGCGTCGCAGTCGCACACAAGAGCGCCTTGCAGACGCACACGCGACAACTCACGTGCGTTCACAGCTTCTTCACGGATGGGAGGGGTTCGGCGCGTGGAGGCCGGTCACCCGAAGGACGCGCTCACCGGCGGGACGCCGGCGGCCCCGTCACTGGCCCGATCCCCCGTGGGAGCGTCCGGGCGCACTGCCCGGACGCTCCGCTGCGCACGGCCGCTGACGGTTCAGCAGCCGCCGCAGTTGTAGAAGGTCACATCCCAGTGGTTGCCCTCGTCGGCGTAGATGTTGCCGGCGCCGGACCTCCACTGCGGAGCGCCGTCACCGCGCACTCCGATGTAGGTGAACGTGTTCTTGATGTAGTTCCCGACGCACGTGTACTTGCTGAAGTCGAGCTTGTAGCCGTTCCAGTGCGAGTAGGTGCCACCGGCGTGGCCGGTCTCGGTGCCGCCGGTGATGTTCAGGGCGCAGCCGCTCGCGCTCTTGAGTGTCTGGGCGCCCTGGGCGGTGGCGAGGTTGAGCTGCTCGAAGGAGGTGCAGGTGGGGTTGTTCCGGTCGGAGCAGCCGCCGGACGAGGACCAGGTGATCCCGGAGCTGCGGAACATCGAGGTGGCCGTGGCGTGGCTGATCTTGGTGGCGGCGTGGGCGTCGGTCGCACCGCTCAGCACGCCCACGCCGGGGGCGAGGAAGGCGCCGAGCACGAGGGCGAGGGCGGTGAGGATCGCGCGGACCGCAGTTCCTCGGGTGCGGCGTGCGGCCGTGTCGGCGGCCGCGGGGCTGTACGGGGCCTGCGGAGACTTCATGTGCTTTCCTCCTGGTGCGGACTGCGGTGGATGGAAGCGGAAGTTTGCGGCGGTACTGAGCGGTGGGCCGGGCGAGGTCTACCCGCGTCGACTTCGTGGCGCGGAAGACCCCGGGATGCGACCCAGGAAGGCCTCGGGAGGTCAGGCGGCGGAGCGGAAGGCCGGCAGGTAGCCGCCGGACTGGCCCGTGGCCGTGGGGTGGTAGCTGTTGGAGACGGGCACCGTGAGGCTGTGCAGCCAGGCGTTGCCCGAGCAGATCTCGTGGCCGGTGAACTCGTCCACGACGCTGGAGTACGAGAATCCGGCGTTGGCGGCCTGCTTGGCGAGCATGCCGTTGAGGGCGTCGCTGCCCCGGTTGATCGCCGCCCGCTCGTTCTCGCTCAGGCCGGCGATGCAGCTGCCGTTGAGCTGATAGAAGCGCGGATAGCCGAGCACGACGACGTGGGCCTGTGGGGCCTTGCTCCGGATGGCGCCGTAGAGAGACGAAAGGCTCCCGGGCAGGGTGTTGTTGACCTGCGAGATCGCGCTGTTCACCGCGTTGACGCAGGTCGCCTCGCTCTGCAGGACACAGGTCTGCATGACGTTCGCGAACCCGACGTCGTTGCCGCCGGCGGTGACGCTGACGAGCGTGGTGGCGCTGTCGAGCGGGGTGAGCTGGCTGTTCTTGACCGTACTGGTCGTCGCTCCCGAACAGGCGGTGAAGGAGAACGAGGCCGGGGCGTTTGCCGCCGCCCACAGGGACGGATAGGCCTTGCTGCTGCGCTGACAGCTGCCGCTGTCGGACAGGTAGCTGCCGGCTCCCACCCCGGAGGAGTAGGAATCACCGACGGCGACGTAGCGCTCCCCTGCCGCCGTGGCGGCGGAGGCCGGCTGGGCGAGGCCCAGGGCAGCGGCCATGGCGAGGACCGCGGGGAGGACCCATCTTAATCTGGACGCATACATGACAACTGGCTCCATGTGGGGTTGTGGGGGCAGGAGTTGTTGAAGCGTCACCCTTGTAGCAGTGATCGACGCCCTCGCGATAGACGCGTGAATCGGTTTGTTTTCCGCGCGATCCGGTAACGGCGCGTCAGGCAGGCGTGCCCTGGGGGTCGGTCGCCCAGCGCCGCATCACCTGCAGACATACGGCCGCTGCCACCACGAGCCGCCGCTGCTCGTCACCGGCTCGTCGGTCCAGCTCGACCCGGTACTGCTGAAGGCCGTCCAGCGAGCGCCACGTCGAGACCGTGACCCGGCCCACCGGGCGGTCGAGATGGTCCTGTACGAACCAGGTCCTGCCCATCACCGCGTTACGGGCGAGCCGCAGGGCGCCGCTCCCGGTACGTATGTCGAGCAGTCGTGTGCGATTGACCCGGCCCGGCGCGTGGGCTTCGCCGATGGGGCGGCCCTCGCCGTCGGTCAGCCGGAAGCGCGGCCGGGCGAGGGCCCCTCGGGAGACGAGGTCGACTCCCAGCACGGGCCGGCCTGCGAGGTCCTGGAGCACGTACGCGAGCGTCCCGCGCTCATGAAGGTGCGCCAGGACCGAGCCGTCCTCGACGGCCACCTGCATCTTCGGGCCGCGATAGCGCCGCAGGACGGACCGCTTCGGCTCGGAAAGGATCAGCGTGCCGAGGGTGAACAGCTCGTGCACCGGGCTCGCTTCGTCGCCGCCCATGCCGTGGCCTCTCCGCCGCCGCTGCTGCCCTCGCCCCGAGTATGGCCGTTCATGCCCGTGCCGAACAGCGCCGGCGCCGTGCCCGCCTCGGACGGGACGTTCGAGCGGCAGGACGTCCGAGCGGCGGGGCGGCCGGGCGGCCAGCGGCCGGGCCGGTCCAGCGGCCGGGCGGTCCGACGGCCAGGCGGTCGATCGCGTCGACCTGTGTTCAGCGGACGGGCCGCGGGTGCCGCGGCGCACGCCGGTCGGCTGCGGTCCGCCACGCGTGCGTCACGGACTGCCGAGCCACCTGGGTCGCGGAGGCCGTGTCCGCGGGCAGGCGCGGCGGCGCGCCGATGTGGACGTGCAGGCGGGGTCGGCGCAGCGGCGCGGTCAGGAGTCCGGCGAGCTGCTTGGTAGCGCTGCCTGAGGTGATGCGGCGGGCGCCGGCCTGGCCCAGTGGGACGAGCGGTACCCCGGCGGCTGCTGCCAGCCGGGCGGGTCCGCTGCGGAAGGCCTGCGGCGGTGCGTCCGCCGAGTCCGGGCGATCGGGGATGCAGCCTTCGCCGTAGACCAGGACGTAGCGTCCGGCCCGCAGCGCGGCCTCCGCTCCGGCCAGGGCCTCGGCGGCCCTGGCGGTCCCTCGGCGCACGGGAACGTACCCCTCGCGGGTCAGAGCGCGGCCGAGCACCGGAATGCGCCAGAGGCCTGCCGCGCAGAGCACGACGGGCTCAATGCCCATACGACGCAAGGCCGCGAGGACCACGAGGGGGTCGGCGAGGCTGGTGTGGTTGGCGACGATCACGGCGCCGCCATCGGGCACCCGTGGGATGTCGGCCGTAACGGCCAGCCGCCCCAGGGCGGGGACGACTGCGGCGGCGAGGCGACTGAGCATGCGGGGCCCTTTCCTTACGGTCGCGGGGAGCTCCCTCATCGTCGGACCGCGACCCCGTCACAGACCTGAGCGCCCGTACTCAACCGCGTACGTGCCACGGGCCCCACGGCTGAGTACGACGGTCACGCCCGGGGCCCCGCCTCGTCACCGGGATCTGGCTCCGCCGCCCCGCTCACGCGAGGTCACCCCCGCTTCGAGCGGGGCCGGCCGCCGGGGGCCCGGTCGGCTGCGGAGCCGGCGGGATTCGAACCCGCGGACGGGGAGCGGCATGCCCGCCAGGTCCCCCTCAGTCGGCGTGAGCGGGGCATCGCCCCCGCCGATCGCAATGGGCCGCTCTGCCACAGCCCCGCAGCCTGCGGGACCGCGCGGTCCCGCTGCGCTCAGCGTAGGTACCGGTCGGCAGGCAGGGCGAGCGCATTGTCCGCGGGCAGGGCATCGCGCGACCTCCGATTGACCGAAACCGCCGTGAAGTCCTCAGCCGTGCACGGCAGATGACGCTCGCGCTGAACGTGCGCGGCGCCCGGCACGTACAGACAGGCGGGTCCCGGTCGGCGGGGCCGTACTGGTGGAAGCGGCGCGGCGGCATGACAAGGGGGCGCGGGATGAAGCACGCGCGACGGAGCTTGAGGCGCTTTGTGCGGCTCGCCGCCGCAGGCGGGCTGGTGTGCGGATCGTTGATGGTCACGCATGCCATGGCCGGCGAACCGTCAGGAGCCGGCAACAGCACGGTCGGCACGCTCAGGGCGGGCGGCGACGAGACGCGGGCGGCGGCGGATGTCGTCACGCGGCTCGGCGACAACCGGACCGCCGGCAGTTGGACGGGCGCGGACGGCCGCGCGGTCGTCGGCGTGACCGACCCCGGCGCGGCGGCGGAGGCGAGGCGGGCGGGCGTCGTACCGAAGATGGTCCCGTACAGCAAGGATCGCCTCCGCGCCGCGAGCGAGACGCTCGCGGCCCAGCCTCGGGTACCCGGCACCGCGTGGGTCACGGACTATTCCGCCAACCGGATCGTCGTCCGTGCCGACAGCACCGTCTCCGCCGGCGACTGGTCACGGCTGTCCGGGGTGGCCGGGGGCATCGGAGACGTCGTCCGGATGGAACGTACGGAAGGCAGGTTCACCACCCGGGTGAGCGGGGCGGCCCCCATCTTCACGGACGGCGGCCGGTGCTCGGCCGGCTTCAACGTCACCGACGGCCGCGACGTCTACATCCTGACCGCCGGACACTGCGGTCCCGCCGGCACCACCTGGTTCCGGAACCCGGACGACACCAGCCCCCTCGGCACCACCGTCACGGCCGACTTCCCGGGCGGCGACTTCGCCCTCGTCCGGTACGCGGACGGCGCCTCGCTCGACGACGCCGACGTGGTGACGCTCGACGGGAGGCGTGGCGTACGGATCATCGGTGCGGCCGAACCGGTCGTCGGACAGCAGGTCTTCCGCAGCGGCAGCACGACCGGCTTGCGGACGGGCCGGATCACCGCTCTCGACGCCACCGTCAACTACCCCGAAGGCACCGTCACCGGGCTGATCGAGACCACGGTCTGCGCCGAACGCGGCGACAGCGGCGGCCCCCTGTTCGTCCGGGGACTCGCCCTGGGCGTGACCTCCGGCGGGAACGGCAACTGCGCTCGGGGCGGCATCACCTACTTCCAGCCGGCGGTGACGGCGATGCAGACGCTCGGGGTGAGGCTGGTCGGCCGGACGGACCCGGGACAGGTGCAGAGTCCCGCACTCCCCTCCTCCCCGGCGCCCAGCACCCCCTCCGGGGACTCCACCACGGACTCCCCCTCGCCCCGGCCCAGCTCATCGGCCGACGCCCAGGCGGGTCCGCCCGGCGCGGGGCCGGGCGCGGGCGGCACCGGGGCCGGATCGGGTCCGGGCATCGTCTCCGGCATCGCGGACGACTTCGGGCCTCTCGGGGGTGTGGCACCGGGCCTCGCCGTCGTCGCGGCAAGCCTCGTCCTGCTGTTGATCAGCCGCTGGATCGAAGCCAGGCAGGGCAGGCGCAACTATCAGGAGTACTACTCCCAGACGTGGGCCTGACGCGCCGTCCTGGGGCCGTGCGGAGGACATCCGCGCGAGCCCCGGGGGGCTCGACGGGCGTGGGTCACCACCAGTAGGCGGGGTACCTCGGTGATGTGCGGCGGATGCGGGAGCCGGCGTACCCCGTCAGCACGAGGAGGACCGTGGAGCCGAAGAGAAGCGGGACGAATCGGGCGGGCGTGGGTGTCTGCAGCACGATGACGACGGCGGTCGCGCATGCGGCAGCGTGCGGAGTACGGGCGAACGTGGTCAGGGCCAGGGTGAGACCGGCGGCGACGGCAGCGCTCCACGCGTTGCTGCCCCCGACGGCGAGGGCGGCGTAGCCCATGGCGGCGCCGAGGAGGTGGCCGACGATGACGCTGCGGGGCTGGGCGAGGGGCAGTGTGGGCGCTGCGTGCACCAGAGCGGCGCTGGCGGCCAGCGGGGGTATCAGTACCGGTTCGTGGATGACCGCGCCGATCGCGACGAGTGTCAGCAGGACGGCTGTCGCGGCACTCACGCTGTGGAACGCGGCCACGGGCGTGGGCCTGGCAGGCGCGCGGCCGCCCCACCGCCGGGAACGGAGACGGGCACGGAGGCTGGGGCACGGGCTCGGGCGGGGTCCGGGTGTTTCGAGGGTGGTGCGGGTGGGCTCGGGACGCAGGGGGGCGTCGGTACTCATGTGCGCTGTTTCTCTGGCAGGCGGCCGAGGGCCGGATGGGGCAGGAGCGGTGGGGGATGTCGGAGGGGCACTGTGATCGACAGCCGGCCCGGTCCCGCGCATCACCCTGGTGCGGCGGCGCGACCGCTCACGACTCTAACCTGCGGGTTTACGACGGTATGACGCGGGGTCCGCACCTGACGTGACGACAATGGGCCACCCGCGCCGAGGCGAGTGGCCCATCGTCGTGCTGAGGGCGGCTGTGGGGCGCCGCCCTCTCCTGGCCGGGTCAGACCAGGACGTTGAGCGCCCCCGGCTGCACGCGCACGGTCACCGGAAGAGTGGCGTCGACCTCGCCGTCGGCGCCGTACGGGAGCGGGCGGTCCGCTTCGATGCGGATCTCCTTGCCGCGCAGGATCTCCACCTGGGGGCGGTTCACGTGCGCCCCCGTCTTCAGCTCGTTCATGGTCGCGAAGAAGTGGCGCTTGGGCGCGTCCCCGATCACCACGACGTCCAGCAGCCCGTCGTCGAGGCTGGCGCCGGGCGCGACGTTTCTGCCGAAGCCGTAGAAGCCGGAGTTCGCCGCGACCACGGTGTAGCCGTCGCGCTCGTGCGGCACCCCGTCGATCGTGATCCGGTACGTGGCCGTCCGCCACGCGAGGACGGCACGCAGCCCGCCCGCGTAGTACGACGCGGCACCGCGCAGCAGACGAGAGGCGTTGGCGTGACGGTTGGCGACCGCGTCGACGCCCGCGTACACGCTGCCGAGGACGGAGATCCGCTCGTGCACGGCGGACTCCACCTCGATCGTGTCGACCGCGCGCGGCACGCCGTCGAGCAGCACCCGCGCGAGCCCCGGGGCATCGGTGGGCAGCTCCAGTGCGCGGGCGAAGTCGTTGCCGCGGCCGGCGGGGACCAGGCCGAACACCGTGTCCGTACCGCTGAGCGCGCCGCCGACGCAGCCGGCCATCCCGTCGCCGCCCACCGCGAGCACGACGTGCCCTTGTGCTCCCGCCTTGCGGGCGAGTTCCTGCGCGTGTTCCAGATTGCGGCTGTACACGGTGTCGAGCCGCGCACCCGCTTCCCGCAGCAGGCGGGCCAGCGGGAGCAGGGCCGCCGTCCCGCTGGATCCCCCGGCGGTGGGGTTGACGACGGCGGTGAACTGTCGCATGGATCAGGCCTCCGGACGGGAGAAGGGGTCAGCGGACGGGAGGGTGCGGTCGGCGGCTGCGGGACGGGCCGGCGGACGGTCAGCGGACGGGGATGAGTACCCCGGGGCTGAGCACGCCGGACGGGTCGACCTCGGCCTTGACCGCCTGGAGCATGCGCACTCCCAGCGGGCCGATCTCGCGGGCGTACCAGTCGCGATGGTCGGTGCCGACGCCGTGGTGGTGGCTGATGGTGCCGCCCGCCGCCAGGATCGCGTCGTTGGCGGCCTGCTTCACGGGGGCCCAGTGGGCGACCGCGTCCTCGCCCTGCGCCGAGACGACGGTGAAGTACAGCGAGGCACCGTTCTCGTACGTGTGCGAGATGTGGCACATGACCAGCGGCGGAGTGCCGGCCTCGGTGAGGGTGCTCGTCAGCGCGTCGCGCACCCCCGCGTACAGCTCGGGCAGCGTGGACCAGAAGCCGGCGGTCTCCAGCGTCTCGGCGAAGGCGCCGGCGTCGAGCAGGGCGTCGCGCAGGTACGGCGCGTTGTAGCGGCCGTGCTCCCACCGGTCGCCCGGTTCCTCGCCGACGTACTCTCCGCCGCAGGCGAGCAGGATCTCGCGGGCGGCGGCGCGCCGGACCGACGTCTCCTCCTCGGTGCCCTCGTAGCCGGCGATCGCCATGCAGCCGGAGCTGGGCGGAGTGTCGGCGGCACCGATCGCGTCGGGCTGCGCGAGTCCGACGAAGGTCTCGGTCTCGTCCGACAGCCGCAGCACGGTGGGGCGCGGGCCGTCCTGCGCGAGTCGGCGCAGGGCGGCGGTCCCGGCCTCGAAGGAGGCGAAGCGCCAGCCCTCGTAGACGCGCTTCTGCGGCAGGGGGCGGATCCGCACGGTCACCGCCGTGATGACTCCGAGGGCCCCTTCGGAGCCGAGGATCAGCTGGCGCAGGTCGGGGCCGGCGGCCGAGCGCGGGGCGCGCCCGGTCTCCAGCGTGCCCTCGGGGGTGGCGACGGTGAGGGCGAGGACCATCTCGTCGAAGCGGCCGTACCCGGCGGAGGCCTGGCCGCTCGAGCGGGCCGCGGCGAAGCCGCCGACGGACGCCCACTCGAACGACTGGGGGAAGTGGCCGAGGGTCCAGCCCTTCTCGTTCAGCAGCGCCTCGACCTGGGGCCCGCGAAGGCCGGGCTGGAGTGTCGCGGTGCGGGACACTTCGTCGACGGCCAGCAGCTGGTCGAGGCGGCGCAGGTCGAGGGCGACGAACGACCGCTTCGTCTCGGGCGTGAGGCCACCGACGACGGAGGTGCCGCCGCCGAACGGGACGGCGGACAGGCCGTGGGCGGCGCAGGCGCGCAGCACGGCGAGGACCTCGTGGTGGTCGGCCGGGAGGACGACGGCGGCGGGGATGTCGTCGACCTCGCCGGCCCGGATGCGGAGCAGGTCGGGGGTGGACTTGCCGCGGGTGTGCCGGATACGGCTCTCGGCGTCGTCACGCAGGGCGTCCGGGGCCGCGAGCGCGGCCCGCAGCGCGTCGCGCGCCTGGTCGGTCAGTGCCGGGGCGGGGGGCTCGATGTCGTCGAGGGTCGACGGGCCGCTGGGGCGGGGGGTGACGCCGAGCAGGTCGCGCAGCAGGCCGGTCACCGCGTCGGGCAGCGGGGCCGCCTTGGCCGGGTCGCCCCAGCCGCTCCACAACATGTCCATTTCGAGACGTTCCTCTCGGTCTGATTCACGGACGGTGCTGCCGCTCGGCCCGTACTGGCATTACACTGTGACAGATGACGCCCATTCGTCACAACCACTCGGACGCAGATCCCGTGCTGGACGCCGCACGCGACTGCGTACTCGCCGTCGGCGTACGGCGCACGACCCTGACCGACGTCGCCCGGCGCGCGGGCGTGTCGCGGATGACGCTGTACCGACGATGGCCCGATGTCCGCAGCCTCGTCGGCGACCTGATGACCCGTGAGTGGATCGCCGTCGCCGCCGAGGCCATGCCGGTCGGCGGCGACGACCGGCCCGTGCGGTCGCGGATCGTGGACGGGCTCGTCGCGGGTGCCGCCGCGTTCCGCGCCCACCCGCTCTTCCACAAGATCCTCGACGTGGACCCCGAGCTGCTGCTGCCCTACATCCTCGACCGCCGGGGCGCGAGCCAGGAGGCCTTCCTCCGCCTCCTCGTCACGGCGCTCGGCGAGGGCCACACGGACGGGTCCGTACGCCACGCGCCCGCGGACCTGCAGGCGAGGTCCCTGCTGCTCGTCGTGCAGTCCTTCACGCTCTCGCTGCGCACCATGACCGACGAGACCGATCCCGAACTGAGCGAAGCCGCCTTCCTGGACGAGCTGCGCACCCTGCTGGAGAGGACCCTCACCCCATGAGCCCCAAGAGCCCTGTGAACTCCTCCTCGCTCCACGCGGAACGCCGGAGCCGCGAGCTCGCCGAGCTCGCCGACGGCACCCAGGTCGACGTCCTGGTCGTCGGACTCGGCGCCACCGGAGCGGGAGCCGCCCTCGACGCGGCGACGCGCGGGCTCTCCGTCGCCGCGATCGACGCCCACGACCTCGCGTTCGGCACGTCCCGCTGGAGCTCCAAGCTGATCCACGGCGGACTGCGCTACCTCGCCAGTGGACAGCTCGACGTCGCCCACGAGAGCGCCGTCGAACGCGGCGTCCTGATGGAGCGGACCGCTCCCCACCTGGTCCGCGCCCAGCCCTTCGTCCTGCCTCTCACCCCGCTCGTCAGCCGCGGCCAGGCCGCCCTCGCGCGCGCCGGGTTCATCGCCGGCGATCTGCTGCGCGTCTCCGCCCGTACGGCACGCACCACGCTGCCCGCGCCCCGCACCCTCTCCGCCGTCGAGACGCGCCACCTCGCCCCTGCCCTGCGCCCCACGGGGCTGCGTGGCGGGCTGCTCTCCTGGGACGGCCAGCTCACCGACGACGCCCGGCTGGTCACCGCGATCGCCCGCACGGCGGCCGCGCACGGCGCCCGAGTCCTCACCCGCACCCGCGCCCTCGAACTCACCGGCGACGGTGCGCGGGTACGGGACGAGACGACCGGCCAGGAGCTGCGCATCCGCGCGCGCGTCGTCGTCAACGCGACCGGGGTGTGGGCGGGCGGCCTCGTGGAGGACGTACGGCTGCGGCCCTCGCGTGGCACCCACCTCGTCCTGCGCGACGTGGACCTCGGCGGCCGGCTCTCCGCCGGTCTGCACATCCCGATCCCGGGCGAGACCAACCGCTTCGTCCTCGTCCTCCCCCAGCAGGACGGCCGGGTGTACGTCGGGCTCACCGACGAACCCGTCGACGGCGACGTGCCCGACGTGCCCGACGTGCCCGAGACCGACATCGGCTTCCTCCTCGACGTCCTCGGCTCCGCCCTCGATGTCACCGTCCGACGCGCCGACGTGGTCGGGGCCTTCGCCGGCCTGCGACCGCTCCTCGACACCCGCGGGGAGGGGGACCGCACCGCCGACATCTCCCGTAAGCACGCCGTCCTCACCTCGCCCGACGGCGTCGTCACGGTGGTCGGCGGCAAACTCACCACATACCGGCGCATGGCGCAGGACGCCGTCGACGCCGCCGTGGCCGCGCGCGGTCTCACCGCCGGCCCCTGCCGCACCGCCTCCACCCCGCTCGTCGGCGCCGCCCGGGCGCGGACCCTGGCCCAACTCGACGTGCCCGCCCGCCTCGTACGCCGCTACGGCACCGAGGCACCGGCCGTGCACGACCTGGGCGTCGCGAATCCGGACCTCGCCCGGCCCGTCGTCCCGGGCCACCCCGTCACCTGCGCCGAACTGGTCTGGGCGGTCCGCCACGAAGGCGCCCTGGACGCCTCCGACCTCCTCGACCGCCGCACGCGCATCGGACTGGTCGCCGAGGACCGGGAGACCGCCGAGCAGGCGGCGCTCGGTGCGTTGGCACAGATGGCCTGACCTCGGGGCCGTCCCTTCCGGGCCGGCGCCGCACTCTGCCCGGCGGGAATGCTCCGCTCCCGCCGAGCAGGGCGCGGGCAGGCGGGCAGGCGGCAGGGGCCGGCAATGAGACCGCGTGCGGCGAACGCCCGCGGACCCGCGGGAACTGTTCCCCGGGTCGCGGAGTTGTGACGATCATGACGACACAGCCCGCAGTCCTGCGCTACACAGCCTTCTCCACCGACCCCGAAGGCGGCAACCCCGCCGGAGTCGTCCTGGACGCGGCCGGACTCGACGAGAGCGCCATGCTCGCCATCGCCGCGGACCTCGGCTACAGCGAGTCGGCGTTCCTGACCGCCCCGCCCGCGGACCTCGGCGGCGTGAGTGGGCGTGCCTTCACGATCCGGTACTTCAGCCCCAAGGCGGAGGTCCCGTTCTGCGGCCACGCCACGGTGGCGACGGCGGTCGCCCTCGGTGAGCGGATCGGCTCCGGCGACCTGGCGTTCGCCACGCGGGCGGGGACCGTGCCGGTGAGCGTGACCGAGGACGCCGGCGTCACGCGGGCCACGCTCACCACCGTCGAACCGTATGTCGAGGGGGTCTCCGACGCCGACCTCGCCGAGGCGCTCGCCGCCCTCGACTGGCCCGCCGCCGACCTCGACACCGCCCTGCCCCCGCGGATCGCCTTCGCGGGCGCCCGTCATCTCGTCCTCGGTGCGGCGACCCGGGAGCGCCTCGCGGACCTCGCGTACGACTTCCCCCGGCTCGAGGCGCTCATGCACCGGCTCGACCTGATCACCGTGCAGCTGGTGTGGCGCGAGTCCGCGACCGTCTTCCACGTGCGCGACCCGTTCCCCGTCGGCGGGGTGGTGGAGGACCCGGCGACGGGTGCGGCGGCCGGTGCCTTCGGGGCTTACGCCCGCGAACTCGGCCTGGTCCCCGACGCGTCGGTCCTCACCCTCCACCAGGGCGCCGACATGGGACGCCCGAGCCTGCTGACGGTCGAACTGCGCGCAGGCGACGCCCGGGTACGGGTGAGCGGAACGGGGGCCCGCATCGTCTGAGCCCAGAGGCCTGGGCGCACGGCGGGGTCACGACGAGGGGTAGGTCGACACGACCTTTCCGTTGCTGTCGACGGCGAGGTAGCCGACCGCGCTGTACTCGTTGATGAGGTAGAAGCGCAGGGTCGGGCGGTCGTCGTTGAAGGTCCAGCGGTCGACGATGACGTAGCGCATGGTGGGGCGCTCGACCTTCAACTCCTTCTCTCCGCGCTTCATGAGTGCGGGAAGGTCGTCCCAGGGCATGGCGGCGGCGTCGAACGGCTGCTCGTCGGCCGCGTCGGCGTCGATGGTTCCGCCCGGGCCGGTCCTGCGGGCGATTCCGTCGCGGTACTCGTACGCGTCATAGGTCTTCGCGCCGGGCCGGGTCGGGATGGAGGCGCGGGCGTAGCCCTCGTAGATCGTCAGTTCCTTCATCGTGGTCGAACCGCTGGCCTCGCGGAACGCCTGGATGACGGTACGGACGTTCGCCGTCGTGAGGAGGGTGCCGCCGGGCGTGGGCGCGGGCGCGGTGCTGGACTGCTTCCCGGCGCCCTTCCCCGTACCGCTGCCGGATGTCTCCTGGCCCGGGGTGCGGCCCGCGTTCGTCGGGGTCGTTCCCCCCTTGGCCCCGGATCCCGAGCCCCCGTCGGGGAGCAGCTTCACGACGCCCACGACGACCACTACGGCGGCGACGGCGAGCGAGGCGGCGAGCACCGCGGCCCGGCGGCGCGGGCGGGCAGACGCGGAGGGCGGCACGGGCAGCGTGGGCGGACCGAATCCGCCGCCGACCGCCGGGGACCCGTGCGCCGGTGCGTGGGAGGGGACGGTGGGGGTGTGCCACGGCTGCCCGGCCGGCTGCTGCTGCGGCGCGTACGCGGGGTGGGAGTACGGCGAGCCGAACGAACCTGGGGTCGCCTGCGCCGGGGCCCTCGTACCGGACTGTCCGGACGCGGCATCGGCCAGCAGCTGTTCCAGCCGTGCCGCGTCGGGCCTCGACGCCGGGTCGCGTACGAGGAGTTGCGCGAGTACGGGAGTCAGCGCGCCGGATCTCACCGGTGCCGGGATCGGATCGTCGAGTACGGCGACGACGGTCGCGAGGCTGGTGGCCCGGCGCAGCGGGTGGTGGCCCTCCACGGCGACGTACAGGAGCATCCCGAGCGACCACAGGTCGGAGGCCGGGTTGCCCTCCTCGCCTCGTACCCGCTCGGGGGCGATGAACTCGGGCGAACCGATCAGGTCGCCCGTGGCGGTGAGCCGTGACGTCGCCTCGCTGATGACGGCGATGCCGAAGTCGGTGAGGACGGCGCTGCCGTCGGGGCGGAGCAGCACGTTGGCGGGTTTCACGTCGCGGTGCTGGATGCCGGCGGAGTGGGCGGCGCGCAGGGCGGACAGGACCTGCCGCCCGAGGGTGAGGGCCTCCTCGACGGACATGGGGCCCTCGGCGAGACGCTCGTACACCGAGCGCCCCTCGACGAGCTCCATGACGATCCAGGGGTGCGAGCCGTCCTGGGGTTCGACGATGTGGTGGATCGTCACGACGTGCGGATTCGAGAGGCGCGCCAGGGCGCGTGCCTCGCGGACCGCCCGTTCGCGCATCTGGGCGGCGAGTCCGGGATTGGCGTCCTCGAGGGCGGGGTCGGGCGGCCGCACCTCCTTGAGGGCGACATCGCGCTCCAGGGCGATGTCACGTGCTCGCCAGACGGTGCCCATGCCGCCGCTGCCCAGCCGGGAGATCAGGTGGAAACGCCCGTCGACCAGGGGTCTTCGGTCCTCGCTCGCGCTCATGAGCGGTCATGGTATGCGGTGCCGGTGACAAGCCTGCCCGGGGGCTGCGCGCACGGGTCAGCCGACACCCCGGGGGCGGAACTGGACGCTGATACGGGGCCCGACGGCGCGGCTCGTCTTGGGGATGGCGTGTTCCCAGGTGCGTTGGCACGAGCCGCCCATGACCACGAGGTCGCCGTGCCCCAGGCGGAGCCTGAGCGCGACGGGGCCGCCGCCGCGCGGGCGGAGAGCGAGGTCGCGGGGGTCTCCGAGGGAGAGGATCGCGACCATGGTGTCGTGCGTGGCGGAGCGTCCCGTGCGATCGCCGTGCCAGGCGACGCTGTCGCGGCCGTCGCGGTACAGGCAGAGGCCGGCGCTGACGAAGGGTTCACCGAGCTCGCCGGCGTAGTGGGCGCTCAGTGCCTCACGGGCGTCGAGGAGTGCGGGGTGCGGGAGGGGAGCGCCCTCGCGGTAGTACGCGAGGAGGCGGGGGACGGCGACCACGTTGTCGTACATCGTGCGCTCCTCGGCCTGCCACGGGACGCCTGCGGCCAGCTCCTCGAAGAGCGCGTCGGCCCCGTGGAACCACCCGGGCAGATGGTCGACCCAGGCCCCGCGGTCGAGCGCGATCCGCCGGACCCCGTCCAGGTGGCCGGGCCGGATGTCGGCGCCCTGGTCGAAGAGCGAGCCCTGGAGGCCGGGCATCTGCGGTCGTGGTGCGGTCATGGTTCCAGCGTAGACGAATATTCGTACGTATGAGCGAATCGGGTGGTGGAGCCATCAGATCACGGCGTGATGATGAGCATCCGAGAGCGGCCCGAGGTGCGGGTCGCCGAAGGTGGCGCGCAGTTCGTCGAAGGCCTGGACCTTGTGCGCGCCGTATCGGGAGAGGTGGGCGGTGTACGTGTGGGGGCGCACGAAGGTCGGCGGGGTCGTCTTGCTGTGGAACTTGTCCGCGTACATCACGAGTCGTTCCTCGGGAGTCTCCGCCGTGTAGTCGCCCGGCGGCAGCGGGAGGCCCTGCTCGCGAATGTCGTGGCGGGTCAGTCCGACTCCGGTGTGGCAGGAGCAGAATCGACACAGGATCTCCGGCAGCCCCTCCCCCGCCAGGATCTCGTGTCCCAGCAGTCCGTGGCGCACGTAGTTCCGCTTGTCCAGCCGGCCCCCGGCGTCGTACAGGCGATAGACGCCGATGTCGTGGAGCAGGCTGCCCGTACGAACCAGTTCCATGTCGACGGCGAGGCCGGGAACGGGGAGCAGTTGCTGCGCGATCTTCCAGACGATCTCGCAGTGCGTGAAGACGAGTTCGAAGGCTTCTGCGCTGGGCGCGTGCTTCATGTGCAGCGCTCGGATCTCGTCCACCGACAGGGAGTTCATTCCCGCAGGATAGAAGTCCTGCGGGGGTGAGCCTGGTCGTGAATCCGGTAGCGATGTGGGGAGTTGATCACTACGTTGTGACGTCCGACCGGTTCGAGACCGCGGTGTCCGAGCGCACCAAGGAGTTGTTGCCATGCCTCCGCTGATGAAGCTGTCGGCCGTCACGCTCGACTGTGCCGATCCCCGGGCCCTGGCCGCCTTCTACCAGCAGGCCACCGGTCTCGAGCTTCACCCGAAGTCCGACGACGCCTTCGCCGGTGTCGCGGGGGCGGACGGGCTGCTGATCGGATTCCAACGGGTCGACGGATACCGGGCGCCCGTCTGGCCCGGTCACGACGTGCCCCAGCAGTTCCATCTGGACTTCACCGTCGATGATCTCGACGAAGCAGAGCGTCTCCTGCTGAACCTCGGCGCGACGAAGCCGGAGTTCCAGCCGAACGAGCGGTGGCGCGTCCTCATCGATCCGGCCGGCCATCCCTTCTGTCTGACCACGACAGGCTGAGCACGCGGCAGAGCCGTGCCACCCCAGGACGAGCCATGTCAGTGGCTGATGACAGGCTTACGGGGTGCTGATCGAGGGATACGACCACGGCCCGTTGGACGCCGGGGAGCCGCTGCTGGCCCGCCCGGGCTTCTGGTCGAACTACCTGTCGGAGATCTGCGTCGGCGGAGCCGGCACCGAGCGTCCCGTTCCGGAGTGGTTCGGTGAGGACGGCGCCGATGTCGATGCCTTGTCCGAGGTCCTCTTCGATCCTGAACGCCGGCCTGCCTTCCGGGTGCCCGGCGCGGACGGCTCCGGAGTCGTCGTGGTCTTCCGCAACCTGCCCGGCGACCACGGCATCGACTTCGTGCTCACCCGTCCCGTGGGGGACTGCGTCCAGCAGACCGCCACGTGGGAAGGGGAGCTTCCGGGAGCCGAGCTGACCTGGCCGGAACTGGTCCGGATCGCCGACAGCCCGGCACCGGACGCCGAGGGTGTCGACGATCCTTCCGCCCGCCTCCTGCTGCTTCTTCCCCTCCTGAACGGCCTGGACGTGCCGGAGGGGGCGTCAGGGCGGCTCAGTGCCGCGCTGACTGCGGTAGGGGTGACGCAGGACCTCGCCCTGAGCACGGCTGAGCGACTCCTCACCGGCCTGACCGGGAAACCGTGGCACGATCCGGCATGGGGCTCGCCTCTGAGCGGCGGCTGAAGGCTGTCCGTAAACGATCGCCTCCGGCGGTGTGGGCCGGTGGGAGGGTTGCCGACGGGCCGGTGGGTCGGTTGCCGGTTGGCCTGCTGGCCGGTGGGCCGGTTGCCGGTTGCCGTACGCCGATGGCGTGGGCCGGGGGTGCGCTTCGGTATGGTGGCGGTCGTGCGCGGCCGCCTGGCGTACTAGCCTCCCCGCATGCCTCCGGCCCGCCTCCGCATCGTCCTGGTCACGGCCACAGCCATGACCCTGCTCTGCCTGACCGGTGCCACCGCCACCGGTACGCGTCCCTCGCCGAGGTTGCTCACCTCCGGGCAGCACCTGACCGACCACCGCTCCGGGGCCACCTCTCCGTTCCTCCGGGCGGCAGGGGCGCCGATGACGGTCGTCGCCCATCGCGGGGCTTCGTCGCTCGCGCCGGAGAACACGATGGTCGCCCAGGAGGTCGCACGGCGCTCCGGGGCCGACTTCATCGAGAACGACGTCCAGTTGAGCCAGGACGGCGTGCCCTACCTGATGCACGACAGGACCGTGGACCGCACCACGAACGGCAGCGGGGACATCACCGCCCTGAGGTCCGCCCAACTCGACGGGCTGGATGCCGGGTCCTGGTTCGCCCCCGTCTTCACCGGTGCCCGCGTCCCCACCCTCGCCGCACAGCTGGCCGACCTGCGGACCCGCGGCGGGAACCTGCTCCTCGAGATCAAACGGGCCGACACCCGCCGGCAGGTCACGGCCGTCGTCGACGTCGTCAAGGCACAGCAGATGACCGGCCGGGTCGTCGTCCAGAGCTTCGACCCCCAGCATCTGCGCTGGGTCCACGAGGTGGCACCCGAGCTGCCCCTCGCCCTCCTCCGCAGCACCCTGGACGCCGACCCCGTGGCCGTCTCCGAGGAACTCCACCTCGCCTCCTACAACCCCAGCGGCTCCGCGCTCGAAACCCGGCCCGGCATCGTCGCCGACCTGCACCGGGCGGGCATCGCGACATGGGTATGGACCGTGGACACGGCCGAGAAGTGGCGCACGTACGAGCAGTACGGCGTCGACGGCATCATCACCAACCGCCCCGCCGAACTCACCGGCTGGAACCACGCCCAACCCGCTGCGCGGTCCGGTCCGACCCGCTGATCGTTCACCGCGCGAACCGCACCCGGACCGTCAGGCCGCCGCCCTCCGTGTTGGCCGAGGCCTCCGCCGTCGCGCCGTGGGCGCGGGCGATGGAGTCGACGATCGAGAGGCCGAGGCCCGCGCCCTCGCCCGGGGCGTGGGTGCGTTCGGTCAGGCGGCGGAAGGGCTCGAAGAGCAACGGGACGACGTCGGGAGGTACCGCCGGGCCGGTGTTCCCGACCTCGATGCCGTCCGGTCCCGTACGGACCCGTACGCGGCCGCCCGGCACGTTGTGGCGTACCGCGTTCGCGACCAGGTTGTGGAGCAGCCGGTCCAGCAGCACGGTGTCTCCCGGAACCGTCAGGGGCCGGAGGTCGGCCGAGATACTCACGGCTCGCTCCTCCGCCTCGGCCGCCAGCGAATCCACCGTCTTCCTCGCGACCTCGTGCACCGCCACCGGCCGCCGTTCCCGTAGTCCCTGGTCGCAGGCCGCGAGCAGCAGCAGCCCGTCGATGGTCCGTTCGCTGTCGTCGGCGACCTCGATGAGTTTCGCCCGGATCCGCGCGACCCGCTGCGGCTCCGGCTCGCCGGCGAGTCCGATCTCGGCCGCGGCCCGCTGCACGGCCAGTGCGGTCCGCAGCTCGTGGGCCGCGTTCGCGGCGAACCGCTGCTGCGCCGACACCAGCCGTTCCATACGACCGAGCATGTCGTCGAAGGTGTCGGCGAGGTGCTTGAGCTCCCCCGGCGGTCCTTCCAGCGCGATCCTCTCGTGCAGGTTCTCCCCCGACAGACGGCGGGCCGTGTCGGTGATCACCGCAACGGGCCGCAGGACCCGGCCCGCCATCCACCAGGCGAGGACGACGGACACGACGGCGTACACGGCGAGGACGACGAGTGAGACCGTCAGCAGCCGCTCCAGGGCCGCGCTCTCGGCGGCGTCGCTCAGCGTCCGGGTGATCGCCATCCCGCGGCTGACACCGGGTGGCAACGGGCCCGGGCTCGCGGGAACGGCTTCCTGCCACAGCGGTGAGGCGGTGGGGTTCGGGGTGGCCGGAAGCTCGTCGAGACGCTGCGCGGGGACGGCGGTCGTCATCGCGACGCTGATCGACGCGTAGAGGCCCTCCTTGACCAGGACGTACACCACTCCCGTGAGCAGCGCGCCGGCCAGCAGCAGCAGCCCGCCGTACAGTGCCGTCAGCCGCGACCGCTCGCCGCCCGCGACACGCCGAGCCGCCGCGACGATCCGCGGGGTGCCGCCGCCGTCGCCCGCGCCGGCCACGGTCTCCCGATTCCGGCCGGTCCCCCGATTCCGGCCGGTCCCCGGATTCCGGCCCGGCCCCAGGTTCCGGCGTCCCGCGTTCACGACGCGATCCGGTAGCCCGCGCCCGGTACCGTCTCCACCGCCGGCGGCTCGCCCAGCTTCGCGCGGAGTTTGCTGAGCGTCACCCGTACCGCGTTCGTGCGGTAGCTGGTGTGCTCCTCCCAGACCTGCTCGATCAGGTCCTCGCCGCTGACCACGGCCCCCTCCGCGCGCAGCAGGGCCTCCAGGACCGCGAACTCCTTGCGGGACAGTTGCAGATGGCGGCCGTCGCGGCTCGCCTGGCGGCGGGCGGTGTCCAGGACGATCCCGGCGCGTTCGAGGACGGGCGGCAGCGCGGGCCGGGCACGCCTGCCGAGGGCGAGGACGCGGGCGAGCAGCTCGTCGTACGCGAAGGGCTTGGTCAGGTAGTCGTCGGCGCCGAGCCCGAGGCCGTCGACCCGGTCCCGTACGGTTCCCGCCGCCGTGAGCATCAGGACCCGGGTCGTCAGACGCTGCTCGACGACCCTGCGGCACACGTCGTCCCCGTGCATCCCCGGCAGGTCACGGTCGAGGACGACGACGTCGTACTCGCCGAACTGCATCTTCCGCAGGGCCTCCAGGCCGTCTCCGGCCACGTCGACCGCGAGCGCGTCCCGGCGCAGCCCCTCGGCGATCATCTCGGCGAGGAATGCCTCGTCCTCCACCAGTAGTACACGCATGCACCCTGTGTATCGGAAGAGACCTTTCGTCTCTGTTAACCGATCCGCTGAGAGAAACGAAACACCTCCTGTCTGCACGATCCGGCTCATGACAACTCGACGTACCCGAGAGACCCTCCAGCTGGCCGCCGCGGCCTCCCTCGCCTCTCTCTGCCTCCTCGCCACCGCCTGCACCGCCGACGGCGGCAAGAAGGCCGGCAGCGAGACCGTGAGCGACGAGGGCAAGAAGGCCGACCAGGCCCTGGAGCACCGGAAGTGTCTGCGCGAGCAGGGCCTCGACGTTCCCGAGCCCAAGCCGGGCGAGGAGGGCGTCGGCCTGACCATCGGCGGCGACGGCATGTCCAAGGAGAAGATGGAGAAGGCGTTCAAGGCCTGCCGGGACAAGGGCGGGGCCGGCATGGGCAAGGAGCTGACCCAGGCCGACAAGGACAAGATGATCAAGTACGCCCAGTGCATGCGGAAGAACGGGTTCGACATGCCGGACCCGACCTTCGGCGAAGGCGGCATGTCGGCGGCGCGGCCCGTACCGCAGGGCGCGGAGATGAAGAAGTTCGAGAAGGCCAACAAGGCGTGCGAGAGCGTGTCGCGATGAGCGGGCGGCGCAGGCTGGTGGCCGCCCTGGCCACGATCGCGGCGGTCGCGGGCGGTGGGGTTGCCGTCACCACCCTGGACGCGGGGGACGGACCGCAGGCCGTCGCCGACCCGGGGCTGCCGCCCTCGACGGTCCCGCTGACCCGCGGCGACCTCAGCGACAGCTCCCAGCAGGACGGCACGCTCGGCCACCTCGGCGAACGGAAGATCAACGCGGGCCCGGCCGGCACCCTCACCTGGCTCGCGCCGAGCGGCTCGACCGTCGAGAGGGACGAGCGGCTGTACGAGGTCGACGGCCGGCCCGTCCGCCTGATGTACGGGGCCGAGCCCATGTACCGGACCCTGAAGACCGGCGACAAGGGCAAGGACGTCCGGCAGCTGGAGGAGAACCTCGCCGCCCTGGGGTACGTCGGCTTCACGGTCGACGAGGAGTTCTCGGCGAAGACCGCCGACGCGGTGAAGCGCTGGCAGAAGTCCCACGAGCTGAAGCGGACCGGCACGATCGGCCCCGACACGATCGCCTTCGCCGGCAGCGCGGTACGCGTCAAGGAGGCGGGCAGCTCACTGGGCGACCAGGTCGCTCCCGGTCGGCCGGTGCTCACGGTGACCGGTTCCGAGCGGGTCGTACGGTTCAAGATCCCTGTGGCGGACTCCGGTCTGGCGAAGGCCGGCACGCGGGTCGTCGTGCAGCTGCCGGACGGGACGCGGGCCCGGGGGAAGGTGTCGTCGGTCGGCAGGACCGCCTCCGCGGGTGACGATCCCCAGGACCGGACGCCGAAGATCGACGTCACGGTCTCCTTCGACGCGCCGGAGAAGGTCACAGGCGTCGACCAGTCCCCCGTCACCGTCGAACTCACCGGCGAGACGCGCGAAGACGTCCTCACGGTCCCCGTCAACGCGCTGCTCGCCCTGCCCGGCGGCGGCTTCGGCATCCAGGTCGTCGAGAACGGCAAGGCGCGGGATGTCGAGGTGGAGCTCGGCATGTTCGGCCAGGGCCGTGTGGAGATCAGCGGCAGCGGTCTGCGGGAGGGCATGAAGGTCGGGGTGCCGTCCGCATGACCGATGTCAGCACCGTGAGTACGGTCGTACGTCTCTCCGGGGTCACCAAGGAGTACGCGGGCGGGGTCCGCGCGCTCGACGGGGTCGATCTGACCGTCGGCGAGGGGGAACTCCTCGGCATCGTCGGCCCGTCCGGCTCGGGCAAGTCCACCCTGCTGCACATCGTGGGCACCCTGGACCGGCCCAGCGCGGGAACGGTCGAGATCGCGGGCCACGACGTGGCCTCGCTGACCGACCGGCGGCTCTCCGCGCTGCGCTCCCGCCACATCGGGTTCGTGTTCCAGGCGTTCCACCTGGTGCCCGGGGTGGGCGCGCTGGAGAACGTCGCCGAGGGGTTGCTGTACTCCGGGCTCCCACGGGCCCGGCGGCGGGCAATGGCCGCGGACGCTCTGGCCCGCGTGGGGCTGGCCGACCGGATGAAGCACCGGCCGCACGAACTGTCCGGCGGGCAGAAGCAGCGCGTGGCCATCGCCCGCGCGGTCGTCGGCGAGCCGGATCTGCTGCTCGCGGACGAACCGACCGGCGCGCTGGACACGGCGTCCGGCGAGGCGGTGATGGACCTGCTGCACGAGCTCAACGCGGACGGCGCCACGATCGCGGTGATCACGCACGACACGGAGATCGCGGGACGGCTGCCTCGGCAGGTCCGTATCCGCGACGGGCGGGTCACGGCGGACACGGGCGGCGGCGGCGCGCCGGGGACGGGGAGAGGGGCGGGGACGGGGACGGCCTCCGGAGTCGCGGCCGTCGAGGGGCGGGGCGCGGGCTTGGGGAACCTGTCCGGCGCGGAGCCGGTCGACCCGCCCGGCACAGGGCCAGGCGTCGCCGGGACCGGAACCGGTACCGCGTTCGGAAAGGCCGGCGTCTGATGCCCCGTTCACGCAGGCCGCTCAAGGCGGCACGGCTGACCCCGCGTGACGTCCTCCACGTCGGGTCCGCCGGATTGCGCAGCCGTCCCGTACGGGTGGTGCTGTCGGCGCTCGGAATCGCCATCGGGATCGCCACGATGATCGCGGTCGTCGGCATCTCGGCGTCGAGCCAGGCCCAGTTGATCCGGCAGCTCGACGCCCTGGGCACGAACATGCTGGTGGCGAAGCCGGGTCAGGGCATGTTCAGCGGTGAGGAGGTCAAGCTGCCGAAGGACGCGGTCGGCATGGTGGGGCGGATCGAGGGGGTCGAGGACGTCGGCGCCACAGGCGAACTCGACCACTCCGTCCGGCGCTCCGAGAAGATCCCCGAGGGCGAGACGGGCGGCATCGCGGTGAAGGCCACCACGGAGGGGCTGTTCGAAGTGCTGCGCGGCGGCATGGGCACCGGTACCTGGCTGAACGCCGCCAACGGCCGCTATCCGTCCGTCGTCCTCGGCCATGTGGCCGCGGGGCGGCTCGGCATCACCGAGCCGGGGCGGCTGGTCTGGATCGACGACCGGTACTTCACGGTCGTCGGCATCCTCGACCCGTTGCCCCTCGCGCCGGAGATCGAGCGCTCGGCGCTGGTGGGCTGGGAGGGTGCGCAGAAGCTGCTGGGCTTCGACGGGCATCCGACGGCGGTGTACGAGCGGTCCACGGACGCGTCCGTGCCGTCCGTCCAGAAGCTGCTGGCCCCGACTATCGACCCGCAGAACCCGCAGAACGTCCAGGTCGGCGATCCGTCCTCGGCGCTTCAGGCCAAGGCGGCCACCGAGGGGGCGTTCTCGTCGCTGCTCCTCGGCCTGGGCGGGATCGCGCTGCTGGTGGGCGGGGTCGGCGTCGCGAACACCATGATCATCTCGGTGCTCGAACGCCGCCACGAGATCGGCCTGCGGCGCTCGTTGGGGGCGACCCGGGGACAGATCAGGATCCAGTTCGTCACGGAGTCCCTGATGCTGTCCGGCCTCGGCGGCCTCGCGGGCGTGGCCCTGGGCGGCGCGGCGACGGGCGTGTACGCGTACACGGGCGGCCTGCCGTGGGTGGTCCCGCCATGGGCGGTCGGCGGCGGCTTCGCCGCGACGCTGGTGATCGGCACGGTCGCGGGGCTGTACCCGGCGGTCCGGGCGTCCCGGCTGTCCCCGACGCTGGCGCTCGCGGCGGCATGACGGCACGGCCGACCGGACCGGCCACCGCCGGCGGCGGGACCCAGAGCAGCAGCCTGGGCTCCGCCGCCGGGTGCGTGGAGGCGGCGCGGCCACCGGACGCGGTGGGCGTCCGGGCCGCGCCGGCCTGGTGAGGGGCGGGCTCTAGTGGCGGTCCCAGGCTGCCGCGAACATCTCGTGCAGCGGGGACGGTGGGAGGATTCGGCCGAAGGGGGCGTGGATCGTATTGCCCCACAGAAGGCGGACCTCGTGCGTCGCCAGTTTGACCGTTTCCAGCGGCAGGTGAGGGGCCTTCAGCTCGGTCCATTCGCCCGGCAGAAACACCGTCCGGCCCGCCCGTGCCCGTTTGGCCTCCACCACGGCGCCGGTGGCGACCAGCTCCGCGCGTACCTCCGCGTGGCGCTTGGTCGACCAGCCGTTCCACCTCCGCACGTTGCGGTCGGTGGGTGTGGCCAGCGTCGCCAGCTGGAGGTACAGCGCCGCCGCGTCCCGGCCCACGCCGAGCTTCCCTGCCGCCTCCGTGACCAGCTCCGGGCAGGAGTGCCGCGGATCCGCCTCGTACGCGCCGGCCGGCACCGCCCCCGACCGGGCGCGGTGCATCATCCGCTCCAGCCCGCCGCCGACCAGCAGCGGTGCCACCCGGTCCAGTTCCTCGGTCAGGTCCGTGACCTCCCGGACCCGGCCCCAGACCTCGGGGTCGGCGCACGCCGCGGGCCGGAGGAAGCAGCCACCGCCGGGCGCGCACACCACCAGCGCCCCGGAGTCGTACGCGGTCACCGGAACCGGGCCTTCCTCCTTGCGGCGGCCCCTCCCCACCGGGAGCCGCTCGGGCCCGAAGCGCTCGGCGATCCGCGCCGAAGTGTCCTGGACCCGTCCGCCGCGCAGCTCGAGCAGGAGTTCCGGACGCTCCAACTCGGCCCGCAGCCGCTCGTACAGGGCCGCGGCGCCGGCCACCGCCGGGTCGCCGACCGGCCGGTCCGTCAACGCCCACACCAGCGCGCTCGCGATCTGGCCGAGCGCGAGGCCCACGGGCGTTCCGTACGGCAGCTCGGGACCCTCCGGGGGCACGGGCTGGACCTCCACCCCGATGCCGTACGGGGTCGCCGCCAGCTCCCAGCCGGCCGCCTCCACCGTCGCATCCTCGGCCGCCTCGTAGCCGCCGGCCAGGCGCCTGGCCCACACCTCGGCGAGGCCCAGGTCGGCCTCCAGGGCGTCGGCCGCCTCGTCGTGGACGGCGGGCAGGACCCCGAGCCGCTCCCGCCACACCTCCGCCATCCGCTCCGCGGCCGACTCGGCGCCACCCGGCCGCCAGAGCTCCGCCGGGTCCTCGGGGAGAGCGGCGGCCAGAACGGCGCGCCGGCCGTCGCCCCCGAGGCGCGTGCGCAGCTGTTCGTACGCCTCGGCCGTCTTCGGGGTCGCCTTGTAAGGGGCCTTGCGCGCCAGCGCACGGCCCTCGTCCCGGTCGTGGTGGCCGACCAGGCCGGCCACCACAAGCCGGGCCACGGCCCGTCGTACGCCCGTCAGTTCGGCGAAACGCGCGGCCGCCGCCTCAGGCACCGGGACGGGTCCGTTCGCCTCGACGGCCGCCACCAGGGCCCGAAGCCGGGTGACGTCGTCGCGCTCCACCCGTACGAGTCGTGCCTCCGGAACCGCCGCCGGTACCGGATCGCCGTCACCGTCCCCGGACGCGGGTGCGACGAACCAGCGGCCCGAACCTCCGCGCCGCGGCGCCGCGGACGCCACCGGAACGCCGCTTCCGCGCAGGCCGTCCAGGACTCCGGTGCCGTCCACGCGACCGACCCACCACCGGCTGCCCGCGCGGGCGAACGGCTGGTCGGCCCAGGTGTCCAGGAGCGCCAGCAGAGCGGCCCGCTCGACGTCCGGCGTGGGCGCCACGGCCGCCCGCCATGCCACGGCGTCGATCGCGCCGAGCAGTTGTGACCAGTCGTGCGGCGGCGCCGGCGGCGAGAGCCGCCGCACCTCTTCCCCGATCGTCCCTTCCAGACAGGCTCCGTCGGCGGCGAGCGCGGTCAGCGTCGCCGGCAGGGCCGCGTCCCGCGTCCGCCGCCACGAATCGTGCTCGCCGTCCGAGACCAGCTCGAACAGGGCGGGCATCAGCTCGGTGTCGGGCGCGGACAGGCGCGGCAGGGCGGGCGGCGCCTCGGCGAGCAAGGTGACGCGGTGGTGCAGGGCGCGTCGCCGTTCCTCCACGCGCGCGGCCCGTTCGGCCACCGCGACGACGGCGTCGGCCAGCACCGGATCGTTGATGTCCGGCAGCTCCCGGGCCACGGCCGCGCGCAGCGCCTCCGTGCCGTCGAGGGCGGCCGCGAGCAGTGCGTCCGCCGTCTGCGGTCCCACGGTCCGCAGCGCCCGGGAGCCGGCCGCGTCGCGGGTACGGAGCAGGTACCAGAAGGCCGGTGGCAGGGCCACGCCTCCCGACACGGTGACCTTCCTGATCGGCTTGGCCCGCGGGTGACTGGGCGAACGGTGCCCGGCCAGCTCCCACAGCAGGGAGCCGTCGGCGGTGTACGCGCGAACTCCCGTCCGGGTCTCCGCCTCGGCGAGGACCACGTCCTGCGCCGCGGCCTCCGGCGGCGCCCACAGGCCCCACGGCTTCTGTCCCTGCCGGTCGATGTCGAACCGGGCCGTGCGCCCGTCAACGCTCTCCACCAGGTAGTGGTCGGGCGCGTTGTTGCGGTACCGGGTGCGGAAGAGGACCCGGGTCCCGACGAGTCCGTCCCGGCTGCCGAGCGGCGAGTCGGTCAGACCGGCGGGCAGCGGTGCCAGTTGCAGGGCCTCTCGGGCCAGGGACATGCCCGCCTCGGACGGCTCCGCGGCCGGATCTGCGTTCGGGGCGCGGCCCGGGAAGTCGGGGAGCTCGGTCGCGCCCTGCCGCTCCCCGGTGACGGGGTCGACCACGTCCCAGGGCCTCCTGCCGAAGACGGCGTTGGTCCAGATGCGGGAGCCGTCGCCGAGTTGCAGTTCGTCCCCGTCGATGCCTTCCGTGTCGCCGGGACGCAGCGCCCGGCTGCCGCCGTGCCGCCCGCCGCCGTCGGCGGTCTCGAACTGGAAGCCGTACGCCCCGTCCAGGCTGCCGCCGAAGGGGACTAGGCCACTCAGCTGGCCCGGCGTGAACGGCTCCTCGGGACGGTCGGCCCAGACGGCGGTGTCGCAGAAGTACGGGTTCGCCTTGAGGGACCAGCTCACCAGGAAGGACCCGCCCACGTAGTGGACGGCGAACGTGGTCGCGTCCCGCGGCACCGAGAAACCGCAGGAGCCCCGCACGCCGTCGGGGGCGACGGCGACCGCGCGGTCCTTCCCGAAGACCGTCAGCACGGGCCAGGTGCAGGTCACCCCGGCAACGCCCGGCAGCGCGCCGTCCGCCGCCGCCTCACCCCCGGCGCCCGTGCCCCGGCCCGCGCCGGCGCCCGAGTCCGCGTCCGCGTCCGCACCTGTGTCCGTGCGGACCGCGCCCTCGCGGGCGTGCGCCGCGAACTCCGCGTACACCGACTCCAGGGCCGGCCAGGCCAGTTCCTCCGGCAGGCCGGCCGCGAGCGAGCGCCGCAGCGCGCCCGCGCCCGACGCGCCCGCGAGGGCGTCGGCGATCCCATCGAGCGCTGCCACTGTCGGCCGGTCCAGCAGGGTCTCCAGCTCGGCCACGGCCTCCTCGGCCCCGCCCATGCCACCGCCCGCGACCGTGTCGACCAGCTTGCCGACCCGCCCGGCCACCTCGTTGGCGATGCCCTCGTTGCCGGGCAGCAGCGTCACCGCCGAGCCGGGCTGCCGTCGGCGCGCGTTGGACCAGTCGGGCAGCAGGTTCCCGTGGACGGTTCCCTCCAGCCGGGGGCCGAACACCGGATCGGCGGCGAGCGCGACGAGGTCCCGCCGGGACCGGTCGCCCCAGAAGCGCATCCGCGTCTCCGGGCCCGGGTCGACGACCGTGACCCCGGCCGCCAGACAGGCGTCCAGCACGTCCGCGTCGAAGCCCGTGTAGTAGTGGCGGGTGGTGTGCAGCGTCACCGCCTCGCCCGCGGCCCGGAGTCGCGGCCCCAACCGGACCACAAGGTCGAGGAATTCCGCGGGCAGCGGCTGCCGGGCGACCCCGCCGCCGGACTGGGCAGCGTACTGGTACATGTTCACGAAGGTGCCGACCCAGTAGGGCAGGCCGCCTTCCGGCACGACCCGCCCGGACTCCATCGCCTCCGCCGCGCCGCAGGCGATCAGCATCCGCAGCCACGCCCCGCCGTCCGTCGCGCCGTCCGGAAAGACCTCGACGAGCCCGGCGGCGACCGTGTCCGTCGGCGGATGCGCCCGGAGGACCGGGGCGGCGGCGGTCAGCAACGCGTCAGGCACCGACTTCTTGCGGGTGACGGACAGGATGGCGCCCACCAGCCGCGCGACCTCCTCGTCCCCGTGCCCGGCCGCCTTGGCGGAGGCCCGCACCCGGCGCACGAGATCCGCCGGCAGGTCCGCCGCGGAGCTCGCCCACGCCGTCAGGAAGGCGTCCAGTGCCTCGTGCGCGTCGGCCGGCTCCAACGTCTCGGTGAGGAACCGCTGATGGGCCCCGAACTCCTTGGCCGGCATCGCCCCGCCCTTGGCGAACAGCAGCCCGTTGGCCCGGCGGTAGGCGGGATCCACCGGGAGCCCGTGCTGCGCCTCGGCCGCCCGCGCCGCCACGTAGGCACGGGCACCTGGCCGGCTCCCGTAACCGATCAGCCGATGACCGACGGTGTCCCAGAACCACGGCAGGTGCGCCGGCGGCAACCGCCGCGCCCGCGCCGCCATCGTGTCGACGAACCGACCGGGCTTGGTCCAGGACCGGTTGAGCTCCGAACCCATGTCCTGGACGAGGTCACGCGCCATCGCCTCCGCGTCCGGGTCGTGTGCGGCAACCCAGTCGGCGTAGGTGGTCGAGACGTGCGTACCTGCGGTGGGCAACAGGCCATCAAGCGAGACGATCATGCTTGCGATCGTCGCATGTCCTACTGACACCGCCGCGAGTACGTGCGCTGTCAGGCCATATGGGCGGTCCGGAACGGGACTTCACCGTGAGACACGCCGCCGGAAACGCGGGGCGTCGCGTGGGATGCGGCTGATGGCAGAGTGGTGCGTACAACCAGTTCTGCGCCGTGCGGTCCGTCGCGCCCGACGCCCGACGACCGATGACCCGCGCGCGGCGCGACGACCGATGACCGACGACCGACGACCGATGACCCGCGCGCGGCCCGACGACCGACGCACCCACACCAGGAAGCCTCCCCCATGCGGCTCTACCGCCCCCGGCAACGTCTCCTCGCCGTACTGGCCGCGCTCGTGCTGGTGCCGCTCACCGGATGCGGCGAGGACCGGCCCCCGGCCGACAGCGCCCCACCGCCACGGGAGTCGGCCTCCACGCCGAGCGGTGCGGAGGCGGCCCGAGCACGGTTCCAGGCGCTGGAGCGGACCTACGGCGCCCGTCTGGGCGTGTACGCCCTCGACACCGGAAGTGGCCGTGAGGTCGCGTACAACGGCGACGCCCGCTTCCCCTACGCCTCCACCTTCAAGGCCCTGGCCGCAGGCGCCGTGCTGCGCAAGCACCCCGGCGACGGCATGAACCGGGTGGTCACGTACTCCCGGGACGACCTGGTCCCCCACTCCCCCGTGACCGAACGGCACACCGCCACCGGGATGACCCTCGCCGAGCTGTGCGACGCCGCCGTACGGTACAGCGACAACACCGCCGCCAACCTGCTGTTCGACCGGATCGGCGGCCCCAAGGGCCTCCAGACGACGCTCGCGGAGCTGGGCGACGGCGTCACCCGCATGGAACGGCGCGAGCCCGGGCTCAACGAGTGGGCGCCCGGCGCCACGCGCGACACCAGTACCCCCCGGGCCCTCGCGCAGGACCTGCGTACGTTCGTCCTCGGCGACGCTCTCCGCCCCGCCGAACGCGCCAGGCTGACCACCTGGCTGCGCACCAACACCACCGGGGCGGACCTCATCCGAGCCGGCGTGCCCAAGGACTGGACCGTCGGCGACAAGACCGGATCCGGCAGCACCTACGGCGCCCGTAACGACATCGCCGTCCTCTGGCCGCCCGGCCGCGCCCCCATCGTCCTGGCCGTCCTGTCCAACCGGCACAGCCCCGACGCCCGTTACGACAACAAGCTCATCGCCCAGGCCGCAGCCGCCGCCACCGAAGCCCTGCCGTGACGCTCAGAGGTTCGTGTGCCAGTGCGTGGGGCGGCCGTCCAGGACCGTGAGGAGGACCGGGAGGTCTGCCAGGTCCGTCGCCGCTACGGTGAGGGGGTTGTCCGCGAGGACGGTCAGGTCTGCGCGGTGGCCGACGGCCAGTCGGCCCGCCCGATGCTCCTCGCCCGCCGCGAAGGCGGGGCCCGTCGTCATCCCTTGCAACGCCTCCAGGGCCGTCAGCGCCTGCTCGGGGCCGTGCGGGGGCTGGGTGAGGTCGCGCGTGGGGCGGCGGTGGCGGGCTCCCGCCATCACGCCCAGCGGCGGGAACGGGGCGATCGGCCAGTCGGAGCCGAGCACGACCGTGGCGCCCGAGTCCCACAGGTCGCGGCACCGCCACGCGCGCGAGGCGCGTTCCTCGCCCAGCCGGCGGGACCAGTTGTCGGTGTGGTCGGCGCGGGTGAAGTCGCAGCAGTGGGTGGGCTGCATGGACGCCACGACACCGAGCTCCGCGAACCGGGCCGGCGTGTCGTCGGGCACGCTCTCGATGTGCTCGATCCGGTGCCGGATCCCGCTGGCCCCGCCGGCCTGGGCCTTCTCGACGGCGTCGAGCACATGCCGTACGGCGGCGTCACCGATCGCATGCGTGGCTGTCGGCACGCCGGCGCGGTGCAGCTCGCCCACGATCCGCGTGTAAACCTCGGGGTCCGGCCAGAAGGCGTGCGTCGACTCGCCGTGGCAATACGGGCGTTCGAGCCAGGCCGTGCCGTTGTCGATCGTGCCGTCCATGAACAGCTTCACCCCGGCGACCCGCCACAGCTCCCCACCGGTGCCCTGCTGCTCGATCAGTGCCCGCAGCCCCTCGTCGTCGATGCCGGGCTGGCACCAGGGCGCGATGCGCAGCCGCAGCGGAAGTTCCCCGGCGGCCTCGAGCTCCGCGGTCTCGCCGCGCCCCTGGCGGTCCACTGGGCACAGCACCTCGGCGTCCTGCTCGGACTCGGCGCCCCGAGCACCGGGTCCGCTACCCTACCCGCCGGTAAGTCCGACGGAGCGACAGGGAGGTCGTCGATGGGGCGCCAGTGGAGTCTTGAGGAGTCCGTCGTGGTGGACGCCGCGCCGGAGGTCGTGTACCGGCTGGTGGCGAACCTTCGCGACATGGGCCGGTGGAGTCCCGAGTGCCGGGGGGTCTGGGTGCCGCGGCCTCCCGTGGGCACCGGCAGCCGGTTCGTGGGCTTCAACCGGCGTGGGCCGTTCGTCTGGTTCACGACCGGGCGGGTCTCGGCGGCGCGCGAGGGCGAGGAGTTCACGTTCGACGTCGGCGTCTTCGGGTTGCCGATGGCCCGCTGGGGCTACCACTTCGCCGCGGAGGGGGCCGGTACACGCGTGACGGAGACCTGGCAGGACCTGCGTACCGGCCGCGGTTCGCGCCTCGCGGAGATCCTCGGGACCGTCTTCGCCGGCACGAACCCCGAGCGCCGGATCGCGGTCAACCGCCACGGAATGCGCACGACCCTCGACCGGATCGCGCGCGCCGCGGCGGCCCCGGCGTCCTAGGGCGGCGCCTGGGGGCCCGTGCCGACGCGCAGGCCCCCAGCCCCAGCCCCGGCACCTCACACCTTCAGACCGGCCGCACCGAACGAGACGTCGAAGCGGTCGCACCAGATCGTGACGCTCGTGAGGGCGGACACGTCGGTGCCGGGCGGGAGCGGGTAGTTCTGGTCCCCCTTGTTGCCCTTCAGCTTGCCCAGGCTGACGTACGCGCCGTCGTCGAAGACCCGCCAGCCGGCCACGCCCTCCTTGACCGGGGCGTCGGTCAGCCACACCCGCAGGTCCGGGCCGTTGCTGGTGTTCAGGTCCTCCAGACGCAGGGTCAGACTGCCGTCGGCGAGGCGGATGAGCTTCGCCGTGCCGGTGGTCTTGTGCTCGTGGCTGATCAGGTCGCCCTGCGCGACCGTCTGCGGCCCTGCGGACGGGTTCGCGTCCGAGGCCCCGGGCGAGGCGGTGGTCCCGGGCGCCGCCGTCGGGAGGGCTTCGTCGACCGTCTCGTCCTGCCACAGCTTCCAGGGCTGGAACCAGTAGAGCCCCAGGGCGGCCAGCGCCACCGCCACCGCCGTCGCGGCCCAGAGCAGCGACTTCTTTCCCCCACGTGCCACGATCGTCCTTCCTCCGTGCTGTCGTGCTTCCGTCCTGGGCATTTCATCCCAGGTGGCGGGGTGCGCGCCACATGCGCACCGACGGTGCACGACGGGGACGGGCGGGGACCGGAGGGTGCGTGCGCCCCGGCGGCCGGGGTTCGTACGGCACGGCCTCCGCGCCCCGGGCGGTGAACCGGCCTCAGCGGGGAGGCAGGACGCGGAACTCCTGGCCGTCGGGGTCCGCGAGCAGCACAGGGGCGGCGTCGCCCGTGACGGTGGCGGGGCCGCGGCGCGTGGCTCCGAGCGAGAGGAGACGTTCGACCTCGGCGTGCTGATCGCCGTCGGCGGGTGGGGCGAGGTCGAAGCGCAGGCGGGCCCTCCCGGTCATCGGCATGTGGGGCGGGCCGCCCCAGGTGACCTTCGGCCCGCCGCGGGGCGAGCGGATCGCGGTCTCCTGGTCCTGGTCCCACACCAGCGGCCAGCCCAGCGCCCGGCTCCAGAAGTACCCGACCGCCTGCGAACCGTCGCACGCGAGCGCTCCGATGAAGCCGCATTCGGCGAGGAAGGAGTTGCCCGGCTCGATGACGCAGAACTCGTTGCCTTCGGGGTCGGCGAGGACCACGTGCCCGTCGTCGGGGCTCTGACCGATGTCGATGTGGCGGGCGCCCAGTTCGAGCGCCTTCGACACGGTCTTCCGCTGGTCGTCCTCGGACGTGCTCGTCAGGTCGAAGTGCAGGAGGTTCTGGGTCGTCTTCGGCTCCAGGGCCGGGAGGAACCGGATCAGGAATCCCGTGTCGTCGCTCGGCACCAGGACGATGCCGCCGTCCGGGTCGTCACTGCTCTCCCAGCCGAGGAACTCGGCCCAGAACCGGGAGAGCCGCTGCGGGTCGTCCGCGTCGAAACAGAGGGCGTGGAGGTGGGACGTCATCCCTCGGTCTCCGATCCGCCGGGTCGTCGCCCCGCGCGTCCAGCGCGTCGGGCAGCCTCGGCCATGTGGTCGTCCAGTCGTGGCGGAGCCTGCCCGGACGCACCGGAGCCGGTCAACTCATTTACGGCTCCCGCACGTCCACTCGGTAACGGCGGCCGGTGCTACTTCGGGTGGAGGCGGACGGGCAGGGACTGGTGGCCGTTGCTGATCAGGGAGGGCAGGGGGCGCAGCTCGGCGGGTTCGACGGCGAGCGTGAGGTGGGGGAAGCGGGTGAAGAGGTGCTCCAGTGCCGTGGCCACCTCGAGGCGGGCCAGGGGGGCACCCAGGCAGAAGTGGATGCCGTGGCCGAAGGTGAGGTGATCCTTGGTGGGGCGGGTGACGTCGAAGGTGTCGGCCGTCGGACCGTGCCAGTCGGGATGGCGGTTGGCCGCCGCGTACGAGGCGAGGATGGCGTCGCCCTGGGCGATGGTCCGGCCGTCGGGGAGCGGGATGTCCGTGACCGCGTAGCGGAGCGGGAGGTGCTTGACGGCCGGTTCGAGGCGGAGGGTCTCCTCCACCACGTCGTGCCAGCCGGACCGGCCGGCGCGGACGTGGGCGAGCTGGTCCGGGTGGGTGAGCAGGGAGGTGACCGCCTGGTCGATGACGTTGACCGTCGTCTCGTACCCGGCGCTGATCACCAGGAGGAGGGTGTCGCGCAGTTCTGCCTCGGCCAGGGTGGAGCCTTCCTCGTCGTGCGTGGCGATGAGGAGCGAGGTCATGTCGTCGCCCGGTGCGGCCCGTTTGGCGGCGATGAGGTCGTCGAGCAGCCCGTAGAGGCGTACGGCGTTGGCCGTGGCCTCCTCGGCGGTGAGCGTGGTGTCGAAGACGCCGTCCACGAGCGCGCGGAAGCCGGCGCGGCGGGCTTCGGGGACGCCCATCATGTGGCCGATGAGGGCGATGGGCAGCGGGTACGCGAGCCGTTCGCGCAGGTCGACGACGTCGCCGTGCGGCTCGGCCGCCAGGTCGTCGAGGAGCTCGGTCACGAGGGCCTCGACGACGGGGCGCAGGGCGGCGACCCGTCGGGCGCTGAACGCGGGGGCGACCAGACGGCGGAGGCGGGCGTGGTCGGCGCCGTAGGCGGTGAACATGTTGGTCACCGCGACCCAGAGGGCGAGCGGCCAGTCGCGTACGGCCTCGTCGTACGCCGGCCAGTGACGGCGGCCGTCCTTGGAGACGTCCGGGCCGGTCAGGAGCCTTCTGAGCAGGACCGGGTCGCTGATCGACCACGCCTGTACGCCGAGGACGTCCACGAGCGCGGCGGCTCCGTGGGCGCGCAGCAGCCGGTGTTCGGCGTGGCGGTCGGCCCCGGTGGGGTCGAGAACGATCGGGGTGTTCGGCCGGCTCACAGGGAGTCCTTTCGAGCGATACGTGGAGGGCGCAGTTCCAGGGTGAGGGCGTCGGGATCCTGACGGAAGATCAAAAAGCCGCCCGCGTGGCTGATTTGAGACGTCGGCGTTCCACATCAGGTCATCTGTCCCGGACTCTTGACTCCACTACCAGGAGTCGGGATCCTTCACCACGCCTTTCGCACGGAACATGACAATTCCCCGACCCGAGACGTGAGTGATGTCCATGAGACCCCCCACGCACAGCCGTACGTCCGGCAGGCGCGGGCCGCTGGCCGTGCTGTCGCTGCTGCTCGCCACGGTGGCCATGCTGCTCGGGCCCGCCCCCGGTTCCGCCGCCGACAGCTCCTGGTGGGACCCCGTCGCCCGCCCCGCCCCCGATTCCCAGATCAACGTCCAGGGCGCACCGTTCAAGGGCACCGACGAGCGGGGCGAGGTGCGCGGGTTCGTCGACGCGCACAACCACCTGATGTCCAACGAGGCCTTCGGCGGACGCCTCATCTGCGGCAAGACGTTCTCGGAGCAGGGCGTGGCCGACGCGCTCAAGGACTGCCCCGAGCACTACCCGGACGGTTCGCTCGCGGTCTTCGACTTCATCACCAAGGGCGGCGACGGCAAGCACGACCCGGACGGCTGGCCGACGTTCAAGGACTGGCCCGCCCACGACTCGCTCACCCACCAGCAGAACTACTACGCCTGGGTGGAGCGGGCCTGGCGCGGCGGTCAGCGCGTGCTCGTCAACGACCTGGTCACCAACGGAGTCATCTGCTCGGTCTACTTCTTCAAGGACCGCGGCTGCGACGAGATGACCTCGATCCGTCTGCAGGCCCGCAAGACGTACGAGATGCAGGACTACATCGACAAGATGTTCGGCGGCCCGGGCAAGGGCTGGTTCCGCATCGTCACCGACTCCGAGCAGGCCCGCGACGTCATCCAGCAGGGCAAGCTCGCGGTCGTGCTCGGTGTGGAGACCTCCGAGCCCTTCGGCTGCAAGCAGATCCTGGACGTCGCCCAGTGCAGCCGGGCCGACATCGACCGCGGACTCGACGAGCTCCACCAGCTGGGCGTGCGCAGCATGTTCCTCTGCCACAAGTTCGACAACGCCCTGTGCGGGGTGCGGTTCGACGGGGGCGCGCTGGGGACCGCGATCAACGTCGGCCAGTTCCTGTCGACCGGCACCTTCTGGAAGACCGAGAAGTGCACCGGTCCGCAGCACGACAACCCGATCGGGCTCGCCGCGGCGCCCCAGGCGGAGAAGCAGCTTCCGGCGGGCGTGTCGGTCCCCGGATACGCGGCCGACGCACAGTGCAACACCCGGGGTCTCACAGAACTCGGCGAGTACGCGGTACGCGGCATGATGCAGCGCAAGATGATGCTCGAGATCGACCACATGAGCGTCAAGGCCACGGGCCGGGCGCTGGACATCATGGAGTCCGCGGCGTACCCGGGCGTCATCTCCTCGCACAGCTGGATGGACCTGAACTGGACCGAGCGGGTCTACGGGCTCGGCGGGTTCATCGCCCAGTACATGAACGGCTCCGAGGGCTTCATCGCGGAGGCCGAGCGGACCGAGGCGCTGCGCGACAAGTACGGCGTGGGGTACGGCTACGGCACCGACATGAACGGGGTCGGCGGCTGGCCGGGCCCGCGCGGCGCGGACACGCCCAACCCGGTGAAGTACCCGTTCCGCAGCACCGACGGCGGCTCCGTCATCGACCGGCAGACCACCGGCCGGCGCACCTGGGACCTCAACACCGACGGCGCCGCGCACAACGGCATGGTGCCGGACTGGATCGAGGACATCCGGGTGGTCGGCGGCCAGGACGTGGTGAACGACCTGTTCCGGGGCGCCGAGTCCTACCTCGACACCTGGGGCGCCTCCGAGCGGCACCGGGCCGGGGTGAACCTCGCCTCGGGGGCGCCGGCGTCGGCGTCCACCACGGAGTGGTGGAACCCCTTCACCACGTTCGCGGCGAGCCGGGCCGTCGACGGCGACCTGGGGACCCGCTGGGCGAGCGAGTGGAAGGACGGGCAGTGGCTCCGTATCGACCTCGGGAAGCCGCAGTTGGTCAAGAAGGTCACGCTCGACTGGGAGCGGGCGTACGGCAAGGCGTACCGTGTCGAGGTCTCCGACGACGGAGCCGCCTGGCGCACCGCCTGGTCGACCACGAGCGGTGACGGCGGACTGGACACGGTCACGTTCTCCGGGACGACCGCGCGGTACGTCCGGATCCTCGGTCAGCAGCGCGGCACCGACTGGGGGTACTCGCTCCGCGAGGTGGGCGTCTACAGCGGCTGACCGCCGGCCCGGGCGGGGCGACGGGGGCTGCACGCCTCGTCGCCTCGTCCGAAGCCGTATCCCGGGCCGTATCCCGGGCATCCCGGGGCCGTATCCCGGGGCCCTGGCGACTCCGGACGCCGTACCAGAAAGGAACCACCGCATGTCCCGTATGCCGCTCGCGGAACGGCGCCGGCAGTTGACCGAGGCGGCCATCCGCGCCATGACCCGGGACGGCGTGCCGCATACGACGACCCGGTCCATCGCGGCGGAGGCGGGCGTGTCGCTGAGCGTCTTCCACTACTGCTTCGACTCCAAGCAGGCCCTGCTGGAGTCCGTGATCATGGCGATCACCGACCACTACGTCGGCACGGTGAAGAAGGCGCTGCGGCCGCGCGAGACGTTCAGGGAGACCATCCGGGCCGGCTTCGAGGCGTACTGGGAGCATGTCCGCGCCCATCCGGGCGAGCACATGCTGACCTACGAGCTCACCCAGCACGCGCTGCGCACCCCGGGGTTCGAGCCGCTGGCCCGCCGCCAGCACGAGCGGTACGCCGAGATCTACCAGGAACTCATCGAGGAGCTCGACGCGAGCATGGTGCTCGAACTCCTGGTCCCCGTGCCGGTGCTGGCGCGCTACCTCGCGGCGGTCACCGACGGCCTGACCCTGAACCTCCTCGTGGTGGGCCACGACGAGGACTCGGCGGCGCTGCTCGATCTGGTCACCGATCAGGTCGCGGCGCTCGTCAGGGACGGGGCCGACGGCCCCGCAGCCGGCCGGCACGCAGACCAGTCGTGTTCAGCTCGGGGTGGCCGCGGGTAGTGGCGCCGGGCGCGGAGGGCCGTCCAAGGCCGGGGCGAGGAGGGCGAAGGCCCGCTCGATCAGCTCTGCGGGGTCGTCGGTGCCGTCTTCGGCGCTCCAACGGTCGAGGGTGGCGTCGAAGGCGGTGAGCGCCATTCCGGCGGCGAGTCGCGGGTACAGATCGGCGGGGTCGAGCTTCAGACGGTGTGTCAGCTCCGCCGCCAGGTCGTCGCTCCAGCGCAGCCGCCGCTCCAGGAAACGGGCGTGCAGGGCGGGGGTACGCAGGATCAGCCGCACGACGCGCAGTGCCCGTTCGGTGTGGTCGGGGTGGTCGGTGCAGGCGTCGACGGGCACCCGCATCGCGTGACGGAGGGCGACCGACGGCGGTTCGCCGGCGGGGCGCGCGGCAAGTTCGGCACGGATGCCCGCCCCCATGTCGGCCAGGAACTGGACGACGACGTCCTCCTTGGACGCGAAGTAGCGGAAGAACGTCCGCTTGGACACGCCGGCGGCGGCCACGATCTCGTCGACGGTGACCGCGTCGAACCCCTTCAGGGCGAGGAGTTGCAGGGCGGCCTCGGTCAACTCGTTGGCGACGAGGAGCCGTTTGCGCTCGGCCAGGGTCAGTTCAGGACTCGGAATCACGACACACAGCGTACACCCCATGCCCTGAATGGCACTCAGGCACTTATTGACACTTGGTGCCATCGAGGGCAACGTGTGCCGCATGACGGAGATACAGCGGGAGACGCGGCGGGACGACCGGGACGAGACGCGCCAGTGGACCGCGGAGCGGATCCCGGACCGGACGGGCCGGGTGCACGTCGTCACCGGGGCCAACAGCGGCCTGGGTCTGGCGACTTCGCGGGCGCTCGCCCACCGGGGAGGGCACGTGATCCTCGCGGTGCGCGACGAGGCCAGGGGCCGCAGGGCGGCCGCGGAGATCACCGCCGGGCATCCGGGCGCCCGGCTCGACGTACGCCGCCTGGACCTCGCCGATCTCGACTCGGTCCGCGCCTTCGCCGAGCGGTTGCACGAGGAGCACGCGCGCGTGGACCTGCTCGTCAACAACGCGGGCGTGATGGCCCCGCCCCGGACGCTGAGCGCTCAGGGGCACGAGCTGCAGTTCGCCGCCAACCACCTCGGCCATTTCGCGCTGACCGGGCTGCTGCTCGACCTGCTGGGCGCCGCGGACGATCCACGCGTGGTCACGGTGAGTTCGCTCAACCACCGTAAGGGCCGTCTCCGCTTCGACGACCTGGACGGCGCGCGGGGCTACGCGCCAATGCCCTTCTACGACCAGTCGAAGTTCGCCAACGCGGTCTTCGGGCACGAACTGCACCGCCGGCTGACCGCGGCCGGCAGTCCGGTCCGCAGCCTGCTCGCCCATCCCGGCTACAGCGCGACCCGTCTGCAGACCGGTGCGCCGGTGGCCATCGTGCGCGTTGTCTTCGGCCGTCTGCTCAAGCCGTTCGCCCAGACGCCCGACCGCGGCGCGCTGCCGCAGCTCTACGCGGCGACCGCCCCCGGAGTGGAGGGCGGACAGTTCTTCGGGCCGGACGGGCGGGGCGAGCTGCGCGGCGGGCCGAGCCTCGTGCCGCTCTCCCCCGACGCGGCCGATCCCGCGACCGGGCGCCGGCTGTGGGAGGTGTCGGAGCGGCTGACGGACGTACGGTTCGGCCTCCGGGACCGCGCCGCCGAATGATCGGTTTCCGGTGCCGGTCCGGCCACGGCCGCCGTGCGGGCAGCCGATTCGGCGTCAGGTGTCGGTATAAACAGTTTCATGCAGCATGCCGAGCGCTTTGAGCTGACCTTCCCGACCTCGGGTGACTCCATCGTCGTCACCCGGACGGACCGCAAGGGGGCGGGCGGGCACCCCGTGTACTCCGACGAGACCGGCATCGTGCAGGCCGAGATCGACGAGGACGGAAACGTCCGCATGATCGCCAGCGGCGGACACCAGAGCCTCGACGCGCCCGCCCGCGCCGTCCGCGTGGACTGAAGCGTCCACGGGGGCGGCGCGGTGGGCACGAGCCGTGCTCAGGCGTACGGGTCGAACGGGATGCCGGCGGGCTTCGCCTTCGCGAGGTGCGGGGCGAAGCTGCCGTCCTTCAGGCCGAAGTGGGCGCTGCCGAAGTCCGTCTGGACGAGCTTTTCGCGCACCCCGGCGGGGTAGCCGTTCCAGCCGACGAGGGCCGGGAACTGCCACTGGCCCTTGTGGTTCTCCGGCGGCTCGTCGTTCGCGTTGGCGGGACGGAAGCAGTGCGTGCTCACCCCGTCCTTGTGATAGACGACCTTGGGATGCGTCCCGTCCCAGCGGATCTGGTCACGGCCGTACGTGTTGAACTCACCGTGCGCGGAGGTGGAGACGTACTTGGCCTGGTTGTCCTGGATCCAGACCACGACGTGCTCCCAGTCGTGACGGTGGCCGCCGAGGCTGATGCCGGGTATCGCCTGGTCCTTCTCGAAGTAGAGGCCGTAGAGGACCGCACACCAGCCGTTGTTGCACTTGGCGCGGGAGTACCCGTTCGTGTTGTCCAGGTCCCAAGCGTCCCGGCACGAGCCGTTGAGGGCGCCGGTGGGCTTGAGGCCCGGGTTGATCGTGCCGTCGGGGCCGATGGCCGCCGAGGAGTAGCAGCCGTCCGTGTCGTAGTCGTACGCGGGCTGGAACGTCTGCTCGAGCCCGTCGGCGTTGGCGGGCAGCGGCGGGGGCGGCGCCGCGAACGCGCTGCCCGAGACCGCCACGACCAGCGCGATACTGCTGCCGAGGGTGACCGTGACCCTGCGGGTCCACGAACTCGTCTTCAACTGCGTCCTCCTGAGGGACCGCCGTGCGGGGCGCGAGATGTGATGGGGGTTGCGCGATTGGCATGCCCAGATCAGTTCTCTCGAACCCCGCTGTCGCGAGGAGGACCGGCCGATGACGGCGCGATGAAGGGTGGCGGTCGCCGGTCCGTCAGACCTTCGCGCCGGACGGCAGGTGCGGCAAGGCGTCGGACCGGTCGGCCGCGTTGGTCCCGTCGGTCCCGTCGGCCCCGGCCGCCGGACGGACCGGGATGAGGAAGGCGACGGCCGCGGCGGCGAGGCCCACGCCGCTGCCGATGAGCAGGGCGACGCGGAACGCGCCCTCGGAGGGCAGGAGATGGCCGGCGAAGTCCGTGGTCATCTGGGCCAGGACCACGCCCATCACGGCAGCGGAGACGGAGCTGCCGATCGAACGCATCAGCGTGTTGAAGCTGTTGGCCGACGCGGTCTCGGACCGGGGCACGGCGCCCATGATGAGGGCGGGCATCGCGCCGTACGCGAGGCCCACACCGGTGTTGCAGATGAGGGTCACGACGAGCAGGCCGACGGTCGTGCCCATGAGCGGCAGGGCGCACGCGTAACCGAGGGCGATGACGAGGCTGCCCACACCGAGGGTGATCTTGGGGCCGCGGGCGGCGGTGAGCTTGGCGCCGAGGGGGGCGAGGACCATCATCATCAGTCCGGCCGGGGCCATCCAGAGCCCCATCGCGAGCATGGACTGACCCAGTCCGTACCCGGTGGCCTCGGGCAGCTGGAGCAGCTGGGGCACGACGAGCGACTGCGCGTACATCGCGAAACCGACCAGCACCGAGGCCGCGTTGGTCATCAGCACCAGCGGACGGGCGGTGACCCGGAGGTCCACCAGCGGTTCGGAGGTGCGCAGTTCCCACCAGCCCCAGACGAGCAGTGCGGCAACCGAGGCGGCGGAGAGCCCGAGGGTCGTGGCGCTCGTCCAGCCCCAGTCGGAGCCCTTGGAGACGGCGAGCAGCAGACTGACCAGGGCGCCGCCCAGACCGACCGCGCCGGGCACGTCGAAGCGGCCCGCCTCCGACGCGGTACGGCCCGCGGGGACGCACAGCCGGACGAGGACGCCGACCACGGCGGCCAGTGCCGCGACGACCCAGAACAGCACGCGCCAGCTGGCGTTCTCGGCGACGGCGGCGGAGAAGGGGAGGCCGAGCGCGCCGCCCACGCCCATCGAGGCGCTGATCAGGGCGATGGAACCGCCCAGTCGCTCGGTCGGCAGCACGTCGCGCAGCAGGCTGATCCCGAGCGGCACCACGCCCATGCCCAGTCCCTGGAGGCCGCGGCCCACGATCATCGGGTCGACGGACGAGGACAGCGCACAGACCACCGAGCCCAGCACGAGGGGTGCGAGGGAGACGAGCAGCATGCGCCGCTTGCCGTACATGTCACCCAGCCTTCCGGCGACCGGGGTGGCAACCGCGGCCGAGAGCAGCGTGGCCGTGACCACCCAGGAGGCGTTGGACGCGGAGGTGCCGAAGAGCCTGGGGAGGTCGCCCAGGAGGGGCACCACCAGAGTCTGGGTGAGCGCGGCCACGATGCCCGCGAAGGCGAGGACGCCGACGACGGCACGGGGGCGCGCGTCGGTCTTGGAGCTGGTCACGTGGATCTCCCTGAGGGGCGGAACGGGCGGCATGCGCGTCCACGGATTGCATGATGCATAGAGATTGCAGCATACATACTCCCTGTACGATGCAATACGAGCGTCCGGTGGGTGACCGGGCACGACGCGGGGTTGGGAGGATGGGGCCCATGGAAAAGCCCACGCACCTGATCGAGTTCGAGACCATGCTCGTCGGGCGGCACTCGCATCTGTTCAATCCCCGGGCGCGCGGCGCCGACGGGCGGCTCGACCGGAGCGCCTACGTGCTGCTCAGCCGCATCGAGATCGACGGACCGCTGTCCATCGGGCAGCTCAGCGAGGCCTTCGGCCTGGACGCCTCCACGCTCCACCGGCAGACCACCGCGATGCTGAAGGCCGGGGTCGTCGAACGTATCCCGGACCCCGAGGGCGGCATCGCGCGCAAGTTCAGCATCACCGAAGAGGGGCGACGGCGGCTCGAGGCGGACCGCGCGGCGAACGTCCACGGCCTGGAACGGGTCCTGGAGAACTGGACGGCCGACGAGGTCGCCGGCTTCGCCGCGTACCTCCGGCGCTTCAACACCGACATCGAGCGCCTGGAGGGACGCCCCTGGCCGCGCCCCCGCGCGCGCGACTGACCCCGCGACCGGACTCTCGGCGACCGCGGTCCGGCCGTAGGACCGACCCCGGTCGGCCGAGGGCCCGGTAGCCGGAGCGACGGCGGGACCGACCGCCGGGTCGACCCCGCGACCGATCTGTGGGACCGACCGTGCGGCCGATCCCGCGACCGTCTTCAGGACCGACCGCCGGGTCGACCCGTGGGCCGCCCGGTGGTGTCCGACCGCCGGACCCACCCCGCGACCGGGCCCTTGGGACCGTCGGCCCCGGGACCCCTGTCCTAGACTCCGGCGCATGACCCTTGCGACCGCGGACATCGCCCGGGATCTCGCGCCGACCGGCGTCCTGCGGGCCTCGATCAACCTGGGCAATCCGGTCCTGGCGCACGGCACGCCCGAGGCCCCCGGCGGGGTCACCGTCGACATCGCCCGGGAGATCGGCGCGCGCCTCGGCGTGCCCGTCGAGCTCGTCTGCTTCGACGCGGCCCGTAAGTCGTACGAGGCGATGACCACGGGCCGCGCGGACCTCTGCTTCCTCGCCGTCGAGCCGGCCCGCGAGGCCGAGGTCGCCTTCACCTCCCCGTACGTCGTGATCGAGGGGGTGTACGCCGTGCCCGCGGACTCCGGGCTCGCGACGCCCGCCGACGTCGACCGCGAGGGCGTACGGATCGGCGTGAAGCGCGGGTCCGCGTACGACCTCTACCTCACGCGCACGCTCCGGTACGCGACCGTCGTACGCGGGGAGGAGGGCGTCGACACCTTCCGTACGGAGGGCCTCGAGGCCGGGGCCGGGATCCGGCAGCCGATGACCGCGTTCGTCGCCGCGCATCCCGACGTCCGGCTGATCGAGGGCCGGTTCATGGAGATCCGGCAGGCCGTCGGCACGACTCCGGCGCGGCGCCCCGAAACGGTGCGCTTCCTCACCGATCTCGTCGAGGAGCTGAAGGCCGGCGGATTCGTCGCCGAGGCGCTGCGGCGCGCGAACCAGTCCCCCGCCCTGGTGGCCCCGCCGCGGGACGACGCGACCCGATCATGTTGATCTTTGGCCCTTGCCGCGCTGTCGGTCGGGCCGCCCGGACGACAGAGTGAGGTGACCGCGAGCCCGGGCACAGCCACCCCGCCCGGTGGACGTCCGGCACACACCGAGGGAGAACCATGGCTCTGGAGATGCGTGAGACGTGCGAGCGCTGCACGGCGGCGGCGCTGCCGCAGGACGCGCCCGCCCGCATCTGTTCGTACGAGTGCACCTACTGCGTTCCCTGCGCCGACGCGATGGACGACGTCTGCCCCAACTGCGGTGGCGAACTGACCCCGCGGCCGCGCCGGGCGGTCACCGCCTAACAGCGGGGTAGGGGCGCCGGGGTCGCAGCGCGACGGCTGGCACGGCGGCCGGTGGTCTCCGCCTGACGGCGGGGTGCGGCGCCCAGCAGTCCCCGGCCTCGTGTCGGCGGGCGCGGCTCGGGTAGCCGCCCGGGTGGTAGTGCCGTCCCTCCCCGGGAGGAAGCCGTGAAACTGCACTTCCTCGAACCGCTCTACGCCCGTCCCGGACCGATCGTCTCCGTCTGCCTCGACACCTCGCGCGACGGGGACGACCCGGACCGCGCGATCGAGCTGCGTCTGCGCAACGTCCGGGAGAGCCTGCGCTCCCAGGGCGCCGACGACGCCACGATCGACGCGCTCGCGCGTGCGGCCGGATCGGACCGGGACGTCGCGGGGCCGCACGGCCAGGCGCTGTTCGCCGCTCAGGGCGCCCTGGTTCTCGCGGAACGGCTGCCCGAACCGCCCGCCCTGAGCAGCGCCCGGTACGGGATGCTGCCGGATGTACTCCCCCTCGCGCTCCAGCACGCCCCGGCTTTCCCCTACGCGGCCGTCCTCCTCCACCGTGTGCACACCCACGAGCCCGGTGGCGGCGAGGACGAGGTGGAGCTGGACCACGAGACCGGCCACTGGCCGGCGAGCCGGGTCGCGCCCGGCCCCCGCGTCCACCGCCGGATCCCGGCCGAGGGCTGGCCGAAGGAGGCCGAACAACTGCTCGCCGAGCTGGTGGACGGGGTGGAGGGCGAGGGTACGGAGGCGATCGTGCTGGCCGGTGATCCGTCGACCGTGAACAGCCTGATCAGAGCCGCCCCGCGCAAGCTGCGGGACCTGTTCGTGAAGCTCAAGGACGGCCATCCCCGTCGCCCGGAGCCGGGGCGGGCGCTCCTGGAGGCCGAACTCGCGGGCCTGTTCGCTGGGCGGCTGCCCGCGCACGACCGGCACCAGCTGGACACGTACCTCGGTCAGCGGGCGCGTCACCCGGAGTACGTGGAGGGGATCGACGCGTCCGTCGCAGCCCTGCAGCGCGGGCAGGTGCGGGCGCTGATCCTCGACCGTCCGGTACGGCACACCCGGCATCTGTGGGTCGGCTGGGCACCCAGCCATCTCGCACTGTCCAGCGAGGAGTTGAGCGCGTTCGGGCTGCGCTTCACCTGGGAGGAACCGGCGGCGGGCGCCGCGCTGATCCGCGCGGCGGCCGGGACTCAGGCCGAGCTGATCGTCGTACCCGAGGACGAGCTGCCGATCACGGACGGGGTGGCGGTCCTGCTGCGCTACACCGAGGTGTGAGCTACACCGAGGCCTGACCTGCACCGGGGTACGAGCTACACCGAGGCCGGACCTGCGCCGGGGGCCGAGCTACCCCGAGGTCTGAGCTACACCGAGGTCCGACCCTCTGTGTCCGAAATCCTCAGCACGAGCAGGGCGATGTCGTCCGTACGCCGGGAGGCGGGGCGGACGCGCGCCAGGAGGGTGTCGATGAGCCCGCTCAGGTCCCGGTCGTCGGCGGCGGAGAGATGACCGGCGAGAGCGGCGAGGGAGTCGTCGAGGTCGGTTCCCGGTGTCTCGACGAGTCCGTCGGTGTAGAGCAGGAGCAACTGCCCGGCGACCAGGGGGATTTCGGTGACCGGATACACGGCCTCCGGGTCGATGCCGAGCAGCGGGCCCGGTGACACGTCCACCGGCGCGGTCCGGCCGTCGGGGTGGCGCAGGAGGGGCGGCGGATGGCCCGCCCCGGCGAGGCACACCCGTCGGCGGGCGAAGTCGACGTGGACGTACAGGCAGCTGGTGAGCAGGCCGGGGTCGAGGTCGACGAGCAGCCGGTTGGTGGCCGAGAGGACCTGGTCGGGCGCCCCGCCGAGCGTCGCGTGCGCGTGGACTCCGGTGCGGACCTGGCCCATCAGCGCGGCGGCGGCGACGTTGTGGCCCTGGACGTCGCCGATGACAGCCGCGGCGGCGGTGTCGCCGAGCCGGATCAGGTCGTAGAAGTCGCCGCCGATGTCCATGCCGCGGGTGGCGGGCAGATAGCGGGCGGCGACGTCCAGTCCGGGCACGGTGGGGAGGCTGTGGGGCAGGAGGGCCTGCTGGAGGCCGTGGGCCAGCTGCTTCGTCGTGTCGTAGAGCCGGGCCCGGTCGAGGGCCTGCGCGATGAGGCCGGCGAGCGAGGTCATGACGGCGCGTTCCTCGCGCGGGAACGTGTGGGGGCGGTCGTAGGACAGCAGACAGAGGCCGACGGACCGGCCGGAGATGATCAGGGGCAGGAAGGCCCAGGCCTGTTTGTCGCTGCCAGGGAGCCCTTCGGGGTAGATCCGCCGCATCTCCTCCGGGTCGGCGAAGAACGAGGGGATTCCGCTGGCGAGCGCCTGTCCGGCGGGGGTGAAGGCGGTGCCGAGCGGCTGCCCGTCGAACCGTGCGACGAACTCGGCGGGGTAGCCGCGGTGCCCGGTGATCCGCAGGCGGCCGGAGTCGACCGAGGACAGGATCAGGCCCTGGGCGCCGAAGGCGGGCACGATCTGGTCGGCGACCAGATCGACGACGTCCTGCACCCCGACGACCTCGGTGAGGGCGGCGGCCAGATGCATCAGCTGGTAGAGCTGCCCCGCGCGGGCGGGGGCGGACGAGCTCGGCGCGCTCCCGGGAGCGGGGACGGGCGGGGGTGGGGCGCCGGTGGCGACGATACGGACGCTGACGCCGCCGGCGTCGGGGTAGAGATGGAAGTCCAGCCAGGTGTCGGGCGGGCGGCAGGCCGTGAAGGAGACGGGTTCGCGGCTGATCACGGCCGCCCGGTAGCGGTCCTCGTAGGTGGGGTCGTCGAGCCAGGGCAGCGAGACCCAGGGCAGCGTGCCGAGCAGGCTGGAGGCGTCGCGGCCGAGGAGTTCGGCGCCGCCCGAGCTGAGGAAGGTGATGTTCCCTTCCAGGTCGAGCGCGCAGCTGCCGCCGGGCAGGCGCTCGGCGAAGTCGGCGGCCACCTGGGCCGGGGTGGTGGGCCGGCGGACGGTGTCGAGCGGTACTTCGCGGGGCTGGTCGTCGGGGAGGTAGGGCTGTCCGGACGCGGCTGCCTCGTCCATGAGGCGCGCCAGCCGGCGGCAGCACGAGAAGACGTGACCGTGCTCCCGCCGGGTCAGCCGCGGCGGGCGGGTGGCGGGCCACAGCAGGAGGAGCGTGCCCCAGCGCCGGGCGCCGGTGATCGGTGCGGCGGCGAGGGCGAGCGGGTACGGGAGGGCCATCGCGGTCCGGGGATAGGAGCGGGCCATCTCCTGCTGGCTGCCGACCCAGACCAAGCGGTCCTCGCGTGCGGCGTCGGCCACCGGGGCGGGGGCGGCCAGCGGCACCCTCGCCCAGGGAGCGGCGAACTCCGCGGGGGCACCGCAGAGGGCGTCCAGGCACAGGACCTGGGGGTCGGCGCCGATGAGGTAGACGCCGCCGATGGAGGCCCCGGTACGGCGGACCGTCCCCGTGAGGGCGGCGTCCACCGCTCCGGCGCCTCGGGCCGGCCCGACCGTGCTGGTCACAGGCACCTCCAGCGTCGCAGCCCCCATTATCCCGCGCCCCCCGCATCCGGCTCGCGGCACCGGCCGCGGGTGCAGGGTTCGCGGCACCGGCCGCGGGGTACGCGGCACCTGGCCGCGGGCGCAGGACGCGGCACCGGCCCGCAGGGCGGGGTTCGCGGCACAGGCCCCGGGCGGAGGACGCGGCACCGGCCGCGGAACAAGGTACGCAGCTCAGGCCACAAGGCGGGGTCCCGGGGCGGAGGATGCGGCACCGTCCCCGCGGCCCAGGAGTCCAGAGCCGCGGAGGGCGCCGACGGCACCTACTCCTTGCCGCGCTTGCCCCATGTCCATCGCCTCGTTCGCCGGCCCGCAGGGCCGGGGAACGGCTGGCCAGGGGACGGCTGGCAGGCGTACGCCGGGCTGGCGTACGCGGAGCCCGCCCGCAGGGCCGGGGACCGAGGGTCGCCGGGCCAGGGCAACCACGGGCAGGGGTACGCCGTGCCCGCCCGCAGGGCCGGGCGCCGGGGGACGCCGGGCCAGGGAGCCGGGGAGCCGAGGACGTCGGCCGGGGAACTTTGGGGCAGGGGAGCCAAGTCACGGGACGCCGGGCCAGGGGACGAGAGGCCGGACGCGATGCCCCGCCCGCTGGCCATGGACGCGACGCCGGTACGCAGTGCCCGCCCGCAGGCCGGGGACGACAGCCGGGGTACGGGGGGGACCGCCCGCCAGGCCGGGGACGACAGCCGGGGGTACGCGGGGACCGCACGCCGGGCCGGGGGCGCGGGGTCACGGGCTAGGCCCCGGGGCGCCGGGCCACGGGCTCGGCCTCGGCCTCGGGGGTCAGTCCGGGACGGGGTCTGTGAAGTCTCGGCGGCGGGCGGCAGCGGAGCAGCCGCGTCAGCGTGAGTCGCCCGCCGCGCAGCGCGCCGTGGCGGTGCAGTGCCTTCACGGCGTACGTGGAGCAGCTCGGCGTGTACGGGCAGCACGGCGGGCGGGTCGGGCTGATCTCTTCCCGGTAGTACTGGACGCCCGCGTGCAGCGCTCCGGCCACCCGCCCCTTCGGCCGTCCGGCCGTCGGGCGCCGGCCGGACGAGGGGCGCAGCAGCGCCGCGAACAAGGTCGGCAGCAGCACCAGCGCCATCTGCGGGCAGTGCGTCGCGCACCAGGCGGTGCAGTGGTCGAGCGCCCCTGCGCAGCAGCCCTCTTCCCCGTCCTCGCGCCGCTGCCTCCGACGCGACCGCGCGGAGCCCCTCGATGACGTCATTTCGCCCCCTCCGTTCGTCCACATGATCATATGTGCGGCGCGCCGGGCAGCCGGAACGGGCCCGCCCCTCGTCGGGGCGGGCCCGCCCGGTGCCGCTAGCGGGTCGTGCCGAGCACCGTGGCCGTCATGCCGGCCGGGACGGGGGCGTATCCCGTGGGCCGGGTGGTGAACGTGCCCCGGCCCTGCGTGCGGCTGCGCAGACGGGACGCGTAGCCGAACAGCTCGGCCAGCGGCACCGTCGCCGTGAGGACCGCCGTCCCGGCGCGCGCGGTCGAGCCGGAGACCCGGCCCCGGCGTGCCGCGAGGTCACCGAGCACTCCGCCCACGGCGCTGTCCGGCGCCGTCACCGTGACCTCGACCACCGGCTCCAGGAGCGTCATCGCACTGGCGCGCAGAGCCTCGCGGAGCGCGAAGCGGCCCGCCGTACGGAACGCCATCTCCGAGGAGTCCTTGGAGTGGGTGGCGCCGTCCGTCAGCGTCACCCGCAGGCCGGTGACCGGATGGCCGCCCAGGGGGCCCTCGGCGAGGGCGTCCCGGCAGCCGGCCTCGACCGCGCGGACGTACTCCTGCGGCACGCGGCCGCCGGTGACCGTGGACGAGAAGGCGAACTCCCCCGTGCCCGGTTCCTCGGCGTCGAGCGGTTCGACGTCGAGGACGACATGGGCGAACTGCCCCGCACCACCGTCCTGTTTGACGTGCCGGTGGACCAGCCCGGAGACTCCGCGGACGACCGTCTCCCGGTAGGCCACCTGCGGTCTGCCGACGGCGATCTCCAGGCCCTGGGCCCGGCGGATCTTCTCCACGGCCACCTCCAGATGGAGTTCACCCATGCCCGAGAGCACGGTCTGACCGGTCTCGGGGTCGGTCCTGACGGTCAGTGAGGGGTCCTCTTCGACGAGCCGTGCCAGTGCCGTCGCCAGCCGGTCGGTGTCCAGGCTCCGGCGCGCCTCGACCGCGACGGAGACGACGGGGTCGGCCACCGTGGGCGGTTCGAGGAGCAGCGGGGCGGAGGGCGCGCAGAGCGTCGCGCCCGCGCGGGCCTCCTTCACGCCGACGACCGCGACGATGTCCCCGGCGACGGCCCGGTCCACCTCGGTGTTCCGGTCGGCCTGCACGCGCAGGATCCGGCCGATCCGCTCCGTGCGCCGGGCTGCCACGTCGAGCACGACGTCCCCCTTTCCGATGGTCCCCGCGTAGACGCGGAGGTAGGTGAGCCGCCCGGTGGCGGTCGAGTTGACCTTGAAGACGAGCGCGGCGAAGGGTTCCTCCGGGTCCGCGGCCCGCTCCTGCTCCACGCCGTCCGCCGTGCCGCCCACGGGCGGTACGTCGAGAGGCGAGGGCAGGTAGGAGACGACGGCGTCGAGCAGCGGCTCCGTCCCGCGGTTGCGGTACGCCGAGCCGCACAGCACGACCACGGCGTCCCCGGTCCGCGTCAGGTCGCGCAGCGCGGACGTGAGCGTGTCCGCGCCGAGCGAGGACGCGGCGCAGAACTCCTCGAGCGCCGCCGCGTGGAGCTCCGCCACCGCCTCCTCGAGCGCGCGGCGCCTGCGCCACGCCTCCTCCGCGAGTGCCTCGGGCACGGGGCCCTCGGTGTACGTGTCGGCGCCGGCGGCCCAGACCAGGGCGCGCATGCGCAAGAGGTCCACCACTCCGGTGAACGTGTCCTCGCGGCCGATGGGCAGCTGGACGACGAGCGGCACCGTGTGGAGTCGGTCCCGGATCGACGCCACGGCCGAGTCGAGGTCGGCGCCCGCGCGGTCGAGCTTGTTGACGAAGGCGATCCGCGGGACGCCGTGCCGGTCGGCCTGGCGCCAGACGGTCTCGCTCTGCGGTTCGACGCCGGCGACGGCGTCGAACACCGCGATCGCCCCGTCGAGGACACGCAGCGAGCGCTCCACCTCGTCGGAGAAGTCGACGTGTCCGGGTGTGTCGATGAGGTTGATCCGGTGGTCGTCCCAGACACAACTGACCGCTGCCGCGAAGATGGTGATGCCACGGTCGCGTTCCTGCGCGTCGAAGTCGGTGACGGTGGTGCCGTCGTGGACCTCGCCGCGCTTGTGGGTGGCGCCGGTGAGGTACAGCATCCGCTCGGTGACGGTGGTCTTGCCGGCGTCGACATGGGCGAGGATGCCCAGGTTGCGGACGCGGTTCAGAGAGGTGGTGAGGTGGCGGGGAAGGTGGGTACGCACGGCCCGGACCTTTCGGTGGGTACGAGAAAGGGCGGCGCGATTCCCGGACGAAGCGGCCCGGAGTCGGGCGTAGCGTTGACCCCCGTCGCACGGCATGGCACGGCACGAGGCGTGCGGCAGGGCGGCCGTCACATCCCGAGGCGCATGAACCTCAAGGTCTCAAGGTCTCAAGGAGCCAAGCTTCATGACCTCAGGGCCTCATGACCTCGAGGCTGGTCGATGCAGGGCATGCCGATCGGGCGGCCCCGAGGCGCATCGGGCGTTACAGGGAGTCAGACGTTCGTCGCGGGCTTCCGGTGGCGGCCGCGCAGCCGGCACCGGGCCGAGGGAGACATCAGGATCACGTCGTACCGGGACCGGGGCACGACGACAGCAGTGCGGCAACGCATGGTCGGGCTCCCCTCATCGGTCGTCGGCGCGCGCCGTGATCTCGGCGGCACGTGCGGCGAGTCTAGGGAAGGAAGCCCGGTCGCGTCACCGGATTTGTCGCGGCTCGCTCGGCTCGGCGAAGTACCGTGCCACGTCGGCCTCCGGCACCTCGGCGAGGGTGGCCGGCGTCCACCGCGGATCGCGGTCCTTGTCGACGACCTGGGCGCGGATGCCCTCGACGAGGTCGGCGGAGGAGAGGGCGGCGCTGGACAGCCCGAACTCCATGTCGAGGACGGCCTCCAGGGAGCCCAGGGACCGGGCGCGGCGGACGGCGGCAAGGGTGACCTTGAGAGCGGTCGGCGACTTGGTGAGCAGGAGGGTGGCGGTCTCCTTGGCCTCGGGGGCGCCGTGGTCGAGGAGCCGGTCGACGATCTCCTCCACGGTGCCGGCCGCGTAGCAGGCGTCGATCCAGTCGCGTGCGGCCGCCAGCCGGCCGGGCGGTGCCGGCCGCGCGAACCGGGGCAGCACCTCGTGCGCGGGCGCACGGGTGAGCTCCGCGGCCAGACGGGGCAGGTCCTCGGACGGTACGAAATGGTCGGCGAGGCCGGTGAGGAGGGCGTCGGCGGCGTCGGCCTGGGCACCGGTCAGGGCGAGATGGGTGCCCAGCTCACCGGGTGCCCGGCCCAGCAGGTGGGTGCCGCCGACGTCGGGGGCGAAGCCGATGCCCGTCTCGGGCATCGCCACACGGGACCGTTCGGTGACCACGCGGACGGAGCCGTGGGCCGAGACGCCGACTCCGCCGCCCATCACGATGCCGTCCATGAAGGCCACGTAGGGCTTGGGGTAGCGGGCGATGTGGGCGTTGAGCCGGTACTCGTCGCGCCAGAAGCCGAGGGTGGCGGTGCCTCCGGTGCGGGCGTCGTCGTAAATGGCGCGGATGTCGCCGCCCGCGCACAGTCCGCGCTCCCCGGCGCCCTGGATGACGACGGTCTCGACGGCCGGATCGTGCTCCCAGGCCGTCAGCGCCTCCTGGATGCGGAGCACCATCGGGTGGGTGAGCGCGTTGATGGCCCGGGGGCGGTTCAGGGTGAGGAACCCGGCCCGTCCTTCGGTGCGTACCAGAACGTGCGGAGCGTCTGCCTCCGTGGAGCCGGGGGTGTCCGCCGTCATCGTCGGGGCTCCGTCGGGCCGGGGGCCTGAATGAGTCGCATGTTCCCGTCACCTTCCGCCGAACGATCTTCCGACCACCGTATCGGCAGGGCACGCGAGGCCTCACCCCCTCCCCTCGCCCGGCCCCGTGCGGGACCGCCGCCGTCGGCACGCCGGTGGGGCGGTGTCGTTCCCGTCCTGTCGGACCCGAGGGCCCCACCCAGGAACGAGGGCTTTCCCTCAGGGAGGTTGAGTACGGACACTCAGGTCCGTGGCTTCCTTCCTTCGTAGCCTCCGTCGTATGAACAGTCATCAGGCCGTCGCGGACGGCCCCCTCCGTATCGGGATCACCGGGGTCGGCGCGTGTCTGCCCGATCGGGTCATGGATTCGGAGCGGCTGCGGCGCCGGGTCGAGGCCGGCAGTGGGATGGCGTTGCCCGCCGGGGTGTTCGAGCGGGCCACCGGGATCGTGACCCGGCGCGTCGTGGGGCCGGGCGAGTACGCCTCCACTCTGGCGGTGGGGGCCGCCCGGCAGGCCCTCGCGCGGGCCGGGGCCGAGCCTCAGGACATCGATCTGCTGGTGTTCGCCTCCGCCACGCGCGACATGGTGGAACCCGCCACCGCGCACATCGTGCAGGCCGAGCTGGGTTCCCGGGCCCACGCGCTGGACGTCACCAACGCCTGCAACAGCTTCGTCAACGGCATCGACCTGGCCCGGAGCATGATCCTGGCCGGTCGGGCCCGGCGGGCCCTCGTCGTCACCGGGGAGACGCCGAGCCGTGCCGTCCGCCACGACCCCGCGGACCTGGCCCAGTTCCGGGACGGGTTCGCCGGCTACACCTTCGGTGACGCGGGTGCCGCGGTGGTCCTGGAGGCGGTGGACCGCGGCGGGATCCTCGACGTGGACACCGAGACGCACTCCGAGCACTGGCCGGTGGGCGGAATATTCGGCGGCGGTTCGCGCCATCCGCGCGGCGACGAGCACACGTACTTCCGGGGCGACGGCAGCGAGCTGCGCGAGGTGTTCGAGAAGGTGGGCACGTCGGTGATCGACCGGGTGCTGCACCGTACGGGCCTCGAGTGGCGCCACTTCCGGTACGTCCTGGTCCATCAGGTCACCGTGCCGTACCTGCAGCGGTTCGTGGAGATCACCGGCGTTCCGGAGGACCGGCTCGTCGTCACCGTCCCCGAGCTCGGCAACGTCGCGAGCGCGACGCTGGGGGTCCAGCTCGACCGTGTCCACGACGGCTTGCGCCCCGGTGACCGCGTGCTGCTCGTCGGCCTCGGCGGTGGCGTCAGCATCATGACGATGGTCTGGGAGAAGGCGTGAACGACGCACTGTGGGTCGTGGTGCCCGCGCATCAGGAGGCGGCACGCATCGGCGACACCCTGGAGGCGCTCGCCGCCCAGGCGGACCGGGACTTCCAGCTTGTCGTGGTGGACAACGCGTCCGAGGACGACACCGCGGCGATCGCCCGCGCGTTCGCGGAGCGTGCGCCGTTCCCCGTCCATGTGCTCGACGAGCGCGACAAGGGCGTGGGCTGCGCCGTGGACACCGGATTCCGGTACGCGATCGGCCACGGGGCCGCGCTGCTGGCCCGCACGGACGCCGACTGCCTTCCGCACCCCGGCTGGACGGCGGCGGCCCGGGCCGCGCTGCGCGGGGGCGCGGGGCTGGTGTGCGGCCGGATCGACGCCCGCAGGGACGAGCACGGGCCGGTCGGCAGGGCCCTGTTCCGTATGCTCGTCCGCGTCGCCGCGTTCTTCGGCCGGGTACGGCCGGCGCACCGGCGCCGGCACGGATACCTCGCCCCGTACCGGATGCACGCCGGGAACAACATGGCGATCACGGCTCGGCTGTACGAGACCGTGGGCGGGATGCCCCGCCGGCCCTCCCCCACCGACCGGCTCTTCCTGAACCGGGTGCGCCGCAGCACCACCGCCATCGTGCACGCCCGCGACATGGTCGTGGAGAACTCCACCCGGCGCCTGCGCGCGTACGGGATCGTCGGAACCGCCCGCTGGTACCTGGACAGGGGACCCGGGGGGCACGGGGAGGACCCTCGCTGATGCTGGACGCTCTCGCTCACACCCTGCGGTCGGACCCCGGCCGCCCGGCCGTGCTCGGCACGACCCGCTCCGGTGCCGTCCGCACGAAGGCCACCTGCGGGGAGCTCGCCGACCTCGCGGACCGCTACGCGTCCGCGCTGCACGCGCGGGGTCTGCAGCGCGGTGACACGGTGGGGGTCGCGGTACGACCAGGGCCGCGCGCGCTCGCCGTGATGCTCGCCGTCCACCGGCTCGGGCTGCGGGCGGCCGTGCTCGACCCGGGCGCGGGCCCCGATGTCCTGCGGGCCCGCCTCGCGCTGGCCCGCCCCGACATCGTGCTCGCCGACGCGGCCGCGCAGGCGGTCGCCGGCTGGGCGCGGCCGCTCGCCCGCCGGGCCCGGCTCGCGCTGCCGGACCTCGCGGAGCTCGGCGGCCCGGTGGCCACGGTCGGACGCCGACTGCCGGGGTGCGCACCGGTGTTGGAGGCGGTGCCGGGTACGTCGGTCCTGCCGCCTGCGGTGGACGAGGACGGGGACGCGGTGATCGTCTTCACGTCGGGCACGACCTCACGCCCGCGCGCGGTGGTCCACACGCGTGCGTCGCTGGCCGCCGGTATGGCGACGGTGACCGATCTCGTACGTCCGAAGCCGGGGCGTCCCGTGCTCGGCGGTACGTTCTTCGTCCTCGTTCCGTCGCTCGCGAGCGGGGCGCCGGTCGCTCTGCCCGCCCGGTCCCCTGGTGTACTGGCCCGCCAGATGCAGCGACTCGACCCGCAGGCCACCTATCTGACGCCGCCTCAGCTGAGGGCGGTGCTGGCCGTGGACGCGCGGTTCGGCGGGCGGGTGTGGACCGGTTCCGCGCCGGCCAGCGCCGAGCTGCTCACGCGTGTGCGGCGCGCCGGGGCGGACGAGGCGTGGGGCGTGTACGCGCTCACCGAGCTTTTCCCGGCGGCTGCCGTCGAGCAGGCGGAGAAGGCGGCGTTCTCGGGCGACGGCGACCTGGTGGGCGCGCCGCTGCCGGGGGTGACGGCGAGGACCGGGCCGGGCGGCGAGCTGCTGCTGACCGGGCGCGGGGCACGGAACCGCTACCTCGGCGAGGAGCCCGAGCCCTGGGTCCGAACCGGCGACCGGGGGCTGCTCGACGCGCGCGGCCGGATCGTGCTCGCGGGGCGCTGCAAGGACATGGTGCTGAGGAGGGCGGAGAACATCTACCCCGGCCTCTACGAGCCCGCGCTGCACGTGCCCGGGGTCGAACTCGCGCTCCTGGTGGGCGTCCCGGCCGGTGACGGCGACGAGCGGCTGGTCGCCGTCGTCCAGCCCCGCCGTGAGGCCGACCGCGACCGGGTGCGGGCGGCGCTCGCGGGCCCGCTCCGGCGCATGGGTGCGGCCCGCCCGGACGCGCTGCTGCTCGCGGACATCCCGCTGTCCGGCCGCTCGCTGAAGCCGGACCGCGCGGCAACGGCACGCCTGGCGGCCGCGCGTCCGACGGAGCCGGTCCGATGACGGCCGCCCGGGCCGTGGGTACGGGTGCGGAACCGAAGACGGGACGGTGCGCCGCGCCCGGCACCGACGCGCCGGCGTACGCGCGGACCACGACCGAACCGGACGCGAACGCCACCCCGGGCGGGGCGTCGCACAGCCCCTGCCCCGGTACCGACGCGGCTGCGCACGCGCGGACCACGGCCGAACGGGACACGAACGCCACCCCCGGCGGGGCTCCTGGGGGCCCCTGTCCTGGGACCGACTCGGCGGCCCTGCGGGACGCCGCCCGACCGGACGCGAACGCGGCCCCCTGCTGCCCCGGTACCGACGCGCCGGCCTCCACCGCACCGGACACGAACGCCACCCCCGGCGGGGCTCCTGACGGCCCCAGTCCCCGTCGTGACGCGCGGGGCTCGGGAGCCCCCGGTGCCACGCCTGATCGCATGGCCGCTCTGCGGGACGCGCGGCGGCGGGACCGGCAGGTGTACACGCGGTCGCATCCGCTGCTGTTCGCTCTGCTCGCGGCCGTGCGCCGCCGGCCCGTGGCACGGGCCGGCCGGGCGGTTCTGGTGAGCGGCACCGAGGAGTACCGCGAGGCGCTCACCCGCATCCCGCTGGACCGTGCGGCGGCCGGCACCACCGGGGGCGTGGTGCGTGAACTGTCCGGTGGGGGAAGCCTGTTCGACCAGGAGGGGGGCGACCACCGCAACACCCGGCGCGCCGTCGCCGGGGACTTCGGTGCGGCCGGGGTCGAGCGGTTGCGACCCGTGTGGCGGGCCGTGCTCGCCCGCCGCCTCGCCCCGCTCGCCGCCGGGCACCCCGTCGACCTCGTGCCGCTGGCCCGGGAGCTCGCCGGCGCGACCGTACGGGCCCTCCTCGACACCCCCGCCGACCCCTCGGCCCTCGCCGAGGCGGCGGCGGACGCCGCGGCCGCCGCCGTCCGCGACCACCTTCCCGGACCGCGGCTCCCGGGCACCGCCCGCGCGGCGGCGAAGGCCACGGCACGTCTGGAGGCGCTGCTGGCGGACGGATCGGCGACCCCGACCGCGCTGCGCGCCATGATCGCGGTCGCGGCCGTCAACACCACCGTCGCCGCGGTGCCGCGGGCCTCCGCGTGGTGTGCCGACGGCGGTCTGTGGGAGCAGGCCGCCGACGACCGGCTGCGGCCCGCTCTCGTCGACGAACTGCTCCGCGTCACCGCGCCGTCCCCGCTGCTGCCGCGCGTGGCGGCCGCCGACGCCGTGCTCGGCGGGTGTCCGGTGAAGGCCGGGGACCGGCTCGTGCTCGTGGCGCGGCATGCCGTGGGGGCCGACCGCGAACCGCCGGACGCCCACCGCCCCGCCCCGCCCGCCGTCGCACGGCTCGTCTTCGGTGCCGGTCCGCACGCCTGCCCCGGCGCGCGGCTCGCCCTGGCGCAGCTCGACGACGTGCTCGCCGCACTCGCCCCGTACCGTCCGACCGTCGTCGCCTCCCGCGTGGACCGGCGCGCCGCGCTGCCCGGCTGGCGCCGGCTGACCGTCCGCGCGACCACCGCCACCCGCCCCCTCACGGAGTCCCCCGCATGATCACGATCGCCGTCACCGGCGCGAGCGGCTTCTGCGGCTCCCATGTCGCCTCCCTCGCCGCCGCCCGTGGGGCCGACGTCCTGTGCGTGGGGCGGCGGCCAGGGCCGGTCGGCCGGCACGTCCCGTGGGACGCCGAGACCACGCTGCCCGATCTCGCCGGGGCCGACCTCGTCGTGCACTGCGCGGCAGCGGTCGGCGACCCCGTGCCCGGTTCGCCGGCCGATGCGACGATGCGGGCCGTGAACGTCGACGGCACGGCCCGGCTCATGGAGGCGGCGGCGGGCCGCCCGGTGGTCTGGGTGAGCAGTGCCAGCGTGTACGAGCCCGGTCCCGGCCGTGACCGGATCACCGAGGACCATCCCGTGCGCGGCCAGCTGAACGCCTACGGCCGTACGAAGGCGGCCGGCGAGGCCCTCGCACTGGCCGCCGGGGCGGTGGTCCTCCGGCCTCGCGCGGTCTACGGCCCCGGCGACCCGCACCTCGTGCCGCGGCTCCTCGCGCGCGTGCGGGCCGGCCGGGTGCTGCTGCCCGGCCCCGACGTCGTCCTGAGCCTGACGGCCGTCGAGAACCTCGCCGACGCGTGCCTGGGCGCCGCCGGCTGGGGCCCGGGCGCGTACAACATCGCCGACCCCGTGCCGTACCGCCGCGACGAGGCGATCAGGACCGTCCTGCGGGCCCACGATGTCCGCGCCCGGGTCCACCACCTTCCTCTGCCGCTGGCCCGCGGCGCGGCGGCGGCGGCCGAGGCCGTGGCGCGCCTTCGCCCGGGCGCCGAGCCGCCGCTGACCCGGTACGCCGTCGATCAGCTCGCCCACCGGGTCGTCCTGGACGTCTCCAAGGCGGAGGGCCGTGGCTGGCGGGCCGTCCGCAGCCTCACCGACTACGCGACGGCGCGCCGGACCTGACCGACCGAGCCGGTGGCGGTGTCGGGCCGGAGGCCGGAGGTAGGGGGCCGGGGGGCCTGTGCAGGAGGTGGCGCACGGTGCGTACGGACGCTCCCTCGCCGAGCGATTCGGCGGCGGCACCAGCGCAGGCGCGCCGCGCGCCGCGCCGTGGAGCCCGGCAACAGGACATGCCCCATCACCTGATGTATGCCTTTCACATGGATGCCCGCCGGCGCTACCCCTCACCCCGCCTCTCACGGCGCGGCGGCCGGCTGCTGCTCACCGCCTCGTTCGCGCTGATCGCCGTGGTGACCGTGGTGGACATCCTGGCTCCTCCCGAGGTCCATCTGGGACCGTTCCTGATCGCCGCGCCGGCGGTGACGGCCTCGTTCGCGGGGCCGCGCATGACGGCGTTCGTGGGCGCCGTCGCGGTCCTCGCGCAGGCGGTGGTGGCGATCGCGCGGACGAGCCTGACGGACCTCAACCACACCTACCAGATCGTGGCGCTGATCCTGATCTCGGTCATCGTCACCTTCTTCGCCTACCTGCGCGAACGCGACGAGAGCCGGGTGTCGCGGCTGCGCTCGATCGCCCAGGCCGCCCAGAGCGTCGTCCTGCGCCCGCTGCCCCACCGCGCGGGCCCCCTCCATATCGCGTCCGTCTACCTCGCGGCCGAGGAGGAGGCGCAGATGGGGGGCGACCTCTACGCGGCCGCCCGTACGGCCACGGGGACCCGGCTGCTGATCGGGGACGCCCGGGGCAAGGGCCTCGACGCGATCAGCGAGGCGTCGCTCGTCCTGGGCGCCTTCCGGGTCACGGCCCGGCGGGAGTCGGAGCTGCCCGCGCTGATCGGGCATCTGGAGGCGGGCGTGGGGTCGGCGGAGGAGCCGGAGACCGCGAAGGAGCCGGGATCCGGCCCCGACGAGCCGGCCGACGACGCCGACGAGGCCTTCGTCACCGCGCTGGTCCTCGACATCCCCGATCAGGAGCCGGTGGTACGGCTGGTGAACTGCGGGCACCCGCCGCCGCTGCTGCTGCGGCACGGGCGGGTCGTCCCCCTCGACACCGCGGACGCGAGCCCACCCCTGGGGCTCGCGGACGTGCTCTCCCCCGACGTCACGGTGGAGACCTTCCCCTTCGACGTGGGCGACGTGCTCCTGCTGTACACCGACGGGGTCATCGAGGCCCGCGACCACTCGCGCGCCTTCTACCCCTTGACGGAGCGTCTCGCGGCCTGGGTCGGGGACGATCCGCCGACCCTGCTCGGCCGGCTGCGGGACGACCTGCGCGTCTACGCGGGCGGCCATCTCGGCGACGACGCGGCGCTCGTCGCGGTCGAGCGCCTCGCCCCGAAGCCGTAGCCTGGTCGTAGTCGTAGCCCCCGGCCGCAGGTCCAGGCCGCGCGTGATCCGGAGCCTGGCGGGCAGACGCGGGCCGACGGTCCCCGCCCCGGCCCGAAGGAGCGCGCGATGCCGGCGGACGTGAGTTTCGGCATGTCGTACTGGATGCATGACACCCCCTCCCCCGATCGTCCGGCCCTCGCCGAGGACCTGACGGCCGATGCCGTCGTCATCGGCGGCGGCATCGCGGGCGTCTGCACCGCGCACGAACTCGTCCGCGCGGGGCGCGAGGTCGTACTCCTGGAGGCCGGCCGGATCGGCGGCGGCGTCACGGGCCACACCACGGGGAAGCTGACCGCCCTGCACGGCCTCACCTACGCCCGGCTCCGCGACACCCACGGCATCCTCGCCGCCGCCCGGTACGCCCGCGCCCAGCAGGAGGCCCTGGAGCACGTCGTCCGGCTCTGCGAGGAGACGGGCATCGACGCCGAGCTGGAGCGCGCCCCCTCCTGCACGTACGTCACGGACGCGCGACGGGCCGAGGAGATCCGCTCCGAGGCGGCTGCCGCCCTGGAGGCGGGTCTCGACACCGCGTACGTGACGGAAACCGAACTCCCCTTCCCGGTGGCCGCGGCGGTACGCCTCGACGACCAGCTCCTCTTCCATCCCCGCCGCTTCCTGCTCGGTCTCGCGGAGGATCTCGTCGCCCGTGGCGGCAGGGTCCACGAGCACACGCGGGTCACCGGGCTGCGGGAGCACGCGGACTGCCGGATCACGACCGAGGCCGGTCACACGGTCCACGCGCGGGACGTCGTCGTGGCGACCCATTTCCCGCTGACCGTGCACAGTTCGCTGCTGACGAGGCTCACGGTGCGGCGCGAGCTCGTGGTGGCGGCCCCGGTGCCCACGGACCAGGCGCCGCACGGCATGTATCTCACGCCGGAGGACCGCACCCGCTCGGTGCGCACCGCGCCGTACGACGACGGCCACCGGCTGCTCATCGTCACCGGCGAGGCCTTCGAACCCGGTACGGATCACACGGGCGAGCGTCTCGAACGGCTCACCGGCTGGGCGCGCCGCATCTTCCCGGGGTTCGGCGAGGCGCGGGAGACGTACCGGTGGGCCGCGCAGGACGTGCGGTCGGCGGACCATCTCCCGTACGTCGGTCATGAGCACCCGGACACGCAGCACGTCTTCGTGGCCACGGGTTTCGGTGGCTGGGGGATGAGCAACGGAGTGATGGCGGGCCGGCTGCTCGCCGCGCATGTGACCGGCGGACCGCGTCCGGACTGGACCGAACTGTTCGACCCGCGCCGGACCCTGCCGCTGCGGGAATTCCCCGACGTGGTCAGGGCGCAGGCCTCGGTGGCGCGCCACTATCTCGTCGCCCGTCCGCCGCGCTGTACCCACATGGGCTGCGAGCTCGGCTTCAACGCCTTGGAGGACACCTGGGAATGCCCCTGCCACGGCTCCCGCTTCGCGGCGTCCGACGGCCGCGTGCTGCAGGGGCCGGCGACCAGCCCCTTGGAGAACCCGGAGCGCAGGAGTGAGCCATGACCGTGCCCGCCGAACCGGACCCCGTCCCCCGCGAGCCCCGACCCGGATCCGACCCCGACCCCACTCCCGAGTCCGACCCCGACCCCAGCCCCGAGTCCGACCCCGACCCCACTCCCGGATCCGACCCCGACCCCGGCAGGCCGGAGCAGCCCGAACCGGCGGAGGAACCACCGGACTCCACACCGCCCGAGGCACCTCCCGGGCGCGAACCCCCGGTACCCGAGCCCCCGGACTAGCGGGCCGCCCTCGGCCCCGACGACCCGTTCCCGAGACGCTTCCTCGTGTGCAATCGTGCGAGGGCGCGGCGCCACTCCCGGCCGCCGGGCGGCGCGTCACATGGACATCGGAGAACGGCACATGGGGCATCTGAAGCAGACCCGGCTGGTCACCACCCGGGAACGCCTGCGCGACCAGGTGGCCCACGCTCTGCGCGCCGCGCTGATCTCCGGCGAGCTGAAGCCGGGCGCGGTGTACTCGGCGCCGGGCCTGGCCGAGGACTTCGGCATCTCCGCGACGCCGGTGCGCGAGGCGATGCCCGACCTCGCCCGTGAGGCTGGTAGAGCCGGTACGCAACAAGGGCTTCCGCGTCACCGAGGTCGACGAGCGCGACCTCGACCAGTACACGGACATCCGTCTGCTGATCGAGGTGCCGACCGTGGGCCGGGTGACACTCACGGCGGGCCGCGAGGAGCTGCGGGCACTGCGTCCCATCGCCGAGGAGATCGTGGCGGCGGCCCGCGCCCATGACCTCATCGGCTACCTGGATCGGACCGCCGATTCCATCTCACCCTGCTCGGCCTGTCGGGCAACGCGCGCCTGGTGGAGACGGTCGGCGACCTGCGCAAGCGCTCCCGGCTGTACGGTCTGACGGCCCTTGACGAGCGCGGCGAGCTGCTGCCGTCCGCCGAGGAGCACCTGGAGCTGCTCGACCTGATGCCGGCGGGCGACGCGAGGGGCGCGGAGGCCTGCATGGTCCGCCATCTCAGCCATGTGCGCTCGCTGTGGGCCCGGGACGACGCGGACCTGCGGGCTCAGGACGACGCCGGTCCGCGGCCGAGGACCGCCACGCCCTTCGGCGGGCCGCGCGACGGACGCTGAGCTCGGGGCTCAAGCCCGGCGAGGGGTCTCAGGGCGTGTTCTCAGGGCGTGTACGCGGTCTCGGTCCAGACCGTCTTGCCCTGCTCCGACCAGCGGACACCCCAGCGGTCCGACAGCTCCCCGGAGATGAAGATGCCGCGTCCGCCCTCGTCGGCCGCCCTGGCCCGGCGCAGATGCGGGGCGGCGGTCCCCGCGTCGGAGATCTCGCAGGTCACCGTGTGATCCGCGGGGTTGCGGATGATGCGGAGGTGGATCGGTGGGGTGCCGTGGCGGATCGCGTTGGTCACGAGCTCGCTGACGATGAGCTCGACGGCGAAGGCCGTCTCCGTCAGGCCCCATTCCTCAAGGGTGCGGACGGCCCAGCGGCGGGCCTCGGACACGGCGGTCAGTTCGGGGGTGACCTCCCAGCAGGCGACGTCGTCCGCGTCGAGCGACCGGGTGCGGGCGACGAGGACGGCCGCCTGGTCGAGGGGGAGGTCGTGGAGGTCCGATGCGCTGATCGCACGCGGCGGAACCGCGCCGGCCAGCCGCGCGCGCAGCCCGGCGAGCGCCGCGTCGTCGGGGGCGGCCCGGCCGGACAGGAGGACGAGGGTGCTGCCGGGTGGCACCGGGATCTCGTCGGCGGCGAACGGCGGACCTTCACCGCCCAGCGCGGTCGTCTCCTCCAGGAGACCGCTCCGCCAGCTTCCGTCGGAGTGTCCGACGAGGACGGTCTGGTGGCCGGCGCGGGCGATCGCGCAGGTCTCCGTGACCGGGTCGTGCACGGCGTACACGCACTGGGCGGTCAGCGGTCCCCCCGTACCGGCGGCCACGCGTTCCTCGCCGAGGCGGCGTGTGGTGTCGTCGAGCCGTGCGAGCAGATCGTGCGGGTCGAGGTCGAGCGCGGACAACACCTGGACAGCCGAACGGAGTTGAACCATGGCCGCCATGGCCTCCGGGCCGATGCCCTCGACATGACCGACCGTCAGGGCGACACGGTTGCCGGAGAGCGGGATGACGTCGAACCAGGCGCCGCCGCCGAGTCCGGTGGGGAGGTAGCGGTGTGCCGTCTCCAGGGCGCTCCGGCCGGTGCGGCCCGACCGGGCGAGGTTTCCCTTCAGGGCGAGTGCCACCGCGTGGTCGTGCTCGTAGCGCCGGGCGTTGTCGAGGCAGACGGCGGTGTGGGCGGCGAGGTCCGCCGCGAGACGCAGATCGTCGTCCTCGAAGGGGTCGGGCCTGCGCGGCCGGGAGAAGTGGGCGACGCCGAGGAGGACGCTGCGCAGGGTGAGGGGCACGACGAGGGTGGGCCCGGCCGCGTGAGCCTCCTCCACGTACGGAGCCGGCCCGTGCGCGTCGCCGTAGGGCATGTCCAGGGCGGCGCCCACCTCCGGCGCCTCGTCCGCCTCGGGGGGCCAGCCGGCCACGCAGCGCAGTGCCGTGTCTCCCCACGTCGTGTCCGTGTCGGGGCTGTGGAGCTCCGCGGTGGTGAGGGCGACGTGGGCGACGTCGGCGAAGGTGGGCACGACGGCCCGGACGAGCTCGCGGGCGCACTGGACGGCGTCCAGGCGGAGCCCCATCCGCGCGTGGACGCGGTGCAGCACGGCCAGCCGGTCGCGGGCACGGTCGCGGGCGGTGACGTCGACGGCGGAGGCGACGAGGCCGAGGGGACGGCCCAGGTCGTCCTCGAGCCGGAAGACGGAGACCGTGTAGATGTGTTCGCGTTCGGGATCCGCGAGGGGGTAGCCCGCGACCCGCTGGTCGAAGATGGGCACACCTGAGGCCAGGACCTCACGGAGGGCGTCCTCGAACGATCCGGCGCCGAATCGGGAGTAGACCTCGGAGAACGGGCGGCCGATGATCTCCTCCTCGGAGGCCCCGCGCAACCCGCCGGCCGCCGAATTGATCCGGAGGACGTTCAGGTCGGCGTCGAGCACGTGCAGGCCGACCGGGGACTGGGTGAAGACGGCGTCGAGGACTCCGGAACGGATTCCGCCGGGAAGCGGACCTGCGGGCCACAGACCCCAGCGGCCGGGAGGGTCCCCCTCCCCCACCGGCCCCACCGTGACTCCCTCGGTCAACTTCTCGAGGTCGACGAGCGTGAGCAGTTCGGTCACGGGGCGGCCGAGGATGGCGGCGCGGGGGACGCCGAGGAGGCGTTCGGCGGCCCGGGTCCAGACGACGACCAGACCGCTGTCGTCGAAGACGGCGACGGCCTGTCGCCCCTCGGGGCCACGCCCCACAGAGGCTTCCCGCCCTTCGGGGGTTGCCGGTACCTCCGGGGCTTCCTGCCCCGCTTGTTCCTCACGCTCTGCCATCGTGCCTCGCACTCGGCGTCGACGGACATCTGTCGGCGGGCATCCGTCAGCGGATCATCTGCGGTCGTCGACGCAGCCTAACCCTCGGCACGAATCGAGGCATCCCGGCCATGACGGACATCCGACAGCCAGCGCGCTCGCCCGAAACGTCCGATAATGGGCTGCATGGCCCGTAAGGCATCATCGACGCATCCTCCCCCGACCGTGACGGTCAAGGGCAAGGACATGCGCCTGCGCACGATCGGTTTCGTGGTACTCGCGGCCCTCGCGATCTGGTTCATCGCGGTGAACACCGACTCGGTCACGATCCGCCTGTGGTTCTCGGAGGTCACGCTGCCGCTCTGGAGCGTCCTCACGGTCACTCTGCTCGTGGGGATCGTCCTCGGCCTGCTCATCGCCCGTCGGCGCGCCCGACGCTGACCGGCACCCGTACGGTGTCGCTCGTCGCATTGGTTCGTTTCATGACCAATCAAATCGCCACCATCCGCCGCCCTTCGTAAGTTCACCCAAGAATTACCGCACGAAGGTATACCTTTAAGCTCGCCTCCCCCATCCTGTCCACCGTGTGCCAAGGAGGCACGCGGGGACACGAGAGGCGGGGCATGACTCCCATCAGCCGCAGGGGATTCGTCGGGATCGGGGCAGGGCTCGTGGCGGGTGCGACGCTGCCCACGGGCACGGCGTCGGCCGCCGCCTCCGCCGCGACCGGCACCATCACCGACGTCAAGCACGTCGTGATCCTCATGCAGGAGAACCGCAGCTTCGACCACTACTTCGGCAGACTGCGCGGCGTCCGCGGCTTCGGCGACCGGGCGGCGGGGAACATCCCGGGCGGCTGGGGCATGTTCAACCAGCCCAACTGGGGCGGCCGCCAGTACCCGTGGAAGCTGAGCGCCACCCCGCCGGCGGGCGGTGTCGACGGGGAGACCCTGGCGCAGTGCAACGGGGACCTGCCGCACAGCTGGACCTCGCAGCACGCCGCGTGGAACAAGGGCCGGATGGACAACTGGGTCACGGGCGTCGGCAACACCCGCACCCTCGGCTATCTCGACCGCGGTGACATCCCCTTCCACTACGCCCTCGCCGACAACTACACCGTCTGCGACGCGTACTTCTGCTCGGCTCTCAGCGCCACGGGCCCGAACCGCACCTTCCTCTGGAGCGGCAAGATCGACGCCTCCAGCAAGGACGGCGGCGAAGAGTCCGGGCTCACCTGGGAGACGTACGCCGAGGCGCTCCAACGGGCCGGTGTGAGCTGGAAGGTCTACCAGAACGCCCAGGACAACTACGGCGACAACGGCCTCGCGTACTTCAAGAAGTTCACCGACGCGCGGCCGGGCGACCCGCTGTACGACCGCGGCATGGGCTCCGTGCCGAAGGTCACCGGCTCCACCCCGGACGACATAGCCGCCGCGATCCGCGCCGACGCCCTCGCCGGAACCCTTCCACAGGTCTCCTGGGTGGTGGCGAGCGAGGCGTTCTCCGAGCACCCCTACGCCCCGCCCGGCGACGGCGCGCACTTCGTCGATCTCGTCTACCGCGCGCTGGCCGCGAACCCCGAGGTCTTCGACTCGACCGTGCTGTTCCTCAACTACGACGAGAACGACGGGTTCTTCGACCATGTGCCGCCGCCGGTCGCTCCGCCCGGGACCCCAGGCGAGTACATCGACGGCGTGCCGGTCGGCCTGGGCTTCCGTGTCCCGATGCTCGTCATGTCGCCCTGGACGCGCGGCGGCTGGGTGAGCTCCGAGGTCTTCGACCACACCTCGGTCCTGCGCTTCATGGAGACCTGGACGGCCGCCATCGGAACCCCCGCCACCTGTCCGAACATCAGCGCCTGGCGGCGGAAGGTCACCGGCGACCTGACGGGTGTCTTCGACTTCGCGCGGCCGGTGTACGGAGTTCCCTCCGGCCTGCCCTCCACGGCCAAGGTCATCGGGCAGTCCACCTGCGGCCCGCTGCCGAACCCGGTGCCGCAGGACAACGCCCTGCCCGCGCAGGAGTCCGGCACCCGTCCGGCGCGCGCCGTGCCGTACCAGGTCAACGGCAACCTCGACCGGTTCGAGTTCGGTGCGGCGGGCAAGATCCTCGCCTGGTTCTCGATGACGAACCACGGCGCGCAGGCGAAGCGGGCCGCGCACTTCACGATCCACCCGCACCAGCACCGGGACACGGCGGCATGGCAGTACACGGTGGACCCGGGGGCGACGTCCACGGACTTCTTCAACATCGGGCTCGGGTCCGGGTCGGGCAAGTACGACATCTCGATGATGGGCCCCAACCGCTTCCTGCGCCGTTTCATCGGTGACGCGTCGAAGGCCGGCAAGGCGATCGAGGTGGCGGCGCGGTTCGCGACCGAGCCGGGCACCGGGAAGACGGCGATCTACTTCAGGATGACCAACGCCTCGGCCGGTCCCGCGACCTTCACGATCCGCTCGAACGCCTACCGCACGGACGGGCCGTGGACGTACACGGTCCCGGCGAACTCCTCGCGCGAGGACTTCTTCAACGCCGTGGCGTACAACGACGGCTGGTACGACTTCACGATCACGGCCGACATCGACGGCACCTGGTCGCGCCGTTACACCGGTCACATCGAGACCGGCGCCTCGAGCATCACAGGCTGACGTACACCATCAGTCCCTACCAAAAGGGACACAAGGGCAATTTCATGCCCTTGTGTCCCTTTTCTCGACTCGGCTTAATTTACGGGTATGACCGTTTTGGCCGTCCGGGTGACATGAATCACGCGATCGGGACGCAACCTATCCGGACGGACCCCCTCCCCTTACGCCCCAAGGCAGTTCGGTGTGCTCGTCGCCGCCGGGAACTCATTTCTGAATTCCCTGTTCATTTCGCATCCACGCCCAGCCTTGTTCCGTCCGACATTTCTCGCCTACGGTCACCCTCGACCCGGACGGATCGCCGAATCCTGCCACCGTCCGAAAAGACCAGCCATTCACCCGTCGGCAGGAGCGGGGGACCCAGTTTTTTCGCCGCCCGGATTTCCGGAGCGGCTTGGGGTGAAGCCGCACCCGTGCGGCCGGGCAGCTCCAGCCCGAACCCGACAGCTCACCCCGCAGGCGCCGGAGAGGAATCCTTCATGCCCGCTCACGGTAAGCACCGGCGCCCCAAGCGACGTCCCCTCAGCCGCAGTATCGCCCTCGCGAGTACGGGTGGAGCCGCGCTGGCTCTCCCCCTCGTCGCGACGGCCGGCGCGCACGCGGCGCCGAACGCGGCGCCCGCCGTCGCGCCCATCCAGAAGACCGCCTTCACCAGCCCGGCGAAGATCGCGGAATCGGTTCCCGCGGCGGGGAATTCCGCCGCCAAGATCTATACCGTCGTCGGCGGTGACTCCCTTTCCGTGATCGCGCACGAACAGGGTGTGCGAGGCGGCTGGAAGGCCCTGTACCAGGCGAATCGCAAGGCCGTCGGTGACAATCCGTCACTTATTCACCCCGGTCTGGAACTCTCGCTGAGCGGGAAGCCCGCCGCCGCCAAGAAGCAGAAGTCCTCGGCCCGTACGACGAGCACGGACCGCGCGGACCGCTCGCAGGAGCGGAGCGCCGCTCCCGGCGCCGCCGCGACCAAGACCCCCGCCAAGGCCGCTCCGGCCGCCGCCAAGAGCTACACCAACGACCTGGACGGCTGGATCCGCGAGTCGCTCGACGTCCTGCAGAAGTACGGCATTCCCGGTTCGTACGAGGGCATCCACCGCAACATCATGCGTGAGTCCTCGGGCAACCCGCAGGCCATCAACCTCTGGGACTCCAACGCCGTCAAGGGCACCCCGTCCAAGGGCCTCCTGCAGGTGATCGAGCCGACCTTCCTGGCCTACCACGTGCCCGGTACGTCCATGGACCTCTTCGACCCGGTCGCCAACATCACCGCTGCCTGCAACTACGCCGCGGACCGCTACGGCTCCATCGACAACGTCAACGGACCGTACTGACAGTCGCTCCGGAAACGGGCGGGCGCTCACCCACGAGCGCTCCGGAAGTGGTCGGCGAACCAGCCCGCGGCGAGTTCGCCGACCACTTCCAGCGTGCCCGGCTCCTCGAAGAGGTGCCCGGCACCGTCGACGACGACAAGCCGGTTCTCGCAGGTGAGCCGCGCCTGCGCCGTCTCGTTCAGCTCCCGGACGAGGGGATCGCGGCCCCCCACGATCAGCAGCGTCGGGGCGCGCACCTGCGCGAGGCGCGCCCCGGCGAGGTCCGGGCGGCCGCCGCGCGAGACGACGGCGGCCACGTCGGACAGCGGGTCGGCGGCAGCCCACAGGGCGGCCGCGGCGCCCGTGCTGGCGCCGAAGTAGCCGATCCATAGCCCGTCGAGGCCCGGCCGGCCCGCCAGCCAGTGCGTGGCCCTGGCCAGCCGGCCGGCCAGCAACTCCGTGTCGAACACATTGCTGCGGTCGTCTGCCTCCTCCTCGGTGAGCAGGTCGAACAGGAGCGTTCCGAGACCGGCGCGGTTCAGGCTCTCCGCGACGGCCCGGTTGCGGGGGCTGTGCCGGCTGCTGCCGCTGCCGTGGGCGAACAGCACGATCCCCGGGGCGCCGTCGGGCACCACCAGGTGGCCCCCGACCCGCGCCTCCCCCGCCGGGATGCGCACCTCCGGGTCCTGGTCGTCCGTGCCGCGCCGGGCGTGGTGGCGCTCCAGACAGGCGACGACCTCCTCGTCCGGTGTCTGCGAGAAGTCCTCGTAGAACTGGCCGATCGCGTAGAAGAACGCCGGTTCGTGGACGCTGATGGTCTCGTCCGCCTCCCGGCCGATCCGCTCCGGCCAGTCGCTCGGCGCGACGGGCACCGCGAGGACGATCCGCGCGGCCCCCTGGGCACGGACGACCCGGCAGGCGGCCACCGCCGTGGCGCCCGTCGCCAGTCCGTCGTCGACGACCACGGCCGTCCGGCCGTCGAGGCGGGCCGGTGGGCGGTCGCCCCGATAGCGCCGGGCCCGCTGCCCGAGCACGGTGCGCTCACGGGCCTCGACAGCGGCCAGGTCGCCGCCGGAGACCCGGGTGTCGGCAAGGACATGGTCGTTGAGGACCCGGACGCCGCCCTCGCCGATGGCGCCCATGGCCAGCTCCGGCTGGAAGGGCACCCCCAGTTTGCGTACGAGACAGACGTCCAGGGGCGCTCCGAGTGCGTCCGCGACCTGTTCGGCGACCGGCACGCCGCCGCGGGGAAGTCCCAGGACCACGACGTCATGGCCCTTGAGGTGCTCCAGGCGTGCGGCGAGCTGCCGTCCTGCGTCCGTGCGATCGGTGAAGTACATGTGCCGCTCGTCTCCCTGGTCCGGAGCGTGTGCGCGGGCGGTGCGTGCCGCCGCCCGTCAGGCGGGGCGGGCGACGAGGGTTCCGTCCTCGTCGAGGTCGACCCGCGCGCCGTAGGGCCGGCTCTTGCGGCCCAGGACGTCGTGGAGCCAGCGCGCGTCTCGGCGGGGGGCGTGCTCCAGCCGCAGGCGCCGGGCCCTCAGGGGAATCATGCGTACCTCCTGGAGTCGGCCGTCCTCGGGCCTCAGCGAGACGAGGTACAGCAGACGCAGGTCGTCGCGGTACTGCTCGTAGCCCGTGATGCCCTCATAGTCGTTGATCAGGTCGCCGCAGCCGTGGAGGACCAGCTTGCCCCGGTGGACCTCCACGGGGCGGGGGTGGTGCGAGGAGTGGCCGTGCACCACGTCCGCGCCGGCGTCGATCAGCGCGTGCGCGTAGTCGACGTCGCCGCGGGAGAGCGCGTACCCCCAGTTCGATCCCCAGTGGATCGAGACCATGACGATGTCGCCGGGGCGCCTGGTGTCCCGGATCCGGGTGAGGAGGCGCGTGGCGGCGGTGTGGCTGGGCCCCGAGGCGAAGTGGACGCCGCCGCGCCGCGCGGTGGCGGCCCAGTCCCGCGGAATGCCGCTGGACGCCATGCCCAGGGCGTAGGCGACGAACCGTCCGCCGCCGGGCAGGGGGACGACCACGGGCCGTGCCGCCTCCTCGGCGTCCTCGCCGGCGCCCACGGTGGGCACGCCGTGCTTCGCCAGGGCGTCCAGCGTGTCCTCCAGCCCTCGGCGGCCGTGGTCCAGGACGTGGTTGTTGGCCAGGACGCACACGTCGGGGCGGGCGGCGGTCAGGCTCGGCAGGTTCTCGGGGTGCATGCGGTAGTGGACCGCCTTGCCGGGGACGAACTCGTCGCTCGTGGTGACCGCCGTCTCCAGATTCGTGACACGGACGTCGGGCGCGGCGGCGTCCAGGACGTCGAGCGCGACGCCCCAGGGGTAGGCGAAGTCCACGCGGTGCGGGATGGGGCCGTTGACCGCCTCGGCGAGCGCCACATAGGACCGTGCATCATGCACGTACCGCTCGCGCAGGGCCGGGTCGCCGGGGTGCGGAAGGATCTGGTCCACTCCGCGGCCGAGCATCACGTCACCGCAGAGGAACAGTCCGACCAGGTCACCGCCCATACAGCAAGGGTAGACGCGGGGCGGCCGACGGGCCGGTGCGACTCACGTCTTCGGGGAGGGGGACGGGGACGGGGACGGGGAGCATGCCGGACGGGCGGGCCCTGCACTGCGAGCCCACGGGCCCGATTGTCGGACCCCGTCGCTACGTTGGCGGCATGACGGAATTCGTACTGGTGGCAGGCACGTGGCTCGGAGCCTGGGCGTGGGACGAGGTGGTGCCCGAGTTGCGGGCGGCCGGTCATGGTGCTCATGCGGTGACCTTGTCCGGTCTCGCCGAGAGACAGGGTGTGGAGGCGGGGCAGCGGACGCATGTGGCTGACGTCGTGGACGTGATCGAGGGCCTCGATCTGCGGGACGTCGTTCTGGTCGGGCACAGCTACGCGGGCATCCCGGTCGGTCAGGCCGCCGGGCTGATCGGCGACCGGCTCGCCCGGGTGGTCTTCGTGGACTCCAACGTGCCGGCGGACGGTGAGTCGTTCGTGTCGGCATGGCCGGACGGCCGGGCGATGGTGGAGAAGTCGATCGCCGAGAACGGCGGCTTCTGGGCGCCGCTGGGAGCAGCGGAATTCGAGGGCCAGGGCCTCGACGCGGAGCAGGTCGCGCGCATCGTCGCCGGCGCGACGCCCCACCCGGGCGCCACGCTCACCGAGCCGGCCGAAGTGGCCCGCCCGCTCGGCGAGCTGCCGGCGACGTACATCAAGTGCCTGCTGGACGGCGAGGAGCCGAACGCCGACGTGGCGACGCTGCTGAAGAGCGAGCGGTGGCAGCTCGTGCGGATGGACACCGGCCATTGGCCCATGTTCTCCCGGCCGCGCGAGCTGGCCCGGATCCTCCTCGACGGGGAGGCGCCAGTGGTGTGACGCCGTCTAGAAGTTGCCGTAGTTGACCTGCCAGGTCGGCAGGCCCATACGGCGCCAGAGGGCGACGACCCGGTCGCGGTCGTCGAGCGAGACCCGTACCGCGTACCGGTGTCGGATGTGGGCGTCGAAGAGCTCGGCCTTGACGATGTCGTCACCGCGCCCGTCGTCCGAGGCCCTCATCCACAGCTCGTCGTAGGGCACTTCATGACGCGCGAGCCATGCCTCGGTCAGGGCGCGGTGATCCTCGCTGCGCCCCGACAGCAGCACGATCGTGTCGTTGTCGGCGCTGCGGAACGCGCGCAGCGCGCGGGCCACGGAGACGTTGAGCAGATCGAGGTCGCAGCGGGTGAAGTCGTACGGGCCGCGGTCGCCGCGCAGCGCGAGCGTGCCGTCGATGTCGCACAGCACCGCCGAGGGGAGCGCCGGGTCGGGGACGTACGGCGTGGCGGCGGTCCGTTCGCCCAGCCACTCCGCGGTCAGGCGCCAGCCGCCGCGGGTGGCCTTGGCGTGCTTGTCGGCGAGGATCCGGATGATCTCCTCGCCGACGGGCCGCTCGCGGGCGGCGTCGCGCCGTACGCATTCCTCGACCGGTACGCCGGTGAAGTCATGCACCACGAAACGGGCGTCGAGGCCGACGACCGCGGCCTTCAGCCGCTTGGGGATGTGCGGGGTCAGGTGCGTGTTGTCGACGACGACGTCGAAGCCGCCCTCGACGGCCGAGCGGACCGCCGCGTCCTGGATGTCGAGGACGGTCAGCTCGTGCGCATGGGAGCGGCCGCGCTCGGGAGCCGGGACGTCCAGCATGGTGCGCAGGTCGTCCAGGTTGACGCGACGCATCCGGCCCTCGGCCTCGGCCTGGAGCCGTCGGGCGGCCGTCGTCTTCCCCGAGGCGGGGAGCCCGGTCATGACATGTACTTCGGGCACGGGTCAGTTCTCCACATCGTTCGTGAACGGGTCGGACGCCTCGGGCCTGATGGCGCGCCAGACGAAGAGGTCGGTCGGACGCCCGTCGAGGCGCAGGAACATCGCCGACCGCAGGTCGGCGTCGACCGGCAGCGTCTTGACGGCCCGGGCGAAGGCGCCCCGGTCCGCCGCCAGGTGGGCGACGCGCGCGTAGGCCTCGTCGATGGCGCGCTCACGGGCCGCGGCCTCGTCCTCCAGGCGCGCGATGACCCCGCGCACCCAGGCGTCGAACTCGTCCGGCACCTGCTCCAGGAGCGCGTCCAGCGGGCGGCCGCCCGCCGACTTCACGCCGCCGAGTTCGGCGACCGAGCAACCCAGTCCCTGGGCGAGGCGCTTGACGGACGTCCCCGCGAACCGCTGGATGCCATGGCTGCGCCAGATGTCCCGCTCGGTGACACCGGTGAGCACCTTGTGGAGGCGTACGTACTCGCTCAGCTTGGCCTTGGCCCGCACACCGGAGGCGTAGCGGAGCACGAAGCCCTCGGCGTCCGTGCCGGTGGCGGCGGACCCGCCGGGCAGGGTGTTCGACTCGGTCAGGGCGAGCAGTTCGTCGAGCGGCATGGCGGGCCAGGTCCGTACGACGGAGCCGATCTCCGTCCAGTCGGCGGCCGCCTCGGCGAGCGGGATCTCGGTGCCGCCGGGGCCGAAGGCGGCGAGCAGCACCAGGTCCCGCCGGTCGCCGTAGTCGACGACGATACGGTTCTGCGGGTAGAGGATCTCGGCGAGGTAGGTGACGCCGGGCGTCAGGGCCGCGGTGTCCCGGCCGTCGATCCGGCGCTGCGCCCAGGTCGCCTGGGCGCTGATGAAGGACCCCTTGGACGCGACCTGCCAACGGCCCGCGTAGTGGAAGATCACCGCGAGGCTGCCGTCGACCTTGTCGTAGACCTCGAAGGGCTCGTCGGGCAGCGCGGGCGCGTAGGGCTGACCGGTCTCGTGTTCACCGACGTTGAAGAACTTCGGAAGCGGCAGCGCGACGATCGCCCCGGTCGCGTCGTCGGCGACGAGCCCTCGGCAGCGCGTCGTCACCTGGTTCCAGATCCGCTCGTACTGGCACGCCCGCGTGTACGTGTAGATGGACAGCGGCAGTTCGGGGTGTGCCTTGCGGGTGACGTGCCCGGCGTCGATGGCCTCGGCCAACGCCTGCGGGGGCAGCAGCTCCTGGAGAGTCAGGTACGCCTGGCTCATGGGTTCCTCCTGGTCGGTGAAGGCCCATTCTGACCTGCGGAGAACCCGTCCGGACAATGCTTTTCACGGCGCCCGGGCCGAGCGGCGCTCGACCGGGGTCATCCGATCGGTCGACCCGCCTGTCCACCGGTCGGCACCCCGGGGGCATCCACTGGTCCGACCGACGGCGCGCGGAGGCGGCCGCACGATGGTGAGGAGAGCGGACCGCCCGCCTCCGCCGTCCGACGGGAAGGGACGACGACCGTGCTGCCGACCGCCGTGAGAAGGAGAACCTCCATGGATCCGAACGACCGGCTGCTGCTCGCGGCCGCCCGGCGAGGGGACACCGAAGGGGTGGCCGGCGCGCTCGGTGCCGGCGCGCACGTCGAGTGCCGTGACGCGGAGCGCCGCACCCCCTTGCTGCTGGCCGCGCGGGCGGACCAGGTGGACACCGCCGGCCTGTTGGTCGAGGCGGGCGCCGACCCCGACGCGCGGGACAGCCGGGCGGACACGCCCTGGCTGGTCACCGGGGTGACGGGCAGTGTGCGCATGATGCGCGTGCTGCTCCGCGCGAACCCGGACCTGACGCTCACCAACCGCTTCGGCGGGACCTCGCTCATCCCCGCCGCGGAGTGCGGCCATGTCGCATACGTGCGGGCCGTCCTGCGCGAGACGGACATGGACGTCGACCATGTCAACCGGCTCGGCTGGACCGCCCTGCTGGAGGCGGTCATCCTCGGCGACGGCGGGCGCCCGCACGAGGAGATCGTCGAGCTGCTCATCACCGCCGGAGCGGATCCCCTGCTCGCGGACCACGACGGGACGACCCCGCTCGAACACGCGCGGCGGCGCGGATTCGACGGCATCGCCGGCCTCCTCGAGGCCGCGTCGGCGCGCGCCGGACGGAGGGCGGCCCGATGACGCACGCGAGCAGGACGACGGCACGCGCGCGCGTGCTCGCGGGGGCCGCCGCGGTCGCGGCCGTCCTCGTCGGGTGCGCACCGGGCCCAGGTGCCGACGCCAGGACCGGAACCGACACCGCCCCCGCGCCCGCGCCCGCCTCGTCCTCCCGCACGTCCCCCGGGACGGCGCCCACGCCGACGCCCGACGGGACCCTCCTCGTCGCCGACTTCGGCTCCGACACCGTCACGTTCGTCGACCCGAAGCGCGGCCCGCTCGGCTCCGTCGAAGTGGGGACCGCGCCGTACGGCCTGGCCGTCGGCGCCGACGGGCGCGCCTGGGTGTCCACCGCCGAGGGCGTCGCCGTCGTCGACACCCGCACCCGCGTACGGCTCGCCCTCATCCCGTACGAGACCGACACCGGCCCCGTCACCACGGGCGAGTACCGGGGCGGCGGCATGGGCATCGCGCTCTCCCCCGACGGCAGGCGGGCCTACGTCGGCGTCAACGTCCCCGGCGGGAACGGCACCCTGGAGGTCATCGACACCGCGAGCCGCGAGGTGACCGACACGATCCCCGTCGGCCGGCGGCCCTTCGACGTCGACGTGGCGCGGGACGGCTCCGAGATGTACGCGACGAACCACGACTCGTTCGATGTGACGGTCGTCCGGGCGGACACGCTCGATCCACGCCGTATCGAGGTCGCCCCGTACGGCACGGAGGGCGGCCTCGGCTCGTGGCTCAAGCCGCACTACACGGTCGTACGGCCCTCCGACGGCCGGCTGCTGCTCCCCTTCGAGGGGGAGCGACTCGCGGTGGTCGACCCGAGGACCGGGCGCACGGAGATCGCGCCGATGACGGCGAACACGCACCAGCACGGCGCCACGGTCACCCCCGACGGCACACTCTTCGTCGTCGGGACGGGGCCGATCGACCCGTCGGAGGACGAGGGTCCCTCGCTCACGGTCCGGGCGCCCGACGGCACCGAGCGGGTGTACCCGCTGGAGGGTCCGCACGAGGACGTCGCCGTGTCGGAGGACGGCCGGACCGCGTACGTCACGGGCGGCTTCACCCGCGACGGCTGGTGGGACGGCATCACCGTCGTCGATGTCCGGAGCGGCGAGGCACAGCGGCTCGCCGCGGGTGAACGCCCGCTCGGCGTCGCCGTCCTCTAGCGGTTCCGAGGCGGACCGCCCGTGGTACACCACCTTCCGATCCACCACCCGAAGACGACCCGCCCGCTCATCGAGGAGTTCTCACCGTGGCCCCGAACGCTTCGCCCGTCATCACCGTCTTCCGCGACGTGCGCCCCTGGGGCGGCCCGCCGGCCGACCTGACCGCGGTGGACGGCGTCCTGGTGGAGGCGGACGCGGTCCCGGAGGGCGCCGCCGTGGAGTACGTCGACGGGGGCGGCCGGCTCGCCCTGCCGACCCTCGTCGACGCGCACCTCCACCCCGACAAGACGACGTGGGGCGAGCCCTGGCACAGCCGGCGGCCGGCGCGGGGTATCGCGGCGTACGTCGAGGGCGACGTGGAGCTGTACCGCGCGCAGGGCACGTCCGTGGCCGAGCGGGCGCTTCGGCTGCTGTCGCACGCTGCGGCCCAGGGCACCCGGGCGACGCGGGCCCATGTCGACGTCGCCCCCGCGTACGGTCTCGAAGGCGTCGAGGCCCTCGCCGCGGCGCGGGAGAAGCTGCGCGGAGTCCTCGACATCGAAGCGGTCGCCTTCCCCCAGCACGGGGTGGGACGCACGCCGGGCGTGGCCGAGCTCCTGGAGGAGGCGGCGGCCGCCGGACTCGTCTCGCACATCGGCGGCATCGACCCGGCGGGCTTCGACCTCGACGGCGCGGGGCTTGGTGGCGCGAGGAGTGACGGCGGGCAGCTCGACACGGTCTTCGGTATCGCGGAGCGCCACGGCCTGGGCCTCGACATCCACCTTCACGACACGGGCGAGCGGGGCCTCGCGCCGCTGCGTGACATCGCCGCCCGCACCAAGGCGCTGGGGCTTGGGGGCAAGGTCAACGTGGGACACGCGTTCGCGGTGGCCGAGCTGTCCGGCGGTGACCTGGACGAGATCGCGGACGTCCTCGCGGACGCCGGGGTCTCCCTGACGACGGTCGCGCTGTCGGTGAACACCGTGCTGCCCTTCCGCCGCCTCGCCGAGCGCGGGGTCCGCGTCGGCCTCGGCTCGGACGGAGTGCGGGACAACTGGAGCCCGTTCGGCAACGCGGACATGCTGCATCGCGCCTGGCTGGCGGGCTGGGCTCTGGACGTCCGGCTCGACGGGGAGCTGGAGGCCTGCTTCCGGGTGGCGTCGGACGGCGGCGCGGAGCTTCTGGGCCTTCCGCGCGCCGATCTGCGGACCGGCTCTCCGGCCGACTTCATGCTGGTGGAGGGCGAGTGCGTGCCGCAGGTCGTGGTCGACCAGCCGCGCCGCGACGTGGTGGTGCGCGCGGGCCGCGTGGTCGCGAGGGACGGACGCCTGGTGTGAGGCGGCGCGGCCGGCACCGCGGCAGCAGGGAACTGGATCTTTCCTGACGGCGTCCCTTCCCCCGAAGGGGGTCATGTGGAGGGGACACGAAGGAGGCGCGGGCTGCTCACGGCCGTCGTCGTCGCCGTGGTCGGCGTGCTGCTGCTGTTTCATCCCTGGCTCCCCGGGCTGCCCGGGAACCCGATGAGTCTGGCGGAGACCTTTCTGCCCTGGCTCGGTCTCGCCGTTCCCGTCGGGCTGGTCGTCGCCGCCCTGCGCCGCTCGGCGCTCGTGGCCGTCGTGTGCGTGGTCGTGGGCGCCGTCTGGCTGGGGGTGTTCCGGGAGCCGTTGGCGTCGCCTTCGCCGGGCGCCTCCCGGGCGTACGACCTGACGGTCGTCCAGCACAACGTGAGCGACGAGAACACCAGCCCGTCGCGTGTCGCGCGGATCCTCCTCGGTCCCGACCCCGACATCGTCGCGCTCCAGGAGCTGACTCCGGCGAACCTGCCCGCCTTCCAGGTCGTTCTCGCGCCCACGCATCCGCATCACGCGACCGTGGGGACGGTCGGGCTCTGGTCGAAGTTCCCGCTGACGGACATCGCGCGCGTCGACCTGAAGCCGGCGGACGTGGCCCCCGGCTGGGAGCGGGGGCTGCGGGCCGTCGTCCGCGGCCCGCACGGGCCGGTGACGGCGTACGTGGCGCATCTGCCGTCGGTCCGGGTGCGGGCCACGCAGGGCTACGCGACCGCGTGGCGCGACGAGAGCGCCGAACGGCTCGGCCGTGCGCTGACGGCCGACCGGTCCTCGGCGGTGCTGGTCCTCGGCGATCTCAACGGCACCGTCGACGACCGCGGCCTGGCGCCCGTCCTGTCCCAGGTGCGCGGCAACCGGGAGTCCTTCGCCTTCAGCTGGCCCGCGGGCCTGCCCCTCGCCCGCATCGATCACGTACTGGCGCGCGGCGACGCCGAGGTCGGCACGACCTGGTCGCTGCCCGACACCGGCAGCGACCATCTGCCCGTGGCGGCGCACATACGGCTGTGAGTGCGGCCCGCCCCACTCCTCCGGTCGTGTCACCCGGCCGCGTCATCCGGTCGGTCGCCCAGCGTTGGCCCGGCAGCTCGCCGCCGCGGAGTCTTGTGAGGTGGCGTGGGCTCCGGACCGCGGCACTCCGGTGACCCCACCCGCGAGGAGACGGCCGATGCCCGAGACCACGTACCGCTACGACGATCTGCGGGCCCTGTTCGTCAACTGCACGCTCAAGCGCTCCCCCGAGGTCAGCAACACCGAGGGGCTGATCGACCGCAGCAGGGCCGTGATGGAGCGGCAGGGCGTGGCGACCTCGCTGCTGCGGGCGGTCGACCATGACATCGCGACCGGGGTGTGGCCGGACATGACGGAGCACGGCTGGGAGTCGGACGCCTGGCCCGAGCTGTACGAGCAGGTCATGGCGGCCGACATCCTCGTGCTCTGCGGTCCGATCTGGCTCGGTGACAACAGCTCGGTGATGAAGCGGGTGATCGAGCGGTTGTACGCCTGTTCGAGTCTGCTCAACAGCGAGGGGCAGTACGCCTATTACGGCCGGGTGGGCGGCTGCGTGATCACCGGGAACGAGGACGGCGTCAAGCACTGCGCGATGAACGTCCTCTACAGCCTCCAGCATCTGGGCTATGTGATCCCGCCGCAGGCGGACGCGGGCTGGATCGGCGAGGCCGGGCCCGGCCCGTCGTATCTGGACCCGGGTTCGGGCGGGCCGGAGAACGACTTCACCAACCGGAACACCTCGTTCATGGCCTGGAACCTGATGCATCTGGCGGCGATGCTCAAGCGGGCCGGCGGCATCCCGTCGCACGGCAACCAGCGTTCCGCGTGGGACGCCGGCTGCCACGCCGACTTCCCGAACCCCGAGCACCGCTAGCGGACGTATCGGACGCGCGGACGCCCCCTCAGACGTCCGCGCACGGGGCCGTTTTGGATTGTCGGACGATCATCCCTACGATCCGCCCATGATCACGAGAAAACGGCTGTCGACCGGGGCCTGCGCGCTGCTCGCCGTCCTGGCCGTCGGGCTGTTCCCGACCGGCGCCGCCGCCGACGAACCGGCGGCGAAGGAATCCCCCAAGGTCGAGCTGGTGCTGGACGTCAGCGGCTCGATGCGCGCCCGCGACATCGACGGCCAGTCCCGGATGTCCGCCGCCAAGCAGGCCTTCAACGAGGTGCTCGACGCGGTGCCCGAGGAGGTGGAGCTCGGCATACGCACCCTCGGCGCCGACTACCCCGGGCAGGACCGCAAGAAGGGCTGCAAGGACACCCGGCAGCTCTATCCGGTCGGCCCGCTCGACCGGACCGAGGCCAAGACCGCCGTCGCGACCCTCGCCCCCACCGGCTGGACCCCCATCGGGCCCGCCCTGCTCGGTGCGGCGGAGGACCTCAAGGGCGATGACAACGCCACCCGCCGCATCGTGCTCATCACGGACGGGGAGGACACCTGCGCCCCGCTCGACCCCTGCGAGGTGGCGCGCGACATCGCCGCCCGGGGCATCCACCTCACCATCGACACCCTCGGCCTGGTGCCGAACGCCAAGATCCGCCAGCAGCTCACCTGCATCGCGGAGGCGACCGGCGGCACGTACACCTCGGTCCGGCACACCGAGGAACTCTCCAAGCGCGTCCGGCAGTTGGTGGACCGCGCGGCCGACCCGGTCGTCACCCCGGTGGCCACCGACGGCGCCGAGCGCTGCGCCGACGCCCCGACCCTGAAGCCCGGGCTCTACACCGACCGCGAGACCTTCGGGCAGCACCGCTGGTACCGGGTGGACGTCCTGCCCGGCCAGGAGCTCCGCGCCTCGGTGAGCGTCTCCGCCGACCGCGCCGTCAACGACGACTACGGCGTCCTGCTGCGGGCGGCGACCCTGCGCGGCCGGGAGATCGTGCGCGGCTCCGAGGCGGGTGACGGACGTACGGACGTCATCTCGACCGGACTGCGCTACCCCAAGCGGCCGGTGGACGGTGCCGACGGGGACGCGAAGCCCGCGGCGGAGACCGTCTGTCTCCAGGTCAGCAACTCCTTCTCCGCGCCTCCGTCGGTGAAGACGACGCCCGGTATGCCGATCGAGCTGGCCGTCGACCTGGTCGACGCGCCCGACGAGGCCTCGGACGTGGCCGCCTTCGGCCTCGGCCGGGGCTGGTGGCTGCTGGGCGCGCTCGTCCTGGCCGGTTTCGTGGGCGGTCTGCTGTGGGGCTTCCTGTCCCGCTGGCGCGTCGCCGTCTGGAGGACCAACTGATGCGTACCGCACGCGCGCTGAGCGCCGTCGTCCTGGCGGGCGCCGTCCTGTTCGGACCGGCCGCCGTGCCGGTCCTGGCCGACACCCCGGCTCCGAGCGGCAGCGCGAGCGCCGAGGCGACGGCCGGACCGACCGAGGCCGGCACCACGTTCCGTACCGCCGCCTTCTTCCGGCAGGGCCAGCAGGCCACCGCCGAGGCCTCCACGGGTGACTACCTGTACTGGGTGTTCCCCGCGGACACCGGGCAGCGGCCCACCGTGACGGCCTCGGTCACCCTGCCCGAGTCCACCGCCCGGCACGGCGCCTCCACCTGGCGGCTCGACGTCTACGACGGGCTGCGCCGCCGCCAGCCGTGCATGTACGGGATGCAGTCCCGGGCCGCGGCGAAGGAGGCCGCGACCGTGGAGCTGTCCTGCACCCTGCGTCCGGTCCGCCCGTGGGCCGACACCTGGGACGACGATCCGCTGCCCGGCAGCTACTACGTGCGGCTGACCGTCACGGGTCTGCCCGAGGAGGATCTCGGGCAGTCGTTCACGGCCAGGATCGGCGCGGTCTCGGCCGAGCAGGGCGGCGCGTACGCGGGCGGCGGCTCGCTCGCGGCCCCGCTGGTGCCCGGTGCCACGACGGAGGACGCGGCCTCGGCCGGCACGCCCTCCGCGGTGGAGGCGCGGGCGCCCGAGGACGGCTGGTCCTCGGGCTGGTGGTCCGACCGCTGGATCTGGACGGCTGTCGGCGGTGTGCTCGGCGCGCTGGCCGGCATCGGCGGGTACTCCCTGACCAGGGGAGCCGGACGGCCCTCGCGGGTGCCGCCCACCGTCTGACGGAGACGTGGCGCGTACGGCCCCGGGTGCCGCCGGCCCGGGGCCGTACGCGTCGGCCGGGCCCGTAGCCTGGGCGGCATGCCGGAACCGACCGCTCTGCCCAACGACGCCTCGCTGAAGGTGTACGCCGCCACCGACCCCGAGCGGCTGTACGTCCTGGCCACCGAACCGGCCCGCACCGCACGCTCGTTGTATGTGCCGGAGGTCCTGAAGCTCGTCGAGCTCCTGACCGGGCAGCGGTCGCAGGCCGCCACGGACTGCGCGGTCCGGCTCGGCGAGCACGCGGCCCGGCTCGTCCCGGCTCCCGGAGCCGCCAAGCTCATGGACCATGTGGTACGGGAGTTGGGGCGGCGGTCGACCCCCGTCCACCTCCGGCCGCACTTCGAGCAGGCACCGGCGTCCGAGGATCCCGTCACGGAGTTCCGCGCCCGCCTCCTCCATGAGCTGGCACTGGGCGGCCGGGGCCTGCTCGACGAGCCGTACACGACCTATCAGGAGGGTCTGCGGAAGCTCGGCCATCCGCTCTCGTGGCTCCCTCTCACCTCGTTCCACTTCGAGCACACCGTACGGGAGCGCGCGTGGAGCCCGGGGGACATGCTCGGCTCCATGAGCCCCGAGGAGCTCTACGCCCGCTACCCCGCGACAGCGCCGACCGCGACAGGAGCCGGGGCGGGCCGGGCCGCGCTGCACACGCCGGACGACCGCCGTACCGAGGTCGCCGTCGACCCGTTCGCCGAACTCGGCCGGTCGGCAGCCGAGTTCTTCACGCTGCCGGAGCCGCTCGACCCCGCCGATTTCAACTCGGCGCTGCTGACCGCGCTCGGCGCGACGAGTCTGGCCGGGCTCACGGCGGAGACGCTGGCGGCGGCGCACACCACGGCGGACGACGTCATCGGTGATCTGTACGTGGCAGCGGCATCGGGGGGAGTGTGGGGCGACAGCCGGCCGGGCGCGTACTGCAGGTTGTCCACCTGGCGTGCGCTGTACGCCCTGATGGGCCTTGACCTGTCCGTCCCCCACGGTCACGCCGTGCGCGCAGCGGCCGACCACCGCTGGCTGCGGCTGGCGCCGGCGCGCCGGACCGGGGACTTCTTCTTCGGCGATCTCTCGGACACCGCCTTCGCCGTCCTCGACCCGACGCGCACCCGGGTCGCGGTGATCGCGGCCACCGACACGGACTGACGGCTCAGTGGCCGGCCGGGCGGACGAGGCCGATGTCGCAGGCGTGGACGGCGGCCTGGGTGCGGTGTGGTCCTTCCGTACCGGCCGAGGTGCTTCGTTCGGCGCTCATGCGCCGGCGGGGCCTCGGTGGACCGGGAAGCCGTGGGTGCGGGCGGCCGCGACGACGGTCAGTACGGGGACGAGCAGCAGCAGGACGCTCCAAGGCAGGGCGGCAGCGCCGAGCAGGTCGAGGAGGAGCCCGCCGACTACGCCCCCTCCCGCCATGGCCGCGTTCCAGACGCTGACGAGCATGGTCTGCGCGGTGTCCGCCGCCTCGCCCCCGGCGTCGCCCACGGCGGTCTGCAGCAGGGTCGGGGCGCCGCCCCAGCCGAGGCCCCACAGCGTGGCGGCGGCGTAGACGAGGGCGGCGCTGTCGGTGGCCGCGGCGAGCGTGCCGGACGCGACGGCGAACAGCACGGTCGCGCCCAGCGTCAGGGCCCGCAGCCGGCGGTCGATGTGCAGGCCGGTGAACCAGAGGCTCAGCAGCGAGGCCCCGCCGAAGGCCAGGAGGACCGGTCCGGTGGAGCCGCCCATGCCGAGGTGGTCGAGGAAGGCGGCGACGTACGTGTAGAGGATCGTGTGGGCGAGGACGAGCACCAGCGTGACGAAGAGGACGGGGGCCACGCCGGGGACGGCGAGGGTCCGCCGGATGGGCACCCGGCCGCCCCTGGGCAGGCCCGGGAAGTCGGGGACGGTGAGGACGAGCCAGGCGAGGAGGACGGCGGCGAGGGCGGTCATGACCAGGAAGGTGACCCGCCAGCCGACCGCGGCGCCGAGGAACGTGCCGGCGGGCACGCCGAGGGAGAGCGCGAGCGGAATGCCCGTCATGACGACGGCGATCGCCTTGCCCTGGAGGTGGACGGGCACCATCCGGCGGGCGTATCCGGCGAGCAGGGCCCAGGCCACACCGGCGGCGACGCCGGCGAGGAACCGGGCGGCCATGGTGAGGGCGTAGTGGGCGGAGAGGGCCGTCACCGTGTTGGCGACGGCGAAGCCCGCCACCGCGGTGAGCAGCAGACGCTTGCGGCGCCAGCCGGCGGTGGCCGCGGTCAGCGGGATCGCGGTGAGCGCCGTCCCGATCGCGTAGACGGTGACCGACTGGCCCATGGCCGCCTCGCCGACGCCGAGGTCGGCGCTCATCGCGGGCAGGACGCCCGCGGGCAGGGTCTCGGTGAGGCTGGTGACGAAGACGGCGGTGGCCAGGGCGAGGAGGGCGGGCAGGGGCAGGGTGCCGGCGGGCCGGCCGTTCCTGGTGCGGTTCGGCGAACCTGCCTTCGAGGCGGTGGAGTTACTCATGCCTTGTATGCTGAAACCCTCACATTGATGTGAAGGTCAAGCGCGATCCCGTGAGGTGGACCACATGCGCATCGGAGAGCTGTCGCAGCGCACCGACACCCCGCGCAGACTGCTGCGCTACTACGAGGAGCAGGGCCTCATCGTCGCCGCTCGCGCGCCGAACGGCTATCGCGCCTACGACGAGTCGAACGTGGACCGCGTCCTGCAGATCCGTGGCCTGCTGGACGCGGGGCTGCCGACGCGGATCATCAAGCAGATCCTCCCGTGCCTCGACAAGCCCCGCGCCATCCACTTCCCCGACGCCACGCCGGAGATGCTCGCCACACTGGAGGACGAGCGCGACCGGATGACCGACCGCATCCGTTGCCTGACCCGCAATCGGGACGCGGTCGCCGCCTATCTCGACGCCGTACGCGAGAAGTTGGCGACCGGGTCCGTCACGGCGGGCTGAGGCCGTCAGCGCGCGGCCGGGCCGCTCCAGTCGGCGGGGACGCGGGCCAGGCGGACGCGCTGGGGGTGGTCACCGACGGAGACGGAGGCGACCTTGCGGCCGGTGGCGAAGTCGATCGCCGTCACCCGGTCCGTACCGCTCTCCGAGATGACGCAGGACCGGCCGTCGCCGCTGACCGTCGCCCAGTAGGGCTTGGACGCCTCCACCAGCGGCCCCTCCTTCAGGGTCTGGCGGTCCACGACGGTGGCGTAGTCGTCCATAGTGGCGGCGACGCAGAGCTTGGAGCCGTCGGGGCTCATGGACATGCCGTGGTGCCGCGAGTCGTTGACCCAGGTGGTGCGGTCCGGGTCGGTGGCCGGGTTCTGGGGGAGCTCCTTGACCCGGGTGATCCGGTCGGTGGCGATGTCGTATTCGAGGAAGCCGTTGAAGAACGACACCTGGAAGTAGAGCTTCGACTCGTCGGGGGTGAAGGCGACGGGCCGGACCGCGTCGGAGAGATCCTTGCGGCCGAAGGCGTCGAGCCGGGCGCGCATGTCGATGACGCGGACCTGCTCGAAGGTGCGGGCGTCGACGACGGTGATGCGGCGATCGCCCTTGGTCCAGTCCCAGAAGGGGTCGTCGAGGGCGGTGGTGACCTCCCCGATGGCCATGTTCCAGAGGTGACGGCCGTCGGCCGAGAAGACGTTCTCGTGCGGCTTGTCGCCGGTGGCGAAGGAGCCGACCTGCTTGCCCGTGGTGATGTCGAGCACGTGCACGGTGTTGGAGGTGGAGGCAGAGACGGCGACACGGGTGCCGTCGGGCGAGACGGCCATGTGGTCGGAGCGGAAACCGGAGACGGGGAAACGCCAGTTGAGCGCGCCGGTGCGGAGGTCGATGGAGACGACGTCGGCGAAGCTCGGCCGCGAGACCACCATCGCCGAGCCGTCCGGCGTGGCGTACATGTCGTCGACGAACTGGTCGTGGCCCTCGCCGGGGCCCTGCCGGATGCCCAGGAAGAAGGCGAGCTTGATCGGGTTGAGCCCGATCTCCCACATGCGGCGCTCGCGGTCCGGTATGACGTTGATCCGGCCGATGCGCGCGAAGTCGCCGGTCGCCTCGATGACGTCGGCGGTGCCGTCCCAGTTGTTCCCGACGAACATGACCTCGCGCAGGCCCTGGGGCGCGGCCGGACCGGCGGGCGGGGCGGCGGCGACGGTACCGCCGCCACCGACGGTGAGAGCGAGGGCGGCGGCGAGCGAACCGAGCAGGAGGCGGCGCGCGCCTCGCGTCCGGGCAGCAGACATCGGTGTTCCTTCCAGGAGGGCATGCGGCATCAACTGCCCTGTGCGCCAGGGCAACTTACCCGACAGTAAGGAGTTGCCGCGTCACCCACAAGACTCGGAACGCGCCTGCCGTCACGCGAGGCGTCAGCCGTTGGGGAGGGCGTCAGCCGTTGGGAAAGGCGCGCGCGATCAGCTTCTGGCGCAGGACGGACCACTGTGCCGACATGTCGTGCACCAGGTAGAGGTCGCGGCGGCGCGTCCAGGCCTGGCCGGACTCGGGGTCGTACGTACCGGGCAGCTCGATCCCGCGCGGCGCGAACGCCCGCATGCCCCGGTCGCGGGTGGTCTGCACACACCGCTTCACATGGTCGCGGAAGCCGATGACGCCCGCGGTGCCGATGCCACCGGGCAGCGCGCCGCGCGCCTCGGCGACCTGCGCGGCGACTCCGTCCGTGCTGAGGTAGGTGATCGTGCCGTCGGGGGCGACGACCGGTTCGATGGAGGTCACGTCCGTCATGTGGTGCTTGGACTTCAGGAAGTGGGCGATCTCCCACTGCGCGTAGACGGGCACGTCGCGGCGCTCACGCAGCGCGGCGACGGTGTCGGCGAGCGCCTCGTTGACCGGGCCGGGCTCGTACCGCACCTTCGACGGGTCACCGCCGCCGGCCGGCGGGCGGTTGCCGAAGCCGTACGCGACGACGAAGTCGAGCTCGCCGAGGGCGGCCGTCTCCGGGTGCCGGTCGAACCCGACGTCGTAGAGGTGAGGGACGAGGGCGCGGGCGGCGACCTTGTCGTCGAGGGCGCCGGCCAGCACGGCGAGCATGTGGTGCGGCAGCGCCCGCCCGGCGTGCCGCTCCTCCGCCCCGCCGGCGTGCGAGGAGTCCGCGGCCTGAGCCGGCGGGGCGGCGAGGACGGCCGGCGCGGCGATGGCGGCGGTGACGGCTGCTGCGAACTCACGTCGTTGCACGTGGGGGCCTCTCTGTGTGTCGTACCCAGGGGATCCTCGGCAGGACCGGGGAAGCCTTGACGAACACAACCGGAAGGAACGGCACCGCTCCCATGACAACTTCTCGTCGACGGACCGCTCGTGGACCAGGAGCGCCACGATGGGGAACAGGTCGCCCGATCCGGGTCCTCGTCAGGGCATGCGGCGGGCTCCCGCCACGATCGCCTCGCGGATCCGGTTGTATGTGCCGCAGCGGCAGATGTTGCGGATTTCGTCGAGGTCGGCCTCGTCGATCTCCCGCCCGGCCTCCCGTGCGGCGCGGACCTTGGCGACAGCCGTCATGATCTGGCCGGGCTGGCAGTAGCCGCACTGGGCCACGTCGAGATCCAGCCAGGCCTCCTGCATGGGGTGGAGCTCTTCGCCGACGGTCGCGGGCAGGCCCTCGATGGTGGTGATCTCGTCGGTGGGGGCGATGTCCTTGACCGGCACGGAGCAGGGGTTGAACGCCTTGCCGTTGATGTGGCTGGTGCACGCCTGGCAGACGCCGAGCCCGCAGCCGTACTTGGGTCCCGTGACGCCGAGGACGTCCCGGAGCACCCACAGCAGCCGGACGTCGTCCTCGACCTCGGCCGTGACGGGCCGGCCGTTGAGGATGAAGGTGTGGTGCGGCACGGAGGCTCCTGGTCCTAGAAGGCGCGGTCGAGGCCGTCGACCGGCGAGGCGGGGATCGGCGGGGTGGTGGGCAGCGGCTCGAAGCCGAGCGGCTCGGCGTGGTTGACGGGGAAGGTCGTCGGCATGGTGCCGGTGGCCCTGCCGTACGCGCAGGCGACCGCGGCCATCGCGCCCGCGACGGCCAGCTCGCCGGCGCCGCCCGGCCGGTCCGAGGTCGGGGGCATGACGACGATCTCCAGCTCGGGCGGGGTGTTCCACTGCCGGGTGTAGAAGTAGTTGTCCCAGCTCCCCTCCTCGAAGTGCCCGTCGCGGAGGTGGAGGCCCGAGGTGAGGGTGACGGCGATGCCGTCGATGATCCCGCCCATCATCTGGGCCTCCAGACCGCGCGGATTGACCGCCAGGCCGACGTCGACGGCGCAGACGACCTTGGTCACGCGAGGGCCGGTGTACGCGTCGCGGATCTTCCGGCCGGTGGTCCCGGGCCGGCAGTCGATCTCGGCGAGGACGGCGACGAAGGAGTGGTACTCGGGGTGGAGCGCGATCCCCTGCGCCACACCGGCGGGCAGGGACCGCCCCCACTCCCCCACCTCCGCGACCTTGTCCAGGACGGCCCGGGCCCGCTCGTCCTTCAGGTGCCGGCGGCGGAACTCGTACGCGTCCTTGCCCATCCGACGGGCCAGTTCGTCGACGACCAGCTCCTGCGCGCACCGGACGTTGGGCGAGTAGATGTTGCGCATGGAGCCGGTGTTGAACCCCTTGTCGGTCTCGCTGAGCAGCTGGGTGGTGACACCGAAGTGGTACGGGCTCTGCTGCGTCAGCTGGAAGATCGTCTGGGAGAACGTGAGGTCACCGACCGGCAGTTGGGCGGCCGCGGAGGTGATGATCTCGCCGAGGCCGTGGCCGAAGTCGGTGGCGACGGAGGTGTGGCGCTGCTCGTACGTGAGCACCTCGCCGAGGGAGTAGGTCGCCCTGACCCGGGACGTCGACATGGGGTGCGTCCGGCCCTGACGGAAGTCGTCGGTACGGTGCCACATCAGCTTCACGGGCTTGCCCATGGCTCGCGAGATCTCGGCGGCCTCACGGGCGGCGTCGTGGAAGAGCTTGCGGCCGAACGATCCGCCGCCCTCGGTGACATGGACCTTCACGGCGGTGATCGGCAGACCCAGCTGGAGGGCGATCTGCTCCTGCGCGACGATGGGTGATTTCAGGCTCGCCCAGATCTCGGCCGAGTCCGCGCGCACGTCGGCGACGGCGCAGTTGGTCTCCAGGGCGCTGTTGCTGGCGAAGTGGAAGGTGAACCGGGCGTCGACGGCCTTGGTCAGAAGAGGCAACGGCGGTACGACGAGCGGGAGTTCGGCGGCGCGCAGCGTCCGCAGGACGGTCGCGTCGGAGTCGCCCTCGGCGGTGCCGGGTCCCCAGGTGACCCGCAGGGCGCGGACGGCGTCGATGCACTGGCCGAAGGTACGGCCGCGGACGGCGACGCCGGTCGAGATCCGTACGACATCGGTGACGCCGGGCATGGCCCGGACCTCGTCCGCGTTGTCGACGGAGCGGACGGTGCCGTTGATGGTGGGCGGCCGGCAGACCATGGTCGGCAGCGCGTCCGGCACCTGGACGTCCATGGCGAACTTCTTGCGTCCTGTCACGGCCTCCAGGGCGTCGATCCGCCGCTGCGCGGTGCCGATGACTTTGAACTCGGACGGCTTCTTGAGGGCGACGCCGACCGCGGTGTCGGTGACGGAGGCCGCCTTCACGGCGAGTTGGCCGTAGGTGAGGCTCCGGCCCGTCGTCGAGGAGACGATCGCCCCGGCCTTGGCGGTGAGCGAGCCCGCCAGCTCGCCGAGTTCGAGGGCGGCGGCGCGCAGCAGCCGGCCCCGGGCGACGGCCGCGGCGATCCGGATGGGCGTGAAGGTCGAGATGGTGGTGTTGGAGCCGCCGGTGAGCTGGTTGAACAGCAGCTCCGGGCGGGCGTCGGCGAGGGTGACGCGAACCTTCTCCAGCGGCAGGTCGAGTTCCTCGGCGATCAGCATCGCGCTGGAGGTGGTGATGCCCTGACCGACCTCGGCCCTCGGGAGGGCGAAGGAGGCGGTACCGTCCGGGTCGATCCGGATGGTGATCAGGTTGGCGGTGGGCAGGGCGGCATGCGTGAGCATGTCGTTGAGGTCGTAGATCTCGGACGGTCCGGGCAGTGAGGGCACCAGGGCGGGCGCCGCCGCGGCCGCAGGGGCGGGTGCCAGGACAGCCTCGCCGAGCTGCGCGGCTACGGTGAGGGTCGGTGCGGCCAGGACGTAGCCGAGGAACCGGCGCCGGACCATGCCGTCGCCCGGCACGGACTCCTCCTGCTGCGGATGCTGCCGCGCCTCGTCGCGCGCTGTCATCGGCTGTCCTCTCGACGAAACACGAAGTCGTCAGGATCATCGCGCACTTGGCGACCACTCCGGCCCCGGAACGGCACAGGATTCACTCCGGACACGCCAAGCCCTCACGTCGGGGTGGCGCTGAACCGGGGAATAGCGCACCCGGGCCTGCGGTTCCGGTCTTGCGTGGCAGCTCGCCGCACCCGCTCGAAAGGACGCTCCATGAAGATCGGCATCATCGGCGCAGGCAACATCGGCGGCAACCTCACCCGCCGTCTCACGGCGCTCGGCCACGACGTGTCCGTGGCGAACTCCCGCGGCCCCGAGACCCTCGCGGCACTCGCCGAGGAGACCGGAGCCACGCCCGTCACGGTCGGCGAGGCGGCGCGCGGCGCCGAGGTCGTGATCGTGACCGTCCCGCTGAAGGCCGTCCCCGACCTGCCGTCGGGTCTTTTCGACGGCGCAGCGGAGGGCTTCGCAGTCATCGACACCAACAACTACTACCCGCAGCAGCGCGACGGCCGGATCGCCGCCATCGAGGACGACGGCCTGACCGAGAGCCGCTGGACCGAGCGCCACCTCGGCCACCCCGTGATCAAGGCCTTCAACGGCACCTACGCGCAGGACATCCTGGACAGGCCGCTCCCGGCCGGTGACCCGGAGCGTATGGCGCTCCCCGTCGCGGGCGACGACGAGGTCGCGAAGAAGACGGTCCGCGCCCTCATCGACCAGCTGGGCTTCGACACGGTCGACGCGGGCGGCATCGACGAGTCGTGGCGCCAGCAGCCCGACACCCCGGTCTACGGCCTGCGAGCCGGAGCGGAGGCAGTGGTGAAGGCCCTCGCCGAGGCCTCCCCGGAGCGGCCGGCGACGTTCCGGGGCTGACGGCGCGGGGGCTGGGCGGGCCATGGGAGCGGCCGGCGCGCTCGTGGGCCGGTCGGCTTCCGTGGGCCGGTCGGCTTCCGTGGGCCGGTCGGCGTTCGGGGGTCGGTCGGCGTCCGGGGGTCGGTCGGCGTCCGGGGGTCGGTCGGCGCGTTCGTGGGTCGGCCGGCGCGTTCATCGCTCAGTCGGCGTACTCGGCCGTCGGCGGGCCCTGCGTAGGGGCGCCCAGGGTCGGGGCCAGCCAGCGGTTGTACGAGATCATCCAGGGGCTGCGGGCGCCGCCCTCGCGGTAGTCCTCCAGGATCGCGTTGACCCGGCGGACGAGGTCCGTGTCGCCCTTGTTCATGGCGACGCCGTACAGCGAGGTGTCGAGACGCGGCCCGACGATCCGCAGCGTGGGGTCCTGCGCGGCGAGCCCGGCGGCGAGCGTGGCGTGGGTGAGTACGGCGTCCACGTCTCCCTGCTGGAGCTCGACCAGACAGTCCAGATGGCTCGAGGTCTCCACCGCGACCGCTCCCGTACCGGACGAGCCCAGCAGGGGGGAGGCCGAACTCCCCTTGCTCAGGCAGACGCGCTTGCCGCGCAGCTTCGCGTCGAAGCCCGCGATCTCGGATCCCTCGGGCACGAGGAGGCGGTGACCGGTCTCGAAGTACACGCTGGAGAAGGCGACATCGGCCAGTCGCTCGCAGGTGATGCTCATCGTGCGCACGATCACGTCGACCTGGCGGGCCTGGAGACGGGGGATCCGCTGGCTGGGCGGCATGCTGACGAAACGGACCGCGGCCTTCGGGCCGAGGATGTCGCGCGCGATGGCCCGCACGAGGTCGATGTCGAAGCCGGCCGGCTCCTGCGCGTCCTGGTCCAGCGAGGCCCACAGGTAGCTGTTCAGGTCCACGCCCGCGATGAGATGACCGCGCTCACGGATGCGCCGCACGGCCTCGCCGTCGACGCGTGAGGGGCGCGGACTCGCGCGCCGTGGGTCGCACGAGGGGGCGCGGGCGGCGGGCGCGGCGGCGGTCCTGACGGCGGTCGGGCGTGGGGCGTCCGACGGACCGGCCGTGACGGCGGCCGCGGGAGCCGCGACGATGAGGGTGGCCATGACCAGGAGCCAGAGGGCGAAGCGGCCGCGCGATGGACCCTTCCCCCGCCGTATCGACCCGGATCCAGCAGTCACACGCCTCACCCCCGCGCAGCCGACTCCCCTCCCCCAAGGCTACGCAGCTATGACCCAACGCAGGTGGCTATACCGGGAGTTGGCCAAACGTTGGCGCACGTTTCACCGACGCGGAAGAGCGATCAGTTCGCGCAGGGCGGGCAGTTCACGCCGGGCGCCCAGTACGCGCAGGGCAGGCAGAGCGGGCATCGCGGGCATCGCGGGCATCGCGGGCTTCGCGGGAAGCGATCGTCGGGCGGGGACCGGGCGTGTCCGGCCGAACACCGTTCCCCGGCCCTCGCGCGTCGGCCGCACGGCGCGCAACTGGCAGCGGTCCAGCCGGGCCCGCTGGCCGCCGCTCGTGATCAGGGCGTTCACCGGCGCCATGGGGTCCGCGCCGACGCTCCTCGCCAGCAGCATGCCGACGACGAGCGGGAGCAGCGCGCCCGCCAGCGCCGTGCCGGTGGTCGTGACGTGCTGCATGCGGCTGCTGCGCCGGGCGTCGGAGATCATGGTGCTATTCGACCAGCGCGGCCACCGGCCGGGTATCGGACGACGTACTCACTCGGACCTGCCCAGGTACTCAGGTCGGGACCGCGAGTGGGGACGGATACCCTGCGGCGACGCCGACCCGGCGCGCCAGCTTGGCGGGCCGGGCCCGGTGGGGTTGCGTGGTCGGTCCACCGCACCGTACGAACCGTTACGCACACCGAGGAGCCCACGACACCATGGCCGACTACCGCATCGAGACCGTCCGCACCGGCTACCGGCAGTGGACCGCCCGCAACGACCGGGGGGCGGAGGTGCGCATGGGAGCGGCGGACGACGCGGACGCACAGCCCTCGTTCACCCCCGTCGAGCTGCTGCTCGCGGCCATGGGCGGCTGCGGCGGCATGGTCGTGGACCGGACCGCGCGCGCGGTGGACCACGACGACCTGCGGATCGTCGTGGAGTCGGTCTCCGCACCCGAGGACGACGGACGGGTGGGCCGGATCAGGGTCAGCTACGAGTTCGAGCTGCCCGAGAGCAACCCCCGGGCCGCCGAGGTCTTCGCCCGCGGGGTGCGGCTCACGCACGAGAAGTTCTGCACGGTGAGCCGCACCGTCGAACACGGCGCGACGGTGGAGGCCGTCCTGCCGGACGGGACCGTCGGCTTCCGGGCCGGCTGATCCACCGCACGGCCTCTACTCCTCGATGGCGCCGCCGATCCGGCGCAGATGCTGTCGGAAGGTGTACGACGGGTCCGCCTCCCGCCGGTCGAGATACTCCGCGAACCGCGTCTGCGCGCGCAGCGTCTCGCCGGCCCTGATCCTGCGCGCCTGTCCGCGCTCGGTGCGGTGGATCTCGCGGGCGGTCTCCAGGACGGCACCGACCCGGTCGGCGGCGACGAACAGCACGCCGTCGTCGTCGCCGAAGACGACGTCGGCGGCGCTCACCCGGTGTTCGCCGCACCGGGCGGTACGCAGGGCTTCCGGCTCCCGGTCGTCCAGGCGTACGGGTCCGGGTGCGTAGCGGCCGTAGGAGAAGACGGGCAGCCCGATCTCGACGAGGTCGGGGGTGTCGCGGTGCAGCCCCCAGACGACAAGACCGGCGACGCCGGCCGCCTCGGCCTCCAGCACGGCCAGGTCCCCGACGCAGGCCTCGTCGCGGCGGCCCGCGTTGTCGACGACGAGCACGTCCCCGGGCTCGGCCCCACCGAAGGCCTCCAGGAAGACGTCGACGCTTCCGTAGTGCCGGGCGGGCAGCACGCGTCCGGCGAGGCGCTGCCCCGGCACGACGGGGGCGATACCGGTGGGCGCGACGCGCAGCGGTTCACCGAGCCGGACACAGGCGTCGGCGATCAGGGGTGTGGAGAGCTCGGCGAAGTCCTTCAGCATCGGTGTTGTCCGTTTCTCTGACGTGATGCCCGCGCCCCGCGACCGAGGCCTCGGGAGGCGCGGACGGCGGCTGTCGCCCGATGCTATGTGCCGGAGTGCGGCGCGGTCCCGGGCCACTTGTGCGGAGGTGGCCCGCGCAACTGCCGGGCGGGCACAGTAGTTTCGCGGCGGGGACGCGGAGGCCGTCCCATGGGTCGGGGGGCGCGGGGGCCGTGCGCGGTGCTCGCGGCCTCGCGCCGGAGAGGGGTTCCCACCGTGATCGTGATCGCGCATCTCAGCGACATCCACATCGACAGCACACCGCGAAGCGCGGAGCGCACCAGGTCCGTGATGGCCTACCTGGAGTCGCTCGACACCGACCTCCACGCGGTCGTGGTGACCGGTGACATCGCCGACCACGGCCTGGAGTCGGAGTACCTCCACGTACGGGAGTTGCTGCGGACCCGGCACCCGCTGCTCGTCTGTCCGGGAAACCACGACCGGCGGGACGTCTTCCGCCAGGTGCTCCTGGGCGAGCGCGTGTCGCGGGCCGGGGCACCGGTGAACCAGGTGCTGCGCGGGGCCGGGTTCGTGCTGGCGCTCGGCGATTCGTCGGTGCCGGGGAAGGACGAGGGGTTCCTGGAGGAGGAGACCCTCGCCTGGCTGGAGTCCGTACTGGAAGAGACGCCGGAGGAGGTGCCCGTCCTGGTCGGCTTCCACCACCCGCCGACGGCGCTGCACATCCCGTTCGTGGACGGGATCCGTCAGTTCGGCGAGCACCGCCTCGCCGAGCTTGCCGAGCGCCGGCCCGGCATCGCCGCGTTCCTGTGCGGGCACGCGCACACCGCGGCCGCCACCACCTTCGCCGGGCTCCCGCTGCTGGTCGCCCCGGGCGTGATCTCGATGTCGAAGCTTCCCTGGGAGTCGGACGGCAGCCCTGGCGTCCATGTGTACCGGGACGAGATGGCGCCCTCGCTCGCCTTCCACGTATTGGCCGAGGGGGGCAGGATCACCACCCACTACCGGAGCGTCCCCGTCTAGCGGCGCGCGGCGCTAAGACATCGTTTCTTATGGCTGTCAGAGCGGTGTGAGAGCCTCCTGGCATGAGCTACGACCTGGCTGTTTGGGAAGGTGTGCGACCGGCGGACGGCAAGAGCGCCCGCCAGTCCTTCAGCGACCTGTACGACCGCTATCTCGATGGCGAGGTCAAGGAGCCTCCGTCCAAACGCATCACGGCCTACGTCGCGGCGCTTCTTGACCGGTGGTGCGACCTCACCGAGGACGAGGAGGACACCTCGCCCTGGTCGACCGGCCCGCTGATCGACGAGGCCAGTGGTCCGCTGATCTACTTCCCCATGCGGTTCAGCATGGCCGAGGAGGCGTCGGCCTATGCGGCAGCCGTGGCTGAGTCCATGGGGTTGAACTGCTTCGATGTGCAGCAGGACCGGCTCAGGCCGTGAGCAGGGTCGTCAAACGGCGGTAGCCGATGAGAGTTGCGGCTATGCCGACGAACGCGAGGAAGTGTTCGGCCTTGCGCTCGTAGCGGCGGTGCAGCCGTCGGCAGCCCGCCAGCCAGGACACGGTTCTCTCGACCACCCAGCGATGCCGGCCCAGGCGCTGCGAGGACTCGATGCCCTTGCGGGCGATGCGGTGGCGGATGCCCTGCTGACGGAGCCATCGGCGCAGGTGGTCGTAGTCGTACCCCTTGTCGGCGTGCAGTTTCGCCGGGCGTCGGCGCCGGGGGCCGCGGCGGGACCGGATGGGTGGGATGCCGCGCACGAGCGGTTCCAGGCCCTGGCTGTCGTGCATGTTCGCACCGGAGATGCCCAGGGACAGCGGCAGCCCATTCCGGTCGCAGATCAGGTGAATTTTCGATCCCGGCTTGCCGCGGTGCCCCCTTTTGCGGCCCGCAGACTGACCGAGTCGATCGCACACCGCGACCAGTCCAGCTCACCTCTCGCTCCGAGTTCGTCAAGGATCACGCGGTAGAGCTTCGCCCAGACTCTGTCCCGGCTCCACTGGGCGAACCGGCGGTAGACCGTCGGCCAGGCAGGACCGAACACCGGTGGCAGCTGCCGCCAGGTGCAGCCCGAGGTCGCCACGAAGATGATCGCCGCCAGGGCCTCACGGTCACCCGCCCGACGCCGGCCACCGCCCTGCGGACGTATCACCACCGTTGGGGGCACCACCCGCCGGAACAACACCCACAACTCATCCGGCACCAGCTGCTCGACGAGATCCGTCATGCACAGCTCAACGAACGATCACGCCATAAGAAACGACGTCTAAGACCCTCGAGGGTGCGGCGTGCGCGGCAGGAGCGGTCACCGGGCGGGCAGTCCGGTGCGTGCGCGGCAGGAGCGGTCACCGGGCGGGCAGTCCGGTGCGTCGCAGCCATGCCTCGACTTCGGTGTCGGCGTCCTCGACCTCTTCGCCGCGTACGGCGAGGCCTTCGGCGATGCTCGCGCCGGGGCAGGAGGCGGCGTAGTCGCGTTCGGTGGTGCCCAGGCCGCTCATGGCATGGGTGGTGATCGGGTGGACGGTCTTGTCGCGGAAGTCGAGGGCTTCGGTGAACGTCGTCATGATCATGGGTGCTCGGACGTTCCAGATGGGGCCGGCCAGGAGGACGGTGTCGTAGTCGTCGAGGGACGGCAGGCGGCCTTCGATGCCCGGGCGGGCGTCGGTGTCCTGCTCGCGGACGTTGCGCCGGACGGTCGCGTCGTAGTCGTGCGGGTAGGGGTCGGCGGCCTGGATGCGATAGGTGTCCCAAGTGACGCGGCCGGCGATCTGTCGGGCCAGTACCTCGGTGTTGCCGACCTTCAGGTCGGTACGGCCGCCGTAGTAGTAGTTCTCGCCCCGGCGGGAGAAGTAGGCCAGCAGGACCCGCCTCGCATCGGCCTGGAACCCCGGCGGTCTCGCTCTGTACGCGGGCCTGGAGGACTGGCCGGCCAAGCACCGCAACCTCGCCCGCTACCCCTTCCTCCACCCGGCCGCGCGGGACCTGTTCCCGGACTGGGAGCGCCAGATCACCGGCTGCGTCGCCCGGCTGCGCGCCGTCGCCGGCACCGCCCCCGACGCCCCCGACCTGACCAACCTCGTCGGTGAGCTGCTCCTCAAGAGCCCCGACTTCGCCCGGCTGTGGGAACGCTACGAGGTCACCGGCCGCAAGCCCGCGCAGAAGACCTTCCACCATCCCCGCGTCGGCACGGTCACGCTCACCTCCCAGTCCATGCACCTGGAAGGCACACCCGGCCAGCGCATCGGCGTCTACACCGCCGAACCCGGCACCCCCGACCACGACGCCGTGATGCTGCTCGACATGACCGCGCCCGTGGCCGCGCCCGGCCAGGAAATTCCGCGCACCTCGCCCTGACCGCTGTTCCCACGAACGGTTCGTGGTCGCCGCGTCCGACGGGATTCCGGCTGATCACCTCGCGCCGGCCCGCCGACGCCGAGCGCTTCTCGGGGGCGATCGTCGAAGCGTTCAGCGGGACCCACCGACGTGAGAGGGCGCTGTCGGCAGCGCACGGCCCGGCCGGGCGAGCCGTGCGATGGCCGGTCAGGCACCCGTTCTACCTGGTCAGGGTGGCCGTGCAGTACTCCGGTCAGGCGAGCCAGATCTCACGGACCCGACTCAGCGGGTCCCGTTCGACGCGCGGCTCCGAGTCCCAGATCATCGTGGCTCGCTCGTCGGCCGTGTAGCGGGGCCAGGACGCGCCCGGGTCCTGGTCCCGTACGAAGGCGACCCAGGCACGGTGCATCGCGTCGGCCAGGGCGCGGGGCGGGGCGTCGCCTGCCACGGCGGCCACGCCCTCCGCCTCCAGGAGGTCGAAGGCGTACGGCAGGTCCAGGCAGTGGAAGGCCGTGCCGTTGACGGGCGACTCCCACACGAACTCGTAGAGCCAGGTGGGGCGTCGGCGCGCGGCGCGGGCGTCGGCGAGGGCCAGGGACGGTGCGCGGAAGGTGACGTCGGTCAGGGCCTGGCCGAACAGCGTGTCCGGGTCGGCCGCCCCGTACGCCGAGGTGAACGAGTCCATCCGGTCCTCGGTCAGACCGAGGGCGCCCAGGATGAGCGGCATGGGCGGGCCGTCGGGGCCCGGGGCCGGGAAGGCGTTGAACTCGTGGGCGGTGAAGCCCAGCATGAGCGGGATGTCCGCGCCCGCCTCGCCGGCCGTCAGCGCGTCGAGGACGGGCTCCGGGATGAGCTCGCCGTCCGCGAAGGGCGCCAGCGACAGCAGCGGCGGCAGGCCCTCGCGGTCCGGGCCCGGGGCGCCCATCCGGTCCTGGAGGTCGAGGAGTTCGTCGTCGCTCAGGTCGCGGAGGGCCTCGGCCGTGGCCGGTACGCCGGTACGCGCGGTGAACAGCCGGGACGCCGAGCGGGCGACCTCGGGGCCGTCGGGGCGCATGACGGCCCCGGAGACGGAGAGCGCGCCGCGGAACAGGCCTTGGGCGGAGGGGACGGCGAGCAGGGTCTGCACGGCTCCGCCGCCCGCCGACTGGCCGGCGACGGTCACCTTGGCCGGGTCACCGCCGAAGCGGGCGATGTTGTCGCGGACCCATTCGAGGGCGGCGATCCAGTCGCGGACGCCACGGTTGTCGGGGGCGTCGTCGAGGTGCAGGAACCCTTCGATGCCGAGCCGGTAGCCGAGGGAGACCAGGACGACACCGTCGCGGTTGAAGGCCGATCCGTCGTACCAGGGGCTGGCCGCCGACCCCGCCACGTATCCGCCGCCGTGGATCCACACGAGGACGGGGAGCCCGGCCTCGGGGTCGGTGCGCGGCGTGAAGACGTTGAGGTTGAGGACCCCGGCGCCCGGGACGGAGGGCTCGGGAATCGTGGTGACGTCGGCGAACGGGCGGCGCTGCGCGGTCGGCCCGTAGGTGGTGGCGTCCAGCGGCTCGGTCCACGGCTCCGGCGGTACGGGCGCCGCGAACCGGAGGTCGCCGACGGGCGGCTGCGCGTAGGGGATGCCGAGGAAGCGGAGGCTCCCGTCGGTCCGGCGCTCGCCTCGGACGGGGCCGCGGGTCGTGGTGACGGTGGTGACGGTCATGGGAGCAGCGTCCGGCCGCGGATCGGCCGCGTCAACGCTTGAAGCGGGAAGGTGACACGTGTCACTTACGCGTGTCAGGGAGGGCGGTGCCTGGATTCGGGTCGAACTGGGTACGGGTCCCTCGACGGGAGGGGGCCGGGTGACGGGGCTGCACGCGGAGACGGTGGTGGGGATCCTGGTCGTGGCCGCCGGGGCGGGCCTCATGGCACTGGGCGCCGCGCGCCAGGGGTGTGCGGTCCGGCCGTTGGCCCCGGCGCGGGCGTGGGCCGCCGCCCAGCGGGAACAGCAGCGGGTGCTGCGGAGGGCGGCGGGCATGGCGATCGCGTCGGCGCGCGGGGCGGCGGGAGCGGGTGAGCCGGCGATCGTCACGGTCGACGACGTGCTCCGCCTGGCCGACGAACAATTCGCCCACCCGAACGCGGACCCTCACCTGGCGGCGGCCGCCCTCCGCGACGCGTACGAACGCGGCGCGTGCGCGAGGGACTGCGTGACGGACGCGTACGGCTGACGGGGCGTCGCGCGGGTACCTCCGGCTCACCCCGCCTGCGTGACGGACGCGTACGCGGCGTCGCGCGGGTACCTCCGGCTCACCCCGCCTGCGTGACGGACGCGTACGGCTGACGGGGCGTCGCGCGGGTGCCTCCGGCTCGCCCCGCCCCGGACCGGCGCGCCGTGACGCCCCCGCGGACCGAACCGGCGCGCCGTGGCGGACGGGCCGGGCCAATCCATCGTGGCCGACGGGCGGCTCCTCGGCCAGGCGGTGGCTGGGGGCCGAGCGCTCGGCGAAGGGCGGCGCGCGCGACGGTCGCACGCAGCGACCCCGACGCGGCCGTCCAGCGGTTAGACGAACCGCCGGACGCCGATGCCGACCGGCCAAGGGGGCCGCCCAACACCGACCGCCGCACGCATCTGCCCCAGCGAGACCCCTGTAGTGCCACGGACCGCCGGACGCCGGCGCCCGACCGGCCCCCGAGAGGAGGGCGCGGCGCCTGGTGGCCTCCGCGCAGAGGACGCCTGCGCCCGGCCGGCTCCAAGCGGGGGGCGCGGCGCCGGGGGCCCGCGCCGACGGCGCATCGCGGAGGGCTACGTCGGGAACGGGGTTGCCTGGTGGTAGTACATGCGCCAGGTGCCGTCGGTGTGGCGGCGCCAGAGGGAGCTGCGGTGGGCGTGCCGGCCGTCGATGTGCGTGTCGTACGTCAGGTGGACCAGGCCGGGCGCCAGGGCCGTGCCGGTCATCCCCGAGGGCTCGTAGCGCGGGCCCTCCTCCGAACCGCCCGCCATCTCGGGCAGCGCGGCGAGCATCTCCTCGTACGTCCAGCGGCGCCCCGACGCCCCGACCTCCACGAAGTCGGGGTCGAGCAGTTCCGCGGAGAGCGCGCGCGAGGAGCGCACCGACGGCTCCAACAGGCGCAGTTCCGCCGCGATCGCTTCGTCGACCTCACCCGGCACGTCCATGCCGCCCAAGCCGTCCAATCCGTCCGTCCCCTCCATCGCGCCCGCCTTCGCGCTCACAGGTCGATCCAGTACCGACGCTTGCGGCCGATCTCCGTGTCGCGCGTGTCCTCCAGGACCCCTCCGTTGCGCTCGATCGTGCGGGCGGAGGCCACGTTGTCGTCGTCGCAGGTCACCAGGACCCGGTCGAGACCGAGGGCTCGGGCCTCGGGAAGGACCGCCCCCAGGGCCCAGGTGGCGAGGCCTCGTCGGCGGGCGGAGGGGCGGATGCTGTAACCGATGTGCCCGCCGGCCCGCAGCAGGAAGTCGTTGAGCTCATGGCGCAGATCGATCGCGCCGACGTACGCCCCGTCCTCGACGATCCACCAGTGCGTGGCGTGCACCCACCCCCTGGCCAACGGCCGTTCCGGGTCGGCCTGTTCCCGCAGTCGCCCGACCCAGGCGGCGAAGACCTCGGGCATCGCGAAGGCTTCCTCCACCGCCAGTCTCATCCCCGCGCCCGACTGATGGGCGCCTGGGCTCCACTCGGCGTGCGCTTCGAGCCAGGAGCGGTGAAGTCGAGCTGTGGGGGCGATCAGTTCGGGCATGCGGGCGACGATAACAGGCCAATGCCCCCGTTGATCAGGGCTTTTCGGCAGCCACCGGGGTACGCCCAGCCGGCCTCACGCGGTGGGCGGCGTGCACCGCGGGGCACACCACCGACGCCCTCGGCTGCGGTCTGCACCCGCCGCGGGGCACACCACCGGCGCCCTCGGCTGCGGTCTGTGGCGGCCGGCCTCACTTCCGTACCGCGTAGTCCCGGAAGCCGGACCAGTCCACCACCACGCAGGTGTCGTCGCCGAGGACCCACGCGTCGTGTCCCGGCTCGACGGCCATGAAGTCGCCGGGGCCCAGCTCGGCCGACTCCCCGTCGTCCATCACGACCTTCATCCGACCACTGACGACATACCCGACGTGCGAGGCCTGGCAACTGTCGGTTCCCGCAATGGGCTTGACGTGCTTGGACCACTGCCAGCCGGGCTCGAACACGGCACGCCCGACCGGACCACTGTCCGCGTTGATCAGGTCCAGCCTGCCCTTGGCGTCCTCGAAGGGACGCGTCTCATCTGCGGAGTCGAAGCTCTGGGACACGATTCCGGTCATCTTCGTCCGCCTCCCGGCGATCGGACGTACCAGCCCCCGAGTCCACTTCCAGATTACGCCGCAGGGCCCGGCGGGACCTCTCCCCGCGCTCCGTCGCGCTCCCCGAAATGCCGTTGCCCGCCCCGATGATCATTGGCTAGCCTGACCTTATGACTGCCGGGTCGGCCATGGGCCGTGAGCGAGTGAGGCACCCGGCCTTGGCGTGACCGCCGCCGGGCGGGCGCGAGGCCCGCCTCGGTCGTCTTCCACGTACGCGTACGCGTTCATACGCCACGTACGCGCGCGACAAGCCCATCAGGAAGACACCGACGCAGCCTTTTCGAGAGGACCCTCCGTGGCCATCGAGCTCAACCACACTGTCGTATACGCCCGTGACAAGCAGGCATCCGCCGCGTTCATCGCCGAGGTGCTCGGCCTGGAGGTCGGCGCACCCTTCGGACCGTTCGTGCCGGTGGAGACCGGCAACGGCGTCACCCTCGACTACTACGAGTCGGCCGACGCCACGTTCACCCCTCAGCACTACGCCTTTCTCGTACCCGACGAGGAGTTCGACACCATGATCGGGCGGCTCGAGCGGATGGGGGTCACGTACTACGCGGACCCGAACCACACCGAGCCCGGGCAGGTCAACCGCCTCTTCGGCGGCCGCGGCGCGTATTTCGACGACGCCGACGGTCACAACATGGAGATCATCACCCGCCCGTACAGCCGTGGCTGACGATCACCGATAGCAGCGCATACCGATACGGAGATGCGCGCGATTGTTCAGGGGATGTTCATGAAATGATCACTTCCTTGTCGGTTACGCGCAGATCCGTGACGCCATTTCTGTGCGAATCGCTTATCGGGCACATCTACACATAAAGGCGAGATAAGCGCACAATGAAACCGCGGCACGACGCCGCAAGCGCGGTCAGACGTGCAAGACGCCAGAAGGAGGCGAGTCGTATGTCTGACGTCTCTCACCGTCCTGGTGATATCAGGGGACACCCTGACGCGACGGAAATGCGGGAGCGATACTCCCAAATCCTCCAGACCCGAGGTGTGGCGGCGGTCGAGGAGCTCGTGATCCTCGCCGGCATCTACGCCGCGGTCTCCGGGTGGGTGGTTCACTTCTCAACCGCCAGGCCAGAACTCGCTCTCAGCAACCTGGTCACCGGCATCGCCCTCGCGGTCCTCGGCCTGTGCATGTCGATGGCCCCCGAGCGGTCTCAGGACCTCAACTTCGTGGTCCTGGCGCTCGGAGCATGGCTGATCATCTCTCCCTGGGTGGTCGCCACCGCCGACGCCGGAACTGGCGCGATCCTGAGCAACGTCATCACCGGTGCGTGCGTCTGCCTCTTCGCTCTCACGGCGGGCGGGCTGCTCATGAGCAAGACGAGAAAATCGTGATGAATCTCTGATTCCCCCTCAGAACGGCGCCGTGTCTCGAATGAGATACGGCGCCGTCGCCGCGCCACGGGCGCAAATGCAGACACATCCGCCACCAACACCCCACCCCAGGTAACGAATTGACCCGCCGCGTTTCGGCCACATAAGTTCTGCGTAAGCTTGCTCCACAGGGACAGGCTCCCGCTCGCATTTCCCAGTCCTTGGGGGGACTAAGTGAACTGGTACCTCGACGTTCTCAAGAAGTACGCGGTATTCACCGGCCGTGCGCGCCGCCAGGAATACTGGATGTACACGCTGTTCAACTTCATCGCCTACATCGTCGTGGTGATCGTCGACGTGGTGCTCACCACGGCCCCGCTGCTGACCGGCATCTACGCGCTCGGCGTGTTCCTGCCGACCCTCGCCGTGAACGTCCGCCGTCTGCACGACACGGGTCGCTCCGGCTGGATGCTCCTGCTCGGCATGATCCCGCTGGTCGGTGCCATCATCCTCATCGTGTTCCACGCGACCGAGGGCAACCAGACGGACAACGCCTACGGCCCGAACCCGAAGCTCGCGCCCGCGTACTGAGCTGCACCCCGACGAGGCCCCCGGAGGATTCCCTCCGGGGGCCTCGCCCGTTCCGGAAGCGATCGGGAAGCCGTCCCCTACGCGTCCCCTACGCGTCCCTGACGCCGCCGGACGCCGCCTGACGCCGTACGGCCAGTGACGCTTCGTAGCACTTGCCGGGCGCTCCTTGTGCACCGTGGCACACGACCCGCCTCCTCCCCCGCCCCTAGCCTCGCCGCATCGGTTCGAAATCGAACGAACGAGGGGCGGTACCGGTGAACTGGCTCATCCACGACTACCGCGAGAGCGATCTCGCCGCGGTCGTCCATCTGATCGACACCACGGCCGAGCTCGGACAGGAGTCCGTGTTCTCCCTGGCCGAGTGCATCAGCGCCCTGACCTCCCGCCAGCCGGCCGTCGTCGCCGTCCACCAGGGCGTGCCCATCGGTGCCGCGCTCGCCTGCGTCTCGGGCGAACGGGCCTGGGTGATGCGGATCGCGATCTCCTCCGCCTGGCGTGGCCGGGGGCTCGCCAGCGCCCTGCTCGTCGAGCTGGAGCGGCGGCTGGTCGCGGCACGGGTCGGCCGGATCGCGTACGTCCTGCCCGAGGAGGACCTGCTCGGCGAAGGCCTGCTCAACGCCGGCTACACCCGACAGCCGGCCGTCGCGTACTTCGAGAAGGTCGAGCCGCTGCACGGCCCGGCCGCCAATCTCCTCGACGACCTCGGAGGCCGGCTGCTGCCGGGCGATCTGTGGGCCAAAGTCGCCGGCATGGAGCGCGAGAAGGACCTGATCGAACGGCGTGTCGTGCTCCCGCTCGCCGAGCCGGAGCGCGCGGCGCGGCACGGTGTGCGGCCACCGCGCGCGGTGGGCCTGTTCGGTCCGCCGGGGACCGGCAAGACGACGTTCGCACGCGGCATCGCCTCGCGCCTCGGCTGGCCGTTCGTGGAGATCCTGCCGTCCCGGCTCGCCGACGAGGGAAACCTGGCGGCGGCGCTGCGCTCGGCGTTCGCCCGGATCGCGGAGCTGGAGCGCGTACTGGTCTTCATCGACGAGGTGGAGGAGATCGCCCCGGTCCGTCAGGAGCCCGCGCAGCCCGGTGGGATGCACGGAGTGACCAACGAACTCCTCAAGCTCATCCCGGGGTTCCGTGAGCGGGACGAGCGGCTGCTCGTCTGTGCGACGAACTCGATCCGCTCCCTCGACCCTGCCTTTCTGCGCCCGGGGCGCTTCGACTACCTGATCCCGATCGGTACGCCGGACAAGGCGGCCCGCGCCGCGATCTGGGCGCGGTACACCGAGGGCCGGACGGACGTCGACATCGACGAACTGGTGGCGGCGAGCGACCTGTTCACACCTGCCGACATCGAGCACGCGGCGCGGATCGCCGCCCAGAACTCCTTCGAGCGGGATCTGGTCGCCGTCGGCGGCCGCGCGGCGGCCGACGAACGGCTGCCGGGTGCGACCACGGCGGACTACCTGGAGGCGATCGGCCAGTGCCGGCCGACGGTGACGCCGGAGATGATCACCCAGTTCGAGTCGGACATCACGACGCACGCGCGCTTCTGACGAGGCGTCACCACGCCGTTACGAGGCGTCCGCGGGTGATTCGGGGTCGGCGAATATCGTGGTCATGAGCGTCCCGGACAACGTCCATGAGCGATGTCCGTGGGCGACGTCCGACGACGACAGGGGACCGATCCGGTGGAGCGGTACGAGGGGCTCGAGCTGATCACCGTCACGACGATCGCGGAGCTGGAGGCATGGCTGGAATCCCACCACGCCGACACGCCCGGGGTCTGGCTGCGGGTCGCGAAGAAGGGCAAGGGCGGCGAGTCGCCGGCGATCGGGGAGATCCTCGACTGCATGCTCTGCTTCGGCTGGATCGACGGGCAGCGCAAGGGCGGGGACGAGGTGTACTACGTCCAGAAGTACACCCCGCGGAGGTCTGGCAGTCTCTGGTCGCGGGTGAACGTCCGCAAGGTCGAGGCGCTCACGGCGGCGGGCCGGATGCGCGAGCCGGGGCTCGCGGAGGTCCGGGCCGCACAGGCGGACGGCCGGTGGGAGGCGGCGTACCCGTCCCAGGCGGAGGCGACCGTACCGGACGACCTCGCGGCGGCCCTGGCGGCCGACGAGCGGGCGCGGGCCTTCTACGAGGGGCTCGGGAAGACCGATCAGTACCTGGTGATCCTGCGGCTGTGGCAGGCCCGCACCCCGAAGGGGCGGGCGCAGCGGCTGGAGCGGATGGTGGCGAAGCTGGCGGCGGGCGAGAAGGTCCGCTGAGGGGCGGGGGCCGCGGGGGTCAGCGCCGGCGCCGGTAGAGGACCTGATGGGCGTCGTGCTCGATGAAGGACGAGGCGTGGGTCATGCCGACGGCTTCGAGGAGCCGCCGGGAGGCGTGGTTCGCCTCCTGGGTCAGGGCGACGACGCTGGGAGTGTCGCGGAGCGTGGCGTCGAGGACGGCGGCGACGGCCTCGCGGGCGTAGCCGTGGCCCCAGTGCTCGGGCAGGAACTGGTACGAGATCTCCGTCTCCCCGTCCCGCGCTCCGGGCTCCACGGTCACGAGCCCGAGCAGTACGCCGTCGGCGGCCCGCACCACGGCGTGCACGCCGGCCGCGCCGACGACGCGCCGCTGCCGGATCCGTACGACCTGCTCGGTGACCGGCCCGCCCAGATGGCGCCGGACCTCGGGGTCGGTCCACAGCCGGGTGACGGCCGGCACGTCGGCCGTGCGCACCGGGCGCAGCAGCAGACGCGCGGTGGTGAGGGCGTCGGCCGGGGCGGAGGAGGAAGAGGCGTGCATACGTACGATCATCTCAGCCGGACCACCGGGCCGAGCAGCGCCGAGCTCCCGGGCACCTCGCCCGGGGCCACCGGGCCTGCACCCCGCGACCACCCAGGGACCCGGCACGGCCACGTGAGAGCGGGCGGACCCCCGCGGGCGAGCGGGGTTCGGCTGGTCAGCCCATCCTGCGCTCGAGTGCGGCGAGGGCGCCGGCCTTGCGGCCCGGGACGTGGCGGCGCAGGGCCACGAGGGTGGGGCCGAGTGCGCGGGCGCGGGCCGGGTCCGCGATGCGCTCCCATTGGTGGTGCGCCCGGTCCACGGCGCCTTCGACGTCCGGGTCCTGCGGCGGCTGGCTCATGTCGAGCCGGGCCTGCGCCGCTCCTATCCACAACTCGCAGCTGCGGGCGGCCTCCCCCGCGAGCCGCGCGAGGTCGGCCCGCACCTCCATCCAGTGCACGGCCTCCCGTGACCTCGGCCCGTGACGCCGCAGCGCCTCCTGCTCCCAGGCCACGGCCACCGCCACGGCCTCCCCGTGCCGCCCCGCCTGCGCGGCGGCGAGAATCGCGGGGTGGGGGTCGGTGTCGGCGGGAGAAGCGGCCGGCCGGGCCGGAGCGGCCAGGAATCCGTTCGCGGACGCTCCCGTCTGCGGCGTCAGATACAGCGCCGGCGCCGAGCCCATGTGCGCGGCCGCCGCAGCGTGCAGGTCCGGTAGCGGGGGCCGGGCACCCGTGCGCCAGATCGTGGCGAAGTGGCGGAGGTAGTCGGGCGTCGTGGGCGCGCCACGACGCGGCGCCGGGGCGACACGTCCGTACAGCTGTACGCCCGGCCCGAGCGAGAGGAGCCCCGGCGTGGAGCCAAGTCCGTCCCAGACCTCCGTGTCGGCGACCAGGTCGGCCACCACGCTCGTCGTTCCCGGCCGCCGCACCGCGAGTTCCGCCGCGAGCCAGTGCCACGGCAGCCCTGTGTACCGCAGGGTCGTCGCGGTGCTCCGCGCCAGCGCGAGATGCGGCAGGCGCTGACGGCGGTCGAGTTGGAGCTGGCCCGCGAGGTGGACGGAGAGGGGTCCCGGTGTCGCCGCGGCCGCGCGCAGACGCGTCAGGACGGTCTGCGGGTCCAGCGGGTCGGCCAGTTCGACGACCGTCGCCACGGGCGTGCCGGTCAGCGCGCCCGGCGGTACGGCCGCCAGCGCGGGCAGTACGGACGCCGCGTCGATCGCTCGCCCCCGCCCCGCCGGCGCCGCCGCCAGCAGCAACGCCGTCCCCACCGTGTCCATCTCGTCGTTCACCACACCGGCACCGTAACCTTCCCACCGTGTCGTTCCGTTACCACCCCGATGGCCGATAATCGGCGGGCCGTTGGCATGTGCCAGAAGCACCACCGTATCGAGTGTTGCCAAATCCCTTACGGGCTGTCTCCGCCTGTGCAACAGTCGTATCCGGGCCTCGTTCCACCGCTCGCCCGCGTCGCGCCTGTATCGGAGTACGACATGCCGTCCCCTCTCTACGCGGACCGTCCAGCCCAGCCGCCGGAGCCCGGCACCGTGGACGCGCTGATCTCGCAGACCCGCCGTCTGCGCGGTGACGTGGACGCCGTGCGCCGGGACGCCGTGATGGACGAGGACGACCCGAAGAACCGTTGGCAGCGTGCCCTCTGCGACCTGGCCGTGCATCAGCTCGACGATCTGGGCGCCCATTTGGGCCAGCTCAAGGCCGGCATCCCCGACGAGCTCCCCGCCGCCCCCGCTGCCGACGTCATCGAGGTCGAGGCCGAGGGCGTCTCCGACCCCGGCGCCGCCTACGGCGTCCCGGCCCCGCGCACCGGCTCCCTCCTCAGCCGCGTCGGCAGCGCCGAGTGGAACCTGCTGAACGACGAGGTCAGCTGGTCCGAGGAGCTGTACCAGATCTTCGGCCGGAACCCCGAGAGCGGCCCGATGTCGCTGGACGAGCTGCCCTCGATGGTCTTCGCCGAGGACCAGTCCGTACTCCAGGCGATGGTGACGGACTGTCTGATCGACGGAAAGCCGATCGACGGCGAGTTCCGCATCGTCCGCACCGACGGCCGGGTCCGTACGCTCCACATGATGGGCGAGCCGGTCCTCGACTCCGACGGCTGCACGGCCTCCATGTGGGCCGTCCTGCGTGACGTCAGCGAGCTGCGCCGCAGCGAGCGCGCGGTCCGCGAGTCCCGGGACAGCCTCCAGCGCCGTCGCCACATCGAGCGCACAGAGCGGCGCGTCGCCGTCGAGCTCCAGGAGGCCGTGCTGCCTCCGTGGCGCGGCTCCCTGCGGTTCGCCCACGGCGGCCCGGGCGCCCCGCTCGACGTAGCGGGCCACTACCTGCCCGCCGCCTCGACCGGTCTGATCGGCGGCGACTGGTACGACGCGCTGGCGCTCCCGGACGGCGATGCGCTCCTCACCGTCGGTGACCTCACGGGCCACGGTGTCTCCGCGACGTCGTCCATGGCGATGCTCCTCGGCGCGCTGCGCGGCATGGCCGTGGCCGGAATTCGCCCTGGTGCCCTGATGGGCCATCTCAACCAGCTGCTCGAATCCGCAGTGCAGCCGGCGCTCGGCAGCGCGATGTGCTGCCGCTACGAGCCGGTCAGCCAGACCCTCTCCTGGGCCCAGGCGGGCCACCCCGCCCCGCTGCTCTTCCGCGACGGGACAGGGCGTGCCCTGAAGCGGCCCGACGGTGTGCTCCTGGGAGCGACGACCGGGGCCGCGTACGAGGAGGCCGAGATCCGGCTGCTCCCCGGGGACCTGCTCGTGCTGCACACGGACGGACTGACCCGCCGCGACAGCATGGACGACACGGGTACGCAGCGGCTGCTCGCCCTGGCTCCGCGGCTGACGGAGGCCCGGGACGCGCAGGACTGCGTACGGTCGGTGGTCGAGGAGTTCGGTGAGGCACCGCGCGAGGACGACGCCTGCGTGATGGTGGTCCGCGTCGGCCACTAGGTCCGGTCGGTCGACGAGGCCCACAGCAACGAGAAAGGTCACGCCGACGAGCAGGGCCCCACGCGGGCCGGCCAGGCCCCGTCAGCCACAGGTACGCGCCGGCCACATGTCAGCGTCAGCCTCCGGTCCGCGTCGGCCACTGGTCCCGGTCGGCCGATGAGACCCACGCAACCAGGCCCGTGAGGCGTCAGCCAGGCCCGTGAGGCGTCGGCACGCACAGCCGGAAAAGGCCCCGGCGCGCCCGCCCCGCACCCGGCGAGCAAGCACCCCTCAGGAGGGCGTACCGGCAGGCGCCGGTGTGCCCTTTCTCGTGCGTACAGGAGTCGGGCCGGCCCTCAGATCCCGCGGGCCCTCGGCCGCTTCGACGCCGGCTCGGGCAGCGCGAGCGCGATCTCCTCGCGCAGGTCCTCGATCTTGGCGTAGCCGGCGTACTGCCCGGTCAGCCGGTACATCTCGCGCAGCCGGTCCCACGTGCGGTGCGAGGAGGTCTCGCCCATGGAGACCAGGGCGAGCCGCGCGTACCGGTCGGCCTGCTCCGGGTCGTCGGCGATGAAACAGGCCGAGGCGAGGGAGATGTAGTCGAAGAGCTTCGATCGGTTGTGACCGTTGCGGCGCAGCTCCAGAGCCAGCTTGGCGTGGCGCTGGGCGGGGACCGCGGCGGTGGGGTCGTGTTCGGCGAGGGTGCGGTACGCGAGGGCCTGCATACCGTGCATGTCGGCGTCGTCGAAGTTCTGCATCCAGCTCGGCGGCGGCACGTCCGACCGGTCGGAGACGAACAGGTCCTCGGCCTCGCCGAGCGTACGGCGCATGGCCTGGCCCTTGCCCATGGACGCCTGCGCCCAGGCCTCGATGGTGTGCAGCATCGCCTGCGTGCGCGGCAGGACCTGCTCGCCGGAGCCGGACTTGGCGAGCTTCATCAGGTCGAGTGCGTCGTCGGGCCGGCCCAGGTGGACCATCTGACGCGCCGCGCGGGACAGGGCTTCCCCGGCGCGTGGCCGGTCGCCGCCCTCCCGGGCCGCGTGGGCGGCGATGACGAAGTACTTCTGGGCGGTGGGTTCCAGGCCCACGTCGTGGGACATCCAGCCTGCCAGGACTGCCAGGTTGGCCGCGACGCCCCAGAGGCGCCGCTGCAGGTGGTCGGGGTGGCGGTAGGCGAGCATGCCGCCCACCTCGTTCAACTGTCCTACGACTGCCTTGCGTTGGAGGCCGCCACCGCGGGAGGCGTCCCAGGCGCGGAACACCTCCACCGATCGCTCCAGTGCTTCGATCTCCTCCGACCCGATAGGGGCGGCCTCGTAGCGGTCGAACCCAGCGGGGTCGGCGTGGAGGGGATCGTTCACGCGGGGGGCTTGCGCGGCGGCGCGTGCGGGGTCGGTGTGGAGCCAGTCGTGCATGGCGCTGCTGAGTGCGGAGCCGGCGGCGAGCACGGCGCCCGCGCCCATCAGGCCGCGTCGGTTGAGCATGAGGTCCATTCCCGTGAATTCGGTGAGGACCGCTGCCGTACGCTCGGGCGCCCAGGGCAGCCCGTCAGGGTTGTCGGTGTTCCTGACGTTCTGCCGTCTCCCGGCACGCCCGTGTCGTACGAACCCGAGGTCCTCGATGGTCACGACACGGCCGAGTCGCTCGGTGAACAGTGCAGCCAGCACCCGGGGTACGGGGTCGCGCGGGGTCTCCCCCATGTCGATCCATCGCCTCACCCGTGAGGTGTCGGTCGACAGTTGCGGATGGCCCATGGCCGCCGCCTGCCGGTTGACGAGCCTCGCGAGCTCTCCCTTGGACCAGCCGGCGAGGCCGAAGAGGTCTGCCAGGCGGGTGTTGGTCTGTCCGGTCACGTCTAAGCCCCCAGGTTCTCGGCTGAGTTGACAGTAACCCCCTGTCATAGGGCTGGCGACTATTCGCCAGGCTTCGCCAGGGTGCGCCCGATGTTCCGCCACCCGCGCCCGGGTGTCAGGTAGGAACGCGCCACCCCGCCCCGGCAACCGGCCCACATTCCCCAGGGTGCGGCCCGGAGGTCGGGCGGGGCGACGCACGTAACTCGTCGGCACACGAAGGGATCTGTCTCCTCCATGTACACAGCATCGTCCTCCGTGTCCGCCCCGCCCCGGCCCCAGCACCGTTCCGTACCGGTCGGCAGCGGACCGTACCTCGCCCCCGTCGTTCCGGCGGCCCGCGCGAGGCGTTGGGCGGGCAGTGCCGCTCAGCCGCTCAGCGGAAGAATCGACCTGTCCGGCCCTCAAGGGGCGCAGGTGCGGATGGCCATCGCCTCCGTGCACCGGATCTGCCCGGAGTTCAACCCCGTGCAGGTCCTGCGGCGCAGTGGGCGTTCCGTACTGATCGTCGGCACGACCGGGCGGGCCACGGCCGTCGCGAAGTGTTTACTGGACCACTCCCCCGCGTGGGTCGAGCGGTTCCAGCACGAAATAGCTGCTTATCGCTCCTTCGTCCGGCACCGGCCACCGGTGCGAGCCCCCCGGCTGATCGCCGCGGACCCGGAGAACTGCACGCTGGTGATCGAGCGGATGCCGGGACGGGCGGCGGCGCTGACGCGCCACCCCGTCGAGGCTCCGCCCCGTACGGATCTGCGCGCCGCGCTGGGCGCGATCGCCCGGCTGAACGCCTGGCGGCCGCCCGCGGGTACCTTCGACGCGCCGCTGGACTACCCGTCCCGGATCGCGCGCTACCACGAGCTGGGTCTCTTCACCGACCGTGACCGGGACGACCTGCAGAAACTGCTGCACGGGCTCGCGCATGCCGGTGGCCGCCAGGGCATGGGCCAGTTCTGTCACGGCGACGCCCTGCTCTCCAACATCCTGCTCTCTCCCACGGGCCCGGTCCTGGTCGACTGGGAGCACGCGGGCTGGTACCTCCCCGGCTACGACCTGGCGACGATGTGGTCGGTGCTCGGTGACGCGCCGATGGCCCGGCGGCAGATCAGTCAGCTCGCCCAGCAGGCGGGGCCGGCGTCCCGGGACGCCTTCCTCGTGAACCTGATGATCGTGCTCACCCGGGAGATCCGTACGTACGAGACGGCGGTGCAGCGCACCATCAAGGAGGCCCCGCCCGCCGGTTCGGTTCCCGTCCCCTCGGGAGCGGTCTCGCCCGGTGAGGAACAGCGGCGGCTGCTGCGGCGGCTGCACGACGACTGCGCCATGGCACGGCGGGCCGTGCGCGCCGCGGTCGGTACGCGCTGACGCGCGCCGACCGCTCACGGGGGTGACACGCCGTGCGCCCGGTGCCGACACACCGGGTGCGCGGCGTTCCGAGTGTGTGAGCCAGGTGCCGAAGCTCCTGCTCCACCCCGGCACCCACCACCCCGGCACCCACCGCCCCGGCACCCACCACTTTGGACCGCGCCCCGCCCGCGCCCATTGGTCCACGCCACTGACGCGCCGCAGGCCGGCGCGTCGCCGTCGCGAAACTCCGCGAGACGGCCCTGACAGCCCCCTTGACATGGGAAGACCCGTGTCGAGCCGGGTGATTGACGGAACGTCGGCAAGCCGATACCCCTGTACAGGACCGGCCCCGCACGCCCCCTCATCACCCCTGGTACCTGGAGGCTGCCTTGCACCGTTCCGCGTCGCGCAGACGGGTTCCCCGAGCGGTGGGCGCCGTGGCGTCCGCCGCCCTGCTCCTCCCCCTTCTCTCGGGCGCTCCGCCGGCCACGGCCGAGCCGCTGGAAACCGGTTCGCTCCAGCGGCAGTTCGCGGCGGCGGCCGAGCGGCAGGGCGTGCCGCAGAGCGTGCTGCTCGCGGTGTCGTACCTCCAGTCACGGTGGGACGCGCACGGCGGCGCCCCGAGCGTGACCGGCGGCTACGGTCCGATGCACCTCACGGACGCGGCGACCGCGCTGGCCGAGGCCCCGCACCACTCGCACGGCGAGGAGGACGCGCGGGGGGACGCCTCCCGCGCGCCACGGCACGGAACGGAGGCGGAGACCCCGCTGCCGACGCCTGCGCAGCTGCCGGAGCGGCTGAGGACGCTGGACCGGGCGGCCGCGCTGACGGGGATTCCGGCGCGGGAGTTGCGGACCGGGACGGCGGCGAACATCGAGGGCGGGGCGGCGCTGCTCGCCGCCGCCCAGCGCGCCTCGGGCCGGCCGCTCAGCGCCGACCCGGCCGACTGGTTCGGCGCGGTGGCGCGCTACTCCGGCGCCGACGACACGGCGACCGCGACGACGTACGCGAACGACGTGTTCGACGTGATCCGGTCCGGTGAGTCCCGGCGGACCGACAGCGGTCAGGTGGTCACCCTCGCGGGCGACGCGGATCTCGTGCCCGAGACCGGGCAGGTGCAGTCGTTGGGGCTGCGGACGGCGGAGGCGGGGCGGACCGAGTGTCCGAAGACGGTGGCCTGCGAGTGGATCCCGGCGCCGTACGAGGAGTTCGGGGACGGGGACTACGGCAACCACGACAAGGCGAACCGGCCCGCTTCCCAGTCGATCGAGTACATCGTCGTCCATGACACCGAGGCGACCTGGGACGTCACGCTCCGGCTCGTTCAGGACCCGACGTACGTGTCATGGCAGTACTCGCTGCGCTCGTCGGACGGCCACATCGCCCAGCATCTGCCGCTGAAGGACGTCGGCTGGCACGCGGGCAACTGGTTCGTGAACGCCAAGTCGGTGGGCCTGGAGCACGAGGGCTTCCTCACCGCGCCGGACTCGTGGTACACGGAGGCGATGTACCGCACCTCGGCGCGTCTGGTGCGGTATCTGGCACAGCGCTACGGCATCCCGCTCGACCGGCAGCACATCCTCGGTCACGACAACGTGCCGGGCACGACGGCGTCGACGATCCGCGGGATGCACACCGATCCGGGGCCGTACTGGGACTGGGCGCACTACTTCCAGCTGCTCGGGCGGCCGTTTACCTCGACCGCGGGAGCTAACGCGGGAGTGGTGACGATCCGTCCGGAGTACACCGCGCACCAGCCGGTGTACACGGGGTGTGTGAAGGCGGGAGAGGCGTGCGCCCCGCACGGCAGCGGCGCGGTCCGGCTGCACACGGCGCCGGGCGCGGAGGCCCCGCTGGTGAAGGACGCCGGTCTGCGGCCGGACGGCCAGGACTCGACGACCGGGGTCAACGACACGGGGGCGCGGGCCTCGACGGGCCAGCAGTACGCGGTGGCCGAGCGCCGGGGCGACTGGACGGCGATCTGGTACCTGGGCCAGAAGGCCTGGTTCCACAACCCGAAGGGGCAGCGTACGGCGGTGAACTCGCGAGGGCTGGTCCTGACCCCGAAGGAGGGCCTGGCGGAGGTCCCGGTGTACGGGCGCGCCTATCCGGAGGCCTCGGCGTACCCGGCCGGTGTGCCGGTCCAGGCGGTGTCGCCGCTGCCGTACAAGCTGCTCGCGGGCCAGTCGTACGTGGTGGGTGACCGTACCCCGGGCGAGTACTACTTCGCTCCGGTGTTCGACGCCACGGGGCATCGGGTCGTCCGGGGCCAGGAGGAGTACTACGAGATCCAGTTCGGCCATCGGGTCGCCTTCGTGAAGGCGGCTGACGTGCGGGTCTCCCGCGCCTGAGCCGAATCCGGCCAGGGGGCGAGGGGTGGTGCCGGGGCGGGGATTCCGGGCGCCACTCCTCGCCGTTCATATGACTAACTTCGGCGTCGCGTGGGGCACACGGGCGGGGGGTAGGGCTCGGCCGGTCACCGCCCACGCCCACCGAAAGGCCCCGCACGCATGGCTCAGCCCTTCGTCCTGCCGGATTTCTATGTTCCGTATCCGGCGCGGCTCAATCCCCATGTGGAGACCGCTCGCACGCACACCCGGGAGTGGGCGCGGGAGATGGGGATGCTGGAGGGCTCCGGCGTCTGGGAGGAGCACGACCTCGACTCCCACGACTACGCGCTGCTCTGCTCGTACACCCATCCCGACTGCGACGCCCAGGCGCTGTCGCTGGTCACCGACTGGTACACCTGGGTGTTCTTCTTCGACGACCACTTCCTGGAGGTCTTCAAGCGCACCCAGGACCGGCCGGGCAGCAAGGCGTATCTGGACCGGCTGCCGCTGTTCATGCCGAAGGACCCTTCGGCCCCGATGCCCGAGCCGACCAACCCGGTGGAGGCCGGCCTCGCGGACCTGTGGCTGCGCACGGTCCCGTCCATGTCCACCGCCTGGCGGGAACGGTTCGCCACGGCGACCGAGGCGCTGCTGTACGAGTCCCTGTGGGAGCTCGACAACATCAACGAGGGGCGGATCGCCAACCCCGTCGAGTACATCGAGATGCGACGCAAGGTGGGCGGAGCCCCCTGGTCGGCGGGGCTCGTCGAGTACGCGGCGGGCGCCGAGGTCCCGGAGCAGGTGGCGCACGCCAGGCCCTTGCTCGTGCTGCGCGACACGTTCTCCGACGCGGTGCATCTGCGCAACGACCTCTTCTCGTACCAGCGGGAGGTCGAGGACGAGGGTGAGAACAGCAACGGCGTGCTCGTCCTGGAGAAGTTCCTCGGCTGTACGACGCAGGAGGCGGCCGAGGCCGTCAACGACCTGCTGACCTCACGGCTCCAGCAGTTCGAGAACACGGCGCTGACCGAAGTCCCCGGCCTCTGCCTGGAGAAGAGGCTGACCCCCGCGGAGTGCGCGGCGGTCGCGGCGTACACGAAGGGGCTGCAGGACTGGCAGTCGGGCGGCCACGAATGGCACATGCGCTCCAGCCGGTACATGAACGAGGGCCTGGACACCGGGCCTTCGCGTCTCGAGGGGGTGCTGGGCACGTCGGCCCTGGACATCACGACCCTCTTCGGCCGCCCCGCGGCCTCGCGCCTGCGCGCCCTGACGCACGTCCCGCACCAGAAGTTCGGGGCCTCGCTGCTGCCGGACTTCGACCTGCCTTACCCGCTGACGCTCAACCCGCACCACCAGGAGGCGAAGCGCCGCTCGGAGGACTGGGCGGAGCGGATGGGGCTCCTGGACGACATCTGGGACCGGCCGATGATGGAGGGCTTCGACCTCGCGCTCTGCTCGGCGGGGCTTGACCCCGACGCCACACCCGAGGAGCTGGAGCTCAGTGCGGAGTGGCTGACCTGGGGCACGTACGGCGACGACTACTATCCGCTGGTCTTCGGCCGGCCGCGGAACCTGATCGGCGCGAAGGAGTGCACCGAGCGCCTCAAGTCCCTGATGTCGCCGACCGATCCGGACGCGGCGCGGGCATCGGCCGTCAGTCCGATGGAGCGTTCGCTGGCCGATCTGTGGGCGCGGACCGCCGGGCCGATGAGCGCCGACGCCAGGGCCAGGTTCCGCAGCGCCATGGACGGGATGCTCGACAGCTGGATGTGGGAGCTGCACAACCAGGCGCAGCACCGGGTCCCCGACCCCGTCGACTACATCGAGATGCGCCGCTTCACCTTCGGCTCGGACATGACCATGCTGCTGTGCAAGCTCCGGCGCACGGACGGGCTGCCGTCCGGAATCTTTGACAGCGGCGCGGTCCGGGCTCTGGAGAACTCGGCCGCGGACTACGCGGCGCTCCTCAACGATCTCTTCTCGTACCAGAAGGAGATCGAGGTGGAGGGGGAGGTCCACAACGGGGTCCTCGTCCTGCAGAAGTTCTTCGACTGCGACTACCCGACGGCCGTGTCGATGGTCGACGATCTGATGCGCGGGCGGCTGCGCCAGTTCGAGCACGTGAAGAGGCACGAACTGCCTCTGCTCTACGAGGACTTCGCTCTGGACGCGCAAGGGCGGGCAGCCTTCGAGGCGTATGTGCGCGAGCTGGAGGACTGGCTCGCCGGAATCCTCAACTGGCACCGGGGCGTGCGTCGTTACTGCCCCGAGGACGCGCGCTCGGGCAGGGGTGCGACGCTGGCGAGGAGGGGCCCGACCGGTATCGGCACCTCGGCCGCGCGGCTGGCCTCGGCGTTCGCCCCGTAGCTCGCGAAGAGCGGGCGTCCCTGAGGTGCCGGCTGACAGCCGGCACCTCACCCGTGGGCAGCGTCGGTCACTTGAGCGCGCCGGCGGTGAGGCCGGACTGGATCTGGCGCTGGAAGACGACGTAGATGACGAGCATCGGGATGATCGAGATGGTCAGGGCGGCGAACAGCGCGCCCCAGTCGGCCTGGTTGCCCGCGGCGGTGGAGATGGAAGCGATGCCCTGGGGCAGGACCCACTTGTCCTGGGCGTCGCCGGGGAGCAGGACGAGCGGCAGGAGGTACTGGTTCCACTGCCCGAGCACGTTGAAGATCGTGAGGCTGACGACGGCCGGCTTCGCCATCGGCAGCATCACCTGGAAGAAGGTGCGGGTGTGGGAGCAGCCGTCGACCACCGCCGCCTCGGCGATCTCTTTGGGCAGTGTCTTGAAGAAGGCGGCGAGGAAGAAGACGGTGAACGGCAGCGAGTAGGCGATGTAGACGAGAACGAGACCGGTGTGGGTGCCCAGGAGGCCGAGGTTCTTCACGACGAAGAACAGCGGGACAAGGGCGAGGAAGACGGGGAAGGTCAGCCCGGAGACGAACATGTAGTAGAGGAACCGGTTGCCGGGGAATTCGTACCGGGCCAGCACGTAGGCGGCCATCGAACCCAGCAGCATGGTGCCGACGACGCCGAAGAAGACGACCACGACGCTGTTGAGGATGTACTGCCCCACGTGGGCGGTGTCCCAGGCGCGGACCCAGTTGTCCCAGCGCAGAGCTGCGGGCAGGGTGAAGGGGTCGCCGAAGAGTTCCTCGGTGTTCTTGAAGGAGCTCAGGAAGGTGAAGAGCAGCGGCACGATCACCACCAGCGCCCACAGGGCGAGGGAGAGGTGGGCCATTCCGGTGAGGAGGCCGACCTGCTCGCGGTCCCGACGTGCTCTGGATGCGGGCTGCGGATCCGGGCCGGGTTCGGACGCCTTGGAGATCGCCGGGGCTTCGGTGCGGGTCGGCATCGCTGTCGTAGCTCCCTCTCAGTACTCGAGCTGCTCGCGCCGTGTGAGGCGCATGGTGAGGGCGGCGAAGGTCATGACGACGAAGAACATCACGACGCCCATGGCGGAGGCATAGCCGAACTTGTAGTAGGTGAAGGCGTTCTGCCAGACCTGCAGGCCGGCGACGGTGGTGGCTCCGTCGGGCCCGCCCATGTTCACCGAGAGGACCTGGACGAGCGCGAAGCCGTCGAGGACGGCGATGCCGAGGTAGACCCAGGCCACCTGCACGGTGCCGCGCAGCAGCGGCAGCGTGATGGAGAAGAAGGTCCGGATCCGCCCGGCGCCCTCCAGCTCCGCCGCTTCGTACAGCTCTCTGGGAATGGCGGCCATGCCCGCGGCGAACAGGACGAGGTAGAAGCCGACACCGCCCCAGACCATGACGGCCATGACCGCCCACAGGGCGACGGCGGGCTCGGTGAGGAATCCGACCGGTTCGATGCCGAACCGGGTCAGCAGACCGTTGAGGACTCCGGATTCGTCGGGGCGGTAGACCGCCTGGAAGAGCACGCCGACGACGGCGATGGACAGGACCTGGGGGAAGAAGAACACCACCCGGTAGATGCCCGCCCCGCGCAGGCCGCTGGTGCCGCCGGAACGCCTCTTGCCGGCCACGTTGAGCAGGAAGGCGAAGACGAGGGCGAGACCGATGGTGCACAGCGGCACGGCCAGCAGCATCAGGCCGTGGTTGCGCATCGCCTTCCAGAACATGTCGTCCTGGAGGAGCCGGGTGAAGTTGTCCAGGCCGACGTAGTCCGCCTGCTCCGAGACGCCGCGCCAGTTCGTGAGCGCGATCTGGAAGGCCTGGGCGTACGGGCCGAGGACGAACACGACGTAGAGGACCACCGGGGCCACGAGGAAGCCGCCGATGAACGGGTATCTGCCATGCCGCATGTCCGGCCTCCGCTCAGCGCCTGAACTTCTTGACCGAGGAGTCCTTCTTGAGCTCGTCGGCCTTCTTCTGCATGCGCCTGGCGAACGCTTCGCCCGACCCGCCCTGGAACATCAACTCCAGCGTGGCGTTCTTCAGCTCCTCCGCCAACGGCTTGTACCAGACGGCGTACTTGCCCTCGAACATGGACTTGTCCGCCGCGGCCGTGTCGAGAGCCCGCTGGGACGAGGCCATTCCCGGAGGAAGCGGAACACCGTCCGCCGCGCCCTGAACCGTCGTCAGCCAGCCGCTCGCGGCGGTGAAGGCCCTGGCACCCTGCCGGGAGAAGATCAGCCGCATGTACTCCATGGCGGCCGCCGGGTTCTTGGCCTTGGCGGGGACGAACGTCTGGCCGCCCCCGATGGCCGTGTGGATGGCGTGTACCGGAAGGGCGTCCGAGCTGGTGACACTCGGGACCGGCATCATCGCGTAGGTGAAGCCCTTGGGCGTGGACAGCTTCTGCTCCGCTTCCAGCCAGTCGCCCGACGGGTAGAGGGCGATCCTGCCCTGGTTCTGACGGAGCTGCACCTCGGTGTGGATCAGACCCTGACAGCTCTTGTCCGTGTACCGGGCGCCGACCTCCGCCCACGCCTCGGCCGCCTGCTTGACCGCGGGCGCGGTCCAGGCCCCCGGTTCGAGGTTGTCGATCGCGCGCATCACGTCATGGCCGCCGATCTTGGTGGCCGAGGTGAGGATGACCTGCGAGTGGTAGTCGGCGGCGTTCTTGCCGGCGAAACCGTAGGGAGTGATGCCGGCCTTCTTCATCTCCGCGCAGAGCGAGAGGAAGGCGTCCCATGTGGTGGGGACCTTCCAACCCTCCCTCTCGAAGAGCTTCGCGTCGTACCACAGACCGAAGGCACGGGCGTAGAACGAGAGCACGTAGGGCTTGCCGTCGATCAGCGCGTTCTCGTAGGCGCCCGGCAGAAGGGTGTCCTTGACCTTCTTCTTCGGGTCGTCCACCGAGGGGGCCTCGTACAGCTCGGTCAGGTCGAGCACCTGCCCGCCCTGGATCAGCGCGCCGAGATCGAGGCTGTCGGCACCCACGTTGTCCACGTAGTCCGGCGGGTTCCCGCCGACGAATCGCGGCTGGAGCGTCTGCGACATCCGTTCCGTCGCGCCGCGCTTCAGCGTCACCTCGGGGTACTTCTTCCGGAAGATCGGGTCGACCGAGTCCGGCAGATAGCTCGGGTTGCCGCCCTTGAACCACACGAGCTCCACGGTGGAACCGTTCTTGACCCCCAGGGGGTTGTCCGCCGTCTTCTCGCCCTCGGCGACCCGGGGCGGGGCGTCGGAACCACCTCCGCCGCCCATGGCACAACCACCCAAGGACGCACCGGCGGCAAGGGTGGTGCCCACGGCCATCGCACGTCTGAGTACGGCCCGACGGTCAGGGTTGGGGAGTCCGGACATGGCACGCCTCCAGCGAAAGAGACAGAGTTGACGAGTGATCAGGCTGTGCGGGTCGCGTCGCGATCAGGTGCGTCACGTGTCGTGGGCGGGCATCACCGGGACACCCCCGTCGAGAGCGCCGGATGCCGGGGGTGAGGTTGCGCAGGGGGAGCATGGCTCTCTCGCGCGACCTCGTCAAGGACGTAAGCGAAGTCTCTTGAATAACCTCGGGAACCGCACCTGTTCGCCTCATGGTCTGCCATTGACGCCCCCGGCAGAGGTTGTGTAACTCTCTTTCATCAACGGACCCGCGACGGGCTGATGGAGGACGTGGACGTGCCCAGTGGCATACGGGGTAGGGACCTGGCCGGTCTGCGGAAGATGAACGCCGCCGTGGTGATCCGCGCGTTGCACGCCCGCAGTCCTCAGACGGTCAGCCAGCTGACCGCCGCCACCGGCCTGTCCAGGCCCACGATCGAGGGTCTGGTGGAGTCGCTGTCCGCGCTCGGCTGGGTGGCGGAGAGCGAAGGGAGCCCTTCGGGAAGGGCCGGCGGCAGGCCCGCCCGCTCCTTCCGGTTCCGGGGCGAGGCCGGCGTCGTGGTGGGCGTGGACATCGGCCTGCACAAGGTGGTGATGGACCTGTCCGATCTCACGGGCGAGACGATCGCCCGCGTACGGGAGGACACCGACCCGGAGATGACGGGGCTGGCACGTCTCGAGTTCCTGCGCGCCCGTCTCGACGCCACCCTGTCCGCACACTCCGTGGCCTCCGGCCGGCTGCTCGCGATCGCCGTCGGCGTACCCGGCATGGTCGACACCACGGGCAGGGTCAGGTCACAGGTGATCCCGGACTGGAACGACGTCGACCTCGCCAGGCGGTTCGCGGACACGTTCTCCTGCCGGATCCTCGTGGAGAACGATGCCAATCTGGCCGTGGTGGCCGAGCATTGGCGCGGCTCAGCCGCGTTGGTGGACGACGCCGTCTGCATCCTGGCCGGTCGCCGGATCGCCGCCGGGCTGCTGTTGTCGGGGCGCCTGCACCGAGGGCGCCGTGGCGGCGCGGGCGAGATGAGCACGCTCCCCCACCTCGGCCTGGGGCCGGCCCTCGAGTGCCTGCGCTGGAGCGGTGAGCGTCTGCCCGGCGAGTCGGACATCGAGGCACTCACCCGCGCGACGGCGGACAAGGATCCACAAGCCCTCGCGGCCATCAACGACTTCGCACGGCGGCTGGCCCCGGCGATCGCGGCCCTGATCCTGGCGGTCGACCCGGAGCTCGTGGTCCTCGCCGGCGGGATCAGTCCGTTGGCCGACGCCCTGGTCCCCTCGCTGAACGAGCAGCTCGACCACATCACCCAACACGTACCGCCCGTCACCACCAGCACTCTGGGCGACGCGGTGGTGGCGCGCGGCGCCGTCCGCATCGCCCTGGACGCCGTGAACCGCGAACTCCTGGACGATCCGGAGTCCCTGAAGCTTGTGACCTGACGAACGGCCGGCCTCGCCGGCGGGTCGGGGCCCGCGCACCGGCCGGCCCCGTACACCTCGGCCCGGACCCGGACGCCCCCTCCCCGGCTGTCCGCGACAGAAGGAGCGACACATGCCCGACGCAACAACGCTGCTGGTGGTCGGAGCGGGTGACCGCGGAACCAGTCACGCCCGCTACGCCCTGCGCCATCCGGACCGCGCACGGGTCGTGGCCGTGGCCGAGCCGTTGCGCGTGCGGCGCGAACGGTTCGCCGCCGAGCACGGCCTCGCCGCCGACGCCGCCGTGGCGGACTGGCGCCAGATCGTGGAGCGCGGACGCGTCTCGGACGCGGTCCTGCTCTGCACCCTGGACCGCGACCATCTGGAGCCCGCTCTGGCCTTCGCCGCGCAGGGCTACCACATCATGCTGGAGAAACCGATGGCTGTGGACGAGGAGTCCTGCCGCGCCATCGTCGACGCCGTCGAGCGGGCCGGAGTGATCCTGGCCGTGGGCCACGTCCTGAGGTACACCCCGTACACCAGGGTGCTGAAGCGCGTCGTCGACGAGGGCCGCATCGGGGACGTCATCAGCGTGCAGCACCTGGAACCGGTCGGCCACTGGCACCAGGCGCATTCGTACGTCCGTGGCAACTGGCGGCGTACGGACGAGTCCACGTCCATGCTGATGGCGAAGTCGTGCCACGACCTGGACTGGCTGCAGCACATCGTCGGAGAGCCGCCCGCGCGCGTCTCCAGCTTCGGCCGCCTCACGCACTTCACGCCCGCCAACCGCCCCCAGGACGCCGCCGACCGCTGTGTGGAGTGCCCCGTGCGTGGCGAGTGCGTCTTCGACGCGGTGCGGTTCTACGGCGACCGGCTCGCCGCGGGCCAGAAGGGCTGGCCGCTGTCGGTCGTGCTCGACGACTTCACCGGGACGGCCCTGGAGGAAGCGCTGCGCACCGGCCCGTACGGGCGCTGCGTGTACGCCTGTGACAACGACGTCGTGGACCATCAGGTGGTCGCCATGGAGTTCGCCGGTGGCGCCACCGCCACGTTCACCATGACGGGCTTCACGGAGATGGCCAACCGACGCACCCAGATCTTCGGCACCCGCGGCGAGATCCGGGGCGACGGCCGCATGCTGCACATCCACGACTTCCGCACAGGGACCACTGAGGCGGTCGACACCCTGCCCACCGGGAGCATGTCCGCCGGAGGCGGTCACGGCGGCGGCGACGAAGGCCTCATGGAGGCCTTCGTCGCGGCGGTCGCCGCCGAGGACCCCTCGCTCGTCTCGTCCGGTCCGCGTGAGTCGCTGCTCAGCCACCTGTCCGTGCTCGCCGCGGAACGCGCCCGCGAGACAGGCACCGTCGTCGAGGTGTCCTGAGCGCGGAAGGGGCGGGTGCCCCCGGTGGTCTCACGCCCCGCCGCGAGGCGACGTCAGGCGGGGCGGCCGCGCAGCTGGTCAAGTTCGCGGCGCTCACGCTTGGTGGGGCGGCCGGCGCCGCGGTCGCGGACGGCGGCCAGGGCCACGTGCTCGCGCGGGGGCGGCGGCGGGCTGTTGTCGACGTACGCCTCGGCGGCGACGGGCGGGCCGACCCGCTTGGTGAGGAGCTGCTTGACCTCGACGATCCGCTCCCGGCCGCCGTGGAAGAGGCGTACTTCGTCGCCGGGCTTCACCGGCTGGGCGGGCTTGGCGCGTTCGCCGTTCACCTTGACGTGTCCGGCGCGGCAGGCGGCGGCCGCCTGCGAGCGGGTCTTGGTGAGGCGGACCGCCCAGATCCAGCTGTCGACGCGTGCGCTCATCGGCCCCCGCCCCTCGTCAGCCCTGCTGGAACAGCTCGGCGGGCAGCGGCTTGAGCAGCGCGTACAGATCGTCGGTGATCGGCCGGTCCCAACTGGCGATCGTCACCAGGACGTTGTCGCTGCGGTCGAACTGTACGCAGGCGATGCGGCTCTCGGAGAGCTTGAGCCGGCGCACGATCAGCAGGTTGTCGCCCTGCATCACCGGCATGTCCTCGGTGTCGAGGACCTCGACCGGCTCGTCGTTGTCCAGGGCCGCGAGGAGCTGCGCCACCTCGAACGGGATCTGGCCATCGGCGAGCTCGCGGGCCGGGGAGCCCTCCGGGAGGTTGCCGATGATCATCGCGGGGCCGCGGCCGCCGAACAGGTCGTAGCGCAGGAAGACGCCCTGGCAGCTGCCGTCGGGGGCGGGCAGCAGACCGGCACCGAGGTTGCCGGGCCAGTCCCCCGGGTCCATGGCCAGGACGTCGAAGTCCGGGCCCGCGGGTGTGGCGGCGCTGCGGCGGCGGAGGAAGGACATACGGCCATGGTACGTGCCCCGACGCCCATCGCGACGCGCCGGGGCGGGTCCGCCGGAGGGCCGCGAGGGCACGCGGTGACGGAGGCGTCGGAGGGCCGCGACGGCACGCCATGACAGAGGCGCCGGGCGAGCCGTCGCACCGCGATCCGGCGGCGCGCGCCGCCCCGGTCCGGCGCGCTGCCACGCCCCTGCCCGGCGGCCAGCCGCGCTCCCGCGAGACGACCAGCCGCCCCCCACCGAACGGCTCCGCCACGACCCGCCGCGGCGGGGCATTTCCCCCTCCGCCCGGCATGGCGCACCGCCCCGGTCCGACGCGCCGCCGCGCCCCTGCTAGGCGCCCAGCCGCGCGCCCGCTCGGCGGCCCGCCGAACCCTGCCGAACGGATCCGCCACGACCCGCCGCGACGGGGCATGTGCTCCTCTGCCCGACGTGGCGTGCCGCCCCTGTCGGCAGGCAACCGCTCGCCTGCGCGGCGTGCCTTCGAACTACGCCGGGCGGAGCCCGTCGCCATCCCGCCGCGGCGGGGCATGTCGCCCCGGTCCGCAGCTCGTCGCACTCCCGACCGGCAGGCCGTCGGCCCCTGCCGGACGGGAACCCCGTCGCCAACGTGGCGCCCGGTCGGCGGGTGGGCGGTCGTGCCGTTGGCGGGTCAGGGGTGTCGGGGGCTTTCGCTGGGGTCTCGGCCGGTTTTGGTGAGGGCCTGGGTGAGGCCTGCGCGGTCCGTGCCGAGTTTGCGGTAGACCGCCGAGAGGAGCTGGGTCACGGTGGCCTCGTCGGTGCCCAGGGCGGCCGCCGCGTCCTCGCCACGGACAGTGAGCTCGGCCGCGGCGCGCTCACGCGCGGTGAGCGCGTCCGTGCCGGCCGAGTGGAGGGTGCGGGGCCTGAGCCCGGCGGCCGCCAGCTCCGCCCTGGCCTCCTCCCCCAGGCCGTCCGCCCCGCAGGTCTGGGCGGCCTCCAGACCTCGGTAGAGATACTCGGCGGCCTCGCCGGTGCGTCCGGTGCGGCGCATCGCGCCGCCGAGAGCCACGAGGGAGCGCGCCAGCTCGTACGCGGCGGGCGACCGCTCCAGCCAGTCGACGGACTCCTCCAGGAGCTTCACGCGCTCGTCGCCGCCGACGACCTCGGCCGTCACGCGCAGCGCCTGGCCGATGGCGGAGGGCGCGCCGTACTGGCGGGCGCGGGCCACGGCCTCCAGGGCGGTCGCGGTGGCCCGCTCGGGGGTCTCCCGGGCCTCGGCGAGGGCGAGGTGGAGCTGCCAGGGGCACCAGGCCGGGTTGCGCATGCCGCGCGGGTCGAGGCGCCGGCCGACGGCGGCCAGCTCGGCCGCCGCCTCCTCGACACGACCGGAGGCCAGGAGCAGTTCGGCGTGGACGGTCTGCGAGTCGGGGAAGGTGACGGCGGCGGGGAACGGCTCGCCGAAGTCGTGGGTACGGGCGATCCGCGCGGCCTCCTCGACACGGCCGCGGGCGAGCAGCACCTCGATCGTGACGCCGACGGCGTACCAGTGGGCGGGGGTGCGGGGGCCGACGCGCTCGGCGAGGCGAAGCCCCGCGCGGACGAAGTCCTCCGCCTCGACGAGCCGGCCGCGACGCAGCCTGATGTAACCGAGGAGCGTGTACGCGAAGGAGAGGTGGGCGCCGCGCCAGCCCTGGCGCTCGAACTCCGCGGTGCCGGCCGCGAAGAGCTCCTCGGCACGGCCGGGCCGGTCGGCGTAGAGGAAGGTGAGGGCGACCAGGACCGGGACCTCGAAGCCGCGGCTCTCGTCGGCCCAGCTCAGGCCGCCGTCCAGGGCGCGTTCGGCGTGGCCGACGGCGACGGCCGAGGGTTCGGCGCGCAGGGTGGCGTCCCAGGCCCGCAGGCCGATGACGTACCGCTCGGTGAGGTCGCGGCCGGTGAGCCGGTCGGCGAGCCGCGCCAGTCGGCGGGAGCGGGCGGGCGAGTCGGGTTCGTCGGCGCGGAAGGCGTCCCACATGAACTTCTCGGACTGCATACGGAGCCGGCTGCGGGCGTCGGTGGTGAGCCGGGACTCGCGGCCGAGGAGTTCGGAGGCCTCGACGAGCCGGTCGCTGTGGGCGAGGACCTGGGAGAGGCGGTAGACGATGCCGTGGCGCAGCGCGGGGTCGGAGACGGGCTCCTCCAGGGCGGCGCGGAGGTGGTTGACGGTGGTGGCGGGCTCGGTGAGCAGGGAGGCGCTGCCGAGTTCGAAGAGGACGGCGGCGCGCTCGTCGTCGGCGGGAGGTTCGCGCAGGGCGCGGGCGAGGAAGCGGCGGGCCGCGTCGGGGGCGCCGGCGCGCAGGGTCTCGCGGGCGGCCTCGCGCAGATGGCCGACGACCCAGGGGTCGCCCTCCGGGTGGGTCTCCAGGAGGTGACGGGCGGCGGCGGTGGCGCCGAGGCCGGCGTCGATGACGCACCAGGCGGCCTGGCCGTGCAGCGCGACGCGGGTGGCGGGCGGGATGGCCTTGTAGACGGCGGTGGCGATCAGCGGGTGGACGAACTCGAGGGTCTCGGTGCCCGCGAGGACGCGCGCGTCGCGCAGGCGTCCGGCGCAGTCGGCGACCGCCTCGCTGCCCAGCCCCGCGACGGCGCCGGCGAGCTGGGGCGAGATCTCGGTGCCGAGGACGGCGCAGGCCCAGGCGAGGCGGACGGTGGCGGTGCCGAGCCGTTCGAGGGTCGCCACGAGACCGCTGCCCTTGACGGCTGCGGCGAGATCGCGGAGCTCGTGCGCGGCCTCGGCCCGGGGTTCGAGACCGCGGTCGCGGACCTTGGCCGCGAGTTCGACGGCCTCGAAGGGGTTGCCCGAGGTGACGGCCCAGCACTCCCGGCAGAAGGTGTCGTCGGCGTGCGACCCGACCCGGTCGCGGACGAGGCTCGCGATGGCGGAAGAGGTGAGGGGTTCGAGGCCGAGGGGCCGCCTGCCGGACCGCCGTCCGGTGAACTCGTCGCCGCTGTCGGGGAGTTCGTCAGGCCGGTAGGCGACGACGAGGAGCATGGGCAGCTCCTCGGCGCGCGGCGCGAAGGCGGAGAGCCAGCCGAGGGACTCGGGGTCGGCCCAGTGGGCGTCGTCGAGGACGACGACGAGCGGGGCGCGTCGGACGGCCAGGTGGGTCAGGACCCAGTCGAGCCCGTCGCGCAGGCCCTGCGGGTCCGGCGGTCCTCCGTCGCCGGCGGCGCACAGCCCCAGGGCGGGTCCGACGATGTCGTACCAACTGCCCAGCCTGGAGCGGAGTTCGGTGTCGGATGCCGCGGCGAGCTGCGGCTGGAGCAGCTGGCGGGCGACGTGGAAGGCGACGCGCTGCTCCTGGTCACCACCGCGCGCCGCGAGCACGGTGCACCCCTTGGCGGCGGCGCGCCGCCGGATCTCGGCGAGCAGCGTGGTCTTCCCGAGCCCGGCCGGCGCGGCATAGGCGAGGATGCCCCCGCGCGGCGTGCGGGCGGTCCGGATCGGGCGCACCGTCGCGTCGGGGACCCGGTCCTCCGCCTGGGAATCGCGCGGCTCGGCCGCGTCCCGCGCGTCGGCGACTCGGGCCTCCCCCGGAGAGTCGAGCGGCCCGGCCGCGTCCCGCGCGTCGGGGACCCGGTCCTCCGCCTGGGAATCGCGCGGCTCGGCCACATCCCGGAGGAGGCGCAGCGGCGGGCCCGGTGGCGCGCCGGGTTGTGGGGTCTGGCGCGGGAGCGGGACCCGTTCGTCCGGGTCCTCCGGCTCCGGCCACGGATCGTCTTCACCGAGGCCGGTCAGCTGGTTCAACGCCTCTTCCGCCGCGGCGAGTTCCGCCTCACGCTCGAAGAGGCCGGAGCCTCGACGGCCCGCCCTGCCACTGTGTACTGCCACGTTCCACCCCCACGCCGGGGGCGCACACCCGGCGCGCGGATGAGTGCGGCCGGGCCGATGGGCCCCGCGAGGACCCCAGCGTACGCCCGTATACGCCCCCTGCGAGGGTCAGAAGGCGGACCGGTGCGGGTGATCCGCGAGATCCTTCAGCGCGGCCAACGCCTCGTCCGCGCGGGCGTGTTCGACGAACAGGTGATCATGGTGGAATCCGGCCACGACGTTGCAGCTCAGCCCGGCCCTGGCGAGTTCACGCGCGAACGCCGCGGTCAGTCCGACAGCATCGAGCGCGGAGTGGACCCGCAGCGTAATCCAGGCGGCCACATAGTCGTACGGCAGCCCGGCGGCGTCGGCCTCCTCCTGGCGTACGACCAGCGTGAGCCCCTCGCTCTCGGCGACGGTGACGACCGGGGCGACTCCCCCTGGAGCGGGGCCGTCCACGGTGGTGAAGACATAGCGGCCGGGGTTGAGTTCCGGCCGCATCCCGGCGACGAGCCGGGTCAGATCACGTTCTGCACTCATGATCACCACCCTAGGGCGGGTGGGATCACAGGGGCGGCGACGACGTGTCAGGTCAGGTCGAACTCACCTTCGCGGGCGTTGACCACGAACGCCCGCCACTCGGCCGGCGTGAAGATCAGCGACGGCGCCTCCGGACGCCCTTCGTTCCGCATCGCGATGAAGCCCTCGACGAAGGCGATCTGGACGTCTCCCGCGCCCTGGCTGCTCGATCGCCAGTCGGCCCCGCTGAGGTCGAGTTCGGGCTTGTCCCAGCCCGCGAAGGCGTGCTGGGTGGTGGTGCTCTCCGCCACGTCCGTGCTCCTCCCGCATAGCGCAACGTCGTCGTCCGGAGCTCAGGGTAGCGAGCGGGATCCGGCGCCGACAGACCTCACGCGCCGGGCGGACGGTCGCCCACGAGCCACATGGAGAAGAACTGCGCGCCCCCTCCGTACGCGTGCCCGAGCGCCCTGCGTGCGCCGTCCACCTGATGCTCGCCCGCGTGCCCGCGCACCTGCAGCGCGGCCTCGGCGAAGCGGATCATCCCGGAGGCTCCGATGGGGTTGGTGGAGAGCACGCCGCCCGAGGGGTTCACCGGCAGGTCGCCGTCGAGTTCGGTGACGCCGGCCTCGGTGAGCTTCCAGCCCTCGCCCTCCTCGGCGAAGCCCAGGTTCTCCAGCCACATCGGCTCGTACCAGGAGAACGGGACGTACATCTCGACCGCGTCGATCTCCCGGCGCGGGTCGGTGATCCCCGCCTGCCGGTAGACGTCGGCGGCGCAGTCCTTGCCGGCCTGCGGCGAGACGAAGTCCTTGCCCGCGAAGAGGGTGGGTTCGCTGCGCATCGCGCCGCCGAGCACCCAGGCGGGCCGCCGGGGCGAACGCTCCGCGCCCGCACGGTCGGTGAGGACCATCGCGCAGGCGCCGTCGGAGGACGGGCAGGTCTCGGAGTAGCGGATCGGGTCCCAGAGCATCGGCGAGGCCTGGACCTTCTCCAGGGTGATGTCGTGCTCGTGGAGGTGGGCGTACGGGTTCTTCAGCGCGTTGCGCCGGTCCTTGTACGCGACGAGGGAGCCGACCGAGTCGGGGGCGCCGGTGCGCCGCATGTAGGCGCGGACGTGCGGGGCGAAGAAGCCGCCGGCCCCGGCGAGCAGCGGCTGCTGGAACGGGACCGGCAGGGAGAGGCCCCACATGGCGTTGGATTCGGACTGCTTCTCGAAGGCGAGGGTGAGGACGGTGCCGTGGACGCGGGCGGCCACGAGGTTCGCGGCGACGAGCGCGGTGGAACCGCCGACGGAGCCGGCGGTGTGGACGCGGAGCATCGGTTTGCCGACCGCCCCGAGGGCGTCGGCGAGGTACAGCTCCGGCATCATCACGCCCTCGAAGAAGTCGGGGGCCTTGCCGATGACGACGGCGTCGATGTCCGCCCAGGTCAGCTCGGCGTCCTCCAGGGCGCGCCGGGCGGCCTCGCGGACGAGTCCGGCGATGGAGACGTCGTGCCGGGCGGCGACGTGCTTGGTCTGGCCGATCCCGACGACGGCGACGGGCTCCTTAGCCACGGGCTTCCCCTTCCAGGACGGCGACCAGGTTCTGCTGCAGGCAGGGCCCGGAGGTGGCGTGGGCGAGGGCGCGGTCGGAGACGCCCCGGTGGATGCGGGCGGCGGCCTCGCCGAGGCGGATCAGGCCGGCGGCCATCATCGGGTTGGCGGCGAGCGCTCCGCCGGACGGATTGACCCTCACGCTCTCGTCGAGGTCGAGGGCTCGGCGGAGCACGACCTCCTGGGAGGTGAAGGGCGCGTGCAGTTCGGCGGTGTCGACGGGCTGGTCGAAGGCCCCGGCGCGCTGGGCCGCGAAGCGGGTGGAGGGCGAGTCGGTGAGGTCCCGTACGCCGAGGGAGTGGGCTTCGATCCGGTGGTCGATGCCGCGGATCCAGGCGGGGCGCTCGCACAGTTCGCGGGCCCGGTCGCCGACGGCGAGGATCACGGCGGCCGCCCCGTCGCCGATGGGCGGGCAGTCGCCGGTGCGCAGCGGGCCGACGACGTACGGGCCCTGGTCGCGGGCGCCGGGCAGCTGGGCGTGCGGGTTCGCGGTGGCGTCCTGGCGGCTGCGGGTGGCGACGGCGGCCAGCGCGGGTTCGTCGGTGTGTCCGGCGTCGATGAGCGCCTGTGCCTGAAGGGCGGCGAGGGCGACGGAGTCGGGCCAGAGCGGGGCGACGTAGTAGGGGTCGAGCTGCCGGGTGAGGACATCGCGTACGGAGCCGGGTGAGGACTTCCCGTACGAGTAGACGAGCGCGGTGTCGGCCTCGCCGGTGAGCAGCTTCACCCAGGCTTCGTAGAGCGCCCAGGCGCCGTCCATCTCGACATGGGACTCGGAGATCGGCGGCCAGGCACCGACGCCGTCGAGGGCCATGGTGAACGAGAAGGCGCGCCCGGCGAGGTAGTCGGAGGAGCCGGAGCAGGTGAAGCCGATGTCGGAGGTCTTCAGGCCGGTCTGGCGCAGCACGTCGTGGAGGACGGGCATGACCATCTCGACCTCGGACAACTCGTCCGTACGCCGCCGGTGGTCGGTCTGGGCGAAGGCGACGATGGCCACCTCGCGGTCCGGTCGGTCCGATCGGTCCGGCGTCACAGCAGCTCCTTGTACGTGTCGTAGTCGGCGTCGGGTTCGCCGGTCGGCCGGTAGTGGTCGGGGTAGCGGCCGTCCTCGCTCCACACGGGTTCGACGCGGAGCCCCATCCGGACCTGGTCGTACGGGATGCCGCCGATCCGGCCGTGGAGAGCGAGCCCGGCGCCGTCGAGGGCGATGTGGGCGTAGACGTACGGCACCTCGATGTCGAGGCCGCGGGCCTTGATGTTGACGATGCAGTAGGTGGTCACCGTGCCGCGGGGGCCGACCTCGACCTGTTCGGTGGTGGCCACGCCGCACGTGGGACAGGCGCCGCGCGGCGGGACGTAGACCTTGGTGCAGGACGGGCACCGTTCGCCGACCGTCCTGTTGTCGGCGAGGGCCTGGAGGTAGGCGGTCTGCGCGCGGCCGGGGCTGTACGTGTAGTCGAGCCGGGCGGGGGCGACGATGCCGGTGACGGGGTCGTCGAAGGCGCCGTCGTGCGCGGGCGGCAGGCGGTGGCCTTCTTCGCTCTCGTACGGTTCGAAGCAGGCGATGTCGGTGATGGCGCCGGCCCGTTCGGCGGCCCAGCGGATCCGGACACGCATCCCGGTGCGGACGGCTTCGGGTCCCGGCGCGTCCAGGGCGTGCAGGAGGGCGGTGTCGGCGCCGTCGAGCCGGACGAGGACCCAGGCGAAGGGGGTGGACAGGGGTTGTCCGGTGCGGGGTTCGGGGTTCCAGGCCCAGGTGGTGACGGTGCCGGTGGCGCCGACCTCGACGAGTTCGCGGAGTTCGGCCGCGGTCCGGGGGTCGTACTCGACGGGCGGTACGAGCACGCGCCCGTCCTCGGCCTTGACGCCGAGAACGGTCTCTTCGCGCAGCCCGGTCAGAAAGGCGGCCTGCACGGGCCCGAGGGACCGGGTGAACGGAAACTCGACGACGAGCGGCGCACGGAGCGTTTCCGGGACGGGGGCGACTGTCATGAGCGTGGCTCCTTGTTGGGGGCTGGGGGTGCGGTCGGAGGCCGCTGCGCGGGGCTCTCTCCCCACCCGCCTTCCCGAACCGAGGGCGAGCCCCGGCCCCAGGCGTAGGGGGCGGGTGGGGGGGGCGTCACTCCCGGCGGTAGCCCGACGGGGGTGGGGAAGCGTCCCTCCCGGCGGTAGCCCGACGGGGGTGGGGAAGCGTCACTCCCGGCGGTAGACCGGCGCGGGTGGGGGGCGTCACTCGCGGCGGTACACCGGCGGCCGTTTCTCCGCGAACGCCCGCGCGCCCTCCTTCGCGTCCGCCGTCTCGAAGATCGGCCAGCCGCGCTTCAGTTCCGCCGCAAGCCCTTCCCCTTCGGTCATCTCGGCCGTCTCGTACACCGACGCCTTCACCGCCTCCACCGCGAGCGGCCCGCACGCGTTGATCTGTTCGGCGACGGACAGGGCCGCTTCCAGCGCGGTCCCGTCGGGGACGACCCGGCCGACGAGTCCGATCCTGGCCGCCTCCTCCGCGCTGTACGGACGCCCCGTCAGGAGCATCTCCAGCGCGTGGGTGCGGGCGATCTGGCGGGGCAGCCGGACCGTCGAGCCTCCGATCGGGAACAGCCCCCGCACCACCTCGAAGAGCCCGAACGTCGCGGTGGCGCCCGCGATCCGGATGTCGGTGCCCTGGAGGATCTCGGTGCCGCCGGCCACGCAGTACCCCTCGACGGCGGCGATGACGGGTTTGCGGGGGCGGTGGTGGCGCAGCATCGCCTTCCAGTGCAGATCGGGGTCGGCCTTCATCCGGTCCCGGTATCGCTCGCCCTCCATCCCCTTGCCCGCCAGCGCCTTGAGGTCCATCCCGGCGCAGAAGGTGCCACCGGCGCCGGTGAGGACGACGGAGCGGATCGAGTCGTCGGCGTCGGCCTCGAGCCAGCCGTCGTAGAGCCCGACCAGCATGGGCAGTGAGAGCGCGTTCTTGGCCTCAGGCCGGTTGAGCGTGAGCACGAGTGTGGCGCCTTCGCGCTGCACGGTGAGGTGTTCGGTCCCACCCATGGGCGTTCTCCCGTCTCCAGACCTAGAACAGGTTGCAGGAGGTGCGGGTCCAGTTCAATAGTTTTCTGACACTCAGTCAGATTCTTCTGCGCGACCCCTTCCCACCTCCGCCGCCCGGCGCTCTAATGACCGCCGAGTCAGTCAGGCCCCGGACGACCAGCGAGGTCAGGAGGAACGGTGGAGTACAACCTTGCCGACCTGTTCGAATCGGTCGTGGACGTGGTCCCGGAGCGCGAGGCGCTCGTCTACGTCGACCACCCGGGCACGGGGGCGGAGCGCCGGCTCACGTACGCCGAACTCGACGCCGCCGCCAACCGGCTCGCCCACCATCTGATCGATGCCGGCATCCGGCCGGGCGAGCATCTGGGCCTGCACCTCTACAACGGGATCGAGTATCTGCAGACCGTCCTGGCCTGCCTGAAGGCACGGATCGTGCCGGTGAACGTGAACTACCGCTATGTGGAGGAGGAGCTGGTCTACCTCTACTCGGACGCCGATCTCGCCGCGCTCGTCTTCGACGCCGAGTTCACCGGACGGGTCGCGGCCGCGCTGCCGCAGACGGAGAAGCTGCGGCACCTCGTGCGGGTGGGGACCCCGCCCGAGGACGCGCCCGCGCTCGACTGCACCGCGTTCGTGGACGCCGAGGCAGGGGGCTCCCCGGAACGCGGCTTCGCGCCGCGCTCCGCCGACGACCTCTTCATCATCTACACCGGCGGTACGACGGGGATGCCGAAGGGCGTCATGTGGCGTCAGGAGGACCTCTTCTTCGCCGGGCTCTTCGGCGGCGACCCGGCGGGCGAGCCGGTCAAACGTCCTGAGGAGCTGGCCGAGCGTGTCGCGGCGGGCGGCTCGGGGATCACCTTCTTCCCCGCTCCCCCGCTGATGCACGGAACCTCGACGCTGACCTCGTTCATCGCCTTCAACTACGGCCAGCGGGTGGTGATCCACCGCAAGTACGCGCCCGAGGAGGTGCTCCGGACGATCGAGAAGGAGAAGGTCTCCAGCGTCTCGCTGGTCGGCGACGCCATGCTCAGGCCGCTGATCGACGCGCTCCACGGACCGCTCAAGGGAACGGACCTCTCCTCCCTCTTCAGCGTCTCCTCCTCCGGGGCGATCATGTCCGAGACGGTGCGTGCCCAGTTCCAGGCGCTCGTACCGAACGTGCTGCTCCTGAACAACTTCGGTTCCTCGGAGTCCGGCTCCAACGGCAAGGCGACGGACGACTCGGGCCCGGAGAAGGGCTTCCGCCTGGAGGTCAACGAGCGGACGCGGGTCGTGGACCCGGCGACGTACGCGGAGGTCGCGGTCGGAGAAGTGGGGCGCCTCGCCCAGCGCGGCCATGTGCCGCTCGGCTACTACAACGACCCGGCGAAGACGGCCGAGACCTTCTTCCAGAAGGGCGACGAGCGGTGGGTACTGCTCGGCGACATGGCAACCGTCGACGAGGACGGCATCGTCACGGTCCTCGGCCGCGGTTCGCAGTGCATCAACACGGGCGGCGAGAAGGTCTATCCGGAGGAGGTCGAGCAGGCGCTCAAGTCCCATCCGGACGTGTACGACGCCCTGGTCGCCGGGGTGCCCGACGCGAAGTGGGGCAACCATGTGGCGGCCGTCGTCCAGCTGCGCGCCGGGGCCCCCGCGCTCGACCTGGAGACCGTCCAGACCCACTGCCGTACACGACTCGCCGGCTACAAGATCCCTCGCCAGCTGGTGATCACCGACCGCATCCAGCGCTCCCCCAGCGGCAAGGCGGACTACCGCTGGGCCCGCTCGGTCGCCGCCACCGAGGACGCCCAGGGCTCCGAATGACCCCGCCCCCGGCCGACACCGCCCCGGGAGCCCCCCGGGGCGACCCAGCGCCCAGGGCCCAGGGCCCAGGACCTGGCGGGGCCGCTCGGGGCGCCTCGGACCGCACGAGCCTTCGCCTGGCGCGCCGCGGGGCACGGCACCGGTGGACCGGGTCCCTGCTGGTATGACTCGAACATGACGCGCATCATCGCTGACATCTCCGTCTCGCTCGACGGCTTCGTCACCGGGCCCGACCCCGGTCCGGACAACGGGCTGGGGACCGGTGGCGAGGCCCTGCACGCCTGGGCGTTCTCCGAGGACCCCGAGGACCGCCGGATCCTGCGCGAGGGGACCGTCCGTTCGGGGGCCGTGGTTCTCGGGCGTCGGCTCTTCGAGCTGGTCGACGGGCCGGACGGCTGGGACGACACGACCGGCTACGGCGCCGGCGAGGTCGGAAAGCCCTCGTTCGTCGTCGTCACGAGCTCGCCGCCGGATTCGGTACGGCTCAGCGGCCTCGACTGGACGTTCGTCACCACCGGTCTGGCCGACGCCGTCACCGCCGCGCGCGAGCGTGCCGAGGCGGCGTCGGCGGCCGGCGGCAAGGACCTCGACGTCGTCCTCATGGGCGGCGGAGCCACGATCGGCTCGGCCTTCGAAGCCGGGCTGGTCGACGCGCTGTCGCTGCACCTCGCGCCCGTCGTGCTGGGCGCCGGGACGCCCCTGTTCACCGGTGGAACTCCGCGCACGCTGGTGCAGCGGAGCGTGATCACGACATCGACCGCGACGCATCTGACGTACGACGTGCTCTGACGACGTCCGCCCTGCGCTAGATCCCGAACTCGCGGATGACCGTGAGGAATTCGGCCGGACGGGACGCGTGGATCTCGTGGCCCGTACCGATCGTGACGAGGTGGCCCTCGGGCAGTCGGTCCGCCATCCAGGACAGCCGCTCCTGCGCGAGGTGGCCGGCCGCACCGCCGGCCAGGATCAGGGTCGGGGACGTGATCGCCGCGAGGCCCTCGCGCCAGGCGGGGTCCGGCTCGTTCAGCTGGGCGTCCGTCGCGAGCACGACGTCCCAGTCCAGGCCGAGCGGCCCCTCGGGGCGGGCCGCGCGGCCGCGCGGCGGGTCCAGCGGGAAGAAGACGGGCGCCTCCTCCAGGACCAGCCGGCCGATCAGACCGGGTTCGTCCATGGCGAGGAGGTAGGCCGCGGCGCCGCCCATCGAGTGGGCGACCACATCGGCGCCGCCGAGGTCGAGGGCCTTCAGGAACCCGCGCAGCTCGTCGCGGAACGCGTCGAACCCGTAGGGACCGGTCCAGTCGCTCAGACCGTGTCCGCGCAGATCGACGGCGTACACGCGGCGGTCCGTGGCCAGTTCCTCGGCGATGCGCGTCCAGTCGGCGCTGCTCGCGCCGCGGCCATGGACCAGGACGACGGGCGGCGCGTCCTCGTCGCCCCACACCCGGTACGCGAGGCGCACCCCGTCGACGGTGACCGTGCGCACCTCCGGGTCGAGGAACGCGGCGACCGGGCGGGCGAAGGCGCCCGCGTCGTCCACCCAGGGGAAGTGACCCGCACCGCGCTGAACAACCACCTCGGCATGAGGGAAGAGCTCCGCGAGCTCGGCCGCCCGTGCCGGTGTCGGCCCGCCGTCGTACTCGCCCGCCAGGATGAGGACCGGCGCGGTGAGGGCGGCCAGGGCTGCCCGGGTCGTCCCGGGGTCGAAGGCGCCGGGTGCGTGGAAGGCGGCCGCGGCGTCCCAGTTCCTCTCCGTCAGGCCCGCCGCCGCGTGGGCTCGGGCGGCCTCGTCCCACCGTCCGTAGGCGAAGGGGGCGATGATCTCCACGGCCCGTGGCATCGGGGTGTCGGCGCCGATGGTCGCCAGCGCGGCACGTGCCTCCGCGTACCACGGCTCGCCGGCGAAGACCTCGGTGGCCCTGTCCCACTCCTCGTCCGTGATGTCGATGCCCACCGCCCGCGTGCCCGGGGTGACCAGGACGAGGGAGCGCACCCGCTCGGGGTGGGCCGCCGCGTACAGCGTGGCGAGGTTCCCCGAGGCCGAGTGGCCGAGCAGATCGACGCGCTCCAGGCCGAGGTGGAGCCGCAGCGCCTCGACGTCCGCCACCTGCCGGTCGCAGCGGTACGAGGCGGGGTCGGCGGGCTCCGCGGCGGCACCGGTGCCCCGCAGGTGCAGCACGATCAGGCTGCGACGGGCGTCGAGGCCCCCGAGATCGCCCAGGTACGTGGCGTCGCGCATCGGGCCGCCGGGGAGACAGACGAGCGGCTCACCCACGCCCCGCACGTCATAGGCAAGTTCGGTCCCGTCGTACGTCGTGAAGATCGGCATGGCACCGATCGTCGGCGAGGCTTGATGATCTTCGCAACCGATTTCGCCGACAGCACGATACGGTGGGTGTACACCCCATCGACGAAGGAACGCCACACCCATGCCCGAGACCCTCCGAGGCGACTGCGCCAACTGCTTCGGACTCTGCTGCGTCGCACTCCCCTTCGCGAAGTCAGCGGACTTCGCGGTGAACAAGTCCTCGGGCGAGCCGTGCCGGAACCTCCAGGAGGACTTCCGCTGCGGCATCCACACCAGGCTGCGGCCGAGCGGCTTCTCGGGGTGCACGGTGTACGACTGCTTCGGCGCGGGCCAGAAGGTCTCCCAGGTCACCTTCCACGGGGTCTCCTGGCGCGAGGCCCCGGAGACCTCGCGCCAGATGTACGAAGTGTTCCCCGTGATGCGGCAGCTCCACGAGCTGCTGCGCTACCTCACCGAGGCCCTCGCCCTGCCCGCCGCCCGCCCGGTCCACGCCGAGCTTCGCCGGTCCCTGGCCCGGGTGGAGCAGCTGACCGAGGGGTCGGCGGACGCTCTGGAGAAGCTCGACGTCGCTGCCGTACGCGGCGAGGTCAACCCGCTCCTGCTGAAGACCAGCGCCCTGGTGCGGGCGACGGCGGGCGGCAGGGCCAAGAGCCGGCGCGGCGCGGATCTGATCGGCGCCCGGCTCCGGGGGGCCGAGCTGCGCGGGGCGGACCTGCGCGGGGCTCTGCTGATCGCCGCCGACCTGACGGGAGCGGATCTGTCCCTGGCCGATCTGATCGGAGCCGACCTGCGGGACGCCGACCTGTCCGGCGCGAACCTGACCGGCGCCCTCTTCCTCACCCAGCCCCAGCTGAACGCGGCGCGCGGCGACGACGCGACCCGCCTGCCGGAGGGCTTCGAGCGTCCCACCCACTGGGCGCGTCCGTAGGCCCTTCCGCTCGTCGGCCCGGCGCCCGTGCGCCAAGGAGTCCTAGGGGACGTACACGTACGGCGTGGTCGTCGTCAGGGCCGTGAAGCCGAGGCGCTGGAGGATCGGGCGGCTCGTGTCGGCCGCGTCGACCTGGACGAAGCGATGTCCCCGCTCGACGGCGATCCGCGTACGGAACGCGACCAGGGCACGGTAGAGGCCCTTGCCCCGCCAGGGCTCGACCGTGCCGCCGCCCCACAGACCGGCGAAGTCCGTGCCGGGGTACAGCTCCAGGCGCGCGGCGCTCACGGGTTCGTCGCCGGCCATGGCGAGTACGGCGGCGACGGTGTCGGGGGCGGCGGCCAGCTGGTCGAGGAGCTGACGGCCGACGTGGGAGCTGTCGCCGCCGAAGGCACGGTCGTGGACCTCGGTCACCCGCTTCACCCCGGCCGCGTCGGTGACGGGGACCAGCTCGACGCCCTCGGGAAGGTCCACGGCCGTCGGCAGCGACGCCGCCTCGGCGACCATCAGGGTCTCCTGGTCCTCGGGGGTGAACCCGGCGGCGAGCAGTCGCGCGGCGAGGTCGGCCGGGCCGTCGTGTCCGTACACCTTCCACTCGAAGGGCAGGCCGAGCGCCGTGAAGTGGCGGATCTGTCCGGCGACGGCCTCGTCGGCGTCCTGCTCCCGGAGGCCGGACCAGAGGATGCCGTTCCAGGCGTGGGCCGGACCGGTCTGCCGTACGACCTGCCCGTCGCGCTCCACCCGGCTGCCGGGCCCGTCGGGCCGGGCCCCGAGCCGCAGCTGGCGGTCGAACAGGGCGCGTATCGCTGTCTGGTCCATGGCGGCACTCCAGCACCGGGCCTCGGCGCGCGGCAAGTGGGTTTCCGCGCTCCGAGGGCCTGTATGTCCCGACAGTGGGTCGGGCCGCCTTGGTGCGCTGCCCGGTCACGTCGTGGGGGCAGCCGGCCCGGTGGCGGCGGTCAGGCGCGTGGGCGCACCTCGACGTTCTCGAGGATGCCGATGGCGTCCGGGACGAGGACGGCGGCCGAGTAGTAGGTGGAGACGAGGTACGAGATGATCGCCTTCTCGTCGATCCCCATGAAACGGCAGTTGAGGCCGGGTTCGATCTCGTCCGGGATCCCGGTCTGGTACAGGCCGATGACGCCCTCGTTGTTCTCCCCGGTCCGCATCGCGATGATCGAGGAGGTCTGGTGGTCGCTGACGCCGATCTTGCCGCACGGCAGGATCGGGACACCGCGCCAGGCCGGGATGGCGTGCCCGTCCACGTCGGCGGAACCGAGCATGAGTCCGCGCTTGTTGCACCCCTTGCCGAAGGCGGCGATGGCCCGGGGTGGGCGAAGAGGAACTGGGTGCCGCGGCGCATGCTCAGCAGGTCGTCGAGGTCGTCGGGGGTGGGCGGACCCGAGTGGGTCTGGATCCGCTGGTCGAAGTCCGTGTTGTGGAGCAGCCCGAACTCCGGGTTGTTGACCAGCTCGTACTCCTGCCGCTCGCGCAGCTCCTGGATCGTCAGGCGCAACTGCTGCTGCGTCTGGTTCATCGGCTGGTCGTAGAGGTCGGCGCCCCGGCTGTGCACCTTCAGTACGGTCTGGGCCACGCTCAACTCGTACTCACGCGGCCTGAGTTCGTAGTCGGCGAACGGCGGGGCAGGGTGGCCTCGCCGACGTGGCCGGCGCTGAGCTCGATGGCCGCCTCGCCCGCCTTGTTGAGGGGTCGGCGGTGGCCGTCGGAGCGGACGCCCCGGACGTGGTGGCCCAGGTTCTCGAACTGCTCGGCGACGGCCTTGTACGCCGACTGGGGCAGGGCGAGGAGCGTGACCGCGGTCGTGGCCTTGGCCGTGAACTCCCACGTGCCGTCCCCGCCGAGGATCTGTCCGCCGAAGGTGTCGCCGTCACCGAGCCGGCCGAGCAGGGTCTCGTCGCCGTACTTGCCGGTGCCGAGCTTCTCGATCTTGCCGTGTGCGATCAGGTAGACATGGTCGGCCTTCTTGCCGGAATGCACGATGATCTGGCCGGGCTCGTACTCCTTCTGCACGAACCGGTCGGCCAGGGCGCCCAGAGCGTTCGGATCGTCGAAGCCGCGCAGCAGAGGCAGTTCGGTCAGCTCGGCCGGGATGACCTCGACCTCGGAGCCGTTCTTGACGAAGGTCACGCGGCCGTCGCCGACGACGTACGGTGCCGGTTGACGCGGTACGTGCCGCCGGGGGTGTGGACCCAGGGGAGCTTGCGCAGCAGCCAGCGGGAGCTGATGCCCTGCATCTGGGGTTCGGACTTGGTCGTGGTCGCGAGGTTGCACGCCGCGGCCGTGCTGAGGCTGAGCTGGATCTGCCGCACCTCGGCGGAGGGGGCGGGGGGTGCCGCGGGCGCCTGCTCTGTGTCGACCGACATGGGGTCTGACTCCGTTCCTGACAGTCTCTAGGCTCGTCACTCTCCGCATCCAGATGTAATGCATTGTTGCCAACGGCATAGGCATGCGGTGTGGCCGCGCCGCAGCACTCGGCCGCCAGGGGCGCCCCGCGAGCGCCGTGCGCGCTCCGCCGTCCGAGCGCGTCACCGTACGGCGGACACCTCCTGGGCGGGCTCCCAGAACTGCGCCAGCGCGCCCTCCTGGTACGGGGCGGGGCTGACGCTCAGCTCCCCCGCGAAGGGCCGGTCCAGGACGACGACCAGCAGGAGGCTGAACCCGATGAGCGCCGCAACCGCCCCGACGAACAGCAGCTGCATGCGCCGGCTCCGCATGCCGTAGAGGAAGGTCAGCGGAATGATGACCAGGGCGCCGCCGACAGCGAGCACCTGGAGGAGCGGGGGCAGTTGCTGACCGGCCATGGTCAGCCGGGCCCGGCGCTCACCGGCCACGTCGTCCAGCTTGGCGACGGCCTGACCGTAGAAGACCTTCTGCGATTCGGTGACGGGCTCGTACGCCTGCAGGGCGTCGTACAGCGACTCGAGCTTCGCCCCGGTGACGGAGTAGTCCGCGGCGCCCTCCCGCATGAGCGGCCACTGCACCTCGACGACGGCGTGCACATATCCGGAGGCCGCCGCGTTCACCCGGGCCTGCTCCGCGGGCGGAAACGCGCGGGCGTCCCGCACGATGAGCGCGACGCCGGTGGCCTCGGCCGCGACGACGTTCTGGGTGTTCTCCATCTGGGTCCAGAGGGTGACGATCACGAAGGCGAGGATGATCCCGTAGATGGCGCCGAACATTCCGAGGACGACACCCACCATGTCGTTGTGCTCACCGTCGGCGAGCCGGGGATGTCTGCGGCGCAGCAGCACGCTGCCGGCGAGTGCCGCGAGGACGGTTCCTCCGACGATCAGGACGGCGAGGGTGAGCGTACCGAGGTGGTTGAGCAGCCAGAGGACCATGGTCACCGAGAGTAGGGGGACTCTCACGGGTTCAGAAAATCGGCGCCACCCCCTTGCCACGGGCCGGGTCCGGCCGGATTTACTGACCTCGAAAGGATCTACCGAATGATCGGTAGTCCGATTTCAGACGTTCAGGGCGTTCGGACGGGAGTGGGCGGGACATGACGGATCTGCTGGACAGCGGCGAACGACTCGGTCGTGCGGAGCTGGAGGCGCTCCAACTGGAGCGGCTGCGGTCCACGCTGCGTCACGCGTACGAGAACGTGGGCTTCTACCGGCAGTCCTTCGACAAGGCAGGGATCCACCCCGACGACTGCCGCTCACTCGCCGACCTCGCCCGCTTCCCCTTCACCGCCAAGACCGATCTGCGGGACCACTACCCCTTCGGGATGTTCGCGGTCGACCAGTCCGAGATCCGGCGCATCCACGCCTCGAGCGGGACCACCGGCCGGCCGACCGTGGTCGGCTACACCGAACGCGACCTGGACACCTGGGCCGACGTCGTCGCCCGCTCGATCCGCGCGGCGGGCGGCAGGCCGGGCCACAAGGTCCATGTGGCGTACGGATACGGCCTGTTCACGGGCGGCCTCGGCGCACACTACGGCGCGGAGCGGCTCGGCTGCACGGTCATCCCGGCGTCGGGCGGCATGACGGTACGTCAAGTGCAGCTGATCCAGGACTTCGAGCCCGAGATCATCATGGTGACGCCCTCGTACATGCTCACCCTGCTCGACGAGTTCGAGCGGCAGGGCGTGGATCCGCGGACGACCTCGCTCAAGGTGGGCATCTTCGGCGCCGAGCCGTGGACGGAGGCGATGCGCCGGGAGATCGAGGAGCGCTTCGCCATCGACGCCGTCGACATCTACGGGCTCTCGGAGGTGATGGGCCCCGGCGTCGCGCAGGAGTGCGTGGAGACCAAGGACGGCCTGCACATCTGGGAGGACCACTTCTACCCGGAGATCGTGGACCCGTTCACGGGCGAAGTGCTGCCGGACGGCGAGGAGGGCGAGCTGGTGTTCACCTCCCTCACGAAGGAGGCCATGCCGGTCATCCGCTACCGGACCCGCGACCTGACCCGCCTGCTGCCGGGTACGGCGCGGGTGTTCCGGCGGATGGAGAAGGTCACGGGGCGCAGCGACGACATGGTGATCCTGCGCGGGGTGAACCTCTTCCCCACCCAGATCGAGGAGATCGTGCTGCGTACGCCGGCGGTGGCCCCGCACTTCCAGCTGAGGCTGACCCGGGAGGGCCGGCTCGACGCGCTGACGGTACGGGCCGAGGCACGCCCGGACGCCTCCCCCGAGCAGCGGGCGGAGGCGGCCCGGGCGATCGCGCAGTCGGTCAAGGACGGCATCGGGGTCTCGGTCGGGGTCGAGGTGGTCGATCCCGAGACGCTGGAGCGGTCGGTGGGCAAGATCAAGCGGATCGTGGACCTGCGCGGCGAGCACTGAGCACGGGGACGGACCGGGTGCGGCGAACGCGTGCGTCGGCGGGCGTCAGGAGGCGGCGAAGCGGTCGCGAAGCTCCCGCTTGAGGATCTTCCCGCTGGCGTTGCGCGGCAGCTCGTCCACGAACAGGACCCTCTCCGGAGCCTTGAAGTGGGCGAGCTTCTCGCGGGCGTGGGTGGTGGTTGACCGGAACGTGGATCAGGTCCGCGCGGGAGCAGGCGAGGAAGGCGATGAGAGGCGCGTCGGAGTTGTGGCCGTACGTCGCGACGCGGGCCCGTGCCTCCAGCCCGTACCGCTCGCGGAGCACGGCGGCCGCGGTGCTCACGGCCGCGTCGAGCTCGGCGTAGGTCCAGGCGCGGTCCGCGTACCGTACGGCGATCCGTTCGGGGGTGCGCTGGGCGCTCATGCGCAGGACGCCGTCGACGGTCCGCGTGAGGAGTCGTTCCAAGGCGGGATCCTCGTCGGCCCCGGGGCGGCGGGTCAAGTACCGGAGCCGGTCACCTGCCTGAGCGGAACGAGGTGCGGCACCACCTCAGGGGTGATCCTGCGTCAGGGACTGAACGAGAGGAACACGAAGGCGGCGAAGATCGAGAGATGGACGCCGCCCTGGAGCAGGGTGGCCCGCCCGGGCACCACGGTCAGGGCGCTGACCACGGCGGTGAGCACGAGCAGCACTATGTGGACCGCTCCGACGCCCAGGACCAGGGGTCCGGAGAGCCAGATCGAGGCGAGGGCGATCGCCGGGATCGTCAGGCCGATGCTGGCGATCGCCGAGCCGTAGGCGAGGTTGAGACTGGTCTGCATCCGGTCCCGGCGCGCGGCGCGCACGGCGGCGAGCGTCTCGGGGAGCAGCACCATCAGGGCGATGATCACGCCGACGACGGCCTTGGGCAGACCGGCCGACTCGACACCGTCCTCGATGGTCGGCGAGATGATCTTGGCGAGGCCCACGACGGCGACGAGCGCCAGGACGAGGAGGCCGAGGCTCGCCAGGGTCGCCCGGTCGGTCGGCGGATCGGCGTGGTCCTCCTCGGACTCGTGGCCCGGGCGCGCGACGGGGAGGAAGTAGTCGCGGTGCCGGAAGGTCTGGACGGCGACGAACACGCCGTACAGACAGAGCGAGGCGACGGCGGCGAAGGCCAGCTGCGCCCCGGAGAACTCGGGGCCGGCATGACTGGTCGTGAAGGTCGGCAGCACCAGGGTCATGGTCGCGAGGGTGCAGACGGTGGCGAGCGCGCCGCCGGAGCCCTCGGCGTTGAAGACGGCGACGCGGTTGCGGAGGGCGCCCACGAGGAGGGAGAGACCGACGATGCCGTTGCAGGTGATCATGACGGCGGCGAAGACGGTGTCACGCGCGTAGGTGGAGGCCTTGTCGCCACCACCCGCCATGAGGGTGACGATCAGTCCGACCTCGATGACCGTGACCGCCACCGCGAGGACGAGCGAGCCGAACGGCTCGCCGACGCGATGGGCGACGACCTCGGCGTGGTGGACAGCGGCGAGGACGGCGGCGATCAGACAGACCGCGACGAGTCCGACGACGAAGCCGGGAAGGCCACGTCCCCACGTCAGCCCGAGGGCGACGGCCGCAAGGACCGGTCCCCATGTCGACCACTGCCGTGCCAGCCCCGCCTCGCTCGAACTCATGCCCTGCATCCTGCCATATAGGAGACATCGACCGACTTGTGGCCTATGTCCCTGAGGTGTCCGGTGGCGTCGGTGGCGTTCGGCGACGCACAGCGGGAGCACACCGTCCGGCGCCGGGGCACGACAGTTCGACTGTACGTGACCCGGCACCGGAACCCGGCTAGAGCGGGCGCTCGTGACCCTCCCAGTAGGGCTCCCTGAGCCTGCGCTTGTAGAGCTTGCCGTTCGGGTCGCGGGGCATGGTGGCGATGAAGTCCACCGACTTGGGGCGCTTGTAGCCGGCGAGGCGCTCCTCGCAGTGCGCCAGGATGTCGGCTGCGAGCGCGTCGCCCGGTTCGTGGCCCTCGGCCGCCTCGACGACGGCCTTGACCTCCTCGCCCCAGTCGGCGTGCGGGATACCGAAGGCGGCGGCGTCGGCGACCGCGGGATGGGTGAGGAGCGCCGACTCGATCTCGGCGGGATAGATGTTGACCCCGCCCGAGATGATCATGTCGATCTTGCGGTCACGCAGGAAGAGATAGCCGTCCTCGTCGAGGACGCCGAGGTCGCCGACCGTGAAGAAGTCACCGATCCGGTTCTTCGCGGTCTTCGCCTCGTCCTTGTGGTACGAGAAGCCGCCGGTGCTCATCTTCATGTAGACGGTGCCGAGTTCGCCGGGCGGGAGGCGGTTGCCGTCGTCGTCGAAGACGGCGAGCTCGCTGATGGGCCAGGCCTTGCCGACCGTGCCCGGCTTCTTCAGCCAGTCCTCGGCGGTGGCGAAGGCGCCGCCGCCCTCGCTCGCCGCGTAGTACTCCTCCACGCAGCTCCCCCACCACTCGATCATCGCCCGCTTGACGTGATCGGGGCAGGGCGCGGCGCCGTGGATGGCGTGACGCATCGACGAGACGTCGTACCGGCTGCGTACCTCCTCGGGCAGCGCGAGCAGCCGGTGGAACTGGGTCGGGACCATGTGCGTGTGGGTGCAGCCGTGGGTGTCGATGAGCCGCAGCATCTCCTCGGGGGTCCACTTGTCCATGAGGACGAGCGGATGGCCGATGTGCAGGGCGGCGCCGGCGAACTGCAGCACGGCCGTGTGGTAGAGCGGCGAACAGACGAGGTGCACGTTGCCGTCGTAGGGCCGGATCCCGAAAATGCCGAGGAAGCCGCCGAGGTACGCCTCCTCGGGGAGTTTGCCCGGCAGAGGACGGCGGATCCCGCGGGGGCGTCCGGTGGTGCCGGAGGTGTAGTTCATGACCCAGCCGAGGGTGCGGTCCTCCGGGACGGACTCCGGTTGCCCGTCGAGGAGTTCGGAGTACGGCCGGAAGCCCGGCACGGAGCCCACGGCATAGCGGTGGGTGGCGGGCAGCCCCGCCTCGTCGGCCGCGGCCGTCGCTGCGGGCCCGAACCTCTCGTGGGCGACGAGGACCTTGGCGCCGGAGTCGGCGACGATCCAGGCGATCTCGGGTCCGACGAGGTGGTGGTTGACGGGGACGAGATAGAACCCGGCCTGGGAGGCGGCGAGATAGGCGGTGAGGAACTCGACCCCGTTGGGCAGGACGACCGCGAAGGCGTCTCCCCGCTCCAGGCCGGCCGCGCGCAGCCCGTGGACCAGCCGGTTCACGTCGGCGTGGAGCCGTCCGGCCGTCCACTCCTCGCCGTCCGGCGCGATCAGCACCGTACGGGTGGGGTCGGCGGCGGCCTGGGACCAGAACCCTCCTGCGGACTCCGTCCGGGTGGACCCCCATTTCTCGCTCACGAGGCACTCCTTCCGGCGATGCGGTTGATACGGTCGACGGCCTTCTCGAACCCGCTGGTCAGCTCGTCGAAGACCTGCTGCACACTGCGCTCGGAGTTCATCCGGCCCACGATCTGCCCGACGGGCGTGCCGAGCAGCGGCTCGACCTCGTACTTCTGGATCCGGGAGACGGCCTCGGCGACTAGCAGCCCCTGGAGCGGCATGGGGAGGGTGCCGGGGCCGTCGGGGTCGTCCCAGGCGTCGGTCCACTCGGTGCGCAGCTGACGGGCGGGCTTGCCGGTCAGGGCGCGGGAGCGGACGGTGTCGCCGGAGCCGGCGGCGAGAAGTTTCGCGGTCAGGGCACGGGAGTGCATGTCGGCCTCGGTGGTGGTGAGCCAGAGGGAGCCGAGCCAGACACCCTGGGCTCCGAGCGCGAACCCGGCGGCGATCTGTTCGCCGCTGCCGATGCCGCCCGCGGCGAGTACGGGCAGCGGGGAGACGGCTTCGACGACCTCGGGGGTGAGGACCATGGAGGCGATCTCACCGGTGTGCCCGCCGGCCTCGTACCCCTGGGCGACGACGATGTCGATGCCGGCCTCCGCGTGGTGGCGGGCGTGCCGCGCGCTGCCCGCGAGCGCCGCGACCAGGACGTCGTGATCGTGGGCGCGCCGGACCACGTCGGCGGGTGGGGAACCGAGGGCGTTGGCGAGGAGCTTGATGGGGTAGTCGAAGGCGACGTCGAGCTGGTTGCGGGCGACCTGCTCCATCCAGCCGGTGATGCGCCAGCCGGAGGCCTCGCCCTCGGCGAGTTCGGGGACGCCGTGTTTGGCGAGGGTGGTGCGGACGAACTCGCGGTGCCCCTCCGGGATCATCGCCTCGACGTCGGCCTCGCTCACCCCCTCGACCTTCTTCGCGGGCATGACGACGTCGAGGCCGTAGGGCAGTCCGTCGGTGTGGTCCTGCATCCAGTCGAGGTCGCGCGCGAGGTCGTCGGGGGCGGTGTAGCGCACCGCGCCGAGGACGCCGAACCCGCCGGCTCTGGTGATGGCGGCGGCCACCGCGGGGAAGGGCGTGAAGCCGAAGATGGCGTGCTCGATCCCCAGTTTTTGGCTCAGCTCCGTCTTCATGGGCGGCAGGATGCCGCAGGGGATCGGCCGAGGGAAGAGATTTTCTGATGCTGTGTCAGATTCTTTGCTCCGCCGCCCGCTTCCTTGACGCACCCTCACCCCGGTAAGAAAGTTTCAGCCGTTGCGCGTGTGGCCGAAGGATTCTTTCAGAGGCGTGGGAGAGGGTAGGGATGACGGAGGAATCGGCAAGGGTTGCGGTGGGCCGGGGAATCGGTCGCCGGGCGTTCGGCGGCCGGCTTCTCGCCCTGGGAGGTGCGTTGATGGTCGGCTCGATCCCGGGGACCGCCGCGGCCTCCACGCCCGGGGGCGGTCGGACGACCCTGCGGCGCGGGTCCGCGGAGCGGGCCGGGCTGCTTCCCGAGCATTTGGACCGGCTGGTCGCCGACGCCGAGGCGTTCCTCGGGCCCTCCCCCATCCATCCGTGGTACGCGGGAGCCGTGCTGCTGGCCGGGCGGGGCGGGACGGTCGCGCTGCACCGGCCGATCGGGGCTGCGGTGCGGTACGCGCGGTACGACGAGACCACGGACAGCGGGATCGAGCTGCCGGCGGAGCAGCAGATCGCGATGGCGGAGGACACGGTCTTCGACCTGGCGTCCGTCTCGAAGCTCTTCACCTCGATCCTGGCGGTGCAGCAGATCGAGCGTGGAGCCCTGGACCTCGAGGCGAGGGTCACCACGTACCTGCCGGAGTTCGGGGGTGGCGGGAAGCAGGACATCACGGTCCGTCAGCTGCTCACTCACACCTCGGGGTTCCGGGCCTGGATCCCGCTCTTCAAGGAGCCGACGCGGGAGGGCAAGCTGCGGCTGATCTGGGCCGAGACGCCGGCGAACCCGCCCGGGACCCGCTACCTGTACTCGGATCTGAATCTGATCTCGCTCCAGCTGATCCTGGAGGAGATCACCGGTCGCACCCTGGACACACTGCTCCGAAGCGAGATCACCGCTCCACTGCGGATGCACCGCACGCGATTCAATCCCCCGCTCTCCTGGAAGCCGAAGATCGCGGCGACGGAGGACTCCCGGCTGCCCTGGTCCGGCCTCGACCGGGGCATGGTGTGGGGCGAGGTCCACGACGAGAACGCGTACAGCCTGGGCGGGGTCGCCGGCCACGCGGGCGTGTTCTCCTGCGCCTGGGACCTCGCGGTCCTGGCCCGCACCCTGCTCAACGGCGGCGCCTACGGCGACGCGCGGATCCTGGCCCCCGAGTCCGTGGAGCTGATGTTCACCGACTTCAACACCGACTTCCCTGGCGACGAGCACGGCCTGGGCTTCGAGCTCTACCAGCACTGGTACATGGGCGCGATGGCCACCCCGCGCTCGGCCGGCCACACCGGTTTCACCGGTACGAGCCTGGTCCTGGACCCGACGACGGACGCCTTCCTCGTCGTGCTCGGCAACTCCGTCCATCCGGTCCGTTCGTGGCGTTCCGGCTCGGCTCCCCGCGTCGCCGCGGCGAACAACCTGGCCCGGGCCGTCCCGGTCCGCCCCGCGCGCGGCCGGACCTCGTGGTTCTCGGGCATGGCGAGCGCGACCACCGCCACGCTGACGCTCCCGCCGCTCCACGGGGCGAGGCGTCTGGAGTGCGCGCTGTGGTGGGACACCGAGCCGGGCGTGGACGCCTCCGTCCTGGAGGCGTCCACGGACGGGGGCGCGACCTGGGGGCCGGTGCCGTTCACCACCGTACGGCGAGGGCAGGAACCGCAGCCGCGCCCGGCGGGCTCGGTGAGCGGCTGGTCCGGGCGCGTCTGGCACGAGGCTGCCGCCGACCTCACGAACGTGGGCGGCGCCGCGTCCGTACGCCTGCGATGGCGGTACACGACGGACAGGCTCTATGTCGGACGTGGGGTGTACGTGGACGGCCTGCGGGTCCTGGACGCCTCCGGGCGCCGGGTGTTCGAGGAGGCGCGACCGGCGGACGGGTCCCGGATCGAGGCGGTGGGGTGGACCAGGTCGGCGGACTGACCCGGCCGCGGGCCCGTCATCTGCCGGACGCCTCCGGGTGCTCCCCCTCGACTCTGGTCAGGAAGCTCTCCACCACCTGGCGGTAGTACTCCGGCTCCTCGGCGGACGCCATGTGGGCGCTCTTCTCGAAGAGCGTCCACATGGCGCCCGGGATGCTCTCCACCACGGGGCGGACCACGTCGGGGGTCACCATGTCGTAGCGGCCGGAGGTCACCAGGACGGGAAGGTCGATCTCGCCCAGCCGGTCGGCGACGCTCCAGTCCTTCAGGCTGCCCGTGACGTTCCACTCCGGGCCCCACAGCGCCGCGTTGATGTCCTCCCGCACGGTGAGAGCGGAGCGGACGAGATGTTCGGGCCAGGGGTCCAGGCGGCAGAGCCATCGCTGGTAGAAGGCCATGGTGGCGCCCAGGTAGGCCTCGTCGTCGGTCCTCCCCTCGGCCTCGCACCGGTCGATGACCTCGCGGACCTCGGCGGGAAGGGAGTCCTTCAGCTGTCGCGCCGCGGCGGCGTACGCGGGCGCGTCGGCGACGACGCCCGCCAGGACGAGACCCGCCACCCCGGACGGCTTGCCGAGGACGTAGGTGAGAGCCACCTGGGTGCCCCAGGAGTGGCCGAGGAGATGGAATTGGTGGAGTCCGAGCTCCTGCCGCACGGCGTCGATCTCCGCCACGAACGTGTCCAGCGTCCACAGGCCGGGGTCCTCCGCCTGGTCGGACCTGCCGCAGCCGAGCTGGTCGTAGAAGATGACGGCACGACCGCCGCCGTCGGCGAGCTCCCCGAGGTCCTCCAGGTAGTCGTGGGACAGGCCGGGGCCGCCGTGCACCACGAGGAGAGGGAGCTTCCCGTCGGGGTCGTGAAGCCTGCCGACGACCCGGTACCAGGTGTGGAAGCCGCGGAACGGCACAGTGCCTTCGGTGACGGCCATGGCGCCTCCTGGAGAGATCCGGCATTCCTCCCATGATGGACAGGGCTCGGAGGACGGCGCACGCGGTGGGCGGCAGCCGGGGGGACGCACTCCGTGCGGCACCGGCCCACCGGGCCTCCGGGCGCACGGGCCGCCCCGGACGCTTCTCAGCCGGCCGGCTCCGCCGCCGCGCGCAGGGCTGCGAGGACCGGGCTGATGAGGGGGTGCTCCTCGGCTCCTCTGCGCACGGCGGCGAAGACGCGGCGGGTGGGCGCGACACCGTCCACCGGCCGGATCACCACCTCGTCGAGCACCGTGCCTCGCAGCGCCGAGCGCGGGACCAGCGCGACACCCGCGCCCGCGGAGGCGAGGGCGACGACGGCCCGGAAGTCGTCGGACGAGTGCTCCAGACGGGGTGCGAAGCCGGCGTACTCGCAGGCCAGGACGGTCACGTCATGGCAGGGGTTGCCGGCGGACTGGCCGATCCAGGCGTCCTTGGCGAGATCGGCCAGAGCCACCTGCTCGTCGCCGGCGAGTGGGTGCCCGAGCGGCAGGACGGCGTCGAACGGCTCCGCGTACAGCGGTACGCGAGTGAGCCGGGCGTCGTCCTCACCCGGCGCGCCGCGGTATTCGACGGCCACGGCGACGTCGACCTGACGGTCCAGGACCATCAGCAGGCTCTCGTCGCCCTCCGCGTCGCGTACCCGCACCCGTATGCCGGGCGAGGTGCGGGCGAGGCCGCTGATGGCGGGGGCGACGACCAGGCCGATACCGGTCGCGAAGGCGGCGACCGTGACCGTGCCCGCCTCGCCCGAGCCATAAGCGGCGAGTTCGGACTCGGCGCGCTCCAGCTGGGCGAGGACCGCGTTGGCGTGGCTGAGGAGGATCTCCCCCGCCGGGGTGAGCCGAGCCCCGCGGGCGTTGCGCTCGACGAGGCGGTGGCCGGTCTCCTGCTCCAGGGCGGCGAGCTGCTGGGAGACGGCCGAGGGGGTGAGATAGAGCGCGGCGGCAGCCGCCGTGACGGTGCGGTGGTCGGCCACCGCCCGGAGGATGTGCAGCCGCCGCGCTTCGATCATTCCCCTAGTTTCGCAGGGCGGCGCGCGCGTCGACGAACGCGCCCACAGCCCGGTTCACATCATCGGACGAATGGGCCGCCGAGAGCTGGACGCGGATGCGCGCCTGGCCCTGCGGGACGACCGGGTACGAGAAGCCGATCACGTACACACCGCGCTCCAGGAGCAGCTCCGCCATGCGGCCCGCCTCGGACGCGTCTCCGATCATGACGGGGGCGATGGCGTGGTCGCCGGGGAGGATGTCGAAGCCCTCCGCGGTCATCCGGGTACGGAAGAGCTCGGTGTTGGCGCGCAGCCGCTCGCGCAGGTCACCGGCCGATTCCAGCAGGTCCAGGACCTTGAGGGAGGCGGCGGCGATGACCGGGGCGAGGGTGTTCGAGAAGAGGTACGGCCGCGAGCGCTGGCGCAGCAGGGCGACGATCTCGGCGCGGGCGGCGACGTAGCCGCCGGAGGCGCCGCCGAGGGCCTTGCCGAGGGTGCCGGTGATGATGTCGACCCGGTCCATGACGCCGTGCAGCTCGGGGGTGCCCCGGCCGCCGGGGCCGACGAAGCCGACGGCGTGGGAGTCGTCGACCATCACCATGGCGTCGTAGCGCTCGGCCAGGTCGCAGATCTCGTCGAGCGGGGCGACGTAGCCGTCCATCGAGAAGACGCCGTCGGTGACGACCAGCTTGCGCCGGGCGCCGCCCTCGGTGGCCTCCTTGAGCTGCTGCTCCAGGTCGGCCATGTCGCGGTTGGCGTAGCGGAAGCGGCGGGCCTTGGAGAGGCGGATGCCGTCGATGATGGAGGCGTGGTTGAGGGCGTCGGAGATGACGGCGTCCTCGGGGCCGAGCAGCGTCTCGAAGACGCCGCCGTTGGCGTCGAAGCAGGAGGAGTAGAGGATCGTGTCCTCCTGGCCGAGGAAGGAGGAGAGGCGGGCCTCCAGCTCCTTGTGCACCTCCTGCGTACCGCAGATGAAGCGGACGGACGCCATGCCGTAGCCCCAGCGGTCCAGCGCCTCGTGGGCGGCGGCGATCACCTCGGGGTGGTCGGCGAGGCCGAGGTAGTTGTTGGCGCAGAAGTTGAGCACCTCTCCCGGCTGACCACCCGCGGTGACGGCGACGGTCGCGGACTGGGGCGTGCCGATCACGCGCTCGGGCTTGTGCAGCCCGGCGGCGCGGATCTCGTCGAGGGTGGTACGGAGGTCGTCGCGTACGGAAGTGAACATGGTTCGGTCCTTTGAGGGGATCAGACGGTCCAGTCGAGGATGATCTTGCCGCCCTTGCCGGACGCGGCGTCGTCGAAGGCGGCCTCGAAGTCGGTGTACGCGTAGCGGCCGGTGATCACCGGGGCGAGGTCCAGGCCGCCCTCCAGGAGGACGGACATGGCGTACCAGGTCTCGAACATCTCGCGGCCGTAGATGCCCTTGATCGTGATCATGGAGGTGACGATCTTCGCCCAGTCGACGGAGAAGTCCTCCGCGGGCAGACCCAGCATGGCGATCTTGCCGCCGTTGGTCATGTTCGCGACCATGTCGCGCATCGCGCGGGGGTTGCCGGACATCTCCAGGCCGACGTCGAAGCCCTCCTTGAGGCCGAGCGTGCGCTGGCCGTCCGCGATCGTCTGCTCGGCGACGTTCAGCGCGAGCGAGACGCCGGCCTTGCGGGCGAGCGCGAGGCGCTCCTCGCTGACGTCGGTGATGACGACGTTGCGCGCGCCGGCGTGCTTCGCCACCGCGGCTGCCATGATGCCGATCGGGCCCGCGCCGGTGACGAGGACGTCCTCGCCGACGAGCGGGAAGGAGAGCGCCGTGTGGACGGCGTTGCCGAAGGGGTCGAAGATCGCGGCCACGTCGAGGTCGACGTCGACGCGGTGCACCCACACGTTGGACGCGGGCAGGGCGACGTACTCGGCGAACGCGCCGTCGCGGCCGACGCCCAGGCCGACGGTGGCGCGGCAGAGGTGGCGGCGGCCGGCCAGACAGTTGCGGCACTTGCCGCACACGAGGTGGCCCTCGCCGCTGACCAGGTCACCGACCGCGATGTCGGCGACGTCACGGCCGATCTCGACGACCTCGCCGACGAACTCGTGGCCGAGCGTCAGCGGCGTGGCGATGGTCTTCTGCGCCCAGCCGTCCCAGGAGCGGATGTGCAGGTCGGTCCCGCAGATACCGGTCCGCTTGACCTTGATCAGTACGTCTCCGGCGCCGATCTCCGGCTCCGGTACGTCCATGAGCCAGAGTCCCGGCTCCGCGTTCTGCTTGACCAGTGCCTTCAATGCCATGGCTCCCGACGTGCGTGTCCTGTGACCTTCGGGGTCCGGGCGCGGGTTCGCGCCCAAGATCCCTGAAGGAAATCTTCCGTACGTCAGGCTCCCGGTCCATCGAGGTTTTCTTAAGCACCGCCACAGGTGAGCTTCACGCCACCCGCCGCGCGGGCGGGGCCGGGCCTCGGGCCGGGCGCCGCACCAGGGGCGTCGACGGCACCGGCGGCGACGGGACCAGCGGGACGGCACCAGCGGGACGGCACCAGCGGCGTCAACGGCACCCGTGACACGAGGGTGCCACGGGTGCCAGGGGCAACGGCGCGTCAGCGGCCGAGCGCCGCCATCGCCGCGTTGTGCCCGGGAACTCCGCTCACACCTCCGCCCCTGACCGCGCCGGCGCCGCAGAGGAGGACGTTGGCGTGCGCGGTCTCGACACCCCAGCGGCCGGTGCCCTCTTCCCCGTAGGGGAAGGAGAGGTCGCGGTGGAAGATGTGGCCGCCGGGCAGCCGCAGATCGCGTTCGAGGTCGAGCGGGGTCTTCGCCTCGATGCAGGGGCGGCCCTCGGCGTCGACGGCGAGGCAGTCGGCGAGCGGCTCGTCCAGCACGGCGTCGAGTTCGGCGAGGGTCGCCTTGAGGAGGGCGGCGCGGGCGGAATCGTTGTCGGCGGCGAACAGCCGGGCGGGGGTGTGCAGTCCGAAGAGCGTGAGCGTCTGGTAGCCGCGCTCGACGAGGTCCGGGCCGAGGATGCTCGGGTCGGTCAGCGAGTGGCAGTAGATCTCGGAGGGCGGCGCGCTCGGCAGCCGGCCCGCCGCGGCTTCGGCGTAGGCCGTGGCCAACTGACCGTATCCCTCGGCGATGTGGAAGGTGCCGGCGAAGGCCTCGCGCGGGTCGACGGAGCGGTCCCGGAGCTTCGGCAGCCTGGTGAGCAGCATGTTGACCTTGAGCTGGGCGCCTTCGGCGGGCGGCGGGGGCGTCTCGCCGAGGAGGCCGGCGAGGGCCTGGGGTGAGGCGTTCACCAGCGCGTGCCCTGCCGCGACCACCCCCTCGCCCTCCGCCGTTCGGTACGTGATCTCGGCGCGGACGCCGTCGGTCTCGATACGCGTCACCTCGTGACCGGTGCGGATCTCCGCGCCGGCGGCGCGGGCGGCGTCCGCGAGGGCGTCGGTGAGGGCGCCCATGCCGCCGACGGGGACGTCCCAGTCGCCGGTGCCGCCGCCGATGACGTGGTAGAGGAAGCAGCGGTTCTGGAGCAGCGAGGGGTCGTGGGCGTCGGCGAAGGTGCCGATCAGGGCGTCGGTCAGGACGACGCCCCGGACGAGGTCGTCGGCGAAGTTCTCCTCGACCGCGGCGCCGATCGGCTGCTCGAAGAGCATCCGCCAGGCCGTCTCGTCGGCCACGCGGGCCCGGAGCTCCTCGCGGGAGGGCAGCGGCTCCGTGAGCGTGGGGAAGACCCGCTCGGCCACCTCTCCCGTACGGCCGTAGAACGCCTGCCAGGCCTCGTACTCCCGGTCGGAGCCGGTGAGGGCGGCGAAGGAGGCGCGGGTGCGGTCGGGGCCGCCGCCGACGAGCAGACCGCTGTCGCCCTTCGGTGTGTACGAGGAGATGGACCGTTTCCGCACCGCGAACCGCAGCCCCAGCTCGCGCACGATCTTCCGCGGCAGGAGCGAGACGAGGTACGAGTACCGGGAGAGCCGGGCGTCGACCCCGGCGAAGGGCCGGGTGGAGACGGCGGCACCGCCGGTGGATCCGAGGCGTTCCAGGACGAGGACGGTACGTCCGGCGCGGGCCAGGTAGGCGGCGGCGACCAGTCCGTTGTGGCCACCGCCGACGATGACGGCGTCGTACGAGCGCTGTGCGGTCATGTCTCTTGCTAACACGCGAAGATCGCGCACGGAACCCCGCGAGCGGGGATGGGTTGCGGCTCGGGGGCCCGCACCGGGGCGGGGCGTGTTCAGCGCGAAGCGACCAGCGCCACGCGTCTAGCGTGGGGGCGGATCCCCCGCTGCTTCTCCCTCGCCCTTTCCGCCGCCGCCGTCGTCGCGCAGGGCGGCGACCCGGCGGTACAGCTCGACGGCCTCCGTGTGCCGGCCGAGGCGTTCGAGACAGTGGGCCTCGTCGTGGCGGCTGTCGAGGGTGTCCGGGTGACCGTCGCCCAGCGCACGCGCGCGTGCCTCGGCGACCTGGCGGTAGACCGTGAGGGCGTCCTCCCAGCGGGCAAGCCAGCCGAGGCCCACGGCGATCTCGCGACGGCTGACGAGCGTGTCCGGGTGGTCCACGCCGAGAACGCGCTCGCGGGTCGACCACACGTCACGGGCCTCCTCCACGGCCTCCTCCCACCGGGAGAGACGTCCGAGATTGACGCCGAGGCCGTGTCGGGCGCGCAGCGTCTCCGGATCGTCGGGGCCGAGCACCCTGGTGCGGGCGTCGACGAGGTCGCGGTAGAGATCCAGCGCCTCGGCGCTGCGGCCGAGCCGGCCCAGACAGATGCCAACCTCGTAGCGGGCGGCGAGCGTGTCGGGATGGTCCGGCCCGAGCACGGTGCCCCGCGCCGTGGCGACCTCGCGATACGTCGTGAGCGCCTCCGCCCAGCGCCCCAACTGGCCGAGGGTGTACGCCACTTCGTACCGGGTCACCAGCGTGTCCGGGTGTTCGTCGCCGAGCAGCCGACCGCGCGCCTCGGCCACCTCCGCGGCCATCCGGTACGACTCGTCGAGGCGCCCGAGACGGCCCAGGTTGAAGGCCAGGTTGTGGCGGCAGCGCAGGGTGTCGGGGTGCTCGGGGCCCATCGTGCGCTCCCGCGAGGCGAGCACCGCCGCGTAGACCTGGTGCGCCTCGACGTGCCGCCCGAGGCGGCCGAGGACGTACGCCGTCTCCTGGCGCGCGGCCAGGGTGTCGGGGTGGTCCGCGCCGAGGACGCGCTCACGCGCCTCGGCCACCCGGCCGAACTCGCGCAGGGCGTCGGCCGGGCGGGCGAGCCTGCTGAGCGTGAACCCGAGTTCGTACCCGCTGGTGAGCGTGTCTGGGTGGTCGGGTCCGAGGACGCGGCGACGGTCCTCGACGACGGACCGGTGCACGTCCTCCGCCTCGTTCCAGCGGCCGAGCCGGCCGAGGCTCAGACCCGCCTTGTGCCGACTGGCGAGCACGGCGAGGAGCTCCCGCGGCGGAGCGGGCCGTTCGGCACGGTCGGCGCTCCGCGGGGGAAGCACTCGCGACGCGGTCGTCCACTCCCCCGTGAGCTCGGCCGCCGGGTCGTACGCCACGGTGCCCGACGCGCGGGAACCGGCGGTGACGCGGTGCCCCGTGGTCATCCCCCGTGCCCAGGAGGGGAGTCGGCGCGGGGCCGCCCCGGGCACCCGTACGGGAGGCGGCGCGAGAGCGGGCCCGGCGGCGGGACCAGGGCCGGAACCCGGTCCGTGGGCAGGCCCCGGCTCCGGTCCGAGCACCGTTCCGTGTCCAGGCACCGGAGCAGGTCCGGGTCCGGGCCCATGGCCAGGCAACGGAGCAGGTCCGGGTCCACGGCCAGGCAACGGAGCAGGTCCGGGCCCCGGTCCATGGACAGGTACCGATCCATGCCCCGGCCCCGTGCGGGCGGTCACGATCCTGCGGCGCAGGTCGCTCGCGTCCGTCGGCCGGCCGTCGGGCGTCTTGGCGAGCAGGTCGAGGACGATCCGTTCCAGGTAGTCGGGCAGCTCGGCGCGGTGCGTCCGCAGGGGCTCGGGCGGGGTGTCCCGGTGACCGACGAGGATGGCCCAGGCGTCCTCCAGGTCGAAGGGCGGGGCACCGGTGGCGATCTCGTACAGCACACACCCGAGCGAGTACAGGTCACTGCGGTGGTCGATCTCGCCGCCGCTGATCTGCTCCGGCGACATGTAGTGCGGCGTGCCCATGGCGATGCCGGTGCCGGTGAGCTTGGAGGTGAAGCCGATGTCTTCGCCGAGGCGTGCTATCCCGAAGTCGCAGATCTTCACGGCACCGTCGCCGAGGCGCATGATGTTGGCGGGCTTGAGGTCGCGGTGGACGATCCCCTGACGGTGGGTGTAGGCGAGGGCGTCGGCGACCTGTTCGGCGATGTCCACGACGTCCTGCACCGGCAGCGGGTGCTGCTTGTTCTCCTCCAGGAGCTGGCTGAGGTTGTGGCCCTCCAGCAGCTCCATGACGAGGAAGAGCACCCCGTCGTACTCGCCGAAGTCGTGGACGACGGTGACACCGCGGTGCTGGAGGGAGGCCGCGACCCGGGCCTCGCGCCGGAATCGTTCCCGCAGCACCGTCATGAAGGCCGGATCCCGCTGCGGTCCCAGCGGCTTGAGGCACTTGACCGCGACCCTGCGGCCGAGCGACTCGTCGGTGGCCCGCCACACCTCCCCCATACCGCCGCGTCCGATCACGTCGTGCAGCCGGTACCGGCCCTGGATCAGCCTGGTGTCCGCCATCGCGTGCTGTCGCCCCCGTTGATGTTCCGCGCCCTCCCCGGCGGGTCCAGTATGGCCGCCTTGTGCCTGAGTGTGTACGGCGCGGGGCGCGCGTCAGGGCCCAGTCGGTCCATCGCGTTCAAGATGTGACCTGGCGGCAGCCGCCAGCGGAGCCTGGCCGGGACGGAGCGCAGCAGATTGGCCGCGGCGGTGAGCCGGTACGTGACGGTGTCGGCCGGCGGCGCGGGCCGGCCGTAGAGCTCGTGGGCGTAGAGGGGCAGGGAGTCGTACGCGAGTGCTGCCACGCGCCGCCAGATGATCTCGCGCGCCGGGACGAGGGCGGGCGGGACGGGTGGACGGCGCAGGAAGGCGTCGACGGTGCGGGCGTCCTCCCCGGCGGCGAGTCGCGGGCGAACGTCATCGAAGTAGGAGGCAAGTTCACCGGCGGTGGCGGGGACGGTACGCGGGTCGAGTCCGACGAGCCGGGCGGAGACGCGGTGTTCGTCGATGTAGCGGTCGACCTGGGCGTCGGTGAGGGGGATGCCGGCGCGGCGCACGACGGAGATGTACGAGTCGACCTCGGCGCAGTGCACCCAGAGGAGGAGCTCGGGGTCGTCGACCCCGAGCAGCCGGTGGATCTTCCGTACCCGTGCGCCGGCCGCCTCGGCGGCGTCGGCGGTGCCGTAGCTGATCGTGCCGACGAAGTTCGCCGTGCGCAGCAGTCGGCCCCAGGCGTCCTTCCTGAAGTCGCTGTTGATCATGACGCCACGCACCGCGACGGGGTGCAGGGCCTGGAGATACAGGGCACGGACGCCGGCGATCCACATCACCGGGTCGCCGTGCAGCTGCCAGGTGACGGATTCGGGACCGAAGAGCCCGGGGTCGGCGTCCTGCCTCATGGCGTTCAGGCTACGGGTGCTGACGCCGGATCGTCTGTACGAAGTCGAACTGGACCCGGGTGATCGGCTCCTGATCCGGAGGGAAGGACGGAGGGGGTGCGGGGCTGCGGGGTCAGCGCCGGACGGCGCTGAAGGGGGCGATGCAGCGGGTCGTGGTGGGGCGCGGGTGGGGGTCGTCTCAGCCTCGGACTTCGGGGTCGTCGGTCCAGGTGACGGACTCGATGAGCCAGTCGCCCGTGGCGCGCGTCAGCCGGGTGTGCTTGCGGCCCCACGCGGAGAAGGGGACGCCGTCACGGATGCCATGCTTGTAGTAGAGGGAGCTCCGCAGGGCACGATCGGCGCCGACGACCGTCGAGAACTGGACCTCGAACTCCTCGAAGTCGCTCATCTCAGGTCCGTTCAGATAGTCCTGACGAGGCACCAGGAACTCGTCGACGTCCATCCGCGTGACCTGCCCGTCCGCCGTCACGTACTCGATCACGGCGTCCGGCGCGAGCACCTCACGGGCCGCGGCGAGGCTGACCGGCTCTCCCGAGCGGCGGGTGAACGCGGAGAGGAAGACGGTGACCGCCGTGTCGACGGCACGCTCGTCCGCGGAGCGCTCCGGGGTCCTGCGCCACTCGCGGGACAGGACCGCGAACACCGAGTCGCTGCACCAGGCGTTCTTGAGGAAGGTGCCGTCGCGGAGGACGGACTCATGGCGCATGCCGATGCGGCGCATGAGCGCGGCGGACGCCCGGTTACGGATGTCACAGATCCCGATCACGCGGTGCCAGCCGAAGTGCTCGAAGGCGATGTCCAGCGCGGCGGCGACGGCCTCGGAGGGAATCCCGGTGCCGTGCACGTCCGGGTGGAAGGCGAACCCCACCTGCCCAGTGTCCGGTTCGTCGGTCTCACGCCGGAGCAGGACCTCGCCCACGACCCGGCCGGACTCGTCCTCCACGGCCAGGTCGAACCAGTCACCGGGCTTGGCGAGCGCCTCCCCCGCGATGACGCGCTCGATGACCTCGGCGGTCACCTCCCGCGTGTGCGGCTCGTGCGGCAGATAGAGGGCGACCTCCGGCAACGAGCGGTGCGCGTAGATGGCTTCGACGTCGTCCATACGCACCGGACGCAGGCTGAGCCGCTTCGTACGCACCGGGTACGGCGGGTGGACGGGGGCGCCCTCGGCAGCCGGGTCGGCGGGCGCGGCCGGGTCGGTCGAGTCTGCGACGTCGGCAAGGTCGGCGGGGTCGGCCGGCTGGGAGGGGTGGGGTGCGTCCGTCATGGGGTCTCCATTCATACGGTGAACCGCACAGTCTGCCGTGCTCGGTTCGAGGCGGACGACGGCAGGGCAGGTGCTGTCGGCGAGGCGCTGCCTCACCGTCCCGGGGTGTGAGGCACAGAGGGCCCCTCGATCTCGGCGTCGACGGGTTCCGCGTGCGGTTCAGCGCATCCGCGCTGCGGATCGCCGCGCTGGGGCTCGCGATGGGTCCGGGTCCGCGCGGTCCGGTCCCGCCTGGGCGGGCGTCCAGGCGTCGACGTCACGGACGACGGCCGCGGGCCGTTCCCCGGTCCGTACGAACCGTCAGCCGTCGGTCCACGCCGTGGCCAGGGGACCACAGGGACCACGGCGACCACAGGGACACGGGGGACCACTCCTTCGGCTGCCCTCGGCGAGCGCGGAGCCCGCCGCGGCTTCCATGCTGGTCCGGGGGAGATGACCGCTGTCCGAGGCCGCCTTCGAACCCTGGCTCCCTGGGACCTGGCCGCGGATGACCGGAGCGCTGATGAGGCTTGTCGTCGATCTCAACAGGTGCCAGGGGTACGCCCAGTGCGCCTTCCTCGCGCCCGAGGTTTTCACCATGCACGGTGACGAGTCCCTCGTCTACGACCCACGCGCCGAGGAAGAGCACCGGGAGAAGGTGGCGCGTGCCGTCGCGGCCTGCCCGGTGCAGGCGATCATGGTGGAGGGCCTGGCCGAAGCGGCACACACCCCCGCGGCGCAGGCCTCACAGGCCGTTCCAAGCGGTCAGCCCGATCGGCCCTCTCGGCCCGTTCAGCCCGATCGGCCCGGTCAGCCCCCTCGGCCCGTTCCGCCCCGGCAGGAGTCGTCGGATGTCGGCTGAAAATTTCCACGCGTGGCTCAGGCGCGAGGGCCGGATCGTGATCGTCGGGGCGTCCCTGGCGGGGCTGCGGGCGGCGGAGACGCTGCGCGCCGAGGGCTTCGCCGGCTCGCTCACGCTGATCGGGGACGAGCCGTACGAGCCGTACGACCGCCCCCCGCTCTCCAAGGCGGTCCTCCTGGGTAAGGCCTCGCCCGACCGCACCGAGCTGCCCCGGCGCCGCGAGATCGACGCCACCTGGCGGCTCGGGGTCGCGGCGACGGGCCTCGACATGGCGGCCAGACAGGTGCGCCTGGCCGACGGGGACGCGGTGGAGTACGACCGGCTGCTGATCGCGACCGGCGTGCGCGCCCGGCCCTGGCCACACGAGGAGGAAGCCCGGCTGGACGGGGTCTTCGCGCTCCGGACCCGTGACGACGCGGTGGGGCTTCATCGCCGGATCGAGGCCGCGCCCCGTCGCGTGCTGGTCGTCGGCGCCGGGTTCACCGGCTCGGAGATCGCCTCGGCGTGCCGGGACCGGGGCATCGACGTCACCGTCACGGAGCGCGCCGACGCTCCCCTGGTGGGCGCGCTCGGCGGGGTGGTCGGCGTGGTCGCGGCGGACATGCACCGCGAGAACGGCGTGGATCTGCGGACGGGTGTCACCGTCACCGCGCTGGAGGGCGACGCGGCGGGCCGGATCCGGGCCGCGCATCTCTCCGACGGTGGCGTGGTCGAGGCGGATGTCGTGGTCGTCTCGCTCGGAGCGATCCGCAACACCGAGTGGCTTGCGGGCTCGGGCCTCGGCGCGGGCCCCCGCGGCATCGCCTGCGACGCGGGCTGCCGTGCCTTCGACGTCCGGGGCATCGTGACGGACGACATCTACGCCGCCGGAGATGTGGCGCGGTCCCCGAACGCCCTGTTCAACTACCAGTTCCTGTCCCTGGAGCACTGGGGCAACGCCGTGGCGCAGGCCGAGGTGGCCGCGCACAACATGATCAGCGCCAGTGCGGAGCGTCGTCCGCACATGGGGGTGCCGGCCTTCTGGTCGTCCCAGTTCGGCGTGAACATCAAGTCGGTCGGGGTGCCCTCGATGGGCGACGAGATCATGATCACGCAGGGCACGCCGGCCGAGCGGCGTTTCATCGGTGTGTACGGCCATCAGGGCCGCGTCGTCGGGGCCGTCAGCTTCGACAACTCGCGGTGGCTGGATTTCTACCGGCGGCTGATCGAGACCGGCGCGTCGTTCCCCGTGGAGTTCCCGACGGTGGACCGGCGGCCCGAGGGCCGCAAGCCGGTCCCTGCGGATTTCCCCGACCCGTCCCTGCCGACGCACGGCCCGACGGTGACCCTCAGCGGTTACTCACCGACCGACCAACAGCTGGTCTTCACCCCGGCCCACCGCTGAACGACGCCCGTCCGGCCCACCGCCGACCGACACCCGGCCGGCCCACCGCCGACCGACACCCGGCCGCCCGCTCCGGCCCTCTCGACCCGAGGACACCTCATGTCGCACGCCGTCCCGCTCCTGCGCCAGATCACCGACTACGCCCATCGCGCGAACCCGTACCCCCTGTACGAGAAGCTCCGCGGGACCCCGGTGCTTCAGGAGGAGGAGGGCGGCCCGTACGTCATCAGCTCCTACTACGACATCCTCCATCTGCTGCACGACCCCCGTATCAGCTCGGAGGCCGCCAACCTCACCACGGCGAGCGCCGAGGGAGGCACCGCCGGCATGGGCGGCGCGGAGGAGACGGGACTGCCGCCGAGCTTCATCCGGCTCGACCCGCCCGAGCACGACCGGCTGCGGCGGCTCGCCAACCGCCCCTTCGGCCCGCCGCACAGCCCCCACCGGATCGACTCCATGCGCGACGAACTGGCCGAGATCGTCGCCGGGCTGCTCGACGACCTGGGGGGTGCGACGGAGATCGACCTGGTCGACCAGCTCGCATACCCGTTTCCCGTGACCGTGATCTGCCGGCTGCTCGGGGTCCCGCGCGAGGACGAGCCGCGATTCCGCTCCTGGGTCGACCCGATCGTGGCCGGTCTGGACCCGGACGCGGGCGGGGACACCGCCGAGCGGCGGCGGGAGGCGCAGGAGGCACGGCTGCAGCTGGGCATGTATCTGGCCGGGCTCGTCGAGGAGCGGGGCAGGGAACCCCGTGACGACATGCTGTCCCAACTGGTGACGGGTCATGACGAGGACGGGCGCATGACGACGATGGAGGTGCTCAGCACCGCCGTACTCCTCCTGATCGCAGGGCACGAGACCACGGTCAACCTCATCACCAACGGCATGCTCACCCTGCTCCGCCATCCGGACGTCCTCGACAGGCTGCGCGACGACCCGGGCCTCGCCGTCAGCATCGTGGAGGAGCTGCTGCGTTACGAGCCTCCCGTCCAGCTCGTACCGCAGCGCACCTGCATCACGGACATCGAGGTGCGCGGGGTGACCATTCCGAAGGGCTCACGGATCTGGCTCGTACTCGCCGCGGGCAACAGGGATCCGGAGCGCTTCAAGGAGCCCGACCGCTTCGACCCGGACCGCGAGGACATCCAGCACCTCGGCCTGGGCAGCGGAGTCCACTCCTGCTTCGGCGCGCCCTTGGCCCGGCTGGAGACCCAGATCGCGCTGTCCACGCTGGCCCGCCGCCTCGACAACCCCCGGCTGTTGGAGGACCCGCCGCCGTACCGTCACAACGCGGTGCTGCGCGGCCCGCGCCATCTGCGCATCGGCGTCGACGGGGTGCGTCCCCGGCCGGAACGGCGCTGACCCGGTGGCGCTTGCCACGTGGCGCTCACCCGGTGGCGTGCACCATGCGCGTGAGGATGGTCCGGCCGCGGTCGATGAGCTTCGGTTCCTGGTTCGTGACGCCCGCGTCGAGGTAGGAGACGCCGAGACGTGCGGTGAAGAGGGGCAGGGCCTGCCGTTCGGTGTCGGTCAGCCCCCGTCCGTATCCGCCGAGGAACGCCGACTCGAGTTCGGGGCGTGGGGGCCAAGCAGCGCAACACAGCCACACGAAGTCCTCGACGGCGATGCCGTGGTCGGACTTCTCGAAGTCGATCAGGCTGTGGGTGTCGCGCCGAGAGTCCCAGAGCCAGTTACGGGTCGAGTAGTCGCCGTGCCGGAACACGATCGGGAGATCCTCGGCGAGCCGAGGCAGCTCGTGGCTCACCCGCTGGACGAGGGCACGTTGGGCGTCGGTGAGGTGGTGCGCGGTGTGCTCCAGGCAGGCCGCGGCCTCCTCGGCCTGCCGGGCGACCGATGCCAGGATGCGTGCGCGTTCCCCGCCCGTGGTCGGCACCGGGTGATCGTGCCACCGTCTGAGCAGCCGTCCGGCGAGCTCGTGTACGCGGGTCTCCTCGGCGGCCGTGAGGGGGAGGCCCCTGACGACGCGGCCCGGGAGCGGCGAACTCAGAATGGCGCGCAGGCCCGGATCGCAGGCCAGGAGCCGAGGCGCCTCTCCGTCGGCGAGGGAGCGGGCCGCGTGGTCGTAGCCGCGCACCTCGCGCGCGAAGTTCTCCGGGTTGGGGCTCACCTTCACGAACGCCGCGGCCGTCCCGGAATCCACGCGCCAGACCCTGGAGTCACCGCGTGACCAGGAGACGTCCAGGACCTGTGCAAGGCAGCCGGGCAGAAGGTGCGTAACCCATTGCCGCAGGTCCGCGGGGAGAGGGGCGTCGAACGTCACGTATGGGGCTCTTCTCGGTCGGGGACGGCGGCACTCGATGTTCCGGCCTACCCGCCCCAGCACCTCCCCTACTCGATGATCGGCCCACGTTCATCCGAAAAGGAGCCGCACCCGGGCGCCCTCGCGCCACCTGGCCGCGTGGTGGCACGGCAGGCGGCCTGTACTCCCGCGCCGGACGCCGGTCGAGGCCAGTCGGGCGCGGGGTCCTCGGCGAGCAGCGGCCGGAGGGCGCCGACGACCGCGCCGACGCAGACGTCGCGCACCTGGGTGCGGGGGCAGGTCTCGTGGGTGAGCCAGTCGACGCAGAGGACCTGGACGAAGACCAGCCAGCTCTTCAGGACGGCGGACACGGCCTCGCGAGCGCTCTCGTCCGCGAGCGGGAGGACGGCCAGCAGCCGCGCTCGGAGCGCGTCCAGCTCGTTCGTCATGATCGTCTGGATCACCGGGTCGCCCGCGAGGACCCGGTTCGCGGCGAGGACGGCGTTGCGGTTCGCCACGAAGTAGTCGAGGTGCACGTCCATTCCCTGGATGAGCTGTTCCACCAGGGAGTCGGCGGGGTCGAGTCTCGTCCGCGCGAGCAACTGGTCCGCGGCCTGCTGGTAGACGGCCGCGAAGAGGTCGTGCTTGCTGGGGAAGTGACGGTAGAGCAGGGCCCGGGAGACACCGGCTTCTTCGGCGACCTGCTCCATCAGTACGTCGGCGTACGGATGCGCGGCGAAGAGCCGCGCCCCGACGGTGAGGAGTTGGGCGCGGCGGTCGGCGGGGGTGAGCCGCTGGCGGGGAGGCACGCGGGAAGTTTAGTTGACATGTGTCTACTGGCGCTCCACTGTAGTAGACACATGTCAACTAAGCTCCGCCATGGCGGCTTGGGGGGGAAATGGCCAGGGCTCTGCGCTTACTCACACACCTGATGGGCTGGTCCTGCGTGGCGATCGGCCTGTTCCACGTGGCACTCGGCAACGCGGCGACCCCCGGGCTCGGTTCCGCGGGCGCGACGGTCGACAGCTGGGGCCGGTTCATGGGTGCATGCTTCGCCGGCTACGGCCTTGCCTGGCTCTGGGCCGCACGACAGCGCCCGATCCCGGCACAGGCGGTGCGGTGGCTGGCCGGCGTCTTCCTCCTGGGCGGCGTGGGCCGACTGCTCTCCCTCGCCACCCGCGGCCGCCCGCACGGCTTCCAGATCGCACTGACGGTTCTCGAACTCGGCCTGCCTCCACTCCTCTTCGTCCTGGCTGACGCGGAGGAGCGAGCCGCACGACGCAACGCGGATCCCGTACCGGCCGACCACTGACCGCGCGGCGCTGTCGGCGGCGCGCGGATGGCCGAGCCCCCGATGGTCCCGACGGATCCGCCGGCCCTGCTGGACGGGGCTCACGAAAGCGCGGGCGGAGCCGGTTGCACAGATGCGGCAGAGTGGGGGCATGCCTACGTACGCGACGATGTCGTTCCACCTGGAGACCGAGCGGCTGATACTGCGGCCGTGGGCCGAGTCGGACGCCGCCGAGTTCCGCGCCCTCCTCTCCGAACGCGGCAAGGAAACGCCCACGGTCGAGTACACCCGAACGGCCATCGCGGAGCTGCTCTCCGCCACGGAGAGCACGGGGATCGCCCTCCTGCCCATCCAGCGCCGTGAAGAAGGCGACTTCATCGGGTATTGCGGGCTGATCATCGGCCGGTCCACCGTGGAGGAGCCCGAGATCGCGTACGAGCTGTTCCAGCGCGCGCATGGGCGCGGCTATGCCACCGAGGCGGCCGCCGCGGTGCTGGATGCCGCTGTCGCGACCGGGCGGAGGCGGCTCTGGGCGACCGTCGCCACGTGGAACACGCCCTCCCTCCGCGTCCTTGAAAAGCTCGGGTTCGAGCGGGACCACGTGTCCACGGAGGAGAACGGTGAAGTGGTGTGGCTCACGCGCTCGTTGCCGTAAAGCGGGTCGCCTTGGGGCTGCCAGGACGTCCGGGTCGTGATGACGGCCCGGGCCGGAATCAAGACGCGCGTTCCCACGACTGCGACTGCGACCCCGACTCCGACTGAGCCGCCATCGACGTGCTCGTGGCCTTTCCAGGTGCGTAGAGATCCGGACGTCTACCGGGTGGCGCATCCCCGCGAAGGCGCTCAGTCCCGGCAGCCGTACGCCGCGGCCACCTCCGCCAGTCCCTCCAGGCCGCCGTCCGCGCCACCGCCCCCGCCCACGCGGGCGATCAGGAGCACCCGGGCCGGCACGCCGGCGGCCGCGTACGCGGCGAGCCGGTGATGACCGTCCAGGACCGCACCGACCAGCCACCGCTCCTCGTGCCGGGCTTCCACGTACCGGTCGTCGATCCAGCCGAGCACCACGGCGGCCGGCCGCTCCCCCGCCGCTATCGCGGCCGCGTGCCGGGCGAGGGTCGCCGGGTCGAGCGTTTCGGGCGGCTGTGAGGGCAGGAAGGCGCCGTAGGTGAACGGCACCCGGCCGCCCGGAACAGGCGTGGTGAGCTGGAAGTGCGCGACGCCGGGCCAGTGGTCCCCGGGAAGGTCGTCACCGTACTCGCACTCGTCGCCGTCCTCCTGCGCCCTGGCCGCCGCACGGCGGTACCACCACGACCGGGCCGGGTCTGTCACCTGCTCCAGGGGGAGGTCGAGCAGGAGAGCGCGGTAGTGACCGGTCTCCAGCTCGCCCAGCACGGGGGCCCATTCGACGAGCAGCGCGGTGTCGAGCCGGTCCAGGCCGGCCAGCCGTCCGCGCATGCGGGCCGCGATCCGGGACGCCTCGTCGTCCGGCCAGTCCAGCAACGTCAGGCCCAGCTCACACGTGTCGCACAGCGAGCCGACCCGGTAGAGCGGCTTCCGGTCGAACATCAGGGACCGGTCCCAGCGCGGCCAGGTGGAGCCGGGCGACGGCGGGTCGAAGGCGACCCGGATCCGGCCCGCGCCCCCGTCGACGGAGAACCGGGCACGCGCGCCGGATTCGACGACGACGTCCCGCATCGTCCCGGGCGCGCGCTCGGTGCGGCCGTCGGCCCAGGCGGTGCGCACGGCCGCCGCGTACGCAGCCCCGCTCGCCCCCTCCGGCAGGAGCGGGTCGCGACCGGTGAGCCGTACGAGCACGTGGTGGACGTCGTACACCCGCTCCTCGGCGCTCTCGGCCAGCCATCGCAGCAGGTGCGGTACGGCGGCCGGATCGCCCATCAGCTCCAGGGCGACGGCGAACGCGGTGCGGTCGAGTCCGGTCACGTCGGACAGCCCCCGGGCGATCGACGCCGTCCACCGGCGGGCACCGAGCCGGCCCAGCGCGAGCGCGGCGCGGCCGCGCGGGGCCGTGGAGTCCTCGAGGAGAGCACCGAGGCGCGGTGCGAAGGAAAGGTCGCCGGAGAGCCCCATGGCGTCGACGAGCTCGGGGGCGGGCGAGCCGCCGGCACGAGCATCGCCCTCACGGGACGCCGGGGCCTCGTCCGCGTGCATGCGCAGCAGCTCGGCGGGCAGCCGCAGCCCGCGCGCCACGGCGGCCCTCAGCACGTCCCGGCGGTCGTCCGCGCCGACCTCGGGGTCGGCGAACAACCGCAGCAGCACCGCGTCGCCCGGTTCGCCCAGGCTCCGCAGGAGCCAGGTCAGATACGGACGGAAGGCCGCCCGGTCCGCGTCCGTGCGGTACAGCTCCTCGACCGCCTCGGCGAGAGGGCCGGACGGGTCGGTGCTCAGCGCGTACAGCGCGGTCCACGGGTCGTCGGCGCCAAGGGCGGCGCGGAGACGTACCCGGACGGTGTCGTGATCCCCCATGCGGGCAGTATCGGCCACGAGCAGGCGGCATGCTCACGAGGACGGGCTCGGGCACGACGACGGTCACGCGGCTGCGTCGAATACGCCGTCGCGCCCCAACAGAACCGCGCCCACAGGGCATCAGCCGACGACACCCGTCAATCAGCGATCAGACGATCCGAAGGAGACGTCCTAGGTGCCCGCGAACCACGAGCGGCCCTGGGCCCAGTGGGTCGCCCAGCCGGTGAAGCCAGGGGTTCCCGGCATCAGAGCGTCCGGGGACTCGGGACCGAAGGGCATCGCGCCCTCGCCGGCGATCTGCCAGACGTGACCACGCTGCGGGCCGGTGACGATCAAGTGCCAGTACATGCCGCAGCCGTCGGTGCCCAGCAGCAGGGAGCCGTGGTCGAACACCGGGTCCGTCCGGGCCTCGAACTCCTCAACCGACAGCGCCTCCTCATCGCCCTCCGCCTCCCACAGCCACGCCGCCGTGAGCGGAAAAGGCTCGGCAAGCAGGCGTTCAGGGCGGCCGGAGCCCCAGTCCGGGGGCGTCTGCGCGAGAGGCAGCAGACCGTAGTAGGGCGGTCCGGCGCGCAGTCCGTCGCAGATCTCCGCCACGAACGTGCGGTACGGCTCCGGGAGCACGATGCCGTGCTCCGCCTCGAAGGACCGCACCGCCTCCCAGCCGGCCGGCGGCGCTGCCTCGGGGCGGGCCGCGAAGATCTCGCGGAGGGCGGCCAGCTCAGCCGGGTCGCAGATTTCCGTGTTCATGCCGGTCATCATGCAAGATCCGAGGGAGGCGTCCCACGTGGTGTTCGGGATGTGCGGTCCTGGCCCGTCCGGTCCGTGGGCTGGCTATCCTTGGGGCATGATCTTCCGATCTTCGGAGCCTTCTCCGCGCCGAGTCAAAGCAGGGGACCTTCGCGCTTCTCACGACGACCGTGAAGCGGTCGTGGAGCGGCTGCAGGAGGCGGCAGCGGAGGGAAGGATCGATCTCGACGAGCTGGACGCGCGCCTGGAGGTGGCGCTGAAGGCCAGAACCTACGCCGAGTTGGCCGTGGTGACTGCCGATCTGCCGGGGCCGAGTTCCTCCGGAGCCCCGTCGCCGTTGGTGCTCAAGGGGGGCGTGTACGGCGTGTCCCACGGCCCTGGGCGCTGGGAGGTTCCCGAGCGCGTGATCGCCCATGGTGGCGTGGGAGGCGTGAGGGTCGACTTCACCCGGGTGGAGTGCCGCCTCAGGGAGGTCGAGGTGGAGGCGCACGGGGACACGGCCGGTGTCACGGTCGTCATCCCTGACGGCTGGGCTGCGGACACCAGTGGGATCGATCCCGGCGCCGGTGGCCTGACGGACGAGACCACGTCCGCCCGGCTGCCGGGAACTCCGCTTGTCCGGCTCACCGGTTCCGCCGGCATGGGAGGAGTGGTCATCCGCCACCCCAACCGGCGTGAACGCCGCAAGCTGAACAGCAATCCGACGCAGAGCTAGGGCGCGTTCCAGCAGGCGCTGTTGTGCTGGGTCGGCCGTCATCAGCACGGCCTGGCCGAGTGGCGGGTCTCCGGTCGTGGGCGCCGGCGGGCAGCAGGTCCCAACCCCGCGCGGCAGCGCCGCTCACGTCCCCGACGGCCGCGGCTGCTCCGGGGGAACCGAGCTCTCGGCAACCGCCATCCACTGGTCCAGGTCGGCCTGGGTGAACTCCGTCCATGGTGGCATTTCGGGGAGCCGGCGGAGGAGGTCGTAGGCCTCGGGGATCTGGGGGCCGCGGAGGACCGGGCAGTGGCAGCCGGCGATGACCTCGGCGTTCAGGTGCTGGAAGTCGGTGACGACCGTCCCGAACTTCTGGGCGTCCAGCAGGGCGACCCACGGGGAGACCAGCCTTCCGCCGAACAACTGGCCCTCGCGGAACTCGTCCGGCGACAGCGCCGCAGTTTCGGGCAGGGGGGTCGGCACGTTCGTGGCGAAGGTGTCGACGGCCCACAGGACGTCGGTCTTCGGGTCGAACAGGGCGCGGGTCGTGGGGTTGTCGTACAACGGCGGTCGCTTGGCGACCAGGGTGCGGTCGCCCACGTCGATCGTGTCGCCGTCGGTCATGAAGCGGCACCGGTTGATGGGCGTCTCCCACTCCTCGGCCATGCGGCCGATGGAGAACCATGTCGTCAGCAGGGTCGCGTTCGGGCATTCCGCGAGGACCGCCAGAAGGTTGCCGGCGTGGTCGCGGTCGTCGTGGGTGAGGAAGATCCACCGTACGTCCAGGGGATCCACGACGGACCAGGCCGCCTCCAGCCACTGGGAGCGCACGGCGGGCGCCCCGGTGTCCACGAGGACCGGTTCGGTTCCCCGGATCACCATCGAGTTCATCGGGAAGTGGCCGACCGGCGGGGCCTCAAGGGCCCACGGGATGACGAACGTCTCCTCGGCGATCTTGTACGGCTGCAGAAGGTTGAAACTCTCCAGGGTTGTCATCGCTGCTCTCCCTAGGACGGAGTCGCCGCAGCGTCCATGATTCCAGTGCAGCCCCGTGCCGGACTGTCGTCAAACGCAGAACGCGTGACGATCGGCTCGCCCCGGGTTCAGCGGCGGACGCGGGGCATCCCGAGGCCGATCCAGGAGATGATCTCCCGCTGGATCTCGTTGTTGCCGCCGCCGAAGGTGAAGATGACGGCCGAGCGGTAGCCGCGTTCGAGTTCGCCGTGGAGGACCGTGCCTGCCGAGCCCTCCTTGAGGGCGCCGGCGGAGCCGACGATCTCCATGAGCCAGGCGTAGGCGTCGCGGCGGGCCTCGGAGCCGTAGACCTTGACGGCGGAGGCGTCCTGGGGGGTGAGGGTGCCCTGCTGGACGGCGTTCACCATCTGCCAGTTGAGGAGTTTCATCGCGTCGAGCCTGGTGTGCGTGCGGGCGAGGCTCCGGCGGACCCAGCCGAGGTCGATGACCCGTCGGCCGTCGGCGAGCTTGGTGTCGGCGGCCCAGCGCTGGACGTCGTGGAGGGCGCGGATCGCCATCGTGCCGTGGGCCGCGAGGGTCACGCGCTCGTGGTTGAGCTGGTTGGTGATGAGCCGCCAGCCCTTGTTCTCCTCGCCGACGCGGCGGGAGACGGGCACGCGGATGTTCTCGTAGTAGCTGGCAGTCGTGTCGTGCGAGGCGAGGGTGTTGATGAGGGTGCAGGAGTAGCCGGGGTCGCTCGTCGGCACCAGGAGCATCGTGATGCCCTTGTGCGCCGGGGCGTCGGGGTCGGTGCGGACGGCGAGCCAGACCCAGTCGGCGGTGTCCCCGTTCGTCGTCCAGATCTTCTGTCCGTCGACGACGTACTCGTCGCCTTCCCTGACCGCCCGTGTCTTCAGGGCGGCAAGGTCCGTACCGGCGTCCGGCTCGCTGTAGCCGATGGCGAAGTCGATCTCACCGGAGAGGATCTTCGGCAGGAAGTACGCCTTCTGCTCGTCGGTGCCGAACTGCATGATGGTCGGACCCACGGTGTTCAGCGCCATCAACGGCAGCGGGACACCGGCCTGGGCCGCCTCGTCGAAGAAGATGAACTGCTCCATGGGGCTCAGCCCTCGCCCCCCGTACTCGACCGGCCATCCGACGCCCAGCCAGCCGTCGGTGCCGAGCCTGCGGATCGTCTCGCGGTAGAACCGCTTCTGCGCGGCGGGGTCGGCGTAGCGAGCGTGAACGTCGTCCGGCACGAGTTCCGCGAAGTACGCACGCAGCTCCTCGCGCAGGCGGTGCTGGGCGGGCGTGTACTCGAGGTGCATGGGGGCCTCCCGTGGCGGCGTCCTGGGTACCGTGCGCGCGACGGCGGCCACGGTAGAACGTGTTCCACAAATGGGGAAGCCCCGCGACGGTCCCGGACGGCCGGGGGCGACGACGACCGCCTTGGTCCGGTGGGGGAAGAGGCCGGGCCAAGGCGGTCGGGGACTCTGCTGGGCGTGGGTCAGGGCAGGAGCTCGTCCAGGGAGGCGCGTCCCTTCTCCGCCATGCGGCGCTCCGCCCACGCGAGGCTCTTCGGATTCACGTCACGACCTGAGGCGAGGACCAGGTCCTCAGCCGTGTATTCGCCCTCCGACCCGGCATGCAAGAGGCGGTCGGGCGTCGGGCTGTCCCCCGGAGATGTCTTGTCGGACTCAGCGTTCATGCCGCCTCCTAGGAGTTCTTTCGGTACCGGCCATTCTCGTGTCCGGGTCCCGGGATCGCATCCGGGCCGGATCGGGGCCGGCGTGAGGCGGTGCGGGGCGGGTGACACGCACCGGCCCCTCGTCGTGTCGGGTGCGTGTCGGCGCGCGTCGGGAGGGTGGTGGCCGGCCACCACCTCCACGCGCCGACGTGGACACGCCGTCGAACAGGAGCCCCCATGTCCCGGCCCGAGCCCGATCCCTTCCCCCTCCGCCGAATCCGAGTCACTGCCGTACGTTCCGTCACCCCGCGCATGCTGCGGGTCACCTTCGGCGGCGAGGCCCTCGTCGGCCTCACGCTCGCCGGTCCCGACCAGCAGGTGAAGCTCTACTTCCCGCGCCCCCGCCAGACCGAGCCCGTGCTGCCCGCCCCCGACCCGGACGGCGACATCATGCGCTGGTACGCGGCGTACGGGGCGATCCCGGAGGCCGAGCGCCCCTGGATGCGCAGCTACACGATCCGCGCCCACGACCCGGCGGCCGGGACCGTCGACATCGACTTCTACCTGCACGGCGCGGGCGGCCGCGCGCACCAAGGCCCCGCGACACGCTGGGCACGGGCCGCGCGGCCTGGCGACACGCTCGGGATGTTCGGACCCTCGGCGTACTTCGCCACGCCGATCCCCCTCGGCGCGTCGGACTGGACGCTGCTCGCCGCCGACGGCTGCTCGCTCCCCGCGCTGGCCACGGTCGTCGAGGCACTCCCGCCCGGGCACCGGGCCGTCGCCTACGTCCAGGTCGCCGACGCCACCGAGGAGCAGGCCCTGGTGACGGACGGCGCGCTGAGCGTGCACTGGCTGCACGGTGAGGCCTCGGGGTCCGAGGCGGTGGTCGACGCGGTACGCCGGGCCACGCTGCCGTCCGGGAAGCCGTACGCCTGGCTGGCGGGTGAGGCCGGGGCCGTACGGGCGCTGCGGCGCCACCTGGTCGAGGAGCGGGGGTACGACAGGCGCGCCGTGGACTTCACCGGGTACTGGCGGCACCGCCTCACCCAGGACGACGCGCCGACGCCAGAGGACCTGGCCGAGGCCCGGGAGCGCCTGAAGGCGGCGGGCGGCGGCGACGGTGGTGGTGGGGCGGCCTGAAGCCAGGCGGGCGGGGGCCGGTCGTCTGAAACCAGGCGGGCGGCGGGCGGTCGCCTGAAGCCCCCAGGTGGGCGGCGGGCGATCGTCTGAAGCCCCCCAGGCGGGCGGGGCCAGTCGCCTGAAGCCCCCCAGGTGGGCGGCCGTGGGCCGCCTGAGCCCCGGGCGGTCGGCGGTGGAGCGGCCCGCCACCCCGGCAGCGGCCTGCGCAGCCTCACGTCTCAGACCAGTGCCGCGGCCTCCTTCACCGAGAGGCCGCGGCCTTCCGCGTACCGCTGCTCGTACGTCTCCGGGTCCAGAACCGCGCGCAGCGCGTCCTCCGCGCGTTCCCGTACCGACGACTCGGTCTGCTCCGTGAGGGGGCGGAAACCCCCGCCGCCCGGGTCCGCGGCATGGGCGTCGTACGCGCCCAGGAGACGGGCGCCGTCCTCGGCGTCGCTCGGCGAGCCGAGTCCCGCCCTGGCCCAGGCGGCCGTCGCGAACTGACCGACCACGAGATAGGGGGCCACCAGGTAGGCGAGGCTCTCCACGTCCCTCACGGAACGGGTCAGCCTCGCGGCGGCCTCGGCGTACGCGCCGTCGAGACACGCGAGCCAGCCGCGCAGTCCCCCCGTCAGGCCGATGAAGAGGTCGGGCGTGTCGCTGCTGAACTCCTCCTCCATCCGGTCGAGTTGTTCCCGAGCGAGGGCGGTGCGTCCGGTGTGTCCGTAGTGCTGGGCAAGGAGCAGCCGAGCCGGGCTGACCGGCTCTCCGCCGGGCTCCGTCGAGGCCTCCTCGGCGGCTTCGACAAGGAGCTGTTCGGCCGCCGACCGCGCCGAGTCGTCGGACGGGATCCTCAGCCGTACGGCGGCGAGCCTGGCCTTGAAGGCGGGGAGCTGGGAGCGGGCGCCGAGGCCCGCGGTGGCGTGCGCGGCCCGCTCGAAGTCGGCGACGGCCTCGGCGAGACGGCCCGACCGCTCGTAGGCCTCGCCGCGCGCGGAGAGGGATTCGGCGATGCCCCAGGCGTCCTGGAGCCGCTCGAAGCGGGTGAGCGCCGCCTCGGCGTCGTCGGGGCGGCCACCGAGGAGTTTGGCCCGTACGAGGTGGGTGAAGGCGAGTTCCCAGTCGAAGCCCTCGGTACGGCACGCGGCGAGGAGGGCGCCGAGGGTCTCGTCGAGATCGTGGAACTCGCCTGTCATCAGGCGGGCGAAGAACCACATGGTTCCCGGCTGGCGGCAGTTCTGCGGCAGGCCGGGGCGGTACGCGGAGACGACGGCGTCGAGGCGGGCGCGGATCCCGGGCCGCTGGAGCGCGGTGGCGCCCTCGCCGCCCTCGGACGCGAGCACGAGCAGCCGGCACCCTCGTCGCGCCTCCCACAGCTGTTCCTCGGACCACGGCGGCGGCGTGTCGGTGCAGCGGTCCGCGAGCGGCAGGGCGGGCCGTACGGGTGGCGCGAACGGGTCGGGGCCGAGGGCGGCCGCGGCGTGGGACCAGACGCGGGCGTCGGTCTGCCGGGCGCGCAGCTGCCAGAACCAGCTCATGGAGTGGACGAGACAGAGCGCTTCCTGTTCCTCGCCGCGGTCGACGGCGGTCCGCAGGGCGGCCGTCAGGTTGTCGTGCTCGCGCTCGAATCGGCGCAGCCAGACGTCCTGCCCGGGCCCCCGGAGTGCCGGGTCCCCGGTGCGGGCGAACTCCCGGTGGTGGACGAGGTGCCGCCACTCGGCGTCACCCCGGTCCCCGGCCTCGTCGAGGCGCTCGCCGGCGTACTCGGCGACCGTCTCCAGGAGCCTGTAGCGCATGCTCGCGTCGTCGCCGGGCGCGGCGACGACGAGCGACTTGTCGACGAGCGAGCCGAGCAGCTCGAGCACGTCGCCCCTCGACGTCACGGCCCCGACGCGGACACCGGCGGCCGGAGCACCCGGGTCCACCACGGCGTCGGCCGAGCGGCCTGCCCCCGAACCGTGGGCACCACCACCCGTACGCCCCGCCGAACCGCCCGGCCCCGACGCCCCATCGTCCACCAAGCCACCCGCCCCGGACGCCCCGTCGTCCACCGAACCACCCGGCCCGGGCGCCCCGGCCCTCGCCGAACCGCCCGGCCCCGACACCCCGTCGTCTCCCGCCGAGCAGACCGCCTCCGCCGCCGACAGGTCGCAGCCGCCCGAGAACACCGACATACGGCGCAACACGGCGCGTTCGGGCTCGGTCAGGAGGTCCCAGGACCAGTCGACCACCGCCCGGAGCGTCTGCTGCCTGGGCAGGACCGTACGCGCGCCCGAGGTCAGGAGCCGGAATCGGTCGTCGAGGCGGTCGGCGATCTGGCGCGGGGACAGCAGCCTGAGCCGCGCGGCCGCCAGCTCGATCGCGAGCGGGAGACCGTCCAGCCGCCGGCAGATCTCGGCACACGCCTCGGGGTCGCCGGCCGGGTCGAAGCCGGGACGGGCGGCCGCACCCCGGTCCCCCAGGAGCCGCAGCGCGGTGTCCTGCGGCAGCGGCTCCACCGCTCGTACGAACTCCCCCGGTACGCCCAGCGGTTCGCGGCTCGTCGCCAGAACCGTCACTCCCGGGCAGCGCGCGAGCACCTGCTCCACCAGCTCCGCCGCCGCGCCCACCACGTGCTCACAGTTGTCCAGGAGGAGGAGCAGCCGGCGCGACGCGCAGTACTCCACGATCCGGGTGAGCGCGTCACGGGCGGGACCGGCCCACAGCTGCGTCTCGCGGCCGCCCAGTGCCGTGAGGACGGCGTCGGCGACGTCGGACTCCTCGCGCACGGAGGCCAGTTCGGCGATGCGGACCCCGTCCGGCTCCCGCTCCGCCACGCCTTCGGCGGCCTCCAGGGCCAGCCGTGTCTTGCCCACGCCGCCGGGCCCGAGCAGGGTGACAAGACGCCGCTCGGCCACCTCGGCCACCAGGGCTTCGAGTTCACTTCCGCGCCCTACGAAGGAGGTCAGCCGGGCGGGAAGACGCGGAGGTGGGCGCACCTCCGACGTCTCACCGGCAAGCAACTCCGCGTGCAGCGCGCGCAGTTCACTCCCTGGATCCGCCCCCAGGCGTTCGGCGAGGAGGGTACGGACCTCCTCGTAGGCCTTCAGCGCCTCGGCCGTGCGGCCCGCGGCCCGCAGGGCGCGGATGCGGAGCGCCTGGAGGGGCTCGTCCATGGGGTGCTCCGCGGCCAGGGCCTCCAGCGGGGGGAGGGCCGTCCCGGCCTGGCCCAGGGCAACGGCAGCGGCGAGCCGGTCCCTGCGGGCCTGCGCGTGGCGCTGTTCGACACGTACGACGAGAGGCTCGCCGTCCCGGCCCGGCAGATCGGCGAGCGCTGGCCCGCGCCACAGCCCGAGCGCGTCGTCGAGCAGCCGCGCCGCCCGCACCGCGTCCCCCGCCGCCAGTGCCGCGGCCCCCTCGGCGGCCAGCCGCTCGAACACGTACAGGTCCACGTCCTCGGGCTCGGCCGTGATCCGGTACGCACCGGTGAGCGAGACCACGGCGTCCCGTCCCAGCACCCGGCGCAGCCGCCCGACCAGTGCCTGGAGCGCCTCGGTTCCGTCCCCGGGCGGGTTGTCCTCCCAGATCAGCTCGATCAGCTCACCCGTCCGGACGTCGCGCCCGCCGGCGGCGGCCAGCGCCGCGAAGAGGGCCCTCAGCCGGGCGCCGCCGAGCTGGGCCTCCCGGCCGTCTGCAAGCCTGGCCCGGCAGGGGCCGAGGACGCGGTACGCGATGATCACCGGCCCATTCTCCCCCGCTCGGTCACAACTCCGGCACGCGGTGTGTCGCCGCCATGGCGTCGGAGGGGTGCGGGTTCGACAATGGTGAGGATGACCGATGACGACCGGCGCACGCACAGTGGCGAGATCGGGCCCACCGAACGGCTCGCCATGAACCGGACCGGCAGCTTCGACTGGGATCTCGACACGGGCACGATCGACGTCGACGAGGCCGGGCTGCTGGTCTTCGGGCTGGACTCGGGCGGGTTCGACGGGCGCCCCGCCACGCTCGTCCAGCGCCTCGACGCCGAGGAGCGCGCCCGCCTCGACCAGGTGATCCGCCATGCGATCACCAGTGGCGAAACCTCGTACTCCGCGCACTTCCAGACGGAGGACGAGGACGGTACACCCCAGTGGACGCATGTGCAGGCACGGATTCTGCGGACGGCCGACGGCATGGCGCACCGGATCGTGGGGATCGTCCGGGACACCACCACCGAGGTCGCGCACTCCGAGTTCGTCCTCGATCTGGAGAAGCGCCGCGAGGTCCAGACGAGCATCGTCGAGCGGACCACGCACGCGCTGTCGCGGGCCGTGACGGTCGACGACGTGACGGCGGCGATGACCGGGCCCGGCGGGCTCGCCCGGCTCGGCGCGGACGGGCTCGCGCTCGGCCTGGTGGAGAACGGCTCGCTCAACATCATCGCGCTCAGCGGGGAGTCTCTGGACGCCCTGAACGACTTCCGCCAGCGCCGCCTCGACCGTGGCCTGCCGCTCGCCGAGACGGTGCTGAGCGGGCGGCCCCGGTTCGTGCCGTCGTTCTCCACCATCGGGCGTGACTTCCCCGAACTCGCGCCGTACGTCGAACGCCTGAGGTTCAAGTCCGCCTGCTATCTGCCGCTCGTCGCCCAGGCACGTTCGCTCGGCGGGATGGCGCTGTTCTACCGGCGCCGCTCGTCGTTCAACGCCGACGAACGCAACCTGCTGCTCGGGCTCGCCGCGATCGTCGCGCAGTCCCTCCAGCGCGCCATCCTCTTCGACGAGGAGCGGGAGCTGGCGACCGGGCTGCAGGAGACGATGCTGCCGCGCCGTATCCCGGCGATCTCCGGCGGCGAGATCGCGGTCCGCTACCACGCGGCGTGGAGCGGACGGCAGGTCGGCGGTGACTGGTACGACGTGATCGCACTGCCCCGGGGCCGGGTCGGGATCGTCGTCGGGGACGTCCAGGGGCACGACACGCACGCGGCCGCGATCATGGGCCAGTTGCGCATCGCGCTGCGGGCGTACGCGGGTGAGGGCCACGCGCCCTCGACCGTACTGGCACGTGCCTCCCGCTTCCTCGCCGAGCTGGACACCAACCGGTTCGCGACCTGCACCTACGCCCAGGTCGACCTGGGCACCGGGACCCTGCGCGCGGTGCGGGCCGGCCATCTGGGGCCGCTGATCCGGCACACGGACGGCCGGGTCGGGCAGCCGAAGCTTCGCGGCGGGCTGCCGCTGGGGCTGGCGACCGTGTTCGGGGACGAGGAGTTCCCGGAGACCCGGCTCGACCTCGTACCGGGCGAGACGCTGGTGCTGTGCACGGACGGGCTCGTCGAACAGCCGGGCTCGGACATCCAGTCCGGCCTCGAGGCGCTGTCGTCGGCGATGAGCAGCGGACCGCCGCAGGCGGAGGCGCTCGCGGACCATCTGTCGGAGCAGCTGTGGGAGCGCTGGGGCGCGGGCGACGACGTGGCGCTGCTCGTGCTGCGACGCAGCCCCGACCCCGGCACGCCGCGGGCGCCGCGCATCCACCAGTACATCCACCAGGCCGATCCGCAGGGCCTCTCGGACGCGCGGGCGGCGGTGGGGCAGGCGCTGCGGGACTGGAACATGGCCGAACTCGCCGATGATGCAGAGCTGTTGACCGGCGAGCTGCTCGTCAACGTACTGCTGCACACCGAGGGCGGCGCGGTGCTCACGCTGGAGGTGCTGCCGGAGCCGGTCCGGCGGGTACGGCTGTCGGTGCAGGACCGGTCGAGCGCCTGGCCCCGCAGGCGTACACCGGGCGAGGCGGCGACCTCGGGGCGCGGACTGATGCTGCTCGACGCGCTCGCGTCACGGTGGGGCGTGGAGCCGCGTGGTGAGGGCAAGGCGGTGTGGTGCGAGATCGGCCCGGTGCACGCGGAGGCCGTGCCCGAGCCGTCCGCCCGAGGGTGAGTGAGGAGCGGCTGTGGACCCCGTTGCGGCACTGGACCGGATCGCCTTCCTCCTGGAGCGCTCGCAGGCGCCGACGTACCGCGTACGGGCGTTCCGTACCGCGTCCGCCGCCGTCGGGGCCATGGGGGACGGCGAGGCGCGACAGCGTGCGGCGGCCGGGACTCTGGAGTCGGTCAAGGGCATCGGGCCGAAGACGGCGGCGGTGATCCGGGAGGCCCTCGAGGGGCGGATTCCGGAGTATCTGGAGCGCCTGGAGGCCGAGATCCCCGTGCCGGAGGCCAACGGCGGCGAGACCCTCAGGGCCGCGCTGCGGGGTGACTGTCATCTGCACTCGGAGTGGTCGGACGGCGGCAGCCCGATCGAGGACATGGGCCGGACGGCGGCGCGGATCGGGCACGAGTGGGCCGTCCTGACGGACCATTCGCCCAGCCTGAAGGTGGCCCGCGGTCTCTCTCCCGAGCGGCTGCGCGAGCAACTGGACGTGGTGGAGCGGCTGAACGAGGAGTGGGCGCCGTTCCGGCTGCTGACGGGGATCGAGTGCGACATCCTGGAGGACGGTTCGCTGGACCAGGAGCCGGAGCTGCTCGACCGGCTGGACGTGGTGGTCGGCTCGGTCCACTCCAAGCTGCGGATGGACGCTCCGGCGATGACGCGGCGGATGGAGAAGGCGGTACGCAATCCGCTGATGGACGTCCTCGGTCACTGCACCGGGCGGCTGGTCAGCGGGGGCCGGCTGCGGCCCGAGTCGGTCTTCGACGCGGAGCGGGTCTTCGCGGCCTGCGCCGAGTCGGGGACGGCGGTGGAGATCAACAGCCGCCCGGAGCGGCTCGATCCGCCGCGTCGGCTGCTGCGTCAGGCGGTGGAGGCAGGCGTCTGGTTCGCGGTGGACACGGACGCGCACGCGCCGGGCCAGCTGGAGTGGCAGATCTTCGGGTGCGCGCGGGCGGAGGAGTGCGGGGTGCCGACGGAGCGGGTGATCAACACCTGGCCCGCGGAGCAGCTGCTGGCGTGGACCCGGGACCGGTAGGACGGGTCCCGCGCCACGCGGCGTGGGGGCCGGACGGTGGCTCGCGTGCCCTGCCGGACGGTGGTCGCGTGCGCTGCCGGACGAGGGTCAGGTGCCCCCCCCCGCCGGACGAGGGTCAGGTGCGCTGCCAGACGGTGGTCGCGTTGCAGAACTCGCGGATGCCGTGTCCGGAGAGCTCGCGGCCGTAGCCGGAGCGCTTCACACCGCCGAACGGAAGCGCGGGGTGGGAGGCCGTCATACCGTTCACGAAGACACCGCCCGCCTCCAAGTCCCGTACGAAGAAGGCGATGTCCTCGTCATTACGGGTCCAGACGTTCGAACTGAGACCGAACGGCGAGTCGTTGGCGACGGCCACGGCCTCCTCGATGTCGCTCACCGGGTAGAGCGTGGCGACCGGGCCGAAGGCCTCCTCGTGGTGGATGCGCATCTCGGGCGTGATGCCGGTGAGCACGGTCGGCTGATAGAACCAGCCGCGCGGGAACGCGTCGGGACGGGCGCCGCCGCAGAGGACCGTCGCGCCCTTCTCCACGGCGTCGTCGACGAGTTCCTCCAGGTCGGCGCGGCCCTGCTCGGTGGCGATCGGGCCGACGTCGGTGGACTCGTCGAGGGGGTCGCCGACGGTCAGCGCGGTCATGGCGGCGGTGAAGCGTTCGGCGAAGTCGTCGTAGACGTCGCCGTGGACGATGAAGCGCTTGGCCGCGATGCACGACTGACCGTTGTTCTGGACGCGGGCGGTGACGGCGGTCTTGACGGCGCGCGGCACGTCCGCGGAGGGCATGACGATGTACGGGTCGCTTCCGCCCAGCTCCAGGACCGTCTTCTTGACCTCGTCGCCCGCGATGGCGGCGACCGAGCGTCCGGCGGGCTCGCTGCCGGTCAGGGTGGCGGCGACGACCCGGCGGTCGCGCAGGACGGACTCGACGGCGCCGGACCCGATGAGCAGAGTCTGGAAGCAGCCTTCGGGGAAGCCGGCGCGGCGGAAGAGGTCACCGAGGTAGAGGGCGGTCCTGGGCACGTTGGAGGCGTGCTTGAGGAGACCGGTGTTGCCGGCCATGAGGGCGGGCGCGGCGAACCGGATGACCTGCCAGAGGGGGAAGTTCCAGGGCATGACGGCGAGGACCGTGCCCAGGGGACGGTAGTGGACACGGGCCGTGTCGGCGCCGGAGTCCCGGACGTCTCCCGGGGCGGGGTGCTCGTCGGCGAGCAGCGCCTCGGCGTGGTCGGCGTACCAGCGCATGGCCTTGGCGCACTTGGCGGCCTCGGCGCGCGCGGCCTTGATCGTCTTGCCCATCTCGGTGGTCATCGTGCGGGCGACGTCCTCGGCGTCCTCGTCGAGGAGATCGGCGGCACGGCGCATGAGGCGGGCGCGCTCGGCGAAGGTGGTGGTGCGGTACTGCCGGAAGGTCTCGTGCGCGGCGTCGATCCGCCGCTCGACCTCGTCGTGCCCGTGCGCGTCGTACGTTCGCAGTGTCTCGCCCGTGGCGGGATTCACGGTGGCGATGGCCATGCGGTCTCCTCCTGCCCGTCCGCCCCACAGGCACCCTCCCGCGCCCGGCGGCCGATCGCAATCGGGGAGGGGGCACGGGGGTGAGATTCTGCCTGCGAGAGGGCGGTCGCCCGGGGGCGGGCGGGGCGGTCACGGCGGCACTGCGGACGCGGGCGGGGCGGGGCGGGGACGGGCCGGTCCCGTATCCGGCGCGCCGGACGCGGGCGGAGACCGGCCGCCGTGGGACAGGGGCTGCGGGCGGACGGTCGCCGTCGCTCGGGGGATGCGGGCCGTCCCGTACGGTCAGAGCCTCAGGGAGCGGCGCTCCCGCCGGAAACCCAGCTCAGCGCGCCCGCCAGATGCTCCCGGAACGTCTGGTCCTCGTACGCCTCCGCCGCGTGCCCCAGCGCCGTGAAGAAGACCCGGCCGTCGCCGGCCTCGCGGCACCACACCAGGGGGTGGTCCGCGCCCAGCGTGCCGCCCCGGTACGTCGACTCGTCCGCGCGGGCCAGGACCCGTACGCCCTCGTCCCGGGGATTCGACGTGAAGTTGTACCACTCGTCCGTCCAGGCCCACCGGCCCGGCAGCGCGGCCGTTCCGGGGTGGTCGGGCGCGTCCACGCACACCACGCCCGGCTGGATCTCCGGGTGGCCGTCGAAGCGCGTACCGAGCAGTTCGCCGTAGAAGGGCCAGTCCGGCTCCGCGTTGGCCGCCGCGTGGATCGCGAGGAATCCCCCGCCCCTCATGACGTACGACGCGAAGGCCGACCGGCCGGGCGCGCCGAGGACCCTGCCGGTCGTCGAGAGGAAGACGACCGCCGCGCACCGCCCGAGCCGCTCCGGTGTGAAGGCGGCCGGGTCCTCGGTCACCTCGGCCTCATGTCCCGCCGCCCCCGCGAGCTCCGCTAGCGCCTTCGCGCCCGCCGGGATCGAGTCGTGGCGGTAGCCGGCGGTGCGGGTGTAGATCAGGACGTCCGCTGTCGGCACGAGGTCGTCTCCCTGGGAGGAGGAAAGCGCTTTCTGGCCCGACCGTAGCCACCCGTACCCCCACGCCGCAACCATTGGCGAATCGGATACACCGCTGTATCTTTTGGCGGCATCGCGTTCCACCGCCGTGAGGAGCCCCCGTGAGCACTCTCCCGCCCGCCCTGGCCGCCGCCGTGGGCCCGTTGCCCGAAGGTGTCACCCTCCCCCTGCCGCCCACCTTCGACACGGTCGAGGAGGAGCGCCGGTACCGCAAGGAGCAACTCGCGGCGGGTTTCCGGCTCTTCGGGAAGTTCGGGTTCTCCGAGGGGGTCGCCGGGCACATCACCGTCCGCGATCCGGAGAACCCCGACGCCTTCTGGGTCAACCCGTTCGGGATGAGCTTCAGCCAGATCAAGGCCTCCGACCTGATCCTCGTCGGGCACGACGGCACTCTGCTCCACGGCGACCGCCCTGTGAACCGTGCCGCGTTCGTCATCCACTCCCAGGTGCACGCGGCCCGGCCCGACGCGATCGCCGCCGCGCACTCGCACTCGTTGCACGGCAAGGCGTTCTCCAGCCTCGGCATCCCGCTCGATCCGATCACGCAGGACGCGTGCGCCTTCTTCGAGGATCACGGGATCTACGACGACTACCGCGGCGTGGTCAACGAGCTGGACGAGGGCAAGCGCGTCGCCAAGGCCCTCGCCGGGCACAAGGCGGTCATCCTCAAGAACCACGGGCTGCTCACGGTCGGGCACTCGGTCGCCGAGGCCGTCTGGTGGTTCGTCACCATGGAACGCTCGTGCCAGGCCCAGCTGTTGGCGATGGCCGCCGGTACGCCGCAGTCGATCGACCGCGAGACGGCGCTGATCACCCGGGGCCAGGTCGGCACCCCGCTGGCCGGCTGGTTCCAGGCACGGCCGCTGTGGGACCAGATCACGGCGTCGGACCCGGATCTCTTCGACTGACCTGCCCTCGGCCACGGCCCTGTCGCCTACTTCTCGACGTCGATCTCCCGCGTCGACGCCGCCAGCAGGGGTGCCAGGAAGTCCCGTTCGAGAGAACCGGGCGGCAGCTCCTCCGGCTCGACGTAGCTCTGCGCGAGTCCGCCCTCCCGCACGGCGATCAGCATCCGGGCGAACCGGTCCGCGTCCACGGTCAGTTCGCGTCCCGCCCGGCGCAGTACGTCCGTCAGGCCCCGGGCGATCTCGGCCCGCAGCCGGGCGTCGTGCCGGGCGAGCACCCAGGCCGCCTGCCGGTCCCGGATGGCGTGCAGAGTGAACTCGGTGGTGACGAGATACCAGTCGCGCTCGTCCGGTTCGATCCGGGAGGCGAGTTCGGCGAGCCGCTCCAGGGTGTACTCCTCGGCGGCGAGGCTGTCGACGGCCTCCGCGAGCCGCCGTACGGTCCGTTCGCTGTGCTCGTCGAAGAGGGCGAGGAACAGCTCTTCCTTGCTGGCGAAGTTCGAGTAGTAGGCGCCACGGGTGTAGCCGGCGCGCTCGCAGACCTGCTCGATCGTGGTGGCGTGGAAGCCGTGCTCGGCGAAGGTCTCCAGAGCGGCTCTCAGCAGGGCTGCCCGCGTCCGGGGACGGCGCTTGGTGACACCTTTCGGCACGGGTGAGCCTCCTTCGGTCGCATGGAGGCGCCCACGATACCGGCGGCTCTCGCAGGCACGGATCAGCGCCGGACGATAAAATTCACGCATGGGACAGCGGCCCGTCGCGCCCGCCGCACCCGAGCTCGTCCTCGAGATCGCCGGGGACGCGACCGTGATGAGTCCGAGCCGGGTCTACCGCATCGGGCGCGACCCCACCAGTGACATCGTCCTCGACGACGACCGAGCATCCTGGCACCACGCGGTCCTCCGGGCCGTCGGCGACCACTGGACGCTGGCGGACGAGGGCAGCACGAACGGCACCTTCGCCGACAGCCACCGCATCGCCGTGCGCGAGGTCGGTCCGGGGACGGTCATACGGTTCGGGCACCCCGGAGACGGTCCTCGCGCCGTCCTGTCGGGGGCTGCGGCACCGACGGCCCCACCCGAGGAGCCGAAGGCCCCACCCGAGGAACCGAGCGCCCCGTCCGAGGAACCGGGACCGGCGCCGGTACGTGCCGAGCCCGAGGCTCCCGCGCCTGTGGCGCCCGAGCCCGAGCCCTCCGCACCCGTACCCGCTGAGCCCATACGTTCCGAGGCGGATCCGCCGGCCGTGGCAGCCCCCGCCGCCGAGACACCCTTCGGCGAAGCCCCCGTCGCGGAGGCCCCCTCGGCCGGATCGCCCGAGGCCCCCGCGCGGGAGCCCGGGCCCGCGACGCCGGCGCCTCCACCCGTACCGGGTCCGGAGCCGGCCCCTTCGCCCCGGCCCGTACCGACCCCGGAGCCCCCGGCTCCCGCCCCGCCGCGGACCCCGCCCCGGCCGTCCTCGGTCTCGTATCCGGCGGCGACCGGCACCTTCCGGCAGCCGACGTCCGTGCGTCCGCTGCCGACCCGCACCGTGCAGATCGGGCGCGCTCCCGACAACGACCTCGTCGTCGACGACCTGGTCGTCTCCCGGCACCACGCCGAACTGGAGGCGCACGCCGACGGCACGTACTGGATCAAGGACCTCGGCAGCCACAACGGCACCTTCCTCAACGGCCGTCCCGTCGCCGAAGCCCGTGTCACCCCGGACGACATCGTCGGCGTCGGACACTCCGCGTTCTGCCTCATCGGAGGGCAGCTCGTCGAGTTCACCGACACCGGCGAGGTCTCCCTCGACGTGCAGGATCTGGCCGTCACGGTCGACCAGGGCCGCAAGACCCTCCTGGAGGGCGTGTCCTTCCCCGTCGGGCAGAAGTGCCTGCTCGCGGTGGTCGGGCCGTCTGGGGCGGGCAAGTCGACGCTGCTCGGGGCGCTCACCGGTCAACGCCCCGCCGACCACGGCACGGTCTTCTACGACGGCCGGGACCTCTACCGCGACTACGCGGAACTGCGCCAGCGCATCGGTCTCGTACCGCAGGACGACATCCTCCACCTCCAGCTCACCGTGAAGAAGGCCCTGACATACGCCTCCGAGCTGCGTTTCCCCGAGGACACGGCGGCAGACGAGCGCCGGGCCCGGGTGGACGAGGTGATCGGCGAACTCGGCCTCGGAGAGCGCGTGGATCAGCCCATCCACAGCCTCTCCGGAGGCCAGCGCAAGAGGGTCAGCGTGGCCCTCGAGCTGCTCACCAAGCCGTCGCTGCTCTTCCTGGACGAGCCGACGTCGGGGCTCGACCCGGGCATGGACCGCTCCGTGATGCACATGCTGCGCGGGCTCGCCGATGACGGCCGTACGGTCATCGTCGTCACGCACAGTGTGCTGAGCCTGGACGTCTGCGACCGGCTGCTCGTGCTCGCGCCCGGCGGTCGCGTCGCGTACTACGGACCGCCGGACGAGTCGCTGGACTTCTTCGGCTTCGCCCAGTGGCCGGAGGCGTTCGAGGCCTTCGAGACCGACCGCGGACGGGACTGGGCGGAGCAGTACCGTTCCTCCCGCCAGCACCGGCGGTACATCGCCGACGCGATGCAACGGCCGGGGCTGCCGTCCGCGGAGGCCGCGCCGGAGCCCGGTCCGCCGCGCAAGGCGCAGAGCTGGGGTTCCCAGCTCCGTACCCTCGTCCGGCGTTACTCCGCGGCGCTCGCCGCGGACCGGACGTTCATCGCCATCATGATCGCTCTGCCGTTCGTGATGGGTGCGATGGCCCGGGCGCTGTCCGAGGGCAGCCTCAACCCCGAGTCGACGCTGAACGTCCTGCTGATCCTGTGTGTCGGCGGGGTGCTCACGGGCGCGGCGAACGCGGTACGGGAGCTGGTGAAGGAGCGCACGATCTACCGGCGGGAGAGAGCCGTCGGCCTGAGCCGTTCGGCGTATCTGATGTCGAAGGTCGTGGTGCTGGGCACGATCACGGTCGTCCAGGCGGTGGTTCTCACGCTGGTCGCGCTGATCGGGGTGCCGCTGAACGTCCCGGACGGCAAGGGCGTGCTCATGCCGCCTCTCGTGGAACTCACGCTCGCGGTCGCGCTGCTCTCGTTCACGGCGATGATGCTCGGACTGTTCGTCTCCGCCCTGGTGCGCAAGGAGGAGGTGACGATGCCGCTGCTCGTCCTCCTCGCCATCGTGCAGGTGGTGTTCTGCGGGGCGCTGCTGACCGTCACCGGGACGCCCGTCCTCGAACAGCTGGCGTGGCTGGTGCCGTCGCGGTGGGCGTTCGCGGCGATGGGGGCGACCATCGACATCGGGGCGATCGCACCGAGCGACAAGACGACGGATCCGCTCATGGATCACACGCTGGGCGCGTGGCTCTTCGACATGGGGATGCTCGTCGTGCTCTGTCTCGTTCTCGGCTTCATCGTGGCGCGGCTGCTGCGGCGCCAGGAGCCGGTGATCATGCGGAAGTAGCCGATATCCCCCGACCGACGTCCTGGATATTGGATCCAAGATCCAGGATCAGTTGTCCAGGATCAGAAACCCACTATCCGGCACAGTGAAGGCAGGCGGCCCATGGGCATCCCGGTCACTCCCCCGGTACCGGACGACATTCCGGACTTCCGGCCGACCCATGTCGTGCCGCGCGACGGTCTGCCGACCTGGGAGGCTCCCGATCCGGACATGCCGACCGTGCCCCTCGACGCGTTCCTGCCCGTGCAGCTCACGGACCGGGTCGGAGACTGGGGCCAGATCCTCTGCTCCAACGGCTGGACCGCGTGGGTCGATGCCCGCCTGCTCGTCTCCGTACCCGTGGATCCGCCGGAGGCCCGTCAGGCGCTCGCCAGGACCGCCGACCCCCGCCCTCTGATCGCCCGTGCGGAGGAGTCGCTCGGCCGCTATCGGCGGGCGGCGGAGGAGCTGGCGGCCGGCCGGGCCGATGGAGACACCTTCGGGCGGCGTACGCACGGACTGCGGGTGGGGATCGTCGTCGACGGCGATTCGCTCTGGCTGTTCGACGCGGAGCACGAGCGCTGGGTCTACTGCGACGGGAAGGCACTGAGCACGTACGCGGCCTCGGCCGGCCCCTCGGCCGCCTCCGCCCCGCCGGAGGGCGAGGTGGCGGAGGCCGGGCACGAGCCGACGCGGGTGGTGCCCCGTATCGATGAGGGGGACAAGCCGGCGGAGAGCCCCGCGGGACCGCCGCCGACCCGGGTCGTGAACCGGTCGAACCAGCCGGGTGAGAGCTGATGGCCGACGCGGCGCGGAACACGGATCTGCCCGCCGGCCGGGAGTCGGGGCTGATCGGCAAGCAGATCGCGGGCTATGTGGTGGAGGCCGAGATCGGCCGTGGCGGGATGGCTGTCGTGTACCGGGCTCTCGATCTGCGGCTCGAGCGGACCGTGGCGCTGAAACTGCTGGCGCCCGAACTGGCCCGCAACGACACCTTCCGTAAACGGTTCGCCCACGAGTCGCGGGTGGCGGCCGCGATCGACCATCCGCACATCGTGCCGGTTTTCGAGGCAGGCGAGACGGAAGGCGTGCTGTACATCGCGATGCGTTTCGTCGCGGGGCGGGATCTGCGGGCGCTCCTCGACCGCGAGGGCCCGCTGCCACCGGTGACGGCGGGTCGGATCGCCGTACAGGTGGCATCCGCGCTGGACGCGGCGCACGCCCACGACCTGGTCCACCGGGACGTGAAGCCGGGCAACATCCTGGTCGCCGAGGGCACGGACCGCGACCATCCGGAACACGTCTATCTCACGGACTTCGGACTCACGAAGAAGTCCCTGTCCCTGACGGGTCTGACGACGGTCGGGCAGTTCGTCGGAACGCTCGACTACGTGGCGCCCGAACAGATCTCGGGGAAGCCGGTGGACGGCCGCTGCGATGTGTACAGCCTGGCGTGCGTGGTCCAGGAGACGCTCACCGGAATGCCGCCGTTCCGCCGTGACGACGACATGGCGCTGCTCTGGGCCCACCAGTACGATCCGCCGCCCCCGCTGTCGGCGGAACGGCCTGAGCTGCCGGAGGCGGCGGACGAGGTGCTGGCGAAGGCTCTGGCGAAGGCCCCGGAGGAGCGTTACGGGACGTGTCTGGAGTTCGTCGCGGCACTGCGGGCGGCCTTGGAACGGGGCGGACCCGGCCCGGGCGGCCGTACCGGACCGCTCGGGCCGGAGCCGCCGTCCCCGCCGCCCGAGCCGCCGGCCTGGGCCCGCCCCGTGTTCCGGGCACCACCCGCGATCTGGTCCTGACCCAGGGCTACTTCGCCGGCGCGGCGGCGTCGGTCCCGCCCCGCCCGAACACCGCGATCAGTCGCGTGAGGCTGTCCTCCTCGAAGCCCTCGGCCGCCGCCCGCCGGAACGCCTCCAGCGTCGCGGCGGGCAGGGCCGTGTCCACGCCCGCGTCCCGCGCCGTGTGCACGACGTGGTCCATGCTCGCCACGGCCATCGAGATCCGCTCCACGTCGCCGCCGTGCTGACCCGACTCGATCCGCGGCGTGTAGAAGTCGATGAACCGACCCATCCCGCCCAGCGTCTGGACCGCGTACGGCCTGATCTCCGAGGCGCCGATGCTATGCGCGTTCGCCAGCGCCACGGTGTGCAGCCAGGCGGTCAGGCTGTTCCAGAAGAGGTCCATCTGGAGCTGGTAGTAGAGGGCGGCCAGCCCCGGGTCCTCCCCGCGGTAGTCCGTACCCGTGATCACCTTCAGAGTGGCCTCGCACTCCTCGAAGAGGTCCCGGGGGCCGCTGTAGTAGGTGTCGAACTCCGTCGAGCCGATACCGGACGGCGGCGTCATCACCCCGCCGGTGAGGTGCCTCGCCCCGTGCCGTTCCGCCCAGGCGGCCCCCTCGCGGGCCCCCTCCGGGGTGTCCGAGCTGAGGTTGACCAGGACACGGCCCTCCAGCGCCGCGGCGGCGGGCTCCAGGATGGCGTACATCGCGGCGTAGTCGGTCAGACTCAGCACCACCACCTCGTTGGCCGTCAGCGCCTCCTCGACGGTGGCGGCGCGCACCGCACCTCTGGCGACCAGATCGTCGGCCCGCCGCGCGGTGCGGTTCCAGACGGTGACGCGGTAGCCGGCGTCCAGGTAGGCACCGGCCATCGCCTGGCCCATCGGGCCGAGACCGATGACCGTCACGGACAGGGTGTTCACAGCAGACGTGCTCACAAAGATCCCCTTCCCCGGGAGCGTCACTAGAATGAACGCTCTATCTGGTGAGGAACGTAGCACAGCACTAGAACGATCGCTCAAGTTAGGTAGGGTGACCGGGTGAAGACCATGGCCCCCGTTGATCCCGAGACCGCCGGAACCCGGCAGCGGATCGTCCGTACGACGTCACGCCTGATGCAGCGCCAGGGCTACGAAGGCACCGGTATCAAGCAGATCTCCCGCGAGGCGGGGGCGACGCTCGGGTCCGTGTACCACTTCTTCCCCGGCGGCAAGCAGGAGCTCGGCACCGCCGCCGTGCGGCTCGGCGACGAGGAGTTCACCGAATTCCTGCGCGAGGCGCTCGACGCCGAGTCGGAGCCGGAGAAGGCCCTCGTCGCGCTCACCACGGCCCTCGCCCAGGGGCTGCGGGAATCCGACTGGCTCGACGGGTGTCCGGTCACCTCCACGGTCGTGGGTACGGCGACGAGCGCCCCCGCCATCCAGCAGGCGGCGGCAGAGGCGTTCGCACGGTGGCGGGCGGTGGTCGCGGGGAGGCTGGCCGCCACAGGGTTCGCCGAGGCCGACGCCGAGGAGCTGGCACACACGGTGATCGCCACGCTGGAGGGCGCCGAGCTGGCGGCCCAGACCGCCCGCAGCACGATTCCTCTGGAGGTCGCGGGGCGGCATCTGGCGCGCCTTGTCGCCTCGTACCGGTGAGCCCAGTGACTCCGGTGACTCCGGTGGCTGGATGAGTCCGACGGGTCCGATGAATTCAGGACGGTCGAACGGCCGCTGACCATCTCAGCCCTTCGGCGCCCTCTCCCGAGAGGGGTCCACCTCGCCGCGGCGGTGGACGCGGGAGGCGAGGAGCCCGCCGAGGAAGCCCGCGGCGAGCCCCCAGAGCGCGGCGAAGCCGGCCGTCCTCCAGACGTGGGGGCGCAGCACGACCTGGCCTCCTAGGGATTCGAGCTCGCCGATGCCCAGGATGGAGAGCCCGAAGCGCGCTTCGACCAGAGTGACCGGGGCGACGACCAGCATGGTCAGGGCGAAGGCGATGCCCAGGTGGAGCGCGTGCTGCCAGAGTCGAGTCCGGGAGGGCGAACGGACGGCGGCCACGAAGGCCACGGCCAGGACGAGGACGGCCGCGACCGGCAGCAGCCACCAGGCCCTTGAGTCGTACGAGGCGAGGGACGACAGGTCCACGGTGGAGAGGCCGCCGGTGTCGGTGCGCAGGACCGAGTCGAGGATCTGCGGCATCGGCAGCCCGAACGGCCCTTCGACGGTCCCCTCCCAGGAGCCTCCGATGCCGACGCCGAGGGCGAGCCAGCTGACGTTGGGCAGGCCCAGCAGGATCACGGCGAGGGTCTCGGCCGCGTGGCCCCGGGTGGCCGCCACGACGATCCCGATGACCAGGCCGACGAGCACGTACGCGAGGAGCAGGAGCAGCATCGCGGAGGCGACCGGCCGCACGGCCTCGTGGTAGCGGACGAGTCGGGGCGGAAGCGGGGTCCCGCGCGAGACCAGCAGCGCGATGAGGAGGACTCCGAGGATCCACAGCAGCCCGAAGAACAGGGTGGGTCCCACGTCGGTGCGGAATCCCACGGTGGGGTTCACCGCGTCGAGGAGTTCGCCGAAGAGGTCGGACATCGTGTCCTGGCTCTCGCCGCCGCCGACCGAGACGGGAAAGTCGTGGCGGGCGAGGGCGGAGAGGCCGGCGAGCGCGGCCAGCCAGAGCAGGACGACGCGTGCCGCCCGGGCGAGCAGGTCCCGGGTCCGGGCGACGGCGTGGTGGCGCAACGGGAGGAGAAAGAAGAAACCGGTGACCAGTGCGCCCACCAGGGTGACCGTGAGGGGCATCGCGGTCAGTTCGGCGTTGGTGCCGGCGAGTGCGCCGGCGTCACCGGAGAGGTCGATCTGGCCGCCCGCGGCCATGACGACGACCGCGGCGACGATGTTCACGAAGCCGCTGGGCAGATCGGCGGCGCCCGCGGCCCAGAGGCCGAACGCGGCGACGATCGCCATCGCGACGAAGCCGGCGAGGACGGCGGCCAATGCCTCGCCCCAGTGACGGGCGAGGTGCTGGGCGTCGTGCGCCGGGCGGGGTGTGGTGGGGAGCTGACTGCTCACGCTCCCCACGCTAGTGCCGGGGGTTGATCTCCGCAGGAGAGCTGGTCGACCTCCGCCGCACCGGTGGACGCCGTCCGCTTGCGGGCGGCACCCGTTCCGCGCACACAATGGGCGCGGAACGGAAGAAAGGGAAAAAACGTGACTTCCCACCCGCCGTCCGACCGTCCCTCAGTACCCCCCTCAGGTCCCCCTTCGGGTCCGCTGTCGGGCCCGAGCACCACACCAGGAGCGGTCGGCCCCCCACCGCCCTCCGGGCCGCCGCGCGGCGCCTCGGGGGGCGGTTCGGGCGGTTCCGGGGGCGGACCGGGCGGCGGGGGCGGACCCGGCGGCGGTGACGGAACCGGTGGTGGTGGGACACCCGGCGGACCGGACGAGGGAGCCGGCGGCGGCCAAGGGGGTGGCGGTGGACCCTGGTGGCGTTCCGTACCGAAGGTCGCTTCGATCGCCGCCGTCCTGGTCGCGGCCATCGCCCTGGTGGTCGTCCTCACCCGTCCGGACGGCAACGGGGGCGACGGCGGAGGGTCGGCGGGCGGCGAGGTGTTCCTGCAGAACGCCAGCGCCACCGGCCCCGACCCGTACACCAAGTCGACGGCCCGCGCCGCCGACGCCTCGCAGTCGCCCGCCCCGCTGCCCAGCGCGACCAGGTCCGGGGACGCCAACGCCACGCGCAGCGTGTCGGGTTCGGCGGCGGGCCTGTACGGCGGTACGCAGAACGTGGCGAGCTGCGACGTCGAGCAACAGGTGCGCTATCTCGCCGACCAGCCCGCCAAGAACGCGGCCTTCGCCTCGGTCCTCGGCATCTCGGCCAACGAAGTCCCGGGGTATCTGCGCGCACTGACCCCGCTTCAGCTACGGGTCGACACCCGGGTGACCAACCACGGCTTCAGGGACGGCGCCCCCACCTCGTACCAGGCGGTCCTCCAGGCCGGTACCGCGGTGCTCGTCGACGACCGGGGTGTGCCCCGGGTGCGCTGCGCCTGCGGCAATCCGCTGACACCGCCGGTCGCCCAGCAGGCTCCGAAGACGACGGGCACCCGGTGGGCGGGGTACCAGCCCTCCCAGGTGGTCGTCGTGACGCCCGCGGTGACCGTGGTCAACGTCTTCATCGTGTACGACCCCGAGAAAGACGGCTGGTTCGCCCGGGAGCCGGGCGACACGGGGCGTCAGGACAAGCCGACGTCCCCGCCGACGGCTCCCCCGTCGCCCTCGGTCTCCGGCTCGGTGACGGGCTCCCCGACCTCGGAGCCCCCCTCGATCTCCCCGAACACGTCGCCGCCGGTCCCCGAGTCGCCCGTCTCGCCGGAATCGCCAGCGTCTCCGGAAGCGCCCGTCTCACCGGAGTCGCCCGATACGCCGTCGGGGCCCGCCACGGACGGGCCGCCCACCGGCGGCACGACGGACCAGTCGGCCTCCGTGATCAGCCCGGGGCCGGCGGACAGCTCGCCGCCGGCGCCACAGTCCGGGCCGGACGCCGGCGAGGAAACCTTCGCGCACGCCATGGACGCGCAGCCGGTCTCCTGAGGCGACCGCCCGACGGGGCTCGGGAAATATCCGGATGCCCGGGCCCCCGCGATCCGTGTACGGTCCACCGAGTGGAACCTCTCACCGACCGACAGATCCGCTCGTCCTTCGTGAACTGCACGAAGGGTGAGGCAAGCAGGCTCAAGCTCCCGCTGGACTTCGCCGAGCTCCCCTGGCAGGACCTCGACTTCCTCGGCTGGGTCGACCCGGGCGCGCCGCTGCGCGCGCACCTCGTGGTGGCCCGTGAGGACGGCCCGCTCGGCATCACCCTGCGGGTCCCCGCCACGAGCCGCACGAGCGCGGTCAAGTCCAGCCTGTGCCAGGTCTGCCTGACGGGGCACGCCTCGTCGGGCGTGACCCTGCTCGCGGCGCCGCTCGCCGGCAGCCGCGGACGCGAAGGGAACACGGTCGGCATCTACATCTGCTCCGACCTGGCCTGTTCCCTCTACATCCGCGGCAAGCGCCAGCCGAAACTGCGGGCCGGCCGCCAGGAGGAGTCGCTCACCGTCGAGGAGCGGATCGAGCGGACGACCGGCAACCTGGACGCGTTCCTCGCCAGGGTGACGGCGGGCTGAAGCGGCACGGCCGGGCTCAGCGGAAGGCCTGCTCGCCCGTGAGAGCCTTGCCGATGACCAGGGAGTGCACCTCGCTGGTGCCCTCGTAGGTGAGGACCGACTCGAGGTTGTTGGCGTGGCGCATCACCGGGTACTCCAGGGTGATGCCGTTCGCCCCGAGGACGGTGCGGCACTCGCGGGCGATGGCGATCGCCTCCCGTACGTTGTTCAGCTTGCCCACGCTGACCTGCTCGGGCGTGAGGCCGCCCGCGTCCTTGAGGCGTCCCAGGTGGAGGGCGAGGAGCATGCCCTTGCCGAGCTCCAGGGACATGTCCGCCAGCTTCTGCTGGGTCAGCTGGTAGGAGGCGAGGGACCGCTCGAAGACGATCCGGTCGCGGGCGTACGCGATGGCGGTCTCCAGGCAGTCGCGGGCGGCGCCGAGGGCGCCGAACACGATCCCGAACCGCGCTTCGTTGAGGCAGCCGAGCGGGCCGGACAGTCCACGCGCCTCGGGCAGCATCGCGTCGGCCGGCAGGCGTACGTCCTCCAGGACCAGTTCGCTGGTCACGCTGGCGCGGAGGGACAGCTTCTGCTTGATCTCGGGCGCGCTGAAGCCGGGGGTGCCGGCGGGCACCAGGAAGCCGCGGACGCCTTCGTCGGTACGGGCCCAGACGACGGCCACGTCGGCGACCGAGCCGTTGGTGATCCACATCTTGGTGCCGTTGAGCACCCAGTCGTCGCCGTCGCGCCGGGCGCGGGTGCGCATGGCTCCGGGATCCGATCCCGCGTCCGGTTCGGTGAGCCCGAAGCAGCCGATGTACTCGCCGGCCGCCATGCCGGGCAGCCACTGCTGCTTCTGCTCCTCCGAGCCGAACTTCCAGATGGCGTACATCGCGAGGGAGCCCTGTACGGAGACGAGGCTGCGCAGCCCGGAGTCCACGGCTTCCAGCTCGAGGCAGGCCAGCCCGTACGCGACGGCGTTGGTGCCGGCGCAGCCGTAGCCCTCCAGGTGCATGCCGAGGACGCCGATGCCGCCGAGCTGCCTGGCGAGTTCGCGCGCGGGGATGGCGCCCGACTCGAACCACTCGGCGACGTGGGGGCGCAGTTCCTTGTCCGCCATGGTGCGCACGGTCCGGCGAATCTCCCTCTCCTCGTCGCTCAACAGGCCGTCGATCGCCAGCAGATCGAAGGGGTGGACGGGAGTCGACTTCGACGCGTTCGGCGACTGTGACGACTGCGGCGACGGCTTCACGGACGGCCTCCAGGCTCGTGCGGCTACTCGGCGTACCGCAGCGTATCGGCAGATCGGATTTTGGATCCAGTATTGAATATCTGATCTCCGATGCGTACGTTCCAGCTGGATCCGATCACCCCCGGAGGAGAGCCTGATGCACGCAGATCAGCAGGTGAAGCCCGGCCCCGGGGCCCTGTCCGGGATCGTGGTGGCCGACTTCGGGCGCGTGCTGGCCGGGCCGTACATGACGATGCTGCTGGCCGATCTGGGAGCCGACGTCATCAAGATCGAGCGGCCCGGCTCCGGCGACGACACCCGGGCCTGGGGTCCGCCCTTCGCCGACGGCCAGGCCACGTACTTCCTCGGCGTGAACCGGAACAAACGCTCCGTCGCGCTGGACCTGACCGACCCGGCCGATCTGGCGAGGGCACGGGCGATCGTCGACCGCGCCGACGTCCTCGTGGAGAACTTCCGGCCCGGCACGATGGAGAAGCTCGGTCTCGGTTACGAGGACGTACGCGCGTCCAACCCCGGACTCGTCTACTGCTCGGTCACCGGATTCGGCGCCGCGGAGGGTGCCCGTCTGCCCGGTTACGACCTCCTCGTCCAGGCCGTGGGCGGACTGATGAGCGTGACGGGCGAGCCGGGCGGGCAGGGCACGAAGGCGGGTGTCGCGCTCGTCGACGTGATCACCGGCCTCCACGCGGGCATGGGCGTCCTCGCCGCCCTGCGGCACCGGGACCGTACAGGCGAAGGCCAGCGGGTCGAAGTCTCCCTGCTCACCTCGCTCCTGTCCGCGCTCACCAACCAGTCGGCCGCCCACCTCGGCGCCGGTGTCGTCCCACGGGCCATGGGCAACCGGCACCCGAGCATCGCCCCGTACGAGGTGTTCGAGGCGCAGGACCGCCCCCTGGTCCTCGCCGTGGGGAACGACCGCCAGTTCCGGGCGCTCTGCGTACGCCTCGGTCTGCCCGGCCTCGCCGACGACGCGCGCTTCGCCACCAACACCGCCCGCGTCGCCCACCGCGAGGAGCTGGTGGCGGCGCTGGCCGGTCCACTCGCCGAACGGCCCGCCGACAGCTGGTTCGAGGAACTCACCGCCGCCGGAGTGCCCTGCGGGCCGATCAACGATCTCGCCGCGGCCTTCGACCTGGCCGACCGGCTGGGCCTCGCGCCCCGGGTCCCGGACGGGGCGGCCGGCCCGGGTCAGGTCGTCAACCCGATCACGCTCGGCGTCACCCCGCCCTCCTACCGCGCCGCACCCCCGCGACTGGGAGAGCACACCGCGTCGCTGCTCGCCGAGCTGGAAGGCTCACCCGAGGGTCCGTAGGAAGATATACGGATCAGGTCGGAGACCGACGGAACCGACAGCACGGCCGGACGACCGGACGACCGGACGACCGAACGACCGAACGACCGAACGACGGAAGGGTCACAGGCGATGAGCAGCGCGGTGCGGAAGGGGCGGCCGCCGACCGCCCAGCAGTTCGTCCTCGAGGAACTGCGGCGCGCGATCACCGCCGGTGAGCTGCGGCCCGGCGGGCAGATCCGCCAGGACGCGCTCGCCGCCCGCCTCGACGTCAGCCGCGTGCCCCTGCGGGAGGCCCTGAAGATCCTGGAGGGCGAGGGCCTCGTCGTCCACCACATCCACCGGGGTTACTTCGTCGCCGAGCTGTCCCTCGCGGATCTGGAGGAGGTCTACCGGATCCGGCAGCTCCTGGAGACCGAGGCCGTCCGCATGGGTGTCCGGCGGGGCGAGGACGGGCTGCTCGCCTCCCTGGAGAAGATCCAGCGGGAGGTGGAACGGGCGGCCGACGCCGGCGATGTCACGCTGATGGCCGCGGCCAACCGCCGCTTCCACTTCGCCCTGATCGAGGCCTCCGGGATGCCGCGTCTGGTCCGGCTGATCACCACCCTGTGGGACGCCACGGACGCCTACCGTTCGCTGTACTACACGGAGGAGCCGAACCGGGAGTTGGCGGTACGCGAGCACCGCGCGGTCATCTCGGCGGTGCGCAACGGTGACGAGGAGGCAGCGGTGCAGTGGCTCGACGAGCACCGGGCACACGCGGTCGCGGCCCTGCGGGAGATTCTGGACCTGGAGTAGCCATGGCCCCGGGGCCGCGAAATCCGGATGCCCGCCGGCCTGCCGTCCCTCTAGCCTCGTGGTCATGAACCACGGACGCCTGGTCAACATCGTCGACGTCGAGGCCACTTGCTGGGAGCGGGACGGTGAACGCCCGCCCGGGGCCGTGAGCGAGATCATCGAGATCGGGCTCACCGTCGTCGACCTGGACGCCGGCGAGCGAACGGCCCGTCACGGCATCCTGGTCAGGCCCGCCCGTTCGACGGTCAGCGAGTTCTGCACCGAGCTGACCGGCCTCACGCAGGCGGAGGTCGACACCGGACTGGACTTCGCCGCGGCCTGCCGGCTGCTCGCCGTCGAGCACGCCGCCGGGCTCCGCCCGTGGGCCAGTTGGGGCGACTACGACCGCAAGCAGTTCACGCACCAGTGCCGGGTGACGGGTACGGAGTACCCCTTCGGTCACCGGCACACCAATGCCAAGGCGGTCTTCACCGAGGCCAACGGGTTGCCCAGACGCCCGGGCATGGCCCGTGCGTTGCAGATCGCGGGCCTGCCCCTGGAGGGCCGGCACCACCGGGGTGAGGACGACGCCTGGAACATCGCCGCGCTGGTCCTGGGGTTGAACGACCGCGGCGCCTGGCCCTCGTAGCATCCCGGACGTCCGAAGCATTGACAGGGCCATAACATCCTCACCATTCTGAGAGCGCTCTCAGAGCGCTCTCAACGCCCTCGCATCCCCCACCCCGAGGAGCCCCCACGTGCCAACCCACCGCCGTCGGCGCAGGCTTGTCCTGCTCGCGCCCGCCACCGCCGCCGCCCTGATCGGCACCGCCGTCACGCTCGCCGGCCCCTCCCCCACGGTCCAGGCCGCGACGGCCGAGACAGCTACCGCCGGGGCCGCCGCCGTCCCGGCCACGATTCCGCTCACGTTCACCAACAACTCCGGCCGTAACGAGCAGATCTACGTCTACAACCTCGGTACCGAGCTCTCCACCGGCCGTCAGGGCTGGGCGGATGCGAACGGCACCTTCCACCCCTGGCCCGCCGGCGGTTCGGTCCCCGTCCCGGCACCCGACGCCGCCATCCCCGGCCCCGCCCAGGGGCAGGCCATGACGATCCGGCTGCCGAAGTTCTCCGGCCGGATCTACTTCAGCTACGGCCAGAAGCTCGTCTTCAAGCTGGCGACCGGAGGCCTCGTGCAGCCGGCCGTCCAGAACCCGAGCGACCCCAACCGGAACATCCTCTTCAACTGGTCCGAGTACACGCTCAACGACTCGGGTCTCTGGCTCAACAGCACCCAGGTCGACATGGTCTCGGCCCCGTACGCGGTCGGCGTCAAGCGCCCCGACGGAAGCGTCGCCACCACGGGACGGCTCAAGCCCGGCGGCTACAACGGCTTCCTCAACGCACTCCGGGCCCGGCCCGGCGGCTGGGCGAACCTGATCCAGACCCGTTCCGACGGCACCGTGCTGCGCGCCCTCGCACCGGGTCACGGCATCGAGGCAGGCGCGCTGCCGTCCACCGTGATGGACGACTACATCAACCGTGTCTGGGCCAAGTACAGTTCCTCGACGCTCACCGTGACGCCCTTCGCCAACCAGCCGTCCGTGAAGTACTTCGGCCGCGTCTCGGGCAACGTCATGAACTTCACCAATACCGCGGGCGCGGTCGTCACCTCGTTCCAGAAGCCCGACTCCGACAGCGTCTTCGGCTGCTACAAGCGGCTGGACGCCCCCAACGACCAGGTTCGCGGCCCCATCTCCCGGACTCTCTGCGCGGGTTACAACCGCTCCACGCTCCTCACCAACCCCCAGCAGCCGGACACCACGTCGGCCGGCTTCTACCAGGACGCCGTCACCAACCACTACTCCCGCGAGATCCACGCGCGCATGGCGGACGGCAAGGCCTACGGCTTCGCCTTCGACGACGTCGGCGCGCACGAGTCCCTGGTGCACGACGGCAGTCCGCAGCAGGCGTACGTCACGCTCGACCCCTTCAACTAGGGCCGCATGAGGGGAGCGTTCGCCCCAGTCCGCCACGACGGTCAAGTGCGGCCCCGCCGGGCGCGCTTGACCGCCGGGTGGCAGCCCTAGGCCTTCGGTTCCGGCTTCCACTCCTCGACGAGGAGCCCGAGGAGCACCTCGTCGAGGAACTCGCCCATCACCCAGGCCGAGGAGCGCAGCACGCCCTCGCGGACGAAGCCGTTGCGCTCGGCGGAGCGGAGCATCGCGGCGTTGTCCGCCAGGGTCTCGATCTGCAGCCGATGCAGGCCGCGCACGACGAATCCGTAGTGGCACAGGACCGCGACGACGTCGGTGCCGTAGCCCTTGCCGCGGCAGGAGGGGAGCAGGCCGAGGCCGATGTGCGCGGATCGGCTGTGGTTGTCGATGCCCCACAGCGTCGCGGTGCCGACCAGCGTGCCTCCGTCCAGCTCGATCACCGAGAACGGGACATGTCCCTGCTCCTTGTCGTCCACGGCGAGCCGCGGGTCCTTCGAGCCGGGCGTGATCGGCCGCCACGGCCCGCTCTCGGCCCGCGAGGCGTTGACCACGTCGTCGTAGAGCTCGGCCCGCAGAATCGGGATGTCGTCCTCGTGCCGGGCCCTGAGCCCGACCTTCTTGCCCCTCAGCATGCGATCTTCCTATCCGAACGGGTGGACGGGGGCAATCCAATTAGCGCGGTACGCGGGCGGTGCGGACGCGCCGCTTCCCCCGGGTGACGGGACCGGGCCGTCGACAGGTTCGGCGGTGGGGTGGCGTACGTCGACGCGCAGCGGAACATCCGTGTCACGGGCGGCCCCGCCATGTGAGGGATCATGGACGGAGGAGCGGAGAAGGGACGGAACGGACGATGCGGAACCGCACTGTCGCCGACCTGATGACGCCGACCGCGGTGGCCGTGCAGCCGGGGACGTCGTTCAAGGAGATCGCGCGATTGCTCGACGAGTACGGCATCACCGCCGTACCGGTCGTCGACGAGGCCAACCGCCCGGTCGGCGTGGTGTCGGAGGCGGATCTGCTGCGCCGCCACAGCGCCAAGGACGGCCCGAGCACCGCCGGAGCGATGATGTCCAGCCCCGTGGTGGTGGCCCGTCCGTCCTGGACGGCGGTGGAGGCGGCGCGGCTGATGGAGCGGCACCGTGTGAAGCGGCTGCCGGTGGTGGACGCGGGCGGTCAGCTCATCGGGGTGCTCAGCCGGAGCGATCTGCTGCAGCTGTTCCTTCGCCGTGACCGCTCGATCCAGGAGGAGATCCTGGAGGACGTCGTCATCCGCATCCTCGGCCTCTCCCCCGCCGCGCTCCACGTCGACGTCGACGAGGGCCGGGTGACGCTCAGCGGCACGCTGACGCGCCGGAGTCTGTCACCGGTCTTCGTCCGGCTCTGCGAGAGCGTCGACGGCGTGGTGGAGGTCGTGGACCGGCTGTCGTACGACGACGAGGCCGAGGCCGGAGACGAGGACGAGCACATGGCCGAGGACCGGGCGCCGGAGCTGGGGCAGGAGCGGCTCGGGGACCCGGGCCCCGGTCACGGCGCGCCGGTCGAGGGTCTGCGGCCGCCGGGAGTGTGACGCGGACGGGCCCGTCGGTGAGATGCCGGCGGGCCCGGTGCGTGAGGCGATCCTGTTACGAGACCGCCTCGGGCCACCCGTATCCGGGACCGGTGTGCTGAGGTACGGTCCCCGCGCCCACCGCCTCCATCTCCCGGTTGGCCTCGCGCATCAACTGCCCGGCCAGGTCCCTCATGGCCCGGCTCGCCGCGAGTTCGTCACCGATCGCCGGAACGTCCACGTCCGACGGGTTGCACCGTGCGCTGCCGTGGCCGGTGAGGGTCGACGTGCCGGTGTTGAGATGTGCCTCGGCCTTGGTCCTGCCGTCCTCTTCGACCAGTTCCAGGCCGACCGTCCACTCAAGAGTCCGTGTCATGGTCTGCCTCCTCGCACCGTCGGGACGCGTAGGCCCGCCGCGCGTCCCTTCCTACTCCCATGGTCCGTCCACGCGCGCGTGAGCGCGCGGCGGCGGGAGCGAGGAGAGGGCGGACTCGACGTCGTCCAGGGCCCGCCGGGCCGCCGCGATCCGCTCACGCACGCCCGCCTCGTCGACGGCGAGGCCGCCACCGACACCGACACCGACACCGACGCCGACGCCGACGCCGACGCCGGCCTCGGGACCGACATCGGCACCGGCATCACCAGCACCGACCACAGCGGGGGCGGTCTTGCCGGCCGCCTTCCTGTCCGCCGCCTCCATCTCCGCCTTCTCGATCTCCCGGGCCTCCTCCAGGGAATTGATCACGACGCCGATCAGCACGTTGACGAGCACGAACGAGGCGATGAGGACGTAGGTGACGTAGTAGAGGAAGCTCCACCGTGAGATCGCCAGGCCCGCGTGGACCGCGTCACCGAGCCCGTCGAGGGTCATCAGGAGGAAGAGCGTGAGCACGGCCCGCCCGATGGAGCCGAAGTGCTCGGGGTCGTGCCCGGCGAAGAAGACCCAGCCGACCATGGCGTACACGTACAGCAGCAGCGCCCCGACGAGCAGGAAGCTGACCGTGCCGGGGAGGCTGCGGCCGACGGCGACGAGGACGATCCGCAGCTGGGGGAGGAAGCGCGCGGCGCGCAGGACGCGGGCGAGGCGGAGGAGGCGCAGGACCGTGGAGTTCTCGCGCGCGGCCGGCACGAAAGCGGCGAGGACCACGACCAGGTCGAAGAGGTTCCAGGGGTCCCGGAAGAAGTCCAGCGGGCGCGCGGCGTGCGCTCCGGCGCGGAGCACCATCTCGGTCGTGAACGCCGCCAGGAAGAGGTGCTCGATCGTCTGCAGCTCGGCGTGCCAGCGGGCGCTGACGCCGGCGTACGTCTCCACCCCGAGCACCGCGGCGTTGGCGAGGATGAGGAGGAAGACGGCGGTGGCGAACCAGCGGGCCTCGGTGATCTCGCGACATCGTTCCGCCACGCGCACGCGGTGACTGCGGTCCACCACGGCGGACTGATCCGACATGTCGATGCTCCTCGATTCGTTGACCATGCTCATGTGTTCCAACGGCACGGGCGCGCAAGGGTTCTGGGTGCGCACCGCCGAGCGATCGGCGGCCCCGGGCGACTCCAAAGTCCAAGCCCTCCCTCGCGCCCGTCCATGTGCGCGGCACGTCGGGCCGAGCAGGCTGCGGTACGCCCGGTTCCGCGACGGGCGGTCGCCGCGGGCATCGCGGGCCGCCCCGGGAGGAGTACGCATGCCCGCTCGAAGATCCGTACTGGTCACGGCTCTTGCCGCCGTGGCCCTCACCCTGACCGGCGGCGGTGGCGCCGCGTCCGGGACGTCATCGGCCGAGAGCGCCCCGGCCGCCGCCACCTACACCGTCACGGTCGGCTCGAAGGGTTCCTGGACCCACCCGGACGACACCCCCGCCGCCCCCTACCTCGACAAGGACGGCACCTTCTACTTCCAACAGGCGCACGCGCTCTACGGAGCGACCCAGCCCCGCCGCTGGACCTTCTACACCGGTACGAACCTCGACACCGCCACCCGGTCGAGCGCGATCAGCGACGCCGTGAACCCCGCCAACGGCGACGACCGGAACAACGACACCACCTGGCGGTGCAACAACAGCCCGACGGGCCTGGAGTCCACCGCCCCGCCCGCCGGGTCGGGATACTCCCAGCGGAACTTCTGCGATCTGGCCGGGGTGTGGGTCGACCCGGACACCGGCGCCTGGTACGGCCTGGTGCACAACGAGTTCACCCCGCAGCCCTTCGGTGACGGTGTCCACTACGACGGCATCGACTACGCGATCTCCACCGACCAGGGCCGGACCTGGAGCATCAAGTCCCATGTCATCACCTCTCCGTACAGCACGAAGCGGGGTGACACGGCGGCCTTCCCGCAGCAGACGTACCACTACGGCGACGGTGATCCTCGCCTGTTCGTCGACACCGCCTCGGGATACTTCTACGTGTATTACGGCTCTCGGATCGTGGAGAAGGGCGGCGGCTGGAAGGCCTTCCACGCGCACGTGGCCCGGGCCCCGATCTCCGGCAAGATGGCGCCCGGTACCTGGCGGAAGTGGTACGACGGCGCCTGGACCGAGCCGGGCGTGGGCGGACGCGAGAGCAACATGGTCCCGGTCGACGCCGCCGGCACGACGAGGGGCTACACCCCCGTCTCCGACGAGTACGACCCGGCGAACACCGGCACCGTGAGCCAGCAGGTCGCGGCCGGGCTGATGCCGCCCACCTCGCCGTTGTTCGTCATGGACATCACGTACAACGCGTATCTCGGGCTGTACATCGGCGAACCGCAGGCCGTCGATCAGAGCGGCAGAGCGCCGCAGCAGTTCTACGCCACCGACGACCTGTCGAAGCAGCGGTGGCGGCTGATCGGCGACACCGGCGGCCACACCAACGCCTCGTGGTACCGCTGGTTCCTGGACAGCACGAGCCGGACGAGCTCCGCGATCGTGGGCAGGAACTTCCGCTCGTACTGCTCCTTCGGATGCTCGGGCGGCTCGTCGGGCGAGTACGTCGACGTCACGATCGGCACGTCGGCGCCCGCCGCCCCCGTCGACCCGAGCCGCACCTACCGCATCGCCTCCGGGGGCGGCCGGGTCCTCGCCCAGGTCTCCGGCGGGTCCGCCACCACCTCGCTGCCGGCCGGATCCGGCGCGGCCCTGGAGGCATGGATCTTCACCTCGCTGGGTGACGGTTCCTATCGCGTCGCGAACGCCTCCACCGGCGGGCTCCTCGGGGTCGACTCCACCGTCACGGGCAGCCGCGCCTGGGGCACCCGGCCGTCCGTCACCGCGGCCGGGCCGGGCGGGCCTGCCGTCGGTCAGCAGTGGTTCGTGGTCCCCGGTACCACCGCGGCGGGCTCGGCGACCGGAACGTACCGGCTGGTCAACCGCTACAGCGGCCTGGTGATCGGGATGTCCGCGGACTCGGCGCGGCCGGCCGAGACCACCCCTGCCCGCTCCTGGACCGACGTTTCGGGCAGCGGCGTCGGCGGGGCGCGCACGGCGGCGGAGCAGACGCTCACGCTCACCCCGGTGGGCGAGGCACCCGACTCCCTCGACGGCGTCCGGACCCTGGTCACGGGCGGCAAGGCGCTGGACAACCCCGGTCACAGCACCACCCCGGGCACGCAGCTGATCACCTATGCCGTCAACGGCGGCGCCAACCAGAACTGGCGGTTCACCCGGCAGCCGGACGGCTCGTACCAGCTGGTCAACGTCGAGTCGGGGCTCTGCGCCGATGTCGACGGCGGCTCCACGGCGGCCGGCGCGCGGGTGATCCAGTGGACCTGTACGAGCGGCACCAACCAGCGCTGGTCCATGACGCGCCGTCCGGACGGTACGTACACCGTCGCCTCGGTGAGGAGCGGGCTGCTCCTGACCACGGCGTCGACCGCGAACGGCGCCCCGGCGACCCAGCAGCCGGACACCGGCTCCGTCCTGCAGCGGTGGACGATCGGCTGACACCGCCCGGCCGGCCGAGCGCCCCCGTGCGGGGCGCCGGCCGGCCGCGCATGCTCGAAGCATGCAGGTGACCACCACCGACCTGTACGAGGTCACGATGGCGCTCTCGTATCTACGGGAGGGCATGCGGGCGCCTGCCACGTTCAGCCTCTTCGTCCGCGAGCTGCCGCCGGGCCGCGGGTTCCTCGTCGCCGCCGGTCTTGAACCTGTCCTCGAGCACCTCTCCCGCTTCCGGATCGGCCGGGCGGACGTGCGGGAGTTCGCCGAAGTCCTCGGATGGCCCGCCGAGACGCTCGAACCGCTGCACGGCCTGTCCTTCGACGGGCAGGTCCGCGCCGTCCCGGAAGGGCGGCTCGTCTTCGCGGGCGAGCCTCTCGTCGAGGTCACCGCGCCGCTGCCGCAGGCCCAGCTCGTCGAGACGTACCTGCTCTCCCTGCTCTGCCACCAGACGACGGTCGCGTCCAAAGCGGCGCGGTGCGTGCTCGCGGCCGGCGGACGGCCCCTGGTGGACTTCTCGCTGCGCCGGAGCCACGGACCGGCGGCCGGGACGCAGGCGGCGCGGCTCGGCGCGCTGGTCGGCTTCGCCGGCACCAGCAACGTCGCCGCCGCGGTCCGGTACGGCATTCCCGGCTCGGGGACCATGGCCCACTCGTACGTCCAGGCGTTCCCGACCGAGGAGGAGGCCTTCCGGGCGTTCGCCCGCTCCCACCCCGGGCCGGTCACCTTCGTCGTCGACACGTACGACACCGACCGTGGGGTCGAGACGGCCGCGCGCGTCCTGGGCGAGCTGGAGCGCGGCCCGGGGTGCGCGGTCCGTCTCGACAGCGGTGACCTGGGCGCACTCGCCCACCGGGCCCGCGCCACGCTGGACGCGGCGGGACTCCGGGACGTCGGGATCATCGCGAGCGGTGGTCTCGACGAGTACGCGATCGCCGGGCTCGTCCGGGACGGGGCGCCGATCGACGTCTTCGCGGTGGGGACGCGGGTGGGCGTGGCGGCGGACGCCCCGTACCTGGACGCGGTGTACAAGCTGGTCGAGTACGACGGCACGCCGGTCATGAAGTTCTCGCCGGGGAAGACGACGGCGCCGGGTCCGAAGCAGGTGTTCAGGGGCCCCGGTCTCCGGGACGTCCTCGGCCTCGCGAACGAGGAGCCGCCGGCGGGTACGGAGCCCTTGCTGCGGACGGTGATGCGCGGTGGGCTGCGGACGGAGCCGCCGGACACGCTGGACGCGGCGCGCGCCCGTTTCGAGGCCGACCTCGCGCTGCTTCCGGAGTCGGCGCGTCGGATCGACGACGCCGTGGCCCCCGTCCCTGCCATGTCGACGCGCCTGGGGGTGCTGACGACCGTCGTCCGGCACCGGATCGAGGCGCGGTCGGGCCCCTAGACCGGAAGCGACCTGCGCTTCAAGGTTTCCGGGAGAGGGCAAGGTCACAGCCGTGCGCCCTGCTGCCCCTTTGTTTACCTGGCCTAACATCCGAGCATGACAGTCCTTCCCGACGACGGGCTCAGCCTCGCCGCCGAATTCTCCGACGCAACCCGTGAGCAGTGGCAGCGCCTTGTGGCAGGCGTGCTGAGCAAGTCGGGCAAGGACGTGGAGGGCGCGGCGGCCGAGGACGCCCTGACGACGACCCTGGAGGACGGACTGCGTGTCCGTCCCCTCTACGCGGCCGGTGATACCGCGTCCGATCCCGGCTTCCCCGGCTTCGCGCCCTTCGTACGGTCCGGCCGCCCCGAGGGCAACACGCTGGGCGGCTGGGACGTGCGGCAACGCCACACGACCGCCGACGGCGGTGCGGTGCTGACCGACCTGGAGAACGGTGTCACCTCGCTCTGGCTGGTCGTCGGCGAGGGCGGTATGCCCGTGTCGTCGCTCGGCCGGGTCCTGGACGGTGTGTACCTCGACCTGGCACCGGTCGTCCTCGACGCGGGGTGCGAGGTCGAGGACGCCGCGCGGGAGTTGCTGCGGCTGTACGAGGAGCGGGGTGTCGCGAAGGAGGCGGCGCGCGGCAGCCTGGGCGCCGATCCGCTCGGTTTCGAGGCGCGTACGGGCCGGTCGTTCGACTTCGCGCCGGTGGCCGGCCTCGCGCGGCGGTGTGCCGAGCAGTACCCGGGCCTGCGGGCGCTGACCGTCGACGCGCTGCCGTACCACGAGGCCGGAGGTTCGGCCGCGCAGGAGCTGGGGTGCTCGCTGGCGACCGGAGTCGCGTATCTGCGGCAGCTGACCGAGGCGGGGCTCAGCGTCGAACAGGCCTGCGGGCAGCTCGAGTTCCGGTACGCGGCCACCGCCGACCAGTTCCTGACGATCGCCAAGCTGCGGGCCGCCCGCAGGCTGTGGGCCCGGGTGGCCGAGGTGTGCGGAGCAGGTGGCGCCGGCGCGCAGACGCAGCACGCGGTGACGTCGTCGGTGATGATGACGCGTCGCGACCCGTGGGTGAACATGCTGCGTACGACGGTGGCCACGCTGGCCGCCGGTGTGGGGGGCGCCGAGTCCGTCACCGTGCTGCCGTTCGACCACGCGCTCGGTCTGCCGGACGCGTTCGCCCGCCGTATCGCCCGTAACACCTCGACGATTCTCATCGAGGAGTCGCATCTGTCCCGGGTGATCGACCCGGCGGGCGGTTCCTGGTACGTGGAGCGGTTGACGGACGAACTGGCCCAGGCCGGCTGGGAGTTCTTCCAGGGCATCGAGCGGACGGGCGGTCAGGCCGACGCTCTGCGCTCGGGCCGTCTCGGGCGGGAGCTCGCGGCCACCTGGGAGGCGCGCAGCGCGAAGCTCGCCAAGCGGCGCGAACCCATCACCGGTGTCAGCGAGTTCCCGAACCTGACCGAGAAGCCCGTCGTCCGCGAGCCGGCGACGGAGCAGCCGGCCGGCGGTCTGCCGCGTGTGCGTCGCGACGACGCGTTCGAGGCGCTGCGCGCCCGTTCCGACGCCCACCTCGCCGCGACCGGCACCCGGCCCCGGATCTTCCTGGCCACGCTCGGCCCCGCGGCGGCGCACACGGCGCGGGCCACGTTCGCCGCCAACCTCTTCCAGGCGGGCGGAATCGAGCCTGTCATGGAGGGCACCTTCGAGGAGAGCGGGGCGAGCGAGGCCTGTCTCTGCTCCAGCGACGCGCTGTACGAGGAGCAGGCCGAGGCCCGGGCCGAGGAGCTCGGGTCGCTCGGCGCCCGCCATGTCTTCCTCGCCGGACGGCCCGCCGCTCACGCCGGTGTCGACTCCTACGTCTTCGCCGGCTGCGACGCCGTCGCCGTACTCTCCGCCACGCTCGACCGCATGGGAGTGTCCTGATGTCCATCCCCGATTTCTCCGCGATCGGTCTGGGGACTCCGACCGCCGCGGCCGGCGCCGACGAATGGCGGTCGGCCGTCAAGAAGGCCGCCGGGGGCGACGACCTGCTCTGGGAGACCCCGGAGGGCATCGCGGTCAAGCCCCTCTACACGGGGCAGGACCTGGAGGGCCTGGACTTCCTGGAGACGTATCCGGGTATGGCGCCGTATCTGCGCGGCCCGTACCCGACGATGTACGTCAACCAGCCCTGGACGATCCGTCAGTACGCCGGCTTCTCCACCGCCGAGGAGTCCAACGCCTTCTACCGGCGCAATCTGGCCGCCGGTCAGAAGGGGCTCTCGGTCGCCTTCGACCTGCCGACGCACCGCGGCTACGACAGCGACCATCCGCGCGTGACCGGCGATGTCGGCATGGCCGGTGTGGCGATCGACTCGATCTACGACATGCGGCAGCTCTTCGACGGCATCCCGCTGGACAAGATGACCGTGTCGATGACGATGAACGGCGCCGTGCTTCCCGTGCTCGCGCTGTACATCGTGGCGGCGGAGGAGCAGGGCGTGCCGCCGGAGAAGCTGGCGGGGACCATCCAGAACGACATCCTCAAGGAGTTCATGGTCCGCAACACGTACATCTATCCGCCGAAGCCGTCGATGCGGATCATCTCCGACATCTTCGCGTACACCTCGCAGCGGATGCCGCGCTACAACTCGATCTCCATCTCCGGGTACCACATCCAGGAGGCGGGTGCGACGGCCGACCTGGAGCTCGCGTACACGCTCGCCGACGGTGTCGAGTACATCCGGGCGGGGCGGGAAGCGGGCCTGGACGTGGACGCGTTCGCGCCCCGGCTCTCCTTCTTCTGGGCCATCGGCATGAACTTCTTCATGGAGATCGCCAAGATGCGGGCGGCCCGGCTGCTGTGGGCCAAGCTGGTCAGGCAGTTCGATCCGCAGAACGCCAAGTCCCTCTCTCTGCGCACCCATTCGCAGACCTCGGGCTGGTCGCTCACCGCGCAGGACGTCTTCAACAACGTCACCCGCACGTGCGTGGAGGCGATGGCGGCCACGCAGGGCCACACCCAGTCTCTGCACACGAACGCCCTCGACGAGGCGCTCGCCCTGCCGACCGACTTCTCGGCGCGCATCGCCCGCAACACGCAGCTGCTCATCCAGCAGGAGTCGGGCACGACGCGTGTGATCGACCCCTGGGGCGGCAGCGCCTATGTGGAGAAGCTGACGTACGACCTGGCGCGCCGGGCGTGGCAGCACATCCAGGAGGTCGAGGCGGCGGGCGGCATGGCCAAGGCCATCGACGCGGGCATCCCGAAGCTGCGCATCGAGGAGGCCGCGGCACGCACGCAGGCCCGTATCGACTCCGGGCGGCAGCCCGTGATCGGCGTCAACAAGTACCGGGTCGACTCCGACGAGCAGATCGACGTACTCAAGGTCGACAACTCCTCCGTACGCGCCCAGCAGATCGCCAAGCTGCGGCGGCTGCGCGAGGAGCGGGACGAGACCGCCTGCCGGGACGCGCTCGACGCGCTGACCCGCGCCGCGGGCGGCGAGGGCAACCTGCTGGAGCTCGCGGTGCGCGCGGCCCGCGCCAAGGCGACCGTGGGTGAGATCTCGGACGCACTGGAGAAGGTGTACGGGCGGCACGCGAGCCAGATCCGTACGATCTCCGGCGTGTACCGCAACGAAGCCGGCGAGTCCCCCTCCGTCGAGCGCACCCGCACCCTCGTGGACGCCTTCGCCGAGGCCGAGGGCCGCCGCCCCCGCATCCTGGTCGCCAAGATGGGCCAGGACGGCCACGACCGCGGCCAGAAGGTGATCGCCACGGCCTTCGCCGACCTGGGCTTCGACGTGGACGTCGGCCCGCTGTTCCAGACGCCCGCCGAGGTCGCGCGACAGGCCGTCGAGGCGGACGTGCACATCGTCGGGGTGTCGTCGCTGGCCGCCGGACACCTCACCCTCGTGCCGGCGCTCCGTGAGGAGCTCGCGGCGGAGGGGCGCGAGGACATCATGATCGTCGTCGGCGGTGTCATCCCGCCGCAGGACGTGCCGACGCTGCTGGAGATGGGCGCGGCGGCCGTGTTCCCGCCCGGGACGGTGATCCCGGACGCGGCGTACGACCTGGTGCGGCGGCTGTCGGACGGCCTCGGGCACGAGTTGTGATCGACCGGGACGCGTATGTGAAGGGTGTGCTCGGCGGGAAGCGGGCGATCGTGGCCCGCGCGATCACGCTCGTCGAGTCCACCCGCCCCCAACACCGTCTGCTGGCTCAGGAGTTGCTGACCGAGCTGCTGCCGCACAGCGGGAAGGCGCGGCGGATCGGGATCAGCGGCGTGCCGGGGGTCGGGAAGTCGACGTTCATCGACGCGTTCGGCACGATGCTGACCGGACTCGGCCACCGGGTCGCGGTGCTGGCCGTCGACCCGTCGTCGAGCCGGACGGGCGGCTCCATCCTGGGTGACAAGACGCGGATGGAGCGGCTCGCCGTGGACCCGGCGGCGTTCGTACGGCCGTCTCCGACGGCGGGGACGCTGGGCGGCGTCGCCAAGGCGACGCGCGAGTCGATCATCGTGATGGAGGCCGCCGGCTACGACGTGGTCCTCGTCGAGACGGTCGGTGTGGGGCAGTCCGAGACCGCCGTGGCCGACATGGTCGACTCGTTCCTGCTGCTCACCCTCGCGCGGACGGGAGACCAGCTGCAGGGCATCAAGAAGGGTGTCCTGGAGCTGGCGGACGTGGTCGCCGTCAACAAGGCGGACGGACCGCACGAGCGGGACGCCCGTACGGCGGCTCGTGAGCTCTCGGGGGCGCTGCGGCTGATGCACGGCGCGGACGCCGCCTGGACGCCTCCCGTGCTGCACTGCAGTGCCCGCGAGTCGACCGGTCTCGACACGGTCTGGGAGCGCCTCGAACAGCACCGTACGCTCCTCGACTCGACGGGCCGCCTCGCCGCCCGCCGCCGCGACCAGCAGGTCGACTGGACCTGGGCGATGGTCCGGGAGGAGCTGCTGGGGCGCCTGCACGCGCACCCCGCCGTACGGGCGCTGACCCCGTCGCTCGAACAGCAGGTCAGGGAAGGCGGGTTGACGGCGACGGTGGCTGCCGAACGGCTGCTCCGCGCCTTCGAGGAGCCGGGCGGGACGGACCCGGACGGGGCGTGACGCAGGCCCGGCGTCGCCGAGTTGTCATGAGGCCGGACGCGGGCCGGGGACGTGGATCCCCGGCCCGCGTCGGCGTTCACCTCGATCGGACCGCCGCGGTCAGCGGCATTGGCCGTGGCGGGGTCCGCGCACGGTGATGCCCGCCGTCTCGGGGGCGGGGGTGTTGCCCTCGCACCTCAACGGGCCGGTGACGGTGGTGCCGGCCAGAGTGGTGCCGCCCGTGTTGGACTCGAAGGTGACCGGGCCGGTGCCCGCGCCGCCTTCGCACAGGGGACCGGTCCTGTCGTCCCCCGCGCGGTCAGCGGTCCGGTGACGCGCACTCCGCACAGGGACAGCGCGAGAGCGCCGTCGGCGGAGCCCTCCGGTGAGCACGGCGTCCGAGGCCGCCAGGGCGGCGCCGGGCTCGATCCGTACCGGGCCGTACTGCTGGGCTCCCGCCGCGAGACAGAGCGACTCCCCCGCGCGCGCCGTCAACGGGCCCACGTGGCGTCCGGTCAGGCAGGGACGGCTGAACCCGACGGTGACGGCGACCGGTTCGGGCGTGCCGCTCGCGTGGTGCGCCCGGTCGCCTTCGTACCGGGCCGTGAGCGCGTGGCTTCCCGGCCGCAGGACCGGCGTACGGAACACGGCCCGCCCGTCCGTGAGCGGCACGGTGCCGAGCGGAGCGTCACCGTCGAAGAAGGCGACGCCGCCGCTCGGGGTGGGGCCGGGGGACGTGACCGTGGCGGTGAGGGTCGTGGAACGCCCGTACAGCGGGGTGGTGGTGTCCGCGGTGAGGGCGAGGCTCGTGTCGTACCGCCAGGTGAGGGCGGCCCGGCCGTTGCCGCGGTGGACGCCGGACGTCAGGCGCGCACCGATGGTGGCGGGGCCGGCATAGCCGCTGCCGCCGCCTCCGCCGGCGCCCGGCAGGTTGTCGGGATTGCCTCCGCCGGAACCGCCACCGCCGCCGAACCAGCCGCCGCCCCCGCCACCGCCGCCGTTGCCGCCGCTGCCCGGATTGGGCAGTCCGGTGTTGGGGTCGGTGTCGCCGCCGGGCGCTCCGGGGCCGCCCAGACGGGAGTTGGGGCTGCCGGTGCCGTGGGAGGTCGAGGTCGCACCCTCGCCGGCGACCAGGACCCGCTCGGCCGGGCCGAACGCTCCCAGGCGGAGATCGGAGGCCCCGCCGCCGGAGCCCCCTCCACCGTGCGCACCGCCGCCGCCCGCGCCGTGGCCGTACCCGCCGGGTCGGGCGTACTCCCCCCGCCTGGAGCTGCCGGGTATGCCGGCGGCGCCCACGGTGAGCTGGAGCACCTGGCCCGGGGTGACGGCGAGGGTGGCGCGGGTGTGGCCGCCGAGGCCGCCGGGGGCCCCGGACGTGGGCGGGTTGGGGGTGACGTGGCCGACGGCGCTGCCGCCCTCCGCACCGGACAGGTCCACGGTCACGGAGCTGACTCCGGCCGGGACGGTGAAGGTGTCGGTTCCGGGTGCGGTCCAGTCGCATCCGGCTCCGGCACCGGTGGTGGGAACGCCCGTCGTGCCGCAGCCGGGTTCGGCCGCGACGGCGTGGGCGATGGCGGCCGTCGGGGGGCTGCCGGGGTGGGCGGGTGGAGCGTGCCTGCGGCGAGCAGGGAAGCGGCGACGCCGGCCAGGGCCAGGACGGCGGTCGGCGCGGGGCTGGATGTGTTCATGTGTCAGTTCTTCTGCTGATTCCGGTTCGTCGGGGAGCGGTACGGACTCAGATGCCGTCGTCGGCGCAGAGTGCCCATGCGTCGGTGTACGTGTTCGGGGAGCTGCCGGCGCCGGTGTGGGCGTCGGCGGTCCAGTACGCGGCCGTGGTGGTTCTGTCGCCGAGGGGGCTGCCGCCGGAGGTGCTGGGATAGCTGCCGTTGAGGTGGTCGCCGACCGAGCCCGGGCCGGTGAAGCCGGTGGTCGTGAGGCTGCCGCCGCTGATCGCCGCGCCGCCGCTGACGAGGGTGCCGTCGCCCTCGCCGCAGCCGGCGGTTGCCCTCTGTCCGGTGGTGGCGGCGGTGGGGCCGCTCACCGAGGTGTGCCGGACGGTGACCGTGACGCCGCTGACGTCGATGCCGGTGCCGCTGCAGATGGCGTAGGCGTAGGTGGTGTTGTTGCTGTTGCCGCCCCCGCCGTTCCAGCCGACCGCCGACCAGGAGTCGGGGTTCGTCTCGCCGTGGGCGGCGGCCTTCTGTCCGAAGCCGTGGGCGGAGTCGTTGACGGTGGGGAAGCCGGCGATGGGCTTGAGGCTGCCGACGCTCGCGGGGGTGATGCGGGCACCTCCGCCGAGCAGTCGCGTGTTCGCGGGGCAGGTGGCGGTGACGAGGCCGACCGTGCCGCTGCTCGTGGGGCCGGCGAGCTTGTTCATCACCACCTGGGTGTGAGCGACGAGGGTGCTGCTGAAACACATGGCGTACGGGGTGCTGGAGAAGGACGCGTTGACCGCGCCTCCGCTGCCGCCGATGCCGAGCCAGTGGGTGACGTCGGTACCGACGACGCCGGTGGAGCCGAGGTACTCGGTGCTTCCGTCGGGGCTGGGGACGGTGCCGATGATCTTGTTGCCGTTGGAGGAGGTGCCGGTGCCGATGGTCTGGCTGATGCCGCCTCCGGAGATCAGGCCGCTGGAGCAGGCGGCGTCGGTGGTGATCTCGGCGAACGTGGACGCGGGGCCGGCGGTGGCACGGGGGTGCGGACCGTGACCCCGACGGAATTGGCGTGCGCGGCGAACGGGACGGTTACGGCGAGGGCCGCTCCTGCCACGAGGGCGAGGGCCCTGGCCGTGCGTCGGGACTGGGGGCGGCGGTGGACGACAGCGTGCATGGGATCCATCTCCTGGGATCTCCGCAGGGACGCAGCCCAGTGTGGTGGGCGGCAGCTGCGTACCGTAGCAGCCGAAGCCGTCCGCATCTATGAGGTGTTTGAGGGCTGAGACCTGACATATGCAAGGTCTCGTTGTCGTCCGGTCGACCGAGGTCGCGGTCAGGCGTTGGCGAGGGAGATCTCGGTGGCTTTGACGAGCGCCACGACCGAGGCGCCGGCCGCGAGGCCGAGGTCCGCGACGGCGTCCTTCGTGATGGCGGCGGTGAGACTGCCGCCTTCGACGGCCACCTTGACGCTCGCCATGGCGGCACCGGCCGACACCTCGCTCACGGTGCCGGGAATCCGGTTGCGGATGCTCAGTCCGTCCACGGGGCCGGTGGCCAGGGCCACTTCGGTGGACTTCACCAGGATGCGCACCGCGGCACCCTCACCGAGTCGGAGGTCCTCGACGGCGTCGGCCGTGATGGCGGCGGTGACGTCCTGTCCGCCGTCCAGGCGAACCTTGACGGTGGCCATGGCCTCGCCGGTCGTGACCGACGTGACGGTGCCAGGGAGCTGGTTTCGCATGCTCAGGCTCATGAGTTCTACCCCAAATGTTCCGGAAGGGCGGTTATGCGTGCCTCTTCGGCACTGTAGCCCCGGTCGGCGATCGATTCCGGGGACGCGACGGGAGCATGAGGAGGGCAGCCGCGGGCAGGCGAGAGGCGGGCCAGGATCCGCCCTGCCGGCGTTGCCGGGGATACCCTGAGGATGTCGATCAGCACGGAGACGGGGGGCGGGGACGGCCGATCGTCGGCCCTGGGCGGGGCGGGGCACGACCCCACCGAGAGGAGATCCGGACCATGTCCGAGAACCAGCCCACCTCCCGCGGAGACGACGTCTACCAGCCCGCGAGCACGGACAGCGCCGACCATCCGGACGGCGAGCTCGACCCGGACAACACGCTCGGCACACCGGCCACGGAAGACATGGGTGAGCCCGGCTACTCCCCACCCGATCTCCCCCGGGGCGTGACCCGGCACGGCACGACCGTACGGGAACAGCGCGAAGGCGAGTCCCTCGACGACCGCCTCGCCCAGGAGAACCCGGACGTCGAGGCCGCGGGGGGCGACGACATCGGAGACCTTCAGGACGGCGAGGGAGAGCCCGTCGACGCGGAGTCGGGCCTGTCCCTCGCCGGCCGCCTCGCTGTGCCCTCCGGAGGCAGTACGACCACGATCGTGGCCGAGGACGTCGGCCCGGACGACGGCATCACCTCGGCGGAGGAGGCCGCGGTCCACGAGGAGACGGGCATCGACGGCGTCTGACCCGCCCCCCGGTCCCTGGCGGAGAACCCGCGGCGCCGGTCAGGCATGGTCCTGCCCACGGCGGGGACCCGCCCGACATGACCGACAAATACCCGGAAAGCAACCCGGACCCCGATCCCCGTACGACACCAGGGCTGGAACCGGGCGGCGGCGTGCCGCCCGGGGAGACTCCCCCGGGAGAGGCCAGCACCGGCACGGGCGCCGGACCCTATCGGCCGCTCAAGGCCGGCTGGGGCCGCGGCCCGCTGGTGATCATCGTGGGACTGGCCGTACTGGTCGCCCTCTTCTTCCTCGTGTACGCCATCGTGCTCGCGCTCTGACCAGGAGAACCCGGGACCGCCCCGCTCACGCGGGCGCCCGCGTACCCCGTACGCGGGCGCCGTACCAGCGGTGTCTACTCGCGTCCGGACCGTTCACTCGGCGTCCGGACCGTCGTCACGGTGGCGGCGGCCGGGCAGCATCTCCTGGACCTTCGCCTTCAGGCCCTGCCTGATCATGCCCTTACGGTCGCTGTCGCCCTGGACGATCGCCGTGGCGGCGGCCTCGATCTGGTCGAGACTCGCGTGCGGAGGGATCGGCGGCACCGCGGGATCGGTGCGGAAGTCGATGACGAAGGGCCGGTCGGCCGCCAGGGCCTGCCGCCAGGCGCCCTCCACCTCCTCGGGCTTCTCGACACGGACCCCGCCGAGGCCGATGGAGCGGGCGAAGTCCGCGTACGGCACGTCGGGGAGCGCCTGCGAGGGCAGGAACTGCGGCGCTCCGGTCAGCGCCCGCATCTCCCAGGTGACCTGGTTGAGGTCCTGGTTGTTCAGCACCGCCACGATCAGCCTCGGGTCCTGCCACGAGGAGCTGTACTTGGCGGCGGTGATCAGTTCGGCCATGCCGTTCATCTGCATCGCGCCGTCGCCGACGAGCGCGATCGCGGGCCGGTCGGGATGGGCGAACTTGGCGCCGATCGCGTAGGGCACCCCGGGGCCCATCGTGGCGAGCGTGCCGGACAGCGAGCCGCGCATCGCGCCACGCATCCGCAGGTGGCGGGCGTACCAGTTGGCCGCGGAACCGGAGTCGGCGGCCAGGATCACATCGTCCGGCAGCAGGGCGTCGAGGGTGTGGACCACGTACTCGGGGTTGACGGGGTCGGCGTCCACGGCGGCCCTGCGCTCCATGACCTCCCACCAGCGGCTGGTGTCCTTCTCGATCTTCTTGCGCCACCCCCCGTGCTTCTTCCGCTTCAGCCGAGGCAGGAGCGCCCTGAGCGTCGACTTCGCGTCTCCGACCAGGTTCACCTCGAAGGGGTAGCGCAGCCCGATCATGAAGGGATCGATGTCGATCTGCACGGCGCGGGCCTGGTCCAGCTCGGGCAGGAACTGCGTGTACGGGAAGCTGGAGCCCACCACGAGCAGGGTGTCGCAGTCCCGCATCATCTCGTAGGAGGGCCGGGTGCCGAGCAGCCCGATCGAGCCGGTCACATAGGGCAGGTCGTCCGGGAGCACGTCCTTGCCGAGCAGGGCCTTGGCCACGCCCGCGCCCAGGACGTCGGCGAGTTCCTCGACCTCCTGGCGTGCGCCGCGCGCTCCCTGCCCGATCAGGATGGCCGGCTTCTCGCCGGCGTCGAGCACCTCGGCCGCGCGCGCGATATCGCTCTCGGCCGGAACGGCGGCGTAGGACGATGTGCCGAGGCTGGAGGGGACCATCTTGAACGCGTGCGTCGGCGGTGAGTAGTCGAGTTCCTGCACGTCGGCGGGGATGACGACCGCGGTGACGGTCCGCTGCGCGTACGCCGTCCGCATGGCGCGGTCGATGACGTTCGGCAGCTGCTCCGGGACGGTCACCATCTCGCAGAACGCGGAGGCGACGTCCTTGTACAGGCTCAGCAGGTCGACCTCCTGCTGGTACGAGCCTCCCATGGCGCTGCGATCGGTCTGGCCCACGATCGCCACCACCGGAACATGATCGAGCTTCGCGTCGTAGAGGCCGTTGAGGAGGTGGATCGCGCCCGGGCCCGAGGTGGCCGCGCAGACGCCGACCTTCCCCGAGAACTTGGCGTACCCCACAGCCTGGAACGCGGACATCTCCTCGTGGCGCGACTGGACGAACCGGGGCTTGTCGTCGGCGCGGCCCCAGGCGGCGAGAAGGCCGTTGATGCCGTCGCCGGCGTAGGCGAAGACATGATCCACGTCCCACTCGCGCAGCCGCTGGAGGACGTAGTCGGACACCTTGATGGACACGGGTGTTTCCTCTCGTCAGGAGGTGAACGCCGGCAGGACGGTCTTGGAGTAGTCGGCGAAGAAGGACTGCTGGTCGGGGCCGATCTGTCCGACGTAGACCTCGTCGAAGCCCGCGTCCACGTAGGCGCGGATCGCCGCGATGTGCTCGTCGGCGTCGTTCCCGCAGGGGACGTTCTCGGACACCTGTTCGCGGGTGACGAGTTCGCCGGCCTGCTCGAAGTGGGTGGGGGTCGGCAGGATCTGTGCGAGTTCGCCGGGCAGCATCTCGCTGAACCACAGGCGGCGGACGGTGTCGACGGCCCTCTCGCGATCGGTGTCCCAGCAGACCTTCAGTCCGCCGATGACCGGCTTGCCCTCGCCGCCTGCCTCGCGAAACGCCTCGATCAGTTCCGCGTCGGGCGTCATGAGGACGAGGCCGTCGCCGACACGTCCGGCCAGCTCGGCGGCCTTCGGGCCGAACGCGGAGACATAGACCGGGGGCGGGACGCGGGGGACGGTGTAGAGGCGCGCGTTGTCGACGGTGTAGTGCCGGCCCTGGTGGCTGACGAGGTCGCCGGTGAACAGTTTGCGCATCACCTCGACGGCCTCTTCCAGCATGTCGGCCCGCACCTCGTGGCGAGGCCAGCGATCGCCCAGTACGTGTTCGTTGAGCGCCTCACCGGTGCCCACCCCGAAGGTGAAGCCGCCGTCGAGCAGGACGCCGGAGGTGGCCGCGGCCTGTGCGGTGACGGCGGGGTGCATACGGACGGTGGGGCAGGTGACCAGGGTGGTGACCGGCAGAGCGACCTTCTGCGAGAGGGCCCCGATCATCGACCACACGAAGGGACTACTGCCCTGGGCGTCGTTCCACGGGTGGTAGTGGTCGGAGATCGCGAGCCGGGTGAAGCCGGCGTCCGCGGCGCTCTGTGCCTGGTCCAGCAGTTGGGCGGGGGTGAATTCCTCGCAGGCGAGGAAGTAGCCGAACTCCGTCATGGTTCGCTCCTTTCATCTGCGTCCGGCGGCGGAGTGCGTCAGCTCGGCGGGTACTGCGCGCCCTTGAGCCGGCGGGCGAGGTGCGAGGCGTTGGCCGCCAGGGTGGCGGTGGTGGCCGCCGTCTTCTTCGGGACCTTGTCGAGGTCCTGGTAGTCGGTGCCCTGCATGGCCTCGCCGACCCAGTAGGTGATGGCGTTCGCGGGGAGGGTGAAACCGATGTCGTTCAGGCCTTGGAAGAGATCGGCGCCGACCTTGTGGGCGCCGTCCTCGTTGCCGACCACGCAGACACCGGCGACCTTGCCGTAGGTGAGCATGCGGCCCTCGTCGTCGCTCTCCCCGAGCTCCGCGTCGAGCCGTTCCAGGACGCGCTGGGCGATGCTGGAGGGGTGGCCGAGCCAGATCGGCGTCGACAGGATGAGGATGTCCGAGGCCAGGACGGTGTCCCGGATGTCCGGCCAGGCGTCACCGTCGCCCATGTCCACCTCTACGCCCGGCTTGACGTCGTGGTCGGCGACACGGATCACCTTTCCGGTGACCCCGTGCTCGGCGAGGGCGCGCATGGTCTGCTCGGCCAGCAGCTGTGAGCTGGACGGCGCCGGGGACGGGGACAGGGTGCAGACGAGCGCGACGGCACTCAGCGAGGTGGTCTCGTTGGCTTCCATATGGCGGCGGCTACCCAGCGGACCGGCACTTACCGCTCCCGGAGCGGCGTCGTCGGACGATCGCGCTCGTCCGCATCAAAACGGACGAAGCGGGTAGCCGGACTCATGCGGCCCGTGTCGGCGCGGGTAGCCCGACTCAAGCGGCCCGTGTCGGCGCGACCCGTTCCGCAGGGGCGGCCGCCTGCGCGCGGGCCGACCCGGGGCGCCCTCGTGTCGTCTGCCGATTCGACCCGCTGATCGCCCACAACCCCACTGCCGAACAGGCGCATCTCGGGTAAGTTCCCTTTGTGCACGACCAGTTGATCTCTTGACGCGCGGCTGACAGGGGGAGGCGGTAGCGCCATGGGCGGGAGGTTGTACGGTCAGCAGGCCCTGCAGGAGGGGTTCGTCCCGCGGCTGGTGGGGCTGCATCACAAGGACGGGTACCTCGTCCCCTTCGCCTATCCCAGGGGCGCGCCCGTCGTACGGATCGTCGGGGGGCGGGGCAGCGGCAAGACCGCCCTCCTCGGCGCCGTCCATGACGCGTACAACGGCCGGGTGCCGCTCGCCCGGGTCGACCTCGGGGCAGCGGGTTTCGGCGAGCCCGGCGTGGCCGACGGTGACGACGACGTACCCAACGCCTCCCGCATCACGCACCTGTTGTATCTCCTCGCGTACAAACTCGGCCTCGAGGTAAGGCACTTCGGCAAGCCGATGGCCTTCCCACGGCTGTCGCTGGGCCTCCTCGTCGTCACCGCCTGGCGGCCGCTGAACAGTGACGAGACCGACGTACGACCGCCCGATCTGCGCCGGGCCGAGGCCGATCTGCGTACCCTCATCACCGCCGAGGACCCCGACGTACGGCGCCGCAGGGAGAGCCTCGGCCGCTGGTTCGACGTCGTCACGGACAACCTCCCGCTGGTCCTGTCCGCCGTCCCCGGCCTCGACACCATCGCCGGGATCGTCCTCGACACCGCCCGGGCGCAGCTCGTGCGGAGCGAGCCGGACAAGGGCGCGCTCGCCTGGTGGGGCGCCCGGCTGCACCGCAACCAGGGCTATCAGGGCGACTCGCTGCAGCGGCTCTTCCAGTTCGTCCGTGGCTTCCGCCGGCTCGACGACCGCAGACGCAGCGCGGAGGAACACCTCGTCGCCGCGCTCCTCGACGACATCGACGCCAACTACGGCACCCTGCGCAGGCTCAACAGGAAGCCACGCCCGCTGCTGCTTCTGGACAACGCCCACACCGACGTCGGACGCGTCTTCCTCGACCTGCTCGACGCCGGACTCCCCGGACACGGCGCCGCGCCGGGCAAGGCCCCGACCCGGCCCGTGGCCCTCGCCACGCTGCTCGGCAGGGGCCACGGCTACCCGCCGCTGAGCGAGGTCGGCGGCGACGCCGTACCGCCGGCGCGGCCGCTGGTCCTGAGCATCCCCGACATCGAACCCGCCCACATCGCGGAGATGCTCAGCTCCGTCGACTACCCCGACCACCTCCCCCGCGTCGTCGCCCGCTACAGCGGCGGCCGCGCGGCGAGCGCCCGCATCCTCGCGGACGCGGCCGTGCGCCGTGTCGAGGAGGTGGGCACGATACGAGGCGGGGAACTCCTCGACGAGGCCGCGCCCGCGCTTCTCGCGAAGCTGCTGCCCGATCCGGTGTTACGGGAGCGACTGGTGCTGCTCTCCGCCGCGGCCGACGCTGGCACCCGGCGCGGGCTGTGGACGTACTCCCATCCCGAGGACCACTCCGAGGAGCTGGTCGCCGTCCGTGTGCGTGAGGCCGACGAGTACCGGACCCGTTCCTGTCTCGACGGCGACCGTGCTCTCGATCTGCTGCTGCGGCACCGGCTCGCCGCCGCCGTCACCCACGACCGCTGGCGCGACACCCAGCTCCGGCTGCGCTCCCTGTGCGATCCGCGCGGCGACACGTATCTGCACCACACGCTGGCACTGGGCCGGGTCGACGAGGTGGTCGGCGTCCTGCACCACCGGTTCACCGTCGTCCCGCCCGGCGCATGGCTGACGTCGCTCAATCTCGTCTGCTCAGCGCCCCACCCGCGCGAGGGGTACGCGCCCCCGGCCGGGAGCCCCTTCCTCTCGTGCACCGCCTGCCGCAGCGACCCTCCCGGGCCGCACCACGACGCGATCGCCTCCCTGGTGCCGCTGCTGTGGCGGCTCTCCGACCCGCTCACCCTCGCGCCGCGCGAGGACGAGCTGACCACCGTCCGCATCGCGCTGGAGACGCTGTACGGCAACAAGGCCGCGCACGCAGCCTACCGCGAGGCGTCCGCCGCCTGGCCTGCCCGTCTGCGGGCCGGAGTTCAGGCTCCCGACCTGCCCGTCCAGGAAGGTGCCGCGTCATGACGTCGTTCATCGCAAGACTCCCCGGCGGACCGCTCACCAAGGCGGCCGCCCTCGTCGTCGCCCTGGCCGTGCTCGGCGCCGCCGTATGGGCCGGCATCGTCGTCCTCGGTCCGGATCCGGCCTGCGGCAAGGGCGTCGAGGAACGGGGACCCGAGGGATCCCGGGAGTGCACGGGCGTCACCGACGGCAGTTTCGTCTTCGCGGACAACCTCAGGGAGGTCAGCGCGCGGATCAAGGCGGAGAACGAGCGGATCAAGGGCGAACCGCACGTCTCCGTCGCCGTGATGCTGCCGATGGCACCTGCGCAGGCCTTCGAGCAGCAGAAGACGCTCCACGAGGTGCAGGGCGCCTACCTGGCGCAGTACCGCGCCAACCACGACTCAAACAGCAAGAAGCCGGCGATACGGCTCCTGCTCGCCAACCCCGGCCGCAGCCACACGCATTGGCGGCCCGTCGCCGAACAGCTCGGCACCATGTCGGAGTCGGCGACCGACAACCTCCGGGCCGTGATCGGCTTCGACGTCTCCACGGCCACCACCCAGGCCGCCATCGGCTATCTCACCCGCGAGCGTGGTATTCCCGTCGTCGGCGGTCCCATCACCGCCGACGACTCGGGCAACAGTGCGCAGAGGCCCGACGCGTACCCGGGCCTCGCCCGGGTCGTCCCCACCACGACCGACCAGGCCAGGGCCCTGTCCCACTTCAACGAGGGCATCGACCCCAAGCACACCCTGGTCGTCGAGGACATCCGCACCGGCGACAACTACGTCGACGCGCTCAAGCGCGCCTTCGCCGAACGGACCGCCGGATCGCCCCGCGCCCCCGAGCAGTACCGGGCGCCCGAGGAGTTCCACGAGGAAGGCACGACCGCCAACGCCTTCGACCAGATGGTCGACACCATCTGCACCTCGGCGGCCAAGGTCATCTACTTCGCCGGACGGCCCGTCCAGCTACGGCAGTTCGTCAACGAACTGGGCAACCGGGGCTGCACCGAGAAGAAGTACACGATCATCACCGGCTCCGGGGCCTCCACCCTCTCCTCGGACAAGCTCCTCGACTGGAACGCCTTCCGCAAGGGCGTGACGCTCCAGTACGCCGCGGTCGCCCACCCCGACGCCTGGAGCGGCCCCGAGGCACCCGCGACGGGCGGCTCCGCGGCCGCCTTCCGCACCCTGGCCGAGCTGGCGGCCGGCAAGGAGATCGGGGACATCGGCCCGGTGGAACTCACCGACTCGCGGACGATCACGTTCTACGACGCGGGGCTCACCGCGGTCACCGCCATCCGGATGCGTGACGACGGCGACCCGGTCATCCCCACCCTGGGCCGGATCAGCGACGCATGGCTGCGGCTGCACGGGATGGGCAAGGTCGACGGCGCCAGCGGCTGGATCTGCCTGGACAACTACGGCAACCCGTACAACAAGGCGGTCTCCGTGGTGGAACTCGCGCCCGACGCGCCCGGCCGCATCCGCTTCGTCGGCCTCGCCTGGCCGACCGGCCGCCCCACCCCGGCGGACTGCACCGCGAGCCGCAACTGACCCGGCCGGGCCCCCGCGACGCGCCGGGATACGGGAGGAGAGCCGGCCCGGCGCGTCACGGCGCGTTCCGGAATGCGGGCAAGCGTGTGCGGTGGCGCCGTCCGTCCGCCTAAGGTGGCCCTTGCAGCTGGTTCGCCCCGTCCTCCCCCATGGCCTGAACGGCATGGGGGGACCCCATGGCGGGATGCGTCGTAAGAGGGAACCCGGTGGGAATCCGGGACTGCCCCGCAGCGGTGAGCGGGAACGACCGCCGTCATACGCACTGGGCCCGTACGGGTCTGGGAAGCGACGGCCATTAGGTGTCTGCCTCGGCAGACGTGCCCGCGAGTCCGAAGACCTGCCCGTTGCCCGTACGCGACCGTTCGCGTGCGGTGATCCCGGTGACCTCGTGGGCGGGTCGGCGTATCTCGAGCGGCACATGCGGCAGGTCCGCGACGTGGTCCGCCCGGTCGTGCGTTCCTTCGCGTCCGCGTCCCGTCACCGGGGCGTTCAAGGGCACATCTCGCGAAGGAGAGTTCCGTGACACCGAAGTCCGCAGCCGCGGCAGCACGAGCCACCGTGTACGGCTATCCCCGTCAGGGGCAGAACCGCGAACTGAAGAAGGCCGTCGAGGGCTACTGGAAGGGCCGCGTCTGCGCCGACGCCCTTCGGGAGACTGCGGCCGGCCTCCGCCGGTCGAACTGGCGGGACCTGGCCGATGCCGGCATCCACGAGGTGCCGACCGGCGACTTCTCGTACTACGACCATGTCCTCGACACCACCGTGATGGTCGGCGCCGTGCCCGAGCGGCACCGCTCCGCGGTCGCGGCCGACGCGCTGGACGGCTACTTCGCGATGGCCCGGGGCACCCAGGACACCGCCCCGCTGGAGATGACCAAGTGGTTCGACACGAACTACCACTACCTGGTCCCGGAACTCGGCCCTGACACCGTCTTCTCCACCGACTCGGGCAAGCAGGTCACCGAGCTGAAGGAGGCCCTGGCGCTCGGCCACACCGCCCGCCCGGTCCTCGTCGGTCCCGTCACGTACCTGCTGCTGGCCAAGCCCGCGCCGGGCGTGGCCCCGGACTTCGAGCCGCTGACCCTGCTGGACCGCCTGCTGCCGGTGTACGCCGAGGTGCTCGCCGATCTCCGCGGGGCCGGCGCCGAGTGGGTCCAGCTCGACGAGCCCGCCCTGGTCCAGGACCGCACCCCGGCCGAGCTGAGCGCCGCCGCCCGCGCCTACCGCGACCTGGGCACCGCGACCGACCGGCCGAAGCTGCTCGCCGCCTCCTACTTCGGGCGGCTCGGCGACGCGCTGGGCGTCCTGGCCAAGGCGCCGGTCGAAGGACTGGCCCTCGACTTCACCGAGTCGGGCGTCGCCAGCCTCGACGACCTCGCCTCCGTCGGCGGCCTGCCCGGCAAGCGGCTGGTCGCGGGCGTCGTCGACGGCCGCAACATCTGGATCAACGACCTCACGAAGTCCCTGGCCGTTCTCGGCACGCTCCTCGGCCTCGCCGGCCAGGTGGACGTCGCCGCCTCCTGTTCCCTTCTGCACGTACCGCTGGACGCCACCGCCGAGCGGGACATCGATCCGCAGGTCGCCCGCTGGCTCGCCTTCGCCCGCCAGAAGACGGCGGAGATCGCCGTTCTGGCGCGCGGACTCGGCCGGGGCACGGCCGCCATCGCGGCCGAACTCGCGGCGAACCGGGCCGACCTGGCCTCACGGGCCGGGTCCGCACTGACCAGGGATCCCGCCGTGCGGGCCCGTACCGCCGCCGTCACCGACGCCGACGGGCGGCGCTCGCACCCGTACGCGGAGCGAGCCGCCGCGCAGCGCGCCCGTCTGCGCCTTCCCCTGCTGCCGACGACGACCATCGGGTCGTTCCCGCAGACGCCCGAGCTGCGCACCGCGCGGGCCGAGCTGCGGGCCGGCCGGATCGGCGCCAAAGGGTACGAGGAGCGGATCAAGGACGAGATCCGCGAGGTCCTCGCCTTCCAGGAGCTGGTGGGGGTCGACGTCCTGGTGCACGGGGAGCCCGAACGCAACGACATGGTGCAGTACTTCGCGGAGCAGCTGACGGGCTACTTGGCCACCCGGCACGGCTGGGTGCAGTCCTACGGCACCCGTTACGTCAGGCCTCCGGTTCTGGCCGGGGACATCTCCCGCCCCGAGCCGATGACGGTGCGCTGGACGGCGTACGCCCGGTCGCAGACCTCGAAGCCGGTCAAGGGCATGCTGACCGGTCCGGTCACCATGCTCGCCTGGTCGTTCGTACGGGACGACCAGCCGCTCGGCGAGACCGCGCGGCAGGTGGCGCTCGCCCTGCGCGACGAGGTCGAGGACCTCGAAGCGGCAGGCGTGTCCGTCATCCAGGTCGACGAGCCGGCCCTTCGCGAGACGCTGCCGCTGCGGGCCGCCGGCCACGCCGCCTATCTGGCGTGGGCGACGGAGGCCTTCCGGCTCACCACCGGCGGCGTACGGCCGGACACCCAGATCCACACGCACATGTGCTACGCGGAGTTCGGCGACATCGTCCAGGCGATCGACGACCTCGACGCCGACGTCATCAGCCTGGAGGCCGCCCGCTCCCGCATGCAGGTCGCCGGTGAACTTGCCGCGCACGGCTACCCCCGGGAGGCCGGACCCGGTGTCTGGGACATCCACTCCCCGCGCGTGCCCGGCGTGGAGGAGGCGGCGGCTCTCCTGCGCAAGGGACTTGAGGCCATCCCGGCCGACAGGCTGTGGGTGAACCCCGACTGCGGCCTGAAGACCCGCGGCTGGCCCGAGACCCGCGCCTCGCTGGAGAACCTCGTCACGGCCGCCCGCGAGGTCCGCACCGAGCTGGCTGCCAGGCGCACCTGAACCACGAAGGGCCGGGTCGGACACCCTCGGCGTCCGACCCGGCCCTGACCGGGCATGCGAGGGTCAGGCGGTTCCCTTCGGTACGTCGCCTCCTTCGTCGTCCACGTCCTGCGCGGCGCGCCCGGGCCGTAACGGGTATGGGGCGGTACAGGGACGGGCCGGTATGGGGAAGGGGCGGTACGGGATCCCCGTACCGCCCCTTTCCGTGCCTTCGAACTACAGCACCTTGGACAGGAATGCCTTCGTCCGGTCGTGCTGCGGGTTGCCCAGGACGTCGCGCGGGTGGCCGGACTCGACCACCACTCCGCCGTCCATGAAGACGAGGTTGTCGCCGACCTCGCGGGCGAAGCCCATCTCGTGGGTGACGACGATCATCGTCATGCCGTCCTCGGCGAGGTC